>CAXTIG010000030.1:0-68435 GCA_964244295.1 uncultured Cytophagales bacterium
TTTCAATTGAGTTACTGAAAGTTTCATGTCCAAATTTAATATTTTCCTTGCTTATCGCAACAACTCTAATTTTATCGTTATTAACAAACCTAATCTGCCCGGCTTTGCCTGTGATGTCAAACTAGTTGAATTTAATTTTGGACAGGCAGAAGTAGGCATATCCAATGGTCTTCCCAACTTTATTCAGAGTACGTTCAATAACCTCGAACCCCGCGAGTGTCAGGCCGAAGCTGAATGCGCTGCCGTTGAGCATATTCTCTACCCAAATCCAACCACTGAAGGATTTCAAGTGAGAACCGAGCAACGGTGTTTTGAGCCTTACGTTATTTCACTGTATACGCTGTCTGCCCAACTGCTTTACCAAGAGAAAATAGATAATAATCCTTCTAAGTTTTTTTCATTGAAGCAATTTCCTATCGGTTTATATTTGGTAGAAATTACATTTAAAAATAAAAAAGTTGTCAAAAAAATAATTAAACAATAGAAGTTAATATCAAAAAGAGAGGCCACTTTTATCAAAAAAGTGGCCTCTCTTTTTGATTAATATTCTTTAGGTTACAACAACCCATCCTGCTCCTTAGGCTTCACCGTCGGCTGAATCACCTGAATCGAATCGCTGCCGCTGCCGTAGCCGCTGCAATCGAGGGAGATGGTGGTGCCAGTGGGTTTTTTGAAGGGAATTTTTTCGATGCCCAGCGTTTTGTCGGCGTACACTTTGTCCATGTACAGGGCCCAGGCGGGCATGGCCATCCGGCCCCCCTGCCCCAGGGCCAGGCTGCGGAAGTGAATACTGCGGTCTTCGCCGCCCACCCACAGGCCCGACACCAGATTTTGGGTAATGCCCATAAACCAGCCGTCGGAATGGTTGGAGGTGGTGCCGGTTTTGGCCCCGATTTCGTTGTTTTTGCCGCATTCGTAGGTATTCAGGCGCTGGGCCGTGCCGCCCTGTTCCTGCAAGGCGCCCTTGAGCATATGCACCATCAGGTAGGCCGTTTCGGGGCTGAGCGCGTCGCGGAATTCGGGGTCGAGGGTTTTGAGCACGTTGCCGTAGCGGTCGTCGATGCGGGTGATGACGAGCGGCTCTTTCCATCGCTTGCCTTCGTTCACAAACGTGGAGTAGGCGTTGACCATCTCGAACACCGACACGTCGGAAGCCCCCAGGCACAGCGCCGGGTTGGCCACCAGCGGACTGGTGATGCCGATTTGATTAGCGTAGCGCACCACCTCGCGCGGGCCGAATTTCTTGATCAGGTACGCACTCACCGTGTTGACCGACTGCCCGATGGCTTTGCGCAACGTATAACTCTGACCGGAATAGCGGCCCGTCGAGTTTTTGGGCGTCCAGCCACCGGGCACGCCGTCTTCGGGGCCGAAGTGGACGGGCTGGTCGGTGACGTGGTCGCAGGGGGTGAAGCCGTTGTCGATGGCCGTGGCGTAGATGAACGGTTTGAACGACGACCCCGGTTGCCGGCGGCTTTGCCGGACGTGGTCGTATTTGAAATACTTGAAGTTGATCCCGCCCACCCAGGCTTTCACGTGGCCGTTGTTGGGATCCATGCTCATGAAGCCCGTGTTGAGAAAACGCTTGTAGTAACGGATGGAATCCAGCGAACTCATCGTGGTATCCTTGCCTTCTTCGGCCCGCCAGGAAAACACCCGCATCCGGTTGGGTTTGTTCATTTCCCGGAAAATCGCCTTTTCGTCGGCCCCGTAAATCTGCTTCAACTCGCGGTAGCGGTCGGTGCGGCGGGCGGATTTTTCGATGAATCCCCGGATTTCTTTCCCGTTCTCATCGCGCCAGGGTGTGGTTTTCCCCCAGTGTGCATCGAACTTGGCCTGCTGGTCGCGCATGTGGGTACGGATGGCCTCGGTGGCGTGGGCCTGCATCCGCGAGTCGAGGGTGACGAAAATTTTCAGCCCGCTGGTGTACAAATCGAGTTGGTCGTCGTCGGGGCGGCCCTGATTCAGTTCGTTGATTTGCTGAACCAACTGGTCTTTCATCACCGCCATAAAGTAGGGTGCCTTGCTGTTGGTGTGGTTTTCGACGTGGTACTCAAGGCGGATGGGCTGGGCCTTGAGCCGGGCGGCCTGCGCTTCGTCGAGGTAGCCGTATTTCACCATCTGGATAAACACCGTATTGCGGCGGTCAGTGGCGGCTTTAGGGTGGTACTTTGGATTGAGGCGCGTCGGATTCTGCACCATGCCCATCAGCACGGCGGCTTCCGAAACCGAAAGCTGGGAAGGTTCTTTGGCAAAATACGTCCGCGAAGCCGAGCGGATGCCGTAGGCGTTGGAGCCAAATTCCACCGTGTTGAGGTACATCGTCATGATTTCCTGCTTGGTGTAGCTCCGCTCGATTTTGATGGACGTAATCCATTCCTTCGCCTTGATAATCAGCATTTTGAGCAACGGCACATTGCCCAAAATACCCTTGTATTTCTCCGTCCGGGCTTCGAACAGGTTTTTGACCAACTGCTGGGTGAGCGTACTCCCGCCCCCGCTGCTACCCGACTGCCCGGTAAACACCCCGTTGGCCGCCCGCAGCAAGCCACGCGGATCCACGCCGGAGTGCTTGGTGAAGCGGGCGTCTTCGATGGCGACGAGGGCGTTGATGACGTTGGGCGAAATCTGCTCGAACTCCACGGGCGTGCGGTTTTCGAGAAAATACTTGCCCAGCAACACGCCGTCGGAAGAAATGACTTCGGAGGCCTGTTCGCTGCTCGGGTTTTCGATGCTTTTCAGCCCCGGCATTCCGCCGAAAAGATTCAGAAAATCGTAGCTGACCGCCGCCAGAAACAGCAGAAACGCCCCAAAACTGATGAGCGAAATCAGCCAGAGTTTTTTGATGGTGGGCCGGTATTTACCGGGGAGGAAGTCGAACATGGGTGGATAGGGTGGTTCGTTGGGAATGGGGTGGTTTCGACGAAAACCTGAGTTTTTATGGAAATTTAAAAAAACCTTCCGAACGCGTCATTGCGAGCGGAGGTAATCCAATGAGCGAAGCGAAATTGGACTACCGGAGCGCGGCAATCCCCTCACGGAGACCGAGATAGCTAAACCCGAGTACTTGCCCAACGCGCTCTTGGTCTCCGTGAGGGGATTGCCGCGCTCCGGCAAACAGTTCTCGCTTCGCTCGCCCTGTTTGCCTACGCTCGCAATGACGCCGAAGGGAAGGCTTGTTGATTGCCACTTGGTTCGCTTAATTCCCCTTCGACGATGCGCTTTGCGTCACCACGGCCAGCATTTCTTTCGCCATCGTTTGCAAAGGGCTGGCGGGGTAGTTCTGGATAAACTGCGAAAGTGCCGTCTGGTAGGGGCCGGGGCCGCTGGTTTTGCCCAGCAGCATCACCCGGAGCAAGGCCAGTTTGTCTTCGAGCGGGTTGCCGGGGTAGTCGCGTAGGGCTTGTTCCACCTGCGTGAGGGCTTCGGGGTACTGGCCCTGGCCGTAGCGGGCGTAGGCTTCGGTGTAGGTACGCTGGGCCGCCGTTTGCGCCCCGGCGGTGAGCGGGCCTTCATTGCCGCGCAGCAGCAGGCGGGCAAAATACGAGTCGGGAAATTTACTGATTAGTTTTTGCCGGTAGTCCCCTTGTTTCGGCGTGCCTTCGTGGGCCAGCGAAAGCAGGTAGAGCACTTCGGGTTCGTGGGTGGTTTGGGGAAAACGCACGAGCAACTCATCGAAGGTGCGAATGGCTTCGGCGGGTTCGCGCAGGTTGAGTTGGTAAATCTTCCCGACCTGAAACTGGGCCTCTTCCTGCCGCTGCTTCGAGGCGGCGAGCGCCTGCGGGCCGAAGGGAATCTGGGCCATCAGCCGGTCTTTTTCACCCTTCAGGTTATCGGTTCGGCCCGGCGTTACCACCGAAATAGCGGGCTGGTTGGGGTTGCTGCTGGAACCGGTGGGGGCAACATCGGCCAGGCTCACGTCTTTCGTGCTGCGCCGCCAATTGTCCTCTAGCACCCGGTTGCCCCATTTTTGCTGAAATTCCTGCTTGCCCCGCGTCACGGAACTGGCGTTGTAAAAATACCAGAGGCCGGTCTGGACTTTGTCGCCGAAGGCCGCGTCGGTGCCCGCCGTAAACTGGGCTTCCTGCTGGGCGTTGGCGGCAATCTGCTGGGCGCGGGCCACTTCGTCGGCTTCGCGCTGTTTTTGGTCGAGAATGATTTTCTCCAGGTATTTGTCGAGGGCGGCGGGGTTCATCCCGGCCAGGCGCTGGAGGCTGTCTTCGGTGCGTAGCACGGTGGCAGCCTTGACAAACTCCCGCAGCACTTTTTGTCGCTCGCTGATTTGAACGTAGTTGGGCACGCTCGGCGGGAGCAGCGAAACGGTGCTGTCGTAGTAAGCCGAGGCGGCTTCGTAGCGCCGGAGCGGATCGTAGTTGAGTTCGGCCAGTTTGAGGTAGGTGAAGGCCAGTTGGTCGGTCTTTCCCGCCGCATATTTGGCCGAAAGCCGCAGATTGGCTTCGGCCTGGCGATAGTTTTTCCGGCCCAGCTCCTTCATCGCCATTGCGTAGAACAAGCGGTCTTTGAGATCGGCGTTTTTGCGGTCGTCGAGCATCCGGGTGAAGTTGAATTCAGCTTCCTTGCCGGTGCCGTTCATCAGCCGGTTGAGGTCGGCGTAAAAACCCAAATCGTATGAGGGGTTGTTTTTCAGCACGGCAGCGTAGCGGGCAGCAGCCTGGTCGGATTTGCCGAGGCCGTCGAGCAATTGCCCCTGGGCGTAGAGCAGGCGGGCCTTGCGCTCGCCGCGTTTCATCAGCGGCAGGGCTTCTTCCACCAGCGCGGCGGCCACCGCCCGCTCGTCGCGGCGCTGGTGCAGCAGGGCTTTGGTGAGGTAATAATCGCGGGTGTGCTCCCGGCTGAGGGGCAGCGTGCGGAGCAAGTCGGCCACGCGTAGGCCATTGGCGTATTCGCCCTGTTCGACGTAAGCCCGCATCAACCCCACGAGCGCGGCGTGGCGGGTGTCTTCGTCGCTTTCGTCGGCGTTGGTGTTGATGTACTTGAAGGTTTCGATGGCGTTCTTGAAATCGCCCCGGTACATCCGCACCGTGCCGATGAGCAGGTAGGCGTTGTCGAGCCACTTAGCATTTTGGTGGCGTTCGGCCACGAGCGAGGCTTTTTTCAGCACCGCGTCGAGTTGCGTGGCTACGGCCTGCGCCGAGAGCGAATCGAGGGGCGGCAACAGGTCGAGTTGCTGGCCGTAGTTGTCGATGCGGGTTTTGTAAAGCGCCTTTTCGGCTTCGTCTAACTGCTCTTTGGCCTGGAGGTAGGCGTTGAATTTCGACGTCAGGTTGTGGTAAGCCCGACTGGCGGGGGCGGTGTTGTACTGCGAACAGGCGGCGAAGCCCAGCAGGATTCCCGTAAAAAGGAAAACCCGAAGCACCCACCACGAAGGACGACCTTCACGAACGGATGAACGGAAATTAAATACGAACCTCGGCGATGGGAATGCTGACATGATGGGCGCGGGCAAGCGCGACGGCTTTCCTTCAAAACGCGGAATGCGACTCAGATTTTATGCCAAATTAACTAATTTTCGGTGCAATAACCTGAAAACGCACGAACACCATGACTGCAATCGAAGGAGTCAGTATCGAAAAAGATGATCAGGGCCGTGTTCGGCGCATCACGGTGGACGCTGCCATTCGACCCGACTTGGTGGGAGACATTCTGGATGAATTGCGTGCCGAACAAGCCAGCCACGACGAGCGATACGATTGGCAGGAAGTCCGGCGGGAACTGGAGGCAAAGTTTACGGGGAGAGAAATTCTTAAGAACTAAATGCTCAATTTTCAATGCTCAATTTTCAACGTTCAAGGTGCTGAAAGACAGTTTTTTACTTTGAACGTTGAAAATTGAGCATTGAACATTGAGCATTATTTTGCCCTGATGGTCATTTAACAAGAAAATGCCCACCGAACCCCAACCCCCCAACCCCTACCTCCGCTACACTGGCCTCGCCATGCAGATGCTCGTCACCATCGGGCTGGGCGTGTTTCTGGGGCTGAAGCTCGACGAGTGGGTGGGTACGAAAACGCCCTGGTTTACCATTGGCTGCTCCCTGTTTTTCATCGCAGCGGCCTTGATTTCGCTGATTCGGAGTTTGCCAAAGACCTGACCTCCATGAAAAAATTTGCCTTGCTTATTGCCTTCTTCACTGCCCTTCAGGTTCAGGCCCAGCCAGCGAGTGCCTCAACCCGAAAAGCCGACCAGGAGGCCGTAGCGCAGCAATTGAAAGCGATGGAAACGGCCTTTGCCCGCAACGACCTGATGGGGGTGGCGGCGCTCTACGCCGACGATGCCCAAATGATGGACAACCGGGGCTTGTTCGTGCAGGGACGAAAGGATCTGAACGAGTACTGGCTGGGGTTGAAAAACGTCGGACGCGGTTGGACGCTCAGCGCCGCCGAAACGGGCGGGCAGGGCGAGTTGGTGTACCAGGTGGGCACGTCGGATTTGCGCTTCCTCAATCGGCAGGGGAAAGAACAGCGCTCGGTGACGCATTTCGTGCTGCTCTGGAAAAAGCAACCCGATGGCAGCTACAAAATTTACCGGGATTTTCTGTCTGACCTCGATTACGAAAAGGCGAAACCATGAAAACCCTGCACGTCCTCAACGGCGATAGTACTGCCTACTCGTTCCGGCAAACGACCCTGCCCGGCGAAGTACTCGTTTGGCGCGAAATGTTAAGCGAAGGCCAAATGCCCGCTACCGACGACTTCGCCCCATTCTGGCAACAGCGCGGCGATTTCCTGGCCGAACACTACGGCCTCGACCGCGCTGAGTACGAACAGGACGTGGTGAACGAGGCCCAACGGCTCCTCAATTTCCGGGCTTTCGACGAAATCACGCTCTGGTTCGAGTTCGATTTGTTTTGCCAAATCAACCTGCTGTACCTGCTGAATTTTTTCGCCAATCAGGACCTGGGCCAAACCCGTCTGACGCTCGTTTCCCCCGGTAGCCACCCACAGCACCCGAATTTCAAAGGCATGGGTGAACTCAGCCCGACTCAACTGGCGGCGCTCTGGCCGGAACGGCTCACGCTGACGACCCACGACCTGGAAATCGGACGGGAGGCTTGGCGGGCCTACCGCGCCGACTCGCCGGAGGCGTTACGGGCGCTGGTCGGGCAAGGGGATTTCGGGCAACTGATTCACCTGAAAACGGCCTTGCTCGCGCACCTGAGCCGGTTTCCCGCCCCAACGGATGGATTGGGTTTCATCGAAAAATTCTGGTTAAAAAATCTGGAGTCGGCACCTTCGGCGAACGGACCGCTGTTAACCCGGTTCTGGGACGAAAACCCGCAGTTTGGCCTGGGCGACCTCCAACTGCTCCGCACACTGGACGACCTGAAAGGGGCCGGGCTGATTCACGAAAACGGCCAACTCTCCCTCACCGAGCGGGGCCGGGCGGTGTTGGACGGACGCGAAACGTACCGGAACTTTGTCCCGCGTCCCCGCTGGTTGGGTGGCGTCGAACTCCCCGACTGATGCTCCGACTTTTGCTGCTGACGGCCTTTTTCGGAATTGTATTTTTCTGCTCCGAATTTTTAGGAATCCAAGCCTGGTTCCACCCCGATTTCCTGTTCATCCTCGCGTTTTTTCTGACGCTCGGCGTGGTTTCACACGGGCTGATTCAACGCGGCTTTAGCGACGACCGCGCCAATTTCGTGCAATTCTACCTCGGTAGTACCGTGCTGCGCCTGCTGGGGGCAATGATTTTTCTCTTCGTGTTCTACCGGCTTGGCACGCCCGACTTCCAAACCTTCATTCTCAACTTTTTTGTACTCTACCTGTTTTATGCTGGCTTTGAATTTTACGGGGTTCGTGCTAACTTGCGGCGCTTTTCGGAGTAGAAGCCCCAAACCCTGACACGATGAGCCGACGTTTTGCTGCCAACGCCTTCATTCATAGCTTTTTCCTCGTTACCCTTTTCTTTTTTGCCGGAATCGCTGCCCAGGCCCAACACGCCGCCCAAGGCCACGCTGAAGTGGAGGAATTCGACCCCGGTACCGAAATTTTGCACCACGTCGCCGACGAACACCAGTGGCATTTGGCAACGGTCGGCGGGCATCACTACGCCATTCCGTTGCCAGTAATTTTGTACTCGGCCACGCGGGGCGTGAAGGTGTATTCCTCCGGCGAATTTTACCACAATCCCTCGGGCAAGGGCCACGAAGTGAGTTACGAACACGACGGGTTTACGCTCCACCACGAGCACTTTACTGCCGCCGATGGAGCGAACGTGTACGATTTCTCGCTGACCAAAAACGCCACGTCGCTGCTGGTGAGTGCGGTGTTGCTCATTACGATTTTCTTCTCGGTGGCCAGGGGCTACCAAACCCGCCAGGGCAAAGCGCCGAAGGGCCTGCAATCGGCGCTGGAGCCGTTCGTGCTCTTCATCCGCGACGAGGTTGCCAAAAATTACATCGGTGAAAAACACTACGCCCGCTTCCTGCCTTACCTGCTGACGCTGTTTTTCTTCATCTGGATCAATAACCTGCTCGGCCTGCTGCCGGGCGGAGCCAACCTGACCGGCAACATCGCCGTGACGATGACCCTGGCCGTGATTACGTTTTTAATCGTCAATTTCAACGGGCGCAAAACCTACTGGACGCACATTTTCGCCATGCCCGGTGTGCCGAAGTTAATGCTCCTCATCCTGACGCCGGTCGAATTAGTGGGTGTGCTGATGCGGCCCTTGTCGCTGATGATTCGACTTTTTGCCAACATCACCGCCGGGCACATCATTCTGCTGGCCTTGCTGAGCCTGATTTTCATCTTCCGTTCGGCGGCGCTGAGTGTGGTGGTGGGGCCGTTTTCGGTTTTCATGTACGCCATCGAATTGCTGGTGGCGGTGCTGCAAGCCTACATTTTCACGGTACTCACCGCCAGCTACATCGGCGCGGCGGTGGAAGAGCACCACCACGACCATTGAAATGTGCGAATTTCTAATGTGCTAATTTCCAATGAAATGCAACACCTACTCGCTCATTGAAAATTTGCAAAGTAGTCCTGTTTAGCGGCATTCATTCGCACATTAGAAATTAGCACATTAACCCTTTTTTGTTTCACTTAAATTTCAATTCAAATGTTTAGCATTCTCCTTCAACAATCGGTTGAAACCGTAGGCACTAATCTGTCGCTTGCGTACGCAGGTGCCGCCGTGGGTGCTGGTCTGGCTGCAATTGGCGCCGGGGTCGGTATCGGACGCATTGGGGGTTCGGCCATGGAGGCCATCGCCCGCCAGCCCGAAGCATCGGGTAAAATTCAGGGTGCCATGCTGATCGTGGCCGCCTTCGTGGAGGCCGTGGCCCTGTTCGGTGCCGTGATTAGCTTGCTGGTGGCTGTAAAGCAGTAATCAGCACCGAGTAAAATTCTGAAATCCCGCCCGACTCGCATTAGGCGTTCGGGCGGGATTTTAAAAAGTTTGAAAATGTGCTGATTTGAGAATTGGCCTTTTCTAAATGGTGGTGAAGCAAATTCGATTTCAATGAGGAGCAGGAATTTCCGAGCCTCATTTTCAAATTCACTAATTTCCAAATTATGGACCTGATTACCCCGAGTTTAGGACTCATTTTCTGGCAACTCGTTTTCTTCCTGTTGCTGGTGTTTGTGCTGGGTAAGTTTGCCTGGAAGCCCATCCTGGCCTCCCTGCGCGAGCGCGAGCAGAGCATCGAAGATGCCCTCGAACTGTCGCGGAAAACCCGCGCCGAAATGGCCGAATTGAAAGCCAGCAACGACCAGATTCTGATCGAAGCCCGCACCGAGCGCGACGCCATCATCCGCCAGGCCCGCGAAGCCGCCGACGGCCTCATCGCCCAGTCGAAGGCCGACGCTGCCGAGGCGGGTCGGAAAGAACTGGACAAGGCCCGCAAGGCCATCCAGGACGAACAAGCCGCCGTGGTGGCCCAGATGAAAAAAGACGTGGCCGTCCTCGCCCTCAACATCGCCGAGAAAGTGCTCCGCAAGGAACTAGCCGACAAAAAAGCCCAGGAATCCCTCGTCAGCGACCTCGTCGCCGACGCGCGGATGAACTGAGTGGGCAGTTTGCGGGCGCAGTCGGCAGTAAATGCAGCCGAACTGAAGCCGAAAGTCAGAACGGAATTACGTAGTACGGATTCAACAATTCGTAATTCGTAATTCGTAATTCGTAATTCAACTCATGTCCGAACAAACCGTTGCTTTTCGTTACGCCAAATCGCTGCTCGATTTGGCCCAGGAGCGGGGCCTGACCGATACCGTGGCCGCCGATATGCAGTTGTTCAGCCAGACCATCCGCGAAAACCGCGCCCTCGACCTGGCCCTGCGCAGCCCCGTGGTGAAGCATTACAAAAAGCTGGACATTTTGCGGGCGCTGTTCCAGAAACGGGTCGATGCCGTCACGTTCAGCATTCTCGAAATCATCACCCTCAAACACCGCGAGGGGCTTTTGTTCGGTATCGCCGAGGAGTTCCAGCGCCAGTACGACGACCTGAAAGGTGTGCAGAACGCCACCGTCACGAGCGTGGTGCCGCTCACCGAGGCCCAGCGCAAGGGCCTCACCGAGCAAGTGGCGAAGGCCACCAACCGCACGGTTCGGTTGCACGAAAAACTGGACCCGAAACTCATCGGCGGCTTCGTGCTCCGCGTGGGCGACCGGCAGGTGGATGCTTCCATCCGCAGCCAGTTGAACAGCCTGCGGGTGTCGTTTCTTCAAAACTGAATTTTAATACCTGTTTGCTTTCGAAAAGGCCCTGGCATTGCCGGGGCCTTTTTTTGTATGTTTGTCTGAACCGCGATTGGCCGGGATTAAAGAATTTTCAGGATGATAAAATCAGGAAATTGAAAATCATCAGCCATCCTGAAAATCTGTAAATCCCGGCCAATCCCGGTTCAGACACTATGGATACCCTCGACCGCCTTAATGAAGTTGACATCGTCACCGTAGCCCGCGACCTGGGCCTGGAAGTGAACGGGTACAACAAAATGCTGTGTCCGTTTCACCGCGAAGACACGCCCTCGCTGGTGTTTTACCCGGCCACAAACAGTTTTTACTGCTTTGGCTGCGGCAAAACGGGCAACAGCATCACGCTTTACTCCGAAATCGCGAAACTAAGCGTGGGCGAAAGCATCCGACAAATGGCCGTCCGCTACCTGCCCGACCCCGGTAAGGTGGGCAGGCCGCGCCGCCCGGTAAATTGGGTGAATCCGAACCTGCCGACGATCACCAAAATCCCCGAAACCAAACCCGATCGGCACCGGGAAATCCACTCGGTCATTTACGAAACTCTGCGCGATCACTGCCTCCAGCAGCCGACCAACGCCCCAAGCGACCAAGTCCAAACCTACCTGAGGAGTCGGGGTTTTTCGGAAGAAACCCTGCGGCAATTCCGGATTTTCAGCATCAACGACTACGCCGACGCCAGTTGGTTTTTGAAATCTCGCTTCTCCACGCTCGACTTGCAGGCGGCGGGGTTGTTCAACGAAAAAAACAACCTGATTTTTTTCAAACACCCCATCCTGATTCCGTACTACCGGGAAGGGCGCATCGTGTACCTGCAAGGGCGGGTGATCGACCAGCCGCCGGAGGGTTTCCACAAATACCTGTTTCTGGCCGGAAAACCCATCACGCTCTTCAACCACGACCTGCTCCGAACGCTGAAACTCGGCACGCGGGTGTACCTGACCGAAGGCGCTTTCGACTGCATGACCCTCGTGCAGGCGGGCCACGCCGCTGTGAGTCTGGGCAGTGCCAACGTGTTCAAGCGCGAATGGGCGAAGTTATTCCGGCGCTACGAAGTGTGTTTTTACCTCGACAACGACACCGCCGGGCACCGCGCCGCCACCGAACTGAGCGCCTTGTTTGAGCAACTAGGCATCAACGTTTCCCACGAATGGAAAACACCCCCGGCGGGGTTTAAAGACGTAAACGAGTACTGGCAGGCGCGGGGCGGGGTGCAGGGGGACTTGTTTTGAGAAAGAAAATGAAGTAGCGATGTCACGCTGAGCGGAGTCGAAGCGCGGCGGCGTGGCGAGCATGGCGTTGCGCTTCGACTCCGCTCAGCGTGACATCGCTACTTCATTTTCCGGCTGCCGTTTCCACCAACCCTTTCCCCACCAGCACCATTCCCGGTCGCTTCCCGGTGTGTTTTCCGGCTTCAATCACCACTTCCCCGTTTACCAACACCGCCGCGAAGCCTGTGGCGTAGGCGTGGGGCTGGTCATAGGTAGCCTGGTCGCCAACGGTTTTTTCGTCGAAAATCACCAGGTCGGCGGCGTAGCCGGGGCGGAGCAGGCCCCGGTCTTCGAGCTTGAAGCGCTGGGCCGGGAGCGAGGTCATCCGGCGGATGGCTTCTTCGAGGGGAATCACGCCTTTTTCGCGCACGTACCGCCCCAGCACCCGCGAATTGGTGCCGTAGGCGCGGGGGTGCGGCATTCCCGAACCGAATTTCGAGACACCCGCGTCGGAGGCGATCATCGTGTTGGGGTAGCGGAGAATGGTGGCCACGTCGTCTTCGCTCATCGTGTGGTACACCATCTGGATGCGCTTCATCCCGTTCTGCTCCATCAGTTCCATCACCAGGTCGGCCTCGGTTTCGGCGGTGGCCTTGCGGCCCCGTTTTTGGTTGATCTGCGAAATGCTCAGGCCGTTGTACGTGGTGTCGGCAGCGAAGGAGGAGACGACGGCGTACTCGTAATTTTTCCGTAAATTTTTCTTCAAACTCTGGAGCATTTCGCCGCGAATTTTCGTGCGCGTGGCCGGATCGCGGAAGCGAACCAGCACCGCCGAATCGCCGTCGGCGAGCGCCCAGGAGGGAACGATGCTTTCGAGCGAGGTGCTGGACGCGGTGTAGGGGTACTGGTCGACGGTCACGTCGAGGCCCTCGCGGCGGGCAGCTTCGACCAGCGCCACGGTTTCCAGGCTACGGCCCCAGATGGGTTTGCTGGCGATTTTAAAGTGCGAAATCTCAACGGGAATTCCCGCCTCGCGCCCAATCTGGATCGCCTCGGCGATGGCCGTTTTCACGTCCTGCCCTTCGTTGCGGATGTGCGAGGCGTAAGTGCCGCCGTAGCGGGCGGCGATTTTGGCCAGGCCCACCACTTCGGGCGTGCGGGCGTAGGTGCCGGGGGTGTAAATCAGGCCGGTCGAAAGGCCCACGGCTCCGTCTTTCATGGCCTGTTCCACGAGGTGCTCCATCTCGGCCTGCTCGCGGGCGGTGGGTTCGCGAAAGGCCATTTTCATCACCTTCAGCCGCACCGTGTTGTGCCCGATCATTGAAGCGACGTTGGCCGAAATGCCGTTCAGTTTCAGGGAATCGTGAAAAACCCGCAGGTTGGGAGCTGAGCCGCCGCAGTTGCCGGTGATGAGCGTGGTCACGCCGTCCTGGAGGAAATTGTCGGCGGTAGGGCGGAGGTTGAGGCTGCCTTCGAGGTGGGTATGCACGTCGATGAAACCCGGCGCGACGATCCCGTTTTTGGCATCAATCACCGTTTTCGCCTCCAAAGCTGGGATGCTGCCGACGCGGGCGACTTTTCCGTTTTTTATCGCTACGTCGGCGTAGGTCCAGGGGTTACCGGTGCCATCGACGACGCGGCCGTTGCGGATGAGGAGGTCGTAGGTTTGGGCGAGGGCGGGGGTGGTGAGGAGGCAGAGGAAGGTAAAAATTTTCATGGAGGATGTGGAAAGAGCGTAGTGGATATTCTGCGGAAAAATGGGCTTGTCATTCCGACGAAGGAGGGATCTCGTCGGGATACGGATTAGTCGGCTACCGGCAATGGGTCTGGAAGGCCAACGAGATCCCTCCTTCGTCGGGATGACAGCCTCTAACCGAGTTCTTGGTAAATCTACCATTCAACGAGAAAAATCAATCCCACTTCTCCCACCCCTCCGGTGGGCTGTAGGGATACTTCGGTTCAAAATGCCCCCACAGCGTCCGCGAAACGGCCCGCAGCAATTCGTAGCCTTCATTCGTCCGCGCCCAGCTTTCGTCTTTCTGATTTTTGGTGATCACGCAAAAAACGTAATCACCCGAAGGGGCATTGACCAGCACCACTTCCGAGCGCGATTGGTTGACCGCGCCCTGCTTGGAAGCCACCTGCACGGTGGGCGGAAGTTGGCTGAGGCTTTCGCCGTCGTAGTAAATCCGGATCAGGTTGCGGTAAATCCGCTCGCTCACCGCCGGGCTGATGACCTTGCCTTCGCGGATGCGAACCAGCAACTCGGCCATTTCGCGGGGCGTGGTCTGGCCCCAGCCGTACTGCTTGCGGGCCGCTTCCCGCCCCGGTGTGCGGGAGTTGACGCGGGTGTGTTGAAAGCCGTTGGTGGCCAGCCAGTGGTTAATGGACGTACCCGTGCCGGCGAGGGCCTGGCACCAGAGGCTGGCGGTGTTGTCGGAGGTAGTGATCATGAGCATGGCCACCTTGCTGAGGGCGATTTTTTCGCCGTTTTTAAACGACCCCAGGATGTCTTCGCCCGCGTAGAGCAGCGAATCGCGGTAGATGAGCGTGGCGTGGTAGTCGAGTTCGCCGCGACTGATTTTGTCGAAAAGACCGATGGTGATCGGGACTTTGATCAGGCTGGTCGTGGGGAAGAGCGTATCGGCGTTGAGGGCCACGACCGTATTTTTTTTCAAATGCCGCACGTAAATGCCTACGTCGCCGCGAAAGGGTTGAATCAGCGCCTGGAGTCTGGTTTCCAACCCTGGATCGGAACGGGTGCCGGGCGGGGTAGTTTGGGCAAAAATGGTGGTACCAACCAGCAGCGCGAGCAAAATTTGCAGCCGGAGAAAAAGAGTCGAAGGCATGAAGAATCGGTTTTTCACAAAGAAACTCAGCGCCAGTCGATTGCCCGCACCGCGTTGGAACAAATTTGGTAGGCGGGTACGCCCGACGGAAGCCGGGGCGTTGTCCCTGTGGAACATCCCGGTGAGTTGAAGTATGATGAACGCGATAGCCATGGTTGAACTGATTTGGCAACGACTGGAAACCTGGGCCAAACTGGCCGTGAGTCACCTGCCTAACCTGGCGGTGGCGCTGGTGGTTATTTTTCTCGCCAATTTCATAGCGGGTATCGTGCGGCGGCTCACGACGCGCAGCCTCAACCGGGTGAGCGACAACTCCTCCCTGGCCGACCTGAGCGGGTTGGTGGCGCGGGCGCTCGTGCTGGCCACGGGCGTGTTTATCGCGCTGGGCATTCTGGGCCTCGACAAAACCGTGACCTCGTTGCTAGCCGGGGCGGGGGTACTGGCGTTGGCGATTGGCTTCGCCTTTCAGGATTTAACGGCCAACTTCATTTCGGGCACCTTCATCGCCATTCAGCGGCCCATTCAGGTCGGCGATCTGGTCGAGACCAACGGGTATTCGGGCCGGGTGGTGTCGATCAAACTCCGCTCGGTCGTGCTCGACAATTTCGCGGGCCAGCTCATCGAAATTCCGAGCAAGGATGTCTTTCAAAAACCCATCGTCAACTTCACTCGTACCGGCGAGCGCCGGGTGGAATTGCTGTGCAGCGTGTCCTACGCCGACGACCTCGACCGGGCGCAGCGCGTGGCGACCGAGGCCGTGGGCCGTCTGCCCTTCCTCCGGCGCGGGCGGGACGTGGAAATGCACTACCGGAATTTCGGCGACAACACGATTGGCTTCCTGCTCTGGTTCTGGATTGACCCGTTGAAAACCAACCCGGCCCTGGCCCTCAGCGAGGCGATCAAGGCGGTGAAAGCGGCTTTCGACGAAGCGGAAATTCTGATTCTGTTCCCGCCGCATACGCTGGATTTAAAGCAGCGGCTGGCGGAAGCGCAACCCTGACAGCGGCCAGAGGCCCTGTCAGCGGTTGCAGGCTGGTCGGTAGCCCAGTCCGGTTATCCGGGAACGCGCAACCGCTGACAGGGTCTTCGTACCTCAGACCGCTGTCAGGGTTGCTAAGGCCGAATCACCATCCCGTCCTTCCGCCGCGTCGTGCCCCAGGAATAATCGAAGTTGGCCCCGTCGGGGAAAGGAAATTTAGCCGCCAGTTTTTCGTCCAAATCCAGGCCCAGGCCCGGCGTTTCCTGCGCGTACATGTAGCCGTCCTTCACCGTCGGGCAGCCGGGGAAGACCTCCTGCGTGTTTTGCGGAAATACGTAGCCCTCGTGAATCCCGAAGTTGTAACTCGTCAGTTCCAGCGCCAACTGGGCGGCGTGGGCCACCGGCGAAGCATCGCCGGGGCCGTGCCAGGCGGTTTTTACCCCGAAAAATTCGCTCAACGCCTGCACCTTCCGCGCCGGACTCAGCCCGCCGATTTGCGAAATGTGGATGCGGATGAAATCGATGAGCCGGTCGCGGATCAGCGGCACGTACTCGTGGACCGTGTTGAACAATTCGCCCATCGCCAGCGGTACGGTCGTCGCGTTGCGCAGCAGCCGGAAGTGGTCGTTGTCTTCGGGAGGAAAGGGGTCTTCCACAAAAAACGGGCGGTACGGCTCCAGCGATTTACACAAATTCACCGCCTGGCTCAGGCTGATGCGCTCGTGGATATCGTGCAAAAATTCCACCTCATCTCCGAATTTCACCCGCAACTTCTCGAACATCTTCGGCACCGAGCGGGCGTACAGCCCCGGATCGAAAATCAGTTGCGGCTCGGTCGGGCCGGTCTGGTTGGGCGGCAGACCGAGCGAGGAAGCGGGCGTGCCCGTCGCGCCGCGTGCGCCGTAGTTGGCGTTGCCTTTCTGGCCCATCTGCACCCGCACGTGGCGGTAGCCGGCGGCGAGGGCCTTCGCCACGGCCTCGTGCAGTTCCGATTCTTCGCTGCCCTGGGCGTGGTAGTACAAATCGGCCCCCTTGCGCACTTTTCCACCCAGCAATTGGTACACCGGCATATTCGCCCGTTTGCCCTTGATGTCCCAGAGGGCCATGTCTACGCCGCTCATCGCGTTGAACAAAATCGGTCCGTTGCGCCAGTAGCTGCTTACGTAGCTGGCCTGCCAGATGTCCTCGATTTCGTCGGCGTTGCGGCCAATCAAAAAGGGCTTCAGGTATTTTTCCAGCGCCGTCGCCACCACGTAGGCCCGCTGGGTGAAGGTGGCGCAGCCGATGCCGTACAGCCCCGGCTCGGAGGTCAGGATTTTGACCACCACCAGCCGGATGCCGTTGGGCGAGGTGAGGATGGTTTTCACGTCGGTGATTTTCACCGGCGGCAGGCCGTTGAGGGCCTTGAGTTTGGCGGTGGTTTGGGCGAGGGTTTCGGTCAGGGCGACGGGCGCGGAGGCCAGGGCGGCCCCGGCGCTGAGTTTTTGCAGCAGCGAACGGCGATTCATGGGCAGGAGTTGGGTAGAGGTTTCCTGCGCAAACTACCCAAAAAAAGCGTAATTTGGTCGGCATTTTCGCACACATCAAAAAAACCAAATCACTTTGAAACGCATCTCTTTCCCGCTGCTCGTCACGGGCGGCGCGCTGGCCCTGGCCTTCGTGGCCGACGACCCCAAACCCGTCCGGGGCCTCGACATTTCGGGCATGGACAAATCCGTCAGCCCCCGCGAGGATTTTTACCGGTACGTCAACGGTAGTTTTCTGAAAAACACCGAGATCCCGGCGTCCCAGACTTCCTGGGGTTCGTTCAACATGCTTTACGACGCCAACCAGAAAAACCTGAAGGTGCTGCTCGAAGCGGCCGCCGCCGACCGCAAAGCCGCCAAAGGTAGCCTGACCCAGCGCGTGGGCGATTTCTACGCCTCAGGCCTGGATTCGGTGGCGATTGAAAAACGGGGGTACGAGCCGCTGAAACCCGTTTTGGCCGAAATTGAGAAAATAGCCTCGGTCAACGACCTGCTCCAGTACGCCGCCAGTCACCCGCTCGAAGGCGGCACGACGATTCTGGGCGCGGGCGTGGGCCAGGATGCCAAAGACCCGGACGTCCACATCGTGAGCCTGCGGCAAACCGGCACGGGGTTGCCCGAAAAAGACTACTACACCAAAACCGACGAGGCCACGGTGAAAGTCCGCGATGCCTACTTAACCTACATCACGACGCTGTTCGCCCTCACCGGCACGCCCGAAGCGACGGCCCGCAAACAAGCGGAGGCCATTCTGGCGCTGGAAACCAAAATCGCCGCCTCGCACCTGGGCCGCGTCGAAATGCGCGACCCGATCAAGCAGTACAACAAGTTTGCGGTGAAGGACTTCGCCGCCAAAGTACCCAACCTCGACCTCGGTGCCCGGCTCAAAACCCTGCGCATGGCCGTCGATACAATCATCGTGGGCCAGCCCAAGTACTACGAAACGCTCAACGACCTGATCAAAAGCGAACCGCTCGACGTTTGGAAAACCAAGCTGAAATTCGCCGTGCTCAATGGCTCGGCCTCGTACCTGAGCAGCCCCTTCGTGAAGGCCCAGTTTGAGTACAGCGGCAAAACGTTGAGCGGGCAAAAAGTGCAGCAGGACCTCTGGAAACGCCGCGCGGGCCTGACCGACAACGTGATGGGCGAGTTGCTCGGTCAGTTGTACGTGCGGGATTATTTCAAACCCGAATCGAAAAAGCGGATGGACGAACTGGTGGCCAACCTGCGCACCGTCTTCGCCCGCCGCATCGAACGCCTCGACTGGATGAGCGCCGAAACGAAGGCCCAGGCCTTGAAAAAACTGGCCGCCTTCACGCCCAAAGTCGGCTACCCGACGAAGTGGAAAAACTACGACGGCGTGGTGATCAACCGGGCCGATTTTTACGGCAACGTAAAAGCCCTGGGTAAGTGGCGCTACGAAGAATCGCTGGCGAAACTGGGCCAACCCGTCGATAAAACCGAGTGGGGCATGACCCCGCCGACCGTCAACGCCTACTACAGCCCGCTGCGCAACGAAATCGTCTTCCCGGCGGGCATTCTCCAGTGGCCCTTCTTCGACCCCAATGCCGACGACGCCATCAATTACGGGGCCATCGGCACGGTCATCGGCCATGAAATGACCCACGGTTTCGACGACCAGGGTCGCCAGTACAATTACATGGGGATGCTCAAAAACTGGTGGAAAAAAGAAGACGGCGATTTTTTCAAGAAAAAGGCCCAACTCGTCATCGACCAGTACGACAACTACACCGTGCTCGACGGGTTGCACGTGAAAGGCCAGCTCACGCTGGGCGAAAACCTGGCCGATCTCGGCGGCATGAGCATCGCCTACGAAGCCTTCAAAACGCTCACGCCCGAAGGCAAAAGCAACGAGAAGATCGACGGCTTCACGCCCAACCAGCGGTTCTTCCTCGGCTTCGCCCAAATCTGGCGTAACAAAACCCGCGACGAAGCCCTGCGCCTGCGCGTCAACACCGACCCGCACTCGCCCGGCGAGTTCCGTACCAACGGCCCGCTCTCCAACTTCGAGCCGTTTTACGAAGCCTTCGGCGTAAAACCCGGCGACAAAATGTACCGTCCGGATTCGATTCGGGCGAAGATTTGGTAGAAAAGCAGCTTCAACGAAAAAGGGAGAAAGGATTTGTAGCCCTTTCTCCCTTTTTCGTTGAAGCTCCTTAATGGTTCTTTTTTTAATTGCGGGCGGTCACCCTGAGCGGAGTCGAAGGGCGTGCGGCAGGTCAGCGTCGGCCCACCGCACGCCCTTCGACTCCGCTCAGGGTGACCGCCCGAACGGTTTTACCGACTTGTTGTAATCCTAAATAGCTTTGTCGTCTTTATCGGCAACTTCATCCCCGTTCCCAGGAAAAAACCGGGGTGCGGGGGTTGGTTGTAGCCCACGTTCTGCGCGGCGATGCTGAGTCGGTACTGCGGGTCGTGCATCAGCGTGGGCAGTCGATGGGGAGTGGGAATCGTGGTGGTGTAAATCCGCAGGCTTTGGTTGTCGGTCGTGCGGAACACGACTTCCTCGCGCCAGTCGCCCAGCAGGTCGGCGCTCAGGGCGGGGGTGGCTTTACTGCCGTTGTTGGCGGTGCAGCCCTCGGCGTTGAGCAGGCGGGTGGTGGTGCCGTTTTGGTACTTGTCGATGTGAGTACCGTCGAGGAGTTCACGGCTCAAATCTCCGTCCCACCACAGCACGAAGTTGGTCGAAGGCGGGCTGTCGCCGACTCGTTCGCCTTTGGTGTTGAAAATCCCTTTCGAGTCCGACCACCACAATTCCGCCCCCGGATTGGCCGGGTCGATGTCGGCGGCCACGCCCCGGCCCACGTCTTTTCCTTCGAACGTTCCCCAGAAAATCTTCCCCGTGCGGGCCTCGAACAGAGCCGCGCCGTAGCCGTTTTCGTAGCCCGGAATCGGCGCTTCGTTTTCGTGAATGCCCCAGACTTCGAGGCCGGGACGGCTGGGGTCGAGGTCGCTCACGTGCAAGGCGTCGCCGTGGCGCAGGCGGGTGGTGTAGAGGCCGGTACCGTTGTCGTCCACGGCCATCGCGCCGTAGATGATTTCGTCGCGCCCGTCGCCGTCCACGTCGGCGGCGGTCAGGTTGTGGTTGCCCATGCCGGAGTACGGGTTTTGGCCGTCCTTCGTATCGAACACCCAGCGCGAGGTTAGTTTTCCGCCGCGCCAGTCCCAGGCCGCCAGCACGCTGCGGCCGTAGTAGCCCCGGCACATGACCACGCTCGGCAGGCGACCGTCGAGGTAGGCCACGCAGGCCAGGAAGCGGTCCACCCGGTTGCCCCGGTCGTCGTTGCCGCCGATGCCGCCCACGCCGCCCCAACCGTTGGTCGGGTAGCGTGAGGGAATGTAATCGGTGGTGGCGAGCGCCGCGCCGGTTTTTCCGTCGAAGACGGTGAAAAACTCCGGCCCCTCCATAATTTTCCCTTCGGCATTGGCCCAGCGTTTCGTCGAATCGCCGATGACTTTTCCCAAGCCATCCACCGTACCGTCGGCGGTTTTGCAGGCCAGTTCGGCCCGCCCGTCGCCGTCGAGGTCGTACACCATGAATTGGGTGTAGTGCGCTCCTTCACGAATGTTGCGGCCCAGGTTGATGCGCCAGAGCAACGTTCCATCAAGTTTGTAAGCTTCCAGAATCGGCGGATCGGTGGGGCCGGCCTGGCTGTTGTCGCGCGCCCGGCCTACCTGGTGGACGACGAGTTCGTAGGCCCCGTCGCCGTCCAAATCAGCCGCCGAGCAGTCGTTGGGGGCGTAGCCCGGTGGGGTTTGCAGCGGAATGCTGAGGTAAGGTTGGGCCGGAGCGTTGGCGGGTAGGGTGGATGAGGCGCTGGCGGCCCCTTCTTTTTTCTTCAAAACGGGTCGGACGAAATAAGCGGTGGCCTGACTCAGGTCGGCGCGTTCATCCACGAAGTTCGTTCCGCCCGTTAATGGTTTCGTATTCAGTCGGTTGGCAGGCTGTTTCCCCGTTCGGCGGTACAGGTTGAAAGCAATGCCCTCCAGGTCGGTGCCGAGCAGCCGCCAACTCACGAACACCTTCCCGCCGCCCTGGTAAATGGCCACCACGCCCCGGTCGAGGACTTCCATCACGCGCTGGGCGCGGGCAGCCGGGGCCAGGCCGAGCAGGAACAGACCCAAAAGGAGAGGTTTGGGGTGCATGACTCGTAGCTTTTAGAAAGTGAAGCTGTTTAGCAGTCCTGTTTTTTGGAAAAAAAATAGCCCTGTTGCCGAGGGGCTGTCATCCCGACGCAGGAGGGATCTCGTTGGCTCTACAGACCCCTTGCCGGTAGTCGAGTGTTCGGTACCCCAACGAGATCCCTCCTGCGTCGGGATGACAGCCCTCAGCAACAGGCTACCTTTCTCAGAATCCTGAACAGAAGCGGGGAATGCCAGAACATTCACCGCTTCTTCACCGCTTGCAGCGAACTATCATTGATTTCAAACGTAAAATTTTTCATCAACAGCAACACTTCTGCTCCCGCCAGCAGCACGGGGCCGTAGCCGTGGGCGGCGTACACGTTGACGGGCCGGTGGTAGTAAAAGGCCGGGTCGAAGCCCATGCCGGTACCCACGCAAACGCCCTCCACCTGGCCCTGCGGCGTGATTTTAGTCGCTACGGCGTTCCATCCCAGCAGCACCGCCGGGGCGTAGGCGAGGGGATCGAGCCAGCCCCGGTTGATGGCCCGCGCCAGCGAAAACACGTAAATCGCGGTTGCCGACGTTTCGAGGTACGAATCGGGCCGGTCGAGCAGTTGGTGCCAGAATCCCGAGCCTGACTGGTAAGCCGCCAATCCCTTCGCGTGGGCCTTCAGCAAGTCGAGCACCCGCGCCACACCGGGGTGATCGGCGGGGAGCACGTCGAGCAGTTCGACCATCGTCATCACGGCCCAGCCGTTGGCCCGCGCCCAGCGAAACTCAGGGTGAATCGCCATGCCCTGCACCCAGCCGTGCATGAACAGGCCGGTCGAGGGGTTGAACATCCGCGCCGAAAACTGGGTGACCTGCTTCACCGCGTCGTCGAAGTAGCGGCGCTCGCCGGTCAGTTTTCCCATCTGCGCCAGGGCGGGTACGGCCATGAACAGGTCGTCGAGCCAGAGCGTGTTGGGTTGCGGGCGGTTGCGGGCCAGGGTACCGTCGGGCAGGCGGAATTCCTTGTTGCTGATGTACGCGAGGTAGTTGTCAATCAAGGGGCGAAGGGTGGTTTTGACACCCCCGGCGCGGGTGGCTTTGATGGCCGCCGCCGCGATGGCCCCGGCGTCGTCGAGGGCGTGGGGGGCCAGCACCGAACGCAGGGGGCTGTTGGCCTTGGGATCGGCTTCGAGACCTTTCCGAAAATACGGGGTTACGTCGGCCAGAAAATTCAACCGTCGGTTGGTGTAGGTGGCGAAACGCGGGTCGCCGGTGGCTTCGCTGGCGAGGAGCATCCCGGCGTAGGTGACGCCCCACTCGTAGCTGGTCAGCCGGAAATCGCCGGGTTTGAGACTGGCGTTCGGATCGAAGCGCGAGAAATCGGTGATGGCCTGGCCGGTTTTCCGGTCGATCACCTCCGGGGGCGTCACCGCGTCGAGGTAGCCGTGAACCCGCCGCAGCACCCCCGCCACGCTGTCGGGATGGGGCTGACCGTAGGGCACCGGGTAGTCAGGCTTCAGTAGGTGGAGCGGCGTGTTCACGTCGTTGCTACGCGGCGTGGGTGTTTGCGCGGACAGGTCCAGCGGGAGTAGCCCGACTGCCAGCAGCCGGAGAAGGAAAAAGGAACGTTTCATCGGTGAAAAAAGCGTCCGGCGTTTGCTACGAAGCCAAATAATTTCCAATCCCCACGATAATCGTGGAAAGCACCACCGTACCAATGCCCAGCGAAATGGTGCGCAGGGTGGCGCGGTTGGCCCCTTTCCACTCGTGCAGGTACAGGCCCCAGAAACTACTGAAGGCGATGATGAAGGCCATGTGGAGCGTCCAGCCCGAAAAGCGGTACTCGCCCATTTTGCTGTCGCCCATGCCGTAGAAAAAGAATTGGAAGTACCAGGTCACCCCAGCCAGGGCGCAGAAAATCAGGTTGGGCACCCAGGGGGCCGCGCCGTTGGTGTAGTCGGAAAAGGTGCGGTTGCGGAAGTTTAGGTACAAACTCCAGATGGCGTTGGTCGTCAGGCCCCCAAGCAGGATGATCACCAGCGCGGCGTTATTCATGTACAAGGGGTCGGCCCCATACGTCACGGCCCGCTCGGCGATGGACTGCCCGGCCGTTAGCCCAAACGAAAAGCAGGCGCTCATTACGCCTGAAAATACGGCCACCAGCAGGCCTTTCCGCAAATCGAACTCGGCGATGGAGGCTTTCTTCGCCTCCGCCGATACGCTTTTTTCTTTCATCATCCCCGCCAGCCCGCAGAGGCAAATGCCCAGGACGCACACCGCCAGCCCCAGCATGATGACCTGCCCCGACGTGGTGCTGACGAGTTGCCCCAACTGCCCCCCCCAGATGGGCGGCACCAGCGTACCGAACACCGCGCACAGCCCGAGCGTGACGGCCATGCCCAGCGAAAGCCCCAGGTAGCGCATCGCCAACCCGAAGGTGAGGCCGCCGAGGCCCCAGAGCAGACCCCAGAAATACGTCCAGCCGAGGGTGGCGGCGGGGGTTTCGGCCAAAACCTGACCCAGGTGTGGGATGGTAATTGCGCCCACCACCCAGGGGGCCAGCAGCCAGGAAAACAGGCCACCGATGAGCCAGTAACTCTCCCAGGCCCAGCCTTTTACTTTTTTGTAGGGAAGGTAAAAACTGCCGGAGGCAAAGCCCCCGATGGCGTGCAACACGACGCCCCAGACAACGGCCATAGATTTTCGTAGGTTTAGTGGATTTCCCGGCAACCTACAAAACTGGCGACAATTCCCCGCGCAGCCTATCCTGTGCCTACCTGACGCGCCGGGGGTGGGAAGCACCTCGGCAGAAGGAAACCCCGTTGGAAACTCGGCTGATTTTCCAACGGGCCTCATTCAAAATCTCCCTTTGCAACCCCCAGGCAGGATAGTGCATGAGGGTAGACGGGGTATAAGGCGTTGCTTTGCCAAAGCAAACGGTTCTGATTGTACCCATGCGTCCCTGGCTTCCGGTGTTTTTGCTCCTCCTGATGACCTGCCAAACTCCCGTTCTGGCGCAGGGTTCGGAGAAAATCGTCGTGCTGACGTTCGACGATGCCATCCGCAGTCAGGCCGAGTTCGTAGCGCCCTTGCTGAAAAAATATGGCTTCGGCGGCACGTTTTTTATCTGCGAATTCCCGCCTGATTTTGCCGATAAATCGAAATACATGACCTGGGCGCAAATCCGCGACCTCGACCGGATGGGCTTTGAAATTGGCAATCACACGCTCACGCACCGGCACGTGAATAAACTCAGCGGGCCACAATTCGCCGCCGAACTCGATTCGCTCGAAGCCCGCTGCCGCGCCCACGACATCCGCCAGCCCGAAACCTTCGCCTACCCCGGCTACGACACGTCGCCGACGGCCTTCGACGTGCTCCGCAGCAAGGGCTACCGCTTCGCCCGCGTGGGCGGTGCCCGGCCCTACGCCCCGGCCACGGACGACCCGCTGCTGGTTCCGAGTTTCAGCACCACCGGCACGGACAAGCAACGGGTACTCGACGCCCTGAAACAGGCCGGGCCGGGTAAAATCGTGGTGCTGACCATCCACGGCGTACCCGACTACGCCCACGACTGGGTGAACACCCCGCCGGAGTTGTTCGCCGAGTACCTGAAGTTTTTGTACGATAACCAGTACACGGTGATTGCGTTGCGGGATTTGAAGAAGTACGTGAAGTGACGATTCCACTAGTAACGATTCCCCTCCTTGATAAAGGCCGCCGTGGAACGGAGGGGTGGCCGAAAGGGGCGGGGTGATTCGGCGGCGGATGAAAGTACCTGGCTGGCAACCGCTGTAACCACCCCGCCGCTACGCGGCACCCCTCCTTTTTAAGGAGGGGAATCGTAGTCGCATCACCTGAATCAATTGCCTAACCCCATGCCCACCCAATTTCCACCCCATTTTCATACTTCCGGCCGGCTACTCGCCGTCGCGCTGCTGGCTTGGGTAGGAGTGACCCCCGTCGCCCACGCCCAGGAGGCCATGCCGACGGTTTCTATTCGGGTAGACGTAACGAAGCAAAAAGGCCGCATGGACCCGATCTGGGCCTGGTTTGGGTACGACGAACCGAATTACACCTACGGGAAAGACGGCAAAAAACTCCTCTCCGAACTGGCCGCGCTAAGTCCGGTGCCGGTGTACGTGCGGGCGCACAACCTGCTCACCACCGGCGATGGTACCCCGGCCCTGAAGTGGGGTTCGACCAATGCGTACACCGAAGACGCCCAGGGAAAGCCCGTGTACGACTGGACGATCGTCGACCGGATTTTCGACACCTACGTCGAGCGGGGCCTGAAACCCCTGGCTCAACTGGGCTTCATGCCCGAAGCGCTCTCGACCCAGCCTCAACCCTACCGCCACACCTGGCAACCGGGCCAGCCCTACGACCGGATCTACACCGGCTGGCGCTACCCACCGAAGGACTACGGCAAATGGGCCGAACTGGTCTACCAGTGGGTGATGCACTGCGTGAATCGGTACGGGAAGGCGGAAGTCGAGACTTGGTACTGGGAACTCTGGAACGAACCCAACGGGGCCTACTGGGGCGGCACACCCGAAGAATACCAAAAACTCTACGACTACTCAGCCCACGCCGTTCGGCGGGCCTTACCGACGGCAAAAATGGGCGGCCCCCACGTAACCGGCCCCGCCGGGAAAGGCGCGGCGACGTTCCTGAAAGCCTTTCTTGACCATTGCCAGTCGGGTAAAAATTACGTGACCGGTGAGGTGGGGGCGCCGCTGGATTTCGTCGCGTTTCACGCCAAAGGTGCCCCGCGAATCGTAGACGGCCACGTGCGGATGAACCTCGGCCAGCAACTGCGCGATATTTCGAGCGGCTTCGGCATCGTGGCGTCGTATCCGAAATTCAGCCAACTGCCCATCATCATCGGCGAATCCGACCCCGAAGGCTGCGCCGCCTGCGGCATGGCGACCAACCCCGAAAACGCCTACCGCAACAGCACACTCTACTCCAGCTACACGGCGGCGGCCTTCGCCCGCAAGTACGAACTGGCCGATTTGCAGAAAGTCAATTTGCTAGGGGCCGTTTCCTGGTCGTTTGAATTCGAGGATCAACCCTGGTTTTACGGCTTCCGCGACTTGGCCACCAACGGCGTAGACAAACCCGTGCTCAACGTGTTTCGGATGTACGGGATGATGCGGGGCAACCGCGTGGAGGTAACCGGCTCGTTGGCCTACAACGCCCAAACGGTGCGCGATTCGAGCGTGCGGCGCGGCCCCGACGTCAACGCCCTGGCCAGCTACGACCCCGCCACCCGCAGCGCCGCCGTAATGGTCTGGAATTACCACGACGACAACCTACCCGCGCCCGATTCCCCCGTTGAACTGACTTTGCGCGGCCTGCCCGCCCGACGGGTGCGGGTGCAGCATTTTCGCATCGACCAAACCCACAGCAATTCGTACACCGCCTGGCAAAAAATGGGTTCGCCCGCCAACCCAACACCCGAACAAGTAGCGACGTTGGAGAAAGCCGGGCAGTTGCAGGAATTGACGGCTCCGGCTAACGCGACCGTGGCGCAAGGTCTGGTTCGGTTGAAAACCGACCTGCCCCGGCAGGGCGTTTCGCTGTTTAGGCTGACGTGGTGACTCAAAACCTCCCCTTCGGCGTCATTGCTTCGCTCCGGCGAATGAACCTCGCTCTGCTCGTTTCATTCACCTCCGCTCGCAATGACGCGCTTTTAAAATTTTCCTCATGAACCGAATCCTTTCCCTGCTCACCCTCGCTTTCCTCGCCACCACACCAACCCAGGCCCAGAAGCTGCCCGCGAAAAAAGACATTCTCCGGCAACTCACCCTCGCCAACGATTACTTCATGGCGAAGTGGCCCGACACCGGCCAAGAAATCGTCACCAATAAAACCCGCCCCAGCCACATCTGGACGCGGGCCGTGTACTACGAAGGATTGATGGCGCTGTACGGCTTGGACCAACAGAAACGCTACCTCGACTACGCCGTAGACTGGGGCGAAAAACACCAGTGGGGCCTGCGCAGCGGCGACCGAACCCGCAACGCCGACGACCAGGCCTGCGGCCAGACCTACCTCGCGCTCTACGAGTTGGATCCGAAACCCGAACGCATCCGCGCCATCAAAACCAGCATCGACGCGATGGTGGCCAGCGAAAAGGGGGACGACTGGAACTGGATCGATGCCCTGCAAATGGCCATGCCGGTGTTTGCCAAACTCGCCGTGCTGGAAAAAGACGACCGGTACCTGGAAAAAATGCACCGAATTTACGAGTACTCAAAAACCGTCCACGGCGGCCAGGGTCTGTACAATCCACAGGACAAACTCTGGTGGCGCGACAAGGATTTCGTGCCGCCCTACCGCGAACCCAACGGCCAGAATTGCTATTGGTCGCGGGGCAATGGCTGGGTGGTAGCCGCGCTGGTGCGGGTGCTGGATATGTTGCCAAGAAATGCCCCACACCGCGCTGAATACGAAAAAACGTACCTGGACATGATGCAGGCGCTGCCCCCGCTGCAACGCCCCGATGGCTTCTGGAACGTGAGCCTCCACGACCCGACTAATTTTGGAGGGAAAGAATTAACCGGCACGGCGCTGTTCGCCTACGGCATGGCCTGGGGCGTGAATCAGGGCTTGCTCGATGGAAAAATGTACCGCCCCCTCATCGCCAAAGCCTGGAACGCGATGGCGAGCGAGTGCGTCCACCCGACCGGATTTTTGGGCTACGTGCAGGGGACCGGCAAGGAACCCAAAGACGGCCAGCCCGTCACCTACACCAGCCAGCCCGATTTTGAAGACTACGGCCTGGGTTGTTTTCTGCTGGCGGGGTGTGAGGTGAGTAAAATGAAGTAGAAACAAACTCAACCCCACGTTGTCATCCCGAACGCAGTCCGCAGTGGAACTGGAGGGACCTCGTTGGCCCTCCGAGTAACTGGTTTGGGCCACTGCATCGTCTCCGGCCATTGTTCGGTAACCCAACGAGTTCCCTCCAGTTCCACTGCGGACTGCGTTCGGGATGACAATCGGGGGGCCTGTAAAAAATGAAAAATCGCCTTTTCCTCCTCCTCTGCCTCGCCCTCGCCAGCCTCCCCGCTCCGGCCCAACTCCGCTGGCCGCCCCTTACCCAGCAAACCAAACCCTGGACGCGCTGGTGGTGGATGGGCAGCGCCGTAAACGATCGCGACCTGACCCGGCTCCTCACGGACTACCAAAAAGCCGGGTTGGGTGGCGTGGAAATCACGCCGATTTACGGGGTGAAGGGGGCAGAGAGTCAATTCATCGACTTCCTCTCCCCGACCTGGATGGACCGCCTCGGCCACACCCTCGCCGAAGCGAAGCGGCTGGGCCTGGGCGTGGATTTGGCCCAGGCTTCGGGCTGGCCCTTCGGCGGCCCCTGGGTTTCCGCCGCCGATGCCTGCAAGTACGTGGCCTTTCAAACCTACGCGCTCAAAGGCGGCGAGCGCCTCGCCGAGCCGGTGGCGTTTACCCAAAAATCAATTCTCCGAACGGTCGGGGAGAAGATTGACTTTAAAAACCTGGTCGAGCCGATTGCCAAAAACCCGGACTTGCAACGCCACGCTTTCGATCAGGTGCGTTTTGAAAAACCGCTGCCCTTGCAGGCGCTGATGGCGTATTCCGACGGAACGCAGGTGCTGGATTTGACCGAAAAAGTAACCGCCGATGGAAAACTGGATTGGGTCGCCCCGGCGGGAAGTTGGACGCTTTACGCCGTGTTTCAGGGTTGGCACGGTAAGATGGTCGAGCGGGCCGGGCCGGGTGGCGAGGGCGACGTGATCGACCATTTTTCCAAAACCGCCACTCAAAATTACCTGCGCCGGTTCGACGAAGCCTTCCGGGGCCACGACGTGTCGGGCATCCGGGCGTTTTTCAACGACTCCTACGAAGTGGACGACGCCTCCGGCGAAGGCAACTGGACGCCCGCCCTCTTCGCCGAATTCCAGAAACGGCGCGGCTACGACCTGCGCCAGCACCTGCCCGCGCTGTTTGGCAAAGCCGACGAGGACCAGAACCGCCGTGTGCTGAGCGATCACCGGGAAACGATTTCGGAACTCTTGCTCGAAAATTACACCCAAACCTGGAGCACCTGGGCCAAAACCCAGGGGGCGCTCATCCGCAACCAGGCCCACGGTTCGCCCGCCAACATCCTCGATTTGTACGCCGTGACCGACATTCCCGAAATCGAAGGAACGGACATCCTGCGCATCAAATTCGCCTCCTCGGCGGCCCACGTAACGGGCAAAACCCTCACTTCCTCCGAATCGGCGACCTGGAACAACGAGCATTTTTTGTCAAAACTCAGCCACGTGAAACGCGACCTGGACCGCTTCCTGCTCGGCGGCGTGAACCACGCCTTTTACCACGGTACGAATTACTCGCCGCAAAGCGCCCCCTGGCCGGGCTGGCTGTTTTACGCCGCCGTTCACTTCAATCCGAACAATTCGTTCTGGACGGATTTTGGAAAACTGAACCAGTACGTGGCCCGCTGCCAGTCGTTTTTGCAGGCCGGAAAACCCGACAACGACGTGCTCGTGTACCTGCCGATGTACGACGCCTACGTCCGCCCCGGAAAGGTGTTGCTCCAGCATTTCGACGGCATCGACCACGGCTTCAAGGGCCTGCCGGTGGAAACCATCGCCGAAACGCTCTGGGAAAAAGGCTACGGCTTCGATTTCATTTCCGACCGGCAATTAGGGAACGTCAAGTCGGCGAATGGTTCCCTGCAAACCGGCGGCGCGACCTACCGCACCGTGCTCGTGCCCGACACCCGGATTCTGCCGCTGGCTACGCTGGAGCAGTTGCTCAACTTGGCGCAGGCCGGAGCCACCGTGGTTTTTGCGGGCACCCTGCCCGACGACGTACCGGGGCTGGGCACCCTCGAAACCCGCCGGGCCGCGTTTCAAAAACGCCTCGCTACGCTGAAATTCAGCGACACCGAAACGGCGGGTGTGCAACGGGCGAGCGTTGGGAAAGGCGCGGTTTTTCGGGGAAAAAATCCCGACCCGCTGCTGGCGGTGGCGGGCCTGAAGCGGGAAACGCTGGTCGGTCAGGGCCTGCAATTCATCCGTCGCCGCTCCGAAAAAGGCCGGACGTATTTCGTAGTGAACTGGGGCGAAAAAGCGGTGGAAGGCTGGGTACCGCTCCAAACATCGGCGAAGTCGGTGGGGTTGTACAACCCGATGACCGAAGCGATGGGCCTGGCTTCGCTACGTCCGGCGACTGACGGCGCGAGCGAGGTGTACCTGCGCCTGGCTCCCGGCGAGTCGTGTCTGTTGGAAACGTCGGCCACGGCGCTGAACGGCCCAGCCTACGCGTACCACCGGCCCGCCGGAACGCCGCAGCCGCTCATCGGAAATTGGAACGTGACCTTCGTTTCGGGTGGCCCCGACCTTCCGGCGGCGGTGAAAACTGACAACCTGGAATCCTGGACGGCCTGGAACGGCGAGGCGGGCAAGCGTTTTTCCGGCACGGCCACCTACACGCTTTCGTTTCCAAAACCCGCCGATAGCGCCGAAGGCTGGCAACTCGATCTGGGCCGGGTAGCCGAAAGCGCCCGCGTCACGTTGAACGATCAAAACCTGGGCACGTTACTGGGGCCGACGTTTTCGGTTTTTATTCCAAAAACGGCCTTGAAACCGAGCAACACGCTGACCGTGACCGTCTCGAACGGCATGGCCAACCGCATCGCCGACCTCGACCGGCGGAAGGTGGACTGGAAGAAATTTTACAACATCAACATGTCGCCCCGCCTGCGCGAAAACCGGGGCGCGGACGGAAATTTCACCGCCGAAAAATGGGCACCCCGCGAGTCGGGCCTGCTTGGGCCGGTGACGCTGACGCCGGTGAAAAATTGAGCCTATTTAGGATTTGAGTCTTTAGGAAAAAAGGGGGAGTTCCACAGCGGCTGTTCCACAGTGGCTGTTCCACAGTGGCTGTCATCCCGACGCAGGAGGGATCTCGTTTACCGTTCAAGTAGTTTGCCGGTAGTCGAGTGTTCGGTACCCCAACGAGATCCCTCCTGCGTCGGGATGACAATCGGTTTTTCAAAATTTTAAACTGCATCATTCAAAACAAATCCCACGATGACGCGACTCCGCACCTTGATAACCTTGCTCCTGCTGGCCGGCACGGCCACTGCCCAATCCCCCACGACCCTCTGGTACCGTCAGCCCGCCAAAAACTGGAACGAAGCCCTGCCGCTGGGCAACGGACGGTTGGGCGCGATGGTGTTCGGGCGAACGGGTGAGGAATTGATTCAGTTGAACGAAACCACGCTCTGGTCGGGCGGGCCGGTGGCTCGCGATCCCAACCCCGGCGTAGCCCGCTACCTGCCCGAAATTCGGGCCGCCCTGGCCGCTGAGGAGTACGAGAAAGCCGCCAAGCTCACGCAAAAGCTTCAGGGACTTTACACGGAAGCCTACCAGCCGCTGGGCGATTTGTTGCTCCGCCAGGACCTGCCGGGCGAGGTCAGTGCGTACCGCCGCGAACTCGACATCGCCACCGCCACGACCACGACCCGGTTTAGCGTGGGCGGCGTGACCTACACCCGCGAGTTGTTCGTGTCGGCCCCCGACCAAGTCATCGTGCTGCGCCTGAAGGCCAGCCGGAAGGGCGCACTCACCGTTACGGCGGCGACCCGCAGCCCGCACCCGGCGGCGAAAGTCGCGTTGGGCCGCGATGACCTCCGCCTGACGGGCAAAGCCCCCGCTCACGCCGATCCGAATTACGTGCGCTACAACGCCCAACCGGTGATTTATGGAGACTCGACGGGTTGCCGGGGAATGCGCTTCGCCCTGCGCGTGAAGGTGCAAACCACCGACGGCACCGTAACCACCGACACGGCGGGCATTCGCATTCAAAACGCGACCGAGGCTACGCTGCTGCTCTCGGCGGCGACGAGTTTCAACGGTTTCGACAAGTGCCCCGACCGCGAAGGGCGCGACGAAAAAAGCCTCGCGGCGGGTTTTTTGAAAAAAGCCGTTTCCAAAAAGTGGGAACCGTTGCGGCAGGCCCACCTGGCGGATTACCAGCGGTTTTTCAACCGCGTCCGCCTCACGCTCAACGGCAACGCCGCCCCTGATCTGTCCACCGATGAACGCCTGCAACGCTACGCCGAGGGAGCCGCCGACCCAGCGTTGGAAAGCCTGTATTTTCAGTTTGGGCGGTACCTGCTCATTTCCAGTTCGCGTCCGGGCCGCGACGGCGATCCCGGCACGCCCGCCAACTTGCAGGGCCTCTGGAACCCGATGGTGCGGCCCCCCTGGAGCAGCAACTACACGACCAACATCAACGTTGAGATGAACTACTGGCCCGCCGAACCAGCTAACCTTTCGGAATTGCACCGCCCGTTGCTCGACTGGATCGGTCGTGCCGCCGCCGTGACGGGTCGGGAAACCACCCGGAATTTTTACGGGATGAACGGCTGGACGGTTCACCACAATTCCGATATCTGGGGAGCCTCCAACCCGGTTGGCGACCGGGGTAAGGGCAGTCCGTCCTGGGCCAACTGGGCGATGGGCGGCGCCTGGCTGAGTCAGCATTTGTGGGAACATCACCAGTTCACCGGCGACCGGACTTTTCTGCAAAAAACGGCGTATCCGCTGATGAAAGATGCCGCCCGGTTCTGCCTCGATTGGCTCACCGAAGATGCGCAGGGGCGGCTTATCACTTCGCCTTCCACCTCGCCGGAGAATGTGTTCATCACCGAAAAAGGCGTGAAACAGTCCGTTTCGGTGGCCACAACGATGGAGCTGGCGCTGATCTGGGATTTGTTCAGCAACACGATCGCCGCCGCCGAGCGCCTGAACCTGGACGCGGATTTTCGGAAAAACCTGCTCGCTAAACGCGACCGGCTTTTCCCGCTTCAAATCGGGAAGAAGGGCAATTTGCAGGAGTGGTACCGCGATTGGGAAGACGAAGATCCCCAGCACCGGCACGTTTCGCACCTGTACGCGCTGCACCCCGGCCGGGAAATTTCGCCGCTGACCACCCCCAAATTCGCCAACGCCGCCCGGCGCACACTCGAACTGCGCGGCGACGGCGGCACGGGCTGGAGCAAAGCCTGGAAAATCAATTTCTGGGCGCGCCTCCACGACGGCAACCACGCCTACAAACTGCTGCGCGAACTGCTCAAGCTCACCGGCATGGAAGGCACCGACTACGCCAACGGCGGCGGCACGTACCCCAACCTGCTCGACGCCCACCCGCCTTTCCAGATCGACGGCAATTTCGGGGCCGTGGCGGGCATGGGCGAAATGCTACTCCAAAGCCACGATGGGGTGCTGCACGTCTTTCCCGCCCGCCCCGATGCCTGGGCCGAGGGCAGCGTAACGGGCCTGAAAGCGCGGGGTGGCTTTGAACTGGATCTCACCTGGAAAGCCGGAAAATTGCAAATCCTAACGGTGCGCTCATCGCTGGGCGGCAACTGCCGTTTGCGGGTGTATTCGCCGATGAAGGCGCAGGGAGCCGCCCGGCTGACAGCGGCGAAGGGAATCAACCCCAACCCGTTTTACCAGTACCCGCCCAGCCCGTACCAAACTATTTCGTCGGAAACACCTGCGAACGGTGCGCTGGTGTACGATTTGCCGACCCAGCCGGGTCAGACAGTCGAGTTGGTGGGGGAACCGTGATTTGACTTTGAGCGTGACAACACGGCGTCAGGGCATTGGACTCAGCCCTTCCCACCGAACCCGCCATGTTTCAGGGGGGAAACCCGGCGAGGGGGGACCGTCGTATCCGTCCCACCCGGCGCACATCAGCGCCACGGCGGCCAGCAGGCTCCCGTTGCCGGGCAAGTAAAGGCGCAGGTTTTCGCGTTGGTAATTGTGTCCGTTGCGCAAAAACGTGTTTTTCGTTACCGGCTTCAGCAGGGCATCGATGGCTTTTTCGGGTTTGCCCAGACGCGTAGCGGTCATCGCCACCAGCGGGTAGTCCCAACCCCAGGTTTGTTCCCAGTTCCAGGCAATGTCGATTTTGTCGAAGGTGCGGGCCATCGTGGGTACGTCGAGGTGGGCGCCGCCGGGCAGGAACCCGTACGCGCCCAGCACCGCCGGGTGGTCGGTCAGGTAGGGTAGGTGGGTGTATGAATCGGGCGCGCTTTCGGCGGCCAGGTAGAGGCCGTCGGCGATGGGTAAGGGGGAAAGTTGGGCCAGTACCGCGTCCCAGGCGGGTTGGCGGGGTAACCCCAGCCGCTCGCGCCAGCGTTGCGCGACGGTCAGGCCCCAGCGCCAGTACGCCAGTTCAAACGTGGGATTGAAGGTGGTTTCGGGCTTGAACCGCTCCTGCGCCGGAATCAGCGCGTTGCCCAGTACGTACCGCTTTGTTGCCGGATCGAACCAGGCGTAGGAGGCCATGAATTCCGCCGTTTCGAAAACAAGATTTTTGTACCGGGTGAGCGCGACTTTGCCGTGCTGCCGGTAACACAATTCGGCGAAGTAGAGAAAATGCGGCTGTTGCCAGATCAGAAACGGCCCGACGGTCGAGGGGCTTTCGTTGCCCGCCGGGTCGATCATTTTCTGCCAGCGAACGCCCCGGAAGCCCTGCCGCTTCGCCAGGTCGGCGGCTTTGCCGCGCACAATCCGGTACCAGCCGAGACTTTTCTCCAGCAACTCTGGCTTATTCCAGAGCGCGAAATGAGCCGCGTGCCACCAGTGCATTTCGAGGTGGGGCTTACCGTACCAACTGTTGGTGGTCAGGCCGGTTTCCTGCGGAGGCATCGACCCGGCGCACTGAATTCGGGTCAGGTACTGCGAAAGCACCACGCGGCGCTCCAACTCCGTAGCCCGGCGGTCGGTGCTACCCGAAAAATCGACTACCCCACCCGATTGCCAGAAGCGTTGCCACGCGGCCCGATTGGCCGGTTGAGTTGTCGCCCAGGTCAGCGCCGGAGCAACGGCGGGACGGATCGAAAACCGGCAGGTGAATGCCAGCGTGTTACCCGGCCCGGTGGGGTGTAATTCAAACGTATGCGCTTCCCGGTTCTGTAGGGTGGCGGTTCCTTGCCAGTGCAGGTCGGCGAAATACCGGGTTGTATCGAGTTGACGGGTGAAAATCACCCGGTTTTTTGCCAGGGAATGAACCTGGGTGCGGTGTTTTCCGGGACTGTTCCAATCGCAGGACGCCTCCCAGTTTCCCGACCCGTACGGAAACCGGAGCCGGATGGCAAGTTGGTCCTTCGTCAGCAAAGGCGAACGGATGTGTACGGCCACGGCGTCCTGCTGCGGGTGGCAAAGCGTGAGCACGTCCACGGGTTGGCCGTCCACCTCGAAATGACTGCTGATTTCGCCCGTCCAGGGGTTCAGCACCTGCCTGATTTTTTTAATTTCTGAAAAAGTCACGGTGGAGCCGTCCGCGTGGCGCAGGGCAAATCCAATCAGGCCGAGGTGCAGGCGATGGGGATTTTCGCGCAGCCAGTTCGAGGCCATTGCCTCGCGGGACTCACCCGAAAACGCGTAGGTGTACGGGATTTTCCGCCCCTGTGCGTCGTAGTCCCGGTACACTTCCTCCACGCGATAGCCTTGCGGATTTGGGAAACTATGCCAGCCCCACTGCGACTGGGTGCCGAGCGGGATGCCCCGTTCGTACCGTTCGGGAAAGGTTTGCAGGCCGGTAGCGTCCACGGTGAAGGCAAATTCCCCATTGCCCACCGACACCGCGCTCAGGGAATCAAAATTGGTGTTGACAACCCGGTGGCGTAGCACCAGCGCCTGGCGGTCGATTTTGGAAGACGCCGACACTTGCGCACGGACCGGAGTCAGTGCCCAAAGCAGCCCGTAGATGATTGGTAAAAACCGCATGGGTAGAGGGGCCGAAGGAACAAAAAAAGCCCTAAAATTCCTGCAACTGATCGGACAGCCACACGTGCCGCCCGGCTTGCTGGCGGCGGGCGATGGCCAGCATGGCGTTGGCTACTTTGCCGCCCTGGATGCCCGCGTAGCGCCGCAGGCCCGGCAGCAGCAGCAGGGGAGTCAGCACCATCATGACGGCTTTCCCAATGCTTTCGCCGAGGCGGACTTCCCTGCGTTTGCCGAGCAGCATCGAAGGCCGGAAGGCGTGGAAAGCCTCGTAGTCCAAGCCGGCCACGGCGTCTTCGAGTTCGCCTTTCACGCGGCTATAAAACACCCGCGAGCGCGGGTCGGCTCCGAGGGCGGTGACGAGCAGAAATTGCGTTGCGCCGCCCGCCAGCGCTTTTTTCGCCACGTCGAGCGGGTAGTCGAAATCGACTTTTCGGAAGGATTCCTGCGAACCGGCCTGACGGATGGTGGTGCCCAGGCAGCAAAACACGTCGTCCACGCCCGCGCAGGCTTCGGCGGGCAGGTGGTCGAAATCCACCACGCGTTCGTCGAGTTGGGCGTGTTTGAGGTGCATGGGCTTGCGCACGAGGCTGCGCACGGTGGCGTAGCGTCCGTCGTGGAGGAGTTTAAACAGCAGGTAATTGCCCACCAGGCCCGTGGCCCCGACGAGGAGGGCGGTTTTTTTCGGTGAATTCATTCTAAGTGGTTGTTTGTTCTAAACGATTGTTTGTAAGCGAATTAAGAAGAATAAAAGGTATTCGTTAAATTTAATTTTCATAATATATCAAATTCGTTTGGAATGTGGATTCTATGGGGCATACCTTGCGTCCCTAAATCATCCGCCAAATGAAAAAAATCTACTGCTTTCTTGCAGTTGTCTTGTATATTTCTACTCTGAAAGCTCAAGACGCATCAACCCTACTGAGTTCCCCATTGACTTTACAGGTTAAAAAAGGGGATTCGGTTTCTGCAAATTTTAAATTTCTCAGAACTACGTCTCGTTCGAAATCGATTCCTGGAATTGTTCCATTTATTACGACCAACTCAATTGCTGAACCTAAACTCTCTACTAGAGTTACGGAATCAGCCACGCACAAGAGACCTGTACTTTCTTTTGGTGCGATTGTGATTCCTTCTATTTTTAAGAGAGATAGATCGAAGGTATCCTTCATTCTGATTCGTCAGTACAACACCAGCGGTATTCTTCGTTCAGAATCTTCACACAAGTTATCTACAAGTGGGGAAGATTTTTCAATGTCGTTGACCCTAATTTCTGAAGACGGGTATCTTGTAATTTCTTCAAAGCAAAAGACCGTTTTTGGTACGATTGATGCCAAAGTCAAGCTATTTAGAAAAATTGCATCCACTGTTCCTTTTCCTTCATTTGAAGATAAAACCATCGGCCCTCGCGTTCCCAGTAAGCCTCAACAGCCTAAGGTTCATAACGTATGTACCTACTATTACTGGCAAACTTTTATGAACGGTGAATTAATTGGCTCGGACCTGATTGGTATTTCCTGTGAGAGTGGGGTTGAAGGAGAGGGACGTTCGGGTGGCGGTGGTGGTGGCGGCGGATTTAGTCTGACTCAGGACGAAGTTACCTGTGTGTCTTGTAAAAGACGAGCTAAAGCAGCAAGAGATGCTGCACTAAGAAATAAGAAAATACTGGTTACGGCGGAACTATTAGGATGCCAAGGAGTAACAGCCGGTACCTTTGTTTCGATAAACACGGCGGCGCTTCCTGCACAAGCCCTAAATGCAGTATTTCCTGGTATAACGGCAGCCGCAATAGAAGTTGTAGCTGCAGTAGGAGCGTTGACTGCTGACATTGGGTGTATGTCTTGGGCAGTACTGACGTTTGATGAACAACAAAAGGAGATTGAGGCTGAGTACGAAAACCGAATAATGGGTTGTGGAGATTGCCCGTTTACTCCTTAAAACGAACAATGCCAATCTGTTATGTTAGACGGAAAAATAACGGATTGGCATTGTTTGTTTTATGAAGACCTATTTCTAAAGATTTAGACCAAAACTGTAATGAATTCACTTATTGTTACTCTTATTTTATTCTTATTTGGTGCAATTGTGCATATTGGTTCGCTACTTGCTATAATTAAATATAGCAAAAATAAGCGGCTCGGTGCGTCTCTCTGGATAATATGTACGTCTTTGGAGGTTTTGACATTTATATATTGTGAAATAAAATATGATATTTTTTAAATTAAACGACAGTCTATTATTTACATATAAAACTTGTTCATAATTAAATATTTATACTTTGTTGTATCAATATTTAAAGTTTTTTTATAAATGTTTTTGATTTACTTTAGTTGTTTATAGATCCTTCGGTAACGTATTTGGAATTTTAGAACGACTGAATCTGAGCCGGATTGCTCAGAACGCAATTTTTAAGAGGCGTAATTTCCAATACATTATTGAAAAGTCTATCAACCTGAGTAATTTCAATATGAAATTTACAGCTTCAAGTTGAGATACATTGTTTTTATTCTTGCGGTAAGCCTCCTTACCTTTTCTGCTCGTAACGACGACCCCGCCCGCCGCATTACCGAACGCTTTGTTCGGTACCAGGCGGCGTTTCTACCCGAAAAAGTTTTCCTCCACCTCGACCGTCCTTACTACTCGGCAGGCGAAACGATTTGGTACAAAGCCTACCTGCTCGACGCGAGTACCCACGAAGCCGACTCAGTGAGTGGGGTGCTGTACGTGGAACTCATCGACGCCAGCGCCCGGACGGTGTTGAAGCGGAGCCAACTCCGGGCTGAAGACGGCCACGCGGTCGGCCAGTTTGCCCTGCCCGACAGCCTCCCGGCGGGGCCGTACCAACTCCGGGCGTACACGAACTGGATGCAGAATTTTCCCGAAGAATTTCTCTTCACCCACCATTTCCGGGTGTTCGATGCCCGCCCCGTCGGAACCGCGTTGCCTGCCACGGGGCCGGTCGATCTCCAGTTTTTCCCCGAAGGGGGCCAACTCACCGCCGGGTTCGACTGCCGGGTGGCCTTCAAAGCCGTCGGGCCGGACGGGCGCGGGGTGGACGTAGCCGGGACGATCCTGGCCAACGACCGCGACACGCTGACGGCCTTTCGCAGCACCAACCTCGGCATGGGGCAATTTACGATTCCCGTCGAGGCGGGCCAGACCTACACCGCCGTGCTGTTCAATGCCGACGGCACTGAGCGCCGCGTTCCCTTGCCCAGCGCACCGGCGGCGGGATTTGGCCTGGCGGTTCATGCGTTCGCGAAAGAGTCCATTCGCGTGTTCGTCCACAACGCCGCGCCGCAAACGGCCACCCCGCGCGAGCTGGTGCTGCTGGTGCAGCAGCGCGGCGTGGTGTGTTTCGTGGCCAAAGGCAACACGGGGGGGCGTAGTTTTTCGGTAAACGTACCCCGCAGCAAATTTCCTGATGACGGCATTGCCCACCTGACGCTGTTCGACGCCGCCGGGAATCCGCTGGCCGAGCGGCTGGTGTTCATTCGCCAAAAACAAGAATTGCGCATCCAGGTGCAACCCGACAAACCCCGCTACAAACCCCGCGAAGCCGTGACCCTCGCCCTGACCGTGACCGACGCGGAGGGAAAACCCGCAACGGGCAACTTCTCGCTCGCCGCCACCGATGCCGGGCAGGTCGTGGCCGAACCGCAGGCGCAGACCCTCGTGTCGTACCTGCTGCTAAGTTCGGATTTGCAGGGGGCCGTGGAGCAACCGAGGCGGTACTTCGACCCGGCCAATTCGGAAGCCGCTCTGCACCTCGATTTGTTGATGATGACCCAGGGCTGGCGGCGGTTTGTTTGGAAAGAAGTCCTCGCCGACAGTCTGCCCAAGCCGCATTCCCGTTTTTTGTTCGAGCAAAATCTTTCCGTAACCGGCACTGTGCGACGGCCTAATGGAAAGCCGTTTGAGAAAAAAGTAGGACTGACGTTCCTGGTCACGCCCAAAAATGCGTCCCCGTCCTTCGCCACCGGCGAGGCCGACACCGAAGGACGCTTCGGGTTTTACGACCTCGATTTCAGCGATTCCACCACGGTGTTGGTGCAGGCCATTGCGGGCAAGGGCAACCGCGATGGGGTCATTCGCTTCGAGCCGTTTCTACAACCCCGCGTGAGCGGGATGCGGGTGCCCTTCAACCCGCTGCCGCTCAGTTCGCAGGCACTGGCCGAGTACCAGAAACGCAGCCAGGAGTGGCTGGCCATCGAGCGGCAGATGAAACTCAGCAACGCCACCCTGCTGAAAGGCGTAACGGTGAAAGCCAAAAAACCAGACCCCTTCGGAAGCCGCCGGATTTACGGGCAACCGACTACGTCGATCAAACTCGACCAGAGCAACTCGACGGGGGCCTTGAGCATCCTCGACGTGATCCGGGGTCGGGTGGCGGGCGTGAGCGTGAGTGGGTCGTTTCCCAACTATTCCGTTACGATCCGAGGGATTTCGAGCCTGTCGGGGAGTAGCACGCCGCTGTTTCTGCTCGACGGAATGCCTACCGATTTGCAGGGGATTCTGTCAATTCCCGTTACGGATGTAGAACGGATCGACGTGCTAAAAGGCCCCGAGGCGGCCATTTTTGGCTCCCAGGGGGGCAACGGGGCCATTGCCGTGCTGACCAAACGGGGCAACCCCAGTTACGACTACAATCAGCAAAAAGCGCCGGGGGTGGAGCAAATCAAACTGCCCGGCTTCGCCCCCGTTCGCGAATTTTATGCCCCCCGGTACGACCAGCCCAAGCCTGAGTCCACCCGTCCCGACTTCCGCCCCACGCTCCACTGGGCACCGGCCCTTTCGACCGATGTCAACGGAAAAGCCAGCATTCGATTTTTTGCCTCCGATGCCGCCACGACCGTGCGCGTAAACGTGCAGGGGGCGGTTCCTGCCGGGAAAGCCGGTGCGGGAGAGGCGACGTTTCGGGTGGAGCCTTAAACGCTGATTGGGCTAGTAAAATGAAAAGCCGCCATCATGCTGGCTGTTTATCGCACCCTCAAGGCCAGGTACCTGGGGCCATGAAGCCCCTTTCCTCGCCGGAGAATGGCCGGGGGGAGTTGATGAAAAAACTGACGATTGTTCGGACGAAGCGAAGCAATGGCGGGGCCGTTTTCCGCCAAAGCACCTCACCACCTCACCTGCCCCGCCCCCACCACCAGCCACTTTTCCGTCACCAGTTTCTCCAACGCAAACGGCCCCCGCGCGTGGAGTTTCTGGGTGGAAATGCCGATTTCGGCCCCCAGGCCAAACTCGCCGCCGTCGGTGAAGCGCGTCGAGGCGTTGACGTACACGGCGGCGGCGTCCACCTCGTCGAGGAAGCGTTGGGCGAGTTCCTGGTTTTCGGTCAAAATCGCCTCGGAGTGGCGGGAAGAATGCGCGTCGAGGTGCGCTAACGCTTCCTCGAACCCGGTAACGGTTTTCACCGATAACTTAAAATCGAGCCATTCGCGGCCAAAATCCTCCGGCTCGGCGTGGTGCAGTAGCGGGTAGCGGCTTTCCTCGAAAATCAAAAACGCCGCTTCGTCAGCATAAACTTCTACGTTCCATTTCAACAGTTCCTCGTTCAGCATCGGCAAAAAAGCGGGCGCGATGGCGGTGTCCACCAGCAGGCAATCGAGCGAATTGCAGACCGAAGGCCGCGACACGCGGGCGTTGACGACGATGGCGCGGGCTTTCTCCAAATCCGCCGTTTTTTCGACAAACGTGTGAACGACCCCCGCGCCGGTTTCGATGGTGGGCACGAGCGAGTGTTGCCGCACGAACTGAATCAGGCGGTCGGAGCCGCGCGGGATGATGAGGTCGAGGTAGCGCGTGGCCGTGAGCATTTCCTTCACCAGTTCGCGGTCGGGTGGGAGCAGCGTGACCGCGTCGGGGCTGAGGTTATTTTTCTTCAAAACGGCCTGAATCATCGCCACCAGCACCGAGTTGGTGTCGTAGGCGTCGGAGCCGCCGCGCAGGGCCACGGCGTTGCCGGAGCGCAGGCAGAGGGCCGTCACGTCGAGCGTCACGTTGGGGCGGGCTTCGTAAATGATCCCGATGACGCCCATCGGCACGGCCACTTTCCGCAGGTTCAGGCCGTTGGGCAATGTTTTTTCGAGCAAAATTTGTCCGCTTGGGTCGGGCAGTTGGGCCACGTCGCGGATGGCGGCGGCGAGGCTTTCGAGGCGGGCTTCGGTCAGCAGCAGGCGGTCCCACTTCGGGTCGCTGCGGGGCATCCGGGCCAAATCCTGCGCGTTGGCGGCGAGGATTTTTGCCGCGTTTTCCAACACCGCATCGGCCAGGTCGTGCAGCAGGGTCATTTTCTGGCCGTCGGTGAGGCGACGCAGGGCGGCGGCGGCGGCGTGGGTCTGCCGGAGCCGTCCGAGGAGGGGGCTTTCGAGGAGGGTTTCCATACTAAAAATCAAGCGGCCAAATGACCGGACTGCTTGGACAAATTCCGAATGGGGACGTTCAAACGAATCAGTGCGCCATCAATCGCTTCCTGCCAATCCGCCAGGAACGCCTTTCGTTCTTCTTCGGTCAATGTGGCCAGAAAAACCTGTTGTTCAGCCCGCAGTTGGGCCGCTTCCTCGCTGGTTGCGCTCAGGGTTTTTTCAAAAAAAGCCTGACACTGGTTTTTAAAGGATTTCATGGCTCCTGGGGTGGCTTGGGTTCATCGGTTTGTTTGTCTTCTTCCTCGGCAATTTCCTTTTCCAAGGAAGTCAACCGGTCGAGCAGTAGGTCAACGTCGGCACCAGGGTGCTGGCGGATGGCATCCAACATGTCGAGTACGGCCCGTTATATTTCTTTGAGGGATTCGAGGCGTTTTTTCATTCTTGTTCAAAGTAACACAATATCATCCGCATGGGCCACTTCCACGTTGGGCGTGCGGAGTTGGGCAGCGAGGTCTTGCGACGAAATCCGGGCCTTCGCCACGGCCAGCGCTTCGCCGCTTTCGTCCAGAATTTCAATTACTTCGCCCCGGTCGAACTCGCCCGTCACGGCCTGGATGCCCACGGCCAGCAGGCTGCGGCGGGCTTGCAGGGCACGGGCCGCACCCGCGTCCACCCGCACTTGGCCGGTGGCGAGGCTGCCGCTGCCGAGCCATTTTTGCCGAGCCGAATACCCGCCGGTGTCGGGCGCGAAGACGGTGCCAGTCGTTTCGTCCAGCGCCTTCAAAATCCCCTCCGGCGTGTGGATGCCGAAAATCACGACCCGGATGCCGAGCCGGGTGGCGCGTTTGGCGAAGGAGAGTTTGGAGGTCATCCCGCCCAGGCCGAGGGCGGATTTGGAGTGGTCGGCCAGGCCGAGGATGCTTTCGTCGATGCGCGCCACGCGGGGCACGATGCGGCCTTCGGCGTCGAGCAGGCCGCCCGCCGAGGTGGCGAAGAGCAGCGTGTCGGCCCCGAAGCCCGCCGCGATGAGCGTGGCGAGTTCGTCGTTGTCCGAAAACTTCAATTCGAGGTTGCTCACCACGTCGTTTTCGTTGGCGATGGGAATGGCCCCGTGCGCCCAGAGGGTTTCGTAGGTTTCTTTCAACTGTAAAAACTGACCCCGGTTGGCGAAATGCTGGCGCTCGCAGAGGCTCTGCGCGATGGGGATGCCGTAGGCCGAAAAAAACTTCGCGTACAGCCCCAGCAGCACCGGATTGCCGATGGCGGCAGCGGCCTTGCGCTCGACCAGACTGCCCCGGTAACCGGGCAAAAACCCCCGCCCCGCGCCCACCGCGCCGGACGACACAATCACGACTCGATAGCGGTCGCGGAGGCGGGCCACCTGCCGGGCGATTTCGAGGAGGATGGCTTCGTCGGGTTCACCGCTGGGTTTGGTGATGGAGGCGGTGCCGAATTTCAGGACGAGGATGGGTTTCATGCCCGGCAAAGGTACGCGTAACCCGGACGGGGAAGCAACCCGGACAGCGGCCAATGGCCCTGTCAGCGGTTGCGGGTTGGTCGGTAGCCAAACGTTGGTTATCCGGGAGGCCCGCAACCGCTGACAGGGCCGTTGACCGCTGTCAGCGGTTACTTCCCCGTCCGGGTTGTTTTTAAACTTATAAAAAATCAAGTCTCCAAATCCGCCAAATTCAGCGATTCATTTGCCGAATTCATCGGATTTAGCTTTCTAAAATTCCAGTTTTCATCGAAAAAAAATCAAAACCTCAAAAAATAAGATTTTTGGCGAACCTTGTTTCTTGCCCTACGAAACCCTACTTTTCAGCCGGAAAGCCCAATGATTCGGACAGTCAGACCGTGTTTTTGGAAAATTTTCTACTTTCCCCCAGTACAATCCAATTTCGGGCCGCAACCCAACCCTTGTTTCACCCAAAACCCCTTTTTACTGCGATGAAACGTCGTAACTGGTTCAAGCAAGCCGGTGCCCTTACGCTGGGCGCTACTGCGGTCCCCTCCCTGCTCCAACGCGCCTACGCCGACCCGGTGGCCCGCGAAGAGTTGTACCTCGAACTCTCCCACGAGTTCCGCGCCGCCCAAGCCGTGGATGCCCTGCCGCCCACGGCCATCAAGGCCCGGCTCAGTTCCAACGAAAACCCCTGGGGTCTTTCGCCCAAAACGAAGGAGGCCGTCAACGCCTCGCTCGAAATGGCCAACCGCTACGGCGGGCGGGCGCAGGCGGAGTTGTACAAAGTCATCGCCGAAAAAGACGGCATTCCGATGCCCACCGGCGGCGACGGCAATTTCCGGGGGCCGTCCAACAGCATGATTAAACTCGGCTGCGGATCGAGCGAGTTGCTCAGCGCGTCCATGATGCATTTTGGGCAAAAAGGCAAAATTCTCATGGCCGACCCCTGCTACATTTCGGGCGGCGACGACCGCTACGGCATCGGCTCGGACAAAGTGCCCCTGACCAAAGACCACCAGTACGACCTCGACGCGATGGCGGCCAAAGTCGACCCGGCCATCCACAGCCTCGTGTACATCTGCAACCCCAACAACCCGACGGGCAACCTGCTCCCCGCCGACAAGCTCCGGGCCTTCATCGACCAGGTGTCGCCGAAAGTGCCGGTGCTGGTGGACGAAGCCTACATCGACTACGCCAAAAATCCGGCGACCGACTGTATGGTCGATAAGGTGAAGGAAGGCAAAAACGTGATCATCCTCCGCACCATGTCGAAGCTCTACGCCTTCGCCGGGATGCGCCTGGGTTACGCGCTGGCGAAGCCCGAACACCTCGCCGCCATCGGCAAGTACACCATGAACGGCTTCGGCCTGTCGGTGCCGACGATCATGGGGGCCATCACGGCCTTCAAAGACACCGACAACCAGAAAATGGTCATCGAAAAAACCGCCGAATCGAAGGCGTACACGATTGATTTCCTGAAAAAAGCGGGCTACGAAGTAATTCCCTCCTACGCCAACTTCATGCTGTTCCCGATTAAAATGAAGGGACAGGAACTGACCGCCAAGCTGATGAACGAAGGCGTGGCCGTGCGCCACTGGTTCTTCGAAGGCCAGCCCTGGTGCCGGGTCAGCATCGGCACGATGGAAGAAATGAAGGCGTTTACCGACGCGTTTGCGAAGGTGGCAGTGTAAAAAAGCCCCCCAGCCCCCGAAGGGGGGAGTTACGTTAACTCCCCCCTTCGGGCTTTTTTTTGGTGAAAAGCTGTACCTTTCAGCACTCATTTTTCACCCGAAAATTTCCCTCTGTATGAACGTTTTAAATCGCCGCGATTGGCTGCGCCAGAGCGCTTTTGCCGTCGCTGGGTTAACAGCGGCCCCGGCCTTGCTGGCGGCAGCCCCGGTTCGCGCCTCGCGGGCCTTCGGCGAATTCGCTCCTGAATTCGACCCGGCCCTCCTGCCGCCCACGGGCGTAAAGGCCCGGCTCAACGCCAACGAAAACCCCTGGGGTCCTTCGGAAAAAACGAAGCAAGCCCTCATCGACTCGCTGGGTGAGTCGAACCGCTACGCGTTCCAGCAAATCTGGGCCTTGCGGCAGGCGATGGCGGCAAAAGACGGCCTAAAGCCCGATACGATTTTGCCCGGCGCGGGGTCGTCGGAATTGCTGGCGGCGGCGGTCAACGCGTATTCGCCGAAAGGGAAAATCCTGCTGGCCGAAACCTGCTACATTTCGGACGGGATGATGGGCGATTTCCCCATGGAAAAAATCCCCCTCACCGCCGACTACCAGTACGACCTCGACGCGATGGCGGCCAAAGCCGACCCGGCCCTTCACAGCCTCGTTTACATCTGCAACCCCAACAACCCGACGGGTCGGCTGCTGCCGCCGGAGAAGTTGAGGAAGTTTATCGACGAGGTTTCGCCGAAAGTGCCTGTCCTCATCGACGAAGCCTACATCGACTACGCTAGCGACCCGAAAACCGACTGCATGGTTGATAAAGTGAAGGAAGGCAAAAACGTGATTATTCTCCGCACTTTCTCGAAACTCTACGCCTTCGCCGGTCTGCGGGTGGGTTACGCCATTGCCAAACCGGCTTTGCTGAAAGTGCTCGAACCGTTCACCCAGCAGGGTTTTGGCATTTCGGTGCCCTCGGCGGCGGCGGGCCTGGCGGCGCTGAAAGACGTGGAGTTTCAGCAGATGACGCTCCAGAAAACGGCGGAGTCGAAGCAGTTTCTCTTCGACACGTTGAAAAAGCTGGGCTACACCCCCCTGGAATCCTCGGCCAACTTTGTGCTGTTTCCCATCAAAATGAAAGGGCCGCAGTTGGCCGGGCAGTTGATGAAAGAAGGCGTGATGGTGCGCCACTGGCAGTTTGACAAGCAACCCTGGTGCCGCGTCAGCATCGGCACGATGGACGAAATGAAAGCCTTCGCGGAAGCGTTTGCGAAGGTGGTGTCGTGATGTCTGAATCAGAATTTACGGAATTTTTGAATTTTCAGAATTACGTCTTCTCGTTTCGTGCCTTTTTCAGAATTACGGCTTTTCATTTCTTGCCTTTTCATTCTGAAAATTCCAAAATTCTGTAAATTCTGATTCTGACGAATGACCCGCAGAGATTTCATCGAAAAATCCGGTAACGGCTACCTCGCCATGTTGGGGCTGGGATTACTTCCCGCCGCCCCGGCGACGGCCTTCGACCTGCCGCGCACGGAGAAAGCAAACAAAAAAGTCCTGATTCTCGGCGCGGGCCTGGCGGGGATGACCACCGCCTACGAATTGGGCAAACTCGGCTACGACTGCACGATTCTGGAAGCCCGCACCCGCGCCGGAGGGCGCGTGTGGACGGTGCGCGGCGGCACCGAGGAAACGGAAGTGGGGGGTGAAAAACAAGTCTGCCGCTTCGACGAAGGGCAGTACCTCAACGCCGGGGCCGCCCGGATTCCGCACCACCACCAGCTTACGCTGCACTACTGCCGCGAGTTGAAAGTGCCCATCGAGATTTTCGGGAATTTCAACGAAGCCGGGTTTTACTACTCCGACCAGCCTGTCGGCAAACTCGCCAACCAGCGCGTCCGCGCCCGCGAAATCCACGCCGACATGCGGGGGCAACTCTACGAACTGCTCGTGAAAGCCGACCCAACCAGCCTCGGAGCCGAGATGACCACCGAGGACGTGGAAAAACTGAGGTTTTGGTTGAAAGAGGAAGCGGGCCTCACGACCGAACGCAAGTACGGCGGCTCCGAAATGCGGGGTTACAAAGTGCGCCCGGCGGCGGGCACCCAGTCGGGTGAGCTAGCGTCGCCCTACGCCTTGAAAGACATCATCGAGTCGGGCCTGACGCACCCGGCTTTTGCCAACGTGGGCGAGTATACCTACCACCAGCAGCCCGTGCTGCTGCAAATGGTGGGTGGCAACGACAACCTGCCCAAAGCCTTCGCCCGCGTACTCGGCGACAAAATCCGTTACGGCTGCGAGGTGAAGGAATTGCGCAAAACGCCGGGCGGAGCGCGGGTGGTTTTTCTCGATAAAAAAACGGGGAGCACCAGCGAAATCACGGCTGATTTTTGCGTCTGCACGTTGCCGCTGCCCATGCTGAAACAGGTGCAATCCGACCTCTCCGGGCCGGTGCAGCGGGTGGCGGATTTTCTGCCGTACATGCACACGACGAAAATCGGGCTGCAATTCAAGCGCCGGTTTTGGGAAGAAGACGACCACGTCTTCGGCGGCATTACCAAAACCAACATGGACATCACGCAGATTTTCTACCCCTCCTACAACTTCCTGGGGCAGAAAGGCGTGCTGAAGGGCATGTACAATTTCCACGACCGGGCCACCAAAGTGGGCAACCTCAGCCTGCCCGAACGCGAAAAACTGGCCCTGGAGCAGGGCGGCAAAATTCACCCGCAGTACAAAACCGAATTTGAGAACTCGTTTTCGCTGGCCTGGCACAAAATTCCCTACTCGATGGGCGGCTGGGCCGAGTACAACAAAGCCGCCCGCGAGCGGATGTACCCCGCCCTGCTCGAACCCGACGACGCGATTTACTTCGCCGGGGAACACGTGAGCTACCTCACCGCCTGGATGGCCGGGGCGCTCGAATCGGCCCGGCGAACGGTGGAACTGCTGCACAAGCGGGTGGCGGCGGGGTAAAATGTCTGGTTTGCTTAGCTTTGGGGTATGGAACAGCCCCTTTTCATTCCCATCATTTCGGATTATGGTTTCAAGGTTACGTTTGGAAATGAATCCAACAGTCTGTTTTTACGAACCGCTCTTCAAGCCCTCATCCGGTCTGAGGTACCCATCCGAGAGGTTTACTTTGAGAAAAGCATCTTTGAAGGATTAACTCTCGACAGCCGAAGTGGAATTTTCGACTTGGCTTGTACTGATGAGAATGGCAACCGATTCATCGTTGAAATGCAGATGGGAAACGCCCCGCATTTCATCCAACGCATGAAATTTTACGGGCTACACAAGTTCAACACGCTGGTTGAGCGGGGAAAATTTGATTACGCCGCGTTGCCGAACATCTACTGCATCGCGTTTTTGGAGAAATCCATTCTGCCAACGGCCAATTACCACACGCTGGCTAACCTGCGCGATGAACAGGGCGAATTGGTTGACCATCAAATGACGTTCATTACCGTGGAATTGGCTGAATTCGATAAAGTCATAGCCGACGTTCTGACCGACCTCGACAAATTGATTTACACTATGAAAACGATTCACGAAGTTACCGAGCCGACGCAATACCCGCCCTTCTGGAACGAGGAGTGGCTTCAACGTGCTATCGACGAATTGGATACCCGCAAGATGACACCCGAAGAACGTTTTCAATTTGCCCGGATAACAGCCATCAACGCAGAGGCGGTGAACGCTGAAAAAAGGAGGATTGAGGAAATTCAATTTGAAGCGGTCAGAAAGGCACTTCTCCGAGGAAAACTTTCGATAGAAGAAATCGCCGAGGACAACGGCGTGACAGTTGATTTTGTTCTGAACATTCAAATACAACTTTCTGAAAAATAAGTGATTATCGAATCGTAAACCACGCTTTCTTCCCATGAAAAAACTCCTCCTCACCCTCTGCCCCCTGCTCCTCGCCCTCGGCCTGTTCGCCCAGGACGCCACCGAAAAGCGCGCCCTCACCGCCGTCGAGTACGACGCGGTGAAAAAAGTGACCATCAAAAACCTGGAAAAAGACAGCTACGTCAAGGCCGACAAGTTCATCCTCGACCGGGTCGGTGACCCCTTCGTTTTCAAGTTTTCCGACGGCACCGAGCGGCGGGTGTACCTCTACAAATTGTTCGAGACCGAGAAAATGGCCGAACTGGGGATGTTCACCGTGTACACCACGCCAAAGGACGGCAAGATGCGGATGTTCCCCATCCCCAGCCCCGACGCGCCGGGCGAGGTTTGGGGCAAGTACATCGACGATTTGAAGTACGGCGAAGACGCGATGAAGGGCCTGGCTTCCTGCGTGGCCTTCGCGCTCACCAAGTCGGGCGTGGGCGGTACGCCGGTGGTGGCGAAGGAAGGCGAGAAAATCGAATACTGCTTCCCCGCCGAAGCGCAGGTAACGCTAGCCGACGGCACGACAAAAGCCATTTCGGAGGTAAAAATGGGCGAGCTGTTGTTGAGTTTTAACGAAAAAACCGGGCAAACCGAACGCACGACGGTGCAGGCCGTACAGGTTCACAACCAAAAAACCTACCACCTGACGCGCCTCCGCCTGGTGGACCCGGCCTCGCTAGAAACGGTACGTCTGGACAACGCCTGGTCGCTGGGAACCACGCTCGAAGCCACCGCCAACCACCCCGTGCTGACCACGGCGGGCCGCAAAACCCTCGGCGAGGTAGCGGTGGGCGAACACTTACTTTTGTTGGAAAACGGCACATTCAAAAAGTACCGTGTTTTCACCGCTACCTCGGATGCCCGCTCGGTGAGCGCCGTGTACAACCTCGTCACCGACCGCGATACGTATTTGGTGAATGGCTTGGTGGTGTTTAAAAAGTAGTCACCTTTTATCTCGTTTTTAATAAAAAAGCGGCCCCGGAGGATAAACCTCCGGGGCCGCTTTTTTGTGGTCACGCTGAGCGGAGTCGAAGCGTGTGCGGCAGGTCAACGTTGGCCCACCGCACACGCTTCGACTTCGCTCAGCGTGACCACCGCCTCCTTTTTGTTCCCCTACGCCACCGGCTCGTTAAACAAATGCACCAGCGCCGTTTCGGTGAAAATCCGCTTGCGGTCGAGGGCTTGTTTCAGCAATCGGATGTACTCGGAGCGGGGAATTTCAACGGCTCCGAAGCGGCGGACGTTTTCGTTAATGAACTGCGTGTCAAGCAGTTCAAAATCCTGTCTCCGCAGAATTTCGACTAGATAATGAAAAGCGACTTTCGAAGCATTGGAGACGAGATGAAACATGGATTCTCCGAAAAAAACGCCGCCGATGGCAACCCCGTACAGTCCACCAACTAACCGGTTTTCCACATACGTTTCCACGGAATAGGCCAGCCCGGCGCGGTGAAGTTCACTATACGCGTGGATAATTTCCTCCGAAATCCAGGAGTCTTCGCCGTCGGGACGGGGGGTGGCGCAGCGCCGGATGACGCCCTGAAAGTCGGTGTTGATTCGGACTTCAAACTGCTTCCGGTTCAGGATGGGGCGGAGCGAGCGGGCGGGTTTGTAGGTGTCGAGGGGGATGATGGCGCGGGGGTCGGGCGAGTACCAGTAGATGGTGCCGTCCGAATCGGCCATCGGGAAGATGCCGTTCATGTAGCCGTAAATGAGGTCGTCGGCGTTGAGGGTGGTCTTGTTCATCCGGCCGGGAAGGGGGTGCCTGAACAAAGATTATAAACCGGAGTGGGTTTTCCAAACGGTTTGCCCACCCCGTGAACCAACCGTTCGCGTATTTTTGTTGGCAAATGCGTCCCCGAATTTTGCAGGGTACGCCCGTTTTTCTTAACCTTTGCGTTAAAATTCTCCGAGCCAACCTCGCGACCGATGGAATCCACGACCCTTTCGTTGCGCTTTTTTTCGACGACGCCCACGCGCTACCTGCGTCGTTGGAGGCTTGGCAGGCCCGGCAGGCCCTTCTGATTCTTGCCAATCGGCACCCTTTTTTACGGTTTTTTCCTCTTCTCTCAGCCCGGTTTCCCCGGAAAAACCGTTGTTTTCTCACCCCATTTGTTTTTGTACGTCCGTAAAATGAACGACTACAGCGTCCAGATTGCCACCGAAGCGCACATTCCGCTGGCCGAGGAAATCTGTTTTCACATGGAAGAAAGCGCCAAAGTCCGGGGCACCGGCATCTCGAAGCGCTCGCCCGAGTACATCCGTCAGAAAATGGACGAAGGTAAGGCCATCATCGCCACCGACGCGGCGGGCGGATTCATCGGTTTTTGCTACATCGAAACCTGGGACCACGGCAAGTTCGTGGCCAACTCCGGCCTCATCGTCCACCCCGAACACCGCAAGAGTGGCATCGCCAAAAACATCAAGGCCAAAGCCTTCGAGCTTTCCCGGAAAAAATACCCCGAGGCCAAAATCATCGGCATCACGACCAGCCTGGCCGTGATGAAAATCAACTCCGACCTGGGCTACAAACCCACCACCTTTTCGGAACTGCCCGTGGGCGATGATTTCTGGAAAGGCTGCTCTAGTTGCGTCAATTACGACATCCTCACCCGCACCAACCGCAAGCACTGCCTCTGCACGGGTATGATGTACGACCCCGTGGAGGAGGAAAAAGAAGACAAAAAAGGCGACGACAAAAAGCCGAAGTGGAATTTCGTGAAGAACTCGAAAATCTACGAGCGCTGGCAGAAAATCAAGCAACGAATCCTGTTCGGCGATAAGGAAGAGGAAGAAGCGCCCGCCAACGAACTGGTGAATTGATGCGCCCGCGCGACGCCCTTTTTTTCGGAACGCTCGGCTACCTGCTGCTGCCCAACGCGCTGTTTCTCGCCGGTTGGCTCCGGCCCGAATGGGGCTGGCTGCTAGCCGCCTTGCTGGCCGTGGCGGTGGGGCTGGGCTACCGGGCTTCGGTGCGGCCGGAGGGAGCCACCACCACGCGACGTACCCGGCTTTGGCTGGCGCTGCTCGCGCTGGGGTACGCGCTGATTCTGGGGGTCGGCGAGGTGGGTCACCAGAAGGCGGACTACGACAAGCACAACCTGATTTTCCACGACCTCCTCACCCGCCCGCACCCGGTCGTTTACCAAAACGCCACCTACGGCGACCCGCTGCTGTGTTACTACCTGGCCTACTACCTGCCCACGGCGGTAGCCGCCAAAATCGCGGGCGGCGTGGCGCTGGCCCGCTGGTACTCGCTGGCTTGGGGGTGGCTGGGGTTGTACCTCGCGTTTCGCTGGCTGCACCGGCTTTTCGCGCCGAATGGGGTTTGGGTGGCCGGGGGTTTTCTGGCGGTGAGTGGGTTGGATTTGGCCGTTCGGAATTTCTGGATTTGGCAGGAATTGCTCGATGGCAGCGCGAGCCGCTACCTGCGGGAGTACATCCTCAACCTGGGTCGCGGCCCGGCGCTGAAGTTTTACGTGCCGCCGCACCTGGTGTTCAGCAACGGCCTCACCCAAACCCAACTCAATGTGCCCGCGCCGTTTACCCAGTTCCAGTGGGCACCGCAGCACGCCTTAGGGGCCTGGCTGGCGGCTTCGCTGGTGCTGAGTCAGCTTCGGGAAAGTGGTAATGGACGCTGGCTGGGTCTGGTCGCGGCGGCGACGCTGCTCTGGACACCCTTCGGCGCGGTCGGGCTGCTGCCGCTGCTGGTCTGGGCGGCGACGCGGGTGGACTGGCGAACGTTTTTAAGTTGGGAAAATGGTCTTGGCGTGTCCCTGGCGGCGGTTGTCGGGCTTTATTTTGTGGCGCATAGGCCGCAACAATACGCCGGATTTTTATTCCTGAATCTTCAAAACGGCGGCGATTGGCTGTTGTACCTCGTGTTCATGCTTGCGCACGTCGGCGTGTTTGCTACGCTGCTGTTTTGGGCGGATCGCCGGTTCGGAATTTTGGGCGACTGGCGGGGTGGATTGGTCGCGGCGACGCTCGGTCTGCTGGCGAATTCGCTGGTGTTTTTGGGAAAATACAACGATTTCCTGATGCGGGTCAGCCTGCCCTCGAAGTGGCTGCTCACCGCCTTGCTGCTCTACGCCACTGCCGAACTCTGGCGAAGGCGGCACCGGGCTTGGGCGCTGGGACTGACGAGTTTACTGCTGTTCAGCGCCTACTACCCGCTCCGCGAAACCGCCATCAGCGCCTGGAATCTGACGCGGGAACCGAGCGTGAAACGGGGCATCGCCCGCGCCACCCTTAATTTCGGCGAAGCCGACGTATCGCGCATCGCCCCCGACCCGAAGCAACCCGGAGCCGATTTTGCCGCCCAGTACCTGGGGAGCCGCGAGTCAGTTTTTGGGGAATTTTTAATGAAGCCAACCCGTAAACCGAGCGAGTGACCGAACTTTGTTTTTTTGATACAAGAAACGAGAAGCAAGAAACAAGAAAAGACAAAGCATCCTCTTGTCTCCTGTTTCTTATCTCTTGTTTCTAATCCTTTTGTTTCTCTTTTCAACCCATGCCCAACCCCACCGTCGTGCTGGCCTTCAGCGGAGGACTCGACACCTCGTTTTGCGTAAAATACCTAACCGAACAAGGCTACGACATCCATTCCGTGCTCGTCGATACGGGCGGATTTACCCGCTCCGAAATCACCCAGGTTGAAAAAAACGCCTACGAACTGGGCGTGAAACAACACGTCACGCTCGACGTGGTCAACGATTACTACGAACACTGCCTGAAGTACCTCGTGTTTGGCAACGTACTGAAAAACAATACCTACCCGCTTTCGGTGAGCGCCGAGCGGGTGTTTCAGGCCCTGGCCGTGGCCGAGTACACCAAGCAGGTGGGGGCGCAGGCCGTCGCCCACGGCAGCACCGGCGCGGGCAACGACCAGGTGCGCTTCGACGTGGTGTTCCGCATCGTGATTCCCGACGTGGCCGTCCTCACGCCCATCCGCGATTTGCGCCTGAGCCGGGAAGCCGAAATCGAGTACCTGACCGAACGCGGCGTGCAACGCGACTGGACCAAAGCGGCTTACAGCATCAACAAGGGCCTTTGGGGCACCTCGGTCGGCGGGCGCGAAACGCTCACCTCCGGCGGCTACCTGCCCGAAGACGCCTGGCCGACGCCGCTTTCCAAAACCAACCCCGAAATTCTGGAACTGGACTTCGTGACGGGCGAACTGAAGGGCATCGATGGCGAAACCTTCGAAAATCCGGTGGAGGCCGTGCGGAAGCTGACCAGCCTGGCCGCGCCCTTCGCCGTGGGCCGCGACATTCACGTGGGCGACACCATCATCGGCATCAAAGGCCGCGTGGGTTTCGAGGCCCCCGCTCCGTTGATTGCCATCAAAGCCCACCACGCGCTCGAAAAGCACGTACTCACCGAGGCCCAGGCGCAGTTGAAAGAGGGCCTGGCGACGCAGTACGGCACGATGCTCCACCGGGGACAATTTCTCGAACCCGTCATGCGCGACATCGAAACCTTTTTGGAAAGCACCCAGGAACACGTCACCGGCACGGTGCGGGTGCAACTGGCTCCGTACCGTTTCCACGTGCTGGGTATCGAGTCGAAGTACGATTTGATGAGCAACGCCTTTGGTAGCTACGGCGAAATGAACACCGCCTGGAGCGGCGACGACGTGCGGGGTTTCTCGAAAATCCTTTCCAACCAAACGATGATTCACCGGAAAGTGACGGAGGCGAATGGGTGATGGCAGGCCGGGTGGGCGAGTGTAAAAAACGGCGCTAAATCAATGAAACCGATGGTAGAAACAAAAGTGAAAATCACCCGCAGCGACGACAACCGGATGGTTGTCGAGTTGCCCGATTCCGTCCACCTGACCGATGAAGAGGTGTACGCCGTGCAGATTGGTACCTCGGTCATGCTGTACACCAAGCCCCGGACCTGGGAGGAATGGTGGAAAAACCTGGACCTGTTCACCGACGATTTCATGGCCGATGGCCGACAGCAGCCCACCGAACAGCAAAAGCGCGACTTTTCCTCTTTCGACGAATGACCTACCTGCTCGACACCAACATCTGCTCGTACATCGTGAGCAGAAGACCTCCTGCTGCTTACGAACGTTTCAGTCAGGTATCCTTCAAAGAAATCGCTATTTCAACCATTACACTGGCTGAGTTGCTTTTTGGAGTTACCAAGAGTCCAAACCGTGAACGGAATGACGTGGCGTATCGCTCGTTTCTGACTCCGTTAACCATCCTCGACTTCGATGCCGAAGCCGCCGCCCACTACGGCGACATCCGCGCCACCCTCGAACGCAAAGGCACGCCCATCGGCCCGCTCGACCTGCTCATCGCCGCCCACGCCCGCAGCCGGGACCTAACGCTGGTGACCAACAACGAACGGGAATTCGCGCGGGTAGACGGCCTGAAACTTGAAAACTGGATAAACTAGCAGGGGGCCTGGGGCGGAGGGCATGGGGTAAAAATGCCCTCTGCCCCACGCCCCAGGCCCCACGCCCCACGCAAAATGACCATCGGCATCATCGGCGGGGCGGGTTACACGGGGGGCGAATTGTTGCGCATTTTGCTCAACCACCCCGAGGCCCGCATCGCGTTCATTCACAGCAACTCGCAGGCGGGCAAACCCGTTTGGGCCACGCACACCGATTTGGTGGGCGATACCAACCTGAAATTCACCGGCGAACCCGATTTGGGCGCGGCGGAGGTGCTTTTTCTCTGCTCCGGCCACGGCGAATCAAGGAAATTTTTGGCTGAAAACCCGTTGGCCGAAGGTCAGAAAGTCATCGACCTCAGCACCGATTTCCGTGATCAGTCGGAGGGTTTTGTGTACGGCCTGCCGGAGTTGCAGCGCGAACACATTCGGACGGCGCAGAAAATTGCTAACCCCGGCTGTTTTGCCACGAGCATCCAACTGGCCCTGCTGCCCCTGGCTGCCGCTGGGTTGCTGAAAACCGACGTGCAGGTGAGCGCCGTCACGGGCAGCACCGGGGCCGGTCAGGCGCTCGCGCCAACGAGTCACTTCAGTTGGCGGAGCAACAACGTGAGCATTTACAAAGCTTTTAGCCACCAACATTTGACCGAAATCGGCATGGGTTTGCGCGCCCACCAGCCGAGTTTTGACCACCGAATCAATTTCGTCCCCTACCGGGGCGCGTTTACGCGGGGCATTCTGGCGAACGCCTACACCGACTTCGACGGCACGCTGGCCGAGGCCAAAGACCTGTACGACGCCTACTACGCCGCGCACCCCTTCACCCACCGCAGCGAAGCGCCCGTGGACGTGAAGCAGGTCGTGGGCACGAACAAATGCCTGCTTCACCTGGAATTACACGACGGGCAGTTGCTCATCAGCAGCGTCATCGACAACCTCACCAAAGGCGCTGCCGGCCAGGCCGTTCAGAACCTCAACCTGCTGGCCGGGTTAGAGGAAACGACGGGGCTGAAGCTGCGGAGCGTTGGATTTTAATGAACCCCTAACCCCGCGAGGGTTTTAAAACCTCGCGGGGTTTTTTACCATTCCGCAATCAAAAATGAACCTCTTCAACGTTTACCCCCTCTACGACATCGAGCCGGTACGGGCCAGCGGCAGCTACCTCTGGGACCGGAACGGCACCGAGTACCTCGACCTCTACGGCGGCCACGCCGTTATTTCCGTCGGGCATGGTCACCCGCGTTACGTCGAGGCGCTGACGAGGCAGTTAGCCGCGATTGGGTTTTATTCCAATTCGGTCAAAATCCCGATTCAGGACGAATTGGCGAAAAAACTCGGCGACCTCAGCGGCCTGCCCGACTACGCGCTGTTTTTGTGCAACTCCGGGGCCGAAGCCAACGAAAACGCGCTGAAACTGGCCTCGTTTTTCAACGGTCGGAAAAAAGTGATTGCGTTTCGGAAATCCTTCCACGGCCGCACCGCCGGGGCCGTCGCCATTACCGACAACCCGGCCATCGTGGCTCCGGTCAATTCGACCGAACACGTCACGTTTTTGCCCTTCAACGATGTGCCCGCGCTCGAAGCGGCGATGAACGAGGAAGTCTGCGCGGTCATCGTCGAAGGCATTCAGGGCGTGGGCGGCATCAACGTGGCTTCCGACGAATTTCTGCAAGCCGCCCGCCGCCTCTGCGACGCGACGGGCGCTTGCCTCCTCCTCGACGGGGTGCAGTGCGGCTACGGGCGTTCGGGGCGCTTTTTCTCCCATGAATTTTCCGGAATCCGCCCCGACCTCATCACCACCGCAAAGGGCATGGGCAACGGCTTTCCCATCGGCGGGGTGCTCATCGCGCCGAAATTCCAGGCTCGGTACGGGATGCTCGGCACCACCTTCGGCGGCAACCACCTCGCCTGCGCCGCCGCCGTGGCCGTGCTCGACATCATCCGGGCCGAAAACCTGATGGACAACGCCACGCGAATCGGCGATTATTTGATGGAAAACCTGCGGCAGTTCGAGGGCATCAAAGAATTGCGCGGGCGCGGGCTGATGATTGGCATCGAGGTGGAGCCGCCCATCGATAAAATTCGCGACGCGCTGCTGTTCGAACACCGTATTTTTTGCGGCTACGCCGGAAAACACACGCTCCGACTCCTGCCCAGCCTGGCCCTCGGTCAGGCCGAAGCCGACCGGTTTCTGGAAGCGTTCAGCGCGGTGATGAGTGTGGCGGTTTAATTGAGTGCCTGCCTGGAAGTACCCGCCTGTAAGTACCCCCCACCCCCTAAAGGGGGCTTACCAGCCGGATTTTTTTTGCCACGAAAAAGCCCCCTTCAGGGGGTGGGGGGTATTTTCCCATGACCCAATTCCTCTCCATCCACGACGTACCCGACCTGCCCGCGTTGGTACACGAGGCGCTTGAACTAAAAAAAGCGCCCTTCGCCCACGCCCAGTTTGGCCAGCACCGCACGCTCGGCCTGCTGTTTTTCAACGCCAGCCTCCGCACTCGCCTGAGCACCCAGCGGGCGGCGCAAAACCTGGGGCTGCAAACGATGGTGATGAACGTCACGCAGGATTCCTGGGGACTGGAAATGGAAGACGGCGTGGTGATGAGCGGCGACAAGGCCGAACACGTGAAGGAAGCCGCCGCCGTCATCGCCCAGTACTGCGAGATTATCGGCGTGCGCAGTTTTCCCGGCCTCATCGACCGCGAGAGCGACTACGCCGAGACGGTCATCCACCAGTTCAGAAAATACGCGGGCGTCCCGCTCCTCAGCCTCGAATCGGCCACGCGCCATCCGCTCCAATCGCTGACGGATTTGATTACCATCGAGGAATTCAAAACCGACGCCCGCCCGAAGGTGGTGCTTACCTGGGCACCGCACGTGAAGGCGCTGCCGCAGGCCGTGCCCAACTCCTTCGCCGAGTGGATGAACGCGGCTCACGCGCTGGGGCTGGTCGATTTTGTCATCACCCACCCGGATGGCTACGCGCTGCATCCCGATTTTTCCGGCGAAGCCGCCGTTACGCCCAATCAACGCGAAGCCTTCGCGGGGGCTGATTTTATTTACGCCAAAAACTGGTCGTCGTACGAAGACTACGGCAAAATCCTGAACCGCGACCCGGATTGGATGGTGACGCCGGAGAAAATGGCCCTCACCAACAGCGCCAAATTCATGCATTGCCTGCCCGTGCGCCGCAACGTGGTCGTGGCCGATGCCGTGCTCGATTCGCCCGCCTCCATCGTGATTCAGCAGGCCGGCAACCGGGTCTGGGCCGCGCAGGCGGTGCTGAAGCGGATGTTGGAGGGTTTTTAAAAAAGAGTCTCCCCACCGCGTCATTGCTTCGCTCCAGCGTTCGGAATGAGTGAAACGAAATTCCGAACGCTGGAGCGAAGCAATCCCCTCCCGAAGACCAGAGAGCGAAAGCCAAGCTACTCGCCCAACGCTATTTTGGTCTCCGGCAGGGGATTGCGTCGCTTCGGCAGAAAACCCTCGCTTCGCTCGTCTTTTCTGTCTCCGCTCGCAATGACGGGTCTTTTTACTTTTTTCATGAACCCCCTCACCCTCGTCAAAATCGGCGGCAACGTCATCGACACTCCCGCCGCCCGGCAGCAATTTCTGACCCATTTCGCCGCGCTGGAGGGGGCAAAAATCCTCGTCCACGGTGGGGGGAAAATCGCCACGCAGGTGGCCGACCAACTGGGCGTGGAAACGGTGATGATCGAAGGCCGCCGCGTGACCGACCAGGCCATGCTCGACGTGGTGACGATGGTCTACGGCGGGCTAATCAACAAGCAACTCGTAGCCGCCTTGCAAGCCCTCGGCTGCAACGCGCTGGGCCTCACCGGGGCCGATGGCGGCGTGATTCGGGCAAAAAAACGAACCGGCTGGGCGCACGATTACGGCTTCGCGGGCGACGTGGAAGCGGTGAATGCCTATTTTCTCGAAACCCTGCTCGGTCAGGGCCTCACGCCGGTGTTCGCCCCCCTCACCTACGACCCCGCGCTGGCCTCCATGCTCAACACCAACGCCGACACCCAGGCCCAGGCCGTCGCCGTGGCGCTGGGCGGAAAATTCGCCGTGAACCTGGTATATTGCTTTGAAAAACGTGGCGTTCTCGCCGACCCTGACGACGATAGTTCGGTGATTTCCTCGCTTAACTCCGCTGAGTTTGACGCGATGAAGGCGAGTGGGGCCGTCCACAAAGGCATGATTCCCAAACTCGAAAATGCCTTCGCCGCACTGCGGGCGGGCGTGGCCCGCGTCACGATTTGCCACGCCGCCGAACTGCAGCAGGCGGTGGAAGGCGGCGCGGCAGGGACGACGTTAATTTTTTAAAAGAATGCTCCATGTTCAATGTTCAACGTCCAATTAAAAAATTGAACATTGAACATTGAACATGGAGCATTGAGTATTCTTTTCAATGCCTTCACTTTCTACCAAAACTCTCGAAGCCGCCCTCCTGGGCTTTGCCGTGGGCGATGCCCTCGGCGTGCCGGTCGAGTTTCGCCACCGCTCCGAACTCCGCCGTGACCCGGTGAAGGACATGCGCGGTTTCCAGGTGCATTGCCAGCCGCCCGGTACCTGGTCGGACGACTCGGCGCTGAGTTTTCAACTCATCGAAAACCTCATCGAAGGCTACGATCCCGAAAAACTGGGCCAGCGCTTCGTAGGCTGGTACCTGCGGGGTGAATGGTCGGCGCACGGCATCTGTTTCGACATCGGCATTTCAACCAGCAACGCGCTCCGTCGCATCGACCAGGGCATCCCCGCGCTGAAAGCGGGCGAAAACGGCGAATACAGCAACGGCAACGGCGCGCTGATGCGCATCTGGCCGCTGGCCTTTTCGCTGCTGAACGAACCGGCGTTGAGCGTCCGCTACCGCTGGATTCGGGAGGTGTCGAACCTCACCCACGGGCACGTCCGCTCGGCCATCGGCTGTTTGCTGTACGTCGAAGTGCTGCGGCACTTGCTGCTGGGGCTGGAAAAACACGACGCCTACCAACTGGCCCGGGCCGAAACGAGCGCGTTTCTAATTCCCCTGCCCACGCCCGCCGACGAATTGGAGTTGTTTCGCCGGGTGCTGGACGGAAACATCGCCGAATTGCCCGAAACCGAAATTTACTCCTCCGGCTACGTCGTCCACACGCTGGAAGCGGCCCTGTGGTCGTTTCTGACGACGAACACTTACAAAACCGCCACGCTCCGCGCCGTCAACCTCGGCGACGACACCGACACCGTCGGGGCGCTGACGGGCGTGCTGGCCGCCGTCACCTACGGCACGACCAGCATCCCCGCCGCCTGGCGTAAAGTCCTGGCCCGCCCCGACGACATCCGCGAGTTGGCCGGGCGGTTTGCCCTTTTTTTGACAAAAAATAACGCACCCGCCCGGCTGTCATCCTGAGCGCAGCGAAGGACCTCGTTGGGATTCCGAACTGTCGGCGGGAGGCTATCGGCCAATTGCTCGGTAGTCCAACGAGGTCCTTCGCTGCGCTCAGGATGACAGCCGGAGTGGAAAATTTTTATGACCCCAACCCACCTCACCACCCTCAGCACCGACGCCATCGCGTTGCTGAAGAATTTCATTGCCACGCCCTCGTTCAGCCGGGAAGAAGACCGCACCGCCGACCTCGTCGCCGAGTTTTTTCACGAAAGAAACCTGCCCTACCGCCGGAAAAAAAACAACCTCTGGGCCAGAAACCAGCACTTCAACCCCGACCTGCCCACCATCCTGCTCAACTCGCACCACGACACGGTGAAGCCCAACCGGGGCTGGACGCTCGACCCCTTCCAACCCCTCGAACAAGAAGGCAAGCTCTACGGCCTCGGCTCCAACGACGCGGGCGGCTGTTTGGTCAGCCTGCTGGCGACGTTCTGGCATTTTTTCTACCGGACGGACTTAGCCTACAACTTCGTCGTCGCCGCCACGGCAGAGGAAGAAATTTCGGGCACCGAGGGGTTGGAACTGCTCGTGCGGGAGGCCGATTTGCCGCCCATCGACTTCGCCATCGTGGGCGAACCCACGCAGATGCAACTCGCCATCGCCGAAAAAGGGTTGATGGTGGTGGATTGCATCGCCCACGGAAAATCCGGCCACGCCGCCCGCGATGAAGGCGAAAACGCGCTTTACAAAGCGCTGGACGATATTTCCTGGATTCGCGGCTACCAGTTTCCCAAAGTCTCACCCGTGCTGGGACCCGTGAAAATGACGGCCACCATCATCACGGCGGGTAGTCAGCACAACGTGGTGCCCGACCGTTGCCAGTTCACGGTGGACGTGCGCGTGACGGAGCAGTACACGCTCGAAGAAGTGCTGGAAACGATGCGGGAAAACCTGAAATCGGAACTCCAGCCCCGCTCGGTGCGGCTGCGGCCCTCGAGCATTCCCGCCGACCACCCCATCGTGCGGGCCGGGATTTCGCTGGGCCGAACCACCTACGGCTCACCCACCACCTCCGACCAGGCCCTCATCGACTGCCCCTCGCTCAAACTCGGCCCCGGCGACTCGGCCCGCTCGCACACGGCGGACGAGTTTATTTTTCTGGAGGAAATCGAGGAGGGGATTGGGTTGTATGTTGAGATGCTGGAGAAAATTGTTTGAATTTAACGGGGCGGGTCACCCTGAGCGGAGTCGAAGGGTGTGCGGCTGGTCAGCGCTGGCCCACCGCACACCCTTCGACTCCGCTCAGGGTGACCCGCCCAACCACCCATGAAACTCTGGCAAAACGACCGCTCGCCCATTTCCCAAAAAATCGAAGCTTTCACCGTGGGCCGCGACCGGGAGTTTGACCTCCAACTCGCACCCTTCGACGTGCTCGGTTCGCTGGCCCACACCCGGATGCTGGCTGCCGTCGGGCTGCTCCCGGCGGACGAACTCGCCGCCGTGCAGCGCGAACTGAAGGCCATTTTTCGGGAAATCGAAGCGGGTACTTTTACGATTGACGACGGGGTCGAAGACGTGCATTCGCAGGTCGAGTTGCTGCTCACGCAGCGGCTGGGCGAGGCGGGCAAGAAAATCCATTCGGGCCGCTCGCGCAATGACCAGGTGCTGGTGGATTTGAAACTCTTCGTCCGCGCCCGCCTGCACCAGGTCGTGGAAGCGACCCGGCGGCTGTTCGACCTGCTCATCCGCCGCAGCGACGAACACCGCGCCGACCTGCTGCCCGGCTACACGCACCTGCAAATCGCGATGCCCTCGTCGTTCGGCCTCTGGTTCGGGGCCTGGGCCGAGGCCCTGGTGGACGACACCGAAATGCTGCTGACGGCCTACAAACTTTCCAATAAAAACCCCCTGGGTAGCGGGGCGGGTTACGGTTCGTCCTTCCCGCTCGACCGCCGACTCACCACCGAATTGTTGGGTTTCGACACCCTGCATTTCAACGTGGTGTACGCCCAGATGAGCCGGGGGAAAACCGAACTCGTGGCCCTCACGGCCCTCAGCCAACTGGCCGGCACCCTGGCCCGGCTGGCGATGGACGTGTGCCTGTACAACTCCCAAAACTTCGGTTTCCTCAGCCTCCCCGACGACCTCACCACCGGCAGCAGCATCATGCCGCACAAAAAAAACCCCGACGTGGCCGAACTCCTGCGGGGCAAGTGCAACCGCCTCCGCGCCCTGCCCACCGAGGTGCAATCGCTACTGACCAACCTGCCCAGTGGCTACCACCGCGAGATGCAGTTGCTGAAGGAAATCCTCTTCCCCGCCTTCGACGAAATTCTGAACTGCCTCGACGTGACGGAGTTCATGCTCGAAAACATCTGGGTGAAGCAGAACCTGCTCGACGACCCGAAGTACGATCTGTTGTTTTCGGTGGAACGGGCCAATAACCTCGTCGCGCAGGGCGTCCCCTTCCGCGAAGCCTACCAGCGGGTAAAAGACGAAGTGCAGGACGGCACCTTCGACGCCGCGCCTTTTCGGAACGGACTGGCCCATACGCACGAGGGCAGCCTGGGAAACCTGAACAACGCCGAAATCACGGCGCTGATGGACGAGGTGCTGGGGCGGTTTCCGTTTGCCACCGTCGAGCGGGCGGAGCGGGGGCTTCTGGAGGAAACCGAGTAAGTTTGCCAGCGGTCGGACGGCTTTTTTGCCGTCCGACCGCTAAAAATCCGAACGCCGATGGACCCTCGCCCCCCAAGCAAACTCAAAACCTGGCTCAAGCGCGTGGGCTGGCTGGGCTTTTTGTTCTTCCTGATCAAGGGCCTGCTCTGGCTGTTGATCCCGTACCTGATCGCGAAGGGGGTTTTCTCGGAGTGACCGCCACTGGCATTTTCCAAAAACCAAGCCTTTTTCTAAAAGCGGGAAAAATACCCTTTTCCGGGGGGCGTAAATACCCGGTGGAATACCGCGTTTTTCCCGTTGACTGCTAGGGCCGCTGGGCCTGACCTTTGGGGCGTAAGTCGTTCTCATTTTTTCACCCCAAACCTCACTTTCGTGATGAAGGCTCTCTTTTCACCCCTCTCCCGGTACGGCGCGTTGCTCGTCGCGCTGCTACTTTTCTCCATCTCCTCCTGCAAAGGCCCGCAGGGCGACATCGGCCCCGCTGGCCCGACCGGACCAACGGGTACCGCCGGAACAAACGGCACCAACGGGACAACCGGCGCGGTGGGTCCCGCCGGAACGAACGGTACCAACGGCGCGACCGGCCCCGCTGGAGCTCCCGGGGCGCAAGGCCCGATGGGCAACGCCAACGTGGTCTACACGGCCTGGAAAACGCCCAATTGGGAGGGCTTCAGTCGCAATCTGGACAATCTGTATACCAACCTAAACATAACTACCGCAGCCGGTAACAGCAACCCGGCCTTCACGGCCGATGCCATCAACAAGGGCATCATCTACACCTACATCAAAGTGCAGGAGCGGGTGTTCGATCCGGCGAATGCGGAGTTTAAACTGGCGGAGCGGATTATTCCGCAGGGTGGCTTCACCAGCGTGAAAATACCCGGACGCCAGACCAATACCTTCGACGATTTTATGTACGCGTACGTCAATTATCAACCCATTGCCGAGAACTACTTCAACCCGTCCTTGGCGTTTTATACGCATTTTTACGATCCCGTTCAAGCGAAACAGGTACCCATCGCTGAAACGCTCGGCAAACCCGCTGCCTTCTTCCGCGACTTGGCCAAAGACCTCCCCCAGTTCCGCCACGTGATCGTACACGGCAGCACGGCGGGCCGGATGAACGTCGATTTCAAGGACTACGCCGCCGTGAAGCGGGCCTTCAACATTCCGGACTGAGGACTTGCTGTTTTTCAAAAAAGCCATCCCAACTCGCGTTGGGGTGGCTTTTTTTTTCCGGAACATTGCACCGGAACCCGGCACTCTTTCCGCGCTCGCCCCGATTTGAAATCGGGGCGCAACTGGTTTTGCGTCTTCGACGCCTTTTTCACGCCAGTTTCATCCCAAACAATTCCTTCGATTTCGCCCACACGTAGCCCACGATCACCATCGTAAGCGCCCCGCCCAGCAACACCGAAGGCACCGTGCCGAAGAACTTGGCCGCCACCCCCGACTCAAACGCCCCGATTTCGTTGGAGGCGCTGACGAACATCCCGTTGACCGACGACACCCGCCCGCGCAGGTGGTCGGGTGGCATCACCTGCATGATGGTTTGGCGAATCACCACGCTGATGCCGTCGAAGGCACCCGTTAGGAACAGCATGACGGTGGAAAGCCAGAAATTGGTGGAAATGGCGAATACCAGCGTGGCCACGCCGAAACCGGCCACGGCCAGCAGCATATTTCGCCAGGCGTTTTCGGTGGCCGGAAAATAAACCAGCGCCGCGAAGGTGATCAGCGCCCCCACCGAGGGAGCCGCCCGCAACACGCCCAGTCCTTCAGGACCGACCTTCAGAATGTCTTCGGCAAAAACGGGCAGAATCGCCACCACGCCGCCGAACAGCACCGCCGCCAAATCGAGCGAGATGGAGTAGAGCAGAATTTTCGTTTTCCAGACGTAGCGCAGGCCCTCCTTCAAACTTTCGCGCAGGCTCGCCTTTGGCAACTCCGATGCCGGGATGGGTTTTCTCGAAATAAAACTTTGCAGTAAAAACACGAGCGCGATCAGGCCCGTCACGACCACCAGCGTGGTGGTCAGGCCGAGGTAGGCCAGCAAAAACCCGGCGATGCCCGGCCCGATGATGGCCCCGCCCTGCCAGGCGATGCTGTACCAGACCGAGGCGTTGGCGTACACCTCACGCGGCGTCAGGTACGCCTTGAGCGACGAGGCCGCCGGGCTGAAAAACCCCCGCGCCAGCCCAATCAGAAACAGCACGAAGTACACCAGCGCGAGTAGTTCGGTTTGGGAAAACCGCAGCCGCTCGCTGGGGTGCGTGGCCCAAATCAGAATCAGCGAGCCGGTCAGCACCACGCCGATGGCGAGTTGAATGATGGTTTTCTTATCGCGGTTGTCGGCGGTATGCCCGCCGAACAGCGACACGCCGATGTAGGGAAGAGCCTCGGCCAGGCCGATGAAGCCCAGTGTGAGCGGGTCGTGGGTGAGGCGGTAGAGTTCGTAGCCCAGCACCACTTCCTGAATGAGCAGAGCGGCGGTGAAGAGAAAACTACCGAGGGCGTACAGACGAAATTCGGGGTAACGAAGCGCGGCGTAGGGATTATCGGCAAGGGTATTCACGGGCAAAGGGAAGTTGTGAGTGGTGAAGGGTGAGTGGTGAATTGAAGTTCAATTTTCACCACTCAATTTTCAATTCACCATCTCACGAGCGGGGGAAATGGTGAGTGGTGAAAGGTGAGTGGTGAAATGTGAATTGAAAAATCGATCCACATTTCACCACTCACCTTTCACAATTTCACCACTCACCATTCTCACCTCCCCACCACCATCCGTTTCGTCTGCCGCCCGCCTTCGCCCTCAAGGCTGTAGAGGTACAGGCCGTTGGGCAGGGTGCCCACGTCGAGCGGGGCGAAGTAGCTGCCCGCCGGGGCGCGGCCCGATTTCAGCAGCATCAATTCCCGGCCCTGCATGTCGTGCAGACTCAGGCGGATGTCCTGCTCGCGGGCGAGGGTGTAGGGAATTTCGGTGCGGCCCGTGGCGGGATTGGGCGAATTTTGACCGAGGCCGAAGGCCCCCGCAACCGGCGCAAATTGGGACGGTTCGCGGAAAATGGGCAGTTTCTCAAACTCTTTCCCACCCAACACCGCCTTCGCATCGGCGGCGCTCATGCCGAGGTGGTCGCGTAACACGCTGGTGTAGATTTGCCGGTAGTCGTGCTTGAACTTGATGTCGCCGCTGCTATCAAGGTCGTTCAGGTTGGGGTTGCCGCCCAGCACGCCCCCGCGTACGGCGTCGCCGACGACGAACAGGGGCGCGGCGGTGCCGTGGTCGGTGCCGCTGGTGGCGTTTTGCGGCAGGCGACGACCAAACTCCGAGAAGGTCATCAGCACCACGTTTTTGGAAATGTTCTGCTTCTGCAAATCCGCCTGGAAGGCCGAAACGGCCTCCGACACCTGCTTCCACAGGTTGGCGTGGGCGGTGAGCTGGTTGGCGTGGGTGTCGAAACCGCCGATGGTGGTGAGGTACACCGGCGTGCTGCCCCCGCCCGAAATCAGCTTCGCCACGATGCCCAACTGCCGCCCCAGATTGGTGGCGGGGTAGGTCACCGTGTTTTTGCCCTTGTCGGCGGTTTGCTTGATGATTCCTGAATACTGGATGGATTGCGCCGCGATTTGCTTCAAAAACTTCAGTTCGTCCCCGGCCAGCGTGGCGGGCGGCGGGTCGTTGTCGGCGGTGCTGCCCTGCACGAGTTGGAAAAACTGGCTGGGGTCTTCAAACACCGTGGCCGTGGTGCCCACCTGGCTCAGCAGCAGCATCGACTCCACCGAGCCGAGTTGAATCGCCAGCGGCTGATCGGGCATCCGCACGGGGTAATCGCTGTACAAACTGGTCAGGTAGCGGCCCATCCAGCCGTCGGTTACGACGGTGCTGGCGTCGCTGCCCGAAAGCCAGATGTCGGTCGAGCGGAAGTGACTGCGGTTGGGGCTGGCGTAGCCGACGTTGTTGACGGCGCAGAGCTTGCCCTCGTCGAAAAGCTTGCGCATCCCGGTCATCGAGGGGTGCAGGCCGAGGGTGCTGGTCAGCGGCAGCGCCTCCGCTTTTTTGATGTGGACGGTGGTTCGTTTCTGGTAATAAATCGGGTCCTCGAAGGGCACGAGCGTGTTGAGGCCGTCGTTGCCACCCGCGAGTTGCACCAGCACGAAAATACTGCCGTCGGTGCCCGCCAGGTCGAGCAGGAAGGGGTTGTGGGCAAACGCCCGCCCGGTGATGCCGTCCAGCCCAAACGTCACCCCACCCGTGACGAGGCCCAGTTGCCGGAGAAATTCGCTGCGTTTCATTTTATTGAGTGATTGAGTGAGGGAGTGATTGAGTGAGGGAGTGATTGAGTGAGGGAGTGAG
>CAXTIG010000030.1:68535-86840 GCA_964244295.1 uncultured Cytophagales bacterium
GAGTGAGGGAGTGATTGAGTGAGGGAGTGAGGGAGTGATTGAGTGAGGGAGTGATGAGGGAATGCACCTGCCTTTTTCACTCAATCACCCAATCACTCAATCACTCAGCAGAGTTGGTACTCCGGCAGCCGCATCAAGGCTTTCAGAAAGCGGTTGATGCGGGCGTCGGCCATGGGGGTGTAGGTGCTCCAGTTGGTCACGACGGTGCCGTCGAGGAGGGTGTCGAGCAGGGATTTTTTCTTGGCATCGCTCAGCGGAAATTGCAGGAAAGCTTCGACCAGGTCGGTCACCAACTGCGCAGCGTCTTCGGGTTTGGCGAAGGTGCGGACGTAGTCGACGGGTTTGAGCTTCAGGTTGATGGTTTGCCCGTTGAGTTTGCGTCCGTTGACGAGCGAGTCGGAGTAGCCCCCGCGCTGCGGGTACGTATTCGACGAAATCCAGTCGCGCTGCCCCGGCCAACCCGCCACGTTCGGCGGCTCGAAAATCCACTGTTGCAGATTGCGCCCCGTGTCGTAGAGGTAGCCCCAGTCGTTGGCCGTCATCGTCGGCACGTCGAGGGCCTTGAGCGTGCCCACCATCAGTTCGGTCGGGGTTTTGATTTTGGCCCCTACCACACTCGGCGCGTAAAATTCATCGGCGCTGAAGAGCGCTTTCAGCACCGGTTTCAGGTTGAAATCATTCGCCCGCATCACCGTCGCCAGTTTTTTGACGAAGGCCGCGTCGGGCTTGTAGTACATGAATTCGAGGCAGAGTTTGCGGCACCAGAACTCGGCACAGGCTGTCTGCTGGTACACGATGTCCACGATTTCCTTGTAGCCATACGCGCCAGTTTTTCCCAAAAACGTTTTCTGTGCAGTGTCAAAACGGGTCTGGTCAAATTCGGCTTTCAGGCCGTTTACCCGCCAGCCGGTCAGCGCTTTGGCGGCTTGTTTCACGTCGGTTTCGGTGTAGTTGCCGATGCCCAGGGCGAAGAGTTCGAGCAGTTCGCGGGCGTAGTTTTCGTTCGGCCCGGCCTTGCTGCTGTTGCGCCCGTCGAGGTAAATGAGCATGGCCGGGTCGACGGTTACGTCTTTGGTCAGTTGGCGCAGGTTGCCAAAGGCACTTTTCCGGAACAAATCGTTTTGGATGTACATAAACTGCGGGTAGCCAACCTTCTCGCGCTCGGAGGTGAAGTGGTTGTGAAACAGCAACACCAACTTTTCGCGCACCGAGGTGCCCTCAGTCAGCATGAGGTTGTACCACCAATACACCAGTTCGCGGTTGCGGACACCGGTGTTGGGGTCGTTGGCGACGGGAATTTCGGTCACCCAGGCAGCGGGTGGAGCCGGGAGGGCCTTGTCGGCCAGGAGTTCCCCGTCGAGAAATGCGGACAGCGAAGGAAAGGAAAGGGCACGGTCAACGTCAGCGCGGCGGTAGCCGAAGAGCGCACGCGAGAGCAGGTGCCGGGCCGTGGTACGGTTCCAGACGGGCATTGGTTGGGGCGATGTTCATCACTCGGACCAAAACGCGGCGGAACGCTAGGGGAGTAGTTTAACGGATTGAAACAAAGCTACTAAAATTCTCCGTTTGGGGGTTGGATTTCCATAAATTGGTCTCACGAGTCAACTTGCCAAACGGGCAAATCCGAGGGGAATTTCCCCGAAAAGGATACGCCCGCGATCACTCTGCCGGGATACTGCGTTCAGTCGCCCATTGTCGGCCTGAAGTAGCGTTTCAGGAACTGTGTTGGGGTTGCGCTCAATACCCCAACTCGTTCAGCGCCGCCTTGGCCTTATTGTCCGCCGAAGTCTTGTACTCGTGTTTCCGAAAAGCGAGGGCTTTTTCAAAAAAAACCCTCGCTTTTTCTTTTTGCCCTCTATTCTGGCAAAAGTAGCCCAGTTGCAATGCCGACATCGCCCCGAAGTACCACGGTTGGCCTTCGCTCAGGGCGAGTGCCCGCTGGTAGGCGACGATAGCCTGGGCGCTGTCGGTGGTGCGGTGGAAAATCCGGGCGCGGCGGTAGGCCAGTTCGGCGCGATCGCGGATCTGCGGTATGCGGACCTCCGAAAAATCGGTCAGGGCTTTCAACGCCTGCTCGTAGTAGCCGCCATCGAAGGCCAGCCGGGCGCGCATCAGGGCTTTTTGAACGGCTTCCCGGTCGGGGTGCTGCACATCGGCAAATTGTTCGGCGAAGCGCTGGGCCACCTTGTCGGGTTCGGCGGTCGTTTCGCCTACCTTCCGCACCCGGTCGAGCAAGGTGCGGGCGCGGGTTGCGCGGGTTTCGTCGTTTTGCAACCAGTGGCAAAGGGCTTGCTTGTAGGTAGCATCTTTCCGGAAGTTCTGGCCCCGGTGTTGGTTCAGAAACGTTTGAAACGCGCCGAACGCAGGGCCGTACTGGCCTTTTTGCAGCAAAATCTCTCCCCGGTAATAGTCGAAAAACGGCACCGCTAGGTACTCCGGTCCTTTCGGGCGGCTGGCCAGCAAGGCCCCGGCTTCCTCGCTGTGGCCTTCTTTGATGAGCGCGGCGGTGCCAAAAAACCTCAGGAGCAAGTTATCCGGGCGTTGCGTCAGGAAATCCCGGAACGCCGTCAATTGCCGCTCGTCGGCCCGGAGGATGTACACGTGAATCAGACTTTCCATCAGCCGGGCCTCGTCGGCGAAGAGCGCGTCGCGCTGGGCGACGGTCTGGAGTTCGCGTAGGCCCTGGGTCACATTGCCTCGCAGGCCGAGCAGATTGGTAACCCAGCGGTAGTTGTCGGGCGTGGAGCCGATCAGTACGTGCAGCAGGCCGAGGGCTTTTTGGTTGGGCAAAAACTGCGGGAAGCGCCGGGCGTTTTCGCGCAGCAAGCGGTAGGCCTGGATGACGTTGTAAGCGCCGGCGGTTTCGTGCCCGAATTTGGTTTTCACGAAGGCCCAGTGCAGTTTGATTTCCGCCTGAATGAAGCGGTTCCAAGGCGAGGAATCATCCAGTTTCCGGACTTTTTTTAACCGCTCGTCCTCCTGATCTTCGAGTTGCTCGTAGGCAGCGCGGTCTTCGGCCACGAGCAGGTAGAGCATATCCGCGTAATCGCTCAGGTACAGGCTGATGCCGTTCTGGGGTTCGCGGGCCAGCAGCGCCCGGCCCGGTTGCAGGCGGAGTTTGCCAATTTCGGCGTAGGCCTGACGCTGAGCGGGAGTCCAGGTGAAGTCGGCGGAGGTGGTCACGCTGAGCGGAGCGGTCCGTCGCACGGTCGAGGCGCGTGGCGTGGCAGCCATTGCGCTTCGACCGTGCGACGGACCGCTCCGCTCAGCGTGACCACCTCCGCAAAAAATCACCCACAAAAAAACCGCCCACGAGTACACTCGTGGGCGGGCTGGTTTTACAGGCATATTGGTGTTGCAGTAAGTCTCAACGACTCTTGCCGGTGGGGGCGAAGGCGGCGTCTTCCACGTCAGCAAAAATGCGTCCGCAGTGTTCGCAGACGATGATTTTCTTTTTGTCTTTGATGTCGGCCTGGCGCTGGGGCGGTACCACGTTGAAACAGCCCCCGCAGGCCCCGCGCCGCACCGTCACCACGGCGAGGCCGTTGACGGCGTTGGCGCGGATTTTCTGGTACGAACGAACCAGCCGTTCGTCTACTTTCGTGGCCTGAACGTCGCGCTCGGCCAGGATACCGCGCTCTTCTTCTTCGCTTTCGCCGATGATGGTGTTGAGTTCGGCGCGTTTGCTGCTCAGGTCTTTGCGCCGCTCGTCGAGGGTGGCCTGGGTGTGGCGCACGTCGTCCTGCTTGCTCGAAATTTTCAGATTGGCTTCACCGATGCGCTTGTCGGAAAGCTCCATTTCGAGTTGCTGAAGCTCGATTTCTTTCGAGATGGCGTCGTATTCGCGGTTATTCCGCACGTTCATCTGTTGCTCCTTGTACTTGGTAATCAGCTTATCGGAGTCTTTTTTGGCCAGTTTGTGCTTGTTGATTTCCTCGTCGAGGGAAGAGACGTCGATCTGATATTTGCCGATGCGCGTTTCGTAGCCAATAATTTCGTCTTCCAGGTCACGGACTTCCTCGGGTAAATCGCCGCGCACTTTTTTGATTTCGTCGAGCTTGGAATCGAGTTGCTGGAGTTTCAGCAGGGCGTCGAGCTTCTGGGCAATTGTGGTTTCCATGCGTAGAAAAAGCGGAAAGTCGGAGGAGTTCGGAACGAAGCGTTCGTTGCCCTAAAAAAAGTAATGGACCGGGTTGGTCGGGGCTTCCGACAATTCGACTGCAAAAGTAGTGAATTTTTTCGCCAATTCGTCGCGCAGGAGGCTCTTCGTAAACACCTCACTTTCAAAATGCCCGATGTCGCAGATCACCGTGCGGTTTTCAGCATCGAAAAATTCGTGGTACTTGTAATCGGCGGTCACGAAGGCATCGGCTCCCTGCCGGAGGGTATCACTGAGCAGGAAACTCCCCGCCCCCCCGCACACGGCCACGCGTTGCACGGGTTTCCCCCGCAACGACGTATGGCGGATGACGTGCAAATTCAACCGATCTTTCAAAAACCGGAGAAAACCCCCTTCGTCGAGGGCTTCGGGCAACGACCCGATGGCTCCGGCCCCAACGTCCTGGTTGGTGTTCTCCAATTTTTGCAAATAAAACGCCACTTCTTCGTAGGGATGCGCCTCGCGCAACGCCGCCAGTACGCGGGTTTCGAGCACGGCGGGAAGCACTAATTCCAGGCGGTTTTCGGCCACCTCTTCCTCCTGACCCACGGCCCCGATGGCCGGTTGGGTACCCACGCCGGGCGTAAATGTGCCCGTACCACCGACCCGAAACGAACAGTTTTTGTAATCGCCCACCTGCCCCGCCCCGGCGGCGTAGAGCGCGTCGAGCACTCGATTGGTGTCATCCAGGGGCACGAACGTGGTGAGTTTGAGCAACGTGTCGCGTTTGGGGGCGAGGACGCGCACAGCCTCCAGTCCCAGCCGCTCGGCGAGCCTGAAACTGACGCCCCCGCGCACGTGGTCGAGGTTGGTGTGGATGGCGTAAATCGCCACGTCGTGCTTCAGCGCCCGGATCACCGTTCGCTCCACGTAATTCGTGCCGTTCAGTTTTTTCAGGCCCTTGAACACGATCGGGTGGTGGGCCACGACGAGGTTGCAGCCTTTGGCCAGGGCCTCGTCGATCACGCCTTCAGTGCAATCGAGCGAGGTCAGCACGCCCGTTACCTCCACGCCGGGGTCGCCCACGATCAGGCCCGCGTTGTCGTAGGTTTCCTGGTAGGGCAGAGGGGCGAGGGTTTCCAGAAACTGGGTGACTTCGCGAATCGTCGTCATTCGGAGAGGAAAAGTTGGTACCGCTCCCGCAGCACGTTGAGGTGGTGCCGTTCGTGCCCGGCGATGAGCCAGGCCAGCAGCCGCACCGAAACGGGGGTGTTGTTGGAGGTACCCCGGCGCTCCCAGGTGGCTTCGTCAAAACTCGCGATGAGTTCCATCATACCCAGCCGGGTCAGTTCGTACTGACGGAGCAGGCCCGTGAGCGGCTGTCGGTCGAAAGCAGCCGTTTCGGCGTAGGCGTTTTCGTCGAAGCCCGGCAGCGATTGCTGTTCGCCCCGGGCAATCGCCAGCATCCGGTAGCTGAAAATCCGCTCGGTATCGGTCAGGTGGCCCAGCATTTCCTTTGGCGACCACTTGCTCGGTTCGTAGCGGAAATTTTGCTGGGCCTCCGAAAGACTTCTGAACAAGCCCAGGACGGCCTGCCTCTGCCGGGTAAGCAGTTCAACAAGATTCTGATCGTCAACGGCTTCGATGTACCGACTGAAGTACATTCCCTGCGGGTATTCGTGCGGGGCGGGTTTGTGCATCTAATTTTTCGGAAAATTTTCGGACGAAGGTATTGCCCCGGCCCGAAAAAGCGCCTACTTTTGCAAACGCTTTTCGGAAACGAGGAGCGAATTCGGTTCGGTAGTTCAGTTGGTTAGAATACCTGCCTGTCACGCAGGGGGTCGCGGGTTCGAGTCCCGTCCGGACCGCCGAGGTAGTTTTAAAGACTACAAAATGAAGGTTTAACCCCTCTAAATCGCTTGACTTAGAGGGGTTTTTCTTTATAGACCTTTCCTTTGGTTCGTGAATGATACGTTTTTTTTACACCCGCTGTCGCACCCCATAGGGTTTAGTTCTTAATCGGGCGTTTACAGCATTGAAATAGCCCGATCAGGCTCTGCTTGGTTTTGTGTAATAATGGCCCGGTACCTATTTCACAGATAGCAACTATTGTAAAGAAATTATGAAGATGTACATCGTTTTTAGTTAGTTTGGGCTTGTTTTACGACCCAACGAAGCGAGCCGGGCATTTGCCCGGCTCGCTTTATTTAACCCGCTAAAGGCATCCGGATCTTTTGAATCTTTTCATTCCTGATTTTTTTAGAATCCACCCGTAGCTGTTCTTTCAGAACGCTTCGTGCTCCCCTCGTTTTCAATCCATCCCAACCACCTGCCGAAACGTAACCGACACCCGCCGCTGCCGAACCCATTTCTCGCCCTGCCAAACGTCCGTTTTCCGAGCCGGAATGCCGTGAAGCCAGTCGTACCGCGCCGCGCCGCGCAGAGCAAGCAAACTCCCCGCTTCCAACCGGATGGCAACGGGTTCGTCGGTTCCGCTAACCGGAAAAAACTGCATCAACACCGGTGCCCCCAGGCTCAACGACGCGAGCGATTCGCCGAAGCAGGGTTCGCAATCGATGTGAGGCGCAATGCCCTGACCGGGTTGGTACTCGTTGACGATGGCCTGGTCGGGCACGACGGATAGGTGCCCTTCGGCATACAGGCGCTGGGCGATTTTTTGCAAAAACGAAGGCAACGGGCCGAGGTACGAATCGTGAGTTATTCGCCGCTGCCGGTAGTCGTAGCGGTAGCCGTAGTGCTGCACCCGGCGGCTCAGTTCGTTCGACCAGGGCCGTTGGTCAATTTCATGCCGCAACGCCGCTTCTTCCGATGAATTCACAAAATCAAACATCAGGCTCAAGCCCGGCACCTGCGCTGCCGCCTGCTGCGTCAGGTGCCGGAAATCGGTCGGTTGGCCGAAGAGGGGGATTTGCATCAGGTGCTCAGAATTTCGTAGAAAACCGTTTCCGACTTGTCGTAAAAACTTTGCTCCTGGTTTCGATACCGCACGGTTTCGGTACTGGAAGCCCGGCGGCGAAAGCGGGACGAAAGGGCTTTTTTGAAAACCTGATAATTGCGGTTGCGCGCCTCGGCGGCGGGATTTTGATGCACATACACGTACCGGTTGAGTGGATACCGGTCGAGGAGGGCATTGAGGCGTTCGGCCAGGTCATCGGCCTGCCGGGGCGTCAGGTTGGCAAACAGGTACGAGCCGTTGAACACCACCGTGTGTGGAATGGCAAACCAATCGTCGAGTTGGTCGAAGGGCAGGTCGTCGAGCGAAGGGAGTAAGAGAGGCCGGGGTTGGTTTTCAAAAAGCGCAGTCCCGGCAAATTCTGTGGCCAGGCTAAGCATGGCCGGGGACACGTCGATGCCCACGTACCTGAACTGAAACGCGAGATTTTCCCGGCTCAGGCTTTGCTGAAAGGCCAACCCCGACGTAAGCGGCCCACAGCCAATGTCGAAAAAAACAAGCCGCTGCGGCACCGGCCGGGCGACCGGCACGAACAGCTCGCGGTACTGTTCAAAAATGGCGTAGGCGCTGAAGTAGTGCTTGCGTTGGTTAAAATAGGCGTAAGCCAGCACCCGGTCTTTGGGCGAAACGGTCCGCAATTCCCCCCGAACATCAGCCACCAGCAGCGCCTGCTCGAAAATGGCCCGCCCGTACTCGATGAGTTGGTCGCGGCACACCGCCGGACTGAAGCGGAGTACGTCTTTCGGGAAATTCACCGAGCGGCTCCGAATGGGCTGCAAAACCACCCGCTCGAATACGGCGGCGAAAGCCGGGTCGGGTTCGTAAATTTTTCCTTCCAGCGAACTTTCGTCCGGCTCGCCCACCACCCGGAGGCGGTTTTCGATCAGGCCCGCTACGCCTTCGGGCACGTAACCACCCCGGGTTTTGATGTACTCGAAAAGCCGGAAATAAAGCAGGTCGGTGCCGAGAACACCTTCGTCGCCGAGAAAAATAAGCTGCTGCCGGGCGCGGGTGATGGCGACGTTGAGCTTGCGGTCGACGCGGGCACCGGTTTCGGGGTCGAAATAGTTGTTTTGCAACAACTCGATTTGCCGACTATTGCTCAAGGCAAACGAGTAAATGATGACGTCGCGTTGCGAACCCTGGTATCGTTCCACCGTATCGATGGTAATTTCCTCGGGCAGTCCTTCCTCGCGCAGGCACTTGCGGATGAGGGCGATTTGCCGCCGGTACGGGGTGATGATTCCCAGCGAACGCGCCGGGTCGAATTTTTGCCCGTTGCGGGCGTAAAGTTCCACGGTGGTTTTTTTCGCTAACCGAGCCGCTGCTTTCGCTTAGGAGGGATGGGTTTTTGATGAAAGGGGCGGTTCCGATTCATTGCGCTCGGAAGGAATAAACACCATCCGGCGGGTAGCCAACAAACGTTGGAGCGGGTCGCTGGCGTTAAATTTCTGCGTCAGCGGGACAAAGTGGCTGGCGTCGTTGGGGGTGCGGCTGTCGGGCAGGGTGCGGAGTTTACCGCCGTAAAAAACGTAATTTGGAAACCAGGCGATTTCCTCGTGCATTCGTCCCTGGGTGTCGAGCAAGCCGTAGGCATGGCTCCAGCCCTGACTTTTGCAGCGTTCGATGAGCCGTTCGAAAAGCGAATTTTTGCGGGTTTTCAGCCCGATGGCGTGTAACTCCGTCAGCGAAGCGGGTACCGCTGCCTGCGCGTCCGACTGCACCACGATGGCTGGTAGCTGCTTCTCGTCGCCGATGAGGATGAATTTTTTCACCTGCGGCAACAGCCCCACGAGTTGGGGTTCGAGTATTTGCGAGGCTTCGTCGACGATGGCCACGTCGAATTCCCGGAAACTGAACAACTCCGGGCGACTGGCCAGCGAGGCCACCGTGCCGACGAAAATCTGGTGCCTGTTGAGCCGCTCCCGCAAATCAGCCCGGTTTTTGGCCTGTCCCGCCACCACGTCGAGCAGACAGTGCCGGTAGCACTCGTTGCAGGTCAGTTCCTGGCCGATGCGGATGAACTTGCGGGTGGCCTCCTCGCCCTGACCTGCCGGAACGGCCGACTCCACCGCTTCGCAGATTTCATCCATGGCGCGGTTGGTGTAGGCCAGCAGCAGAATATTTTTCCCGGCGCGGTACAACTCGCCCACTAGGTTGCAGAGCATCACCTTCGTTTTGCCGGTACCCGGCGGGCCGATAACCAGGAAATAATCGGGAGCGGAAAGCGCCTGGGCCAGCAACTGGTTTTGCCCCAGATTTAGTTTAGGATTGTGAAACGGGGTGATGTCGTACCTCCGGGGCGGTTCCAAACCCAGCAGTTGATGGTCGATGAGGTGGAGGCTGGCCCCCGGCCAGAACTGCCCGGCGGCCAGCGTCAGTGGCGCGTTGCCGGTTGCTTCGCTGAGGCAAATTCGGATGAGTTCGTCGCCGGGTTCGTCTTCGCGCTCGGCCAGCAGAAGACGCCCGGCTCAGAAACCTGCACCTCCAGCCGAAGCCGGGGCACTCGCTGACCCTGGGGCCGGGGGCGCGGGGTGGGTAGGGAGACAGCCGCCAGACTGGCCTTCAGTTCGGGCGGCACCGGTACCCCTAGCAGCGCCGAAATACCCCAAACCAGGGCTTTGAAATCCTGCTCGGTTTCTGCCGGATTGGGCTGGTAGTTTCGCCCCGAAACGGCCCCGGCCGCACCCGCAAGTGTTGCAAATAACGCGCTTCCTGCCGGGCCAGGTTCTCCCGTTCGCAGAGGTGCGAAAGGCGGGTGTAAAAATCCGAAAAGCGCGTTTGTTCGTCGCGGGTGAGGGTTCTGGCTATGGCTTTTAGTTCTTCGAGCCACTGCTGGTATTTTTCGCGCAGCGCCAGGCGCTCGCTGGCGTAGATGGTTTGGAGGCGGTGGAAGGTATCGGTTGCGGAGAGGGAGACGTGGGGCATCGAGGCGGGGGGGTAGCGAAAAAGAAGAAAATGGCGAAGCTCACCCCGCCATTTTCACTTCTAGTGAAAACTTTTGCTCGTGGAGGTACTGGTTCAGTACCTCCACGAGCAAAAGTTTTCTGGGTTAAAAACTGTCTTTTCATCCATTGCCGGGCTTCGTCACCGGGCACGTTGTATCGCTCGATTTGCTCGTCCACCCGCCTGATTTTTTCAAAAAGCCAGGCAATGGTTCCGCTGCTTTCGGAGAACGTCATGAGTAAAAAGGAGTTTTGTCATTCCTCGTGCCTCGGAATGACAAAACCATTGTATCCAGTTTATTACTTCAACCCCAAATCCTCCTGCACCCGCCCCACCTTCGCCTTCAGCGACTCGTACACCGCATCAAAACCCTCAGGCTTGGAAAGTGGCGCGTTCACCGACACATAAAATTTAATCTTCGGCTCGGTGCCGCTGGGCCGGGCCGAGACTTTCGAGCCGTCGGCGAGCACCAACTGAATCACGTTCGATTTCTCGATGCCCAGGCCCGTCTCGATGGGCGTTTCTTCGCCCGTCGCCACATCTTTGCTGACCAGGTTTTCGTAGTCGAGAATTGTGACGGGTTTTGAACCGGCTACTTCGGCGGGCGGATTGTTGCGCATATCGGCCATCATCCGCTGGATTTCCTCGGCTCCTTGCTTACCTTTTTTGGTTAATGAAATCAGGCCTTCGTAGTAGAACCCGTTTTCCATGTACATCTCCGTGAGCAGGTCGAACAGGCTCAGGCCTCCGTCTTTGGCGTAGGCGGTCAGTTCGGCAATCATGGCGCAACTGGCGATGGCGTCCTTGTCGCGCACGGCATCGCCGATGAGGTAGCCGTAACTTTCCTCGCCCCCACCGATGAATTGTTCCTGGCCTTCCAAATCCCGGATCACGCCCGCGATGTACTTGAAGCCCGTTAGGGTGTCGTAGCACTTCACGCCGTAGCGCTCGCACATTTTGTTGATGAGGTCGGTCGTGACGATGGTTTTGGCCACGAATTGCTTGCCCGTCAGTTTGCCCGCGTCTTTCCAGGCCCGTAAAAGGTAGAAAATAATCAGGCTGGCCATTTGGTTGCCGTTGAGCAACTGCCATTCGCCCGCCGCGTTTTTCACGGCACTGCCCACCCGATCGGCGTCGGGATCGGTGGCCATTACCAGGTCAGCATCCAATTCCATCGCCTGGTTCATGGCCAGGGTCAGGGCTTCTTTTTCTTCGGGGTTGGGGTACACCACCGTCGGGAAGTTGCCATCGGGCGTGGCCTGGGCCTCGACGATGCTCACGTTAGTGAACCCGATTTTAGCCAGTGCCCTCGGTACCAGCGTGATGCCCGTGCCGTGGATGGGCGTGAAGACAATTCTCAGCCCGTGTTGCCGGTGAATCACTTCGCGGTTGACCACGTTTTTGGCAATCACCTGGTTCAGGTATTCCTCATCGACTTCCTCGCCAATGAGCGTTACTAACGCCGCGTTGCCCGCGAAATGAATGTCGTCCACCGATTGAATCGCGGCGACTTCGGCAATGATGGCCTTGTCGTGCGGGGCCACCACTTGCGCACCGTCGTTCCAGTAGGCTTTGTAGCCGTTGTATTCCTTGGGATTGTGCGAAGCCGTAATCACGACGCCGCTTTGACAACCCAGTAAGCGGATGGCAAACGAAAGCTCCGGCGTAGGGCGGAGTTCTTTGAACAAAAATACCTTGATCCCATTAGCCGAAAACACATCGGCGGTTACTTCGGCAAATTCCGGCGACTTATTACGGCTGTCGTGGGCAATGGCCACACTGATTTCCTGGTTGGGGAAACTTTTCCGCAAATAGTTGGCTAAGCCCTGCGTTGCGGCCCCCACTGTGTAGCGGTTCATGCGGTTACTGCCCACACCGATGACACCGCGCAACCCGCCGGTGCCAAATTCGAGATCTTTGTAGAAAGCATCTGCCAATTCGGTTTCATTCTGATTATCAAGTAGTTCTTGAATGGTCGACTTGGTTTCCGTGTCGTAACTGCCCGAAATCCAGGTCTGTACTTTTTGTCGCGTGATGGCGTCGAGTCCGGTTGACATAGCGGGGTAGAAAAAAGGGGATAACTAAAAAAGTGATGGTGTAGACTATTTTTTTTTCGGCCGCAATCTTACCAATTTTTGGGCGTGTCTGGCAAAACAGCGCCGCTTTTTCCACTGGCACGGTGTTTTAACTGGTGCAGACCGTCCGTTCATTCCGACACTTGTAGGGAACTCTTCCGAAATTTGTTGGTGTTAGGACACTACTTCCGGTTGTCTTTCCGTTACTAACGGGTGACCAGAAGCTATTATTCTTCACTTAAAAACCTGTTTTTCAGACGATTACGAACTAAATGGAAAAACTCTACACGATTTACAAATCGATTGTTTCATGTTTAACCCTAAAGTTCAACGCGTCATGGAGAACAACCAAAACACCCCTGCCAAACGGTCCAATAACGGTCTGCTGACCGCCGGTCTAGTCGTTATGACGGCACTCGCTGGTTTCCTCGGCTACCTCCTTTCTCAGGAAAAGCAGGTTAGCGATAAGCAGGAATCCGACATCCAGGTGAAAGTCCAGGAACTGGCTACCACCCACGCTCGCCTCGATTCCATCTCTCTGCAACTCGATCAGAAAATTGCCGAAGTTCAGAAATTGGGCGGGAACGTCGATGAGTTGGTGAAAGTGAGGGCTGATCTAGAGCGCGACAAAGTCGCTCTCCGTAAAAACAGCCGCCTTTCCATCGCCAAGTACGACCGCAAAATCAAGGAGTACGAAGCCTTCCTGGTTCAGAAAGACGAAGAGATTGCTCAACTCCGCGAACAAAACGGTCAGTTGACGGCAACCAACGAAACGCTGAATACCGAAAACACGGGCCTCAAAACCAACCTGGAAACCACCCGCCAAGCCTACACCGATACGGTAGGTACGCTGGCCGCTCAAAACCAGGAACTCAATCAGAAAGTGACGATTGCTTCGGCCTTGAGGGCTGAAAACGTGCGGGTAGTCGCCATTTCGCCGAAAGGCAAGGAAAAAGACGGCGAACGCTACAAAGCCAAGCGTCTCGACAAAATAAAAGTGGCGTTTCAACTGGCTAAAAACCCCCTGACTAAAGAAGAGCAGAAAGACATCATGGTGCGTGTGGTCGACCCCGAAGGTGCCATCGTATCGGATCAGGCCACGGGTTCGGGTACCTTCACGACCTTCGCGGGTCAGGAGCAGCAGTACACGACCAAGCAACAGGTTCAGTTTACTAACAACAGCCCCTCGGTTGAGGTAGTGTACGGACGCGGCACTCCTTACAAAAAAGGCCGCTACAACGTCGAACTGTACTCGGAAGGGTTTAAAATTGGCGAAGGCGGATTCGAAGTTCGTTAAGCCGTCGTTCTTGGGAGACCTGACCGCACTTTCTGGTCTCCACCACCGGACACCGCCCCTGATTGGGGGCGGTGTTTTTTGTATTTAGAGTTAGCTGTCATACTGACACAAGCGGTCCGCCGCTGCGGTTCGGCATGACGATGTGAAATGAAACTTCGCTTACCCCACGCTGTTGGGTTCGCTCTCAGCGAATTGTCCACCAGCCCAAACCCGGTCGTGGCCTCCGACAGGTGTAGAGGAGCTTGCTGATTTAACTCATGAAGTGGTATTCGCAGCTAATCGGCGACGGTCTGCGAGTTGCCATCGAGAGCATGGTGGTAATCAAACCTGCTGCCCTACCGCACTAAAAAAAATTCGCTGTTTCTGTGCAACGTACTGACTCCATGCCTCATCTTCGGAGCAAACTCCAATTCTAGCGCTAAACCCAACGAATCATGAACCTCCAACGCCTTTGTTTTTTAACCCTTTTCCTCGTGGCCGCGTACCTCAACGCTGTTGCTCAGGGCAACACCTCCGCCCCGGATAGTTCCAGCGCGTTTGCCGGGAAGTGGGTCGGTACGTTTGAGGGGGCGTCGTCGGGGAGTTGTGAAATGGCCCTCAGCCAGGACCCCAGCGGTAAGCTGACGGGAATCCTCACCGTCATCCCCGGCGATGGAAACCGCTACCCCGTCACGTTCAAGTCGGTTGGCACGCAGGGAACTACCCTCAACGCGGCGTACGCCGACCCCAGCGATGGCGACGAAGTAACCCTGGAAGGTACCCGGACGGGGCAAGTGCTGCGAGGCACCTGGAAGGCCGACGGAGGAGCCAGCACGGGAACCTGGCAAATGACCCGTGAGGGGAAGTAAGACAGAGAGGCCCCTGCTGGCGAACTTCGTTTTTCGAGCGTTCCAAAGCGGTGGCTAGGGTGGAAGGGGTAGGGCGAATTGCCGTAGCTTGTCAGGAACAAACAATCCAATAGCTTTGTAACCAGCACCTACCCGCTTTTCCCTAACCAACCATTCCCATGCCCACCTCTACCATTCGGCTCCTTCTCGTCCTGCTCGCCGCGTTGACGCTCGGTACCCTCCAGGCGCAACAAGTGGACGAGGTGTACAACCAAAAAATCAAGGAATACACCACCGACCCGCGCTTCCTGCCCGCTTCGGTACTCGACCTGGTGGACCACCCCACCGTCCCCTTGCCCCGCAAGCACTTCGGCGACGTCATCGGCGCGCCGGGCGTGTTGCACCGCACGGAGGCGATTTACGGGTATTTCCAAAAACTGGCCCAAACCTCGCCCCTCCTCACCGTGCAGCCCGTGGGCACCAGCGAGGAAGGCCGGCCCATCCACCTCGTCGTCATCGGCAACGAGGACGCCCAGCGGCGGCTCGACCACTACAAATCCCAACTCGCCCGGCTGGCCGACCCGCGCACGGTGAAACCCGAAGAACTGGAAACCATCCTCGGCGACACCAAACTCGTGTACTACCTCAACGGCGGGATGCACTCGCCCGAGATGGGGTCGCCGGAAATGCTGATGGAACTGGCCTACCGCCTCGTGACGGGCCAGACCGAGGAAATCAAAACCATCCGCGACAAGCTCATCGTGATTATCAACCCCGTGTCGGAACCCGACGGCTGGGACAAGCAGGTGGATTGGTACTACCGCTACTCGAAGGCCCGCAAGGAATTCGGCGACGGCTTCCCCAGCGTGCCGTACTGGGGCAAGTACACCTACCACGACAACAACCGCGACGGGCTGCAACTCACGCAGGCCATCACGAAGGGCCTGCTGAAAATCTACTTCGACTGGCACCCCGTCGTGTCGCTCGACCTCCACGAGTCGGTGCCGCTGCTCTACATTTCGACCGGCACGGGGCCGTACAACGAAACCATCGACCCCATCACCATCGGCGAGTGGCAGACGATGGCCCACCACGACATCACCGCGCTCTCGGCCCAGGGCCTCCCCGGCGTGTTCACCTGGGCGTTTTACGACGGCTGGTACCCCGGCTACGGGCTGTGGATTGCCAACAACCACAACTCGGTGGGGCGCTTCTACGAAACCTTCGGCAACGGCGGAGCCAACACCTACCTCCGCGACCTCGCCGAGCAAAAATACGCGGGCGACCCGGCCACCAGCCGCGAGTGGTACCGCCCCGCGCCGCCCACCGAAAAGGTGTACTGGTCGTTTCGCAACAACATCAACTACATGCAGGCGGGCGTGCTGGCCTCGCTGGGCTACGGGGCCACCAACGGCCGCTTGCTGATTAAAAATTTCTACCAAAAAGGGCTGAACAGCCTCCGCAAAGGCCGCGAGGAGTCGCCCCGCGCCTTCGTGATTCCGAAGGTCCAGCGCGACCCGGCCATGGCCGCGTACCTGGTGAACCAACTCCGGGCGCAGGGCATCGAAGTCCACCAGAGCGCCAGCGACTACGTGGTGCGGCTCGACCAGCCCTACCGCAACCTGGCCGTGAGTTTGCTCACGAAGCAGAACTACCCGAAAGAAGCCAAATTCCCGCCCTACGACGACATCGCCTGGACGCTCGGCTACCTCTACGGCGTGGACGTGAAGGCCGAAGACACCCTCAGGCACAACCCCGACGCGCTCACGCTGCTCACCGCCGACGCGCCCCTCGCGGGCCGGGTGACGGGCAGCGGCCCCACTTACCTGCTGCCCTACAAAGCCCAAAACGGCGTGCTCGGTGCCCTGCACTGGGCCAAAACCCAGGGCAAAGCCGTCCGGGCGACGGTGCTCGACGAGCGCACGGTGCTGACCGGCACCAAAGACACCGTGGCCGCCGGGTCGGTGGTGTTCAGCGGGTTGAGTGCCGCGCAGGCCGGGGGCCTCGCCCAACGGTTCGGGGTGGACTTGGTGGCCGCCGCGCCCGAGGCCGGCACCCGGCGGCACGAGGTCACGCTGCCCCGCGTGGCGATGTACCACAGTTGGTACAACACCCAGGACGAAGGCTGGGCGCGCTACACCTTCGAGCAGCGGGGCATCCCGTTCACGAGCATCGACAAGGACGACCTCAAGGCGGGCAACCTCCGCCAGCGCTTCGACGTGATTCTGATTCCGCGAATGCGCGGCGCGGCGGCGGATTTCATCCACGAAATCGACAAGCGCTTCGGCCCGCTGCCCTTCACCAAAACGGCCGAATTCCCCGCCCACGGCACCCCCGACGCCACGCCCGACCTAACCGGCGGGCCGGGGTTCGACGGGCTGAACCACCTGAAAGCCTTCGTGGAGGGGGGCGGGGTGCTCGTCACGCTCGACAATTCCTCGGCGATGGTGGTGGAGGCGGGCCTCGCCCGCGACCTGCGCCCCAACACCAGCGCCGCCGGGGCCGGGCTGTTTCACCCCGGCTCGGTCGTGATGGTGAAGGCCCGGCAGACTGGCCACCCGCTGCTGTACGGCTACCCGGCGCAGTTCCCGATTTTCCGGGGCAACGGCCCGCTGCTGCAAACCGACAAGGCCAAACGCAACCTCATGCTGCTGCAATACGGCACCAAGCCGCTCAAGGACGAGGAGGAATACAAAGGCGCGATAATGGGCCAGCCCGAGCGTAAACCCGTGAAAGGCCCCGACCCCGCCGCGCCCAAAAAAGAAGAACCCTACGTGCTCTCGGGCATGGTGCGCAACGAGCAAGGGATTGTAGGCCACGGCACCGTGTTCGACGTGCCCGTGGGCAGCGGGCGGGTGGTGGCCTTCACCTTCGACCCCCTGCACCGCTACCTCAACCACCACGACGCGCCGCTGCTCTGGAACGTGCTGATGAATTGGAATCAGCTTGGGTTGGGAACGGGTGGGGGTGGGCAGGAGGTTGGTGGAACTGGGAAGTAGATGATTAGCGATTTTTTTACCATCGATACGGGTGTGGGTGATGTAAAAAATTGAATAGATTTTTGCTTTTTCAAAAAAGATTGAACTATTTGCCAACGTGAAAGCGGTATTCTGTAATTTTCAAGAAACACTTGATTTGTGTTTTCTTGAAAATTACTGACGGCTCAATTACCTGCCTAATCTAAAGTATATTAGATGATTGTGCTGAATCAGGTACTTGTCAGAAAAATCTCAAAAAATTAGAAAAACAATGGGACTCTTTGACAATCTTTTCGGAAACGGCCAATCTAAAGTCAACAAAGAGACAGAGGATAAAAAATATGCTGTGATTATCAATAAGAAACAAACACTTTCAACAATTAACGGCAATCGTACATTTAACTGGAAAAATGAGACTATTATGAAGTTAGCTGGTATATCAGCTTGGAAAGAACACAATTTTTATCCTGAGGATGGTATGGCAGGTGAAATTGTGGATAGTTTTTATAATTCGTTGAATCACTATCAAGTATATATTTTATTTATTGACAATAAATTTTATGTCCCTATGTCTGAAAAAGGTATTAAGTTTATCAATAAACAGGAAATGTTGAAAATACAACAGGGCAGTAGCAAAAATTATGACTTGCCAGAATCTATTCTTTCTTTTCACAAAGAGACCGAGCGAAATTTGCAAAGATTACGCGACGCTGAAAAACATGGCGTATTTATCCCTAAATTGAATGATTGCCGTTCAGGTTTTGCTGAAGATATAGTACAGAACTACAGACATATTGCTTTGAATTTTAAGTATGGCACAGGAGAAGATGTAATGATTATGGTAGAAAACTATGCTATTGAGATGGCGTTAGAGTATAAACGCCAAAATATGAATATTTTACCGCCGAGCATAATTGCAGACATAATTGAACAAATTAATGACGTTTTGAAACAAGTACTCCCTTCGTTTGCAACTCAAGAATTTTTACAGAAACTTCAAGTGCGTATTCATCGTAAACTGGAAAGAGCAGATATCCAAAAGTACATCGAAGACTATTAGACTTGTCTTTTAACTGTAAATCAACATTTTACAACCTCTGATTTTGCCT
>CAXTIG010000031.1:0-86181 GCA_964244295.1 uncultured Cytophagales bacterium
CCCCGCGAGGGTTCTAAAACCCTCGCGGGGTTAATATCTACTCCCTTCGCGGGGGGATTATCCAAAAATATCCCCGCGAGGGTTTTGAACCCTCGCGGGGAAAATTCCAAAAAAGTAACCCCGCGAGGGTTCAAAACCCTCGCGGGGGAAAAATTCACCCTGTCTAACTTCACAAACCGATGAACACCGTTACCAACTGGTTGAAAGCCCCCGGTCTGGCGGCCTTGCTGGTGGCCGGACTGGCCACCCAGCCGGCCCAGGCCCAGCAGGAAGGCATGTATTCGCAGTACATGTTCAACATGATGGCCGTCAATCCGGCCTACGCCGGGAGCCGCGACGTGCTCAGCCTGACGGCCCTGCACCGGCAGGGGTTCTCCGGCATCGAAGGCGCGCCCAGCACCCAAACCTTCACCGCCGATATGCCCGTTCGGGGCGAGCGGATTGGGGTGGGCTTGCAGGCCTTCAACGACAAGGCCGGGGCCATCGGCACCTCCGGGCTGTACGGCAGTTACGCCTTCCGCATTAAAGTTTCCGACCGGGGCACCCTGGCCCTGGGCCTGATGGCGGGCGTGAGCAGCTACCGCGCCGATCTCACCAGCGTCAACACGGGCGTACCCGACCCGGCGTTTTCCCAAAACATCAGCAAGTTTTTGCCCAACTTCGGCACCGGCATTTACTTCTCGACCGACCGCTTTTACTTCGGTGCTTCGGTGCCCCAACTCATCCGGGGGCGGCTCAACGACTACACGCCCGTGGGCAACGACCGCTACGCCCGGCAGGAGCGCCACTTTTTTGGCATGATGGGAGCCGTGTTCCCGCTCGGCCAGTCGCTGGCGCTGAAACCTTCCGTGCTGGTGAAGGGCGTGTCGGGTGCCCCACTTTCGTACGACGTCAACGCCAACCTCTGGATTCGCAACCGCATCGCCCTCGGGGCCTCGTACCGCTTCTCGAACCCCGCTTTCAACGACAAATCGTACAGCCAGCGCCTCGGCGACATGGTCGTGGGCCTGGTCGAGTTGCAGCTTACCGACCAGTTCCGTTTCGGCTACTCTTACGACCACCCGCTCAACGGCAGCAACTTCGTGGGCCACGAGTTCATGATTCGCTACGAATTTGGCTTCACCAAGAGCCGCATCCTCACGCCCCGTTATTTCTGAGCGACAGTTTTCGGTTTTCAGTTTAGAGTCTTCAGTTAGCGAACCTGCTTAGCTTTTTGAAAAAGAGGGTTGTCATCCCGACGAAGGAGGGATCTCGTTTACCGGCCAAACCCTTTGCCGGTAGTCGAGTGTCCGGTACCCCGACGAGATCCCTCCTTCGTCGGGATGACAACCCCCTTTTTTTCAAACTGAAATGCTAAACGGGGTCATTCACTCCTGATACACCTAAACTGAAAACAGACGACTGAAAACTGAAAACTCCCATGAAATTTCTCCAAAAAACCGGCCTCACGCTCCTCGGGGCGCTGTGCCTGTCGGGGTTGAGCGTTTCCGAAGGCCGGGCGCAGGGGGCGCTGGTCAACCAGGCTTCGGCTCAGTTCGACCAACTCGCCTACCAGGACGCCATCGACCTCTACGAAAAAGCGTTGGCCGATAAAACCCTGCCCGACGCCGAGCGCCTTCCGGCCAAACTCCGCCTCGCCTACGCCTACCGCCAGGTGCGTGACTCCCAAAAAGCCGAGCAACTCTACCGCGAACTCGTCAGCAGCGGCCAGGTGTTCAGTGGTGAAGATGCCAAAGTCTACCTCTACTACGCCCAGGCGCTGGCCTCCAACGGCAAGTACCGGGCCTCGCAGGAAGCCTACGACCGCTACACCAAAACTCAGACCGAGGACGCACGGGGCCAGGGGTTTAAAAAACTCTACGCCGACGTGAGCAAACTGGCCCGCAACGCCGACAGCTACCAGGTGGAGTACCTGAGCGTCAACACCAACAAGCCGGAATTCAGCCCGATGTTTTACAAGGCCGGCCTCGTGTTCTGCTCCGGTCGGGGCGAAGGCCAGGGTTTGAAGCGGGTCTTTAACTGGGACAAATCGTCCTTCCTCGACCTGTACTACCTCGACGACCGCAATGCCCTCGAAGCCAGCGCGGCAGCGGGCCTGGGCGGTTCATCGAAAAATGGGAAAGAGCGCCGCTACCGCCGCAGCCGCGCCCTGGGCCGCGACGCCTACACGGCCCCCACCGCCAACGACTCCCGCATCGTCGGGGCCTTCGGCGGGAACCAGGTGACGGCGGGCCTGGGCTACGCCGACGTGCCCGAAAGCGAATCCGACCGCTTCTCGAAAACCCTCAACACAAAATACCACGAAGGCCCCGCCACGTTTACCCACGACGGCCACCGCGTGATTTTTACCCGCAACAACTACAACAACGGGCACTACGGCGAAAGCACCGACAAGGTCAACAAGTTGAAACTCTACACTGCCGTCGGGAAAGACGGGCGCTGGGGGAAAGTGGAAGAACTGCCCTTCAACGGCGACGAATTCTCGACCGGCCACCCCACCCTCACCCGCGACGACAAGTGGATGTACTTCGCCAGCGACCGTCCCGGCGGGCAGGGCGGCAGCGACCTCTACGTGGTGGAATTCAACAACGGCACCTGGGGCACGCCCAAAAGTTTGGGAAACAAGGTGAATACGAAAGGCAACGAACTGTTCCCCTTCGTCGATGAGCGCGGCAACCTGTACTTCTCGTCCGACGGCCACCCCGGCATGGGCGGCTCGGACTTGTTTTTCGTGGAAATGCAAAGCGGCCAGCCCACCGGCAAGGTGATGAACCTCGGCGCGCCCATCAACTCCAACCACGACGACTTCGGCATCATCACCGACGGCGAGCGGCGCTCCGGCTATTTCTCCTCCAACCGCAAGCGCGGCGGGGCCGACGACGACATCTACCGCTTCAACCGCGACGGCAGCCTCTACGCCTGCCGCGAACTGACGGTGGTGATCGTGGACGCCGAAACCAAGCAACCCCTCGGCGAAACCACCCTGACCGTAGAACGCAAGGGCGGCGCGCCCGAAAGCAAGGACGTCAAAGCCGGAAAAGTGGACGTGTGCCTGGAAGAAAACCACGAGTACACCTTCAAAGCCGATCATGCGGGCTACCTGCCCAACACGGTGGGCTTCACCACCCGGGGCGACGCCGACGACGCGCCTTCGCGCCTGGAAATTTCATTGGCTAAACCAGTGGTGGAAGCGCCCACCGTGGCCGCCGCGCCCAAAGTCTCGACGCTGCGGGGCCGCGTGACCAACCAGAGCGACAAGCAACCCATCGCCGGGGTGACGGTGACGCTGCGCAACGAGTGCGACGGCAGCACCCAGCAAGCCGTAACGGGAGAAGACGGCAGCTACCAGTTCGACGTAGTCGCCAACTGCGATTACAGCCTCGAAGCCATCAAACCGAGTTACGCCTCGCTGGGCCGGAAAATCACCAAACTCAGCGCCGACACTGCCCCCGAAGGTTTCGACGCTCCGCTGGTCCTGTTCAAACGCGGCGACGTGGTGCAGGTGGAAAACATTTACTACGACCGCAGCAAAGCCACCATCCGTCCCGATGCCGCCCTCGAACTCGACAAACTCGTGGCGTTGATGAACCGCTACCCGGCCCTAAAACTCGAACTCCGCTCCCACACCGACAGCCGGGCCACGGTCTCGTCCAACAAAACGCTCTCCACCCAACGCGCCCAGGCGGCAGTGGCGTACCTGAAGAAAAAAGGCGTCAAATCCTCCCGCCTCGTGGCGAAAGGCTACGGCGAAACCCTGCTCCTCAACGACTGCAAAGACGGCGTGAACTGCCCCGAAGAACAACACCAGCAAAACCGGCGGACGGAATTTAAGGTGTTGCAGTTGAAGTAGGGATTTGTTTTACGTTTCAATCAAAAAGCCCTGCCGGTGAACGGTGGGGCTTTTTGGTTAGAAAGGGGGAAGCAACGATTCCCCTCCTTTTTAAGGAGGGGTGCCCCGTAGGGGCGGGGTGGTTGGGTGGCGGATGGAAGTACTTGACTGGTAACCCACCCAAAAACCACCCCCGCTTACGCACCACCCACCGCACCCCCTCCTTTTTAAGGAGGGGAGTTTTGCTACAATTTCCCCCTTGAAAGTATGGGCAGAGTGTTAGTTGAATCGGATGAGTAATCTACTTCATGATAACAATGATTTACAGCCAGTTCATACTTCTGCTTCTCGTCAATTCAGGCTTATCGTGTTCAATCGGGTGTCGATGCAAAACAGCATTCCCTCTAAAAAGTCCAGCCCAAGCAGGCCGTTGTAATCGGAGAAAATGCCGTGGGCCAGAAAATCGTAAACCTGAATTTGAAATTTTTCCTGTGTTTGTCCGAGGGAGGAGAAGCTGTCAATCTCAAATACCTAGGTTTCAATAACCCCATTTGCCGTTTCGATTTCTACCGTACCAATGTTGTCTTTGAGGTCGTAACCCAACAAATACAAGGTGTTGCTGTCAATAGTCGTATTCGTGGCACCGGTGTCGAGCACCATTTTCAGTTCGTACTTCCCATCAATCTCAACGCTCACGACGATAAGCCCGCTCTCAGGTTCGCGTTTGAATGGAAAAGTCATCGTTTGACGCGGTTGAAAATGCCGGTAATCTTCCTGGTTGGTTTAAGCGTACCAGTAAAAATTAGCGTAATCTTTTCAAAGGCAGAAGTCTTGTCCCTGCCAATGTAACAGACTTCTTTTTTGTCCTTACTGTGGTAAATCGGAATACCTGAAAGAACGTCAATTTTACTGTCGTCCATGACGGGATTTCCTACCAATACCCATTCGTCAGGGTATTGGTTTTTGATGTCGGTGATGGCTAGTGATTGTACCATTTTTAGGGTCGTTTAATTGCTCTAATACCTTCTTGATAGACGCGGAGAGGGTATTGCACGAGCAGACATATAGTTTCATCCGCCCCGTGTTTACACAAAGATTGAGTTTATCTTATTTTGTCTCAATAACGAATTTCCAAGTTTCAATTCGGGACTTTTCTAATTCTATTCTCTCTGTATAATTGTCTCTAGTATATTTTACCTCTTCACCTCTTTTAGCTGCATTCATTATCTGTTTATTCGGTGTTAAACCGAGCGCTTTAAATGTTTTTCCAACAGTATCGGCGAATTTTATAAGAGCAGGTTTTTTATTCCCATTATTGATGTTAAGTACAAGTTTTAGAGTCTTGATGGAATTTGCGTTGTCACTTTCCAAATAATATGCAAGATTGTTTGGTAAGTTGCCTCCGCCAAATTGATAGTAAGATGTGATGCTCATGAAGCCTCCCATTTCATCGTCTCTCCATCTTCCAAGTTCACCAATTCCAACTGCTGTAAGTTTTGTCTTACCGCATCAATATTATTGAAAGGGTCGAATTTTGCTGTTTTTTTTGTCGATGGAGAAGTTTCAGAGGTAATCTCTGAAGGCGTATTTGTCGCTTGTGAATTTGAAGCTGTCTCGCGGTTCGAAGACCCACAAGAAGTCATTGTCGCAACCAAGCCTGAAAATAAAATCGATTTAATAGGACTCACGATGTTTTACAATATTGGTTTGAAAATGGCAAGCAAATCAGAATGCACAAAGGTTTTGCGAATGTACCCAAAATCCGGTTCATGCGCGGCGACTTAAAACGCCCTTTTCCGCCCGCAACTTACCCCTATCTTCGCAAAAACCCAATTCCTACTCCTCCGTAAACATGAATTTCTCCGTTCATTCCCAGCGCGAAACCTCCTACCCCGCTCCCCCCTCACCGCCCCCCCACCCGATTCTCAAACAAATAAACCCCATTCTTGTTCGCCACGACGAGGTCGGGTTTCTGGTCGCCATTCATGTCCTGCGCCACGATGTTGAGGCCCGCGCCGGAGTCGTTGTCGATGACGTGCTCTTTGAAGTACGGCGCCTGGCCGGGCGTGAACTCAAACCAGAGCAGAATGGCCGCGTCGGCGTCGCCGGGGTCGCGGCCGTGGTGCGCCAGAAAGCGCTTGCCGGTGATGTAGTCCTTCCGGCCATCGCCGTTCAGGTCGGCCATGATCGAGGAATGGGTTTGCGCGGTGGTGTTGCTCATCAGGTGGGTTTTGAAGGCCGGTTGGCCTTGCTCATCGGCCACCTGTTCGTGCCACCAGACACCGAGGGCGTGCGCCGAGGCGCTGACGATGTCGGCCTTCCCATCGCCGTTCACATCCAGCACCTGCATGTGGGAGCAGGGTTCACCCAAGTTGGTGGGGTGGAAAATCCAGTTACCGGCGGTTTTATCGCTGGTTCCTTCGTACCATCCTTCCCGGACGACGACGTCGTTGATGCCGTCCTTATTCACGTCGCCGTAGCCGATGCCGTGCGAAAAAATCTCGGTTCCGGGGACGTTCTCCCGGCTCAGGGCGAAGCGTTTCCAGGCCGTTTCACCCGGTTTGGAGGGCGATTTTAGCCAGACAATCTGTTTCTTCGCCTTGTCCCCGCAGAGGATGTCGAGCCGCCCGTCCCCGTCCAGGTCGATGAAACCCGGTGACTCGTTGGCGATTCCGACCGAATCGGCCAGGATGTGTTTCTTCCACTCCGCATCGGCAGACCGACCCGGCTGGTTTTTTGGGTTTTCAAACCAGAAGCCCGGCTTTCCGGGAAAATCCACCACCACCACGTCGTCCCAGCCGTCCTGATTCACGTCCATCCCCAGGTTCAGGAACGAATTGCTGTATTCGGTTCGCGGATTGAACGCGCGGGAAGGGGCCATTTCATGCCGGGTCCAGGACGGGGCTTCGAACCAGTAGTACCCGGCCACGATATCCAGTTTCCCGTCCCGGTTCAAATCGGCGACGGCCACCCCTTCCGAAAGGAAATCGCCGGTAATCTTCGTTTTCTTGAAGTCATTCGATGGGGTAACGGGCTTGGTCGCCCGGTTCTCGGCGGCCATCGCCTTCTCGGCCTGCTGTTTGCGGAGCTTGAGGATTTCTTTTGACTGGCTGTGCGCGTTGGCGAGGCAGCCGAAAAGCAGGAGGGCGCTCAAGGTATGGCGGCTTAAGGTTAGGCTCGTTTTCATGGTTCCAAATTAGGGTGTTTAGCGGTTTGATTTTTAGTGGGGCCGTCACCCTGAGCGGAGTCGAAGGGTGGTGCGGCAGGTTTAGCGCTGGCCCACCGCACCACCCTTCGACTCCGCTCAGGGTGACGGCCCACGCAGGGTGACCGCCCTACGCTCAAAGGTTACGAGTCGTTTTCTTCCGGGCGACTATGATTGGTATGGCTGGTTTCGTTCAGGCAGCGGGCCAATTCGGGGAGGTAATCCCAACGCCCAGCGATAATGGCCTCTTTTTTCTTCCGCGACCAACCCTTCACGGTTTTCTCAAACGCAATGGCCTGCAATGGCTCTTGGAAGGTTTCGTAAAACCGGAGCACGACGGGCCGACGTCGGTACGTGTAGCAGTCAGGGTCAATCCCTGCGTTGTGTTCGTGTATTCGTCGTTCCACGTTGTTAGTCACGCCGGTGTAGTACGACGTATCCCGACATTCGACGATGTACACGTGCATCGGTTTCATGGGTGCATTTTTTGCGTGGGGTCACCCTGAGCGGAGTCGAAGGGCGTGCGGTGGGCCAGCGCTGACCTGTCACCCTGAGCGGAGTCGAAGTACGCACGCCCTTCGACTCCGCTCAGGGTGACCGCCGCACGGTTAAAATCCTTTTCCCTCTTTCACTCCCCCAACACCTTCGCCAGCAACGCCTGAATCTCGTGGTTTTCGTGCGAATGGTCCAGCTTCCCCACGCGCTCGTTCAATTCCTTCAGCACTTTTTTAGAATCGTCCGTGCCGAGGGCGGCGATGCGCTGGATGGTGTAGGGCAGGTGCTTCGGCAGTTTTGATTTTTGGGCCAGGTCCAGCGCCCGCTTGGCGTCGAGGGCGGCCAGGGGTTCGGCGGCGTACCACACCATCAGCGGCAGGTTGTGGTCATTCGCGTCCTGCGCTTTCTGAACGAGTGCCTCCAGCACCTCCCAACGCTGGCCCGGCTCCAGCCGCAGCAGGGCGGAAGTCAGGTACAGCCGCACGAGCGCCGAGGTATCGCGTTGGGCCAAAGCAGCAAACCGCTTCAACGTTTCCGGCAAAACGGTTTTGTCTTCGGCCAACAACTGAATCGCCCAACTGCGGACGTACTCGTTTTCATGGGTCAGCAGTTCCGCTAACTCCGTTTCGGGGAGTCCCTTCGTCACGTGCAGCGCCCAGAGCGCGCGGAGTTTGCGGGTCGCGTCCGAGTTGTTCGCCAGGATTTCTTTCAGCGCTTTGTGGACGCGCTTGCTCGGGCCACGTTCCTGCAAAATCGTCCGGGCCTGCCGCACGTACCATTCGTTGGGGTGGAGTTGGTACTTGACCAAGTCCAAATCCGATGCCTTCGCTAAGTTGACCGCTACCCACTTATCATTTTCGTGGGTAATCTTAAAAATCCGACCCATCGTTTTGTCATGCACGTCCGGGTTGGGGCTGTGGCACTGGTTCTTGTCGTACCAGTCGATGGCGTACACCGAGCCGCTGGGGTCGTATTTCATATTCAGCCACTGCGACCAGGAGTCGTTCATCGCCAGAAAATCCGGGCGGTGGGTCACCACGTAGCCCGACCCAGACCGGGCCGGGTGATCGCGGTTGAGCCTGGCCCCGTTGATGTTGTTCATGAAAATATCGTTGCGGTATTCCGTCGGCCAGCTATTGCCCAAGTAGATCATGGCCCCGGCGTGGGCGTGGCCCCCGCCCGCCGAGGCCGAGCGGAAGTTTCCGGCGTGGGGGCCGCGCTCGCCCACCCAATGCACGTGGTCGGCGTGGGTTTTGAGGTCGTCGTAGGTGTAGGGGTTGAAATGTTCCCCGGCCTGCCGGAAGTAGCGCCCGCCCTGGATCATGTGGTACAGGTGCGGAATCACGCAGGCGGTGATGAAGGCGTGGCCGTAGTCGTTGAAATCGATGCCCCAGGGATTGCTGGTGCCTTCGGCGAACACCTCGAACTGCCGCGTCGTTGGGTGAAAGCGCCAGACCCCGGCGTTGATCTTCGTCCGTTCCGAATCCGGTGCCCCCGGCTTACCGACGTTGGAATGGGTAAACACCCCGTGGGTGCCGTACAGCCAGCCATCGGGTCCCCAGCGCAGGTTGTTCAGCACTTCGTGGGTATCCTGGGTGCCCCAGCCGTCGAGCAGTTTTTGGGGCGGACCGGCGGGTTTGTCGGTGTTGGCATCGACCGGAATAAACAACAGGTACGGAGCCGCCCCGAGCCACACCCCGCCCATGCCAACCTCGATGCCGCTCACCAGGTTCAGCCCTTCGGCAAAAACGATCCGCTTGTCGAGCGTTCCGTCGCCGTTGGTGTCTTCAAAAATAAGGATGCGGTCGCGGCCCTGTCCTTCCGGCGCGGGAACCGGGTACGTGTGTCCTTCCACCACCCAAAGCCGTCCGCGTGCGTCGAGGGTGAAACTGATCGGACGGATGATGTCCGGTTCGGCGGCGGCCAGGGTGATTTTAAACCCCTTCGGCGGGGTCATGGCCCCGGCGGCTTCGGTACCCGAAAGTCCGGCGTGGAGCACCGGATCGAGCGGCGGCAGGATGATGATGTCGCTCGGTTTCAGTTCGTTCGGGAAATGGGGACGAGTCGGGTAAAAGAGAAACTCATCAAAATTGAGGTGCGCCCATTTATCGTTCGCGATGTAGGGAATCTGCGAAATGCCGGTTTCCTGATCGACGAGGCGAATGAAAATTTCCTGATTCAAATACGCCTGCAAATCCACCACGACCGGCTGAAGGGTGGCCCGGCCTTGCCCGGTGCTGCGAAAAATAACTTTGTCCGTCCCCGCCAGCACGAGTTCGACGCGCGTATCCTGCAAGGCCCCGCCCGACACCTGGAACGCCGCGAACGGCTGGGTGACGGGGAAGGACACGGAGGTCAGGGTGCCGGTCAGTTTGTAGTTCGTCGTTCCCCCGCTGCTCAGGAAGTACTTCCCCCTGAAGCCAATCGTCATCTCTTTTTCGTGAACCGGGGAGGGGTCCTGGGAGAACAGCGGGGCCGCAAACGCATCGCCGGTTGCGGTCCAGTCCTTGAGGGTGCCCGTCTCGAAATTCAGGTTCAGCGGCTGACCGGCTTTCATCGGCACCTGCCCGGCCACCGTCGCCTCGGTGAGCGCGCCCTCCACCACCTCGAAGATGCCGACCATGCCCGCCGCCCGGTGCCCCGGAACGGAGCAGAAATACGTATCGCTTTTTTCGGCGGTAAACGTGAGGCTGGTGCTGGTTCCTTTTTCCAGAATCGTCTTGCTTTTCAGGCCGAGCTTTTCCAGGGCGATGTCGTGCGTCATCAACTCGCCGTTGGTAATCGTAATCCGCACCCGGTCGCCCCGGTTGGCTTTCAGGGTCGGGTTACGGCCCCCATCCTTCGCGAAATACCCCAGCATGGTGGCTTCCAGCGCGTACTCCCGGTCCACCTTCGCGGTTTCGGGGGCGGGCTTGGGTTTAGGAGCCTGGGCCGTGCCGTCGGTTTTGGGTAAAAAAAGCACGGCGGCGAGGAAAAGGAGGAGCAGACGGAACTTGTTCATGGGAACAAATTGGAAGGGGTTAGCAATAATCCCTTTAAAAGTAGAAGAAAATCCGGCGGAATCGAAGCAAAGGACGAACCTGTTTAGGATTTCAAAAAGCCGCAAAACCGGCAGCGGGTCACCCTGAGCGGAGTCGAAGGGTGTGTGGCTGGTCAGCGCTGGCCCACCGCACCACCCTTCGACTCCGCTCAGGTTGACCCCCGCACCTAAAAACAGAAAGGCTAAATTTAAGGGATTGCAGATGAAGCTTAAATCTACGAACGCTGACTACGAGCCAACACGAATAGAGCCGACGAACTACCTCAGCCCCAAACCGCTTTCGGGTGCAGTGTTTTCTTTTCCTTCAAGTAGCGTTGCAACTGTTCCAACGTCATATCTTGAATATCATGATTAACGTTGGCCCGGATTTCTCTCAATTGGTCGAGGAGCGGGTTCTCGTGGGCGGTTTTCTGTTTAGTCTTCATAGGCTATGTAGTTAAGAATTTGCATTTAAGTTTACCTATGAAAGCCCGTCCATAAATTCTTTTATAGGTTTTACTGATTCAGGTGTAGAAAGCAAATTGCTGAAACATTTAGGGCAAATCAAAACCTCTGCTTCAAAAAACAATTCAAAGTCAGGTTTGGTAAACTCAATTGTCTTTTTGCATTTCTTGCAGTCAAGTTTAATTAACAAGGCAAAAGCATCAAACATTTTTTTGTTTGCCCTCTTAGTGTTTTGCTTTATTCTCTCTGTCCAAAGAACAAGTCCAACAAGCCGCCTAAAGGATTTAACCGCTCTCAAATTCTGATTGTCCTTGTCAGGTAGGTAATTAAAAATAATGTTATCAATGATGGAAACAGAATACATCAATAAATATGGAACAAAATAATAATAATGGTCCCAATAGTTTTTTATATCTTTTTCTACAGAAAAAACGAAGTTTAAATTTTGATTTTTAGTCTTGTAGTGTTTGTCGCTAGTTACGATATGAAGTGCATGATTTGATATTCCGTTGATACCAGCAGCAGAGGATTTGTCGTAACGTAACTCATAAATGAGGTCTTCTGTGAAAATCACATTTGGCTTTGCTTTTGTCAAAGCATTACGAATAATTGCCCTCTTGTCGATTGTATTTTTACTTGGGTCGTAGTCAGTTGGTTCACCTGAATGATAAAATCTCTGAATAAATTCGTGAGGGTCATATAGCAATTGTTCCAAAATTAATAATTCATCAGTCAATGGTTTTCTTAGTAGGGCATACGCAACTGTCATTTTACCTCTCTTGGCATTACTCAATGACTCATAAATGAAGTTAACAAAGTCGCTTACCAACGACATTGTAATATGCTTTGTCAGAACAGATGTGAGTTCGTCCGTAAGATCGTTTGCCTTTAACCATTCCAAAACATGAATTTCATTTCTTTGAAGTTCGTCAACAAGCAATTGTTTATTTTTGTCAAGTTTAAAAGTCGCCCAGTTTAATCCTTTGTAATTGTCCGCAACAAAAATCTCTGTCAGTTGGTCGTAGATAATTGCACAAAGATTATTCACATTGTGATACTTCTTCGGCAGAGCTACTTTTTCTTTGTCCTCAATGTAAATCATAGCTATATCAGTTCAATTTTAGAGTGTTACCTAAAAATGTGATTGTAAAAAGTTCGTATTCGTATCGCTTCATATTGTCAGATAGTTTTTAGTTTTTTGAATTCATCCAAAAATTTGTAAAAAAATTCTTTGTAGTGTTCTGGCTGACTAAATGTAAACCCAAAACTTTCTTTTTGATTAAAGAATTGAAGTGTCAATGCTGCAATTCCCCACATATGGTCGGTGTCTTCCAACTCATAACTTTCTAATACTGATTTTAATCTGTCGTCCTTGTCGGGGTGAGTTGGGCTTTGAATTGTCTTGCCAAAATATAGTAATGATGCGGTTGCGATAATTGAACCGACAATTACCATTGACTTTGTGTTTGTAGCGGTAATTGTCTTTTTTAAGATATTGATAGCAGTCTCGTCTGCATCTTTTTCTCTCCTTTTTATTTCAGGAAAATTATCGGTTACATAAGGCAAAAAATTGTCAAGATGTTGGTGGCTGACATGTGCAAGTTCGTGAGATAGAACAAAGCTGACTGCATTTAGAAATATTCCGTTCGTTTTCTCTATTGTTTCTTTTGTGTCAGGTGTTATGTTGGTCGGACTTGGTAGATGAGATGGCCACAGCTTGTATTCCTTGATGAGAGATAATCCGTAGAGGAATAACTCTTTTGCGCTTTTTTGTGGCTCCGTATAAAGGTCAGCCGTTCCATTGTATGTTCCTGTTTGTGTAGGAAGGGCTATTGCGTATTCATAAATAACCCACATAGCATAAGATATACTCCACAGATAACCTAAAAATACTTCGTGGAGTTCAATTGTCTTACTGCCGTTTTGTTTTTTAATAACTCGTGGAGTTTGTCGAACTACTTTAATCTGGTAACTCGTTGGGTCGTAAGCATCATAAACAATAGGGTTTGAATTAATTTGATAAACAATTCCTCTGTTCAAGTTGTGGTTTGTAACCAAATAATTTACGAAGGAAAAATATTCGGTTGAGTGATGCTCCATCCATCCAATTATACTTTGTTCAAGAATATTTACTGGTAAAAACCCTTTCGGTGTATGAATCATGTTTTTGACTTTTAGTTTAATTATTTGTTTAGTTTTGAAAAAATGTTCGGGTTAGCACTGTCCCCGCCATTGCAAGTAACATTCCGGTAGACGCAACTGGCGGGTGGTTGAAGTTGCGCCTATCCGCCAATAGTCCGCAAGCTGCTTGCTTCTATCCGCCCAAATCGGATGAATAAACGCAACTGCCTCTCCAGTTGGGACGAGCGATGAAAGACAGTCGGAAGATTGTCTTCTCTTCCGTTCGCAACTTACACCTATCTTCGCAAAAACCCTCAACCCATGCCCCTCACCAAGCGCGATTTCCTCCGCGCCCTCCCCGGCCTCGTCTCGCTCCCCGGCGCGGCCCTCGATGGCTTGCTGAATACCTTCCCCTCGGCAACGGGCAGCGACGAAGCCTTTTGGGCCGAACTGCGGAAAGCCTTCAAAATCACCGACGAGTTCATCCACCTCGAAAACGGCTACTACCTCCTGGCGGCGCAGGAAGTGCTGGAGGCGTTCGTCGGGCACGTGCGGGCCATCAACCCGGTGTCGTCGTACTACATGCGCACCCGGCAGTTCGACGACAAACGCGCCGTGCGCGACCAGTTGGCCGGGCTGGTCGGCTGCGCACCGGAGGAAGTCATCATCACCCGCAACACCACCGAATCGCTCGACACGGTGATTTCGGGGATGGACTGGAAACCCGGCGACGAGGCCGTCATGGCCGAGCAGGATTACGGGGCCATGCTCGATATGTTCCGGCAGCAGGCCCGGCGCTACGGCACCGTCAACCGGGTGGTATCCATCCCGCTGCACCCCGCTTCCGACGAAGAACTGGTGGCACTCTACGAAGGCGCGATTACGCCCAAAACCCGGCTGCTGATGGTTTGTCATATCGTCAACATCACCGGGCAGATCATGCCCGTCCGCAAAATCGCCGACATGGCCCACCGGCACGGCGTGGCGGTGCTGGTGGACGGCGCGCACGCCGTGGGCCACTTCGATTTCAAACTTCCCGACCTGGGCTGCGATTACTACGGCAGCAGTTTGCACAAGTGGCTCGGCTGTCCGCTGGGGGCGGGGATGCTGTACGTGAAAAAGGAAAAAATCAAGGGCCTCTGGCCGGTCTTCGCCGATGCGAGCGTACCCGACGACGACATCCGCAAACTCAACCACACCGGCACCCACCCCGTCTACACCGACCTGGCCCTGGGCGATGCGATTCGGTTTCACCAAAAAATTGGCATCGCCCGGAAAGAAGCGCGGCTGCGCTTTCTCCAAACCTACTGGACGTCGCAGGTGCGCAACGTGCCCGGCGTCGTGGTCAACACACCCGCCGAGCCGCAGCGCGCCTGCGCCATTGCCAACGTGGGCGTTTCGCGCCTGAAGCCTGGCGAATTGGCGAAAACCCTACTCGACCGATACAAAATCTGGACGGTGGGCATCGAAACGGCCAACGTCCGGGGTGTGCGCGTGACCCCGCACCTGTTTACGACCACCGCCGAGTTGGATCAGTTGGTGAAGGCGTTGAAGGAGTTGGCGTGAGAGTGTAAACCTGTCATCCAGAGCGCAGCGAAGGACCTTTCGCGTCAGACCTCTAAACTGTTTGGGAGGCAACCGCGAAAGGTCCTTCGCTGCGCTCTGGATGACAGTCTGCGAAATGGCCGGCTTCTTTTTACCGACTGCCCAAATACTGCTTCAACTCCGACGTCGTCCGAATACCCAACGCGCTGGCCTGCGACTCGCGCATCATCAGCGCGTAGGTGTTGTTGAAGCCCAGCGGCTTGAGCCAGCGCAGGCTGTATTGCCGGTTGAACTCGGCGTTGACGTACCGGTAGAGGCCCGGCGGGTCGGCTTTCAGCGAATCGACCAGTGCCGGAGCCGGTTTCAGCAACACCAGCAAGCCCGCCCCGGTGTACTCCGGGTACAAATCGAGGGAGCCGTTCTGGAGGGCGTCGAAGCAGAGTTTGGTACCGCCCAACCCGGTTTTGGTGACGACGGTTAGGGAAAGGCGGTTTTCGACCAACTGGCGCACGAGTTCAACCAGGATGTACTGTTCCGTGAAAATCATCGCCCCCACCGTGATTTTCCCCTGACGAGTCCGAACGCCCGGCGGGTGCAGCAACCCGGCGCGTTGCAGAAACTGCCGGGCCACCGCCTGGGGCGACTCGTGAAGGCAGTCGACGCGGTAGTTCAGTTCCGTCATGGAGGAATCGGTCAGGGTACCCGACAGCAGTTCGAGCGTGGGTTGAAGGTCGGGGTATTGGGTCAGGACGGCCTGTCGGGCCAGGAACGACGCTTCGTAGGGGGGAAAGGCGTGTTTGTCGTCGACGAGGGTGCGCAACTGAAACGTCTTGATGCGTCCGTCGGTCGAGTACCCGCTGATGATGTCGAATAAATGGCGGTGAATGGACTCGTACATGAGGTTCGGGTCGATCAACCGGGATGAGATGTGCAGCCCCTCGTACGCCGCCAACAGGGCCGGGTACCCGTCCGACCGACCGTAAAACTCGTGGGCAAAGCCTGCGTGTAATTTCGTTTCGCTCTTTTTCGGCAACCAGTAAAACGACGATAAGAAAGGTGCCAGCAGCAGGAAGATCACCATCATCCGATACCGCCACAGTTTGCGCAGGTGTTGCAGGCGGGCCAGCCCCGCGTCGAAGCCAATGGCCAGCAGCGCCGACGGGATGGTGCCGGCCAGGATCATGTTGGTGTCGTTGAGCGCAATGCCGCTGAAAATAAATTCGCCCAGTCCGCCCGCCGCCAGGTACGCGGCCAGCGTCGCCACCCCGACGTTGATCACGGTGGCGGTGCGGATGCCCGCAAAAATAACGGGTAGCGCCAGGGGCAATTCGAGGCGGGTCAGCACTTGCCAGGTCGTCAGGCCCATGCCTCGGGCGGCTTCTTTCAACACCGGGCTGACTTCCCGAATCCCCACGTAGGTGTTTTGCACGATGGGCAACAACGCGTACAGAAACAACGCGACAATGGCGGGACCGGGACCAATGCCCAACAACGGAATCATAAAGCCCAGCAACGCCAGGCTCGGAATCGTTTGCAGCACGCCGACCGCGCCCAGGGTCATGGAAGCCAGCCGGGGGCGGAGGCTGATCAGAATCCCCAGCGGCAGGCCAATCACCAGGGCAATGCAGAGCGACAGGAACGTCAGCCCGATGTGGGTCAGGGTTTGTTCGAGCAATTTTTGCCGCTGATCGAAGACAAAGGCGAAAAATTCTTGCACGGGCGGTGGGGTTGGTTTAGGAGGAGGGTTGCTGCTGAAAGACCTGACTGAGTGCCGACCAGACCGTAGTCAGGTGAACCGTGACCACGCGTTCATCGGTCTGGAAGACGATGGAGTTTGATCCGACCAAATGGCCCAACGCCTCCGCTAAGCGGGTGGATGCCGGTAAGCGCAAAGCGCCGGCCGGAGGCGTTGGTTCAACGGGCAGGTACGGCGCTAAATCCAGGAGCGAAAACGTGTGCAACTGAAGGGGGAGCCATTGATCCGCGAAAAATTGGCGCACGAAGTCGTTGGCCGGTTGCAGCAGCAATTGCTGGGGGGTGCCGATCTGTTGCAGTTGCCCGTCGTTCATCAATCCCACCCGATCGCCCAGTTCGAAGGCTTCCTGGACGTCGTGGGTCACCATGACGATCGTTTTCTGCCGTAATTCCTCCATCTGCCGGAACTCCCGCCGAATGTGGCTCCGGGTGACGGGGTCGAGGGCACCCAGTGGCTCATCCATCAGCAAAATCGACGGTTGAGCGGCCAGGGCGCGGGCAATGCCGACGCGCTGGCGCTGGCCGCCGCTCAATTGGCTGGGGTAGGTACGCAGGCAGGTTTCGGGCAACCGAAGCAGGCTGATTAGTTCGCGAACGCGCTCCTGGATGCGCGGTTCGCTCCATTTCAGCACCCTGGGAATCAGGGCGATGTTGTCGGCAATCGTGTAGTGCGGAAACAGCCCCGTTTCCTGAATGACGTACCCGATTTCCCGGCGTAATTCGTGCAGACTCCGCTGGCCGACGTCAACGCCCTGGATCGTGATCGTTCCGGAAGTCGGCTCGATGAGCCGGTTGATCATCTTGAGCGTGGTGGTTTTGCCCGAGCCACTGGTTCCCAACAGGACCAGGGTTTCGCCTTCGTTCACCTCGAACGAGACCTCCTCGACGACCGTACGCGTTTTGTATTTTTTGGTAAGGTTGCGAACGGTAATCATGCGAATTCACGGGTGAAAGAGCGTGGCGGCCTGGTTTACTCGGTAACGGAGCGGATCACGCGGCAGGGATTCCCCACTGCAAAGACATTCGGGGGAATGTCGCGGGTAACGACGCTGCCCGCCCCGATGGTGGTGTTGTCGCCGATGGTCACGCCGGGGCAAACAACGACGTTTCCGGCCAGCCAGACATTATCGCCCACCGTGATGGGTTTGGCAATGTCAGACCCCTTGCTGATGCGATGACTGGCCGATAGCGGATGCGATGCCGCGTACAAACTGACATTAGGCCCAATCAGCGCGTTGCTGCCAATTCGGATCGGTGCGTAATCCAATATCGTGCAGTTGAAATTAATAAATACATTATCGGCAAGGTAGATATACGTCCCGTAATCGCAATAAAAAGGGGGTTGAATGTCAAGTTCTCTCCCGAAAGAACCCAGGAGCGTGGTGAGTATTTCGGTTCGGGTTGCCTTTTCCGAATTCAGGGTCTGGTTGTACTGCGTGAACAATTCCCTCGCCCTGGAGCGCATGGCCAGGAGATCCGGGTGGTACGACCAGTACCATTCACCAGCCAGCATTTTCTCTAATTCACTCATCGGTAGGGTTTAGTAAGGATGACACGGCTCATTCGGCTTGAAGTAGAGTGGGTAAATGGGGAATTGGGTAATTGGTTTTTCGTGAAAAAACGATTTCCTAATTCCCCATTTACCACTGCACCGCTAGTTAATGACTGGTTGTCTTGGAAAGCAGGTTGATAACCAGCACCCCGGCCAGAATCAGCAGCATACCCAGGATAGCGGGCAGGTCCGGAATCTGTTTAAACCAGAACACCCCCACCAACGCGACCAAAATAATACCGATACCCGACCACAGGGCATAGACGATGCCAACCGGCATGAAACGTAAGGTGAGGCTCAAAAAGTAAAAGGCCACCCCGTAACCCACCACGGTGATCAGGCTGGGAAGTCCTTTCGTAAACTGAGCGGAGGCGTTCAGGGCACTGGTGGCAATCACTTCCGCCACGATGGCCAGGAGCAAATACACGTACTTCATCGGATCGAGCGGGGGTAGACGGTTAGCTAGCGGAGTAAAGGTAAGCGTTTCCCTGGGCGTACACTACAGACTGGGTTCGACTGGGCACCTGCCCGACGGTCGGCTGAGGCTGCATGAGCGCTGGCGCTGTACCTGCCGGGATTTTTCGGCGGGAGAATCGGTCATCGAGGAGATTCTGCCGTGACGACGGCCCGCTTAGTTTTTGGTAAAATCCAGGTCATACACCAGATTCAACCGAAAGCCGTGGTTCAGCTCAAAAACGGGCTTGCCGGTCGCATCGTCTACGTCGGGGTGCTGAAGAATCTGGTTGAGGTAGGCCAGTTCGAGCTTAAACGCCTTGCTGAACCGGTACCCGATTCCGCCCGAAATCCGGTTTTGGTTGAAAACGTTTTGCCCGACGTTTTTGCCAAAACCAATGAAAACTTCATCGAAAAAAATCAGGTACGGCTCTCCGTCGTCGAGCGTTTGCCCCCGCAGCGGGAGCGTGGCCTGGAGTTGATAGCGGATGCGGTTTTGGAACTCCCAACTGGCAATTTCACGGGGCGCGTCGGGGTCGAGTTCCGCCAGCCAGCGCTGTTCGAGCCGGAAGCGGTGGGAGAGGGCCAGCCGCCCGAGGCTATCTTCGAGTTGTAAATCCTGGTAAATCCGGTGTTCGGGGGTTGGCACGCCCAGGTCGGCCACGGGGTAACGGCCGTAGGGATACGTCGTGAAAAACGTGTAGCCGCCCGCCAGTTTAACCTTGTCGCTGAGGCGGTACGCCGCCCCCAGTCGGGCCAGCGATTGCTGCCAGTGTTTAAGAAAATTTACCCGCCGCCACTGGTATTCGGTGTGTAGTTCCCAGCGATTGCTGAGTTTGTGGTCGCCGTTGTACACGAACCAGCCGAGGGCATTGGTTTCGCGGAGACGAGCATCCTGGGCCGCTGCCGTGAGCAGCGAAAAGCAGAAAAGTAGACTGAGGGCTGGTTTTTTCATGAACTCCGCTGGCGTGTGTAGCGCCAGCGGAGGGTAAAAAGCCGTTCCAAAGCGGCGGACCGTTCCGCTCAGCGTGACCCTCGCTCTTTTCACCCCTCCGTTTCCTGGTACCGCCGGGCGGCTTTGTCCAGAAAATCCGCCGAGGCGGTAATTCCTTTGGCCCCCACGGATAGAATCTCCTCGTCGCCGACGATTTCCAGTGGCGTGTAAGCGGAGGGCTGTACGTCTTTGTAAGGCTTGTTCTGCACCAAATTGTAAGCCGAAATAATCGACCAGCGCGGATTTTCCGAGGTGTTTTGCCCGGAACTGTGTAACAAGTTGCTGTGGAAGAACAGGGCATCGCCGGGCTGCAATTCGGCGTGTACGACCTCGTGCTGGCTGGAATAAGCAGCCACTTTTTCCGGGTCGGCCCCTACCTGTTCGCCCGTGTTGAGGTGTTCGATCCGGCCCATGCGGTGTGAACCAGGCAGCACTTGCAGACAGCCGTTTTCCACCGTCGAGGGTGTCAGGGCAATCATCACGCTGAGCATATCGGGGAAGAGAAACCCGTTTTTGTACCAGTAGCCGTAGTCCTGGTGCCACTCCCAGGCCCCGCCCGTGCGGGGGGCTTTCTGCATCACCTTCGAGTGGTAGTGGGCCACCGGCCCGCCGAGCAGTTGCGCCACCGCCGTCACCATCCGGCGGCTGCGCGACATGGCCCCGTACACGTCGTCGCCGGGAGTGTACCACAGGGCGAGGCGGGTTTTAAAACCACTCGCGTCGAGCAATTCGTACGATTTTTCGGAAATTACCGTGTCGCTGGTGGAGGTGTCGAGCAGGAGCACGGCTTCTTCAGGGGAAAAAAGCGCGGGCACGACCACGTAGCCTTGCTCGTGGTAGTGTTGGAGTTGGGTTGGCGTGAGCATGGGAGATTTGAATTTGTTTTTTTCTGTCATCCAGAGCGCAGCGAAGGACCTCGTTGGGCTGCCGAGTAGTTGGCGGTTAACTGCCACTGGGTCACCGGCTAATTGTCCGGCAGTCCAACGAGGTCCTTCGCTACGCTCTGGATGACAGCGGTAGAAGGAAAATGATAACCTACTTCCTCTCCGAATACCGCTTTTTGTACGCATTCCACGTCGCCACCGACTTCCGCAGGTGGGTCGTTTTTTCCTGTTTGATGTTGTAGCACTGCAAGCCCACCGGCCCCTGGAAGCCGCCGTCCCAGAAGGTTTTCAGGAACGCGTAGGTGTCGTAGCGGCCTTCGCCGAGGGGTTGGATGAGCGTGTCCCAGAGCCGGGCGCGGTCGGGCGAAGGGGGCGGAAAATCGGCCCCGTTGACGCTCACAGCGAACAGGTACGGCTTGGCTTTGGCCACCCAGGTCGGGAAATTCTGCGTTGGGTTTTGCCCGGCGTAAAACTGCGTGGCCAGAAAATGCGTCAAATTAAACGTCAGCCCCACGTTGGGCCGGGCCACTTTTTCGGCCACCCGAATCGCATCGCCGACGCTTTCGAGCCAGAACCAGGTGTGAGGGTAGAGCGTCACCCGCAGCCCGTAGCGCTGGGCCAACGCCGCGATTTCGCGCACGAGGGGCACGGCCAGCGAATCGGCCTCGACCGACGAGGGCTTGTACTTCTGACTGGTGATGAACAGCCAGGGCATGGCCTCCGTCCCCTGAATGGTGCGGAAGGTTTCTTCCAGACGGCGGTCATAGGGATTTTTAGCGTCGTCGAGGTTGACCTGCACGTAGATCATGTAGATTTTCAGGTGGTTGGCTTTAGCCGCCCGGTAAAATTCGGGGAACTTGTCGAGCCGGTTTTTTTCCACTCCGTCGAAACCCATCTTCGCCGCTAGGGCCACCTGCGCTTCGGGGGTTTTGTGAGCGGACGTGTCGCTGAGGCCGTTGTTGAAGACGAAAAACGGGCTGCGGACTTCGTTTTTCTGAGCGATAGCTTGCTGATGACCCAGCGAAAAGCTGAGAATCAACCAACCAACCATCCGAAGCAAATTTCTCTTTTTCATCTTTTGCGGAGTTGGATTCTGCATTTACCTGGGTGGACTTGATTCTGGCGAGGTTGTCATACGGGCCTGTCATCCCGACGAAGGAGGGCTCTCGTCGGCCTGCCAAGTCCCCTTGCCGATAGTCGAGTGTTTGGTATCCAAACGAGATCCCTCCTACGTCGGGATGACAAACCCACTTTTTAAAAGCATAGCCAACTTCATTATTACCACCCAAAGCGGGTTTTCACGTAGTCCCGGCTCAATTTCCAGACCTCGTGCAGCGGTTTTTGGGGAACGTACTTCGCCGGAAACGCCAGTTCGATGGCCGCGCTGCCCTTAAAATTTGCCGCTTTCAATGCCTTCGCAATCGCCGGAAAATCGGTGACGCCCTGCCCCAGGTATTCCGTCCAGGTGCCGTCGGCGTACTGATCCCGCAGGTGCAGGTACGTGATCTGTTTTCCGTAGGTTTCGATGAAAGAAACCGGATCCACACCGCCGCGAATCAGCCAGTTCAAATCGGGGCCTAAGGGGAAATCGGGGATTCGGGCCAGCGTGCCTTTCAAATCGTGCAGGCCGTTTTCTACTTCGTAGGTGTGGTTGTGGAGGTTGGGCGCGACGTTATTTTCTTTACAAATCGCCCGAATTTTCTTCAACATCTCGGCTTGCGCATCCAGTTCGGCTTCGGTTTTCAGCCGTTTGGCGTTGCCGACGGAAAGGCCGAGCGTTTTCCCGTTCAACTGACTCAATCGTTGGATCACGACGGTCACGTCCTTCAGGATGTCGGGGTGCTTTTCGGCGTTCCACAAATCGGCCCCGTAGGAACAGCCGGTGATGGGCAGGTTGTGTTTTTTTGAAAGCGTTCCGATTCGCTCCACGGCGTCGTCGTGCCGCAGGTTGACGGCCATCAATTCGACACCGTCGATGCCCGTTTTTTCTAAATCGGCGAAGGCTTTTCCCAACTCCGGTGTCGCGTCCCAGTTGGGTGGAAAGGCGCTGGCGTAAACCCACAAATGGGCGCTGACTTTTACGTTGGTTGGTGCAACCCGTTCGGCGAAACTGCGGCTTCCCGTCAGCATCAAACCAGCCAACGCGGCGCTCGATTTTTCGAGAAAACTTCGGCGGGATGAATGCGTGATCATGCCTGAGTAGGTTTTGCCGGCTTTGGTTTTTTAGAAACAGAAATACCTACACATTCCACGGATTCCGGGCAATCGGCGCCGCCAGCAAGGCGTTGGCCGAGTTGTTGCCCACGAACAATTCCTTCTCCGGGTTCCAGGTCAGTTTTTCTTCCAACTGGCAGGCAATCAGGCCGATTTGTGAAATCGAGATGTTCCGGTGCCCGATTTCGATGGGGGTGATGGTGGGTTTGTTCTGCTTGATGCTGGTGATAAAATCGCCCTTGTCCGAAAGCAGCGTCGAGAAATCGAGTTCGCCTTTTTCGGGCTTGAGCGTCACCAGGGCCGGGTTGCTGGCCGTCGTGGTGCCGTTGTAGCCTTCCACCAAAACCCAGCCTTCCGAGCCGGTGTATTTGATGCTTGGTTTGCTGGTGGGCGTTTGCTGGCAGGTCAGTTCGACCCCGTTGGCGTAGCGATACGTGACCTCAAAATTGATCATCGAATTCCACAGGCTTTTGGGAAATTCTCCCTTGCCGATTACCTCGACCGGCCCCGACTGTTCGGTATTGTTGGCCCACTGCGCCATGTCGAAATAGTGCGCCCCCCAGTTGGCAATCATGCCCTGGGCGTAGGTGCTGATGCGCATCCAATTGGGGCGGCTTTTCAAATCGAAGGGCGTGTGGACGCGCTTGTCGGTGTAAGGCACGTAGGGGGCCGGCCCTAACCACATCTCGTAGTTCAATTCCTTTGGCACGGGCATATCCGTTTGAATCGGGACGGGGGTGGGGTCGGAGGGGAAAACGATGTCGATGCGTTGGAGTTTTCCGATGCGCCCGTTCCGAACCAACTCGACGGCGTGGTTGTGAATGCGCATCGAGCGAAACTCACTGTCGCTCCGGTTGATGATTCCGGCTTTTTTAATCGACTCCACCAATTCCCGCCCCTGCTGGACGCTCAAACTCAGCGGTTTTTCACAACTGAGGTGCTTTTTCGCCTTCGCCGCCAGGATGCCCATCGGCACGTGCCAGTGGTCGGGCGTGGAAATCATCACCGCGTCGATGTCCTTGCGGTTGAGGAGTTCCCGAAAATCGAGGTGCGTGGAACAGCCTTTAAAACGGCCCGTCGGCGACTGTTTGGCGTAGCGCTCATCGACCAGTTTCCGGGCTTGTTCCATCCGCCACGAATCCACGTCGCACACGGCCACCACCTGCGCATCGGGCAGGTCGAGCAAGCCGGGCACGTTGGGGATATTCGCCCCCTGAAGATTCTGCCCGAACCCCTGCCGCCCGGTGCCAATCATGCCGACCGTAATCCGGTCGGAGGGAGCCGGTACGCCGGCGCGTTTGTTTCCAAACACCGAGGCGGGTACAATCGTGGGAATGCCGAGGCTGACGCCCGCGAGGGTGGTTTTTTCCAAAAAAGCTCTGCGGTTCATGGGCTTAGAGGAGTTTGATTTTTAAGTTCCGAAACGCCACGTTGTGGCCGTGATCCTGTAACAAAAGATGCCCTTCGGGAATGGTGGCAAACCCGGCGTAGTCCTTGAATTTGCTGTCGGCCACGCCCTGCCGGAAGGCGTCGGAGGCGCGGTCGGTTTCGAGCACTTTCGTGCCGTCGAGCCAGTGTTCGATGCGGGGGCCGCTGACGACGATTTTCGAGCGGTGCCACTCGTTGAGGCGTACATCGGGTTTTTGGGCGGGCAGCACGTCGTAAATCGAGGCGGTTTTCAGGTCGGCGGGCAGGTGCTGCTTGTTGTAGATGTAATCGGCGTCGTCGATGAGCTGGTACTCGTAGCCCGTTTGCGAACCCTGCGGTTTGGGTTGGCGCTCTTCGACAAAATACTTCACGCCGCTGTTGCCGCCCTTGCCGAGTTTCCAGTCGAAGACCAACTCGAAATTCCGGTATTTGCTGAGCGTCACGATGTCGCCCGCGTCGCCGGCTTCGGCTCCGGCGCTGTGGTGGCCGCGCAGTTCGCCCTCCTCCACCTTCCAACCCCGCGTCGGGAACGTTTCGGCGTATGCCCCCCGCCAACCGCTGGTGGTTTTGCCGTCGAAGAGCAGTTGCCAGCCCGCCTTGCGCTCGGCCGCCGTGAGCGAGTTAGCGGTTTGGCCCTGGCCGGTCAGCGTCAGGAAAAAGGCGAATGTGGTCGCTACGGACTTTAGTCCGTAGGCTGACCGAAGGAACAGGGCGAGGCGTTGGGGCATGGGGAAAGGGTCGGTTTTTCAGAAGGTGTCACGCTGATGGTCACGCTGAGCGGAGTCGAAGCGCGGCGGCGTGGCGACGGTGACGTAGCGCTTCGACTCCGCTCAGCGTGACAATCAGCGTGACACCTTCGATTCCAATTTTTTCGACACCCCAAAATTCCGCCCTCCCTCGGCATTTTTTTACGAATCAATTTGCAAAAAGTGTCGTAAAATTTGCCAATTCGTAGCGGAAGATCCTTTTTCCGGCAAATTCAGCCCCCATGCGTCCTAACCGACTCGCCGTTCCGCACAGCGAAAGCCATTCCTTCGACCTCCGGCAGGAGCGCCTGCCGTATTTCAGCAATCCTTGGCATTTTCACCCCGAACTCGAATTAAATTTCGTCGTCAGCAGCACCGGCACGCGCTTCATCGGCAACCGGGTGGAGCGTTTCGGAGGTGGGGAAATCGTGTTGCTGGGGCCAAACCTGCCGCATTACTGGAAAAACGACGCGGCGTTTTACCACCCCGAAAGCCCCCAAGCGGCGGAGGCCATCGTGGTTCGGTTCGCGGATGATTTTGTCGGAAAACCCTTCCTGCACCTGCCCGAAAGCCGGGCGTTCCGGGATTTGCGCCACCGGGCCAGTGGGGGGCTGCACCTGCTCGAACCCCTGCGGTCGGCGGTGGCCGAGCGGATGCAGGCCCTGCTGCTGCTCGAAGGCTGGGGGCAATTGCACGCCTTGCTGGGCCTGCTGGGCCTGATTGCCGAGTCGGAGGCCGTCGAGGTGATTTCACCGGGTTATGTGCCCAGCCCGCTGCTGACCCGCCCCGACGAGCGCCTCAACCGGGTGATGGCCCACCTGATGGCGCACTTCACCGAACCCGTGTCGCTGGGCGCGGTGGCGAGTCTGGCCCACCTCAACGAAGCCGCGTTTTGCCGCTACTTCAAAACCCGCACCGGCCAAACCCTCACCCAGTTCGTGACCGACCTGCGCCTGCGCTACGCCGCCGATTTACTGCAAAAAGGCGAGGAGAGCGTCACGCAGGTGGGCTTTCAGGCCGGTTTTGAAAGTGTTTCGCACTTCATTCAGGTGTTCAAAAAAAAGCACGGGCAAACGCCGGTGGCGTACCGGCGGGAGCCGGGATTGACGTAAGCTGGACTCAAAGGTGTTTTCTTCCGCTTTCGGAAAAAAAACAGGCCTGTCATCCCGACGTAGGAGGGATCTTGTTGGGGATATCAGGTCGGTTACCAATAGCCAATGTTCTTGTTCACCCAACGAGATCCCTCCTGCGTCGGGATGACAACAGGATGCCCAAACTGACAACCAGGAAAACACAGAAAAACCGCCTCGTAAAACGAAGCGGCTTTCTCGGTCACCCTATCACCCCTCCCCGAAAGAAGAGGGGATGCTTTTGGGAGAGTAGAGAGGATAGCGTAGAGAGAATAGAGAAATGCACCGTGGCGGCGAGCCGCCTGTCTTTTCTCTATCCTCTTTCCACTATCCACTATCCTCTCATCGCATTATCGTCAGATACTGCGCCAACCGGCGGCCGTCGCTGAGCTGCACCACGTAGTAGTAGGTGCCGTCGGGGAGGTTCGCGCCGAAGGCGGCACCCCGGTTCGATTTGCCGTCCCAGTCGTTCTGGTAGTCTTCGCTGCCGTACACCAGTTGGCCCCAGCGGTTGAAGATTTGCAGGTGCAGGATGGTGCCCGCCGGGTGACGAATCACGTAGCGGTCGTTGACGCCGTCGCCGTTGGGCGAGAAGCCTTCGGGGATGAACAGCGCCCCGTCGTTGCCGGGCAGGGTTAGTTCGGTGGCCCGGTCTTCGCCGGGGTCAGAGGCCGAACCGCTCGAATCGGGGTCGGTCACGAAGCCGCTCATCGAAGCGTCGCTGAAGACCCGCAGGCTGTCGTCGCCGTAGGCCGAAGCCAGGGCCGAGTTGAGGAAGGTCACGGCGGCGCTGCTGTCGTTGCGGACGTTCACCACGAAACTCAGCGTGGCTTTTGCTTTCGCGGGCAGGCCGTTGCCTTCACCCAGCAGGCGGGTGTCGGTGGTGCCGTTGAAATCCGGGTTCACCGTCAGGCCCACCGGGCCGCTCACTTCGGGACCGCGAACCAGTCGGAAGGCCGCGTGGCCGAAGGCCGCCGTCAGCGAATCGCTCACCTGGGCTTGTTTCAGGGCGTACTCACTCAGGTTTTCGAGCGTCAGCGCGTAGGTCACGTCGTAGCTGCCATCGGCTTGTTTCAGCGTATCCGTCACGGCCATCGCGAGGCCCAGCGCCCCCCGGAAGGGCAGCGTGTTGAGCGTCACCGGCGTGGGCTGGCTGTTGTTGCCGGGGTCGCCGTCGGCGTCGGGGTCGATGTCGGTCCCGTCGGTCGAGGCGTCGGTCAGCAGGGCGTTGTCTTTGCCCCGCGCCGAGCCGTAGGCCGTGTTGGTGAAGGTCGTCGCCGAGCAGAACCGGAAGTTGACTTTCACCGAGAAACTAATCGTGTGGCTCGCGCCGGGGGCCAGTTTGCTCGAAGCCGCCACCAGCAGCAGCGTATCGGCGTTGCGACCCGTGAACCCGGAGTTGGGCGTGAGCGTGCCGTTGGTCGAAACCGGGATGACCGGGTCGAGAATCAACGCCCCGTAGCCGAACGTCCGCCAGAGGTTGTCGCTCACCTGCACCTGCCGGAGCGTGTCACTGCCCAGGTTGCGGGCCGTTATCACGTAGGCGATGCGGTAAATGCCGTCCTCCACTTTTTCGACCGAAGCCACGCGCTTGCTCAAACCGAGGCGTTGGCTCGGCGGCTGGCAGGTCGGGTCTACCGTGACCAGCACCGAGTCGCAGGTGATGGCCGGGCAGGTGCCGACTTGACAGGCAGCGGTGTAGTAGGTGGTCACGGTCGGTTTCACCGTGATGCTCGCGCCCATCCGGGGCGGTACCGTGTTCCAGGTAATCACGCCCTGGCAGCCGCTGGCGGTCAGCGTGGTGCTGTCGCCGAGGCAGATGCGCGGTTTGCTCACCGTAATCGTGGGCTTGCTCGGCACCACGACCGTCACCGTGAAGGCCACCGAGGTGATGGGCGGACAAGTGCCCACGCCGCTGCACGTGGCCGTGTAGCTGGTGGTGGCAATCGGTGTGACTGTGATGCTCGCGCCGGTTTGTACGGGGTTGGTGTTCCAGGTCACGGTGCCGAGGCAACCCGTGGCCGTGAGCACGACCGACTGCCCGTAGCAGATGGTCGGTTGCTGGCAGGAAATCACCGGCACCGGCGGACAGGCCACTTTCACCGTCGCCCGGCCTACGTTGTTGGTCGTGTCCGGGTCGGGCGTGGTGCTGGTTGCTCTGGCGATGTTCTCGATGTCGCCCGAACCCGTTACCGTGGCGCGGAAGAAAATCGTGGTCGCGTTGCCGTTGACCAGGCTGTCCAGATTCACCGTGAGCACGTTGCCGCTGCGAACGATGTTCGCGTCGCCGTCGAGGTAGGTCAATCCGGCGGGCAGCGCGTCGCGGACTTGAATGCCGCGCGCCGTGGTCGGGCCGTTGTTGGTCAGCGTCAGCGTGTAGGCGACGGTCTGGCCGACGGCGGCGGTGCCGGGGCTGACGGTTTTGGTCAGCACCAGGTCGGCTTTTTGACCGACGACGGTGATGCTGGAGGCATCATCCTCGCCGTTGTCGAAGCCGTTGCCCGGCTTGCTGTCGGGGTCGTACTCGAACACGTCCGCTACTTGCGCTTTGTTTAGAATCGGAACGCCTGCCGTGGTGACTTTCGCCACGAAGCTGAACGTTTTGCTGCCGCCCGCCGCAATCTGGGCCACGCCGCCGTAGAGCGAATCCCCGGCGAAGGTCAGGTCGGGCGAGGAGACGAATTGCAGCCCGGCGGGGAGTTTGTCCACCACCTTCACGAAGCGGGCGGCGGCGGGACCGGCGTTCGAGACGACCAGGCGGTAGGTCACGTTGCTGCCCACGTTGGGTTGTTTGTTGCTCACGAGTTTCCGCAAACTCAGGTCGGACACGGGGCCATTGAGGTCGGTGCTGTCGGCGTCGTCTTCAAAATTGCCGTAGCCGTTGCCAGGCTGGCTGTCCGGGTCGTACTCGCGGGCTTCGGCCACTTCGGCGAAGTTGACGATGCGCTGCGCGGTTTTGACGCGGGTTTTAAACGTCAGCACCGTCGTGGTGCCCGGCAGAATCGAATCCAGCCGCGCCACGAGTAAGCCGCCGGTGAGTTCAAAGTCGTTGGACGACAGGAACTGCAAGCCCGTCGGCAGCGGGTCGCGCACCAGCACGTCGTGGGCGGTATTCGGCCCGGCGTTGGTCACGCGGATGCTCCAGTTGACGTTGGTGCCCACGAGCGGCTGGCGGTTGTCCACCACCTTGACGAGGCTGAGGTCGGCCACGCCGCAGTTGACGGACACGCTGGCTTCGTCGTTTTCGCCGTTGTCGGTGCCGTTACCCGGCGTCGAGTTCGGGTCGGCCACGTCCGAGCCGGTGATTTCGGCGCGGTTGGTGAGGCAGCCGCCTTTGGTCAGTTTGGCGGTAAACCGCAGCGTGTCGCTTTCGCCCGGCGCGAGGCTCGCGATTTCGGCGGTCACGGTGCCTTTGTTGTTCACAAAATCATCCCCGTCTTCAAACAGCAGCCCGGCGGGCAACACGTCTTTCAGGGTCACGTTGTTCGCGGTGGCGGGTCCGGCGTTTTTCACGATAATCGAGAAAGTCAGCGTTTCGCCCACGGCGGCCTGGTGCTTGTCCACCAGTTTCTGGAGACTCAAATCCGCCGAGCGGACGCAGACCTGTACGCTGTCCGTGTCGTCCTGCCGGGGGTTGAAGCCGTTCCCTGGCTGGCTGTCCGGGTCGTACTCGGTCACCCGCAGGATTTCGGCCCGGTTGAGCAGGCAGCCCGTCTTGGTCACTTTCACGCGGTAAATCAGCTTCAGGCTGTCCCCGGCGGGCAGGTCGAGCGGAGCCGGGTTGCGCAGCACGCCGCTGGCGTGGTTGAAGTCGAGACTTTCGATGAATTTCAGGCCATCGGGCAGCAGGTCGCGCACCACGATGTTGGTCGCTTCGTCGGGGCCTTTGTTCACCACCGTAATCGTGAAGTCGAGCCTATCACCCAAATCCGGCGTCTGGTCGCTCACCGTTTTGCGCAGTTCGAGGTCGGCTTGCTTGCCGTTCACCACCACGCCGCCTTCGTCGTCTTCCCCGTTTTCGACGCCGTTACCGGGCGTGCTGTCGGGGTCGTACTGGTCGGCTTTGCTCACTTCGGCGCGGTTGATGACCATGCCGTTGGTCAGCAGACGGGCCACGAAAGTCAGCGGCACGTCCTGGGCGGGGGTGATGCGGTTGATTTTCGCCGTCAACACGTTGCCCACGAGGGTAAAGTCGTCGGACGACACGAATTGCAGCCCGGCGGGTAGCACGTCTTTCACCTCCACGTTGGTGGCCGGGTCGGGGCCGGAGTTGGTCACGGTCACGGTGTAGGTGACGGTCGTGCCTTTGGCCGCCTGGTTGTGGTCCACCGTTTTGCGCAGGCTCAGGTCGGATACCGAGGGCATCAGGTGGGCGTCGCTGGCGTCGTCTTCGCCGTTTTCGGTGCCGTTATTGGGCTGCGAATCGGGGTCGAACTGGTCGGCCTGGCTGATTTCCGCTTTGTTGAAAATCGTCCCGGCGATGAGGTCGCCGCCCAGACCGTTCACCCTGGTTTTGATGTACAGTTTCACCGACTGACCCACTTTGATGCTGTCAATCAGGCGGCTGGTCGCCACGTTGCCGACCGGCGGGGTCGGGAAATCCGGCGTGGCGACGTACTCCAGGCCGTTGGGCAGGAAGTCTTTCACCCGGATGTTGGTCGCCGTGGCCGGGCCGCTGTTGCGCACCTCCAACTGGAAGGGCACGATGTCGCCCAGCACCGGCATGGAGGCGTAGCCGTACACGGTTTTGGTCAGACTCAAATCTGCCTGTTCGCCGTTGAGCACCACGATGCCGATGTCGTCCTGGCCGTCTTTGGTGCCGGTGTTCGGCTGGCTGTCCACGTCGCGCTGGTCAGCAGCGACGATTTCGGCTTTGTTCACGATCCGGCCCGGCAGCGTCACTTTGGCCCGGAGGCGCAGCGTGTCGGTTTTTCCGGGCAAAATCTGCGGAATCGTGTCGCTGAACAGCACCCCACCGAGTTCGGCGAAGTCGGTCGAGGCCACGAACAGCAGGCCAGCGGGCAGGATGTCTTTCACCACCACGTGGGTGGCGGTGTCCGGCCCGGCGTTGGCAACGACGAAACTGAACGTCACGGTTTCACCCACGTTCGGGGCGAGTTTGGAAGCGAGTTTTTGCAAACTCAAATCCACCGTCTGCACCCGGATGGTGGCCGTGTCGCGGTCGTTGCCGGGGTCGGTGTCGTTCTGGTCGAGGCCCGTGATGCGGACGATGTTCGGAATCACGCCGGTCTTCGTCACGTTGGCGATGAACGTAAACGTCGCGCCCGAACCCACGCCCAACCGGCCAATCGTGGCCGTGAGCGTGCCGCCGGTATTCGTCAGGTCGTCGGAGTAGACGAATTTCAACCCGACGGGCAGCACGTCGCGAATCTGGACGTTAGTCGCGTCGGCGGGGCCGTTGTTGGTCACGTCGAGCGTGTAGGTCACTTCGTCACCCAGGTTAGGCGTGGGGTTAGAAACCGTTTTCACGATCTGCAAGTCCACCAGTTCACCGCCCAGAATCGCTTTCGCTTCGTCGTCTTCGCCGTTGTCCACGCCGTTGCCGGGGCGGCTATCCGGGTCTTCCTGGTCGGAGGCCGCGATTTGGGCTTTGTTGACGATGACCGTGTCTTTCAGCACAATCGCCTTGAAGGTCAGCGTCCGCTGATCCCCGGCTTGCAGGAAACCGATGCTCGCCGAGAGCGTTCCGGCGGTATTCGTAAAGTCGTCCGACTTGCTGAATTTCAGGTAAGCGGGCAGCACGTCTTCCACGCGGATGTTCGTCGCGGCGTCGGGGCCGTCGTTGGTCACGGTCAGCGAGTAGGTCACTTCGCTGTCTTTCAGCGCCTTGCCGGGGTTCACGGTTTTCCGCAAACTCAGGTCGGCCACGGCGCTCACGATGTTCACGCTGTCCTGGTCGTCTTCGCCGTTGTCGAACCCGTTGTTCGGCTCCGAATCCGGGTCGAACTGGTCGGCGGCCACCACCTGGGCGAAGTTGGTCACCAGCCCTTTCCGGGTCAGGCGAACCTTGAACTGCGCCCGGCGGGTTTCGCCGGTTGGGATGGCGGGCAGGCTGGCGGTCAGCACGCTCCCGCTCACGCTGAAGTCGATGGGGTTGACGAGTTGCAGCCCGGCGGGCAGCACGTCGCGCACCCGCACCCCGGTGGCCGGGTTCGGCCCGGCGTTGTACACCTCCACGGTGTAGGTGAGCGTGTCGAAGACGTTGGGAGCGGGCGGCTGAGCCTGGCCGTTGCTGACGTATTTACGCAGACTCAAATCGGCCTGTTGCCCGCCAATGGTCGCGGCGGCTTCGTCGTCTTCGCCGTTTTTCAGGCCGTTGCCGGGGTCGCTGTCACCGTCGAGTTGGTCGGCTTTGAAAATCTCGGCGCGGTTCACAATCGTGCCGGACTGGCCCACGCGGGCCACGAAAGTCAGGACGGTGCTGCCCCCCGCCGGTACGCCGACGGCGTTGCTCAACAAAATTCCACTCGGGCCTTCGATGAAATCAGTCGAGGAAACGAAGCTCAAGCCCAGCGGCAGCGGGTCGCGAACCACCACGCCGGTGGCCGCATCCGGCCCGGCGTTGCTCACCCGGAGCGTGTAGGTCACCGTGTCGCCCACGATGGGCGTGGGGCGGCTCACCAACTTGGCGAGACTGAGGTCGGCTCCGCGCACCCGCACTGCCACCGAATCCTGGTCGTTTTCTTCGGGGTCCGTGTTGCCGGGGGTGCTGTCGCGGTCGGGCGTGTCGCTGGTCGCAATTTCTGCGGTGTTTACAATCGTTCCGGTACCCGTTACGCGGGCCTGGAAGCTAAACGACTGGCTGGCACCGGGGGCGAGCGCACCCACCGTACCGGTGAGCGTGCCGCCGAAGTTGAACAGGCTGGCGCTGCTGACGAACTCGATGCCGTCCGGCAGGGCGTCCCGCACGGTGGCGGTGCCGATGGCGTCGGGGCCGTCGTTGGTCACGGTCAGCGTGTAGGTCACGACCTGGCCGGGGTTGACGAGGCTATCCGAAATCGTCTTGGCGAGGCGCAGGTCGGCCAGCCGTCCGAAGACGCTCACCGAATCCTGGTTGTTGGTCAAATCCGCATCCACCTGGTCGAGGTCGGTCACGCGGGCCACGTTGAGCACGGCACCGGGGGTGGTGATGTCGGCGATGAAACTGAGCACGTTGTAAGTGCCCGCCGCGATGGCCGGGATGACGCGGGTGAGCGTGTCGCCGTTGGCGGTAAAGTCACCGGGGTTCACCAGCGTCAGACCCGCCGGGAGGATGTCCCGCACCACCACGTTGGTGGCGAGGTCGGGTCCCTGGTTGGTCACGCGGATGCGGTAGGTAATCCGGTTGCCGGTCGGCACGCTGGGTGCCCCGTCGTAGGTTTTGAGCAAACTCAAATCCGAACGTTGCAGGCGCACCGTGACGCTGTCTTCGTCGTCCTGCCCAAAGGGGTAGCCGTTGGCTGGCTGCGAATCGGGGTCGAACTCAGCGGCGGAGACCACTTCGGCGAAGTTGGTAATGTTCCCATCGTCGCGCCGGGCCACGCGGGCCAGCACGGTCAGCGTCGCGCTCTGGGTGGGAGCGAGGCTGCCCACGTTGCCGGTCAGCACGTTGCCGCTGGCGATGAAATTGGCCGAGGAAACAAAATCGAGCGCGGCGGGAAGCCGATCACGCACGGCCACGGCGGTGGCGGTGTCCGGCCCGGCGTTGCGCACGGTAATCGTGTAGCGCAGCGTGTCGCCGAGGTTCGGGCGGAGGTTGTTCACCGCTTTCGTCAGGCTCAGGTCGATTTGCCGCCCGTTGAGCATTACGCCGCCTTCGTCGTCTTCACCCGTCGTGGTGCCGTTGCCGGGGTTGCTGTCGGGGTCGAACTCGGTGGCGCGGTACACTTCGGCGCGGTTGATAATCGAACCCGGCTGGGTCACGGTGGCGATGAAGCTCAGGCTCAGGCTGTCGCCCGCCGGAATCGTTGCGGCACTGGTACTGGTCAGGATGCCGAGGACGTTGCTGAAATTGGTCGAACTCACGAAACTCAGCCCGGCGGGCAGCGCATCGCGGACGATGACGCCCGTGGCCGAATCCGGCCCGGCGTTTTTCACCTGAATGGTAAACGTCACGGCCTGGCCCACGGTCGGGAAGCGGTTGTTCACCGTTTTCCGCAAACTCAGGTCGATGGCCCGGTCAAGAATCACCGTCACCGAGTCCTGGTTGTTGGTCAGAATCGGGTCGAACTGGTCGGCGGCGTTAATCGCCACGCGGTTGGTGCGCGGCAGGCGGGGCGCGTTGTCGAAGCGGGCCGTGACCGTGAAGTCACGGGTATCGCCCGGTTGCAGCGTCGCCACGAAGCCGGTCAGGGTCTGGTCGGAGGCCGAAAGATCGGGGCTGCTGTCGAAGGTCAGGCCCAGGGGCAACTGGTCGGTGATGGTCACGTTGGTCGCCACGTCCGGCCCGTTGTTGCGCAGGCGGAGCGTGTAGGTCAGCGTTCCCCCCACGCGGTAGGGGCCGGGCGAGACCAGTTTCTGGATGCTCAGTTCGGCCACCTGGGTACGCACCGAGGCGGAATCCGTGTCGTTTTCCCCGTTCAAATACCCGTTGCCGGGTGTGCTGTTCGGGTCTTTTTCATTGGCAAAAGCCACCTGCGCCACGTTCACAAACGTACCGGGACCGGTCACGCGGGCGGTCAGCGTCAGCGTGCGGCTCTGGCCGACGGGGATGCTGTCAATCGCGCTGGAAAGCAGGCTCCCGCCGCTGGGCGCGAAGCTCGACGAGGCCACGAACACCAGCCCGGTGGGCAGCGAATCGCGGACGGTCACGCCGGTGGCGGTGGCGGGGCCGTTGTTGCGCACTTCCACCCGGAACTGCACCGTATCACCCACGTTGGGGCGGGGTTGGTCGACGGTTTTGGTCAAACTCAACTCAGCCAGGACGCCGCCGGTGGTGGCCGAAGCCTCGTCGTCTTCGCCCGTTTTCGGGCCGTTGTTCGGCTGCGAATCGGGGTCGGCCTGGTCGGAACTGACCACCTGGGCGCGGTTGGTGATCGTGCCCGGCTGGGTCACGCGGGCCACGAAGCGTAGCGTTTGCGAGCCGTTCGGGAGTACCGTGACGGGGTTGCTGCGGAGTGCCCCGGCGTTGTTTACAAAATCAGTGGAGGAAACGAAAGCCAGCCCGGCGGGCAGCACGTCGCCCACGCGCACCGCCGTGGCGGTGTCGGGTCCGGCGTTCGAGACGGTCAGCGCGAAGGTCAGCGTATCACCCACGTTCACGGCAGAGCGGCTCGCGATTTTGAGCAAACTCAGGTCGGCGATGCGCGGCACCACGGTGAGCGAGTCGTCGTCGTCTTCGCCCCCGTCGGGGCCGTTGCCGGGCGTGCTGTCGTCGTCAAATTCGTTCGCCTTGGAAATCTCGACGCGGTTGGTCTGCGGCGTGAATTGCGTCACGCGGGCCTGGTAAGTCCGGCTCACACTCCCGCCTTCGGGAATGGCCGGGTAGGGGGCCACGAGCGTGCCACTTTCGTTGACGAAGAAATCACTCCGCACGAATTCCAGGCCGGGCGGCAGCAGATCGCGCACTTCCGAGCCGGTGGAGCCATTCGGACCGTCGTTCGTGACCGTCACCGTGTAGGTGAGCGTGTCGCCCAGGTTCGGGCGCAAATTGTTCACGGTTTTGGCGATGCTCAGGTCGGCCCCGCGCCCGTTCACGGTCACGCTGTCCTGGTTGTTGGGCAGAATGGGGTCGAACTCCCGGCCCCGTACCGTTACGACGTTGGTAATCGGGAAGAGGCTGTCCACGCGGGCGGTGAAGGTCAGCGTGCGCGGCACGGCCACGGCGAGCGTCGGGATGGTGGCGGTGAGGAGGCCCGCGCTGAAGCTCAGGTCGGTCGAGCCGCCGAAGGTCAGCCCGGCGGGCAGCGAATCGCGCACCACCACGTTGGTGGCGACGTCCGGCCCCTGGTTGGTGACCGTGAGCGTGTAGGTCACGACGGTGCCCAGGCTGGGGGCCAGGTCGCTGACGATTTTCCGGACGCTCAACTCAGCGGCGCGGACCACGACCCGAACCGAATCGTTGTCGTCCTGGTCGATGGTGCTGCCGTTACCCGGCTGACTGTCGGGGTCGAACTGGTCGGCGGCACTCACTTCGGCCCCGTTCACCGTTGCGCCGGGGGCGGTAATCTTCGCCCGAAGCGTGAGGTTGACGGTCTGGCCCACGCCCAGGCTCGGCACGAGGGCGGTCAGCGTCTGGCCCGCCGCCGTGAAGTTGGGGCTGGAAACGAAGCTCAGGCTGGCGGGCAGCACATCGCGGACGGCCACGTTGGTGGCGGTATTCGGCCCGGCATTCGTGACCGAAATCGTGTAGGTGAGCGTGTCGGCCAGGTCGGGCGTGGCGTCGTTGACGGTTTTCACCAGACTCAAATCCGCCTGCTGGCCGTTCAGCATCACGCTCCCCACGTCGTCCTGCCCGTCTTCGGTGCCCGAATTGGGTTGCGAATCCGGGTCGAACTGGTCGCTGGCGCTGACCTGGGCTTTGTTGATAATCGGCCCCCCAATGGATATTGCGTTGGCCGTCACGCGGGCCTGGAAGGTCAGGGCCACGTTGCCGCCCGAAGCGAGGCTGGGGATGACGTTGCTTTGCAGCACGCCCAGCGGGTTTTCCACAAAATTTGAACTGGAAACGAAGGTCAACCCGGCGGGCAGCACGTCGCGAACCCGCACGTTGGTGGCCGCATCCGGCCCGGCGTTGCTGACGGTGAGCGTGAAGGTGACCACGTCGTTCACGTTGGGCGAGGCGTTCGAGACGGTTTTTGCCAAACTCAAATCGGCGCGGCGCGGCCGCACGGTGGCGGTGCTGTCGTCGTCCTGGTTGGTGGTCGTCACGTTGCCCGGTTGCGAGTCGGGGTCGAAGGTGCTGGCCTTGCTTACTTCGGCCACGTTGGTGACCGAGGGCGCGTAGGCGTTGAGGCGGGCGCGGTAGCTGAACGTCAGGCTGTTGCCCGCCGCGAGGCTGTCCACCTGGGTGGTAATCGTGCCGCCGGAGTGGGCCAGGCCGCTGCCGCCGTCGATGAACGTGAGTTGGGCGGGCAGCACGTCGCGGAGTTCAAAGGCCTGGGCGTTGTCCGGCCCGGCGTTGGAGACGATGAGCGTGTAGGTCAGCGTATCGCCCACGTTCGGGGTCTGGTTCGAGACCAGTTTCACCAAACTCAAATCGGCGATGCGCCCGCCCACGCTGGCCGTGTCGGAGTTGTTGGTCAAATCGGGGTCGAACTCCGTTGCGCCGGTGACGGAGGCCCGGTTGACGATGAGGCCCGACGAATCCACTTTCGCGAAGAACCGCAGCGTCACGTTCGTGCCCGCCGCGATGGCCGGGATGGTCGTGCTCAGCGTGTTGCCGACGACGCTCGTAAAATCACCCGGATTGACCAGCGAAAGGCCCGCCGGGAGCGCGTCCTGCACCTGCACGTTGGTGGCGGTGCTCGGCCCGGCGTTGGTGACCCGCACCCGGAAGGTGACGAGGCTGCCCACGTTGACGTTCTGCGGGGCGTCCACCGATTTGTCGAGGCTCAGGTCGGCCTGTTTCACCGTGATCGGTACGGTGTCGTTGTCGTCCTGGTCCAGCACGTTGGCATTGCCCGGCTGACTGTCGGGGTCGAACTGGTCGGCGGCGAAGATTTCCGCCCCGTTCACAATCGTCCCAACCACGTTGGGCGCGGCGATAAACGTGAGGCTCACCGTGTTGCCCGCCGCGAGGCTGGGAATGGTTTGCGTGAGTACGCTACCGGCTACGGCGAACCCGTTGGGGTTCACCAGCGTCAGGCTGGCGGGCAGGACGTCGCGCACTTGCACGTTGGTGGCCGTGTTCGGCCCGGCGTTGGTGACCTGAATCGTGTACGTGACCGGCTGGTTGAGGTTGGGCGTGGCATTGGAGACGGTTTTCACCAAACTCAAATCCGCCTGCTGCCCCCCGATTTGTACACCGTTCTGGTCGTCTTCGCCGTTGCTGGTGCCGTTGCCGGGGGTGCTGGTCGGGTCGAAGGGATCCAAGGTCGCTACTTCGGCACGGTTCACAATCGGCCCCGGCTGCGTGACCAGCGCCACGAAGGTGAGGTTGACGAACCCACCCGGTGCGATCACGACGGGACTGGTGCTCGTGAGCAACCCGGCGTTGTTGCTGAAATCGGCGCTCGAACTGAATTGCAGACCCGCCGGGAGTTGGTCGCGGACGGTCACGTTGGTGGCCGAGTCCGGCCCGAAGTTCTGCACCCGAATCGTGTAGGTGATCAGGGCACCCACGTTGGGGGTAATCGTGGAAACGAGTTTGGTCAACCGCAAATCCGCCGCGCGGGGCAGGATGCGCACGCTGTCGGCATCGTCTTCGCCGTTGAAACCGTTGCCCGGATTAGAGTCGGGGTCGAACTGGTCGGAAGTCGTCACCTGGGCGCGGTTGTACACGCTGTCGGTGCGCAGGACCTTCGCCGTGAACGTGAACAGGGCCGAGCCGTTGACGGGAATGGCGACCGGCCCGCCCGTGAGCAGGCTACCGGCCTGCGCAAGTGTGGCGCTGCTGACGAACTGGAGGCTGGCGGGCAGCACGTCCTGCACCCGCACGCCGGTGGCCGCATTCGGCCCGGCGTTGCTGACCGTGATCGTGTAGGTGATGACCTCACCCACGTTCGGACGGGTGTTGGAAACGGTTTTGTCCAGACTCAAATCGGCCTGTTGCCCGTTGAGCATCACGCCCGCGTCGTCGTCTTCCCCCTGGTTATCGCCGTTACCCGGTGAGGAGTCGATGTCGAACTGGTCGGCGTCGAAAATCTGGGCGCGGTTGGTAATCGGGCCGCTCTGGGTCACGGTTGCCACGAAGGTGAGCGGTACGCCGCTGCCGACGGGGATGCTGATCGGCGAGGTGCTGGTCAACACGCCTGCCACGTTGGTGAAATTCGGGGAGGAAACGAAGGTCAGCCCCGCCGGGAGTGCGTCGCGAACGACCACGCCCGAAGCCGGATCGGTGCCCTGGTTGAAGACCGTGATCGTGAAGGTCACGTTCTGGCCCACGCTCGGCGCGGGGTTGTTCACGGTTTTGCTCAGCGTCAGGTCAGCCCGCTGGAGGCGCACCCGCACGGAATCGTTGTCGTCCTGGTCCACGGTGCCGCCGTTGCCGGGCTGGGAGTCGCCGTCAAACTGGTCGGCGGCGCTGATTTGCGCGTCGTTGACAATCGAGCCGCCCGGTACGAAGGCGGTGATCCGCGCCCGGAAGGTCAGGTCCACGACGTTGCCCACCGGGATGTTCAGCAGGGCCGGGTTGGTTAGCGTTCCGGCGGTGTTGGTCAGCGTGGCCGAGGACACGAAGGCCAGGCCCGCTGGCAAGACGTCGCTCATCTGCACGCCGCTGGCGGGGCTGGGGCCGTCGTTGCGGACGCTGATCGTGTAGGTGAGCGTGTCCCCCACGTTGGGGTTCGGGTTGTTCACCGTTTTCCGTAAACTCAAATCGGCCTGTTGCCCGCCGATGAGTACGCTGCCGATGTCGTCCTGGCCGTCGGTGGTGCCGGTATTCGGCTGGCTGTCGGTGTCGAACTGGTCGGAAGTGCTCACTTCGGCGCGGTTGACGATGGGGCCGCTCTGGGTCACGGTCGCCACGAAGGTCAGCGCGGTGCTGCCGCCGTTGGCGATGCTCAGGGGGCCGCTGGTCAACACGCCGAGCGGACTTTGGGTGAAATTGGAGCTTGAAACGAAGGTCAGGCCGGGGGGCAGCACGTCGCGAACGCGGACGTTGGTGGCCGCGTCGGGGCCGTCGTTGGTGACGGTCAGCGTGTACGTCACGTTGCTACCCACGTTGGGGCTGGCGTTGGAAACCGTTTTTGCCAACCGCAAATCGGCCACGAGCGGGCGGATGGTGGCGGTGCTGTCGTCGTCCTGGTTGGTGGTATTCGCGTTGCCCGGCTGCGAATCGGGGTCGAAGGTGCTGGCGGCGCTCACCTCGGCGGTGTTGGGAATCGACGCCGTGGCGGGCGAGCCGGTGGCAATCAGTTTCGCCACGAAGGTGTAGGTCACCGATTGCCCGGCGGGCAGGCTGTCGAGGTTGGCCGTGAGGGTGCCGCCCGTGTTGAGCAGGGCGGGTACGCTGCTCACGTACTGAAGCTGGGGCGGCAGCACGTCGCGAATCTGGATGTTGCGCGAAGTACTCGGCCCGGCGTTGGACAACACGAGCGTGTAGGTCACGTTCTGGCCCACGTTGACGGGGACGGCGGAAGCCGTTTTGGTCAGGCTCAAATCGGCCTGCTGGCCGTTGAGGGTGGCCGCGCTGCGGTCGTCTTCGCCGTTGTTGTCGCCGTTGCCGGGGGTCGAATCGGGGTCAAACTGGTCGGCGGTCTGCACCTGGGCGCGGTTGGTAATTGCCCCGTTCTGGGTCACGGTCGCCACGAACGAAAGCGTCTGGGTAACGCCCACGTTGAGCAAGGGAATCGAGGCGGTGAGCGTTCCGGCGGCGTTGGTAAAGTTGGCCGAGGAAACGAAAGTCAGACCCAACGGCAGCACGTCGCGCACGGTCACGTTGGTGGCCGCGTCGGGGCCGGCGTTGGTCACGGCAATCGTGTAAGTTACGGCTTGGCCCACGCTCGGCGTGGCGTTCGAGACGGTTTTCAGTAAACTCAAATCCGCCGATTTTACCCGCACCTTCACCGAATCGTTGTCGTCCTGGTTGAAGGCTGGGAAGTTGCCCGGCTGGGAGTCGCCGTCGAACTGGTTGGCGGCCTGCACCTGGGCGAAGTTGGTGATGATACCGGCGGTGGCCGTCGGGTAGGAACTGACGGTGGCCTGGAAATTCAGGTTGACCGTGTTGCCCACGGGAATGCTCAGGGCGGCGGTGTTGCTCAACACGCCCGCCGTGTTGGTGATGCCCGCCGAGGGCACGAAGGTCAGGTTGGCGGGCAGCACGTCGCGGATGAACACGCCCGTGGCGGGGCTGGGGCCGTCGTTGCGCACCGCAATCGTGTAGGTGATGGTTTCACCCACGTTGGGCGTGGCGTTGGAGACGGTTTTGCGCAAACTCACGTCCGCCTGCTGACCGCCGATGAGCACCGAGCCGTTGTCGTCTTCGCCGTTGAAGCCGTTGCCGGGATTGCTGTCGAGGTCACGCTGGTCGGCGCGGGTTACTTCGGCGCGGTTGAGAATCGGCCCGGATTGGGTGACGGTGGCGATGAACGTGAGGGCCACGTTGCCGCCGCTGGTGATGCTCGGAATGACGTTACTGGTCAACACGCCCGCGTTGAGCGTGAAGTTGGGCGAGGAAACGAAGGTCAGCCCGGCGGGCAGCGGGTCGGTCACGACCACGTTGGTGGCGGTGTTGAGGCCTGCCGCGTTGCTCACCGTGATGGTGTAGGTCACGTTGTCGCCCACGTTGGGGCTGGCGTTCGAGACGGTTTTCACCAAACTCAAATCGATGCGGGTGGGCGTTACCGTCACCGAATCGCGGTTGTTGCCGGGCGTGGGGTCGAACTGGTTGGAGGCCGTGATGTCGGCCCGGTTTTTAATCGGCCCGGTGCCCAGCACTTTGGCCCGGAACAGCAGGTCGCGCTGGCCGGGGAAGGCGATGCTCAGGCCGCTGGCCGTGAGCGTACTGCCACTCAGCCCAAAGTCGCTGCTCGACACGAATTGCAGACCCACCGGCAACACATCGGTCACCTGCACGCCGGTGGCTCCGTTGGGGCCGAGGTTGGTCACACGGATGGTGTAGGTCAGCGTGTCACCCACGTTGGGCGTGGCGTTGCTGACGAGTTTAATCAACTGCAAATCGGCCTGTTGCCCGTTGAGTTGCACCGCCGAGCGGTCGTCTTCGGCGTTGCCGGTGCCGTTGCCCGGCTGGCTGTCGGGGTCGAATTCGCGGCTGGTCGCGACCTGGGCGGCGTTGGTAATCGGGCCGGGCTGGGTAACGGTCGCCACGAAGGTGAGCGCCCGGCTGCTACCCACGCCGAGGATAAACGGCGCGGTGCTGAGGGTACCGGCGACGTTGCTGAAATCTAGCGAGGAAACGAAGGTCAGGCCCGCCGGGAGTACGTCGGTGACGGTCACGCCCGTGGCCGGGTCAGGCCCGGCGTTGGTGACGGTCATCGTGAAGGTCGCGTTCTGACCCACCGAAGGCGTGGTGTTGCTGACGGTTTTCAGCAAACTCAAATCGGCTACGCGGAGGCGGACTTTCACCGAATCATTGTCGTCCTGGTCGATGACCGTGGCGTTGCCCGGCTGGGAATCCGGGTCGAACTGGTCGGCGGTTTGCACCTGGGCTTCGTTGGTGATGATGCCGCCGAGGGGGTACTGATTCACCCGCGCCCGGAAGCTGAAGGCCACGTTGGCCCCCACGCCGATGCTCAGCGGCGTGGCGTTGTTGCTGAGCGTGCCCGAAGCGTTCACCAGGTTGGGGCTGTCCACGAAGGTCAGGCTGGCGGGCAGCACGTCCTGGATGCGCACGCCGGTGGCCGCGTTCGGCCCGGCGTTGCTCACCGTAATCGTGTACGTGAGCGTATCGCCGACCACGGCGGTGGGGTTGTTGACGGTTTTGTCCAGACTCAAATCGATTTGCTGGCCGTTGAGCACCACGCCGCCCTCGTCGTCTTCACCCGTGTTGGGGCCGTTGCCGGGGCTGGAGTCAGGATCGAAAGTACCGGAAGTGAACACCTCGGCGCGGTTGGTAATCGGGCCGGGCTGCGTGACGGTCGCCACGAAACTCAGCACCGCCGAACCGCCGCTGGGGATGCTGGCAATCGGGGTGGTGTTGCTCAACACGCCGACGTTGTTGACCAGCGCGGGCGTCGAGGCGCTGCTTACGAAACTCAGCCCCGCCGGGAGCACGTCGCGGACGGTCACGTTGAGGGCCGCGTTCGGCCCGGCGTTGTTGACGGTGATGGTAAAAATGACGTTTTGACCCACGTTGGGGCTGGTGTTCGAGACGGTTTTGGTCAACGACAAATCCGCCGACTGGGCCGTGACGGGCACGCTGCTCTGGTCGTCTTCGCCGTTGCCCACGCCGTTGTTGGGCGTGGAATCGACGTCGCCCTGGTCAGCGCGGCTGATTTCCGCGCCGTTGGTGGTGATACCCTGGTTGAGGACTTTCGCGACGAAGGTAAACGTGGCCGTGCCGCCGTTGGGAATGCTGGCGGCGGTGCCGGTGAGGGTGGTACCGTTCAAAACCAGGTTGGGGCTGCTCACGAATTGCAGACCCGCCGGGAGGACGTCTTTCACCTCCACGTTGGTGGCCCCATTCGGCCCGGCGTTGCTCACCACGAGGGTGTAGGTCACGTTGTCGTTCACGTTCACCGTGGCGGCGCTCACCGTTTTGACCAGACTCAGGTCGGCGCGGGTGTTAAGCGGGGCCGGGGTCGGTACGCTGCCGACGGGGTTGGGGTCGCTGCCGTTGTTCGACACGTCGCTCACCGAAGGCAGCCCACCGGGTGGGGTGCCGCTGGCGATGGCGTTGTTGAAATACGTGATGCTGCCGTTGCTGCCGATGGCCCCGTTGAGGCGCACATTCACGACGAATTGAATCGTCTTGGTCGCGCTGACGGCCAGGGTACCAGTGCCGTTGAGCAGGTTGGGGTTGCCGGGGGTGCCCAGGAAGCCCGCGTTGACGTCGGGGGCGTTGGCGATGTTCGTCACCGACACGATGCTGAAGGTAGCCGGGGCGGGGTAAGTCGGCGTCAAATCGTCGCTCACCTGCACGTTGCTCAGGGCCATGTTGCCCGCGTTGCGGACGATGACTTCGTAAGTCAGATTGTAGCTGCCGTTGGGCTGCACCGCGCTCGAAACCAGGCGTTTGGCAAGACCAATTTGTCCCGAACTGATCGTGACCGGCGTGGGCACGCCCTCGTTGGGCGTGGTGTCGCCGGGGTTGCCGTTGGTGTTCACGTCGATGGCCGTGGCGTCGCCGTTGTTCGACAGGTCAGGGGCGGCACCGGTGGCGCTGGCCGTCACCTGGTTGTTGAAGAGCGTTTGGGTCGAGCCGTTCAGCGTGATGCGCACCGTAAACGTAATCGTGCGCAGGTCGCCGGGTTGGAGAGTGCTGCTGGCCCCCGTGAGCAGGTTCTGGTTGCCGTTGCCGTTGAAAGCCGGGTTGCTCGTGAGCGGTCCCTGGGCGGTCAGGCCCGACAGGGTGTAGGTGATGGGGGCGGGGAAGGTCGTCGTCAGGTTATCCGTCACCTGCACGTTGGTCAGGGGCTGGTTGCCCAGGTTACGAACGTACACCGTGTAGGGCACGTCGTACACGCCGGTGTTGACGAACACGGGCGTCCCGGCGGCTTTCGCCACCCCGATCACCGTGGTGCTGATTGTCACCGGCGTAGGCGTGTTTTCACCCGGATCGCCGGGGTTGCCGTTGCCACTGGGGTCGATTTGGCCCGGCCCGCCGTTGTTGGAGGGGTCGGTGGGCGGGTTGGTGCCGTTCGGCCCGGTGCCGCCCACGAAAGCCTGGTTGTTGAACGTCGTTTGGGTCGAACCGTTCAGGCTCACCCGGACGGTGAACGTGATGGTCTGGGTGGCCCCGATGGCGAGCGAACTCGACCCGGCCACCAGCAGGTTTTGGTTGGAATTGCCGTTGAAACCCGCGTTCGCACTCAGTCCACCACCGGTAGCCGGGGCGGTTTGAATCGTAAACGTGGCCGGAGCCGGGAAGGTCGGCACGAGGTTGTCCGTCACCTGTACGTTGGAGATGGCGACGTTGCCCAGGTTCTGCACGGTAACGGTGTAGGGCACGTCGAACACGCCCACCAAGCCACCCACCGCCACGGGCGTTCCCGCCAGTTTGGCCGCGCCGACGACGGGGTTATCCACGCAGTTGACCGTGACCGGAATCGTGGCCTGGCAGGTGGGGAAGGCCTGGTCGCGGACGCGGATGGTGTAGGGACCGTTGGGGACGTTGTTGAAAATATTGCTCGTAAACCAGTTGGTGCCGTTGCGGGAGTATTCGAGGGTGCTGGCGTTGGAAATCGAGGCCGTCACCGTGATCACACCCGTGCCCTGGCCCCCGGCGCAAGTGGCTACCGCCGAGGCGATCACCGGAATGGGCCGCACGAACACGGCCACCGTGCTGCTGCTGGCGCAGTTGCCCGCGTCGCCGATGCGGTACTCATAGACGTAGGTGCCCGGTACGGTAAAGCCCGTCACCTGGGTGGTGGAGGACGTGGGGCTGACAATGACCTCACCGCTGCCCGTCGGACCGGAGATTTTACTCCAGGTGCTCATCCCGAAGGTCGGGGTGTTGCCCGTCAGGGTCACGCTGCCGCCCACGCAGATGGTTTGGTTCGGTCCGGCGTCGGCCTGGGTGGGCTGACGCAGAATCATCACCGTCACGTCGTCGCTGCTGGGGGGACAGGTGGGGCCGCCGTTGACCGTCCAGCGGAACACGTAAGTCACGCTCGGCGAACCGGGCGGAATCACCACGGTGCCGTTGGCCTGGGCGCTGGGCGAGTTGGCGCTGGGCGTAAACGTAATCGGCGGCGAACCGGCGGGTTGACTCACGACCGTCCAGGTGCCGGTGCCTGAGGTGGGCGCGGTAGCCGCCAGCATGACGGGCGTGAATTCACAGACCGCCATGTCCGGTCCGGCGTTGGCGGGCGAAGCCGGGGCGTCATTGACGAACACCGCCGTATCCCGCGACACGCAGGCCCCGCTGGTGATGCTCCACACGAAGGTGTAGGTGCCCGGCGAAAGCGAGAAAACGTTGGTGGTGGGGCTGCCGGGGTTGTCGATGAGCGCGTAGGGGCTGCCGGGGGCGAGGCTCCACTGCCCGGTGCCGACGACGGGCGTGTTGCCCTGGAGCTGGATGGCGGTCACGTTGCACAATCGCCGGTCGGGACCCGCTGCCGCCGGGGTAGGCGGGGCGAAGGGAATGGTGATGCTGACCTCGTCGGTTTTGGGAACGCACACGTTCGGGTTGGAGGCCGAGCCATTGCTGACCGTCCAGCGGAACACGTAGGTGACGGGGTAAATGGTGCCGACCGGAATCGTCACCGTCGAATTGGCCTGGAAGGGCTGGTCGATGGTGGGGTTGGGCGAGGCATTGCTCACGCTCACCAGCGACCACTGGGGGGTGCCGTAAAACGGTGTACTCGTCACGGCGGCCAGCTGCACGGTCGGGGCACAGGCCTGGAGTTGGTCCGGCCCGGCGTTGGCATCGGAAGGTTCGCGGTAATTCACCAGGCGAATCTGATCACCCACGTAGCAGGTGGGATCGCTGGGGCTGACGGCGCGCCATTCGAGCACGTAGGTTTCGGTGTTGGCCGTGCCGGTGGCGAAATTGAAGGGCGTAAACCGGGCGTTGGGCAGGGCAGGGTTATCGAAGGTGCCGCTCGGCTGACCGGGAATCGACAATTGCACCCACAACCCGGTTTGGGGCGGGGCAATGGCCGAACCGGCCAGTTGGAAATAGGCGGGGGAGGCGTTGGAGCAGCGTTCCTGATCCGGCCCCGCGTTGGGCGGGCTGGCCTGGGTCGTCACGGTGACGCTCACCTGATCGGCCACGGGGGCCGGGCAGGCGGCGCTGGGGTTGACGGCTACGGTGTAGCTGAAAATATAGGTGCCGGTTTCGAGACTCGAAAAAATCCGGCTGTCGCCGTTAGGGGCGCTACCCACCGGTGTATCGCCGTTGGTACTGCTCACGAAGGTCCAGGTACCCGAAGGGCCGTTGCCGTCGAGCGTGACGCTGGTCGAGCCAGCCGTGGCGTTGCACAGGTTCCGATCCGGCCCGGCGTAGGAATATTCCTGCACGAACACGTCGATTTCATCGAAGGCACCGGGGTTGGGGCAGGGTGGTTCGCCCGAGACCGTCCAGCGGAATTTGTAGTTGCCCTGGCGCAGGCTGCTCACCGTCACGGTGCTGGCGGAGGCACTGGGGCTGAAACTCACCACCGAAGGAGCCGCGCCGACCACCGTCCAGAGGCCGGTGCCGGCGGTGATGGCGTCGGCGGTCAGGGTGGTGCTCAGGGCACCCGGCGTGGCGACGTTGCCGCAGACCGAGGTGCTGGCCACGGCGATGTTGGCCGGGCTGGGGGCCGCCGAAACGGTGATCGTCACCAGGTCGGTGTTGGTGCCGGGGCACGCGCCGTTGGTCACGTCCCAGGCGTACACGTAAACGCCCGGAATCAGGTTGCTGAAGAGGGCGGTGGAGGAGTTGACGTTGCTGATCACCGCCATTGCCGGGCCACTCACGAAGCGCCAGACGCCCAGGCCGTAGGCGGGGCCGCTGCCCAGTAGGGTCACGCTGCTGCCGCACACGGTCAGGTCGGCACCCGCGTTGGCCGGGGCCGGGCCACCGACCGAAACCACCACGGTATCGGCGTTGATGCCGGGACAACCGGCTACCGACAGGGTCCATACGAGGCGATACGTGCCGTTGACCAGGCCGTTGATCGTCGTATTGCCCTGGGCGGCGTTGCTGAAACTGGAGCCACCCGGCCCGGAAGCGACGGTCCACAAACCGGTTTCGCCCGCAATCGGGCCGTTGCCCGCGAGGGTTGCCGTCGTGAAGCCGGTGCGGCACTGGTCCGGCCCGGCGTTGGCGGGGGTCGGCCCCTGCGTGGCCGTGGTCGTCACGTTCACGTCGTCGAACGAGGCCGGGCAGTTACTGCCGGGTTGCGTGACCGTCCAGCGGAAGGTGTACGTGGTCGAGGGGCTGGGCACGATCACGGTCGTGTTCGGGCTGCCGGGGCTGACAATGGTCGGGGCCGGACTGTAGGAGCCGACGATACTCCATTGCCCCACCTGCGTGGGGCTGACCGTTGGCGTGCCGGTTAGCGTCGTGGCCGTTCCGTAGCAAATCGTCTGATCCGCGCCCGCCGTGACGGCCAGCGGCTCAAACACCCGCACCATTACGTCGTCGAAGGCGATGGGGCAGTTGGTGCCGTTGGTTACCGTCCAGCGGAAGACGTACTGGCCGGGAGCCAGGTTTTGTACCCGGGTGTTAAAATCCGTATTGTCGGGGACGTTCAGGACGTTGTCGAGAAATACGACCGTCGTCGGGCCGCTAATCTGGCCCCAGAAACCCCGACCCCGGCCCTGGATGTTTCCGTTGCTGGGAATACCGAGGGTGGGGTCATTGCCCGCCAGTTGCGTGTTGTCGATGCCGCAACCCAAAATCTGATCCGTCCCGGCGTTGGCCCCGGCGTTGCCGAACGAAACGACGATGGTGACGTCGTCGGACGTGGTCTGGCAGGTCGGGCCGTTGGGGGCCTCCTGAAAAAATCGCACGACGTAGGTACCCGAACGATTCAACCCCGCAATCACCTGCGGGTTGCCGTTGGTGCCCTGGCGGGCAGGGGGTACGAAGCCCGCCGGAAAACTGACGATTTGCCAGGAAGTGCCCGTACCACCCGAAGCCGTGTAGTTGACGGCGCGGGGGTTGCTGGCCGTGGGCGAGGTTTCGGTGGAATCGCAAAGCAACGTCACCGAGGTAGGAATGACGTTGATCGTCGGAACGCCGATGAAGCGGATGGTCGTCGTGGCCGAGTTGGCGCAGCCCGGCGTGGCGGTGGGCGTGACCGTGTAGCGGAAGGTGTAGGTGTTGCCCGGGGCCGGGTTCAAGCCCGACACGCTGGCCGTGGGCGTGTTGGCGTTGGCGAGGGTCGGCGTGGAAGGCGAGGGGCCGCTGGCCCCGTCGAAACTCCACAGCACGTTCTCGCCGGTGTACAGGGGCGGGGCCGCCGCCAGGAGGGCCGTGGTGCGGGCATCACAGAAAATCTGTTCCCCCGGCACCAGACTACCCGAGGCCGACACGTCCTGCGAGGGGGGCGGCACGTTGATGGTCACGTCGCTGCTGCCCGTGGCGCAGGGGCCGGTCACCGTCCAGCGCAGCACGTAGGTGCCCTCGACCAGGCTCTGCACCAGGGTGTTGTTGTCGTTGACGTTAGCGATGCTCGGCACGGCGGGGCCGGATACGACCGACCAGGTTCCGAGTTGCCCCCCGGTGCCGTTGCCGCCAAAACTCCCGTCGAGTTGCACCGTCTGGGTGGTCGAGTAGCAGTTGTTGAGGTTGATGACGTTGGGATTGCGGCTCACGCTGGCATCCACCGGCAACACGCCACCCCGGTTGGTGATGACCAGGGTATCGGTGCTCGAACAGCCGGTACTCAGGTTTCGGATTCGGTAGACGATTCGGGTGCTGCCCGCGCTGGTGGCGGCCAGGGTAAGGGTGGTGGTCGAGGCGCTGGGGCTGTTGACGGTCACCCCGGCGTTGTTGGGCGATTGCACCAGCCAGTCCGCCGTTTCCCCCGCTCCCGCCGCGTTCCCCGTGAGGGTAAGGGCGTTCAGGCCGGGGCAACTCGCCTGGTCGGGTCCGGCCTGGGCGGTCGAAATCGGGTTGACCGTACGCGTCACGGTCTGGCTGGCCTGGGAGCCGTCCTGGCAGGTGGCCGTGAGCCGGAAGGTGTACGTGAAGCCCGGCGCGTAGCCGATGACGCTGGTCGTCAGGCTGGTCGGACTCACGATCGTCACCGCCGGGCCGCCCACCTGGGTCCAGACCACCGGGGGTGTGAAACTCCCCACCTGCGAGGAGCGCTGCCCGTTGAGGGTCATGGGCTGGTTCTGGCAGATGGTCGCCGGTACCCCGGCGTTCACCGAGCAGTTTTGCGTCTGCGCCAGGGCCGTTGGAATCCCCGCGCCGAGGCTCAACCCCAGCACCAGCACCCACGCGGAAATGCGTCGGTGCGGGGTGAGCAGGAAACAAAGGGCGGTGAAAACGGGGCGGGAAAGACGGGCACCGCACAACGCGACAGTGCCACTCGGACGAGTAGAAAAAATTTTCATGAAGTATTCCAGAAAGTAGACTGATAGAATGACTGCGTCCACAACTGGGCATACACCGTGCCATTTTCCTGGTCATTACCTCCGAAAATCTCCCATCCAACCCCATCCGCAGGGGTAAAAACCCGGCGCTTAAACCCAGAAATCTAGACGGCATTTGATGCCGATTATCTGGTTTAACCGTGTGACTTTAAATGAATTGATTCGTACCTGTCTGGCCGCTCGATCCGTGGATTTGTCCTGACGTGACGACCCCCGACCAGTGGCCCCTCGTCGGGGCCAACGGATTTCGTCGCGTGTCCTGATGTCCTCCGACAGAAGCACGCCGGAGGGCTGTTTTGGAAGGGTCGATCGGGCCGCAAAAACCCGGCCAATTTCTGGCACGCGATTCTGCCTACTCCCCTGCCCATTATTTTTTTAAGACCCGGTCGGGAATTTTTAGGCGTCTTGTCATCCCGACGAAGGAGGGATCTGGTTGGGATACCGAATCATTTGACAACCGGCAAAGGGTCCGGCAGGCTGACGAGCTCCCTCCTTCGTCGGGATGACAAGACGCCTGAGGGATGACAAGGCCCCTGCTACCGGGGTACAATTGATCCCCTACTTAGAAGGAAGGCACTCCGTAAAACAGTTTCTAAGGGTTGAAGGTCATTTCAGCGCTCAATCCGTACCCAATCCGCTGGGCCACCGCCGTTACGCGGGCCGGTTTGTCGAGCCGAAGCGGTTGGGTGTACACCTGCCAGTCGGCCGGATTCCCTTCAATTTTGTACGCGATGGAAGCCCCCGGCGTGGCGCAGCGAATGACGACCTGGTCGCCTTGCCGCTCCCCCTGCGGGGTGGCCGTCTGGGGCGGTTCGGTTCGGCCTTGCCACCATTGCCGGAGGAGGTCTTTTTCGGGAATACCACCGAGGTCGCCGGTTTCGACCAGCCAGCGGTCCATTTCCCGGCGCAGGCGGTTGAGGTTCCCGGCCTGGGTGGGTTGTTCGGCGAGGTTGGTTAGTTGAAAAGGGTCGCGTTTCAGGTCGTAGAGCTCTTCGGCGGCTTTGGTTTTGACAAACCACCGCATCTGGGCGGCGTTGAGTTTGCCTTCGTCGCGCAGGCGGAGGAGTTCGGCCATCATCGGCTGTTGTTTCCGAAACCCAATGTCCATGTACAGCGGTTTTTCCGGGAAAAAATTCCGGACGTACTGGTAGCGCCCGTCGTGAACCGAGCGCACCCGGTCGTACTCCGAGTCGAGCCGGTCGCGGGCGGCAAACACGACGTGGCGGGGCGTTTTAACCGCGTATTTTCCGAAAAAAGCCCGCCCCTGCATGGCGTTCGGTGTCGGAATGCCAGCCAGCGAAAGCACCGTGGGCGCTAAGTCAATCATTGAAATCAGTTCGCTGCGCGTCGTCCCGGCCGAACGTGGCCCGGCCCACTTTTTATCGGGAAACCGCACGATCAGCGGCACCCGCAGCCCCCGATCGTAAATTTCCCGCTTCACGAAGGGCAGCCCGTCGCCGTGATCCGACCAGAAGAAAATAATCGTGTTATCGAGCAACCCGTCGTCTTCCAGGCCTTTCAACAACCCGCCCACCCAGTCGTCCATCTCGCGGATGTTGCTGAAAAACCGGGCCATGTCCTGCCGGACGGTCGGCGTGTCGGGGTAGTACGGCGGCACCTTCACGCGGGCTGGGTCGACGCGCAGGGGCTGGTCTTTCCGCACCCAGACCTGCGATTCGTGGGTGACGGTGTTGTTAAAAATGGCAAAAAAGGGTTGGTCTTTCGCCCGGTTGCGGTAGTGGGCTTTCTTGCTGCTTTCGCCCCAAACCGTCGGCGGGGCCTCGAACTGGTAGTCGGTTTTCTCGTTGTTGCTCGTGTAGTACCCAGCCGCCCGCAGGTACTCGGGGAAGGCCCGTACGCCGGGCGGCATCACGACGGAGTACGAGGGCGGCAGACCGGTTTTCTCCGGCATCGTGCTGTACAGCGTCCGCATGTTGTGGCCGCCGTTGCTGGTCTGGTAGCGGCCCGTGATGATGGCGTTGCGACTGGGGGCGCACACGCCCGCCGTGCAGAACGCGTTGGTGAAGCGCACACCCTCGCGGGCCAAGCGGTCGATGTTCGGCGTGGGCACGGTGCTGTCGCCGTAGCAGCCCAGGTGCGGACTCATGTCTTCGCAGGAAATCCAGAGGATGTTGGGCAACGCCGGCATCTGAACTTGGACGCGCCGCCCGCCCGTGATGACGAGGGCAGTAAGGGCCAGGAGGCTGGGGAGGACGAGTTTGGAAAACATAACGTTTGAGTTAATTCAGCGTTGGAAACGCCTCCGAGGGCGTCCGTGCCCCGTGGAGCAGAGGTTTCAGCCGGGCCAGGTCGGTGGGGCGTTGGGCGGTCAAATCGGTCCGTTCGCCGGGGTCGGCCTTCAGGTCGTAGAGTTCGTAGCGGGCCGTTTTCACGAAGTAAATTAATTTTAAATCTCCCTGCCGCAAGGCCTGCCAGCCGCCCTGCTCGTGGAATTCCCAGTACTGGTACGGAGCCGGGCGCTGGCCTTTTTTACCCAGCAGCGTCGGCACAATCGAAAGCCCGTCGGTCGTCGGGAGGGTGTTCCCCCCGGCCAGGTCGCAGGCCGTGGCCAGAAAATCCCACTGGGCGGTGGGGTGGTCGCTCACGCCGGGCTTGACCGTGCCCGGCCACCAGGCGATAAGCGGGGCGCGGATGCCGCCTTCGTAGGGGCTGCGCTTGAAACCCCGCAGGCCGTTGGCCTTGGCGAACCGCTGGGGAATATCCTCGGTCGATCCGTTGTCGCTGCTGAACAGGAGGAGCGTATTTTCGGCCAACCCCTGCGCCTTCAGGGTTTTCATCAATTCGCCCACGTAGTCGTCCATCCGGGTGATGGTGGCAGCGTAATTCTTTTCCAGGTCGGTCCAGGGTTCCTTTTCGTAGGGAGCCAGGGTGGGCGACTGAAAGCGCTCGTCTTTCGGGGCTTCGCCGTTGTTGTGGGGCAAGGTGTAGGCCAGGTAGAGGAAAAACGGACGGTCGTGGGGTTGCTTCAAAAACTGGACGGCCTCGCGGGTGAACAGGTCGTTGGAGTACTCCTTTTTTTCGGTCGCGTAACTGCCCAGCCCCTTGAATAGCGCCGTTTCCGGCTCCCAGACGACCTTGTTTTTTAGCAGTTTCTTTTCGCCATTTCGCAGCAGGTATTCGGGGAAATTGTTGTGGGCCAGCACCTGGTCGAGGTAGCCGTAGTACTGTTCGAAACCCTGGCGGGTCGGTTCGCCCGGCGTGCCCACGCCGCCCAGGCCCCACTTGCCGACCAGCGCGGTTTGGTAGCCCGCGCCCTTGAGCAGTTCGGCCACGGTAACGGTGTTTTCGGAAATCGGCATCTGTCCGTTCGGCTGCCATTGCTTGTTGCCGCGCACCTCGGCGTGGCCCGTGTGCAGGCCGGTCATCAGGGCGCAGCGTGAAGGGGCGCACACGGAGGTGCCCGCGTAATGCCGGGTGAAGCGCAGCCCCTCGGAAGCCATGCGGGTGAGGTTGGGAGTTTTGAAAACACGGTGGCCGTAGGGCGCGATTTCTTCCACCCCCAAATCGTCCATGTTCACGTAAATGAGGTTGGGGCGGTCGGATTGCCGCATCACCCGCTCCGGCGTACCGGTCGCACGGGTTTTCGGGGCGACTGCCGGGGGTTGAGTGACGGTCGGGGGGCCATTCACGAAGGCCGTGGGCAGCAGCGCGGCGAGGAGAAGACGAAGCAGGGCGATTTTTTTCATGGTGCAAAACAGGGGACTGGGTTTGTTGCCCGGTTCCTCGGCCTGTGGCACACAGGCCGAAACGGATTTTACTGGAAAATTGGGCCGTGTGCCACAGCCCACGGTGAGCGAGACCCCTGAAGTTCAGTTCATTTTTTTGAAAACAACGTTCTTCAATTCCAACTCATCCGCCTCGCTAGCGCTGATGGTCAGGGTATAACGACCCGGTTTCAGGGTCATCCGCCCCAGCGTTCGCGCCGACCAGGTTTCGGGGGATACTCCCGCGACGGGGCATTCGACCACCACCCCGCCCACCGCCGCCCGCCAGGTGGATTTCGAGGTGGAAGTTCCGCGCAGCGTCAATGCCACTTCGTACGTGCCGGGCCGGACGATTTCAAGTTGCCAGGAAATCGCGTCCGGCGGGTTTCTCCAGGCCGAAACCCAGTCGCCGTCCACGCCCTCCGGGTGCGCCCCAACGACGCGCTTACCGTTGACGACGCCCCGGTCGCCGAGAAATTTCAACCCGCCCTTCACCCGGCCCAGGTGCGGGGTCAGCACCACCGAATTCGCTTCGGCGTAGCCCACGGGTACGGGCAAAAGCCGGAACTGGCGTTGGGCGTGGGTTTCGCCCCACCAAACCCGGTACTGGCTGTCGAGTCGGGCCACGAGGGCCGGGTGGCTGGCGGCCACGTTGGTCTGCTCGCCGGGGTCGGCGCTGGGGTCGTACAACTGGGTGCCGTCCACGAGTTTGAAGCGTTGCGTGCGGGCGATGCCACCGGGATAGGGCGCGGGGGCGTGTAGGGTCTTCAGGGAATAAGTCAGGAACAGCGTCCGCTCCGATCCGGGCGCGGGGCGGCCTTCGAGCCGGGATCGGAGGCTGCGCCCGTCGGCGTCGGCTTTCGGTTTCAGGCCGCAGAAATCGAGCAGCGTGGGCAGCACGTCGATGTGAGCGGCAACCGTTTCAACGGTTTTCCCGGTGGGCAGCCGGCCGGCCCAGCGCCAGAAGCACTGCGTGCGGATGCCGCCTTCGTAGACGGTGAATTTTTTGTCGCGCAGTCCGGCGTTGAAGCGCGTTTCCTGTCCCCGCCAGATGGGGCCGTTGTCGCTCAGAAACACGACGATCGTGTTGCGGGCCAGCCCGGTTTTCTCCAGATGCGTCAGCAACCGCCCGACGTTCGCGTCGAGGTTTTCGACCATTCCGTACACGCGGGCCGTGTTTTCAGAAATGCCTTTTTCGAGAAATTTTTTGAAATAGGTCGAATCGATTTCCAGCGGCGTGTGCGGGGCGTTGTAGGGCAGGTAGCAGAAAAACGGACGGGCGGCGATCCCTCGCGCGTCGCTACGCCTTTTCCTGGTCCCTTCCATGAAGCGGATGGCCTCGTCGGTCAGCACGTCGGTGATGTAGCCCTTCGTGGGGTGGGGCTGGCCGTTGCGTTCGAGGGTCGGGTCGAAGTAGTCGTCGAAATGCCCCGTGCGGAAGCCGACGAATTCCCCAAACCCCTGCGCGTTGGGCAAACTGGGGTAGTTTTCGCCGAGGTGCCATTTCCCGAAAAGTCCCGTGCGGTAGCCGTTGGCACTCAGGATTTCGGCCAGGGTCGTCTCGTCGGGGGCCATCGTTTCGAAGCCGTTGGTCACGCTCCGCACGCCCGTGCGCTGGGCGTAGCGGCCCGTGAGTAGGCTGGCACGGGTGGGCGCGCACACGGGCGAGACGTAAAAGTTCTGGAACCGAACCCCCTCGCGGGCCAGGCGGTCGAGGTTGGGGGTGCTGAGAACCGGATTCCCGGCCCCGCCGTAATCGCCGAAACCCAGGTCGTCGGCGAGGATGAGCAGGATGTTGGGCGGTGCCGGGGCTTTGGGCGGCACCGACGCGACGGTGAGCCAGCCGAGCAGGAGCAACGTTAAGCTGCGAAACAGCCGTTTTTGAAACCTCATTTTTTAAAAAGGGAAGCGGTTTAGAATTTCGTCAAAAAGTGTTTGTCATCCCGACGAAGCAGGGATCTCGCTGGCCCTTCTGTACGATTGCCGCTAGCCAAGAGTTCGGCACACCAACGAGATCCCTCCTTCGTCGGGATGACAAATCTGCGTCGGGCTTACAACCCTTTTTTCAAAATCAAAAATAGGTTCAAAGTAAAAATCAAGGTACCCGGCTTTCGCCAAAAAACGTCCGGTAGTCCAGCAACTGAATGCCCCGCTCCCGCACCGCCGCTGCCGCCGCCGGGCTGGTCAGCAGGACCGCGTCGGCTTCGCGGTTGGCGCTCACGTCGGGGCCGAGGGGTTTCATTTCGTCGGTGTCGTAGGCCGGGTGGGTCACGAGCAGGTAGGTGCCGGGCGTGAGCGCGCGCAGGGTTTCGACAAAAACGCGTTCGCGCTCGGCTTTGTCGGCCCCGTTTTTCAGAACCAGCCGGGGAAACGGCTCCGCCGAAGCCGGTTCGAGGGTGGGCAGGCCGTACTCGGCGGAAAGCTTCTCCACGATTTCCCGCAAACGCGGGTGCGAGCGGTCGAAGGCCATGTGAACCGACAGGTGGGAAGTCTGGGGCAGCAGCGTACGCACCCGCTCGATTTGCGCCCGCAGTTCGCGTTCGGCTTCGCCAAAATCCGGCTGGTGGTCGAGCAGCGAAGTCATCGCCGGATTGCCTTTCCAGGTCGTCTGGAAAAACGCCCCGCTCGAATCGCAGAGGCTGGGGACGGTGGTGAGCGGTCGCCAGCGGAGGGTTTTCCATTCGCTGGTCAACGTCAGGTGAACGCCCACGTCGGCCTGGGGCACTGGCCGGAGCATCGTCACCGCCTCGGCCAGCCAGGGCGTGGGAGCCATGACTTCCACCGAGCGGGCCAGGCCGTTTTGCACGGCGTCGAGGCAACCCTGGTTGCTGGCGTGCGACATCCCCGAATCGTCGGCCCGCACCAACAGCCGGATTTCGTCGCGGTGCCGCTCCCAGTTCCGCAGAAACGCGATGCTCGCCGGAATTTGCTCCGCCGGTTTCAAGGATTCGTCTTCGATGAACAGGTGCTTCACGCCACTCCGCCGGGCTTCCTGCAAAAAGGTGCTCAGTCCGATGTCGCCCGCTCCGAGCGCCACGTTGTGGGGCTTGAGCGCGGGACTTTCGAGGCTAGACGGCGTGCCGGGGCGGCGATCTTTGAGGTGAACGAGCGGGAAACGCCCAGAGTATTTTTTCAACAACGCCGTCGGGTCCTGGGGCAGGGCACCGCCCCGGGTGTTTTTGGCCCACATCAAATCCAACTCGAACTGCACGGCCTCGGGCGGCATCCGTTCGGTGAGGTAATCGAACAGCGTGCCTTCGGGCCGCGTTGGGTCCCCGTGTTTCACGAATTCGTAGCCGTGATTGTGGTAGCAGAGCGTCAGCCCTTTTTTTCGGAGGGCCGTCCCGGCTTTCGTGAACACGGCGATGGCCCGGTCGGCATCGGCGAGGGTAAACACGTCGCCGTGCGGAATCCAGTAGCAGACCACGTAACTCGCCCCCAGGGCCTTCGCCCGTTGGGCGACCACGGCCACGCTGTCGCGCAGCAGGCCGAAATCGGCCCCCATGCCCACGAAACTCAGGCCATGTTCCTTCAGCAAACGCCGGTATTCCTTCACGGGTATCGTGCGCGGCCAGCCGCCTTCCAACTCCGTCACGCCCCAGTCGCGGAGTTGGGCCATCATCGCCGGGGCGTTCGGGCTGCCTTTCATGCTCGAAAGCTGAACGCCGACGGGCCACTGCGCCAGGGCAGTGAGGGAGGCAAAAAAAAGTATCGGCAACGCGGCGAACCGGGGAAAGGGCGAGAACATGGGGAACGGAAAAAGGGGGGTTAAACCGGCTCGGCGTACATAGCTCCGGCGATTTTCTGAAAATCCGCTTCCGGAATTTCCAGAAACCCGAACCGGAAGGTCATGCCCCAACTGGTTTTATTTTGGATGAAACTCAGTTCGTGTAGCAGCGGCGCGATGGGCGCTTCCCGCACCGGGGTGAAGGCGATGTCGCGCCGGAACGGTTCAAAGTCCGGGGTCATCGGCGATTGATAGACCTCGTCGCCGCTGACCCGGCCCAGGGCGGTGAAGGCTTGCAGGGGTTTTGCTTCGCCAAACTGCGCTTTGGGCGAATAAAACACGACGCCGTCGCCCCGGCGCATCCGTTTCAGGTTGCGGGCTTTGCCGTGGTTGGCTTGGCAGAAGCCGCCTTCGACGCCCTTCAGGACGTGGTCGAGGGCGGCCACGATGAGCCAGTACCGCGCGGGTTGGGTTGATTCAGGCATGGCGTACGTGGGCGACTTCGTGGATGTGATAGTCGGCAGTGGCAATTTCGTAGGCCCCGTCCATGTGTTCCTTCACGCCCGGAAAACCGAACATGGCCTTGAAGGCCGCTTCGCTTTCCCACTGGGTGTAGTTGATGACCCGCACGCCGTCGAGGCTGCGGTGGAGGTTGGCCGAAATGAAACCCGGCACCTGGTACATGACCTCGTCGGTGGCCCGGACGAGGAGGTCGAGCAGGCGCTGCTGGTTTTCGGGGCTGACCGTGAACACGTTGCTCATCGTAATGTACGACTGACCGGTTTGAATCGTGGTTTCCATACGATTGATTGGTTTGTTGAAAAATGAATGGATTGAAAAAAGCGTTATTCGACCCGCACTTCCTGCCGCCCCGCTCGGAGCGGCGTTTTTTTGCCATTCCAAAGCAGCGTGCCACTCACGCCCTCGGGCAGGGTCACGGAGCCGCTCAGGGCGACCCCTTTTTTTCCAAACTGAAACACCACCTTGCCCGCCGGAATCGGGTAAGTGCCTTCGGCGCTGGTCAGTTCGCCAAGTTGGGGCGAAATCGTCAGGTTCCGGAAACCCGGCTCGGCGGGTCGAATCCCGGCCACGACGCTGAAAAATGCCCAGGCCGGGGCCGTGCTCCAGGGGTGGCACTCCGAACGGGTGGGTTTGTTGGGCGACTCGAAGCGTTCGGGCGTGGTGCTCAGGCCGTCGGCCAGTAAAGCTTTCCAGGGGGCCAGGGCCTGCGGAATCAGCTCACCGGCTCCGGCCTTATGCAGGGCCTCGAAGAGGTAGATTCGGTAGTAGTACGTGGCCTGACCGAGGTTCGGGGCGGTCAGGATTTTTTGCAAAACCGACTTCTGCTGCGCCGGGGGCAAGGCATCGGTCAGCACGGCCAGGATGTTGGTGTGCTGGTCGAAGTAATCCTTCGTGGGGCGCTCGGCCATCAGGCCGCGCCCGGCGTCGAAGCACGCGTCGTACACCTGCTTTTTGATAAAATCGGCCCGCTGCCGGTAGGACGCCGCCTGCTGCGGTTCACCGAGGGCCTCGAAAATCCGGGCGGCGTTTTGCAGAGCGTACACGTAGTGCAGCGTCACGACGGCGGAGTTGGAGCCGTCCTGCCCCGGTGCCATCCCGCCGCGTTCCGACTCGGTGTACCAGTCGACGAAATAGGCCCAGCGGGTTTTTCCGGCCAGGCCGCTGGGCTGGATCAGGCCATCGAACATGGCGAGCGTCTGACGGATGCCGGGGACGAATTTTTTCAAAAATTCTTTATCGCCCGAAAAAAGGTAGTGGTCGTAGAGCATATCCACCCAGATGACCGAGTAGGTCGGGTGGACGAACGTGGAGCGCAGGGGGTAGCAACTGGTGAGGTTGCCGTCCCAAAGCCGGGAGTAGTGGAATTGCTCCAGGGCGTTGCGCACGTGGCGGTCGTCGCCGGTCAGGGCCAGCCAGGTCAGGTCGTGAACCTTGCTGTCGCCCACATACTGCATGGTTTCGTAGTAGGCGTCGCTCAGGAAATAGTCCTGGGTGCAGAGTTCGGCGGTGCGGCGGCAGAGGTCGAACACGCGGGCGTAGGCGGGATCGCTGGCCGAAAAGCTTGCCCTGACCGGCACGGGTGTGCTCGTGTAAACATTGTAAAAATCACTGACCGTCAGCGGTTCGCCGCCGGTCTGGATTTCGAGTTGGATGAACCGGAATGTGCGGAGCCAGGTGGGCCGGAAGGTGCGGTTGGCGCTGCCGTCGGTCTGAATCACGTCGGTGATGCCCAGGAACTGCTTGCCCTCGATGTCGTTGCGGTTGTCTTTGCGGGCGGTGCCCGGCACGAACAGGTTTTCGGCGTAGCCAATCCGGATTTTCCCGCCCCGTCCGCCCGAAAACTTCAGTTCGGGGTAGCCGATGGTCAGCGCGCCGTGGTCGATGAGCAGCGTGACTTTCGAGTTGGCGGGCACCGTAAGCGGGCTTTTTCCCGCCAAAAAATCAGGATTAACCGTCGCCCCCGTGGTTTTTGCCACGCGGGTCAGGCGCTCGACGCGCTGGGTTTGCAGGGGCACGTTGCGCGGTTCGAGTAGCCAGCCGAATCCGCCGCCGAAGGCGCTGGCGCTTTCGCAGAAAATGGCCGGTTTCCAAGCGGTATCGTCAAAACCCGCCGTTTCCCAACCCCAGGGGTAGGCAGCCACGTCCACGCTGTCGGTGGGATTGGCGGCGTAAAATCCGCCGATGATGTCGCGGGGCAACGAGCGCCAGCGTACGGCCTTGTCCCGCACGGCGGGGTTGTGAAAGGTTTTCCAACCGCCCTGCGCCGTGGTGTTTACGGGACTGCCAGTTGGAATTTCGGGGGTATTGAGCAAAAACGCGGTGCGGTACGACTGCATCCCGAAAAAGCGGTCGGGGCCGAAGTTGACGACCTCGGCGGCCAGCACGTTTTTCCCGGCGGTCAGAAACGGTGCGAGGTCCACGGTTTCGTAGCGCCAGTGGCGGATGTCGGAGAGTTGCGGCCCGAAGCAGACTTGTTTGCCGTTGACGAAGAGCGTGTACTTGTTGTCGGCGGAGACGTTCACCACGAAGCGGCCGGGTTTTTGCGGCAACTCAAAACTCCGCCGGAACACCACCACGGCCTGTTCGCCGCCCGACAAATCGGGGTGGGTAATCCACTGGGCCTTCATGGCCGTGGGCGCGTAGCGGACGGTAGGGACGTTGAGTTCCTGGGCGGTTTGGGCGTGGCCGAAGGTGAGGATCAGCAGTGAAGCCAGGAAGAGATTAGGGAAGCGTAGGGAGTAGTAGGTCATTTTTAAAAATGCTCGAATTAAAATTGGTTTTCATCGTAGGGGCAACCGCAAGCCGCCCGGGGTTGCCCCTACGATTTTTTACTCGTGCTTCCACTTCACCCGCCAGGGGTCGTTGGTTTTTTCCTGAAAATTCTTCAGCGAGGCCAGCAGCGCGTTGAAAACTGGTTTTTGGGCGGGGTTGTCGGCCAGGTTGCGGCGCTCTTGCGGGTCTTTTTCCAAATCGTACAACTCAAACTCCGGGCGGTGTTCGTAGGCCTGCCGGGTGCGCGGTCCGTACTGGGGCCTGCCCGATTTCACGAAACCCTGCCAGGTGGCTGAGTTCCATAGATCGGCGGCGAACGGAAACGGCAGGCCGGGAGCGAGGTTGTGGATAAGTTTGTACCGCTTCGTCACCACCGTGCGCATGGGGTAGTACATCGTGACCTCGTGGAAGGTGTGGGAGAGAAACAGCGTGTCGGATTTAAATTGACTTGGGGTTTCAAACAGCGGTTTCCAGGAGTTGCCGTGGAAAAATGGGGTCGGGCCGCGCTCGCCGTACTCGCCTCCGCCGGTGGACATCGCGGCGCTCGCCAGCACGGGTGGGTTCAACCCGGCCCAGTCGAGCAGGGTCGGGGCCACATCCACCCAGCAGACGAGTTCGTCGCAAACCTTGTTTTTTTGATTTGAAAACGGATTCCGAACAATCAGCGGCAGCCGCACGCCCGGCTCGTAGTGCGTGGTTTTGGCCCCCGGCACGGGCATTCCGTTGTCGGAGAGGTAAATCACCACCGTATTTTCCCAAAGTCCTTTTTCTTTCAAAACTTCAAACAAGCGCCCAATGCCCTGGTCCATCCGCGAAACCGACTGGTAGTACTGGGCCAGTTCGGCCTTCGTTTCGGGCGCGTCGGGTAGGAAAAAGGGCACCCGCAGCGAATCCATGCCGTAGCGCGTTTCGCGCACGCCTTCGTGCCCGCCGGGTTTGTTGCCGTGGGGATTGGCGTTGAACGGCAAACCGGGGAACGTCCCGGCGCGGTGCGGGTCGGTGGGACAGAAGTAGAGAAAAAAGGGCTTCGTCCGATTGGGTTCCAGAAAACTGGCGCTGCGATTCGCCATGTCCACCGGGTTGGAGCCGTTTTCGCCCAGGGCGACGTCGAAGGGGTAGGCGCTCTCCGGGGCCACGTGGTATTTGCCGACGCGGGCGGTCGTGTACCCGGCTTCGTGCAGGAGTGCGGGCAGGGTTTTCAACTCCTCGTGCGAGCGGAAGTGATGCGTGGCGTGGGCCAGCCCGTATTGCCCGGTGTTGTGGTTGTGCCGCCCCGACAGCAACGTGGAACGGCTGGGGCTGCACGAGGCCGTGCTGGCGTAGGCGCGGGTGAACCGCAGGCCCTCGGCGGCGAGGCCGTCGAGGTTCGGGGTTTTCACCTGCGGGTTGCCGTAGCAGCCCAGCGCGCTCCGGTCGTGGTCGTCGCCGACGATGAGCACGAAGTTGGGCTTTTGGGCCGCCGCGAAGTGAACGGTCAGCAGCAAAAACAGCGGAATTTTCATCAGGTCAGCGGGGCTTTTTTTCGTAGCGTTTCGGGTCGGGGAACAGGCGTTTTTCGAGGTCGGACACCTCGTCGCGGGGTTCGCAAAACCAGGCCAGGGTTTGTTCGGCGTTCAGCCCGGCGGGTAATTTGGCGGCAACGGGGTGGGTTTTCCGGAAAACGGCGATGAGTTGGGCCTGCATCGCGCGCAGGCGACCAGCCTGAGCGGGGTCGGCGGCGAGGTTGTGAAGTTCGTCGGGGTCGGCCTTTAAATCGAATAGCCACTGCGTCGGGCCAAAAGGTGCGTGGCCGGTTTCGTAGCCCACGCCCAAATCGTGTTCGCCGCTGGTGAAAACGTACTTGTAATCGTCGGTGCGGAGCATGGCCAGCCGGTCGATGAGGTATTCCGAAAAAATGGCCTCGCGGTGCTCGGCGCGGGGATTGCGGAGCAGGGGTAGTAAGCTTTTGCCCGGACTGAACGGTCCTTGCGTCGGCAGCGACGGCAGGGCCGTCGATTCGGTAAAAGTCGGCACCAAATCCACCAGCTCCACGAGTTCGCTGCTGACCTGGCCCGGTTTGCCCAAGCCCGGTGCCCGCACGAGCAATGGCGTTTGCACGGCGGGTTCCCACATCGTGTGTTTCTCGAAACGCCGGTGGTCGTCGAGCAAATAGCCGTGATGGGAAATGTAGACGACGAGCGTGTTATTTTCCAAACCATTGGTTTTCAATTCATTTAAAACCAAGCCCACGTTTTTGTCGAGGTATTCCACGCAGGTGTAGTAGCCCGCCACGACTTCCCGCTTTTGCTCCGGGCTGAAATTGCGGAAGATGTTGGGAATCCAGCGTTCGTCGTCCGCACTGCTCCGGCCCAGGGGCATTTGCTCGGGCCGGTATTTTCCGGCAAACTCCACCGGAAAATTCATGGGCGCGTGGGGGGCGTGAAAACCGACGAAAAGCAGAAACGGGTGCTCCCGAGCCTCCCGGATGAACTCGCCCGCCTGCCGGGCAAGGTAGGTATCGAGGCTGTCTTCGTCGAGCAGTGGCTCGGGCCGCACGCCAGGGTTGAGCCAGATGCCCGGCTGCATACCCTTCGTCGTGCTCATGTTGCGGACGGGAACGTCGGCGGGTACGGGTTTCGGGCCACCTTTTTCCTTCAACCAGCGGGCGTACTCGGCCCCGTCTTTCCGCAGCTCGAAGCCGTGGGGCAGGTTGTTGTTCGTGTGCATTTTGCCGATGGCGGCAGTGCGGTAGCCCTGGGCCTTGAGGTGCTCGGCGACGGTGACGTTGGCGTCGGAAAAAGACGTGAACAGCAAATTGACACCCGTCTGGTGCGGGTACTTTCCCGTGAGAAACGATTGCCGCGAGGCCGAACAAATCGGCGACTGAGCGAAGGCGCGGGTGAACCGCGTACCCTCCCGCGCCAGCCGGTCGAGGTTAGGGGTCCGGATGAGGGGGTTACCGTAGCAGCCCAGCACCCGCGCCGAGTGGTCGTCGCCGATGAGCAACACCACGTTGCGCAGGCGCTTCGGGGCGGGGCGACTGCCCAGGAACAACCCGCCCAGCCCGGCGGCGGCGAGGGCGGTGAGGGTTTGGGTTAAAAAATCGCGTCGTTGCATACCAGAACCAGCCTCTATTTTAGCCTTCTGAATTTCTCTGCTTCGCCCCGTTTTCAGCCATGCGTGATGCCCAACTCGACCAGTTAAAAGCGTTTTTCAATGGCATCGTCGCCCTGCCCGAGGCCGACTGGGATCGGGCCTGCCCGCTTTTCCGTTCGGGTCAGGTGGCCAAAGGCGAACGCATTCTCCAGGCCGGGCAGGTGTGCCGCTACCTCTCCTTCGTCAACCGGGGCCTGTTCCGCGCGTATCTGCTGAAAGATGGCAAGGAGCACGTCCGGCAGTTTTTGTTCGAGGACGGCTTCGCGGTGGACATCGGCAGTTTTCTAACCCAAACACCCAGCCCCTTTTTCATCGAAGCCCTTGAAGACAGCCTGCTGCTCCAAATCACCCAACCCGACATGGACGAACTTTGCGAAAACTCGTTTGCCTTCATGAAACTGGCCCGAAAACTTTCCGACCAATCGGCCATCAACCTCATTCGCCGGAGTGTTTCGCTGCTGGTCGATGAAGCCACCCAGCGCTACGAAGACCTCGTGCGTGAGCGGCCCCAGGTCATCCAGCGCGTTCCGCAGTACCTGATTGCCTCCTACCTGGGCATCACGCCCGAAGCCCTAAGCCGTATTCGGAACCAATTACAGCGTCGCGCTTCTTGATGTACATCAATGTCACCCCTCCGGCGGGCGGGTAGGTTTGCGGAAAAAACACCATGAACCTCCCCATCCTGCTCATCGGGGCCACGGCCGGCACCGGCTACGAAGTGGCCCGCGCCCTGCTCGCCGCCCGGCAACCCATCCGGGTTTTGGCCCGCAATCCCGAAAAAGCCCGGAAACTTTTCGGTCAAACTTCCGCCGAGGTTATCGTCAGCGACCTCACGGCCCCCAACGAGGCGTTTTACCGGGCCTTTCAGGGCGTCGAAACGATTGTTTTCACGGCGGGTGTTCCGGCTGGTTTTGCGAAGGAAAACCAAATTCAGGCCGTCGACTACGGGGGCGTCGTGGCCGCGCTGGAAGCGGCTAAAAAAGCCGGATTTCGGGGACGCTTCGTGTACCTGACCACCACGGGGCTGCACCATCGGACTTTTTTAATTCGGTTACTGAATTTCGTCAAAACCAACCTCATTCACTGGCGGCTCGAAGCCGAGCGGGCGATTCGGGCCAGCGGAATTCCCTACACCATCGTCCGGGCGGGCATTTTGACCAACGGCCCGGCCGGACAAAAGCCGATTCGGGTAAGTCAGGAAGACCTTCCGGTCCGGCTCTCCACCCAAATCAGCCGGGCCGACGTGGCTTCGGTGCTCCTTACGATCGCCCAAACGGAAAGCGCCCGAAACGGGGCGTACAGCGTCGTTTGGGGCGGCGACGGGCATTCGGTGACGGAGCAACTGGCGCAGGTGATCCGCTGAGAACTGGCATCGCTGCCTGGCGTTCCGGCGGTTATCCGTTCACAAATTCCGCCGCTTCAGTTCCCGCACCGCAAAATCCGCCGCCCGGGCCGTGAGCGCCATGAACGTGAGCGAGGGGTTTTGGCAGGCCACCGAGGTAAACGCGGCCCCGTCGGTGACGAACATGTTGGGCGCGGCCCAAAGCTGGTTTTGGGCGTTGAGCATCGAGGTTTTCGGGTCGCGGCCCATCCGCACCCCACCCACTTCGTGGATGGCCCCGCCGGGTTGGGAGTGGTTGTCGTAGGTGCTGACGCCTTTCAGCCCCGCCGTTTCGAGCATTTCGGCGGCATCGTTCATCATGTCCTGGCGCATGGCCTGCTCGTTTTCCCGAAATTTCACGTCGAACACCACCGTCGGCTGGCCCCACTTATCGGTTTGGCTGCGGTCGAGGGTGATGCGGTTGTCTTCGTAAGGCAGGCATTCGCCGAAGGCGACTAGGCCCATGTTCCAGGGGCCGGGCTGGGTGGCTTTTTCTTTGAGTTCAGCCCCAAAACCGGTTTCGGCCACCAGCCGTTGCCAGCCGGAGCGCGAGGCCCCGCCCTGGTAGCCGAAGCCGCGCAGGTAGTCGCGTTTGTCGCCGCCCACGTTGCGAAATCGCGGGATGTAAATGCCGTTGGCCCGCCGCCCGAAGTAGTACTGGTCGTCGAAACCCAGTCCTTCGGCCCGGCCACTGGCCCCGATCTGGAAGTGGTGGTCCATCACGTACCGGCCCAGCGTGCCGCTGTCGTTGCCGAAGCCTTCGGGGAAGCGGTCAGAAACGGAATTGAGCAGGATGAAATTGGTGCTGACCGTCGAGGCGTTCAGGAAAATAATCCTGGCGAAATACTCGGTCGATTGCTTCGTCAGCGCGTCGATGACCCGCACGCCCGTGGCCCGGCGGCGGTCTTTGTCGAACAACACTTCCGAGACGATGGAGCGCGTGCGGATGGTGAGCCGACCCGTGCGCCGGGCGGCGGGCAAGGTAGCTGAGAGGCTGCTGAAATAAGCGCCGAACGGACAGCCCCGTGCGCAGAGGTTACGGTACTGGCAGGAACCCCGGCCCAGGGCGGTGTGCACCGGCCCGGCCTGCGAGAGGTTGGCCGTCCGCCCGATGGTCATCACCCGGTTCATTTTCGTTTTCAACTGCCCGGCAACGTGCTTTTCCAGGCAGTTCATATCCATCGGGGGCAAAAACTCACTGTCGGGCAGTTGGGGCAAGCCTTCTTTTTGCCCCGAAATCCCGGCGAACTTTTCGACGTAACTGTACCAGGGCGCGAGGTCGGCGTAGCGGATGGGCCAGTCTGCCCCGTGGCCGTCGCGGGCATTGGCCTCGAAGTCGAGGTCGCTCCAGCGGTAGCTTTGCCGCCCCCACATCACCGACTTGCCGCCCAGGATGTCAGGCCGCCGCCAGACGAAGGGGTTTGTTTCGCGGTAGGGCGCGTCGCGGTCGTTGAGCCAGTACTTGCCTTCGGTTTCGTTTTGGCTGAAAACCCGGAAGGGCGCGGGCGCTTCGTCGCGCAGCACGGCCCGGCCCCGGTGCGGAAATTCCCAGGGGTGTTTCATGGCCGTTTCGTAACCCGTGACGTGTTCGAGGTCGCGGCCCCGTTCGAGCAGCAGCACGCGCAGGCCTTTCTCGGTTAGTTCTTTCGCGGCCCAGCCGCCCGACACGCCCGACCCGACGACGATGGCGTCGTAGGCGCGGTCCAGCGTTCCGGTGGCGTGTAGGTTTAGGTTCATGGGTGGAGGTTGTTCCGCTAAAGTAAACACGCGGGCCTTTTCAACCTAGCCTGTTGAGTACTGATTCCTGCGGGAAAAGTTCGCCGGGCAGAAATCTGACCCGGCGAAACCTGCGGTTAACCTATGAAAAACAGAGGATAGAGTAGAGAGAATAGAGAATAGAGAAAGGCAACGTGTATTTTCTATTCTCTATCCTCTATCCTCTGTTTTCAATATCCCACATTCTGCTTGGCGTTGGGGTTGTTGTCGGTTTCGCTCAGGGGAATCGGGAAGAGCAGGTTTTTGGCGGCGTCGAAGCCGAACTGCGTGGGTTGGTCGGAACTGAAATCGAAGCCCGAAGTCAGGTTGATTTGCCCGCCCCGGTGCCAGCGGCGCAAATCGTACCAGCGGTGCGATTCTTCGCCGGCCAGTTCGAGCAGGCGCTCCGTGCGGATGGCCTCCAGCGCCTGCGCCGCCGTGAGCGTGGCGGGCAGGTTGGCGGGAACCGTGCCGCCCGCCACCTGGTTGCGGGCGCGGGTCCGCACCTGGTTGATGAGGGCTACCGCGTCGGCCACGGCCCCACCCGCCTGCACCGTAGCCTCGGCCTGGAGCAACAGCACGTCGGCGTAACGCAGAATCCGGGCGTTGTTGGCCGAGGCCCCGGGGTTCGAGGTTTTGGCGTCGCGGGTCCAGTATTTCCGAATGTCGCGGGTGGCGGGATTCAGGGTGATGTCGCGCCGGGGGTCGGCGGGATCGAACGCCGCCAGTAATTTTTTGGTGGCCTGAAAACGGGGGGCACCGAAAAACAGCGAGTTGCCGGGTTCGTAAAAACCCCAGAACCCCGACGTGGAGCCGACGCCGCCGGGTTCGAAGTCGTCGGCCAGGAAGACGTTGTCGAGGCCCGGCGGCTGGCTGGCCTGAAATTCGTAGAGCGACTCGGTATTGTTTTCGCGGTCGGCGGCAAAGTTGTCGGCGTAGCTGGCCACCAGCGAGCGGTTTTTAATTTTCCCGAAGGCCATCAGCGCCGCTGTGTAGTCGGCGGCGGTTTTGTTGATGGTTCCCCGAAAAACCAGCGCTTTGCCGAGCATCCCGTTGGCGGCGGTGCTCGTGGCCCGGCCCGCGTTGCGGGCGTCCCAGGCTTCGGGCAGCAGGCCCGCCGCCTCGGTAAAATCCTTGATGGCCTGGTCGAGTAAGGCCCCGTCGGTGACGGTCGGGGCGGTGGCGTCGTCCAGCGAGGTGAGCCGCTCCGTCCGCAGCGGCGAGGTGCCGAAGGTGTTGGCGAGCCAGAAGTACGACAGGCCCCGCAAAAACAGCACTTCGCCCCGGTGCCGGTCTTTCAGGCTGGGGGTCGTGTACACGCCCTCGGCCACGCCGTCGATTTTTTCGAGGGCGGTGTTGGCCCGGAAAATCACGCGGTACAGACTGCCGTAGTAATTGGACAGGCTGCCGACGTTGGGTTGCAGCGAGGCGAAGGTTTCGAGCGGGTTGGCGGCGGTGGTGGTGATGTCGTCGCCGGGCAGGTGACGCACGGCGTGGACGTAGGCCCCGGCCCGGTAGCCGTACAGTTCGGATTGCTTGGCGTACACGCCCCGGACGATGGCCTCAAAATCGAGTTCGGAAGTAAAATAACCCAGTTCGGAAGGGTTGCCGGGGGCCACGTCGAGGTTGTCGGGGTTGCAGGCGGCCAGCCAGAGGCCGAGGGCGAGCGTCAGGCCGAGGAAAGAAATTTTTTTCATTGGAAAAAACGGTTTCACGCGGAAAGCGCGATGGGTTTAGAAGTTGACGTTCAGCCCCAGAATCCAGGAACGGGTCGGCGGAATGGCGTCGTTCTCCGGGTCCAGACCCGACCAGTTGGTGAAGGTCAGCAGGTTGTTGCCGGTCACGTAAAGCCGCACGTTCGTGAGGCCCACCAGTCGGCTGGTGAGAACCTGGGGCAGGGTGTAGCCGAGTTGCACGTTTTTGAGCCGCACGAAACTGGCGTCTTCCACGAAGCGGTCCGAAAAGCGGTTGTTGCTGGCCGGGTCACCTTGCACGGCGCGGGGCAGGGTGGTGCTGGGGTTGCTGGGTGTCCAGCGGTCGCGCACGTCGGTCCAGGCGTTGATGTTTTCCGAGGTCATCGCGATGCCCGCCTGCCGGTCGCCGTTCACGGCCTGTACGTCGCCCACGCCCTGGAAAAACAAGGACAGATCGAAACCCTTGAAACCCGCTCCGAGGTTTAGTCCGTAGAAATAACCCGGAATGGTTTTGCCGAGGTATGTCCGGTCGTTGGCGTTCACCACGCCGTCGCCGTTGACGTCCTGAAAATACGCGTCGCCCGGCACGACCCGGTCGGCGTTGATGCCGTCTCTGGCCGTGGTGGTGCTGGGTTTCGACGATTTGTACGCGTCGATTTCTTCCTGGTTTTGGAAAATGCCCCCGAATTGGTAGCCGTAGAGGTAGCCAATCGGCTGGGTTAGTTCGGTGCGGTTGTTGCCACTGACGAAGGCCAGGTCGCGGTACAGGCCCGATACCTGGTTTTTCACCGTCGTCAAATTGCCCGACACGCTGTAACTGAAGCCCTCGCCCACCTTGCCGTTGTAGCCCACCTGAAACTCAAACCCGCTGTTGCGCACCGTGGCGATGTTGTTGACGGGCGCGAAGCCGTCGTCCAGCCCCGCGCTCGTGGGCAGCGTTACGGCCTGGAGGATGCCGGAGGTTTTTTTGTCGTAGTACTCGATGGTGGCCGTGAGGCGGTTCTGGAGCAGTGAGGCGTCGAAGCCGATATTTTTGGTCAGCACCCGTTCCCAGGTCAGGTTTTCAATCGGCAGACTGGCCAGGCGGATGCCGTTCTGGAGCGCCCCGATGGCGTCGCCGTTGAGGCCCGAGCCGTAGGCGTAGTCGGGGTTGAAATTGACGAGGGAAACAAAGCCGAACTGCGTGGTTTCCTGGTTGCCGATTTCGCCGATGCCCGCCCGGATTTTCAGGTCTGAAAGCCAGGTCAGCGATTTCATGAACGATTCGGCGCTGAGCCGCCAGGCCACCGCCAGCGAAGGGAACGTGCCCCAGCGGTAGGTCGGCGAAAAGCGCGAGGTGCCGTCGCGGCGCACGGTGGCGTCGAGGTAATACCGGCTTTTGAAATTATAACTCAACCGGCCCAGGTAGCCCTGGAGGGCGTTATTTTCGGGAATTACCTGTCCGGTCGAGTACGGAGCCGTGTTGAGCAGGGCCAGGGCGTCGGGGCTGTAGTAGTTGATTTGTGAATTATTGGCGGAGGTCATGTTGTAGCCGTACTTCTGGTCCATGGCGTTGAGGAGCACGTCGACCGAGTGCCCGCCCAAAACCCGGGCATAATTGACCGAAAACTCCTTCACCAGGTTATAGTTGCGCGAAAGCCGCTGGTTGATTAAGCCCTTCGAGGTGCCGTTGGTGGCCGAAAATACGTTTGTGAACGGCGACGTGAAGCGGTAGAAATCGATGCCCTGCCACAGCATCCGGTTGTTGAGGTACCAGTCGGCGCTGAACGTGCCCCGGAGTTTCAGGCCCTTGAGCGGCTCCACCTGGGCGTAGGCCGAACCGATGTTGCGCAGCAGGTTGTACCGGCTCTGGCGCACGTCCCACTGACCCAGCACGTTCGAGCGCGTGGCCGATCCGTAGAGCAGGCCGGTGTTGGTGATGGTAAACGGCCCGCCACCGAGGGACACCCTCGTGGGATCGAAGCTGGGGTTGGCGGCAAAGGTGGGGTTGACCACCTGGGCGAAGCCGTTGAAGGCCGGGAAGCCGGTGGTGGCGTAAATCGGTTGCCAGGGGGCGTACCGCCAGGTCGAGGAGAGGTCGGTCTGGCTGTTGTCGAGCGCCTGCACGTAGCTGAGGCGGTTGGTAAAACCGACCTCGAACAACCGTCCGATTTTGCTGGTCAGGTTCAGGGCCAGCGAATACCGCTTCAGGTCGTTCTGCTGGATGGGACTTTCGGTGCGCGAATACCCACCCGAGAGGTAGTACGTGGTCGATTCGGAGCCGCCCGACACCTTCGCGCTGTAATCTTCGATGACGGCGTTTTTCTGGACAATGGCCGCCTGCCAGTCGGTACCGGGCAGGTTGCCCAGGTAGGCCGCGTTGCCTTCCTTGTAAAAATTAGGCAGGTTGGCCGCCGTGGCGGGGTTGTTGGCGTACATTTCCCGCACCAGGCCCACGTACTCGGGCAGGGGGAGCACGTCGAAGCGTTTGGGCAGGTTCTGCACCCCGCGCGAGGCCGCCAGTTCGATGCGGGGCCGCCCCACTTTGCCCCGTTTGGTGGTAATCAGCACCACGCCGTTGGCGGCACGCACGCCGTAAATGGCCGCCGACGAGGCGTCTTTCAACACCGAAATGCTCTCGATGTCCTGCGGGTTGATGAGGGCCAGGATGTTGACCGTCCCCCGGATGTCGCCAGCCTGGGCGGTATTGCCCGACTGGGGTACGCCGTTGCCGTACTCGGTGATGGGCACGCCGTCGACCACGTAGAGTGGTTCGTTAAACCCCAGCGTGTTCACGCCCCGAATCCGCACCGTGGGCCGCTGGTTGGGTGCCCCGCCCGGCGTGGACACGAACACGCCCGGCAAGCGGCCCTGCATCGAAAGTTCGGGGTTGATGGCTTTGTTCTTGACCAAATCGTCGCCGCCCACCACCGACACGGCCCCGGTCAGGTCTTTGCGCTGGCGCTCGCCGTAGCCAATCACCACCACCTCGCCGAGGGTCGAGGCGCTGGCTTTTAGCGAAACGGTCAGGGTGGTCTGGTTTCCCGCGACGATCTCCTGGGTTTCGTAGCCCACGTAGCTGAACACGAGCGTCGCCTCGCCCGCTTCGGCGGACTGGTCGGGGATGAGCAGGCGGAAGGCCCCGCCGACATCGGTAGTCGTACCCCGCGTGCTGCCTTTCAGTACCACGCTCACGCCGGGCAGGCTCTCGTTCGTGGCGGCGTCGGTGACCTGGCCCCGAATTTCCCGGTCGGGCGTGGGGAGCGAGGCGGTCGATTCAAGCGAACTGAGCACGTCGCTGCTGGCCTCCGGGCGCAGGGGCGTGCCCGGTTCCCGAACCGGCGTAGGACGCAGCCGGTCGCGGTTATAAATCAGGTAGGAATGGGCGTTGTTTTTCTCGAAGGTCAGGTTGAAGGGCGTCAGCAGGCGTTGCAGGGTTTCTTCCAGCGTCGTGGCGCGGGCCACGTCGGTGGCCACGGTTTTGTCGCGCAGTTCGCGGCGGTTGTAGTCGAACACCACGCCGTGGCGTTTTTCGAGCGCTTTCAGAGCGTCCACCAGCGATTGCCGGGATTGCCGGGTCGTTTGCCGGGTGCTACGGGCCGAGGCGTAGGCCACGTCCTGCCCCATAGCCGATTTCACCGAGGCAATCAGCAGACAGCCGAACCCGATTTTTAACCAAAAGGGTAGGTTATTTTTCATGGAAAAGAGGTTAGAAAGTGGATAGAGTAGAGAGGATAGAGCGGAGTGGGTAGAAAAAGCGAGAAGAGGGAGTAACTACTTGAAGATGAATGCAAAAGGACCGTTGGCTTTTCAGCTATTCTCTATCCTCTCTACTCTACCATGTACCGCTCCCCTTCGCGGGTGACGCGGACGCCGTAGATTTTTTCGATTTTTTTAAAAAGCTGGGTCACGTCGGCGGCGGGTACCGAGCCGCTGAAGAGTTCCCGGCTCAACGCCGGATTGCGGAATTCGACCTCCAGGCCGTGGCTGTCGTGGAGGTCGGCGCAGACGTCGGCCAGGGTCTGGTCTTCAAACAAAAGCATGGCCGATTTCCAGGCCAATTCGCGGGGCACGTTGGCGGCAACGGGCGCGAGCCGGGGTACGGCGGGGGCGTGGCGGACGGCCTGACCCGGCCGCAGGACGACGCTCCGGCGGGCGGCATCTTTCACGTTGACCTTGCCTTCCTGCAAGACCACCTCCGTCGCCCCGCGCCGGTGGTGGACGTTGAACCGGGTGCCCAGCACCTCAATGGCGAGGGCATCGGGGGTGTGAACCGTAAATTTCTGGTGGTTGCGGGTGTGCTGCACGGCGAAAAACGCCTCGCCTTCGAGCCACACCTCGCGGGCGTCGGTGGCGTTCCAGCGACCGTAGCGCAGCGAGGAATTGCCGTTGAGCGTCACCACCGAGCCATCGGGCAACGTCACTTCGCGGCGCTCGCCGTACGCCGTCCGGACGGTTTGCGGCCCTGTGAACGCGTAGCGGTGCACGCCCAACCCGGCCAGCAGCAGGACCGCTACGGCAGCGGCCCAGCGAAGCACGGGCACCCAGCGCCGGGACGAATTCAGCGGCACGACGCGGCCTTCGCGCTCGTCGATTTTGGCCCAGATGCCCGCCAGCATCCGGTCGCGGAGTTGCTGGCGCTCGGTTTCGGAAAGGGCCGGTAGCGTCGAATCGTCCTGGGCCGCGTGTTGCCACCAGGTTTCGAGCTGGGCTTTTTCGGACTCGGTGGCCTGACCGCGCAGGTACCGGCGGATGAGGTGCAAGAGATGACGTTTGCCCATGATTCAAAGCCTGGTTTTGGAAGTAAGTAGGACAGAACAGGACAATCCCTAAACCGCGTTTGATTTTTTTTGAAAAAAATCTCCGATGGCCCCGACCCGCACGGCTCCGACCGATTCCGCCGACTTCCCCGAATCCGACCTGTTGCAAGCGCTGCGCAACGGCGACCGGGCGGCGTTCACCCGGATTTACGACCGGTTTTGGCAAAAACTGTATTCGGTGGCCTACAACTACACCCGCCGCCGCGAAACGGCCCAGGAAGTGGTGCAGGAGGTGTTTGTGCGGGTGTGGCTGAAGCGGGAAACGCTCGAAATCCGGGAAAGTCTGGAGAAATACCTCTACGCGGCAGTGAAATTTCAGATTTACAACGCCTTCGACAAGCAGCGCAGCGCCAGTCGCTACGCCGAGTTTGCGCTGCATCACCTGCCGGTGGTCGAAGAAACCACCGAGCAGCAACTGACCTTCGATGAAACCCTGGCATTGCTTGAGCAGCAGGTGGCGGCTTTTCCCGAAACCACCCGCCGGGTCTTCGTACTGAGCCGCTTCGAGGGCTGGCCCGTGGCCCGGATTGCCGAAAATCTGCGCATTTCGCCGAAGGCCGTCGAGTACCACATCACGAAGGCCCTCCGGGTGATGCGGTCGAAACTGGCCGAGACGGTGGCGCTGTTGGTGTATCTTTTCGCTGCGTTTTAAGGGGGTAAGCAGAGGGGATTAGGTAAATTGAAAATTAGGTATTTTTTTGATAATCAGTAATTTTAACCATTATTCCCACTTACCAGTTTACTCGTTTACTAAGTACCCCTTAAACCTGTTCACCCCGCTCAAACGCCATCTTCCGCGCAAAAACTCGCCGCCCGGCTGCTCCTGCCGCTGTTCCCCTTCGGCCAGGGCGCGAAAAATAATCCGAAGCGGGAGGGCAACGGGAGGAGGCAAAAACCGGGACGCGGCAAGTGGATATATGAGCGAAAAAGCCCGTTGCACCGCACCCGAAGGCCCCAAAACTTTGCGTTCTTTGCGGGGTTCCGGTTAACCTCCTCCTAGTGAAACGTTTTCTTTTCTTTGCCAACTGCTTCTTGTTGACTACCCACTTCGGCCTCGCCCAGGAAGCCCTCGTCCGCTCGTACCCGCTCAATCCGCTGGCGGTTAACCCGGCCTACGCGGGTAGCCGCGAGGTCACGAGCTTATCGGTGATTCTGAAGCGCCGCTCGCTGGTGTTGCAGAACACCTACACCTCCCAGCTTTTCTCGATGGATTTTCCCATCGCGAGCGAGCGCGGCGGGTTGGGATTCCAGGTCTTCAATGACCAGTACAACCCGGCGGGCACGCTCGGTTTTTACGGCAGCGGGGCTTACCGGATTCCGCTTGAAAATCTCAACGGCACGCTCGCACTGGGCGTCCAGGCCGGTTTTACGCAGGTGGTGGCCCCGCTCAACACACCCGGTAACAACCAGTATCCCTTCACGATGGGCCTGGGGGCGTATTTCAACACCGCCCATTTTTACGCCGGAGTGGCCCAGCAAAACGCGCTGGGCCGGGCCGATTCCTACGGCACGCCGCTGCGCCCGGTGTTCCTCACGGCGGGGTACCTTTTCGACCTCAGCGACGACGTGAAACTCCGCGCCGGAACGCTCCTGCGCGGCATCCGAACCACGGCCAGTAGCTCCTACCGCCTCGACGTGGATTTAAACGCCACGCTCTGGTACCGGAAAGTGGGCCTGGGCATCTGGTGGCAGGGGACGGGTTCGGAGGCCAACGACGCCCGCGCCCTGCTCGGCATCGCCGAAGTGCAACTCGGCGACCACCTGCGTTTTGGCTTCAGCTACGACTTCATCGCCGGGCGCGACCGCTACCAAACCCAGCCCATCGGCAGCGCCACGGCGGCGGCCAGCATTTTTCAGTTGCTGCTCCGCTACGAGTTCGACAACGGGAGCGGGAAGGTGGGGCGGATGCGGTATTTTTGAAAAAAGGGCGGTCACGCTGAGCGGAGTCGAAGCGTGACCCCCCTTTTTTCAGCATTAAACTTATCCGAAAAGGGTGAGTTGTGGCACAGGAGCGAGGTTTTCGTCTTGCTGAATGAAGCGTTCCCATTCGTTCAAATCCAGTCCGAACCGGGTGGCTTGTCCTTCAATTTCCGCAAAATCAATCCTCCGACTGATGGTGCGTAAGTCCAGACGCATCAGCAGGTCTTTCGTGTAGGGACGTTTGGCGTCGGAAAAGGAAAGGGCCGTCAGAAGCTGCCGGGTGAGGGAATGATTCAACGTCAGCCAAGTACAAACGGCTTCCCTGAAATCGTCGAAACCGAGAAAATAACAGGTGTCGTCGAGCATCACCGGCTTTTCCTGAATGGGAAAAACCAGCGCGAAGTTGACCGCTTTGTACAGTCCCGACAGGGCCACTTTGTAGGGTTTGAAGGAATAATCGCCGATTCCGAAAATGGAAAAAAGGGGTTTACCCCGGTAAATACTCGATTTCCGGGCGGCAAAAAGGCGCTCGTGGCGTTTCAGATAACCGAACGTTTTCGGGTATTCGTCCTGAAGGTAGCGCGTATCTTGTCCGACTTTCCGCTGAGGCACCAGCACGACTTTCCGGGACGTTTCAATCACGGCCGCCTTTAAATCCGAGCTTTTCAGGAACGAATACACCAGGTCGGGTTCCAGGTCGATGGTTTCTCCGAGCGCGTTGCCGTAGCCAGCAGGCCGGCCCTCCAGTTCCATCACCGACGAGCAATCGTGTTTGATGCCCTGCCGCCATTCGTAGGGGCAACGTCCGTCTAATTCGCGCAGGGCTTGGTAGGTCTCGGTCTGGGAAACGAACCTGCCCGCCACCCAGCCGAAGGTGTTCAGCACTCGCTGCGGCGACTCCAGGGCATATTCCTGGCAGGTTTGCGCCGGAGTCGTGCCCAACTCCGCCGTAAACAGGGCCGCGTCTACGGCCGCACCGAACTCTTTTTTCGCGTCGAATCGGTACAAAGCTGCTGCTCCGAACGACCGGGGATGCTTTTTCTGACCGTGAATCAGGTTACGAATCACGGCGGTTTTTACCAACAGCGCCACGCTTCCCGGCCAGTCTTTGAAGGCGTCGAGTAGGGCGAGAACGATAAATTCGCCCAAATCGAAATTACCCTTGCCGGTCAGCGCATCGAGGCCACTGACGCCTTTGAAATTCGACTTGGTGGGCAGGTTGGTCGAATGGAGGCTGCCCAGTTGTGAATTTGTCACCCAGGGTGGATTTCCCAACACGAGGAGTTTTTCGCCGGGAAACTGGGGTCGAATCGCTGGGAACGGATACGCGAAAACGTCTTCGTGGACGATTTGAATCAGCGGTTTGGGAGCCAGCGGATGGTCCAGAAAATAGTGAAGCAACCGAAACTTCGCCTCCCAGACGTAGGGCCGGTAAATTTCAATGCCGACCATCCGCCGAACGTTGGGGAAGGCTGCTAACGCGGCGAGCAGAAAAGTACCCTTGCCGCAAGTCGGCTCCACGACGACATCCGGGGCGACCCGCCGCCCGGCGAGTAATTGCACCACGCGCTGCACCAGAATTTCATTCGTTTGAAAATCCCCGTACTCGGTGCGGTCTTCCTCCACCAGCGGTGCTTGCTGAGTGAGTGCCTCCTGCGCCCGCAGAAATTCGGCTTCGGAGCCGAACCAATTCGTTACTCCGCACACGGCCTGAAGGTGTTTATTCGCCGTCGCCATATCCCGTTGAACGGGCAGCGTCTCAGCTAAAAAATCGGCCACCAACGCCGAAACCGGGGCCTCAAATCGTTTCATGGCGTTGAATGATGGGGGTGATGCCCGGTACGGATTACGTCAACTCGACGGCTAACCATTTTTCGGCTGGCAAAAAGCGGTCACGGCAGGGCCGTGACCCGCACATTTTTTTGCTCGATTCGCGAAAGCAGCTTCAATTCGCCCCGTTCAAACTTCCGGTCGTAGTCGCCCACCGAGGTGGTATCGGCCTCGTCGCCGGCGTAGTTGAGGTAGTCCTGGAAGCGGATGCCGCCGACCGTTCGCGGGTTGATGGCCTTGCGGAAACGCGGCCCGCCTTCGCGGTAGGCGAGGTAGTCCATCGTGTGGGTCTGGCGGTTGAACCAGTAGAAAAACGTGTCTTCAAAATCCTGCCCGCCGCCCTCCTGGCTGAAGGTAACGCGGATTTTGTCGTAAAGCCGCCCTTCGACGGTGGTTTCGCCCAGGTACGCCGGGATCACCGCCGGGTCGGCGAGTTTGTGGGGCAACAGCAGAAAATAAGCGACGGCGTTCACCGCGTTGCTCCACTTGCTGCGCTGGGCCGAATCGAGCGGTTGGGGCTGACCGTTCACCGAACGCGTAACCCCGTCATTGCTGAGAATTTCCACCAGGACCGCACCCGTGGAGTCGCGGTGGCGGCGTTCGTAGCGAAAGCGCCCGCCCTGCTGCTCCAGCCGGAGGTGAAACTGCCGGAAATCAGCCTCGACGCGCACGTGCTGGTACCGCTCGCCGCCGTGGGCTTCGATGGCCTGGGCGATGATGCGTCGGGCGTCGGGGCGGGATTGGCAGGCGCTCAGGAGCAGCAGAAAAAGGAGGGGCAGGCGGATGGAATGAATCATGGTCGAAAAAGAGGAAACGGTGGACAAACCGTATTTTTGACAAAAAACGCAGTTTTACCCATGATTCGCTTCCTGACCGTTTGCATTCTGACCCTGGCCGTGCTGCCGGGATTTTCTCAAAAAACCGGCGGCCCCACCTCCGGCAACCCGATTTTTCCCGGCTGGTACGCCGACCCGGAAGGGGTTATTTTTGGAAAAACCTACTGGGTGTACCCCACCTACTCGGCTCCCTACGACCAGCAAATTCACCTCGACGCTTTCTCCTCGCCCGACCTCGTCACCTGGACCAAGCACCCGCGCATCGTCGATTCCGCCGCCGTGAAGTGGGTGAAGCGGGCGCTCTGGGCACCGGCCATCGTGGAGAAGGGCGGAAAATACTACCTGTTTTTCGGAGCCAACGACATCCACGACGCCGAAAAAGAAGTAGGCGGCATCGGCGTGGCCGTGGCCGACCGCCCCGAAGGTCCCTTCCGCGATTACCTCGGCAAGCCGCTCGTCGGGCAGATTCACAACGGATCGCAGCCCATCGATCAGGCTGTTTTCAAAGACAAAGACGGGCAGTACTACCTGATTTACGGCGGCTGGGGCCACTGCAACATCGCCCGGCTGAAGGCCGATTTTACGGGCGTGTTGCCCTTCGCCGACGGCGTCACTTTTAAAGAAATTACGCCCAAAGGCTACGTGGAAGGGCCGATTCTGTTTATCCGCCAGGGAAAATACTACTTCATGTGGTCGGAAGGTGGCTGGACGGGACCCAACTACTCGGTGGCCTACGCCGTGGCCGATTCGCCCTTCGGGCCGTTTGAGCGGGTGGGGAAAATCCTCCAGCAAGACCCCGCCGTGGCGCGGGGAGCCGGGCACCATTCGGTCGTGCAGCTACCCGGCACCGACGAATGGTACATTTTCTACCACCGCCGCCCGCTAACTGAAACCGACGGCAACCACCGCGAAACCTGCATCGAGCGGATGTATTTCGACGAGACCGGGGCCATCCAGCCCGTGAAACTGACGGTGGAGGGGGTGGAAAGGCGAAGGGTGAAATAATGGAGTAGGCCGTCATGCCGAACTTGTTTCGGCATCTTCCCCTCTGTGCCAACCAGCTTTCAGGAAGCCAGACTAGTCGGCCTGCCAGCGGGAAGATGCCGAAACAAGTTCGGCATGACGTTCCGCGTAAAAAAAAACCATGAGTTCCCTTCCCAAAACCCTCCTCGTCATCGCCGGGCCGACCGCCGTGGGCAAAACCGCCTTCTGCGTGGCATTGGCAAAAAAGCTCCAGACCGAGGTGGTTTCGGCGGATTCGCGGCAGTTTTACCGCGAACTCAGCATCGGCACGGCCAAGCCCAGCCCGGAGGAAATGCAGGGCGTCCCGCACCACTTCATCGACAGCCTGTCCATCACCCAATCCTACACCGCCGGGCAGTACGAACGCGATTGCCTCCTCCTGCTCGACCGGCTTTTTGTGGAAAAAGACACCGTGATCCTGACGGGTGGTTCGGGGCTTTTCCTGAAAGTCGTCACCGACGGCATGGACGAACTACCTGACCCGAACCCCGAAATCAGGCAAGTTTTGCAACAACGCCTGCAAGCCGAAGGCCTGGAAAGCCTGAGCGACCAACTGCGCCACCTCGACCCGATTCACCACGAGCGGGTGGACAAAAAAAATCCCCAGCGCGTGATTCGGGCGCTGGAGGTTTGCCTGAGCACGGGGCAACCGTACTCCTCGTTTCACACGGGCCAGAAAGCGGAACGACCCTTTTGTTGCCAAAAAATCTGCCTGACCCGCCCCCGCAACGAACTCTACGCCCGCATCGACGCCCGGATGGACGCCATGCTCGCCGCCGGACTGGTGGAGGAAGCCCGTTCGCTGCTGCCCTTTCGCCACCACAATGCCCTCCAAACGGTGGGCTACCAGGAAGTCTTCCCCTACCTCGACGGCACCTACGACTACGCCGAACTGGTGCGCCTGCTCAAACGAAATTCCCGCCGCTACGCCAAGCGCCAGATGACCTGGTTTCGGAATCAGGGGGATTTTGAGATGGTAAGTGGTGAATTTTGAATGGTTGATGACAGCCAAATTCTACCGACAAAGTTGGTTTGGATTTGGAAAAATGGAGCTGTCATCCCGACGCAGGGGGGATCTCGTTGGTTTGCCAGACCCCTTGCCGATAGTCGAGTGCTCGGTATCCCAACGAGATCCCTCCTGCGTCGGGATGACAGTCCCTGGTTTTGCTAAAACCAGAAATTCTGAACAGGCTCAACAATTCAAAATTCAACCGCAGCGGCGGACCGCAATCCAACAATTCAATTCACTCCCACCAATTCCAGATCAAAAATCAAATCCTTTCCGGCCAGTTCGTGGTTGGCATCGAGGGTAACGCTTTCGTCGGTGACTTCCACCACTTTCACCGGCACCACCTGCCCGTTGCCGTCCTGGTGCATGTTGAGTTGCATCCCCAGTTCGAGGGGCAGGTCGGGCGGAATCTGGGAACGCTCGATTTGGAGGATCATCTCCTCGTTGACGGGTCCGTAAGCCTCCTCGGCGGGGATGTGGATGGTTTTTTTCTCGCCGACGCTCATGCCCGTCAGCCCCTGGTCGAAACCGGGAATGACCATCCCGCTGCCGAGTTGAAATTCGAGCGGATCGCGCCCGTCGGAGGAGTCGAAAACGGAGCCGTCTTCGAGGCGGCCCGTGTAGTGAACCTGCACGGTATCGCCGGATTTTGCCTGTGCCATAGGAAAGTTTACAGTTTTCGGTTTTTAGTTTTCAGTTGGTTTTTTGCCAAAAAGCCGCGCCTCTCTTTTTTGAGAAGCGGCAAAGGTAGCCTGCCAGGGCAGTAACTTCCCGAAAGTTTAAAACTTTCGGGAAGTTAAACCCGTTGTGGAACAATTTCGGGAAGTTAACTTTCCCGAATGGAACTCCTCACCGTTTTACTCGCCCTGCTGCTGGGTGCCCTCGGAGGCTACGGCCTGTTCAGCGTTTTTCACCGGCGGCGGCGCAACGAGCAGGCGCTCATCCGCACCGAATCGACGGTGTTGCTCGAACGCATCGAGAAGGTCTTCAAGGTGGTGCTGGCCGAGGGGCATTTCTCGGAAATTTACGACCACCGCAGCGACAAGGAATTTCTCTGGATTTTGAAAGTACCCAAAAAAGCGCTCATCGTGGCGCGGGCGAAGGTGCTGGTGGGTTTCGATTTCGGGAAAGTGGCCTGGCGCTGGGTGGAAGGTGAACGCAAACTCGTCATCGACAACCTGCCCCCGCCCGAAATCCTCTCGATGGATTCGGACTACAAATTCTACGACATCGACCAGGACAGCCTGCTCAATCCCTTCACCTCCAAAGACTACACCAACCTGCTCACCGACGCCAAGCAGGTGATGCATACCCAGGCCATCGCCAGCGAATTGCCCAAAATTGCCACCCGCCAACTCCACCTCCTCATCGGCCAACTGGCCCTGGGCATGGGCTGGGAAGTAGAATTCCGCCTCGACGCGGGCGAACAGAAGCAGTTGAGTGAGAAGATTGGGTTTGGGGGAGACAAGGAGGAGTAAATCACAACAAAGCATTTAGTGGCCGTGCTGCAAGGAGCACCCGCCTGGAAATACCCCCAACCCCCTAAAGGGGGCTTTCCCCCCTGGAAATTTTCAGCATTGAAAAAGCCCCCTTTAGGGGGTTAGGGGTATTTCCAGGCGGGCTTCATTTTCTCCAAAACCCGGCGGCTTGTTGCCAAAACCACGCCGCTTGTTGCTTTCCGTCAGGGACGTTGGGCCGTTTTCCGTAGATTACCAACTCAGTCCCGAAAAACCCGTCGCCAATCCCCTGCGTCGAGGCGCAGTTTGATCCTCCATCCCGTGACGAACCGCGCGGCCCTTTTTCGTAAATCCCAATTCCTCTCTCTGCTGGCCTGCGGCGGGCTGCTGCTCGGCTTGTCGGGCCAGCCCGCGCACGGGCAGCACTACCCCACCCGCACCTACACCCTCCGCGACGGCCTGCCCCAGATGCAGGTGAATTGCGCCCTGGCCGACAGCCGGGGCTACCTTTGGGTGGGCACCAAAGGCGGCTTGGCTAAATTCGATGGGGAGCGCTTCGAGACCTTCGGGCAGGAGGATTACGGCCTGCCCACCGACCACATCGTCAGCTTGGCCGAAGACCGGCGGCATCGCCTCTGGATTTCGACGGAAGCGGGCCTGATCCGTTTCGACGGAGGCCGGTTCGAGACGTTTCCCTTCGGACCGGTTCTGAAAAACCACCACACGCTTATCCATACCGACGACCACGACCGGCTATGGCTGCTGGGCAATGGCCGCGAACTGTGGTGCTTCGAGCGGGGCCGGTTCCGTCGCACCCAACCCTTCATCCGGGACCTGGACAGCCTGGGCGTGACCAGTTTTAAGTGGGACAACACCCGCAAGCGCCTGTGGTTGACGACAATTCGGAGCGGTAACGAACGCGAGGGCCAACTGTGCTACCTGGCCGGAGAGCACGGCCAGCGGCTGAGTACCTACCAGCCTCCGGTGGGGGTCGAACTGCGGTTGGAGGAAGCCGCCGGAGTAATTCTTCTGCGCGAAACTGACCCCCAGAGCCGGACGACCCTGCGCTGGATTCCCACCGCCGGGCACCCCAAGCCCTTCCTGTACCTCGACGGAGCGCGGGTGCGGGTGATCGACCCTGCGCCCTTCGATTACTGGGGAATGCACAACGGCCGCGGGTACAAGGTGGCGGCGGGCAGCCGGGTAGTGGAGGCCGTGCTGGAAAGTCCGGGCAACCTCAGCAACCCCAACGTCCGGCTGGGCGACAAGGTCTTTTTTCCCACTGAAAAAGGACTGATCGAAGTGCTGGACAACGGGCTACGGTTTTTCGACGAAAAACAGGCTCCCTACGTCTGGAGCGTGATCGACCGGCCCAACGGCGACGTGTGGTTCCTCAACTACAACCATCCCCCGGCCGGTACCGTAGCCCCAGCGACGCCCCGGCCAGCGTCGGGCCGTTGGGGGAACCGGGCTTACAAACCCTGCTCGCCCGCGAGCGCCCCGACGGCAAGGCGTTTTGGAACAATTTCGACTACCACGCCGCCTACGACCAGCGCGGTACCCTGTACCTGCCCCACGACGTGGGGCTGATTGCCCACCGGGGCCAGGACTGGCGGCTGCTGGCCGGTGATGCCAACGGGGGCGTAGCCATGTACGTGTACGCCGACGAGCGTACCCCCGACCGGGTGTTGGCGGGCATGGAGGGCGGGTTTAGGCTGTTCGAGGGTGGGCACGTTACCCGCCGACTCACTCACGCCGAGGGAATGCACGCCTGCTTTTACGGACTTTGCGCGCTCTCTGCCGACGAACCGGATGCGTACTGGCTGGGCAGTTGGGTCGGGCTGTCGCGCTATCACTACCGCACGGGGCGCTTCGAGCACTTCACTAAAACCAACGGCAAACTGCCCGTGGAGGGGGTCATCGACCTCTGCCGCGATGCCTGGAAAACCGTCTGGATGGCCGGGCGTAAAGGGCTGGGCTGCTACGACTCCAAAACCGGTCGGGTGCTGCGGGTGGCTCCGGAGTTGTTGAAAAACACGCTGAATTTCGTAGGCGTTTTCAACGACAGCACCCTGGCCGTGGGCGACACGCATGGCGTATATCTGCTCGACCTGGCCGAATACCATCGCAGCGGGCGGGTGGTGATGCAACTGCTCAACCACCGCACAGGATTCATGGGCATCGAGCCGGGGCAGGCCGGGTTTTTCAAAGACCGGCGCGGCCGCGTCTGGATTACCTCCAGCACGTTGCTAACGATGATTGACACCCGGCAGTTTCGCTACCGGCCCCAGTCGCTTCGCCCGGTGGTTCGGAGCCTCAACGGCCAGCGCCTGCCCTTCACCTGCGCCGACTCGGTGTATGCCCTGCCGGGCCAGCAGGCCACGGCGAAGGTAAGATTCGAGGCGCTGGGCGACAACCGCCCAACTCAAACCCAGTGGGCCTGGCGGCTCGATGACGAACCCTGGTCGGACTGGCAGCAGGAAGCGTTTGTCGTGCTGCGCGACTACGGCGGCGGAACGCACCACTTCCAGCTCAAAGCCCGCAGCGGGGGGCTGAACGAAGCCGCTGAACGGGTGGCGAGCCTGCACTTCCGGGCGCAGATTCCCTGGTACAACGCCCCGGCGTTTCGGCGCAACCTGCCCTGGCTATTGCTGGCTACGGTAATTCTGGGCGCGGCGGGTCTGGGGCTGGCGGCCGACAGTCGCCGGCAGGTGCGCCGGGCCAATCAGCAACTGGAAAAGCGGGCCAAAGAAGCCCTGTTTCTGAACGTGCAAACGATTCAGGCGCAGTTGAATACGCACTTTCTGTTCAACGTGCTGGTGCCGCTCCAAAACCTGATTCTCCAGAACAAGGGCGACGAAGCCGCCCGGCTGCTGGTCGAGTTCTCCAACCTGGTGCGGGAGTTTCTCAATTCCTCGTCCATCGGCAACGGGTCCGGCCACGCCGCCAGTCTCATCGAGCGCGAAATCACCCTGGCCGACGAACTCAGCCTGCTGCGCCGCTACGTGGGCTTCGAGCAGTTGCTCTACCGCGACAAACTCACCGTGCATTTCGACGCCGACAGCCTCAGCGGCAACATCAACCCCGACACCATCACGCTGCCGCCCATGCTCATCCAGCCCTACGTCGAAAACGCCATCAAGCACGGGCTGGTGCACAAACCCGGCCCCGGCAACCTCTGGATTCGCTTCGTGGAGGTGGACGAAACCCTCGTCTGTACCATCGAAGACGACGGCATCGGGCGCGAAGGAATGCGGGAAATTCACCAGCACTCGCGCCGGGCCTACAAATCGCTCGGCTCCGACCTCGTGCAGAAGCGCGTGGAATCGCTCAACCAACTTGGCTACGACATCCGCATCCGCACCGACGACCGGCTGGCGGGCGGCACCGTCGTGACCATCACCCTCGCCCGAACCGATGCCTAAAACCCTCGCCATCGTCGAAGACACCCTCGACAGCCTGGACGTGATCCGGCGTTTTGTGGTGGAAGGCTACCCCCACCTGCGCATCGTGGGCGAAGCCCGCACCGTCGAGGAAGCCTACGAATTGCTGGCCCGCCAGCAACCCGCCATCGCCCTGCTCGACATCGACATCATGGGCGGCACCTCGTTCGACGTGCTCGCCCGGCTCGATGCCGCCGGCCTGCCGCTGCCCCAACTCATTTTTGTCACCGCCCACGGCACCTACGAGTACGCCACCAGGGCCTTGCGCTACGCCGCCCTCGATTTCATCACCAAGCCCATCGACAAAGTCCAGCTTTACAAAGCCATCGACAAGGCCGTCGAGCGCCTCGACACGGAGGAAACGCTCATCGACGAAATCCGGGATATGCTCAACCAACTGGGCCGGGGCGACCGCTTCGAGCGGATTTCGGTGCAACTGGCCGGGGGCCTGCGCCGCCTGGTGCCGGTGGGCGACATCGTGTACTTCGAAGCCGACCGGGAGATTACCCGGCTCTGGCTCAAAGGCGTCGAAAAGCCGCTGGTGGCGAACGTCAACCTGGGCCATTTCAAGAGCATCATCCAGGACGACCACGAGTTCCTGCTCATCCACCAGAGCTACCTCGTCAACGCCGACTACATCCACCACTTCGACCCCCGCAACGGCGAGGTGAAACTGAGCACCAACAAAATGCTGTCCACCTCCCGAACCGGCAACGTGCTGCTGCGGGAGTATTTCCGGCGGAAGGAAGAGCGCAAGCCCCCGCGTGGCGGCTTGCTGGGGCGGTTGCGGGGGCGGTGAGGTTGCGGGTTGTTGGGGGAATGGGGTGACTCGGCTTCGCCTCCTTTTTCGCAGGTTGTTCAAAATGACCCGTCTGTTCTGAAAATGGGACGGTTTGTTGCTTTCTGGCGGGTTGGGATGAAAAGTTGGGACTGCTTTGTACACGAAGGGCGCGGATGCCATCAATCGTCCGGCCAGTGCCTCGCGCTGCGTTCCTCTCCTTTTCACCGATGCCCACCACCACTCTGCTCCCGATGAAATCCCGTTACGCCATTCTGCTGCTTTCGCTCCTCAGCACTTCCCTGTTCGCCCAAGTGCCGACTACTGGCTTGGTAGCATATTATCCGTTCAATGGCACGGCGCAGGATGCGAGCGGAAACGGGAATCATGGGGCGGCACAAAATGGTGTGACCTTCGGAACGGACCGGTTTGGGGCGGCAGGAAAAGCAGCAAATTTTGATGGCGTAGACGATTACATTGACTTGGGGTCGAATTTTAATTTGACCCAATCGTTTTCTGTATCATTTTATAACTCGGTATCATCTTATACTTCCAATAGTAATCCTTCGCTCTTTTCATCAGGTCAACCAGCCGTGAATCAGGCGTTTCACATAATGCTTGGAAATGGATATTACCGATTTGCTTTTTACGGCAATGACATGGATTTCAACAATAGACTTGTCTTTTTGTTGATTTACAGATAGTTGCGCTATATTTGTACTGTAC
>CAXTIG010000032.1:0-83067 GCA_964244295.1 uncultured Cytophagales bacterium
ACTGAAAGTTTCATGTCCAAATTTAATATTTTCCTTGCTTATCGCAACAACTCTATTCCATAAAGTGGAGTGATGTATTGAAACGTCATGTTTCTAACAAACTTCAATTTGAGTTGAATGCTACCTTGATTCGGAGTTACAGTTACCGTCCGTTTGTGAAGATAAATTACTACGCTGAGAAAGCATTATCTGACCGATTGACTCGAAATCATTTTGAGATATTTGGCAACGAGTTAGAAAGCAGAAACGATGTCCTGACCTTTTCAGGAAATGGTTCAACAAAACCGTTTCAGGTATTAGGGTGCAATACTGTTTTTAGTGTCGACCTTCTCGAAAAAACGCAATGCCTCCCTCTCTACCGCTACGACTTAGAAGGCCGCCGCATCGAAAACATCACGAACTGGGCGCTGAACCGGTTTCGGGAACATTACATCATGACGAGGGAGGCAGTCACGAAAGAGGCCATTTTCCACTACGTATACGCTGTGCTGCACCACCCCGCCTACCGCAAAAAATACGAAGTGAACCTGAAACGCGAGTTTCCCCGCATCCCGCTGTACGACGATTTCTGGCAATGGTCGGATTGGGGCAAAACCCTGCTTGACCTGCACCTGAACTACGAAACCGCCGCGCCGTACCCCTTGCAGCGGGTAGATATGCCGAAAGGCGGCAAGCCGGAAGTGCAAAAGCAACTCTTCACCACCGTGGCCGAACCGGAGCCAATGTTTAGCCCCGCCCCGAAAGCCCGCCTCCGCGCCGACAAAACGGCGGGTGTCATCGAACTCGACACGGACACGTTGCTGCGCGGCATCCCGCCCGAAGCCTGGGACTACAAACTGGGCAACCGCTCCGCCCTGGGTTTGGATTCTCGACCAGTACAAAGAATCCAAACCCAGCGACCCGACCATCGCCGCCCAATTCAACACCTACCGCTTCGCAGATTACAAAGAGCGCGTCATTGAATTGCTGAAACGGGTTTGCACCGTGAGCGTGGAGGCGATGCGCGTCGTGAACGCCATGCCGTAGATTTGTGCAAACGGTCACGCTGAGCGGAACGGTCCGCCGCTGCGGTCGAAGCGCGTGCGGCTGGTCAGCGTCGGCCCACCACACGCGCTTCGACCGCAGCGGCGGACCGTTCCGCTCAGCGTGACCCCAAGTGTGACACCCTTTTTCAATCCGCAATCAAAACTCCGCAGTCCGCAATGCCCCTCGACCTCCGCTCCGACACCGTCACCCGCCCCACGCCCGAAATGCTCTACGCCATGATGACGGCCCCCGTGGGCGACGACGTGTTCGGCGACGACCCCACCGTGAAAGCCCTGGAAGCTGTTGCCGCCGGCCGCTTCGGAATGGAGGCGGGCCTGTTCTGCGCCTCCGGTACGATGACTAACCAACTCGCGCTCACGGTTCACTTAAACGCGGGCGATGAAGTGATTTGCGACGCCCAGAGCCACATTTACCTCTACGAAGGCGGCGGGCTGATGGCCAACGCCCGCGCCTCCGTCCGCCTGCTCACTGGCGACCGGGGCCGGATTTCCGCCGAACAAGTCGAAGAGGCCATCAACAACCCGCAGGACATTCACCTGCCCGTGACCCGGCTCGTTTCCCTCGAAAACACGATGAACAAGGGCGGCGGCAGTTTTTACCGACTCCCCGACCTCGCCGCCATCCGCGAAGTCTGCCACCGGCAGGGCCTGGCCCTGCACCTCGACGGGGCGCGGGTGTTCAACGCCCTGGTCGAAACCGGCGAAAACCCGGCGGAATACGGTCGGCTGTTCGATACGATTTCGGTGTGTTTGTCGAAGGGCCTGGGCTGCCCCGTCGGGTCGGTGCTGCTGGGAAAGCGGGATTTCATCGAAAAAGCCCGTCGCGTCCGCAAGCGCTTCGGGGGCGGTTGGCGGCAAGCGGGATTTTTGGCAGCGGCGGGGATTTTTGCCCTCGAAAACAACGTGGAACGCCTGCGCGAAGACCACCGCCGCGCCCGCGCCATCGGGGCGATGCTGCGCTCCTTGCCCGACGTGGCGGCGGTCTTGCCCGTCGATACCAACATCGTCATCGCCACCCTAAGCCCCGGCCTGCTGGCTACCGACTACGTGGCGCAGTTGCACGAGCGCGGCATCCTGGCCGTCACCTTCGGCAAAGACAAAGTCCGCTTCGTGACTCACCTGGATTTTACCGATGAACACCTGAGTGCGTTGGAAAAACGGCTGGGGGTGCCGGTGTAAAGGGGGCAAGCTCAGCGTGACAGTCGATGTCTTCTCACTCCTTCACCACCCGGTACGTCACCGGCCCGGTTTCCCGATTCACCTGCAACAGGTACACGCCCGCAGGCAGGGCCGAAAGGTCGAGTTCGGTTCCATCCGGTGCGTGACGTACCCGGCGAAGCAGTTGCCCGCCGGGCGTCATCAGTCGCAGTTCTGTCGGGGCGCTCAGGCCCTCGACGCGCAGCCGTTGGGCGGTGGGATTGGGAAATACCCGCAGGGTAGGGGCCGTGGGTTCGAGGGCCGTAATCAATTCGACTTTCAGGGTGGCCGGGTTGCCAATCGTACCCGCGCCGCACTCGTTGCGTACCGCGCTGAGCCGGTAAAATAAAGTCGGTGAGGCGGGTTGGAGCGTCAGCGTGTCGGGATTCCGGCTGGCTGAGCGCGAAAACGAACCCGCGTCGGTGCCGAGGGTGTACGTCCAGGGGCTATCGCCCGTAAACCGCACCACCGCCTTCGCCACTTTGCCGGGCAGGTAGCTGAGTACGTCGGTGTCGAAGGCCGCCGTGGCTTTCAGCCGCACGGCGTAGGCGTAGGGGCTATGCCCGCTCTGGGTGCCCGCGTCGGAGGCCACGACGCGCAGGCGGTAGCCGCTGCCCCGGGGTGTGATACCGGGGATGGCCCCCCGCAACGGCGACTGCTGTCCTACCGTGACCAGGTCGCGGAAGTTGGATCCGGTCGAGTCGGAAAGCTGGACGGTAAACCGGTTTCCCGTTGAAAAACTGCCTTTCGTTTCAAACGTCACCCGCGCCGTATCGCCCGCGCAGAGGCGTTCTTCAAAAAAAGAAGGAGTTGGGATGTCTACGGTGCGATCGGCGGGGGAATTCACCGTCACCGTGGCCGAGCCGCTCACCGAACCCGCGCCACAAACGTTGCTGGCCGAAAGCAGCGTGTACGTGGTCGTGGCGGCGGGCGTGACGGGTACGTTCAGCGCCGTGCCCTGGTACGGCTCCCATTGCCCTGTCACGTTGCCAGAAAGGGTATATTGAATGGCGTCCCAAGCGCCCGTGGTCGTGGCGTTGGTCAGGCGTAAGTACGCAGTGCGGCCTGGGTTGATGGTGGCTCCGCCCGTCAGCGTCAGCAGTGGAGTGGCGTTGATCAGCACGGGTACGAAGAGAGTCAACGCCGGGCGCGTGCTCGTCACGCGCAGCAGGTAACTACCTCCTGCCAGAGTGCCCGGCATGGTAAGTAGGTAATCGGCCTGCGTGACGCGGCCCGAGTCAAGCCGGGCTACTAGTGCCTGGTTCTGCCCGTTAAGCAGATCGAAGCGGAAGCGGTTGTCGGCTTCGTAATCGCCCCGGGCATCAAGGCGCAGCCGGAGGGAGCGGCCCGGACACAGAGTTTCCGTACTCAATCGGAATACCTGAAGCGTGGGCTTCACCTGCACCGCCACCTGCCCCGACACCGTACCGTAGCCGCAGACGTTATACACCCGCCGCAGGCCGTAGGTGCTGCCTCGGGTGGGGCTGACGGAGCGATACCCGGGATTTTCTGAAAACGAAACGGCGGTGTTGTCACTGAACAAGACGTTGTAAAAGGGCGAACCTGTCAGGGTCACTTTCAGCGCGGCGCTGCTTTCGGTCAAAATGGCCGAGGAGCCGTCCTGGGCCGTGAGTAGGGCCGTAGGCGGGGCGGCCACGGTGAGTTGGGCCAGCGGGGCTGATACGGTGGCCGGGTTGCTCGACACCACCCGCAAAGCGTACCGGCCCGATGACACGTTGGCTGCCAGAGTCCCCCGGAGCAGCAGCCCGGCGGTTTCCTCAAACGTCGCCGCTACCTGCGCCGTATCGGAGGGATTGACGAGTTGCAGGCGGTAGCGGGTAGCCGTCGTGGCCCCCCGGCCCCGCACCCGAATGGCTGCCGTCAGGCCGGTATTCTGGCAAACTTCGTAGTCAGTGAAGGAACCAAGTTCTACCTGAAGGGGCTGCACTGTAACGGCCACCTCGCCGCTGGCGGTGCCGGTGCCGCAGGCGTTGGCGATGGTTTTCACCCGGTACGTTCCCTCGCTCTCGGGCGTGAAATACGGCGAACCAACGTAGCCATTGAAGGCATAGTCGCGGGTGCCGTTGCTCAGCACGAGCGCGTACGGCTCGCCGCCCGTGAGGGTGAGGTACAGCGAGAGGCCGTCGCCCAGCACCACCCGTGCGCTACTGCCCGACCCCGATCCCGTGACTCGGGCGGTGGGCTTGGCCCGGACGCGAAACGTGGCCGTGGCCGAGTACAGCACCGGCTCGGTCGAAGCCACCCGCACTTCGTAGGTGCCCTCGTCAGGCCGGATCGTGGTTCCGCTGCTCAACGCCGATTGCGCGGCCACGGTGGTCCATTCGCCGTAATTTTTCCGCACCTGCACCCGAAACTGGTTGCTGCCCACGTAGCTGCCAAAGGCCTGAAACCGCAGTGGTAGGCTATCGCCCTGGCAGAATTCGGCCCGCACGGGTTGCAGGGCAATGCCCGTGCTGGCGGGTACAGTCACGGTGGTAGCCAAGTCTACGTCGGTTTGCCCGCAGGCGTTGTTCACCCGGCGGATCCGGTAGGTGGTGGTTTGGAAAATGGGGATCTGTATGCTTCCCCCTGAACTGAGGTAGCTCAGGCCATTGTCCAGTAAAATGGAATACGGTCCGCCCCCGCCCTGGTTCAGGTAAAGTTCCACTTGGTTGTTGGAGGGCGGGTAATGGGTCCCGCCGCTGGCGAACGCCAGCGTGGGTTTGCTGTTGATGCTGATTGAATTGTAGCTGGTGGTTCGTATTCCGTTGTGTTCTACCCAGATTTCGTAGGAAGGAGAAGGCGACGAAAATCCCTGGGAAACATCAACCGGTCCTACCGTAGGCAGGGTAAATGTGAGCCGGGAGCCGTCTAGCCGCGCGGGTACCGACCAGTTGAACACTTGGCTCGACGGGTTGTAGCGCGTTTGCCGCAGAAAAACGGTCAGGTTGGCAGGCAGCGTAAGATTTGAACGCAAGCGCGCACTTACCGGCTGCCCTTCGCACACCGAGGTGTTGGGCAGTGAGTCCAGTACAAGGCCGTTTCGCACCTCTACCCGGGTGGTGGTCGGCACGATGGTGGGGGGCACGTCGCAGCCCGAGGAAAAGGCCACAATGCGGTAGTCGGTGGTTCGCTGGGCCGCCACGGAGGCGTAGGCCGTCGGGGCCGAGTTGGAGTAAGCCTCCGGCGCGGTGAGTACCGTGCCGTCGCTGAGTTCGGCCCGAAACGGCCCCGCGCCCAGAAACCGGGCACCCAGCGAAATGGAGTTGTTGAAATCAGTCGAGAAACTACTCGTCGTCAACTCCGCAGAAGGGGCGGGCCAAAGCCGCATGACGCGGCCAACCGGGGTACTGATCAGCCCCGGCTGGCTGGCCACAATGCGTACCGTGTATTCGCGACCTGGATCGAAGGCGGTGTTTTTGGGCAAAACGGCTTTTACAAATCCACCCTCTTCGGTGGCGTCGAGCGTGAGCGTGGCGGGCACCGGAAAGCCGCTGATGCTGGCCGGGACGAGTTGAATTTTAAACGTATTTCCGGCGTTGAATTCTCCCCCCGTTTTCGACAGTCCCACGCGTAGCGTACCTCCCTCGCAAAGATTCTGCGGCGAAACCGACGTGGCCCGCAGTGAGAAGGCATTCACCGCCACCGAAAACGAGCCACTTCCTGTACCTACGCCGCACTCGTTGCGCACCGATGCCACCGTGAACGTGCGCGAGCGATCGCTGAATACGGGCGTGGTCACTTGAAAGCCCAGGTCCGACGAGTTGGGGTTGAGTACCACCCGCGAACTGTCGGTAAACACCACGGTGATGGGCTGCGAACCGCTGGCTGAAAACCGCACTAAGGTGCCCTCGTCGGGATTGACCACTCCCGGCGAGGCCTCAAGGGAGCTTAGCTGGACTGGGAAGCGAAACTGCACGTTGATCCAGTCGCTTTCGGTCACGGGGGTGCCGCCCACCACCCGGTACGAGAAAGAACCCGTGGCCTCGTACGAAGTAAAACCTAGCGTGCGTGGATCGGGAAATGCAAACGTCAGCACCGACCCCGTGGCTCTGGCCAGGGTGGGTAGATCGCGTATGGGTTCGCCAGCGTAGCGACGAAGTTGAACTTTGAAGGTATTACCCGGCCCGGGCGGCAGGGCGCTGGTGAAGGGCAGCGAGAGCGGGGTTTCGATACAAACCTGCGAAGGCGAGCCAGATAGGTAAATTTTTTGCCCAAACGAAAAAAAGCTGCCCAAACAGAGCAGCAACGCGGCGGGTAAACGGTGTTTCATGAGAGCTTTTGAAGGTGAGGTAGGTACGGAGGCAAAACTACACGTTGCGCCGAAAAGCGCAACCGCCCCCGGCGGAAATTTGCCGCCGTAATTCCGTCTATACCCCTGGCTCCTCACTCAAAAATCACCGTCTTGTTTCCGTAAATAAAAACCCGGTCTTCGAGCACCAGTTTCAGGGCTTTGGCCAGCACGATTTTCTCCACGTCGCGCCCGGCGGCGGCCAGGTGTTGCCAGGTTTGGGAGTGGGTGACGGGAATCACGTCCTGGGTGATGATGGGGCCTTCGTCGAGGTTTTCATTCACAAAATGCGCCGTGGCTCCGATAATTTTCACGCCCCGCTCAAAGGCCTGCTTGTAGGGATTGGCCCCGATGAACGCGGGCAAAAACGAGTGGTGGATGTTGACGATCCGCGCCGAAAAATGACTCGTAAACGCGGGCGTCAGCACCCGCATGAACTTGGCCAGCACTACGTACTCCGGCTGGTAGGGCGCGATGGTTTGGAGCAACTCCGCCTCGTGCGCCTCCCGCGATTTGCCCTCGTGGCTGACCAGGTGAAAGGGCACCCCGAACTGTTCGGTGAGGGGCCGGAGCACGTCGTGGTTGGCCACCACGGCCAGAATGCTGATGTTGAGGTCGTTGAAAGCCCCCCGTACGAGCAAATCGCTCAGGCAGTGGTGTTCTTTCGTGGCGAGCAACACCACGTTTTTGCGGCGGCTGGCGGTGAGCGAGAGCCGCACGCCGTCGGGCAGGATACCGCGCAGCCCGGCGATGATTTTTTCTTCGGAAAACTCGCCCGTGAATTCGGTTCGCATGAAAAAATGCGCCGACCCGTCGTCCACGAATTCGTCGTTGCGCAAAATATTCAGGTCGTGGTGGTACAGCACGCCCGTGATTTTATGAACCAGGCCCTTGGCGTCGGGGCAGTCGATGCGGAGGATGTGGGTGGGGGTACTCAATGCTGAATGCTGAATGCTGAATGCTGAATGCTGAATCAGATTGGACGCCAAAGAAACCATTGAAAATTCAGCATTCAGCATTCAGCATTCAGCATTTTCTGTCTTGACCGGAAAAAGGTACCTTTCGACAGCCAACCGTTTCCCCTTCCTGCCATGAGCCAGACCAAACTCCTCGTCAACGGCAAATCCTACACCCTCGACCTCGACCCGCAAATGCCCCTGCTCTGGGCCGTCCGCGATTTTGTGGGCCTGAAAGGCACCAAATTCGGCTGCGGCATCGCCCAGTGCGGGGCCTGCACGCTCCACCTCAACGGCCAGCCCGTGCGCTCCTGCGTGATTCCCGTCTCGGCGGTGAAGGGCCAGAAAATCACCACCATCGAAGGCATCGGCAGCCTCGATCACCTCCACGCCGTGCAGCAAGCCTGGATCGACGAGCAGGTGCCGCAGTGCGGCTACTGCCAGTCGGGGCAAATCATGGCGGCGGTGTCGCTGCTGAAAGCCAAACCCAAGCCGACCGACGAAGAAATCGACACCGCGATGACCAACATCTGCCGCTGCGGCACCTACCAGCGCATCCGCAAGGCCATTCACCGCGCCGCCGGGGCCTTGCAGGAGCAGCCGAAAGTGACCCCGGTGAAAGCCGTGAAGCCAAGCGGGACGGTAGGAAAGTAATAGTTGAAATTTAACCGAAAAAGATGGAAGCACTCGTTGAACGCCCGACCCGCAAGCGCCGCCCACCCACCCGCGACCTGCTCCCCCTGCTCGTGTACGAAGAGTGGGACGGCCAGCCCGTGTACTACCGGGGCTACCGCGACGTGCTGGCTGGTAAGAAAACCCCCGAAGAAATCATGTCGTGTTCCGATTTGCAGGGCGTGCTGGTCGCGCTCTTGAATGGCTACCTCTACAACCACCTCGATCGCAAACGCTACCTGCTGGCAACCAACGAAGTGGGCCTGCACCTCTCGCGGGGCAACAACCTCGGTAACGATTTGGTGATTCTGGAAAAAGCCACGCTCGGTCCGCTGAAGGGCAAGTACTTTGACAAGCCGCCGAAAGTCATCATCGAAGTAGACATCAAGGCCGACACCACCGAACTGCCGGGGAAGGACGTGAGCTATTTGCTCAAAAAATCGCAGAAAATTCTGGACTTCGGCACCGAGCGGGTCATCTGGATTTTGACCGAAGAAAAGAAAATCTTCGTCATCGACCGCAACGACCCGACCTGGTACGCCGTCGATTGGTCGGCGGATGTAACCGTGGTCGACGGCTGCGTGCTGAACCTGCAAAAACTGCTTGAAGACGAAGGGATTTTGTTTTGACCTCAACGAATGAAAACGATGCAAGCCCCCACCTCTCGCCGTACTTTCCTCAAAACCACCGGCCTCTCGGCCTCGGCCCTCGTGCTGGGCGTCGGGTTTTCACCGGAAACGAAGGCCGAAACCGTCACAAAACTGTTGCCCGGCGCGACTCCGTTCAACCTCGGTTCGTTCGTGCAAATCACATCCGACGGGAAAATCACGCTCACCGCCCTCATGCCCGACATGGGGCAGGGCACCTACCAGGCTTTGCCCGCGATTCTGGCCGAGGAACTGAACGTGCCCCTCAGCGCCGTCACCATCGAATTCACGAAAGGCGAGGCCGTGTTCGGCGAACAAACTTCCGGCGGCAGCGGCAGTGTGCGGGGCCACTACGCTAAACTCCGCAAAACCGGAGCCGCCGCGCGGGAAATGCTGGTGCAAGCCGCGAGTGAAAAATTAAAAGTTAAAAGTGAAGAGTGTTCCACCGAAAATGGGCGGGTGGTTCACAAAGCCAGCGGTAAAAGTTTCAGCTACGGCGAACTGGTCGAGGCGGCCAGCAAGCTGGAGGTGCCGAAAGAGCCGAAACTGAAAGACGAAAAGGACTTCACGATGCTGGGCAAACCGATGCCCAAGCCCGATGTGCCCTGGAAAGTGACCGGCAAACCGATCTTCGGCCTGGACGTGACCGTGCCCGGCATGGTGTACGCCTCGGTGCAACACTGCCCCGTGGTGGGCGGCACGGTGAAAAGCTTCGACGCGACAGCGGCCAAAGCCGTGCAGGGCGTCCGCGACGTGCTGCGGGTAGACCGCCGCCTCGGCGAGCGCGTCACGCCCAATGCGGGGGTGGCCGTGATTGCCGACAACTACTGGGCCGCCACGCAGGGCCGGAAGAAGTTGAAAATCGAGTGGGACACAAAGGGCTACGAAACGGCGTCGAGCGAAACCATGACGGCGAACTACCGGGCGTTGTCGAAAGCAGAAGGCGTAAAGGAAAAAGCCTGGGGCGAATTTGACAGCGCGTTCGCCGGAGCGCCGGTGAAGCTGGAAGCCGCCTACGAAACACCCTTCCTGAGCCACTCGCCGATGGAGCCGCAAAACGCGACCGTCTGGGTGCAGGGCGATAAGGCCGAAGCCTGGGCCTCGATTCAGGGGCCGGATTTGATCGTCGATGATTTGCACAAACACCTCGGCATTCCTAAGGAAAATATCAAGGTCAACGTCTGCTTTTCGGGCGGCGGCTTCGGGCGGCGGCTCTTCCCCGACGTGGCAACCGAGGCGGCGATGTTGTCGAAGCAGTTGGGCAAACCCGTGAAAGTCATCTGGAGCCGGGAGGACGACACCACCCAGGGGCCGTTCCGCCCGCCAACGTTTTCCTACTTCAAAGCGGGCCTGAGCGCCGAGGGCAAGCCGCTGGCGTTTCAACACAAAGTCGTGTCGCCGAGCATCATGGATTACCTCTACGCCCACGACAAGGCCAAACCGGCGGGCGAAATGATGGAGGCCATCAGCGACAATTGCTACGAAATCCCGAACGTCGACAATCGCTACGTTTTTGCCGAAAACAACATCCCCCTCGGCTGGTGGCGGGCGGTGACCAGCACGACCACGGCCTTCGCCCACGAGTGTTTCATCGACGAAATGGCCGCGAAGGCGGGCATCGATCCCTTGGAATTTCGTCTGCGGCAATTGACCAAGCCTTCCCCGCAAAAGGCAATTCTGGAAGCTTTGAAAGAAAAAGCCTGGAGCCAGCCCCTGGCGGCGGGTCGCGGGCGCGGGGTGGCCGTTTGGGAATTTTTCGCCGGAGCCTGCGGACAGGTGGTCGAGGTGAGCCGTGACAAGGCGGGGAAATTGACCATTGAAAAAGTCACGGCGGTGATTGATTTAGGAACAGTCATTAACCCCGACACCGTGCGGGCGCAGGTGGAGGGCGCGGTGTGCATGGCCCTCACCGCCGCTACGAAAGATGCGATTACGTTTAAAAACGGCGAGGCCCAGCAAAGCAATTTCGACGCCTACCGCATGACCAAACTCGATGAGATGCCGCCCGTGGAAGTTCACATTCTGACCGGCGACCCCAAAATCAAAGGCGTCGGCGAACCGGGGCTGCCGCCGTTTGCCCCCGCGCTGGCGAATGCGATTTTTAGTTTGACGGGGAAGCGGGTGCGGACGCTGCCGTTTGAGTTGGGGAAGGTTTGACTTGAAACGGGTGAAAGTTTTAGAAACCGATGTTGTCATCCCGACGCAGGAGGGATCTCGTTGGTTTGCCAGACCTTTTGCCCGTAGTCGAGTGTTCGCTATCCCAACGAGACCCCTCCTGCGTCGGGATGACAACCCACGATTTTTAAGTCCTAAACCTCTTCAACCAAAAAACGATGAGTTTTCGCCTCGACCGCAGCGCTTTCCACGCCGGAACGCACGAAGAACTGGCCGAAGCCGAGTGCCAGCATCGTTTCAGTTTAACTCTCGCCGAACGCCTCCGGGCGGCGGCGTAGCTCACCAGCGTGGCCTACGGCTACGACCTTGAAAATCCGCCGAAAATGGACAAAACCCTTTTCTGGTGCGGAAAACACGAAGACCAGGAAAACGTCGAACACCTTCAACGGAAGAACCCATGACACCCAACCCCGTCTCCCGCCGCCGCTTCCTCCAATCCACCGCCGCCTCGGGCGCGTTGCTGGCGCTTGGTTTTGCTCTGCCCGTCCAGGCCGGGGATGAAGCGGTTTTGCAAAAAGTCGAGCTGTTGGGAATCGGGACGGAACTCGGCCCCTACATCCTCCTCGACCAAAGCGGGAAAATCACCTTCGTCAACCCCAAGCCCGACGTGGGCCAGGGCATCGGGCAGGCGATGGCCGCGCTGCTGGCCGAGGAACTGGACGTGCCGCTGGAAACCGTGACCATCGTGCAGAGCAACGGAATCGCCAAATACGGCGGGCAGGGCGTGGGCGGGAGCAACTCGGTGCGCAGCCGCTGGTTGCCCATGCGTAAGGCCGGTGCCGCCGCCCGCGCCATGCTTGTGCAAGCCGCTAGTGAAAAGTTAAAAGTTAAAAGTGAAGAATGCACGACTGAAAACGGGCGGGTGGTTCACCAGGCTAGCGGTAAGAGTTTTAGCTACGGCGAACTGGTCGCGGAGGCGGCCAAGCTGGAAATTCCCAAAAACCCGCCGCTGAAAGACCCGAAGGCGTTCCGAATTTTGGGCAAACCCCTGCCCAAACCCGAAACTCCACTGAAAGTGACCGGCCAGGCCGTGTACGGCATCGACGCGGAGGTGCCCGGAATGCACTACGCTAGCATTGAGCGCAGCCCGGTGATTCACGGCAAAGTCGCCTCCTTCGACGCGTCGGCGGCACTGAAAATTCCCGGCGTCACCCAAGTGCTCAAAGCCGAGCGCGACATCCGGTTCAAAACCGTGGAAACCGTTGCCGTGCTCGCCACCAGCTACTGGGCGGCCACCCAGGGCCGCAAGGCGCTGAAGGTGGTTTGGGAAAAAAGTGACCACGACGCGGTTTCCACCGACGCGTATTTTGCCAAACTCCGCGAACTGGCCCAGCAACCCGGCAACGACTACCCCGGCAACGCGGGCGATTTCGCGCAAGCCTTTGCCGAAGTGCCCAAAAAACTCGAAGCCGCCTACCAGACGCCCTTCCTGGCCCACGGGCCGATGGAACCCGAATGCGCCACGGTCTGGGTGAAAGAAGACGGAGCCGAAGTCTGGGCCTCGGTGCAATCGCCCGACGGCGTGATTCGCGATTTGGCCCCATACCTGGGCCTGAAACCGGAGCAAATCAAGGTGACGGTGCCCTTCGTCGGCGGGGCCTTTGGCCGGAAATCGTACACCGATTTTGTGAAGGAAGCGGCGTTTTTGTCGAAAAAAGCGGGCGTGCCGGTGAAGCTGATTTGGTCGCGGGAAGAGGATTTGAGTCAGGGACCGTTCCGACCCGGAATGCTCAACGTCTTGCAGGGCGGGCTGGACGCCGCCGGAAACGTCGTGGCCTTTCACCACAAAATCGTGGGCGGCTCGCTGGGGCACCAGAATTTCAAGCAGGATTTTAAAACCAAAGCCGATTCCTGGGCCAGCGAAGGCATGAACCACGATGACAGCCCGCTCGACGTGGCGAACGTCCGCCGCAGCCACGTGCTGGCCGAAACCGACATTCCGCTCACGTTCTGGCGCTCGGTGTACGCCTCGACCAACGTGTTCGGCCACGAGAGTTTCATCGACGAACTCGCCCACGCGGCGGGCAAAGACCCGCTCGATTTCCGGCTGAGTTTGTTCAAAAACGAGCCGCGTTTTATGAAGGTATTGGAAACCGCCGCCGAAAAATCGGGCTACCGCCAGCTGCTGCCCGCCGGAAAAGCGCGGGGCCTGGCCATTGCCAAATCGTTCGGCACGATTTACGCCCACGTCGTCACGGTTTCGCGGGGAAAAGAAGGCATTCGGATTGAAAAAGTCGTCTCCGTCGTGGACTGCGGGCATTTCATCAACCCCGACACCATCCGCGCCCAGACCGAAGGCAACGTGGTGTACGGCCTGACGGCGGCGCTCAAATCGGGCATCACGCTCAAAAACGGTGTGGCCCAGCAACGCAATTTCCACAACTACCCCGTGTTGCGCCTGGCCGAAATGCCGACGGTGGAGGTCCACCTCATCGAAAGCACCGAAGCCCCCGGCGGCATCGGCGAGCCGGGCCTGCCGCCCATTGCTCCGGCGCTGTGCAACGCACTTTTTAACCTGACGGGGAAGCGGATTCGGACCTTGCCGTTTGAGTTGGGGAAGGTTTGAAATTCAAAAAATCAGTTGACCATGAAAACGATGACCGTCACCTACGCCGAAGAGCAGGAGGACGATTTGTTGACCGCCCTTCAACGGCTCAACGTGTCTTTTGAACCGAACGAACCGGTGAACGAATCGGAAAAAACGCTCTGGTTTCCAACCTACCATTTCGGGGCGGGCAACGAATCGTTGAGCCGGGAAGAAATCTACGGGGAAGATGGCCGTTGAACGCGTTTTCGTCGATACGAACGTGCTGGTGTACGCCGCGAATGCGTCGTCGCCGTTTCACGCAGTTGCGCGGAGAAAACTTCAGGTTTACGCCGACACCGGGTCTGAAATTTGGGTAAACCGACAGGTGTTCCGGGAATACCTCGTGGTGATGTCGCGCCTGATGCAGGACGCAGGTAAGTACGATTCGTTCGCGTTGGGGAAGGATATCCGCCGGTTCGAGCAACAATTTCAGGTAGCCGAAGAGAGCGAACTCGTCACAAAAGAGCTGCTGACGCTCATCGAAAAATACGAGGTGAAGGGCAAAGCCATTCACGATTGCAATTTGATTGCGGTGATGAAAACCTACGGCCTGAATGAACTGCTAACGCAGAACACGGGGGACTTCAACCGGTACCAGGAAGGGATTCGACTTGTTACGCTTCAGAACTGACTTTGATTCCATGAAGATGATTGTATTTGGGTTCGCCCTGCTGCTCCCCCACTTCCTCCCCGCCCAAACCCTCCGCCCCGGCCTCCACAACCTCACCCTGCAATGGATTGGCTGGGACAAACCCGGCAGCGCCACCGTGACGGAGGAAAAAACGGGCTACCGAATCAAGGGCGAGCAGCGCGAACCCAGCACCGGCGACTACCTCACCATCGACGGAACCCTGACCGAGGTAGATACGCGCCTGCTGACGTTTACCGGAAAAATTACCACGAAAGTATACCACCTCAACAACGGCGAACCCTGCGTCCGCGAAGGCACCTACACCTTCCGCGCCACCGGCACCCGGAAATACTGGCGGCTGAAGGAAATGGTGAACTGCGACACCAAAGGCGCGGTGGATTACGTGGATATTTACTTCTGAGATGTCACGCTAAGCGGAAAACCCCTCAAATCCAATTCCACCCCCGCCGGTACTCCCGCGAGAGCAGCGCGTTGGCCTCCCGGTTATGCCGGAATTTTTCCCGGCGCGGGTTCCACTCCAATTTCTCCCCCAGGCGGTACGAAATCAACCCCAGGTGCATGGGCAGGGTCAATTGCCGGGCGTACTCCAGGTTCGATTCGGGTTGGGTGCGGGTTTTTACGGCGTTTACAAAATTCTGCTGATGTCCCGGCGAGCGCGAAATCGTGATGGGAATGTCGGGCACGTCGGTCAAGACCACGCCGTTGAGCGTAATTTCCCGGCTGTTGTAATCGCAGAGCAGCGTTCCTTTTTCACCCTCAAAATAGGCCCCGATGGACCGCGTTGAGGCCCCCGGCACCTTCGGCGCGGTGGAGGCCCAGTGGATGTTCAGGTTCTCGAATTCGTAATCCACGTCGATCCACTTCGGCGCGTCGCCGATGCCTTCGGGGGCTTCGCCGCGCGCGTTGACCGATTTCAGACCCTGCGGGTCGAGCGCCCACCACACCACGTCGGCGATGTGGCACCAGAAATCCTGGAACACCCCGCCCGAATAATCCAGAAAATAGCGGTACGAAAAATGGCAGCGTTCGGGCGAGTATTGCGAGTAGGGGGCGGGGCCGAGCCAGTAGTCCCAGTTCAACGCCGCCGGGGGTTTCTGGTACTGCGGCGGCCCCAGCACGGGCGGCGGGCCGGTTTTCCAGAGCCGCACGGTGTGAACCTTGCCCAGCACCCCGGCCCGAATCAACTCTACCACCCGGTGGTAGTTGTCGGTGGCGTGAATCTGCGTGCCGAGTTGAAACACCCGGTCGTGGCGGTTGAGCGCCTTGAGCATTTGCTGCCCTTCGCGGACGTTGAACGAAAGAGGCTTTTCTCCGTACACGTCTTTCCCCGCCTGAAACGCCAGAATCGCCACTTGGGCGTGCCAGTGGTCGGGCGTGGCGCAGGTGATGGCGTCCACGTCCTTGCGGTCGAGGATATGCCGGAAATCGGCGTAGCCCGTCGCTTTGGTATCGGGTTGCAGGCCCCGGAGCCGGTTCAGGGTCGTGTCGAGGTGGGTTTGGTCCACGTCGGCGAGGGCCACGATTTCCACTTCGGGCAGGGCCGCAAACCAGCCGAGGTGGTTGTTGCCCATGCCGCCCAGGCCGACGTGCGCGATGCGGAGGCGGTCGCTGGGGGCTACCTTGCGGAGCAGCGTGGGGGCCAGCGCCAGGCCCAGTGCCCCGGCGCTGCTTTGTTTGAGAAATTCCCGACGGGAGAGCATTTTTGAGAAGGGTTCAGAGGTTGGGGAAACAATCCGAAGGTATAGTTTTGCAAAACACGGTGCAACAAAACCAACGACCATGAAACCACGCTTTGTTTTCCTGCTGCTGGCCGCCTTGACGGGTTTCGCCGCCCTGCGCCCCGCCGCCCCCACCCTCGACGGGGCCTGGTGGCAAACCAACGCCCCCGCCGGGCAAACCGTCGTGCTCACGCTGGCCGACGGCTACGCGATGGAAACCACGTTTGAACCCAGCCGGTTTCTGGGCAGCCGGGGTGGAGCCATTCGAATGGAAGGCAATTCACTCAACTTGAGCGTAGAATTCGACACCCGCGACAGCGCCCGTGTGGGCCAGACCGAACCCCAACCGATGGCGCTGCAAGCCGCCCGCCTCACGCTGGGCAAAGCCACCTTCGAGCGCCTTGACGAACCCTCGGCCCAAACCCCGCTGGCGGGCCTTTGGCGCATCACGGGCCGGGAAGGCGAAAACGGCCAGGTAAATTCCATGCAACGCGGCGACCGCAAAACGATCAAACTGCTCACGGGTACGCGCTTTCAGTGGGCAGCCATCAACCCGAAAACGAAGCAGTTTTCCGGCACTGGAGGCGGAACGTACACGCTGAAAGATGGGAAATACACCGAAACCATCGACTTTTTTTCCCGCGACAATTCCCGCGTGGGCCGCTCGCTGAGTTTCGACTGCGAAATCAAGGGCAACGACCGTGCGACGGACCGCTGGCATCACCGGGGCCAGAGCAGCACGGGCGGGAAAGTGAGCGAGGTGTGGAGCAGGGAGCGGTGAAAACGAGTAGGGATTGTCACCCTTCGACAAGCTCAGGGTGACAGCACTACCTCAGCGACCAAAGCACTTCCGCACTCACCCAAAAAATATCCTCCAACCCGTTACCCGGTGCGTTCAGGCGCTCGCGGAGCGATTGAGCCGTGTGAGTTGGGCGCGGACTGAGCGGTTTAGCCGCCCGTTTGCTCGAAAAGAAGAACCACTTGCCATCGGGCGAAACGGATGGGCAGTAGTCGAGGGCGGTGGAGTTAAGCGGTTTGGGCAGCATTCGGGCCGGTTGCCAAACGCCCGCCGCATTGCGAAAACTCACGTACAAATCGCCCCGGCCCAGTCCTTCTTTCCGCCCGTAAGCCGTAAAAATCAGGAAGCGCTCCTGCGGGTCGACGAAGGCGTTGAATTCGTGGCCTTTGGAATTGACGGCTTCCGGGAGTGCCTCCGGTTTTTGAAACTGTCCATCCTGCCAGCGGCTTTGGTAAATGTCTTCGCCGCCCGCACCGTCCGCGTAATTGGCCGTGAAGTAGAGCGTGCCGTTGTGTGCCAGGCTGGGGTAAAATTCGTCTTTTTCGGTGTTAACCGGCCCTTCGAGCCGCCGGGGTGGTTGCCAAACGCTGCCGTTCCGGTCCGTGTACCAAATGTCGTAATCGCCTTCGGCGGTGGAGTCGGCGTGTTTGGGGCGGTTCGACGAAAAATAGAGTCGCCGCCCGTCGGCACTCAGGGCTGGCTCGATGTCGTGGTATTTTCCCGAAAACGGGGCCACTTCGGGAGTCGTCCAGGTGCCTTTTTGGTTTCGAGAGACCAGGATGACGCTCAAATCGCCGCTCAGGCTTTGGGTGGTAAAATACAGTTCATTCCCGGCGGCGGAAATCGCCAGGTCCCGTTCCAGAAACGGCCCGGAAATAAAGCCGGGGGCGAAGAGTTTGGGAGTTTGGGCGGGCCGGTCGGCGCTGAGTAGGTTGGGACGCTGGGCTAGCAGAGCCACCGGGTGGACGAGACCCATCACCAAAAGCGAAGAAATGAAGTGCATGAGTAGGCAAGGGGAAATGCCGAAAGGTAGGCAGGCCCGACCATTCGTTTCTCCCCCAAGTTGCGGTAGGAAAAGCAAAAGGGGCTTTCTTTTCAGCGAATGCCCCGGAAGCGCTCAAACGACCGGTTCGCACCCGCGTCGTTGGCCCCGCCGAGCAGCACCAACCCGTTGTCGCAGAGGGTGATGAGTACACCACCGTTGGGGTCTTTGCCCGCAGGGTTCAAATCAAGCAACAGAATCGGGTCCGTACCCGCCTGCCGGAGGGCGTAAGTGCCGCTTTCGGTAACGGCCCCATTTTCAAGATACTGATAGGATCGGTCGTTGCGGAACTCCAGCCGCAGGGTTTTGCCCGTCGAGGCGGGCGTGGCGTAACTCGGGCCACTGCCCCGGATACTGGTCACGTCCTGCACCCATTGCCAGGAACCCAGAATTTTTTGGTTGCCAACGTCGGGGGTGGTGGCCGTGTTGCCCGTCAGACACACTTCGATAAGGTTCGGCTCGTTATCGTTGGCTTTTTTCTGGCAAGCGCCGGTCAGCAGACCAAACAGGAGGAAGGGGAGGAGTACTTTCATGGCAAAACAGGTTTTTATTCGGGACACCGTTTCCAATGGGACGGTTGGAAACGTCCCCGACTTTTTCAGTAGAACGTTCGTCAGGCCCGTCCTCGCCGGGCATCAAGCGAAAACTTTCCCGGCCCGTTGAACAGCAGAAACCAATTGACGGCCACTAAATTGAGCGATGGCATCGTGTTGCCGTAGCTATCGCCGATGAGGAGGTGGGCAAACACGAGGGCCGCCGTGAAATTGAGGATTAAAAACACATTGGCCCAGCGCGTGAACAGCCCCAGAATCAGCAGAATTCCGCCCAAAAACTCGGTGTACGAGGCCACCCACACGCCGATGTGCGGGAGCGGAAAACCGAGACTGATGAGGTACCGCTCGAATTCGGGCAGATTTTTAAGGGGGAAAATCGCGTTTTGCCAAGAAACCTTCACGAGTTGAAAGCCAAAGGCCAGCCGTAGAAGCAGCACGCCGAGGTCGTGGTAGCGGGAAAGGTGTTTCAACGATTAAATGGGTTTGGGAGTTCGAATAGGTTTGAAAGGGTTGAAGGTACCGGTTTTGTCATTCCGAGGAACGAGGAATGACAAAACCAACCCTCAACTTTTCCGCAGCGCGTACCGCTTCGGGCTTTGTTTTTCCAGAAAAAGCAATACACCCTGCCGGGTGAGCGTGTGCAGAAGTTTCTGGGCGCGGTACTCGCTGACGTTGAGCAGTTTGGCCGTCCGGCCCGCCGTGACAGTTTCGGTTTTTTGCAAAAACTGGAGGAGGGCCTTCACGTTGGGCGAAGCCAGCAACGCCGGGTCGGCTTCGGGGGCGGTTTCCAGCCAGTCACCCATCCGCTTGCTGGCGGGCACCGATTTGTCGCGGGTGCGGACGTACACCTCCCACTCACCGCGCTCGTTTTTGGCCCGGTGGGGCTTGTTGGCGCTTTCTTCGATTTTGAAAATCAACACTTTTCGCTCGTCGGTCTCCACGGTTTCGTAGCGCAGCAGCAGGGGTGGTTCGACCCAGAATTCGCTGGCGCTTTCGAGTTTCTGCACCTCTTCTTTTTCCGAAACGATGCCGCGCACCGTCCGGTCGTCGTTTACGCCCACCACCAGCGTACCGCCCGCCGTGTTGGCGAAGGCGGCGAGCGTTTTGGCAATCCGCCCCGGCGAGTCGATGCTCCGCTTGAATTCGAGCGTGGTGCCTTCGGGCTGGGCGAGAAGGGAGGCGAGGTTGGGCATACGGTTTGTGGTTTTTAGTTTGTGGTTTTTAGTTGGTTTTAACCGCAAACCACAAACTAAAAACTCCCCCGCTGGCTCTGGAGCCGCTGAGTAATCAGCTCGGTCATGCGGCGGGTGAGTTCGGCTTCGTCGGCAAAAAAAGCATTCCGTTCGGCCTCGTTGAACCAGCCGACCACCATCCCGACCAGGAAGTTTTTGAATTTCTGATCGGTGCGCAGCGCGTGGGCGATGTAGTCGAGTTGCTCGCGCTCGGCCAAGCGGTAAAATGCGCCCTTGCGTTTTTGCAAATGGCGCCGGAAATGCGCCAGCAGCGCCTCGTTCTGCCCTTTCAAAATGGGCCGGAGGGTTTCGTTCTGAAACTGCTCGGCGGGACTGCTGGCCGGAAGGGTTTCGACGGGGGGGCGGGGAGGAAGCATGGGGAATTGGTGAAGGGTGAGTTGTGAATTGTGATTTAAAATTCACCAATTCACAACTCACCAATTCAGAATTGTTTCAGGTACGAAATCTTGCCAATCACGTGCTGTTCCTGCTGGCGGGCGAGTTGGGTGGTGGGGATGCGCTCGCCGCCGGGCATGGTTTGGGTCAGGAAATCGTCGTAGGCACGCTGGTTGAACACCAGATACAGGAACGAGAGCGGCTGGTATTCCCACGAAAGCCGGATGTTGTAGGTATCCCGGCTGGCGGCGGTGTTGTGCTGGTAAAACCCGATGAGTTGCACGCGGGGGTTGAGGGCCAGGCGGGTTTCGGCGCTGAACAACTGCACGTTGGTGCTCTCGCGTTCGAGGCCCACGTCGCGGAAGCGGTTGGCCTGCCAGCCCAGCACGGTGCTGACGTGGGGCAGCGGCGCGAGCGTGACGCTGAGGTTGGTGGTGGTGAGGGTGCCGTTGTAGTACCCGCCCGTTTCGGCCAGGAGGTTGTACGAGGCCTTGCGCGAGCGGTCGCTGCCCAGGAGGAGGCTGTGCCGCCAGTAGTGGTACTGGCCGGGGGCGATGCCGATGCCGACGGGACGGAATGGTGCGTCGAGGCGCTGGTAAAACGCGTTGTGGAAGGTGCCGATGTACCCGCCGCTTTGGAGCATAAACCAGATGGGGTTGAGGTTGTACACCCGCTCGACCAGCCGCCCGGTACTGGCCTGGTGGTAGGTGATGATAAACCCGCCCGGCTCGAAGGCCCGCACCCAACGCGGCAGCGCCTTGCCCCGGTAAAGCCAGTAAAAACCGGGGGTGCTTTCCACCACGTCGCCGCGCGAGACGAAGCCGACTTCGGGGTTGTAGTTTTTACCCACGATCGCCTGATTCAGCCACCAAATCCACTGGTTCGATTTGCGAAGGAATTGGTAAAAACCGAAAAATCCAGGTTCGTTTCGGGCCGCGACGGGGTTGCCCGAACTGCCCGATACGCTAAGCATCGTGCTGAGCGAAAGCGAAGGCTGGAGCCGGAAAAACCCATCGACCGAGCCGGTCAGGTTGGTGTGGCTGGCGTCGTTGCGGAGGGTGAGCAGGCCACCGAGGCGGTTTTGCTTACCAAAGTTTTCCGAAAAACGCCCGACGAAATAGTTGGTCGCCGAAAGGCCGGTGGCCCCGCGCTGGCGCATGTACAGCACCCCGGCGTTGCGGTTGGGCGAGCGGTACACCAGCCGCGCCCCGGCCTCGATGGGGATGGGCTGCCCGGCGTCGTCCAGCCCGATGCGACGGCTGAAAAACGGCTGGACGGTCATCTGACCGCCCCAATTGCCGCCGTTGAGCGAGGCCAGCCCCACGCCGAACAGACCGGCGTTTTCCAGAAAAAAAGGACGACGTTCGGGGAAAAATACCGACAACCGCGTGAGGTTATTGACCTGCCGGTCGGCATCGGCCTGGGCGAAATCGGTGTTGACGGTCAAATCGAGCACCGTGCTGGGGTTGATGGCCCACTTTAGTTCGCCGCCCGCCTTCAGCGCCGTGGTATGGCGCTGGCCAATTTCGGAGCCGTCGTAGCGATCGTCCGATAGCAGTAGGTAGGGCTGCACCCGCACGTTGGCGCGGGGCGGGGGCGGTTGGAGGCCGGTGAGCAGCCCTTCGTAGGGCATCCGCAGGGGCGAAAACGCCCGGGGAATGGCCGACCAGGTGGTCAGTTCGTTGGTGGCACGGCGCAGGCGGAAAAAATTGATGCCCCAGGTTTGGTCGCCGCTGCGGCTGGTGTCGCGGCGCTGGTAGCGCAGGGTTTGCCAGGGAATGGCCATCTCGGCCACCCAGCCGGAGTCGCTGCGGGTGGTGCGCACGCGCCAGAGGCCGTCCCAGTCTTCGTCGAAAATGGCGTCGTCGAAACTCAGCAAATCGCGCTGCGAACCGTAGGGATTGGCGGCAAACATCATCGCGTTGCGCTCGTCGCGGAAGCCATCGACCGAGACCCCGAACACATCCGAACTGCCGTACTGAAAATCGCGCTTGAGGTTGGGCACCCGCAAGGCCCGGCGGCCTTCGGAATCACGGAGCCGGGCCGCCACGTAGAGGAAATTGCGGTTGTAAAGCAGCCGGACTTCGGTGTCGTGCGTGGCGGCCTGCCGCTGGTAAGGCTCGATTTGCACAAAGCCCGACACGGGCAGGGCCTGCGACCACTCAGCCTCGTCGAGCCGCCCATCCACCCGCATCGACCGGGTGATGGGCGCGGCCTGAATAGTTTTTTTGACCGAATCAGGCTGAAACACTTCGGCGCTTTGCTGGGCAAAAAGGGGTGAAGCGCTTAGTGCGAAGAGCGGGAGGAAAGAAAGTTTTTTACGAAAAAAAAGAGGTAAAGCGTGCGGCATGAGGGGAATGCTGAGAAGTCGGCAAAAGTAACCAACGCCCCGCCTGCCTCGTGCTGGAAAAGTGTTGAGTGGCGCTAAAAATTCCCGCATCGCTGCGCTCTGGATGACAGCAAAGGCTTGAATCAATGGCTTTTTCCCAGCTTCCGCGCTAGCCGTTTCCCCACAAAAACCACCAATCCCAGCGCCAGCACCGCCACGAGTACCGGCAAAAACAGCCCCAGCACCGAAAAAACGCCCGCCGCCACGTTTTCACCCGTCGCCACGACGGGGTTACCCAGCCCGCCGGTGGTGGCCGTACTGCCCAGCCGGAGCAACCCGGTGCCCGCCTGAATCAGCCCCGTGCTGCCCCCGCCCACGATGAGACCCAGCACCCAGCGGAGCGTCGGGTCGCCGCTGTCCACGAGCGAGGTCATCAGCACCGTACCCGCAACCAAGGCGGCGGGCGTGGCGACCACGTCGAGAAAATGCTCCATGATGGGAAGGTATACTAATTCAAATCACAAGTGAGGTATTTTTAAGGTAAGGAAACCAGGTCAGGGAAATGGTCTGTTGGGCTGATTGGGAGCTGGTATCGATGGCCCTGCGTACGGCCTGTTCGGCTTGGGCCACCGTCTCAAAGACGCGGCATTTGAGGTGTTGGCGGCCTGCTTTGAAATACCTCTCTACCGAATTCAACTCGGGGCAGGCGGCGGGTAAGTTGCCCAAGTCGAGGGTAGGTTGCTCGAAAAAGCGGGCTTGGTGGGCTGCAGCGCCGTCGGCAATCAGTAAAGCGGGCTGGCCCAGAGCGGCCTGCATTTGGTTGATAAACCAAGCAAACGGCTCCCCATTGAAGGCGGGTAAAAAGGCCGCGTAGCCCTGGCCCGTGAAGGGACACCGGCTCAGGTAAAAATACGTAAATTCGTACCCAAGGCGCACCGGAGCCAGGGGGCGATGCCCTTGGGGTGTCCACTTACGGGAGAGTTCGCTCCTTTTACCAAGCCTTTTTCAGGTAGGTCAATGAGTAAAACGGCTTCTTCCAAAATGGGCATATTCATCAGTTCGGGTGCGCGGTTATGAATCGAAATTTTGCACTTTCTTCTTCCCATAACCAAACGGTCATCACGACGGGGCGGCGTTCAATGGGCCAGCGGAGCAAACCTAGCACCTTGTATTTTCTGCCGTGTCTTGTTTCCTCAATCTCAACCAACTCGCCCGTACAAGCCAAGTCCAACAGGGCCGATTCCAGTTCTTCGGGCAGTTCCCGACTAAAGCCGAACCGCGTGAAAAACTGACTTTTGTCGCTCTTAGTCCGCTCTTTCAGCAGGTATTCCATTAGTTTAGCGGGTGAAACGTACGCATTTTCGCAATTTGGAAGGGGCATCCTCTGAGTGATTTTTGTGCTGTCACAAACACAAAGGTCGGGGTTATACTCTCACTCAGACAATACCGTTTTTTAACCGAAAGAGACGAAAGCCACTCAGTAATTCACCCCAACACCACCGGCCCATCCTGGTTAATACTCGACACATAAATCTCACTTTCAATCTGCACACCGGTAAAGGCCCGCTGCATGGCTTCGCCCACGCGCTTGGCCGTGTCGCGGTCGCGGCTGAGGGCGAACATCGAGGGACCCGCGCCTGAGATGCTGCAACCCAGCGCCCCGGCGTCGAGGGCGGCGCGTTTTACCTCGTCGAAACCGGGGATGAGGATGGCCCGCACGGGTTCGATAATCACGTCCACCAGCGAGCGGCTGATGAGGTCGTAGTCCGATTTGATGAGGCCCGCCACCAGGCCGGCCACATTACCCATCTGGGTAATCGTGTTTTTGAGTGAAGTTTCCTTGCGCAGGATGTTGCGGGCGTCGCGGGTGTTCACCTCGATTTGGGGGTGGACGATGGTGGCGAACAACTCCCTGGGCGTGTCGATTTTAATCACGTCGAGCGGCGCGTAGCTGCGAATCGCCACGAAACCGCCGAGTAAACAGGGCGCGACGTTGTCGGCGTGGGCCGTGCCGGAGGCGAAGCGCTCGCCTTCCATCGCGAAGGGCAGCAGGTCGCGCTTGGCGAGCGGGCGGCCCAGCAGTTCGTTGATGGCAAACACCCCCGCCACCGACGACGCCGCCGAAGAGCCGAGGCCACTGCCGAGGGGCATTTTTTTCTTCAGTTCCACCGTCACGCCCTGCTCCGATCCGATGTGGTGGAGAAAGGCCAGCATCGAAATGCCGACCGTGTTTTTGGCCGCGTCGAGGGGCAGGCGGCCCTCGTCGCCTTCGATTTTGGTGATTTCGATGCCGGGACTGGCCTTTTTGCGGAGGATAAGTTCGTCGCCGGGGTTATCGACGGCAAACCCGAAAATGTCGAACCCGCAGGCGACGTTGGCCACGGTGGCGGGGGCGAAGACTTTGATGGATTCCATTCAGATGCAATGCGTTTCAACGAATTCCTTCGGGCTGACGATGCGGACACCCTGGAATTCAGAAAAGGTAAAGTCGCGGGTGTTGCCCGTAATTAAAAAGTGTGCGTTGGCCTCGACGGCTAATTCAAGGAAGCGATTGTCGGGTTCGTCACCAATCACGGATAGACGTTGAGTGGGTTGGAAGTGCTCCATAACCGGATGCAGACGGCGAAGAACCGTTTCAGCGCGGGGTAAAAACCCATCAAACCGTTCAAACTTTTGGTACCGAATTACGCGCTGGTATTCGTCCCAAACTGCCTCCGAAACGCACGGCAAGGCGCGCCGTTCGGTCAGAATGCACTTGTAAATCAGTTGCCAGGGAGGGGAAAGGTGATTGCCTAACAAAGCCGAGATTAGGACGTTGGTGTCCAGAACAATCTTATTTCTGGCCACGGCGCACCTCTTTTACAATGTCGTTGATTTCCTCTTCGGTCATATCACGGAGTTCAGGAGTTGCTTGAACGAATGCAGTTAGTTCATCGAAGGATTTCAACGCCTGCCGGTACACCTCCGCTTTTTCCTCCTGCAACACAATCACCTTCACCCTACCCCGGTTGAATTCCGGGTATTCCTCGGGAATGGCAATCACGCCGTTCTGAATTTCCGCTTCAAACTCAATGGCTTTCATGGCAATATTTATACGTTACGCTATAGGTAAAACGCCTTTCAGCACCGTTGCCTTGTACTTCTTCCATGCGCGGTGTTTTGCTTCTTTAAAAAGTTGGTCGTGGTCGAGACCGGCTTCCTTCACAGCGGCATCAACCTTCTGCGCGAGTTTGTGCAGACGTTCCCATTCCAAATCGCGCTGGATTTTCTCGGCCAGCGCCTTCAAGCCGTACTCACGCACCATTTCATCCGGCACTTCAATCGTCAGCGTTGCCATGCGTTTCTAGGTTTAATGCGCCGAAGTTACGCCAAATAACTCCCAATCGAAACGATGTCGGCGAACACGCCGGAGGCGGTTACTTCGGCCCCGGCCCCCGGCCCTTTCACCACCAGCGGGCGCTCGTGGTACCGTTTGGTCGTAAACGAAATGACGTTGTCGGCGCCTTCCATCGTAAAAAACGGGTGCGTCGGGCCGACGCTTTTCAGGCCGATGCTCACCTTGCTATTTTCCAACGTGGCGACCATGCGGAGTTTTTCGCCGCGCTCGTCGGCGGCGTTGACCCAGTCTTCAAAAACCGAGTTGCATTTCACCAGTTCGTCGAAAAACGCGTCCACCGTCGGGGCGTCGTCGCAGCTTTTGGGCAACAGCGGCGTGATGTGAACGTCTTCGGGTTCGAGCACGAGGCCGATTTCGCGGGCCAGAATCAGGATTTTCCGGGCCACGTCCTGCCCGCTGAGGTCTTCGCGGGGGTCGGGTTCGGTGTAGCCTTTGGCTTTGGCTTCGCGGACGATGTCGGCAAAACGCAGACCGGGGCGGAAGGTGTTGAAAATGAACGACAACGTGCCCGACAACACCGCTTCGATTTTCAGAAACCGGTCGCCCGAAGCGATGAGTCCTTGCAGCGTGTTGATGACGGGCAGGCCCGCGCCGACGTTGGTTTCGTAGAGAAACTTCACGCCTTTTTGCAGGGCCAGCCGGTGTCGCCGGGCGTAGTCTTCGTAGCGCCCCGAATTGGCGACTTTGTTGGGCGTTACGACCGACACGCTGGCGTTGAACAGCGGTTCGTAAAAGTTGACAATATCCTTGTTGGCCGTGCAATCCACGAAAATGGAGTTGGGCAGGTTGAAGGCTTTGAGCCGGTCGACAAACTCCGTCAGGTTGGCGGGCTGGCCGTCGGTTTCGAGGCGGGTTTTCCAATTGCCCTTGTGAATGCCGCCTTCGTCGAGCAGCATTTTCCGGGAATTGGTCACGCCCACGAGCCGGATGCGGAGCGCCCGGTAGGTGCGGAGGTATTTTTCCTGGTGTTCTAACTGGTCGAGCAAGGCGCTGCCAATCAGGCCGGTACCGACGAGGAACACGTTGAGCGTCTGGAGTTGGTCGGCGAAAAAGCTTTCGTGAATGACGTTGAGCGCCTTCGACAAGTCCTTTTTTTCGATGACCACCGAGATGTTCAACTCCGAACTGCCCTGGGCGGTGGCCACGATGTTGATGCCGTTTTTGCCCAGCACCGAAAACAGCCGCCCCGACACGCCCGTGTGCTTGCGCATCCGCTCGCCCACCACGGCAATCACGGAAAGGTCGTGCTGAATTTCCACGCCTTCGATGTGGCCCTGCTGGATGTCGGCGGCGAATTCGGTTTGTAGAATTTGCCGGACTTCGTCGGAAAAACGCGGTTCGATGGCAAAGCAAATCGTGTGTTCGGAGGAAGCCTGCGAAATGAGCACGACCGAAATCTGGTGCCGGGCCAGGGCCGCGAACAGCCGCGCCGACACGCCCGCCACACCAATCATGCCCGCGCCCTGGAGGTTGACCAGCGCGAGGTTGTCGATGGACGAAATGCCGGTAATCGTGTAGCTCGCCTCGCCCGCGTTGCGGCTCACGACGGTGCCCTCGAAAGCGGGGTTGAACGTGTTGAGCACCCGAATCGGGATGTTGCGGGCGAAGGCCGGTTGCAGGCTCGGCGGGTAAATCACCTTCGCGCCGAAGTGCGTCAGTTCCATTGCCTCGGCGTACGAAATCGTCGGCATCGTGAAGGCGTTGCGCACCTTGCGCGGGTCGGCGGTCATCATGCCGTCCACGTCGGTCCAGATTTCGATTTCCGCCGCGTTGAGCGCCGCGCCCACGATGCTGGCCGTGTAGTCGGAGCCGCCGCGCCCCAGCGTGGTCGTTTCGCCGCGCTCGGTGGAGGCGATGAAGCCGGTGATGAGTTGGAGCGCAGCACTTTTGTCGAAATGCTCGCGAATCAGCCGGTTGGTCGATTCGTAGCTGACCGTCGCGACGCCGTGGTGCCCGTTGGTTTTGATGACGGTCCGGGCGTCGAGGTAGGCGCAGTCCACGCCCTGGGCGCGGAGGATTTCGTAAATCAGCCGCGTGGAAAGCCGCTCGCCAAAGCTGACGATGAGGTCGGAGGTGCGGGTGGAAAATTCACGAATCAGCGAAATTCCCCGCAGCACGTCTTCAAGTTCGTTGAAGAGGCCGAACACGCCCGCCGTCACCGCGCCCCGCGTGCGGGGTTCGATAAACGCGTCCACGATGCTGAAATGGCGCTTTTTGGCTTTCTCGAAAATCTCGTGGTAGGCTTCGCCCGCCGCCGCGTGCTGGCCCATGTCGAGAAGTTGGTTGGTAAATCCGCCCATCGCCGAAAACACGCAGGCAATGGATTCCTGCCGGTCGAGGCGTTCGCGAATGATGCCCAGCACGGCCCGGATGCTCTCCACCGAGCCAACCGAGGTGCCGCCGAATTTCAAAATGTGCATGAAAGGGGGAAGGATTCTTGGGTCAGGGCGTCACTAGCGTGATTTCCTGGAGATTTTTAAAATCGTCGGTGTTGAAGGTGGCGATGGTCGAAACGCCGTTGGCGAGGCCGATGGCGGCGATTTCGGCGTCGTGGACGCGCAACCCCCGGATTTGGTAAACAGACACGAGCCGCTCGAATTCAATCAGCGAAGCGAAGTTGGGATACAGGACGTGAAGTTGCTCTTCAAACGTCTCCATCATGTCCAACGCCTGGTTGACCGTCGCCAACGGCTTTTCGCCTTTGGTGATGGCGACGACGAATTCCACCAGGTTTTTCGAGGTAACGAATAATTCCAGCGTCAAGTCGTTGAGGACCAACTGACTCCGTTCGTAAAATTCGGAATCATCCTGCACGGCGTACATCAGGACGTTGGTATCCAGCAGTACGTTACGCTTCATCGTCTTCGTAGGCGTACCGGCGGATGTTGACGTGGTCGAGTTTTCCGCCTCCTTTTACCGTCGGAAGTTTGCTCCAATCCCGCTTCTTTTCTGGTTCCCTCAAGGGTTCGTACGAAATCTGGTGGGCGCTCAGGAATTGCGTCACCAGCGCCACCTGGCTTTCGTCGAGGGTTATTTTCAACTGCGTCATGGTCGTAACGGACAGAGGTTGAACCGCAAAGATAGCCGCCCCCTGCCGTTTTCACGCCCCACAAGCCATTTTTTGGGCCGGGCAAACTTACGCCGGGGAAAAAGGGTTAACTTGAAACCGCCGATGAAACGGATGGCACGGATGCAACGGATGGGCTACCCGCGCCGTGAACCGTCCGCTTCCCGCGAATGGCTGAGAACTACCAACTGAAAACTGTAAACCGAAAACTGTAAACTGATGCTCGGCTACCGCTTCACCGATTTCGTCCCCGATGAGCAGCAGGACTCGCAAAAAAGCAAGTTCGACCAACTACTCAACATTTTCAACCAACTCCTCACCATGTCGTCGGGCGACGTGACCCAGGCGATGGCCTGGCTCACCCAACTCGACAAGCAGTACAACCTCACCGACGACAACTACGGCATCGGCGATTTCTTCGAAGACCTCAAGCGCAAGGGCTACATCACCGAGCAAAACGAGGAGGGCCAGGTGAACCTCACGCCGAAGGGCGAGCAGAGCATCCGCAAGCAGTCGCTGGACGAGATTTTCGGGAAACTGAAGAAATCCAACACCGGCGGCAACCACCGTACGCCCTTCACCGGCCCCGGCGACGAAGTCAACACCGACCGCCGCGAGTACCAGTTCGGCGACGAAATCGACCAGATTGCCATGACCGAAAGTTTGCGCAACGCGCAGATTAACAACGGCATCGGCGAGTTCATGATGACCGAGAACGACCTCGAAATCATGGACAAGGAGTTCAAGGCCCAGACCTCCACGGTGCTGATGATCGACATCAGCCACTCGATGATTCTGTACGGCGAAGACCGCATCACGCCCGCCAAAAAAGTCGCGATGGCGCTCTCGGAACTCATCATGACCAAATACCCGAAAGACACGCTCGACATCATCGTGTTCGGCAACGACGCCTGGCAGATTCAGGTGAAAGATTTGCCCTACCTCGAAGTCGGGCCGTACCACACCAACACCGTGGCGGGCATCGAACTGGCGATGGACTTGCTGCGCCGCCGCAAGAACAAAAACAAGCAGATTTTCATGATCACCGACGGCAAGCCGACGTGTTTGAAAGAGGGCCTGCGGTACTACAAAAACTCCTTCGGGCTGGACAAGAAAATCCTGAACAAAACCCTGAACCTGTCGGCGCAATGCCGCCGCCTGAAAATCCCCATCACCACCTTCATGATTGCCCGCGACCAGTGGCTACGCGAATTCGTGCAGGAATTTACGAAGGTGAACAACGGCCGGGCGTACTACTCCTCCCTAGCCGGATTGGGCGAGTTTATTTTTGAAGATTTCGAGCGGAATCGGAAGAAGAACGTGCGCTGACGTAGTTCCCAGCCGAAAAAGACCCGTGTGTTGAGTGGCTGGAAACGGCCCTGGTAGAGGTCTGGAATCAGTTCTTTTTCAAAACAAACGTCCAATCGTCTTTCCATTAGTTCGAGTATTGGAAAGATCCGATGGTCTCCATTGGCCTATAAAATTGATAGCCAAACGGATAACCGCCAAAAATAAAACCCACTGACCTTTTGAAAGTCAGTGGGTTAACTGCGAGATTAGTGGAGACGGCGGGAGTCGAACCCGCGTCCAGAACAGGGAGCAGCGGCGTCTTCTACAGGCTTAGTTGCGCCTTTGATTGTTGGGAAACCCCCAGGTGGGCAACGAACCACAACGGTTTCCGTAGGAACTGGTACAATCCTGGCTCAGCCCCATCGGCCAGGTTGGCACTGCCTTTCGACGCTCCGTGACCCGGCCCGGCAGTGCGGCGGTCCGGCGGAACGATGACCAAAACTTAATCCTCCGGATTAAGCAGCCATAGCGTAGCTATAATTGCCAGCTAGATTGTAGAAGAATTTTTAGCGGGAGGTTCTTCCAACTCCCGACCTGCTTACACGCGCACCCTCAGCCCGCTGTCAATAGCCAGTCGTCCCCAGAGATGATTTACGATGTACGAATTACGATTTACGACTTTTGGTTCGGTTATGTCAACGAAAAAATCGTAAATCGTAATTCGTACATCGTAAATCTCAGAGGCCCAGTTCGCTCAGTTCGTCGTCGCGGATGATCATCAGCAGGGCCGATTGCGAGAGGATGGTGAATTTTTCACCGTCGATTTCCACCTCGAAGCCGTTGCGCTTCAGGTACAGCACCTGATCGCCCTCGCGCACTTGCAGGGGCACGTACTTCACGGCTTCCTTTTTTTCTTTCCAGGGTTCGTCTTCGTCGGTCAGGGCCGGAATCGGAAAACCGGGGCCGACTTTCACCACCTGCCCGGCGTGAATGTCTTCTTTTTCCTCGACGGTGGGCGGGAGGTACAGGCCCGAACGAGTTTGCTGGCTGTCCTCGGCGGGCCGCACCAGCACCTTGTCGCCGAGCATGATGACTTTCCGCAGGGTATTGCTGCCTTCGATGGTGTTCATAATAAAATTTAAAAACAACTGTCATCCTGAGCGTAGCGAAAGGATCTTGTTGGACTTTCGAACAGTTGGCTGTGAGCTAGTGGTAGGCTACCGACAAATTGCCCAGAGGGCCAGCAAGGTCCTTTCGCTGCGATCAGGATGACAAGCGTTTTTTTTAAAACCCCATTCCCCCACCTCACTCCGCCAACTTGTCAGGCAGTTTTCCCCGCAGACCGATTTCCAGGACTTCCACGTCAAAAATCCGCTTTCCGTCTATTTTCAGGCGCAGGGCCGTTTGCATTTTGTGAAACCCTTCCTTGCCCGCCGCGCCGGGGTTGAGGTAGAGCAGGTTGCCCCGGCTGGGGTCGCGCTGGACGCGCAGCAGGTGTGAATGCCCGCAGACGAAGATGTCGGGCACCCCGGATTCGGCGAACAGCTCCCGCGCGTCGGGCTGGTAGCGGCCGGGTACGCCGCCGATGTGGGCCATGCCGATGGTGAGGGCTTCGCAGGCGAAAACGTTGATTTTCGGAAACATCCGGCGCAGTTCGGCCCCGTCGATGTTGCCGTACACCCCGTGCAGCGGTTTGCCGGTGGCCTCCAGCGTGTCGGCTACGGCCACGGTGCCGAAGTCGCCACCGTGCCAGAGTTGGTCGGCCCAGTCGAGGTGAGCGGCCAGGCGCGGGTCGAGAAAGCCGTGGGTGTCGGAAAGGAGCAGGATGCGGGTCAAATCATTTACGAGTTACGAGTTACGAGTTGCGAATTAAAGACTTGCGCCGTGCGCTGGGTCGGCCTCCATCTCCTTTCTGAAACAAAGCCGGGCGTCGGGCGTTTTACTGCCAACTGCTCTGTTGCCGTGTTGATTACCCCATTTGAAACCGAATTGTACGCAAAGTTGGGCGATTTTTTCACCCAGCGGGGCTTCGTCTTGTTGTCCGTAAAAAAGCAGTTCCGCAAAATCACCGACACGGGTTTTCAAAACGTCATTCTGTCGGTGTCGCAGTACGAGGAGGAGACCTGGCTGGAAGTCAACTTCGGCTTGCGCCACGAGCACATCGAGCAAACGGCCCAGCAATTCCTGAGCAATCACGAAGAGTTTCGCGCCGATGCCAATACGCTAGTGGTGAGCATCGGCAAATTCAACGATGCCCGGTATTTCCGATACAAAATTGGCCACGAAGCCGACCTCGATGACATTTGCGAACTCATCAAAGAATTTCTACTCACCCGGGGCTTCCCCTTTCTGAGCCAGTACGCCACCCTGCCCGACCTCGACCGGCTCCTCAACGCCCACCCCACCCAGCCCTGCAAGTACCTCTACAACCAGATTCACCGGGGGTTTAAGGGCCTGATTGCCGCCCGCCTCACGGGTAGCGACGACTTCCTCCGCCTGGCCGACGTGTACCGCAACCAACTCGTGCGCCTGGGGGCCTCGTTTCCCGAACTCCACCAGTACGAGCGCCTGCTGAGTTTTTTGCTGTACCATTCGGTCAATTGAGCGAAAATACCCGCAACGGCCAGACAGATTCAGCAAGGTTTCGGGCAGAAAAATACCAAAATCAATTTCTCCGGCGCACGTACCTTTGAGTGATCTTACCTCTACCTGATGCTTCAATCCTATCTTTCCCGCCGCGACTGGCTCCGTGCCAGTGCCCTACTCAGCGCGGCCACCTTAGCCGAGCCACTACTGGCCCGCGCCAAACCCCGCTTTCGGATCGGAGCCTGCGACTGGTCGCTGCAAAAAGCCGCTAACCCGGTGGCCTTCGACGTGGCCAAACAGATTGGTCTCGAAGGCGTGCAGGTGAGCTACAACTCCGCCGCCGATGAGGCTTTTTTGGCCAAGCCAGAAAACCTCGACGCCATCCGGGCCGCTTCCAAACGGACGGGCGTACAAATCGCCAGCCTCGCCATCGGGCGGCTCAACGAAATTCCCTACAAATCCGAAGCGCGTACCGAAGAATGGGTCAGTAATGCCGTGGACGCGGCGAAAGCCCTGGGTGCCCGTGATATTTTGCTCGCGTTTTTTTCCAAAAATGACTTACGAAACGACGAGGCCGGGAAGAAAGCCGTTATCGAACGCTTGAAAGGCGTCGCCCCGAAGGCCGAAAAAGCGGGCATCAACCTGGCCATCGAGTCGTACCTCTCGGCCCAGGAACACCTCGACATCATCCAGGCCGTCGGCTCGAAGGCCGTGACGGTGTACTACGATTTCCGCAACGCCACCGACGCGGGCTACGACATTTTCAGGGAAATCCCGCTGCTCGGTACGCGGTACATCACCGAGATTCACATGAAAGAAAACGGCCAACTGCTCGGGCAAGGCACCCTCGACTGGCCCCGCATCGCCCGCGCCGTCCACGACATCGGCTACACCGGCTGGATGCAAATCGAATGGGCCTTGCCCAAAGGCGCCGACCTCGTGCCCGGCTACCAGCAAAATCTGAAGTTTTTGCGGGCGTTGTTTGCCTAAAAAAGTGAAGCGGTTTAGGATTGTAAAAGCCGCTAAAAACGCTCAGGGTGACCCCCGCAATGACACCAGGTTGGAAACTAAAACGCCACGACCCCATGAAAGCCCTTTCTATTCCCCATCCCCGCCTTCGCCCGACGTTCCTGCTGCTCGCTGCCACCGCCCTGGCCGCTGCCGCCTGGCTGCCGAAAATCCCCCCTTTTCGGGGTAATTCTCAATTCACAACTCGCAACTCGCAATTCGCCACTGATTCGCTCTACGCCCCTGCCGACCTCGAAGCGACGGTTTGGGCCGAGTCGCCGCTGTTTTTCAATCCCACCAACCTCGACGTGGACGTGAAAGGACGGATTTGGCTGACCGAAGCCGTGGATTACCGCGATTTCAACAACAAACCCGACCAGCACCTGACTCACCCCCAAGGCGAACGGGTGGTGATTCTGCAAGACACCGACGGCGACGGCAAGGCCGACAAATCGACGGTGTTCGTCGAAGACAAAGACCTGGTTTCGCCCCTGGGTATCGCCGTGATCGGCAAGCAGGTGATCGTTTCGACCGCGCCCAGCCTGATCGTGTACACCGACGAAAACGGCGACGACAAACCCGACAAAAAAGAAGTTTTTCTGACCGGCTTCGGGGGCGTCGACCACGACCACAGCCTGCACAGCGTGGTGGCCGGGCCGGATGGCCGCTGGTATTTCAACGTGGGCAACGCCGGGCCGCACCTCGTCACCGACAAAAGTGGCTGGCAGCTCCGCGCCGGGAGTTTGTACACCGGCGGCACGCCCTACAACAAAAGCAACCAGGGCAACCAGCGCAGCGACGACGGGCGCGTGTACACCGGCGGCCTGCAACTGCGCGTCAACCCCGACGGCACCGGCCTGAAGGTGCTCGGCCACAACTTCCGCAACAGCTACGAAACCGCCCTGGACAGCTACGGGAATATGTGGCAAAACGACAACGACGACCAGGTGATCGCCTGCCGGACGAGTTTTCTGATTGAAAACGGCAACGCGGGCTACTTCAGCAGCGACGGCACCCGCTACTGGCAGGCCGACCGTCGGCCCGGCCAGGAGATTTTCACCGCCCACTGGCACCAGGACGACCCCGGCGTGATGCCCGTACCCGAAAACGCGGGGGCCGGTTCGCCCACCGGCGTGGCCCGCTACGAAGGCGACGCGCTCGGCCCCAAGTACCGGGGCGTGTTGCTCAGCGCCGAGGCGGGCCGCAACGTGATTTACGGCTACTGGCCCGAAAAACAGGGCGCGGGCTTTGCCCTCAAACGCCACAACCTCATCACCACCTTGCCGCAGGATAACGTCAACTACATTTGGAATGAAACCGGCGAAGACACCCGCAAGTGGTTCCGCCCCAGCGACGTGACGGCGGGCACCGACGGGGCGCTCTACATCGCCGACTGGTACGACCCCATCGTGGGCGGGCACCAGATGCAGGACAAAAAAGCCTTCGGGCGGATTTACCGCATCACGCCCAAAGGCCGGAAGCTGACCGCGCCGACGCTGAACCTCAACACGACCGAAGGCCAAATCGCCGCGTTGAAAAGCCCCGCCGTGAACGTACGCAACCTGGGTTTCGTGGCGCTGAAGGCGCAGGGCGAGAAAGTAGTTCCGGCGGTAAAAGCCTTGCTTTCCGACGAAAACCCCTTCGTCCGGGCGCGGGCGGTGTTTCTGCTGGCGCAACTCGGCGAGGCGGGCCTCGACGTACTCAAGGTGGGAACGCCCGACCAGGAACTGAAGATCGTGGCCTTCCGCGCCATGCGTGCGGCGCGGCCCGAAACCATGCCGCTGCTCTGCGACCTCCTCGCCAGCGACCCTGACCCGGCCGTTCGCCGCGAAGTCGCCATTGCCCTGCGCGACGTGCCGCTGACCGACTGTCGCGACGCCCTGACCAACCTCGTCCGGGCCTTCGACGGGCAGGACCCCTGGATGCGTTTCGCCCTGGGCCAGGCCCTCGACGGGGCGAAAGCCGAGGCGTTTTATCCTGAATTGAAAAAGATTTACGCGGCCAACGACCCCACCGCCTGGCCCGCGCCGATGGCCGCGCTGGCCTTTGAAACCCACCCCAACGCGGCGGTGGCCGATCTGAAAATCCGGGCGCTGTCAGGCAAGGTTTCGATCGGCGACCGGCGGCATGCCGTTACGGCGCTGGCTTTTGTCGAAGACAAAAGCGCCGCCCAGGCCATGCTGGCGCTTACGAAATCGCCTTTGAAAGACGTCAGCGAAGGGGCGGGCTACTGGCTCACCTTCCGCCGCACCAACGATTGGGCCGACCTGCTCGACTGGAAAGACGCCGCCGCCCAAACCTCGCCGCAGATGCAGCGGATGATGAAGTTGCAGTTTGATGTCGGCTCCGAACTGCCCATGCCCCAACGCGTGAAAGCCGCCGAGGAACTGGCGAAAGACCCCGCCGGGGGCAAAATGCTGCTGGCGATGGTGGCCGAAACCAAGTTGCCGAAGGAAATCATCGCCGCTGTGGCGAAGGTGATTCACACCAACCCCGACCTCCAGGTGCGCACGCTGGCCTCCGATTATTTCCCCCGCGAAGACAACAAAAAACGCTACTCCATCGACTTCATCGCCAAAATCGCCCCCGACGACCGCCACGGCGAGCAGGTGTTTACGACCTACTGCGCCACTTGCCACCGGCACGGCGCGAAGGGCGGGGAAATCGGGCCGGATTTAAGCAGCATTCACCAGAAATTCGACCGCGTGGCCCTGCTCGATGCCATCGTGAACCCCTCGGCGGGGATGGTGTTCGGCTACGAACCCTGGCTGGTGACGACCAAGAAAGGGGAAACGATCTACGGTTTCCTCGTCTCCGACGGGGCCACGCTGGTGCTCAAAGACGCGGGCGGACAGCAACACGCGTTTAAAAAAGACCAGATCAAATCGCGGAAGCAACTGCCCACCAGCCTGATGCCCGAACCGGGTACGCTGGGGCTGAAAGACCAGGACTTGGCGGATTTGACGGGGTATTTGCTGAGTTTTAAGAATTGATGTTACGCCTCCGCAAACTCGTCATTGCGAGCGAAGGCCACCAATTCTCGCTTCGCTCGGCTTTTCATCCTACGCTCGCAATGACGGGATAGGGAGAAGTTTTTCGCCGCATCTTTTCTGCGAACCATTCTGGAAAACTGGATTTCATCCTTACTTTCGGAATCCATTGGTTTTTCAGACCCCACCTACCCCCATGCAGTTCTCCCTTCAACAGTATAAAACCGACGGGTTTTTCGATGAAATGGTCGACCCCGAGGGCAACCTCCGGCCCGGCTACGGAGCCTTCAAGGAGCACGTCGAGCAATTGCCCATCGACGAGATGATCCGCCGTCAGCAGGCCGCCGAGCGGGCGCTGATGGCCATGGGCATCACCTTCAACGTGTACTCCGAAAACGAAGGCACCGAGCGCATCATGCCCATCGACATCATCCCGCGCATCGTCACGGGCGAGGAGTGGAGCCGCGTCGAGCGCGGGCTGGCGCAGCGGATTACGGCCCTCAACCTGTTTATCGACGATGTGTACAACGCCCAGCACATCCTCAACGACGGCGTGGTGCCCCGCGAGTTGATCGAGTCGTCGAAGTGCTTTCTGCCGCCCTGCCTCGGCGTCAGACCGCCCAAGGGCATCTGGTGCCACATCACCGGCACCGACCTCATCAAGGGCGACGACGGCACGTTCATGGTGCTCGAAGACAACCTGCGTTGTCCGTCGGGCGTGAGTTACATGCTCGAAAACCGGGAGTTGCTGAAGCAAACCTTTCCCGAAGTGATCGCCCGCACCGACGTGCGGCCCATCGGCGACTACCCCACGCAGTTGCTCAATATGCTCCAGTTCATCTCCGACCGGCCCAATCCGACGGTCTGCGTGCTGACGCCGGGCGTGTACAACTCGGCCTATTTCGAGCACAGCTACCTGGCCCAGCAAATGGGCGTCGAACTGGTCGATTCCCGCGATCTGGTCGTTCACGACGGCTACGTGAAAATGCGCACCACGAAAGGCTTTCAGATCGTCGACGTGATTTACCGCCGCATCGACGACACCTTCCTCGATCCGCACGTGTTCAACCCGCACTCGCTCATCGGCATTCCGGGTATTTTCGAGGTGTTTAAAAAAGGCCGCGTGGCCCTCGCCAACGCCCCCGGCACCGGCGTAGCCGACGACAAGGTGGTGTACGCCTACGTGCCGCGCATCATCAAATACTACCTCGGCGAAGAGGCCATCCTGCCCAACGTCCAGACCTACATCTGCGGCGAAGACGACGACCGGAAGTACGTGCTCGAAAACATCGAAAACCTGGTGGTGAAGGAAGCCAACGAAGCGGGTGGTTACGGGATGCTCATCGGCCCGAAGGCCAGCAAGAAAGACCACGCGTTGTTCCGGAAAAAAATTCAGGAAAATCCCCGCAACTACATCGCCCAACCCACCATCTCGCTCTCGCGGGTGCCCTGCCTCGTGGACGGGCAGGTCGAAGGCCGCCACGTCGATTTGCGCCCCTACATCCTCTACGGCAACGGCATCCAGGTGATTCCCGGCGGGCTGACGCGGGTGGCGCTACGCAAAGGCTCGCTGGTGGTCAACTCCTCGCAGGGCGGGGGGAGCAAGGATACGTGGGTGTTGTGGTAGCTACGGACTTTAGTCCGTAGACCAACGCAGGTGGAAGGGAAGAAATAAAGAATTTTGGTGAAAACCCGATAGTTTTCATCGAAAATAAAAGTAAGGTCATGGAAACCCTCACCGATCCGGAAGTAACGCCGAAAGCATGGGTGCCTAAACACGCCGGACGAACGATGTCGAAGGCGGATTTTCTGAAATGGGAATCCGACGACGTGTTCGTGTACGAGTTCAATGACGGCGTTTTAGAACCCAAAGTCGGATTGCGGGGACGCGAGCTATTCCTCATCCGAAATCTTTCCAGAACATTTGCCAAGACCCAGGCCTATCAGCAGGGAGGCGTATTCTTTCCGGTTGAATGTTGGTTGAACACCCGAAAAATGCGTCGTCCGAACGCAGCATTTTTTAGCGGTGAACAACTCAAAACCGAAGCGATGGGCGCCGCTGAAATTCCCACTTTCGTCGTTGAACTGATTTCCGAATACGACACCATCCGAACGACGGAAACCAAACTTCAGGCGTATTTTGAGGCGGGCGTGACCGTCGTTTGGTGGGTATTCCCGTCCTTGCGCCGCGTGTACGTGTACACTTCACCCAAAACCGTCACCATCGCCACCGATACCGACGTGATCAGTGCCGCTCCGGCGCTGCCGGATTTTACGCTGACCGTGGATGAATTGTTCCAAGTCTAACCTTTTTCTCTACTTCTAAACCTTGCTCCCGATGAAAAAAGCCCTCTCTGGCTTCCTGTTCCTGCTGGCCCTCAACACCAACGCCTTTGCCCAAAGCGCTGACGAAAAAGCCGTGGCCGCCGCCACCGAAAGCCTGAAAAAAGCAATGCTCGACCCCGACCGGGCCACGCTCGAACGCCTCGCCTCGGCGGACCTGAGCTACGGCCACTCCGCCGGGTTGGTCGAAGACCGGGCCGCCTTCGTGGAAGCCCTCGTCAGTGGCAAGTCCGACTTCGTCACCATCGACCTCAGCGACCAAACCATCCGCGTGACCGGCAACGTGGCCCTGGTGCGCCACAAACTCACGGCGGAAACCAAGAACAGCGGCACCCCCGGCACGGCCAAACTCGCCGTGCTGCTGGTGTGGATGAAGCAAAAAAGCGGCTGGGTACTGCTGGCGCGGCAGGCGGTGAAGATTTGACTTCCTACCTTTTCCGCAGGTACACGTTGTTGCTGATCGACTCCAGCCGCACTTCGGGGCCACCCCCGTTCACGGTGCCTTCCAGCAAATACCCGACGATCGGGTTTTTCTGCTTCTTGGTCTTCAACGCAATGTCTAAATCCGAGTAGACCTCGCCGGTAATGGTTTGCAGGGCGACGCTCGCCCCCTTGGCCTGCGGCCACGTAAAATCGACGTAGCCGCTGATGGTCTTGGCGTACACCGGGCCGGTGGCCCCCTGAATATCGACGTTGCCGTTGATGGTTTCGAGGCGTAATTGGGCCTGGCGGGGCAGATACACCTGGTAGTTGATGGCGGCGCACACCGAGTAACCTTTGCCATCCCGGTTTGGGTGCCAGGAAGAATTTTTGTCCGGACAGTCTTCGGCCTTGCCTTGCTTCACCAATTCCGGATCGAGATCGGTTTTAAGACTGACCTCCTGTGCCGTAGCGCCAGTTTGAACCAGCAACGCGTCGTTTAGCCGCCCTCCGTTGATTTCGACCGCGATCCGCACGGATACTTCGGGCTTGTCCCAGTAGCGAACCCGGATGCTGTCGGCAAATTTCAGGTTGAGGTTGACCAGTTGCCCCGGCGAAAACGGCAGTTTTTTTTCGATGATTTTCTGGGAGAAGGCTGGCCCAGCCAACAGACCGAAGCAGAGCAATAAAACGTGCTTTTTCATGGGAAATGGTGCTTTTACGGAATTGAGTTGGTGAATCGGCTGCTCACTTTTGCTTGCGGATGTAGATGTTCCCGCTGATGGCGTTGAGTTTCATTTCCACGCCGCCGCCGTTGGCCGTGCCCGCGATGGTGTGGCCGCCCCCTACTTTCGAGAGGCCGTCTTTCGAGTTTTTCAAGCCCAGGTCAAAATCGGTGTACATCTCCCCGCTGATGGATTGCAGGTGCAGGCTGGCTTTGGCATTGGCGGGCAGCGTCACATCGATGGGGCCGCTGATCACCGAGATGGCATTGGGTTTCTGCTGATTCAGGCTGGCGTAAACCACTTTTACTTCGCCGCTGGTGCTGTTGACCACCACCGGGCCAGTTACCTGGTTGAGTTCGATGCGGGCATTGTTGGTGCGCACTTCCAGGTCGCCTTCCACCCCATTGATGGTCACGGACGCCCCGTGCCAGTTAGCCTGTTCAAACAGAATGGCTACTTTCCTGGGCACCCGGATGGTGTAATCGACGGTCTTACGGGAAGCCTTTTCGATTTTCAGCCCCCCGCTTTCCGGCGTGACCGCCAAGCCAATGCCGGAATTGTCCACCGCCGTGTTGTAGAGTGGTTTCAACCCTTTGGCCCGTTCGGGCGGGGCCTCCTGCCCGTTGCCGCGAATGCTGACTTCCTCGCCGTCGTAGCCTTCGATTTTAACGTCGCCGTCCAACTGGATGGTCACTTTTCGGTCGGGGCTGTTGGGCAACTTGACTTTGTATTCCTGGGCCTGGGCCAGAACCGCGCCGCAAAAAAGGAGGGCGCTCAGTAGCGTGAATTTTTTCATGAAGTTGGTTTGAAAAGTTGACAATCAATAAATTAAGTAGTCGATTCCGGCCCGGTTCGGGCCAAACGGGTAAGCCCTTCGGTGGCTTTCAGGCGCACCACGTCGAGTGCCCGCTGGTTTTCGGCCAGTCGCTGCATTTCGGCCACCGCCCGCTGTTCGTGCAGCCCGACCAGCGCCTCGATGAGCGCGATCTGAATGTGTGGGTCGGTCTGAATTTTTAGGGATTGAATCAAGGCTTCGCGCACCGTGGGCGCTTCCTCCAGGCGCAGCAAGGCCTGACACGCCGCCAGCCGCACGTTGACGTTGTCGTCAAAATTGAGGGTGTTGATTAGGAGTTGCGTCAGTTCCTGGTCGGTCTGCGCCAGGCGATAACTTTGGTTGACAGCCTGGATCCGTTCGCTGGCCGACGTCCGGGGCATCGCCTCGAAGGCCAGGACTTTTTTCATGGTGATCACCGGAGCAGGCTCACTCGGCGGTGCCCACTGGTGGGTGTAGAGCAACCCACCCACGAAGCCCCCCGCCAGCAGGACCACACTGGCCGCCACCCGCAGACCCCAACGGCTCAAGGCATGAACCCGATTCTGCGAGGTCAGTTGGGCGACGACCCGGCTACTCACGCCGAGCGAGGGTTGTTCTTTTCGCAGCCCGGCGAAATACCGAAATGCCTCCGCTTCGGCCTGCCACTGGCTGGACAGCAGTTCGTTCTCAAAAAATGCGCTTAGTTGCTTTTCTTCATCCAGCGTACTTTCGCCTTCGTAGTACTTCGCCAGCAGCGTTTCAATGTCCTGGTCTTGCTTCATAGTTGGTTGCTCTGAGGTATCCGTCGCGTACCCGTTGCCGTGCTCTCGACAGCGTCACCCGGATGTGGTTGATGGTCAGGCCGGTCACCTCCTGAATTTCCTCAAATGAATACTCCTCGACGTCCCGCAGGTGCAGAATGAGTCGTTGCGGTTCGGGTAAGTCGTCGATCAGCCGGTGCAGCAATCCAGCGTTGTCCGCCAATTCAGCTTGCTGGTACGGGGAGCCGCTTTTTTCCCGCAGTTCCAGCAGGTCGCCGTCGTCGGTCATGGGCCGGGTTGCCCTGGATTTGAGCACATCCAAACACCGGTTGCGCGTCATCTGCACGGCAAAAGCTTCGATGCTGCGGTAGGAATCCAACTGGTGCCGGTTGGTCCAGAGCCGCAGCAGCACGTCCTGCAAGGCGTCTTCGGCTTCTTCCCGGTTGCGCAGGAACAGCTTTGCCAATCGGAAAAGTCGGCCCTGTACGGGGAGCACTCGCTGCTTGAAGGCGTGTAAATCCATTTCAATGACGAAGACGAGTGAGCCGGGGAAACATTACAGGCTGGAGAATTTTTAATCGCAACGCGCTGACGCAAAGACGCATAAATTTGGGTAGCGTCCCTTGCAGTCCGATACAACGAAGCTGTTTAGGGCTTCGATTTTTTTAAGTGCGGGGGTCACCCTGAGCGGAGTCGAAGGGTGGTGCGGCTGGTCAGCGTTGGCCCACCGCACACCCTTCGACTCCGCTCAGGGTGACCCCCGCACGATAAACCACTTGACACGCCGTTTAAAAACGGCTACTTTACCCGCAACTTAAATCCTTACGTCGATGCAAACCCGTTTACTGCTCACCGTTTGCTGCTGCTGTTTCGCGCTTGCCGCCCAGGCCGCGCCCAAACCCCGCCCGGCGGAAGCCGACATCCGCGCCGCGCTCGACTCCACCTCGGCGGGCTGGAACCGGGGCGATTTAAAAACCTACCTTGCCTACTATACCCCGAACGCCCAGGAAATGGGTCCCAACGGCCCGCGCGGCGGCGTGGAGGTAATCGAAAACACGATGAAAAACGGCTTCTGGAAAACGGGCCGCCCGCTCCAGCAACTCCACTTCGAGCACGTCGCCGTGCGAATGCTGGGCAAAGCCAACGCGATGGTCACCGGCCAGTACGTCCTGACCGGCGGCGACAAACCCAACCGCACGGGCTGGTTTACGACGGTGTGGGAAAAGACGAAGGACGGGTGGCGGATGATTTTTGATCATTCGTAGGGGAAACGGACCCACAAGGCTTGTAGCGTTTGGCTACGTTTCTTACTTTTACAATGGCTTGGCCTATGTTCGACAATTTCGAGGGAATCAAGATTTACGTGTACGACTTCGATCACCCGCCGCCGCATTTTCACGCCATCAGCGCCGAGTACGAAGCTCAGATCAGTATCCAAACCCTCGACGTGTTACGCGGCGAAATGCCACCGGCCAAACTGAAGAAAATAATTCGGTGGGCGAAAGAAAATCAAGCCTTGCTGCTCGCCGAATTTGAAACCCTGAATCCGCCCAAAGAGCGATGAAAGCACCCCGGCTCGTTAAGATTTTAGCTGTCGAACCGTTCCGAATCACTGCGTTGTGGACGAACGGCGAAGTACGAATCAACGACTTTGCTGGTAAACTGGAGCAATTCAAGCAAAGCGAGCGGTACCAGCAATTGGCCGATTTTGAGGAATTCAGCCGGGTTGAAGTTGGCGCGGGCGATACGCTGACCTGGCCCCGGCTGCAATTTAAAAACAGCAAAGGCCAGCAAAGCGCCATCGCCTTCGATCCCGACGTGTTGCTGGCCGAAAGCACCCTGACCGAACCGCCCACGCACATTGAAATCGACCCCACGCACGAATTTACCCAAGCCGATTACGCCCGCCGCAAGGGCCTCAGCCCCTCGAAAGTACGAACCTGGGTAAAGCGCGGTAAACTCAAAAGCCGCTACGTGCCGCATCTGGATTTGACGTTGGTGGTGGAGTAAAAAAAGGAGGTTTTAGATGTAAGGCTTTCGGCAAGTGAATGATACCTCTAGCTCATTCAGAGTCGATACCCCTGAAATTTTAATTTAGCCATGAATCCCTACCTCGATTTTAAGCAAAAAGCCGCCGCCCGCTTGGCGCCGTTTGTCAACGATCCTGCCGGGTTACTGGCGTATCTCAAACCCTACCAGCAAACCGCTCTTGAACACCAGCGCCTCCGTCCGGTGCGGCCCCGGCCAATTCACCCGGTGGTCACCTGGAAGCCCCTCATTCCGGCCCCCGCTCCGCGTGGGTTTTGGAAGAAATAGGTTTACAAATCCAACCGCACGGGCTGGTTTACGACGGTGTGGGAAAAGACGAAGGAGGAAAAGATTTTGATTGTCATGTACTGTAAGACAGATAATTTTTCCAATGGACACCAGTTACGCAGAATCTTATTTTGGAAAGCCATTACGAGAAATAAATCAAAATGATGTAAAATCATTTTTTTTGAATCCTCAAGAAGAAACCGAAACTATTGAGTTTAAGTCATTTTTTGAAAATAACTCAGCCAACTACAGCCACAAAGAGAATGCAGTTCTTAAAACAATTTGTGCTTTCCTTAATTCCGGCGGCGGTCTTCTTATTTGGGGGGCACCTTCTGGGGAGTTGGATTCTCAAAGGAATATCAAGACATTCACTGGAGAGTTATCGCCTGTTGGAGTGAGAATAGAGAAAGATAGCTTTATTTCGAAGATTGCTAATCGAATTATACCGTTAAGTAATTTAATCAATTTTCATTCAATTGAAGTTGGTGACTCAAAGTACATTTATCTTTTTGATGTTCAGCAGAGTATTAGTAGGCCTCACCGCTTTGATGATAAGTACTGGATTCGGATGGACGGACAGACGAAAGTAGCTCCACATCACATCGTTGAAGCACTTTTTAAACAAATCTCATTTCCTATTCTTGGAGGCTATATCAAGTTTGAGAAGTGTAAATTGATTTACAATCAAAATGCATTTCTCATATTTGGGAAAATCTTTATTTTCAATCATTCTAAAAATCAGAACGAATTTGACATCTATTTTAGTTTGTCAATATCACAAGGAAAACTGAGAGCCATGTCACGTGATTCGGAAATCGGAATTTTTTCGAACAAATATCAAACATACCGGAGAGAGGAAGTCAGTAAAATATTGAGTTATAGCCATGCACCCTACCATGATTTTTGCGTCGAACTGCCACATAGTTTTTGCAATAACTTGGAAAATAAATTAGAAATAATGTTAACATTTGGAGGGCGGACTAGTCCAATGAAAAAATCTGAATATTTACTACAAGTTGACGACACAAGTATTTTAAATCTTAATTTTGAAGATAAAACAAAAAATGTATTTCGTATTTCTGAAAGTTTAAATGAAATGATGAATACTTGGGAAGAAGATGAAGATAAGCGAGTAAGATTTTTACTTGATCAATAATAACTCTTGCTATTATTGTTTTTCAAAACTGCTAACTACAAACGCCCGGAGTTCGTTAACCACGCTCACCTATAACTCCTCCAAAACCACCTCCCGGTACCAAACCTCCGCCTTCCCACCCCCGTGAATCTGCAACCCAATCAACCCGGTTTGAGGTAGAGAAATATCCGGTTCGGTGTAGTCTACGGTCTGTTTCCCGTTGAGAAACAGGCGGATGCGGCGGCCTTCGGCGCGGATTTCGTAGTCGTTCCAATCATTCGGTTTTAACAGGCGGGCCACCAGCGCGGAGTCGGGACCGGCGAGGGTCTTGTTTCGCCGCGATTCGTCGTAGAGGCTGGCCCAGTAGCCCGCCCCGAGGTCGGCCTGGTAGCCGGTCATTTCGTAGGCCGGATCGCTCAGGCGTGTGCTGCGAAACTGAATGCCTGCGTTGACGAAGCCCGTGCCGGTCAGTTTGAATTGCAGGCGCAGCACGAAGTTGCCGTAGGCACGGGTGGTACAGAGGAAATCGTTGTGCGGCACGGTCGTGGTGAGGGAGCCGCCCACCAAGGCCCCCTCCTGAATGCGCCAGGTGCGCAGCGTGTCGCCCTCCCAACCCCGGAACGTGCGCCCGTCGAAGAGGCGGATGGGTTTGGGTTTGACGGACGAACGGAATCCAACCGTCAGCAAGCAGGTCAGGAGCAGAAAAGCGGGAGTGGATTTCATGGGCGCATTCGTTGGCGTCGTTGTCCGGGGCGAACGTACGGGTTTTATTTGAAAAAGCGACGGGGTCACCCTGAGCGTAGTCGAAGGGCGTGCGGCTGGTCAGCGCTGGCCCACCGCACGCCCTTCGACTACGCTCAGGGTGACCCCTGCAATTCACCGCCCTGTTTCAACGTCACACCAATTGCGCTCGTTTTGGCCCCGTTTGTCAACCCAAACCCACCCACTGCTAGTTCCGGCTGGCGTGGCCCCTAGCCCGGTGTCAACTTTGCGGGCATGGAACGCTTCCTTACCTCGCTCATCGCCAGCCTCTGCACGGCCCCGCTGCTTTTCTTCCTGGTCTCGTGGTGGATTTGGCAACAAGGCCAGACGGGCGGCCCCGACGCCCGCCTCGGCAACGCGTACCTCGGTACCTGGCTGGGTTTTCTGGCGGCAGGGTTGGGCTTTTTCGTTCTCTGGTTGCTGGCTTACCGATTTCTGACGGGCACTTACCTGCGGCACCTTCAACTAGCCGACGCGCTGGGACTGCTGGCCTGGGCTTTGGTGTGGGGACAGTACGACGCCGGGCAACCCAAGCGGCTGGAGTACAACGACCACCGCGCCAACCTGGAAGTGGAAGTACGCGCCGCCCGCTGGCTCCTCAGCGGCAAGCCCGTCGATGCCGTCGTTTCGATGGATTTTGTCGGTGGAGACGACCTCAGTTCCCCGCATCCCGACCGGGTACGCGAGGAAGAAGCCTACGTGATTCTGCCCTGGGAAACGGCCCCGCTGTCAGTGAAAGACTGGGCCGTGCGGGTATTCGTCCACCAACGCCCCGTACTTTTTCCCTTGAATTTGCCCAAACGCCCGACCCAATCGACGGAGTGGTCCGACTGGGCGGCCCCGACTCCGTACCAGGACGAAGCCCTGACCGATGGCGTTCGGCAGGGGCTGGCGTTGCGGTACCGGTTCCGGCTGGTTCCGTACGGAACACCGTGATTTTTCGATTCCAGGTGGACTCACCGCTGTAAAATCCATGAACCCCAATTCCCCCGCTTTTGCCCTGCTCATCGCCTTCGGCGGCGTTTTCTTCGGTACCGGTTTCTTTTTCGTAGGCCGCTACCTCTGGCGCGAAGGGCGTGAACTCCGCCGGGAGGGCGTCGGGGTCAGGGCGACGATTTTGCAAAAAATAAACAAGGGCGGCTGGGACGGCAACGGGTTGCGTTGCGCGTTCCGGGATGCTGCCGGCGCGCACGAAGTCGAACTAACGGTTTCTTCAAAACTCTGGCACCAGATTCGGGAAAACGGCACCGTGCCGCTCACGCTGCTCCCCGGGCAGCTCGAAACGGTTCGCGTCGGGTCGCCCTTCGGCTGGAAACTGCGGGGTGTGATCGGGCTGGGGATGATGGCGGTTGGGGTGTTGGCGGGGTTCGGGTTTCTTATCGGCGGCCTCTGGGAGGCATTTATGCTTCGCTGAAAACAGGCGTGGTTCAAGGTCGAAGGGCGGATGTGACGTCATTGCGAGCGGAGGCAATTCGATGGAGTGGAACGACATCGAATTGCCGGAGCGAAGCAATCCCCCGCCGGAGACCAAAATAGCCAAAACCAAGTAAGTTTCCTGACGCTATCTTAGTCTCCGGCGGGGGATTGCTTCGCTCCGGGTGAAAAGGCTCGCTTCGCTTGTCTTTTCACCCTCCGCTCGCAATGACGCGAATCATGGAAAGGTGTTCTTGGGCTTTTCAGCCAAAAATCGGTACGTTGCCGTCGCGTCTGCTTCGGGCGCGGCGTTCGATTTTTATGCTGCCTTACTTTCCCTTCGGTCTACGTTACAACGAAAAAATGGGCACCGCGCCCCTGCGCGAAGGTGAGCGGCTGATCGAACCCGACGGACGCTACGAAGCCGAAATTTCCTTCAAACGAAACCTGCTCGCCGCCGATCCCGACTACTGCACGCAGGCCCCGCCCGAAACCGAAACCGCCCAGTGGGACGTGCTCGAAGCGGTTTTGGATGATTTACACCGCCACGACCCAGCCCATTTTTTCCTCAAAAAAACTGCCGATGCCTGGCACTGGCACAACCGGCAGTTGGACGAAGAAACCCGCTTTGTTTTCGGAAAATCCGCCTCGCTGCCCTTGCCACCCCTCGACTGGGTGGGGCGTCAGACGCAGGAAGATTTGCTCGTGATGCAGGGCGGAGTTCTCGCGGCCGGGCAGCTTTGCTTCGCCAACGACTGGAGTTTGGGCGAAAAAATGGGGAAGCCGTTTCTGGAAATCCACGCCCCCGTCGGGCCGGTGATTACGCCCATGCTCCACGCCGCTCAAACCCTGCTCGAACGCCTGACCCGCCCCGTTTGGCGGCTCAACTGGAGTTTCAAACTCAGCGACAGCCTTGACCAAAGTACCCGGCACCACGCGGCGCTGAAGGCGGAGTTTGGCCGAATCCTACCCACGCTGACGCCCTCGAACCTCGGTGAGCGCGTGTGGGTGCGGGTGGAGCGCCAGACCCTCAGCCGCTTGCCGCGTTCGGGCGGGATTTTGTTCAGCGTTCGCACCTACCAGAGTCAACTCGAAACCGAAGTGGCTGACGCTGACCGCGCCGCCCGGATACTGGCCGTGCTGCGCTCCGCGCCGGTGGAATTGCTGGACTACAAGTCGGTGACGCCTTTTTTGGGGACGTTGCTGGACTGTTTGGAAAAGAAGACAGCTTCTGACGGGCTACCACTCACTTGATTTTTTTCAACGGAAAGAAAAACAGACCACCTTCGTCCCCGGCGTTGAGCAACGTTTCGTGTTGGGGGCGCTGCTGGGTGGGGCTGTTATTCGTAACCGCCTGTTCGAGCCGGGAAAATAAAATCCGGCTGCTCAGGTATTCATCCTTGTTATCGCTGAGCCGTTTGAGCAGGTAGTCAAGGAAAACGCTCTGGTCGGGTACGGGTTCTTTCGCGCCGCTGGTCATCACTTTGCGGCTTTTGGGGCGGTAGTTGGCCGTCACGTAGGGATCGACCGTACCGCCCCGGGTGCTGATCGTGCCCCCGAAGCAGGCGTCCGTCACCAGCAACACGTGCCGTGCTTTCAGGGGCCGGAGGGCATCGACGATGGAGCTGTTGCTGATCCAGGTCGAGGTCAGGGTGGGGTCGCTGTCGGCGGGTTGCCAGTAGCCTTGTTTGGCGTCTTCGTCCCAAACGCCGTGACCGGCGTAGAAAATCAGCACGTTGTCGTCGGGAAGCGTCTGGCCGCGCAGTCGTTGCAGGGCATCCATCACGGCCGAGCGCGTGGGATTGCTCAGTACCGTGGTGGCAGCGGGTTCAAAACCGTAGCGTTGCAGCAGCACTTCGCTCAACCTCCGGGCGTCGCCGACCGGATGCCGCAGGTCGTTCATGCCGGGGTGCGTGTAGTCGCTGACACCCATCAGCAGGGCGAAAAAGCGGCCTTTGGGTAGTTCAGCCGGGTTAGCATCCGTCAATTCCGTACCCCGTTTGGCCGTTTGGCCAATGGCAACGCGTTGCCCCTGGCTCTCGCTCCCGGCCGCCCCGATCCGGAGTCGTTGCGAAGCGGACGTGCCTTCGGCGGGTTTAGTTTGAATGGAAAACGACGCGCTGCCACTCTCGCCGGAGGCTTGCGCCCGGAGTGACGTTTGACAAGCGGCCCAGCCGAGCAGCAGCAAGCCAACGCAGCGGAATTTCATCACCGGCATTGAATTTTGTTGCCGTCGCGGAATTGGATGTCGAGCGAATTAAGATTTAAGCGGAACAGCTTGATTTCGTCAAGCACTTTGTCGGGCTTGAAAATCAGCGTGTACCGGGCACGAATGTCCCGCGCCAAATCAAAATTTGTCGCGTCACAGTTGGTAGGACATTGGCTGGTTGAAATTCGATGTCCGTCGTACCGATCTCCTTCTTCATCAAGTAGAAAACAATACCCGGCACCAATGAAAAATTGAACGTCTTTGGTCAACGAGGTCAGGTACATCGTGATGTTCACCATCCCACCCGATTGGTTACAGGAAGCCACTTCAAACCGGAAATTCTCATTTTCCCACTTGGGCCGCGTTGCCGTGCCCCCAGCCCCCGAAGCGGCCACCGCCGTCACCTTAAATTTTACGTCGCCGTCGAGGCTGGCCACGTCTTTCAGCACGTCCCAGGTGAGTTGGTGCTTGCCGTTGGCCAGGCGTTTGCCCGTGCCCACGTCGCCCGAAACGCTTTTCAGGGGCTGGTACTCCCCGCCGTTGAGCGAGTAAAAGGCCACCACGTCGAGGGCCTGACTGGGGGCCGCGCTCAACTCGTAACTGATGACGACGGATTCGCCAGTGGTGCGGGAACTGACGTTGCCGATGGTTTGCGCCGGGAGGGTGCGCAGGCTGGCAAGCAGAGCGGGAAGTACCAGGAAAAGTGCTTTCACGGGAAACAAGGAGGGGTTAAAAGGGTGGCGACGAAACTAACCATAACCGAGTAGTTCTCCAGAGTCTCCGCTAAAAAAGTTGCGTTTCCCGACCCTTTTTTCTGGCTACCTTCGCAGGTCAACCGCACCAAAACCACCCGGCGTTTCGTGAAAAACCTCTACCTCCTTTTATTTTTCAGTTTCTTCCTCCAACCGGCCTTCGCCCAAAAGAAAAACGAAGCGGTTCAGTACCCCATCCGCCGGGCGGCGTCGCCCATTGCGGTGGACGGGCGGATGGACGAACCGGCCTGGGCGCAGACCGCCGTGGCGGGCGATTTTTACATGATTCTGCCCATGGATACGGCCCGTGCCAACGTGCGGACCGAAGTGCGGATGTGCTACGACGACCGCAACGTGTACATCCTGGTCGAAAATTTCGAAGAGCTGCCCGGCCCGGTGTTCGTCGAGTCGCTGAAACGGGATTTTGCCTTCGGAAAAAACGACAACTTCCTGCTTTTCATCGACCCCTTCGACGACCAGACCAACGGCTTTTCCTTCGGGGCCAACGCCGCCGGAGCGCAGTGGGACGGGCAGATGTTTGAGGGCGCAAGCATCAACCTCAACTGGGACAACAAGTGGACTTCGGTCGTAAAACACACCGGCGACCGCTGGACCTGGGAGGCGGCGATTCCCTTCAAAACCCTGCGCTACAAAAAAGGCATCACCCGCTGGGGCATCAACTTCAGTCGGCTGGATTTGAAAACCACCGAAAAATCGGCCTGGGCACCCGTGCCGCGCCAGTTTCCGTCGGCGGCGCTGGCCTACACGGGGGTGTTGGTGTGGGACGTGCCCCCGCCCGATCCAGGACCGAACATTTCCCTGATTCCCTACGTGCTGGGGGGCGTTTCGGCCAACCCCGTTGGGGCACCCGCCGAGTACCGGCGTGACGTGGGGCTGGATGCCAAAATCGCCGTGACTTCCTCGCTCAGCCTCGATTTGACGGTCAACCCCGATTTTTCGCAGGTGGAGGTGGATCGGCAGGTGACCAACCTCGACCGCTTCGAGTTGTTTTTCCCCGAACGCCGTCAGTTTTTTTTAGAAAACGCCGATTTGTTTACCAACGTCGGTTTCGCCACCATCCGCCCGTTTTTCTCGCGGCGCATCGGGCTGGGCGTGCCCATCCGGGCCGGGGCGCGGCTATCGGGCAAACTCAACAAAGACTGGCGCATCGGCGTGCTCGACATGCAAACCGGCGCGGTGGACGCCACCGGGCTGCCCGCGCAGAATTTCGCCGTGGTGTCGCTCCAGCGCCGGGTGTTCGCCCGCTCCAACATCGGGGCGATTTTCATCAACAAGCAATCGCTCGACTACACGCCCGAAGCGGGCAAACCCAGCTACACGGCCTACAACCGCAACCTGGGGCTGGAGTACAACCTGGCCTCGCCGAACAACGTCTGGCGGGGGAAATTTCTGGCGCTCAAGTCGTTCAGCCCCGCCGTGAAGGGCAACGACTACGTGCAGGCCGCCAACCTCGGCTACGGCGGGCGGCACTGGACGGTGCAGTGGCAGCACGAGTACGTGGGCAAAAACTACACGGCGGAAGTGGGCTACGTGCCGCGCCGGGGGTATTTTAAAATCAACCCGCAGGTGAGCTACCTCTTCCTACCCGCGCCGAGCAGCCGGGTGCTGAGCCACGGGCCGCAGCTTTTCACGACGGTGTTCTGGGAAAAAACGGGCGGTCCATCGCACGGTCGGGTCAGCGACCAGGAAAGTATCCTGCTTTACACCGTTCGTTCGCGGAGTCAGAACATTTTCGCGGCCTGGGTTGCCACCAGCTACGTCCGCCTGCTGGCTCCCTTCGACCCCACCAACCTGGGCCGCGACACCCTCGCCACCGGCAGCAAGCACTACTGGAATGCCTGGGGGACTGATTTCATCTCGAAACCGCAGAGCCTGTTCACCTGCTCCTTCTCCAGCCGCTACGGGGGCTACTACGCGGGTGGCACCCGGCTCGGCCTGAACGCCGAGGTGGGCTACCGCTTCCAACCCTACGTCAGCCTGGGCCTGGCGGCGGCGTACAACGACATCCGGTTGCCGGAGCCGCTCGACAACGCCCGCTTCTGGCTCATCGGGCCGAGGGCGGAGGTGACGTTTACCAACAAACTCTTCTGGACCACCTTCGTGCAGTACAACGAGCAGATCAAAAACATCAACCTCAACACCCGCCTGCAATGGCGCTACGCCCCGGCCTCCGACCTGTTCGTGGTGTACACCGACAACTACCTGCCCGCACCGTTTTCGGTCAAAAGCCGGGCGCTGGTGCTGAAATTGACGTATTGGTGGAATATTTGAGGGTGGGAAATTGGGGATTGGGTAAATAGGTAATTTAGGGAGGAGACGTATCATTGAGTTACCGGAATTACCCATTTCCCCACTACCCAATTACCTCTCCCGCCTACTCCTCCAAAACCGGCAAATACACGCTAAACGTGGCCCCCTGGCCGGGTTGACTGCGGGCCGTGATGCCGCCGCCGTGGTTGGCGGCTACTTTTTTGCAAATGGCCAACCCGATGCCCGTGCCCGCGTACTCGGCTTTGCCGTGGAGCCGCTGAAAGACCTGGAAGATGCGGTCGGCGTACTGCTCCTCGAAGCCGATGCCGTTGTCGGTCACGTCGATGCGGTGGTAGGCGGGGGCTACCCGACTGGGAAGCGCGGAAGGGGGTAGGTCGGCGGCGGCCACCCGGTGCCGACTGACCCGAACGGTGGGAATGGTACCGGGGCGGCGGAATTTCAGCGCGTTACTCAGCAGGTTCTGAAACAACTGGCTCAGTTGCGAGCGGTCGCCGGGTACCGTTGGCAACGATTCCACCTCGATCACCGCCCCCGTTTCCTCGATCAACAGTTCCAGGTCCGTGCTCACGGCCTTCACGACCCGGTCGAGCGACACGGGCGTGCTGCTGTCTTGCTGGGTGGAAATCCGGGAGAAGATCAGTAAATCGTCGATGAGCGTCGACATCCGGCCGGCGGCGGTTTGCATCCGCTCCAGATGCCCGGCTCCTTCGCCCAACTGAGCCGCGTATTTTCTTCGAAGAATATCGCCGAACGATTGAATCTTCCGCAGGGGTTCCTGCAAGTCATGGCTGGCGATGTAGGCAAACTGCTGGAGGTTTTCGTTGGAACGCTCCAAATCCTGAACGGAGGCCTGCAATTGATGGGTTCGCTGCTGCACTTGCTCGTCCAGTTCAGACGACAAAGTCCGGAACTTCCGTTCGCTTTCTTCGATCGTTTGGCGGGTCCTGACCTGCTGGGTTACGTCGGTAGCCACGATCAGCACCCCGGAAACGCGCTCCGAATCGGCTTCGCGGTAAGGCTGGCAGGTCATGTCGACGTAGATGGTTTCCAACTGGCCGTTGCGGATCAGCGCTACGGCCAGCTCGTTGGCGATGTACGGGTCGCCGGAGTCGATTACGTTCCTGAGCAGTTTGTCAAAACCTTGCCCTTGAAGTTCGGGGATTGCATCGAGCAAGGATTTGCCGATTAACTCCTCGGGCGTCCGGTCAACGAGCCGGCCGTAGAATGGATTCGCCATGCGAAACGTCAGGTCAATCTCGCTGATGAGGGCGATTCCGACCGGCGACTGTTCAAAAGAAGTCAGTAACTGCATCCGGCTTTCGGCCAGCCGTCGCTCGGCCAGGACCCGCTCGGTGACGTCGATGGAAATGTCGAGGATGGCGTATACCGCCCCTTCGGCATCAAAAAGCGGGGTGAAGGTGATGTTGTAAAAATTGTGCGTCATTACGTCCTGCTGCACGATATCCACCTGCGAGGCGAAGCTCTGGAACATGCTTCCCGAGGTAAATACGTCGTCGAGGATTTGCAGAAAGGACTGGTTTTCCAACTCCGGCATCACCTCGCGGAGCGGTTTGCCCACGATGTCCGGCCCCTTGCCGACGATGTCGATGAAGGTCTGGTTGGGCAAATCGACGATCAAATCCCGCCCGACAAACAGCCCGATGGCGGCGGGGGCATTCAAAATGACCGAGCGAAGTTTGGCTTCGCTTTCGGCCAACTGCTGGCGGGCAACGAGTTCTTCATGCACGTCCACCACCGTTCCGATCATCCCTTCGTACGCCCCATTGGCATTGAACCGGGGGCTGCCCTTGTCGATGGCCCAACGATACGTCCCATTTTGGGTGCGCAACCGATAATTTACGCTGAACGGAACCTGATCTTCGTTGGCTTCGAGAAAAAGCCGCCCGGCTTCCGGTTTGTCGTTGGGGTGGGTTGCGTCGAGCCAGCCAAAGCCTTCGGCCTCTTCGGGCGATTGGCCGGTGTAGGCGTACCATTGTTTGTTGAGGTAACTGCAACGGCCATCGGGTTCGGTGATCCAAAGTATCACGGGAGCCGTGTCCGTCAGATTCCGGAAATACAGTTCGCTGGCTTCGAGTTTCTTGAGCGCCGTCACCCGCTCGGTGACATCGACCGCCATTTCCAGGATGGCGTACACCTCACCGGCGGCATTGCGCAGCGGTTTGTAGGTAAAGTCAAAATAATAGGTGCCCAACACTCCGGCCACGGCCAGCTCAGTGCGGGCCGCTGCTGCCGTGTAGGTGTTGCCGGTGGTAAATACCTCATCCAGAATGTGCAGAAAAGGCTGGCCTTTCAGTTCCGGCACGGCTTCGGCGAGGGGTTTGCCCAGTACGGACCGGTCTTTTCCCCACTGGCCAATCATGGTTTCGTTGGCGACTTCGACTCGCAGCTCCCGCCCTAAAAACAGACAGGTGGCGACCGGGGCTTCTTCGACCAGACCCCGGAAGCGTTCTTCGTTGGCTCGGAGTTGCTCCCTGGCCCGGACGTCGCCGGTGATGTCGCGGTAGGAAAAGACGACGCCGTCGTCGAATTTGATCACCGTCGTGGCGTACCACTGGTCGAATCCCTGCCCGATGTAATGCCGCTCTCCTTCGAGGGGCTGGCCGGTTTCGACGACCGCCACCAAATCGTCGAATAGCCCCGCCTGCCGGTAAGCCGGGTGTACGGCCGAGAAGCGCTGCCCCACCAGGTCGCGGCAGCGGTGGGTTTGTTCGGCAACGCGGTTTACGAGTCGGTACACAAAATCGACAATCGCGCCCCCGTCGTCGCGGATGCCGTGGAGCACGCTGATGCCCGATGATGATCCATCGAAAACCGCCTGGAGCAGTTCAGACAGTTCCTGGCGCTGCCGGGCTTCCACGTCGCGGGTCACATCCTGGGCGATGCCCGCAAACCGGTACACCACGCCCGCTTCGTTGAAGTAACTCTGGCCGCTAAACCGGACCCAGCGCAGCACCCCTTCGTCGGCTCCGATTGTGCGGTAGGTCACGTCGTAGGCACCACCCGATTCGGCGGTCATCGCCCAACGGACGGCCTGGTCGACCCGGCCCACGTCGTCAGGGTGGATGTAGCGCAGGGCTTGTTCGTAAGAAAGCGCGTTGTGCTGCGCCAGCCCGAAGAGTTCGCGACAGCGTTCGTCCCAGTTGACTAGATTGGTGACTGGGTCCAACTCCCAAACCCCCAACTGCGCGGCTTTCAGCGCAAAATTCACGTCGATGCGTTCGTTCAGGGCGGCTTGATCGCGGCTGGGTGGGGGAATCGCTTGGGCCATGACGACAAGCTCTGGAAGGGATGGGGAGCAATCAGATGCAAGAAGCTGGAAAAGCTCCTACTAAAATTGGGCCAGTAGGAGAAGGGAGAAGTACGGAAAAGTCGAGATGAATTTTGGAGTCGAACTCCGTTTAGGCTAAAAAATCGTTTAAACAGTTTTTCCCTGCCGGTTTAGAAACCCGATTTTTGCGCTCATCACCTCCGCCACCCGCACCGCGTGGGCCTTCGCCGCTTCCGCGTTCGGTCCGGCGAACAACTCGTCCACCGACCGGAAAAACAAGGCCAGCCAGCGCTCGAACAAGTCGGACGTGAGCGGCGTGAGGGCGTTGACCTGGAGGTGAGTGAATAGCATCCCGCCCCGGTAACTACCCGTTTGAAACAGGATGTTTTCCCAGAAATTAACCAGTTGAGGCAGGTGCGTTTCCCAATCCACGTTCAGGGTTTCGTTGAAAATCGGGCCGAGGGTGGGGTCCTGGCGGACGTGGCCGTAGAAGTGGTGGACGAGGCGTTCCACGTCGGCGCGGGTGTGGAGGTCTGGAGGTCGGGCATGGGGCAGGATTTTTTTGGAAAAAGAAAAAGGCCGACCCGAAAGTTCGGACTGAAAACCGCAAACTTGCGCTGAATCGCCTTTCCCCGAATGAAGTCACCCTCTTCCCACCTCGACAAGCTCAGCGGCGCGGGCCTGCTCGTGTCCATCGGCATCGTCTTCGGCGACATCGGCACCAGCCCGCTCTACACCTACCGCGCCATCCTCGAAGACCGCGTCGTCGACGAAACCCTGGCGCTGGGCGGATTCTCGGCCATTTTCTGGACGCTCACCTTTCAAACCACCCTCAAGTACGTGCTGCTCACCCTCCGGGCCGACAACCGGGGCGAGGGCGGCATTTTTTCGCTCTACACGCTCATCCGGCGTTACGGGCGCTGGCTGCTGTTTCCGGCGGTGGCGGGGGGCAGTTTCCTCATCGCCGACAGCATCATCACCCCGCCCATTTCGGTGAGTTCGGCCATCGAAGGGCTGCTGCCGCGCTTTCCGCACCTGCCCGTGATTCCCATCGTGCTGGCCATCATCGCGTTGCTGTTCGTCGTGCAGCAGGTGGGTACCAACCGCATCGGCGTGCTGTTCGGCCCGGTGATGCTGGTTTGGTTTACGATGATTGGCGTATTCGGCACGATGGCGTTTCTGCAAAACCCCGGCGTCATCCGCGCCCTCAACCCGCTTTACGCCTATCGCATGATTACTGACTACCCCGGCGGGTTCTGGCTGCTGGGCGGGGTGTTTCTTTGCTCGACGGGGGCCGAGGCACTCTACTCCGACATGGGCCACGTGGGGCGGCTCAACATCCAGGTTTCCTGGATTTACGTCAAACTCTGCCTCGTGCTCTGCTACCTTGGGCAAGCCGCCTGGCTCCTCGACCACATCGGGCGACCGCTGGGAATTCAGAATTCGTTTTTTGGCCTCATCCCCGGCTGGTTTTTACTGCCCAGCATCGGCATCGCCACGCTGGCTACCATCATCGCCAGCCAGGCGCTCATCAGCGGCACCTTCACCCTGGTGGGCGAAGCCTTCCGACTGACGCTCTTGCCCAAACTGCGCATCGTATTTCCCTCCGAACTGCGGGGACAACTCTACATTCCGGCGGCCAACTGGCTGCTGATGGCGGGTTGCTTCGCCGTGGTGCTTTTTTTCCGGGAATCGAAAAACATGGAAGCCGCCTTCGGGCTGTCGGTGGGCCTGACCATGCTGATGACCACCCTGCTGCTGGCCATGTACCTCTACACCCGGCACGTGGCCCGGATTTGGGTGTTCGGTCTGCTGGCCGTGTACCTAACCATCGAGGGGGCTTTTCTGGTCGCCAACCTGCGCAAATTTATCCACGGCGGCTGGGTTACGCTGTTGCTGGGAATCATCCTCATCAGCATCATGCTCGTGTGGCGCGAGGGCAGCGCCATCAAGCGCCGCCTGACGGTGTTCGCCGATTTGCTGGCCCATTTGCCCATTTTAAAAGCCCTCAGCAACGACGAAGCCGTGCCCAAAACCGCCACCAACCTCGTCTACCTGACGGCCTCCGACCAGCCGGGTCGGGTCGAGGAACACGTGCTGGCCTCCCTCCTCGAACGCCAGCCCAAACGCGCCGACGTGTACTGGCTCCTCCACGTCGAACTAACGGACGAACCTTATACGATGGACTACCTGGTGGATATTCTCGAACCCGAAGAAGTGGTGAGGATTACTTACCGGCTGGGTTTTCGGGTGCAGCCGCGCCTGAATCTGTTGTTCCGAAAAGTAGTGGAGGAACTGGTCAAAAACGGCGAAGTAAGCGTAGAAAGCCGGTACCGCTCGCTGCGGCAGCACGGCGTGGCGGGCGATTTCCAGTTCATCCTCATCAACCGCTTTCTTTCCCACGAAAACGACCTTTCCTGGCGCGACCAGGCCGTGATAGACGCTTACTTTTTCCTCCGCCGCTTCAGCCTGAGCGACGAAAAAGCCTACGGCCTCGACTTTCAGAACGTGACGACCGAGTACGTGCCGCTGGTGGTGAGGCCGGTGGGGGCGCTGGAGTTGAGGCGGGTGAGGCGGTGAAGACTCGCACCGAAAGCTCGCCCCGATTGTAAATCGGGGCGAGCGAGGTGAAACTTCACGCGTCGGTGATGCCGGTCCGTGCTGACTTTCGTAGTTTAGCGAGGGCGCTTTTTGATCCGCACAAAAGGCCAATTTCTGGATGCAAATCAACCTAAGCCTCCTCGTCATTTTTTACCTTTTCTGCCTCGTGCAGGGGGCTACGACGAGCGCCCTGCTGCTCGGTTCGGCCCGGAAACACCCGGCCAACCGCTGGCTGGGGTTGCTCACGGCGGGATTGACGCTGCACGTCGTCGATTTTTTCCTGACCTACGCCGGGATTTACCGACAAAACAACGCGCTGTACTTCAGCCCGATCTACTATTCCTGGAGCTTCGGGCCGCTGCTGTTTTTTTACGTGCGAACCCTCGCCTCCGGCCAGGAAACCTTTCGCCGGAAGGAAGCGCTGCATTTCGTCCCCGTCGCGATTCAGGCCTTATTTTTCGCCGTGCTTTCGCTGCAAAACCTCGACTTCAAAAGTTGGTTCTGGCTTCACATTCATAAACCCTACACCCGCTACCTGGAGTACTACGTCACCATCGCGCTGGTGCTGGGCTACGGCTGGCGGAGTTTGCGCTTGCTGCCCGCCGCGCCCCAGGCCCCGGTCTGGCTACGGTCATTTTTGATTGGTCTGGGCGTGTTTTACGTCCTGGCTATTTTTTACCCGCTGCTTTCGGCTTGGTTACTGCCGCCGCGCTCGCCCCGGTTTTACCTGACCGAACTGGTGTTGCCCGTTTTCGCGTACTGGCTGGGGTTAGCGGGGTACCTCCGGCAGCGGGCCATCGCACCGCCGAAGACTAAATCCCGCCCGGAGGTGGAGCCGGAACACCTGCGGCGGCTGACCGAAACGATGGAACGCGACGGCCTGTTTCGCAACCCGGACCTAACGCTTTCCGACCTGGCCGCCCACCTGGGGCTGACGCCCAACGCCGTGTCGGCCTGCCTCAACGCGGGCCTGCGAACTTCGTTCAACGACTTTGTGAACGGCTACCGCCTCGCTGAGGTGAAGCGGCGGCTCCTGACCGACGACGTGGAAAAGCTGACGATTCTGGGCATTGCCTACGAGGCGGGCTTCAATTCCAAGACCACCTTCAACCGGGTGTTCAAGGAAAGCACCGGTCTTTCGCCGAAAGCCTATCGAAATACGTCCCAACCTACCCGATGGGACGACGCGGCGGCGGCGCAGGCGTAGGTTTGTCGAAAAAAGCTCAGCCATGCTCCGACGGATTGCCTTTGCCCTGCCTTTTCTATTCCTGCCAACTCTGGCACCATCCCAATCCACCAACCCCCGTATCGCGCAGGTTGAAAACAGCCTGCTGCCCTACGTGCCCGTCGAGGGCCTGAAGGGCTGGAACCTGCCCGAACGTATGAAGTTCCACCGGGTGCCGGGCCTGAGCATCGCCGTTATCCGCGACTACAAAATCGACTGGACCAAAGCCTACGGTCTCGCGGACACCATGAAGCGAATCCAAGTCACGACGGAAACGATGTTCTCGGCGGGGTCGATTTCCAAACTCGTGGCCGCCGTGGCCGCGCTGAAATTGGTCGAGGAGGGAAAACTAACGCTGGATTCGCCCATCAACGCCAGCCTCCGGTCGTGGAAACTGGCGGAGAGCGACTTCACCCGCACCACGCCAGTCACCCTTCAGATGCTACTCAGCCACCGGGGCGGCACGAGCCAGTCGGCCTACTTCGGCTTCACGCCCGACCACCAGCCACTGCCTTCAGTCGTAGACATTTTATCGGGGAAACCGGGTACGGAAAGTCGCCCCGTCGTTGTCAACAGCGCCCCCAACGGGGAATTTCGCTACTCAGGGGGCGGCTACCTGGTGGCCCAACTGGCGATGATGGACGCGACGGGGCAGGACTTTGCGTCGTTGACCGGGAAAACCGTTTTCCAAAAACTAGGCATGGCCCACACCACCTTCGCGCAACCCCTGCCGAAGCAGTTCGCCCGGAACGCCTCGTGGGCGTATTCGGAGAATGCCTGGTTTAAAGGAATGCCCTACGTGTACCCGCAGCAGGCCCCGGCGGGGCTGTACTCGACCCCGACCGACCTGGCGCGCCTGCTCATCGACCTTCAAAACAGCTACCGGGGCAAAAAAGGGCTGCTGTCGGCGGCGTCCGTCCGGGCCATGCTGACGCCGCAGGCGCTGGTTTCCGACGGGGCCTACCGGGAAGAAATTGGGCTGGGCGCGTTTCTCCTGCAACGCAGCCTCAACCAAGCCCCGGAGGGCCGCTACTTCGAGCATACGGGCGTTAACGCCGGATTTTTGGCCTACGCCCTCGGCAGCGTGACGGGTGGCAACGGCGTCGTGATTATGATGAACAACGACGGCGGGGCGGGCGAGTTGGGCAGGGAAATCCGGCGGGCGGTGGCGAAAGTCTACCACTGGCCCCGTTTCCTGCCCGACGCCATCGAGCCGGTGGCGCTGGCCGATGCAGACCTGAATTCCTACGTGGGCCGGTTCAAACGGGGAGCCGACGAGGTGGTTTCGTTTCGTCGGGAAAATAACTTTCTCGTGGAAACCATCAACGACGGCAACCCGATTCTCTGCGTTCCGGTGGGCCGCGACACCGTTGCCTTCACCGACTACACCCTACGGGGGCTGTTTGAGCGGGGACCATCGGGTCGGGTCGATTCGTTTCGGGTGGAAGGCAGCGCCCGCGCCATGCCGCGCCTGGCCGAAGGCGAGTATGTGCCCAACGAACTACTCCGCCTGGGCCGAATCGCGGAGGCCGTGGAGGGCTACCGCCGCCTGAACCTCAACGAGTACCAACTCACGTACATGGCCTACGAGTTTTTAAACCGCCGACCGGCCAATCTCAACGCAGCGGAAGGAATCTTGGGCCTGGCCCGGCAGCAGTTTCCGGAGTCCGCCATCGTGTACGCCCGCTGGGGGGATTTGTACGAAAAACGGGGTCAGAAACCGGAAGCCATCGAAGCGTACCAAACGGCGCTGAAGTACAATCCCTCGGACGAGGAAATTAAAGGAAAGCTGGCGGGGTTGGCGGGGCGATGAAAGGCCAATTATGCAAGTCTATCACGGCGGTTGCGATACCATCCCGTCACTCGTACACCCCAAAGCGTTTCAACTGGCCGGGCAGCGTGGCGATGCTACACAAAAAAACACCTGGTCGGAGTTCGTCGTCGCTGCCGCTGGGGGTAACGACCAACAGCGGGGGATTGCCCAAATCCTGCAAAGCCAGGGTGTTGCCTTTGCTCAGGGTGGGTAGGTTTGAGAGTTTGATTTCGAGCGCGAGCACGATGCTGCCGCCCTGTTCCAGCACCAGGTCGAGTTCGGAGCCTTGCTGCGTCCGGTAAAAATAGGCCCGTGTGCGCGTACCCAACACGGCCACCACCTGTTGAACCACGTAGCCTTCCCAGGACCCACCCGCCACGGGATGCCCCAGCAGCGCTTCTTCGTCGTAAAGCCGCAGCAGGTGATGCACCATGCCCGAATCGCGCACGTAGGCTTTGGGCGCTTTGGTCAGCCGTTTGCCCAAGTTAACGAAATACGGCTCCAAGCGCCGAACCAAAAAGGCTTGTTCCAGAAAATCCACGTAACGTTGCACGGTCGTCACGGCCAGCCCCAAGGAGTTGGCCAGGTTGGCGTAGTTGAGCAACCCGCCCTGCTGACTGGCCAGCATGGTCAGGAGCCGCCGCACCAGGTCGGGTGCCGCTGCTAGCCCCAACTGCGGCAAATCACGTTGCAGATACGTCGCCACAAACGATTCGAACCAGTCGCGCAGGCGTTTGGCGGAAGGAGCCAGGTACGCTTCCGGGAAACCGCCGCGCAGCCAGTGCAGCCGATAAGTGGCCGAATCGGGCAGTTCTTCGAGCAGAAGCGGATGCATTTCCAGGTAAATCACTCGTCCGGCCAGCGACTCCGAACTGCTGCGTAACAACGTCGGCGAGGCCGAACCCAACAGCAGAAACCGACCCGCGACCCGGTGTTGGTCGATGAGGCCGCGCAGCACCGGAAACAGGTCGGGGAGTTGCTGCACTTCGTCAAAAATCACCGTCTGTTCGAATCGGGTACTCAGGTAAAGTTCCGGGTCGGGACTGAGCCGACTGCGTTGCGAGGGGAGTTCCAGGTCGAGGTAAACCGAGGGGCGCGGCAACCGAGGCTGGAGGGTTTTCACCAGCGTCGTTTTCCCGACCTGACGCGGCCCAACCACGACCACCGCCGGGAAGTAGCGAATTTGTTCGAGGAGATGGTCTTCCAGTAGGCGTCGAATCATGGATAAAATTCATGTAAATTTTTCACACTGCGAAAGATTTACTTGGAAATTCTTTTGACCTTTTTCAAACTTCACCGTCTGGTAACGCCTCCTCCCGCCAACTTTCGTAGTTTCGCCGGTACAAAATCACCTCGCCGCATGAACCGCTTCAGCCCCCTGTTTTTCCTCCTGGTCCTGCTCGCCTGCGAGCGCCCCCGGCAGGCCGCCGTGGACACCCAACTCCTCCAGCAACTCGCCGCCAAACGGGTGAAGCTCCCCAACGGCTGGAGCCTCACGCCCGTCGGGCGGAGCGTGCCGCTGGGCGATTTGCCGCTCAACCTCGTCGTGTCGCCGAGCGGGAAGTACCTGGCCGTGACCAACAACGGACAGAGTACCCAGAGCATCCAGTTGATTGACGCGGCCTCGGAAAAAGTGTTGTCCACCGTCGAAATTCCGAAATCCTGGGTGGGGTTGGCCTTCAGCCGGGATGAAAAAACGCTGTACGCCTCCGGCGGAAACGACAACCGCGTGGCGATTTTTCGGGTTGAAAACGGCGCGTTGCGGGCCGATTCGAGCATTGCCCTCGGCAAGCCCTGGCCCAACAAAATCTCCCCCGCCGGACTCTGCGTCGACGAGGCCCGAAACCGGCTCTACGTCGTCACCAAAGACGACCGGGCGCTGTACGAAGTGAGTTTGACCGAGAAAAAAGTAACCCGCCGCACCGAACTCCCCGCCGAAGCCTACACCTGCCTGCTTTCGCCGAACGGTCAGGAACTGTACGTGTCACTTTGGGGCGGAAAAAAGGTACTGGTCTTCAACCCCGAAAGCGCCCAACTCGTGGGTGAAATCAGCACCGAAGGCCACCCGAACGATTTGGTGTTGAGCAAAAACGGGAAAACCCTGTTCGTCGCCAACGCCACCGAAAACTCGGTCTCGGTCATCGACGTGGCCGGGCGGCGGGTGCTGGAAACCATCGGCACCGCGCTCTACCCCGACGCCCCGGCGGGCAGCACGCCCAACGGCCTGGCGCTGTCGGGCGACGAAAAAACCCTGTACGTCGCCAACGCCGACAACAACTGCCTGGCGGTGTTCGACGTAGCCACGCCGGGCCGCAGCCGCCCGCGCGGGTTCATCCCCACCGGCTGGTACCCCACGAGCGTGAAGACGCTGGGCAACCGCGTGTTCGTGACCAATGGCAAGGGCTTCAGTTCGCTCCCCAACCCTAAAGGCCCGCGTCCGTTGAGCCGGAAAGAAGCCCAGGCCAAAGGCCCCAACCCCGCCGCCAACGACCGCAGCCAGTACATCGGCGGGCTGTTCAAGGGAACACTTTCCTTTTTTGAAGAACCAACCGAGCCGCAACTGGCCACGTTTTCGAGCCTCGTTTACCAAAACTCGCCGTATTCCAAAACCCGCGAACGGGAATCGGAGGGAGAGCCGGGTAATCCGATACCCAGTCGGGTGGGGGAGCGGTCGCCCATCAAGTACGTATTTTACATCATTAAGGAAAATCGCACCTACGACCAGGTTTTCGGCGACCTGAAAGACGGCAACGGCGACCCCAGCCTCTGTCTTTTCCCCGAAAAAACGACTCCCAACCAGCACGCCCTGGCCCGTGAGTTCGCCCTGCTCGATAACTTTTACGTGGACGCCGAAGTGAGCGCCGACGGCCACAACTGGAGCACGGCGGCCTACGCCAACGATTTCGTCGAAAAAACCTGGCCTACGTCCTACGGCGGGCGCGGCGGCACCTACGACTACGAGGGCGGGCGGCCCATCGCCTACCCCGAAAAAGGCTTCATCTGGGATTATTGCCAGCGGGCCAACGTCAGCTATCGCAGCTACGGCGAGTTTGGGCACAGCGGCAAAGCCACCGTGCCGGGGCTGGAAGGGCACGTGGCCCCCGGCTACCCCGGCTGGGATTTGGGCATCAAAGACGTGACCCGCGAGCAAGCCTGGGAAACCGAGTTCGACTCGCTGCTGGCTAAAAACGCGGTGCCGCGCTTCAACCTACTCCGCATGGGCAACGACCACACCTCCGGCGCGGCCCTAGGCAAACCCACCCCCGAAGCCGCCGTGGCCGACAACGACCTGGCCGTGGGTCGCTTCGTGGAGCACCTTTCAAAAAGTCCGATTTGGAAGGAATCCGTCGTGTTCGTACTCGAAGACGACGCCCAGAACGGAGCCGACCACGTGGACGCGCACCGCTCGCCGGTGCTGGTCGTGAGCGCCTACACCAAGCGCCGCCACGTGGAGCACACGGCCTACACCACCTCCGGCGTGTTGCGCACCATCGAACTGATTCTGGGCCTGCCGCCGATGAGCCAGTACGACGCCGGGGCCACGCCGCTCTGGCGTTGTTTCCAGAAAACCCCCGACCTGACGACCTTCACCGCCCGCCCTTCCAATCTGGATTTGAACGAAGTGAACGTGGCCGTCAACCGCAATTCACGCCGGATGAATGGGCTGGATTTGGCCCGCGAAGACGCCATTCCCGATTTGAAATTCAATCAAATCGTTTGGCAAACGGTGCGGGGGCTGAACAGCCGGATGCCCCCGCCGAGGCGGAGCGCGTTCGTGCGGGTGGCGGAAAAAGAGGAGGACGAGGACGACGATTGATGCCTGAACAAGCAAAAGAGGCCAAACCGCAGTTTGGCCTCTTTTGCTTTTCAAAAAATCTCAATCCCTCAGGCCGGGAGTTTCGCCGCCAGCAAATCCACCATCTCGATGGTCGGCGGTTGCGAGAGTAGTTCGTCGGCGTTGGCCATCAGGGCCGCCGCAATCGGGCCGGAGAGGTGCGCCTGACGGCCTTCGTCGGCGGGGAAGGTGTCGAAAATACCGAAGGTGGACGGCCCCAGTTGGAGGGCGTACCAGGTGACGGTGTCCGGCTCTTGCTGCGCTAAGGCCAGACCTCCGCGAAGAAAATCGGCGACGGCGGTTTCTTTGCCGGGCTTGGCTTCCAGCCGCACCAGCAGGGCTACGTTGACCATGTGTTTGGGATTGTGGTGAATACGTCCGTTGAATGTCACGAAGGTATCCTGATTAACCACCGAACGAGGAGAATGTTCGCCGAGGGAGGAGGCATTTTCTTCGGCAATCGGGGACAGCCGGTGTTGCGGGCCAGGGGGAAGCGCCGTAGTTTTGAGGCATCACCCCGCTTCTACTCGACCATGAAAACACTCCTTGCCCTCCTGAGCCTGCTGCTGCTTTTTGTTTCCTGCAAAAAACCGGGTGAAAACGACCCGCCCATCGAACCCGACCCCATCACCGCCCAAGCGCTGCTCACCGAAGCGCGGTACTTCACGGTGCTGAAAGAGGAGGTGACCTTCGCCGACGGCACCACCCAATCGACCAATACCGGCCTGGTCGCCTGCCTAGACGACAACCAACTTCTATTCAAAAAAGACGGCACGTACGAGAAAAATGATGGCCCCCTGATTTGCGTACCGGGTAGCCCGTTCATTCTCGACGAAGGGTTGTGGGAACTGACCGACAACAACCAAAAATTGGGTCTCAGACGCCGCAATACCTCGGCCTTCATCCGCTACGACGTCACCGAACTCACCGCTGCGCGGTTGAGCTACGAGTTGAAAGATACCTTCGGGTCCGTGTACCGGTTTAGTTATCGGAGGAATTGAGGGGCTTCGACGAAGACCTAATAGGTCTTTTTCACCGAAACAACTTCAAAAACGCCCCCGGCACCGCCGTTTCAAACCGCAGGGCCTCGCCCGTGATGGGATGCCCGAAGGCCAGCACCCAGGCGTGCAGGCCCAGCCGTCCGAGCGGGTCGGTAGTCGCGCCGTACTTGCGGTCGCCGACGACGGGGTGGCCCAATTCCTGGAGGTGAACCCGAATTTGGTTTTTGCGCCCGGTTTCCAGTTCGACCTGAAGCAGCGAATGCCGGGCGCTTTGATTCAGCGTCTGGTAATGCGTCACGGCCCACTGGCCGTTGCGCGGATTCTGGTCGGAATACACGATGAGCGCCTTGCTTTCGCGCAGGTACGAACTCACGGTGCCTTCGGGTGGGTGCAGCACGCCCTCGGTCACGGCGAGGTACGTTCGCTCGTCGATGGCTTCCTGCCAGGCTTGTTGCAAACGCTGCTGCACGAGCGGCGTTTTGGCAAACAGCAACAGTCCTGACGTATCGCGGTCGAGCCGGTGAACGACGAAAATTTTATTGCCGGGGTGTTTTTGTTTCAAATACCCGCTCAGGAGGCTGTACGCTGTAATCAGCTTTTGCTTTTCGGTGGCGATGGAAAGCAGGCCCGCCGCTTTTTCAACCACGATCAGGTGTTCGTCTTCAAACACCACCCGCAGGCCCCGGAGCCTGGGTTCGGGGGCGGCCCGAACCCAGGCCACTTCGACCTGCTGGCCGGGGGCCAAACCGAGGTTATACTGAGTTGTGGCCTGACCGTCCACCGAGATTTGTCGGTTTTTGAGCAGGGATTTCACGTCATTCCGGGTTTTTTGGGGAAGTTTTTCGATCAAAAAAAGAAGCAACTCCGCTGGTTCCGTAACGGCGAGGCGGGTGGGGACGGCTGGTTTGGCGGAGCGTGGAGTGGGGGGCATTTAATAAAGTTTTGAAAATGATTTTTTTTTCCGCCAAGCTGTCATCCTGAGCTTGGCGAACAAGCTCAGGATGACAGCTTGGCGGAAAAATCCAACGCCTTTCACACCGCCGCCAGCTCCTCACTCACCTCCCGCTCCAAACTCTGGGTCGGGTCGATAACCAGCCAGAGCAAGGCACTGCACAGCAATAGGCCCGCCACCAGGAAGAGCGGGGCGTTGTAATCGCCCGTGACGGTGACGATTCGTCCGAACAACACCGATAGAAAAAACGCGCCCAGTTGCCCGGCGGTGTTCATGGCTCCGGCCACCGTGCCCGCCCGGCTGCGGCCCACATCGACGCACACGGCGAAGGCCACCGGCAGCGTCAGGTCTTTGAAGGCCATGCCCACGGCCAGCAGAATGGCCGCCGTCCGGTTGTCGGTGGTGAGTGAGGCCGTTAAAATAATGAGGCTCGACAAGCCCATGCCCAGCAGCCCCACCGCCCGCCGACCGACTTTCAGGCCGTAGCGTTTGGCTAGCCAGTCACTGGCGTAGCCGCCGGTGAAACAGCCGATAGCCCCCAGAAAAAAAGGCAGCGTGGTGAAGTACTTCATTTCGTTTTCCGAAAAATGCCGTCCTTCCTGGAGGTACGTGGGCAGCCAGGCTGAGAAGAAAAAGGCCCCGTACATGAAAAAATGGAACATCAGCAAAATGGCCCACAAATTCCGGCTGCGGAGTAAGGCCTTCCAGGGAAAATGGTGCCCGTGCTGATCGGCGCGGTAGCGGCGTCCGGCTTCGATGTAGTTTTTTTCTTCAGGGGAAATCCCCGGTTGTTCGTGCGGAAAATCCCGGAACCAGAGGTACCAGGCCCCCGCCCAGACCAGGCCCAGCGCGGCCATCACCGCAAACGATGCCCGCCAGCCGAAGGCAATCGACACCGGCACCACCACGAGCGGAGCCAACGCCCCGCCCAGCCGTCCGGCGGCCCAGATGAAGGCCTGCGCCCGGCCCGTTTCGACAGCGGGAAACCAGCGGGCCACCACGATGGAGGCGTTGGGATACGCCCCGGCCTCGCCCACTCCAAACAGAAACCGCACCACCAGCAAGTACACGAAACTCGTGGCCGTGCCCGTGAGCGCCGTGAATCCCGACCACCACACGACCACCCGCGTGAGCACCCGGCGCGGCCCGAGGCGGTCGCCGAGGGCACCGGTCGGAATCTCAAACAGGGCGTAGGCCAGCGCGAAGGCCCCCAGCACCCAGCCAAACTGCTCGGTGCTGAGGCCGAGGTCCTTTTTCATCCGCACCCCGACCACGGAAATGCAGACGCGGTCGAGGTAGGTGATGATCGACAAAAAAAATAGGAATCCGAGAACGCGGTACCGGGTGGGCATGGGTGGGAGGGAGGACGTGGTGGGTGGCCGAAACTACGAAAGCGAGCGGGGAAACGAAAGGAGCCACCAGAGATACTTGCCGCCTTCGTGTCCATGCCAGAAATGGCCATCAAGTCTCTTTTGCTTCCCTGCCCGCCGCCGCTTGTCGTGCAAATAGTGCGCAAAAGCGACTCAGCAAGATTTTAATCCGGCCTTCGGGTGGGTTGTTGGCCATTTCCGGCGTTCCGGCGGCGCAGGAATGCCGCCCCGATCATTCCCCCAAAAAACGCTTCCCGCTTCAGTACGACGAAGTCGGCCCGCCGAAAGGCCCCTTCAAAATCGGGAAGGTGCCGCGCCGGAATACCCGCCGTTACTCGAAAAAAGGCGTACATCCCCCGCAACAGCGCCCGCTGCCAGCCCTTCGGCGGCGGCACAAAATCGGTAAACAGCCAGTACCCGTCGGGAGCCAGCGCCGCCAGCAATGGGGGCAAAAAGTCCCGCTCAAGCGGTACGTCGGTAAACAAATCGAGCACGTAGGGCGTCAGCAGCGCGTCGAAGTGGAGGGCGGGCAGGTTTTGGGACGTATCGGTAAAAGTCACCACGTCGGTGTTGGGCAGGCCCGCTACCCGCCGCTGTGCCCGTCGCCGCATCGCGCCCGATGGCTCCACAAACGTGACCGATGCCGGTTGTCGGATGTTCAGCAGCGTTTCGAGCAAGTGCCCCGCGCCCCCGCCCACCAGCAACACCCGACTGTTTTCGGGAAGTTCGGGCAGAAAAAATGCCTCGGCGCGGCGGTGTTCGTTACCGAATATCAACCGGGCCGAGGCTTCGTAAAAAGGGGCGATGGGATCGAAATTCACGAATAAAAAGTAAAAACAAGGAAGGTTGAAAGTGATGATTTTTCTCCTTCCTTTTTCTCGTTCCTGGTTTTTACTTCTCAGTCCTCAATAATTTCCACTGATCGGATCGACGTGCCCCCCACCGGTGCGGATGCCGGTGTAGTCGGTTTGAGTCGAGGTTGTCTCACTGTGTTCCGGGCGGTCGCCTTTCACCGTAGTAATTACGTCCAACCCGCGTTGGATGGCATCGCGCTGGCGGGTGAGGGTCTGCATCAGATCGGGCACCATCGAAACTTTTTCAAGGTCTAGGGCATCGTCGTAGGCTTCCACGGCGGCCTTGTCGCCAAACTGCGCCGAGCCGATGACGGCCTCCCGATCCTGGCCCGAAATGGCCGCCTTGATGTCGAGCCAGCTCTGGTGGAGTTTGCCGGAGAGCGTCTGTCCGGTGGCGGGCTCGCCCTGAAACTGCCGAACGTAGTCGGCGAGTTCCGTAGCAAACTTGGCGCTGTCTTGCGAGAGGGAGTGAAAAAGGGGCTTCAGGTCGGCATCTTCCACGTCTTCCGATGCCTTGAGGTAGCCGCGTTCACGGTCAAAATTCAGTTCAATCAGGGTGTTCAGGTGATCGACGACGTTCTCGTATTGCGTTTCGGTAGCCATGTTTGGAGCGTGTTTGGTTGAATGAATTCCGTCCGTTGCTGGTGCAAGGGAAGTGCCAGCCGCCTAAGGCCGGGCCGGGGGCATGGATTGGGGTGTGGCTTCCCCGTTGCCCGCCCAACTGAGGAATTTCCGCACAAAACACGCCGTTGGTAACACCGTTACGGCCCCCCGAACGAATGAATCGAAGTGGCCCGATTTTTTCAGCGCCTACGGCGCTATGGGTTGGTCCAGACCCGTTTTCTTTCTCGAATGATCGTCAAAACGCACCAGAAAGGCTGGGAAATAAGTTACCAAAAAGCGCACGGATTACTGGCAATGGAACTGGGCTTGCACTGGACGAGCGCACAACGGCCACCCCGTTTCGCCGAGACGCTGGCTGCCATTCTGGAGCACGACGATGGTTTTAACGACACGGAAGTACACGCGTTGACCGACCTCGGAGCACCCCTCCACTTTGAATTGCTCGAATACACCCTGGAGCAATGCCGGAGTGTCACCGTGCTGACTCGTCAGAAAAGCCGCTGGATGGCCCTGATGGTGTCGTTGCACATGGACTTTTTATACGAAGAAAAACGCGGTCAGGACCCCGAACTTGACGCGTTTCTGAATGAAGAAAAAGCCTGGCGCCGCCGCTACCTGCGGGAATTGGGCATTGGCCAGGACGAAGCCCGGGACGTTTACCGATTCGTGGAGTGGTGCGATGCGTTCTCCCTGCTGCTTTGCCTGGGAAAGATTCAACCCGAAGAGCGGAAGATGGAGGTCAGCACCGGTCCCGATGGAACCGTACACCAGGTCTGGCAGCGTGCCGATGCGAGTTTATGCGTCGAACCCTGGCCTTTCGAAGAAGACCGCTTCGAGGTGAGTGTGGAAAGCCGGGTCGTGACTCAACTCCAGTTTGATTCCGCCGACGAACTTGTCGCCGCCTTGGAAGCCACCGATCCCGTGGAAAACCGCTGGCTGCTCCGCCGGTAGGCACTTTCCCCGCTTTTACCGATTGAAATTACCGCCGGGGCCAAACGCCCTTCTTCTAAACCAACCACCATGACACGCACAAGGCACTCCGATCCCGCCCCCGTGCAGCCGACTCCGCCGTCCGTTGCGATTCCCGAACCGCCCACCCAGCCTGGCATCTGGAGTAAGATCCTCCCTGATGGCCGCGTGGTACCCTGGATTGTCCTGCCCGAATCAGAACTGACCGCTGGGCCGGATCCCAACCGCCCGGCCTGGGGCTGTTACAAATGCACGAACTGAATGCCGCGTAAACTATCGCTCGCGAGAGCACAAAAAAACCCGGCGTTTCAACGCCGGGTTTTTTTGTGCTCTCGCGGTACTTCGGCTCAATTACGCGGGGGTGTAGTGGGCGTGGTCGTCGGGCGAGTCGTCGTCGGGTTGTTCGTGGTATTGCTACCCGAATTGGTATTGCCCGAACTGTTGTCGCCACTGTTGGGGTACGAACGGGTATCCCTGCGGCCCTTGCCCATGCTGTCGCGGCCCGCTCCCGTGTTGCCCATCGATGTGGTGTCGCTCATTTCACCCCGATTCCGGTTACGGCGGTTGCCCATCCGCGAGCGGTCACCCTGGGTGGGTTCGGTTTGGGTCGGGTAGGTCGACGGGGTTTGGGTTGTCGACGAACTCGGACTGTTTGGATTCTGATTATTGTAGCCCGGCTGCTGCGGGGTAGTGGTGTTGGGCTGCACGCCGGTGTTGGAGTTGGAGCCGGTGTTGTACGACGAATTGTTGGGGTTGCTCGTCGGCGGCGTGGTAGGAGTAGTCGGGGTAGTGGGCGTCGGATTGACCTGCGCCACGGCGCTGAAGCTTAGCATGGTGCCAAGCAAAGCAGCGAATACAGTTACTTTTTTCATGATTTTGCGTTTTTTGATGACTGTGTAATGTTAGTTGGACTTTTCTTCGGGTGTGACTAAGGAAAAAAGCATTCCTTCCCCCTCATTTAATCGAAAACCCCTGTTTTCCGGGCTGCTTCATTAGAAAAGCTTGCTCAAAACGGGTAAACTCTTCGCCGGTTGGTTCCTCGGTTTTTGCCCCGGTTGGCCAGTTCTTCTACCAACCGTTGAGCAGAAGTACGCTTCCCCAACGCCGATTGGAGGATGGCAAAACGGGGAAAAATTGCATCACTCAGCCCATGCGTTGTTGGGTTTGGGGAGAAAAAGCAAGGCTCTTTCAGGGATAAGGCCGGTTTTTCCCGAAGGCATACCTTTCGTAGATTCCTTGCCGGGGTAGCTTCCGCTGCCCGTATTTCTCCCTCCTTCCTGATTTTAATTTTCTCAAGCCAGTCGGGGCTGACGGGCCGAGTTTTTATCTCTTTTAACCACCAATACAACCCATTACTTCCATGCGCGAAGAATTTATCTACCCCTCGCTCGGAAATTTGTCGGCTGAATCAGCAAATGAAAACAGTTGGTACCACCCACCCCGGCTGGCCGAACTTCCTCCCGATCTGGTCTGCTTCTCGCACTTACGCTGGGATTTTGTGTTTCAGCGCCCGCAACACCTACTCACCCGCGCCAACCGCGCCAGCCGGGTGTTTTTCGTGGAAGAACCCCACTTTGGCCAAGAAAGCACGGTACCGCGCATGGAAATTCGCCGGGTGGGCGAGAAACTCTACGTGGCCGTGCCGCACCTGCCGGGGGGGCTACTCCACGCCGAGGTGTTGCGCTGGCAACGCGAACTGGTTGATTTATTGTTCGATGAGCGTTGCGTGCGCACGTTCACGGCCTGGTACTACACCCCGATGGCCCTCGCCTTCAGTGATCACCTCCGTCCCGTCCTCACCGTGTACGACTGCATGGACGAACTTTCGGCTTTCCGGGGAGCACCACCTGAGTTGCTCAATTTTGAACGGCAACTGCTCGAACGGGCCGACCTGGTTTTTACCGGCGGGCAGAGTTTATTTGAAGCCAAACGCCACCGCCACCCCAGGGTACACGCCTTTCCCAGCAGCATCGACCGGGCGCACTTTGCCCAGGCCCGCCAGACCCTGGACGAACCCGACGACCAACGGAGCATCCCTGGTTCTGGTCCGAAATTGGGTTTCTTCGGCGTGCTCGATGAGCGTTTCGATGCCGACCTGCTCGGCGAACTGGCCCAACGCCGACCCGACTGGCAGTTTGTACTGCTGGGGCCAGTGGTAAAGATTTCCTTCGAAAGCCTCCCCCAGGCGGCCAACATTCACTACCTCGGGATGAAAAGTTACGGGGAACTCCCCCAGTACGTGGCCCACTGGAGCGCGGCCCTGTTGCCCTTTGCCCTCAATGAATCCACGCGATTTATCAGCCCCACCAAAACGCCGGAGTACCTGGCGGCGGGTTTGCCGGTGGTTTCTACGCCCATCCGCGACGTGGTGCGGCCTTACGGCGACGAGGGTTTAGTCTACATTGCGGCCAACGCCGCCGAATTTGAGGAGGCTATCGCGAACTGCCTGATTACCCGCCCCAACGACAAATGGCAGAGCAACGTCGACCGCTTCCTGGCCCGCAACTCCTGGGACCTGACCTGGGAACGGATGCAACGGCTGATGCTCCAGCAGGTGACCAATTCGCTGGAAGTGGCCGCGTGATGGGGTGGGATCAATCCGTTTTTTCGATGAAAAGAGGGTCATACGGAACGGTCCGCCTGACCCTTTTTCAGTTTGCTGAACCGTAAAACGGCTTCGTGGCTAAAATTTAATCTTTGAAATCCATGAACTCCATCGAACTCTGGGGCGGCGTGGAATGCTCGGTGGTGCGGATCGGGAGCCACTACCACGACCAGCTTCGGCGTTGCGGCCACGACGAGCGCCTCGACGACCTCGATCGTTTTTATGAACTCGGCCTGCGCACCCTGCGCGTTCCCTTACTCTGGGAGCGCACCGCCCCCCGTGCCCCCGATGACCCCAATTGGGCCTGGAGCGATGCCCGGTTCTACAAACTCTGGCAGTTGGGCATCCGGCCCGTAGTGGGTTTGATGCACCACGGCAGCGGGCCGCATTACGCCTCGGTCGAGCAGCCGCATTTTCCGGAGGCGTTCGCCCGTTACGCCGGGGCGGTGGCCGAACGCTACCCCTGGGTGGCCGACTACGTGCCCATCAACGAACCTTTCGCGACGGCCCGCCACATGGGTTTCGATGGACATTGGTACCCCCACCAGCGCGGGGAACGAGCGTTTTTTCACGTACTGCTCAATCAGTTGAAGGCCACCGTGCTGGCCATGTGCGCCATCCGGCGGGTGCGGCCCGATGCGCGGCTTGTGCAGACCGAAGCCTTCGGTTTGCTGGAAGGGGCCGGGTTTCCGGTCGATGCCAGTGAAGAACCCTGCCTCCACTGGCTTCCCTGGGAACTGCTCAGAGGCCGGGTCGATTCGGGGCACCCGCTGTTCGCTTTTATGACTGAGCGGGGCGTTTCGGAGAAAGACCTTCATTTTTTTACGGAAAACCCCTGTCCGCCCGAGGTGCTGGGGCTGAATTACTACCTTTCTCCAACCGGGTTCCGGGCCGGGGAAGCGCTCGGGCCGCTGCTCCGCCGGATTTGGGACCGGTACGGGTTGCCCCTGGCGGTGACGGAGCTACACCTGGGTAACGACCCGGCCGTGCACGCCCGTCAGTTTGAAGCCGTGTGGGAGGTTGCCCGGCAGCAAGCCGACGAGGGCATCGACCTCCGCGCCGTGACGGCCTGGGCCTTGCTCGGTTCGCACGGCCGGGATAGCCAAGAATTCGCCCAGCGCTACCAACCGGGCCTGTTCGACGTGCGCAGCGTACGGCCGCAACCCACCGCGCTGGCTTGTTTAGTGAACCGGCTGGCTACGGGCCGGGAGGAAGCGCTCCCGGCGTAGAAAACGGAGAACTTCGCGGGGAACGCGGGGATTTTATAGGGGATTGAGAAGGGATGGGTGTCTTTTCCCGTTGAGTTTACCGACGTTACATGAAATTTTCGCTCCGTCCGCAAACGTTCGTCGAATGGGTTGCCAAGTGGTTTAACCTGGCCCCGTTGCCGCTGATACACACGCAGTTGTATGCTCTGCTGGCGCGGGCCGTGTACGAGGCCGTGGGGCTGGGGGTCTTTGAAAGCATCGGGCACGAAACCCTCTACCCCGAAGAAATCGCCCGGCGGAGCGGCTTGCACGAAGGGGCACTGCGGCCCCTACTGCGGGTACTCGAATCGGCGGGTTACCTGCGCACCCGGCGGGGGGCTTTTTCGCTTTCGCGAGTGGCGAGTAAGTGGTTGCTTCCCGATAGCCCTCACTCGGTGCGCGATCACCTCCTGTTTATGCGTGAAATGTGGCCGTGGCACGATCACCTGCCCGACTACCTGCGCACGGGCCGGGGCCTCTGCATTCACGAGTCGCTCGGAGCCAACGACTGGGCGCTTTACCGCCACAGCATGGCTAATGCCGCCCGGCTGGGGGCCGACGAGTTGGGCCGCAAAATTTCCCTTCCCCCCAACGCAACCCGGCTGCTCGACATCGGCGGCGCTCACGGCTTGTACGCCGACTGGTTTTGCCAACGGCACCCGGCCCTCCACGCCGACGTGCTCGACCTGCCCGAGGCGCTGGTCAGTCCCCTGCGGCACGAACGGGTTTGCTACCTGCCCGGCGATGCCCTCACATATCCGCTCGCCGAGGCCGGGTACGACCTGGTGCTGCTGTGTCAAGTGAGCCACCATTTCAACGCCGAACAAAATCAAAGTCTGGCCCGACGGGTGGCCGCCGCGCTGAGACCCGGCGGGTACTTCGTGGTAGTGGATTTGCTGCGCGAAAACCCCGGTGTAAAACCCGAAATCAGCCGGAGCTTGGTGGGGTTGTTTTTCGGCCTTACGAGTTCCAACGGCCTGTGGAGTGCCGCCGAAATCCAGGGTTGGCAGCGAGCCGCCGGGTTGAAGGTACTGCCTCCCCAAAACCTGTTTGGTCTTCCCGGCAGTGCCACCCTTTCGGCACAGAAGTGAGCACTCGAAAATTTGCCCGGAACGGTTTTTTACACTCCAAGTGCTTAGTTTTCTGGCACTTAGTTGGTATTTACGGGTACTAATCCGCTGATTTTTAGAACGAAACCCCGAAAGCCTGACCGCTTTTTCCTCCTAACCTTGACCACAATGAAAGATACACAATCGTTAGAAATCAATTTCCTGGGAAAATTCAGCCCAAGCCGGGTGGCCTTCGTGGGGAACTACCTACCCAGGCGCTGCGGCATCGCCACGTTTACCCACGACGTGTACACGGCCTTTGCCCGGCAGTATCCGCAGGTGGACAGTTTCGTGGTGGCCGTCAATGATTTCGATGAAGGCTATGAGTATCCCGAAGAAGTGCGTTTCGATTTCCCCCAGGAAAGCCTGCCCGATTACGAGCGCGCCGCCCGGTTTCTGAATACCAAAAACGTTGAACTGGTTTGCTTGCAACACGAATACGGAATTTACGGCGGGCGGGCCGGGGCGCACATCCTGCGATTTATGGAAACCCTCACCATGCCGGTGGTGACCATCCTGCACACCGTGTTGCAGGAACCCAACCCCGACCAGTACGAAACGTTGCGTAAAATTACCCGGCTCTCGGCCAAAGTGGTGGTGATGTCGGAACGGGGCCGGGTGTTCCTGAATGAAATTTACGGCGTTCCCGAACACAAAATCGAGGTGATTCCGCACGGCATTCCCGATATGTCGTTCGTGGATCCGCATTTTCACAAAGACCAGTTCGACGTAGCCGGGCGTTCGGTGCTGCTTACTTTCGGGCTGCTTTCGCCCAACAAAGGCATCGAACACGTGATCCGGGCGTTGCCCGCTGTGGTGGCGCAACACCCCGAACTGGTGTACCTCGTGGTGGGGGCCACGCACCCCAACCTGGTGCGCGAGCGCGGCGAAGAATACCGCGAGAGCCTCGTAAAACTGGCTCAGGACCTGGGCGTGAGCGAACACGTGCGGTTTCACAATAAATTTCTGGCCGACCACGAACTGCTCGATTACATCGGGGCCGCCGACGTGTACATCACGCCCTACCTCAACCCGGCCCAGATTACCTCGGGTACGCTGGCCTACTGTTTCGGCAACGGCAAAGCCGTGATTTCGACCCCTTACTGGCACGCCGAGGAACTCCTGGCCGACGACCGGGGCGTGCTGGTGCCCTTCGCCGATGCGCCGGCCATCGCTGAGGCCCTCAACGACCTGCTCGACAACGACACCAAGCGCCACGCCATGCGCAAACGGGCGTATCTGCTGGGCCGCGACATGGTGTGGGCAAAAGTAATCGAGCGCTACCAGCAGACCTTTGCCGAAGCCCGGCGGGTGCGCTTGCAGTCGCATTTGCGCTCTGCGTTGGTGCGCAAGCAGGTGGGCAACGACCTGTACGAATTTCCGACGCTGAAACTCGACCACCTTTTCCGGCTTACCGACGACACCGGCATCACCCAACACGCCCGGTTTACGCTGCCGCACTACGAAGAAGGCTACTGCACCGACGACAACGCCCGGGCGCTCATCCTCACCACCTGGCTCGAAAGCACCGATTTGGTGCTCGAAACCCGGCTTTCGTGGCTCACCGATACCTTCGCGACCTTTCTCAACTACGCCTATTCGCCGGAGGAAAAGCGCTTCCGCAATTTTATGGCCTACAGCGGGGCCTGGCTCGAAGCCTACGGCTCCGACGACAGCCACGGGCGGGCGCTCTGGGCGCTGGGCACCCTGGTGAGCCGCACCCGCCGGGCCGACTTGCGCCAGTGGGCGGTGGAATTGTTTGAGCAAAACCTGCCCGTAATCGCCGGCATGACTTCCCCCCGCGCCTGGGCTTTTGCCCTGCTGGGCATTGCCGATTACCTCGGCTCGTTTGGCGGCGACCGCAAGGTGCGGCGCATTCAGGACGAATTGGTACAGAACCTCCTCGACCTGCACCGACAGGCCGCGACCGAAGGCTGGAACTGGTTTGAAACCGTGCTGACCTACGACAACGCCCGGCTTTGCCAGGCCCTGATCGGGAGCGGTAACCCGGAAGCCGTGAACGTGGGCCTGGAAACCCTCGATTGGCTGCGGGGTGTGCAAACCGCCCCCGCCGGGCATTTCCGGCCCATTGGCAACGACGGTTTTTATGAAATGAACGGCGAACGGGCCGTTTTCGACCAGCAACCCCTCGAAGCCGCTGCGATGGTAGCCGCCTGCGTAGCGGCCTGGCGCGTGAGCGATGATCCCACTTGGTTGAGCGAAGCCCGCAAAGCCTTCAACTGGTTTTTGGGAAAAAACGACCTGGGCCTCTCGCTCTACGACCCTCATTCGGGCGGATGTTTCGACGGGTTGCAAATGGACCGGGTGAATAAAAACCAGGGAGCCGAGAGTCTGCTGGCCTGGCTCATGGCCTACACCGAACTCAAAGTGGCGCTCGACGAACGGAGCGAAGAAAATTTAGCGCTTCCGGCGCTGGCATTGCGCCCGCCCCGATCGTAATTTTCGGGCAAAAGCGGGGAAATGGAGAATTGAAAATGGACAATGGAGAATAAAATACAGTCAGGCCTGTTATTGTCCATTTTCAATTCTCCATTTCCCCCAAACGCCCACCATGCAATCTTCCCTTCTTGAAATTGAGGCGACCCAGGAGGTCGCCGTTGATTCATCGCTTGTGAGAGCCAAACGCACCGGAGTCGTGCTTTGCCCGGATATAAAACGGGTGTTATTTCGCCCCTTCGTACCGGGCGACGATACGCGGGTGATGAAAATTCTGGCGCGGGTCATGGCGCTGTCGGAGGCCGATGCCCAGGCCCAACTCGACCAGGTTTTTGCCGAATTTGGCAATCGCCACGTCGAAGTAGAGCAGTTTTTCACTAAACGCTACCACGATGTGCGGCGGCATCTGCTCACCGACACGCCCCTGAGCGAGGAGCGCAAGCTGCTCATCGGCGCGTATTTTACCAACGAATACTCCCTGGAAGCCTCGGCGCTTTTCAACCCCTCGATGGTGTGGCACCCCGACCAGTCGGGTCTGGACTCCGGCCAGCGGCGGTTCGTGCTGAGTTTGCGGGCCACGGGCGAGGGACACATTTCGTCCATCACTTTCCGTTCGGGCCTCATCGACGCGCAGAATCAGATTCGCATCGACCCGGTGTCGCGCTTCGTAACCCCGCCCGATGCCTACCCCAGCACGACCTACGAAAAATCGCTCATCGATCTGAAAATGAGTGAATTAAAAATGCGCAACGAGGCCGTTGGCCGAATGCTGGGCGAATTGCCCGATTTTTTTACGTTGCCCGAACTCGAAAAACGCGTCCGGTACGTGCAGCGGCAGTGGCCCTCGCCGGGAGCCGATGCCGCCGGACAGGCCCTGCTCGAACTGGCCCGCTCCAACTACGACCTCACCTACGAACCCGACAACGGGCTGTCGGAACGCATCATTTTTCCCTTCGCCCCCAACGAAACCAACGGCATCGAAGACGCCCGCTTCGTGCTCTTCACCGACGACGACGGCACCCGCACTTACTACGCCACGTACACGGCCTACAACGGAAAGGTGATTTTTCCGCAACTGCTCGAAACCCAGGATTTCCTGCATTTTCACATCAGCACGCTCAACGGCTCGGAAGTGCAAAACAAAGGCATGGCGCTGTTTCCGCGCAAAATCGGCGGACGCTATGCGATGATTTCACGGCAGGACAGCGAGAACATTTTTATTATGTTTTCGGACAACCTGCACTTCTGGAACAGCAAGGAAATTTTGTTGAAACCCGCCTACCCCTGGGAGATGATTCAACTGGGCAACTGCGGCTCGCCCATCGAAACCGAGGCGGGCTGGCTCGTGCTGAGTCACGGCGTGGGACCCATGCGGAAGTACTCCATCGGGGCTTTCCTGCTCGACCTTGACGACCCGACGAAAGTGCTCGGGCGGCTGAAAGAACCCCTGCTCAGCCCCGACGAAAACGAGCGCGAAGGTTACGTGCCCAACGTGGTGTACAGTTGCGGCGGTCTGCTCAATGGCCGCGAACTGATCATCCCTTACGCCATGTCGGACTATTCGAGCAGCTTTGCCACCATCGGACTGGATCAGTTGCTGGCGGCGATGGGCTGAGTACCCCCCGCAGCCTGCTCACGGCATCCCATTCAGCGCCATTGCGAGCAAAGGAAACCAAGATGAGTATGCTGCTTAGAGTTAAAAAAAGGGCTTGTCATGGCAGCGGCCACCCGGCCCGACGAAGGAGGGATCCGGGCGGCCGCTGCCATGACAAGCCCCCTTTTTTAATCAGAAACATTTTCCTCCCTAAAAAGGAAAGTTTGTTCAATCTCAAAACCTCTATCCTCTTTTCCATGAAAACCTGCCTGGTGGGTCTCCTGACCTTATTTCCCACCCTGATCCTGGCCCAGACGGGTCGGGTCATCGACAACCTGACGCTGCCCAGCAAAATCTTGAAAAGCGAGCGCAAGTACGCCATTTACCTCCCACCCGACTACGAAACCTCCCAGCGCAGCTACCCGGTGCTGTACCTGCTCCACGGCGGCGGCGACGACCACACCGGCTGGGTGCAGTTCGGCGAGGTGCTGGGCATCACCGATAAAGCCATCCGCGACGGCCAGGCCACGCCGATGATCATCGTCATGCCCGACGCCAACACGGGTCGGCGGGGTTACGCCAACAGTGCGCTGGGTGACTGGCGCTACGAAGATTTCTTTTTTGAAGAACTGATGCCTTTCGTGGAAAAGAAATACCGCATCAAAGCTGAAAAACGCTACCGGGCCGTGGCGGGCCTTTCGATGGGCGGCGATGGCTCGTTTACCTACGCCTTGCACCACCCCGATCTTTTTTCTTCGGCCTGTCCGTTGAGCGCGGGCACCGGGCCGCTCACGCTTGAGGACGCCAGAACGAGGGTTCGCCGGGATTCTACGGCGGGCCGGGCCACCGACGCGCAAATCGAGGCGTTTTATAACCGGCAAAGCGTGTTGAAACTGATTGAAGCCGTACCCGACGCCCAGAAAAAAGCCGTGCGCTGGTACATCGACTGCGGCGACGACGATTTCCTCTACGAAGGCAACAGCCTGGCGCACGTGGCGATGCGCAAAAAGGAAATTCCCCACGAGTTCCGCGCCCGCGATGGAGGCCACACCTGGACCTACTGGCGGACGGCACTGCCTACGGTGCTGGAGTTTGTTTCCCAGGGTTTTCACCAGTACTGAAGGCGGCCGCTGGCTTGCCGTCCGCGTCAGGGCGGGGAGTCATGGAGAAAGTCGCTTTGGTAGGTGTAGGCAAAGGGCAGTAACTGGGATCGAAGCGAGGCCCTAGCATCGCCGTGTAAGCTGGGGCGGATCACGCGTTTTTGGAGTGATCGGCTAACGCCCGATCCGATAATACTGCCAAACAAGGCCCCGGCCCCCGTGCCCAGGCCCAGGCTGAGGCCGAAAACCACCCGACTCTGCGGCGGATTTCTTTCCAGGGAGCGAAACGTAATCAAGCCCAGTGCGACCGCTCCCACGGCGGCCCCCTGCCAGGCGGCTTCCCGACGGCGGTCGCGGTAGAGCACGACCTTTTTGATGGATTCCAGCGGTACGGACTCCGGAGCGAGGGGTAAGACGACCTCTGCGCTGAGGAACTGCAACCGGGCTTCGTCTACGCTGTACAGCGTACCAAACAGGCGTTCACCGTTGAGCGTCAGAATTTTAACCCGGTAGCGTTCGGGCGAGGGTAGCTGGGCCAGCGCCGGGGTCGCGATTAGAAACAGAAGTCCCAGCGGAAGGAATTTCATCGATTCGGTAAAGATGCCAATTGAAATCCGCCCAAGTTAGCTGGCTTCGGCAAGAACTTTCCATCGGACTACGCTACTCCCGGTTGCGGATGTACAAATGCCTCACCCCCCGTTGCCCCGATTCCCGCTCTTCGGTTTCCACTTCCGGGATGGATTTGATGAGCAGGCTTAACTTGGGAAACCCGTAATTCCGGGAATCAAAGGCGGGTTGTTTTTTGGAAATGAGCGTCCCAACCGAACTCAGCGAAGCCCAGCCGCTCTCGTCGGCCAGGTCGGTGATGGAGGTCATGATCAGGTCGAGGATGTCGGCGTCGAGTTTTTTGAACACGGCGCGGGGCGTCCGTTTTTTCTGGGGCGGACGGGCTTCGCGGGTGGGTTCGGTAGCGGGGGCTTCGGGTTCCGGCTCGGGTTCCTGCTCCAGAATTTCGAGGTAAATAAACTTGTCGCAGGCCACCACGAAGGGGTTCGGCGTTTTCTTTTCGCCGATGCCGATCACCTGCATCCCCGCCTCGCGGAGCCGGGTGGCGAGCCGGGTAAAATCGCTGTCGCTCGACACGAGGCAGAAGCCATCCACCCGGTTGGAGTAGAGGATGTCCATCGCGTCGATGATCATAGCCGAGTCGGTGGCGTTTTTGCCCGTCGTGTAACCGTACTGCTGGATGGGCGTGATGGCGTTTTGGAGCAGCACGGCTTTCCAGCCCGCGATGGTGGGCCGGGTCCAGTCGCCGTAAATGCGCTTGAAGGTGGGCGTACCGTAGCGGGCAATTTCCTCCAGCATCCGCTTCACGTTGCGGTGCGGAATGTTGTCGGCGTCGATGAGGACGGCTAAGCGTAGGTCGCCTCCGGTTTGCATGGGGTAGAGAAATTGAATTGTGGATGAGAAGGATTGATGATACTTGAGTCGGCAACAAAACAAATTCTATTTCTATGGGAAAATTTGAGATCCCTTCGAAAACCATTCAAATTTCTTGTCAGGATTTGCTATGGGCCAATAACCAACATGGTCTTTTAAAAATATTTTTTCATACGCAGGAGTAAAAACCGGTTTTCCATCTTTAGATATTTTTTGCAAGGAAGGTGTATCAAATTTGAATTTGACAATGTAAAAAGATTGATCCATAATTTGATTCGATTTTTTAAGAACAATTCTCTGATACCAAGTTCCGTTTCTGCTTCTGAATGAAATGCTGTAATTTGTGTCTTTATCAAAATCAATGGTTCGTCAATCTTGGGCTGAATGGAGGGCACAAAAAAAGGCGTGG
>CAXTIG010000033.1:0-81951 GCA_964244295.1 uncultured Cytophagales bacterium
TTGTATCGTTTCGGCTGTAGAGCCGCTTAATCCTTGACGAACCATTGAAAAATTAAAAATGGTTTTAAAAATTGACTTTTGACCCGACACCTTTTGATTCCTGGGTGGAAAAGTACAGGCAGATGCCTTTACAATTCTTAATTCCTAATTTTTAATTCTTAATTGACTACAGCGTTCCCCGCAACTCCTGCTCGCGTTCGATGGCTTCGAAGAGGGCCTTGAAATTGCCTTTCCCGAACGATTTGGCCCCTTTTCGCTGAATGATTTCAAAAAATAGCGTCGGGCGGCTCACCACGGGTTTGGTAAAAATCTGGAGCAAATACCCTTCTTCGTCGCGGTCGACGAGAATGCCCAACTTGCGGAGTTCGCTCAGTTCTTCGTCGATTTTCCCGATACGGGTTTTCAACTCGACGTAGTAGCTGTCGGGTACTTGCAGAAATTCCACGCCCCGGTTGCGTAAGGCGGTGACGGTGTCGATGATGTCGTTGGTCGCCACGGCCACGTGCTGGATGCCCGGCCCACCGTAAAAATCGAGGTACTCTTCGACCTGCGATTTTTTGCGGCCCTCGGCGGGTTCGTTGATGGGAAATTTGATGCGCCCGTTGCCGTTGCTCATCACCTTGCTCATCAGGGCGGTGTAGTCGGTCGAAATGTCTTTGTCGTCAAAACTCACCAACTGGCTGAATCCCATCACGTTGGCGTAGAAATTCACCCACTTGTTCATTTCGCCCCAACCCACGTTGCCCACCATGTGGTCGACGTGCAGCAGGCCCACGGGCACGGGGCGGTAGCGGGGTTTCCACTCCTGAAAATGGGGCAGGAACACGCCCCGGTAGTGTTTTCGCTCCACGAAAACGTGGACGGTGTCGCCGTAGGTGCGGATGCCGGAACGCCGGACGCTGCCGTGTTCATCGGTTTCGGTGGTGGGTTCGAGGTACGGCTCGGCCCCCCGGCGGACGGTCTGATGGAAGGCATCCTCGGCATCGTCCACCCAGAGCGCCACGACTTTCACGCCGTCGCCGTGTTTGTCCAAATGGGCACCGATGTCGGTACCGCCCGTGAGCGGCGAGGTGAGCACGAGGCGGATTTTTTCCTGCACCAGCACGTAGCTTTCGCGGTCGCGGAGGCCGGTTTCGAGGCCCGCGTGGGCCAGGGGTTGGAAGCCGAAGGCGGTCTGGAAATAATGCGCCGATTCGCGGGCGTTACCCACGTAGAGTTCGACGTAGTCGGTGCCGTGGAGGGGGAGGAAGTCGATGGATTGGGGATTGGGGATTGCGGATTGCGGAAGTAGTTCGAGGGTTTCCATGAGTGCGGTTTTTCAGGCGTGAGAAACTTCTTTTCCGAATGCCATCAACCCCTCCAACTCCCGCTCAATCTCCACCGTGGAATTGAAAAGCTGTTCGTAGGAATCGATGACGAAATACTGGTCCTGGTAGTGTTCCTTAACGTAGGGCGTGCGCAGCAGCGTGGGTACGTCGTAGGGTACCCAGCGGGCGGGGTCTTCGAGGCAGTAGTGGCTTTCGCCCGCCGAAGAGAGAATGCCCGCGCCGTAGATTTTCACCTCGCTGCCTTCGCGAATCAACCCGAATTCGATGGTGTACCAGTACAACCGGGCGATGGCTTCGACGGCCTCCTCGTCGTCGACGAAGCGCAGGGCGATGCGGGCGAGTTCTTCCAGAAAATGGCAGACGTTGCGGTTTGAGAGCAGCGGCACGTGGCCGAAAATATCGTGGAAGGCGTCGGGTTCTTCGAGGTAATCGAGTTGCTCGCGGCTGCGCAGCCAGGTCGAGGCGCAGAAGCAGCGGGCCTGCATCAACTCGAAAAACGCTCGGTTCGGAATCAGCCCCGGCACTACGTAAATCTGCCAGCCGGTCAGGGGTTTCAGTAGGGCGTTGGTTTCGGCATAGTTGGGGATTTTATCCGCCGAAAAATTTACCAAGTATAGTCCGTCGAGGTAGGCCCGCGAAGCGATGGGGGGCAGTTGGACCATTTGCCGCTCGTAGAGGATGCGCCAGACTTCAAAGTCTTCCGCCGTGTAGGCGGCGTAGTCCTGGCGCAGGGGGGTGGTCGGGAGGTCGTAGAGCATGGTTGATGAAGGTAGCTACGAACTTTGAACTTTAGTTCGTAGACGATTGCCAGTCGGATACGGTTCGGCGGGATGCTTACTGCGGACTAAAGTCCGCAGCTACCACAGGTTCGAGCCACGAACGGAAGTACTTCCCGTCGTCGAGTTTCAACGCCGCTTCCGTGACCATCAGCGGGCGGAAGGTGTCGACCATCACGGCCAGTTCCACGGTTTCTTTTTTACCCAAGCTCCGCTCCATCGCGCCGGGGTGCGGGCCGTGCGGAATGCCGCCGGGGTGTAGGGTGAGGTGGCCGGGAGCAATGTCATTGCGACTCATAAAATCGCCGTCAACGTAGTAAATCACCTCGTCGGAGTCGATGTTGGAGTGGTTGTAGGGGGCCGGAACCGCCTGCGGGTGATAATCGTACAGGCGCGGCACGAAGGAGCAGACTACGAAAGCCTCCGTCTGGAAGGTCTGGTGAACCGGCGGCGGCTGGTGAACGCGCCCCGTAATTGGCTCGAAATCGTGGATGGACAAGCCCCAGGGGAAGTGGTAACCGTCCCAGCCCACTACGTCGAAGGGGTGCGTGGCGTAGACGACCTCGTGCAACACGCCTTGTTTTTTGATTTTCATCAAAAAATCGCCGGTTTCGTCGTGGGTCTCCAGGTCCTGCGGCAGTTTATAATCGCGCTCGCAAAAGGGGGCGTGTTCCTGCAACTGCCCGAAGTGGTTGCGGTAGCGCTTGGGCGTGTAAATCGGGTGGAAGGATTCGGTGATCAGCAAGCGATTTTCCTCGGAATCAAACTCAATTTGGTAAATCATCCCGCGTGGAATGAGCAGGTAATCGCCGTACCCGAAGGGAATCGTGCCGAGCATCGTCCTGAGCCGCCCGCTGCCCCGGTGGACGAACAGCAACTCGTCGGCGTCGGCGTTTTTGTAGAAATACTCGGTCAGCGCCTGGCGGGGGGCAGCGACGGAAATATGCACGTCACGGTTGACGAGCAACGGGGTACGGGCGTCGAGCCAGTCGTCCTGCTGGGCGGCATCAAAGCCGATGAGTTTGCGGGCCGTCACGCTTTTCTCCACCGCGATTTTCGGCGTTACGTCGCGGCTACCCCGGATTTCCCGCACCTGCGTGGGACGGTGAACGTGGTACAGCAGCGAAGCCATGCCCTCGAAGCCGATGGTGCCGAAGAGTTCTTCGTAGTAAAACCCGCCCTTCGGGTTTTCAAAGACCGTGTGCCGCTTGTGGGGCACCCGACCGAGGCGGTGATAATGAGGCATAGTTTCGTTGAGTAAGCGAAAAGTTAGTTTACTAACTATTGTAGTGCAAGAGTACCATTTTTTTGGGAGAATGCCGGGGTGGAATGTGGAATTTTTTAGAAAAGAAGTTGCCAGCCGTGAAAGGCTGATGCGGAGAGCGGCTGGCAACGGCCCTACCCAACTTGACTCTTTTCTCAAATACCCTGCCCCGTTGCCAGCCGCTCCGCGCGCAGCCCTCTCACGACTATCAACTCTGTGGTTGCTTTTAATCCTCCCTTACTTTTCCGCCCTGAAAGCCGTACTTTTGCGGGATGAACGAAGCTCAACCAATGACCTCCCGGCGGCGCCCCATCGAAGAGCTTTCCCCGAAAGAATACATCCTCATCAAGGGGGCCAAAGTCCATAATTTAAAAAACATCGACGTTGCCATTCCGCGCAACAAACTCGTCGTCATCACGGGCCTTTCGGGCAGTGGCAAATCCTCCCTGGCCTTCGACACACTCTTCGCCGAAGGCCAGCGGATGTACGTCGAAAGTTTGAGCAGTTACGCCCGGCAGTTTCTGGGTCGGATGGAAAAACCCGACGTCGAGTACATCAAGGGCGTTTCGCCCGCCATCGCCATTGAGCAGCGGGTGGCTACCAAAAATCCCCGTTCAACGGTCGGCACCACCACCGAAATTTACGATTACCTCAAACTGCTTTACGCCCGCATCGGCATCACGATGTCGCCCGTGTCGGGGCGGGCAGTGAAAAAGGACACGATTTCGGAGGTGGTCGATTACTTGCTTTCGCACCCCGAAGGCAGCCGCATGATGATTCTGGCTCCGCTGCACCGCGTGGTGGGACGCAGCCTGAAGGAAGAACTGACGATTCTCCTCCAAAAAGGCTTCACCCGAATTCTGGCCGACGGGCAAACGCAGCAAATCGAAGAACTCCTCGAAAGCGAGGAAACCCTGGCCACGCTCGAACGCGAGACCACGGGGTTTGAAATCCTCATCGACCGCGTGGCCGTCAAGCACGACGAACAAGGCCAGCCCGACGAAGAAACCCAGTTCCGCCTCGGCGACTCGGTGCAAACCGCTTTTTTCGAGGGCGACGGCGAGTGCTTCACCGACGTGGTGAACGTGGAAAAACGCCGCTTCTCCGACAAGTTCGAGCTGGACGGGCTGACGTTCGAAGAACCCAGCCTCAACCTCTTCTCGTTCAACAACCCCTACGGCGCTTGCAAGCGCTGCGAAGGCTTCGGGAAAATCCTCGGCATCGACCCCGACCTGGTTTTTCCCGATAAAAATCTTTCCGTTTTCGAGGGGGCCATCGCCCCCTGGCGCACCGAAAAAATGAGCGAGTGGCTCAAGCCGCTCGTGAAAAACGGCATCCGCTTCGATTTTCCCATCCACCGGGCTTACAAGGAATTGACCCAGGACGAAAAAGACCTGCTCTGGACCGGCAACGCGCACTTCGGCGGCCTGCACGCCTTTTTCGCCGACGTGGAAGCACAGACCTACAAAGTGCAGTACCGCGTGATGCTCTCGCGCTACCGGGGCCGCACCACCTGCCCCGAATGCCGGGGGACGCGCCTGCGCAAGGACGCGGCATTCGTGAAGGTCGGCGGGCGTTCCATCACCGATTTGGTGCTGATGCCCATCACCGACGTGCTCCAGTTTTTCAGCGAACTCCACCTGGAGCCGCACCAGCAGGAAGTGGCCCGAAGGATTCTGGTCGAAATCGAAAACCGGCTCGGCTACCTCGTGCGGGTGGGGCTGGGGTACCTGACCCTCAACCGGCTCACCAACTCCCTTTCGGGCGGGGAATTTCAACGCATCAAACTCGCCACCTCGCTCGGCAGCGCGTTGGTTGGGTCGATGTACATTTTGGACGAACCCAGCATTGGCCTCCATCCCCGCGACACGCAGCGGCTGGTGGGCGTGCTGGAAAGCCTGCGCGATTTGGGCAACACGGTCATCGTGGTCGAACACGAGGAAGAGGTGATGAAAGCCGCCGATTACCTCATCGACATCGGCCCCGAAGCCGGCGTGGGCGGCGGGGAGTTGGTGTTTGAGGGGAATTGGGAAGATGTGCAGGAGCGAGGAGCGAGGAGTGAGGAGCGAGGAGAAAATTTCGATTCTCACTCCTCACTCCTCACTCCTCGCTCCTATACTCTTGCCTTCCTCACCGGCCAGGACCAGGTGCTGGTGCCGCGTTTCCGGCGGAAACCTTCGGGCTGGATTGACGTGAAAGGGGCGCGGGAAAACAACCTGAAGGAACTGGACGCCCGCTTCCCGCTCGGTACGCTTACGGTGGTGACCGGCGTGAGCGGGTCGGGGAAAAGTACGCTGGTGCGGAAAATTCTCTTCCCCGCGCTGGGCCACCGCCTGGGCAGTCACGGCGAGGAAGTTGGGAAATTTGACGAACTGGGCGGCGATTTGAAGCGGATTGACGCGGTGGAAATGATTGACCAAAATCCCATCGGCAAATCCTCGCGCTCGAATCCGGTTACCTACGTGAAGGCTTATGACCAGATTCGCCTGCTGATGAGCGAGTTGCCCCTCTCGAAGGCGCGGGGTTACAAACCGAGCCATTTTTCGTTCAACGTCGATGGGGGCCGTTGCGAGAATTGCCAGGGCGAAGGCGAGGTGAAAATCGAGATGCAGTTCATGGCCGACATCTACCTCACCTGCGAGGTCTGCCACGGCAAGCGCTTCAAACAGGAAATTCTGGACGTAAAGTACGACGGCAAGGACGTGGCCGATATTCTCAACCTGACCGTGGACGAAGCCGTGGATTTTTTCCGTCCCCGCGAACCAAAACTGACCGACCGGCTGCTCCCTTTGCAGGAAGTGGGCCTGGGTTACGTGCGGCTGGGGCAGTCGTCGAACACGCTGTCGGGTGGGGAGGCGCAGCGGGTGAAACTGGCCTCTTTTCTGATGAAGGGCAATCCCAACGCAGGCAAGACGCTGTTCATTTTCGACGAACCCACCACCGGCCTGCATTTCCACGACATCAAAAAACTGCTCAAGGCCATCAACGCGCTGGTCGAGCAGGGCGATTCGGTGATTATCATCGAGCACAACATGGAAGTCGTCAAATCCGCCGATTACCTCATCGACCTCGGCCCCGACGGCGGCGAAGCGGGCGGCTACGTGACCTTCGCCGGAACGCCGGAAGAAATGCTGGCGTTGGGGGATGAAAATTTTACGGCGAAGTTTCTGCGGGAAAAATTGTGATACGCTCCCCCCCAAGCTGTCATCCCGAGCGCAGCGAGGGATCTCGTTGGACTACTGGATAATTGGCCGGTGACCCAGCGGTAGTTAACCTCAAACTGCCCGGTAGTCCAACAAGGTCCCTCGCTGCGCTCGGGATAACAACTCGGGGAAATTACCCAACCCATGAAAATCGACACCATGCGGGAAATCGACCAGAAGGTGGGCGTACCGCTCACCTTCCTGGCCTCGATTCCCTTCGCGCTGGGGCGGTTGTTTTTCCCGAAAACGGAGAAACCCGACGCCAGTCGCACCTTGTTCATCGAACTTTCTGAAATGGGCAGCGCGCTCATCGTTGACCCGGCCCTGCGCAAACTCCGCGACGTGGGCGGGGCGACCCTGTTTTTCGCCATCTTCAAATCCAACCGGAAAAGCCTCGAAATCCTGAACACCGTACCGCCGGAGAACGTCTTCGCCATGCGTTCGGAAAACCTCTGGGTGCTGACGCTCGACGTGTTCCGGTTTATGGTTTGGTGTCGAAAAAACCGCATTTCCACCGTCATCGATCTTGAATTGTTTTCCCGCTTCACGGCCCTGCTCACGGCGATGAGCGGCGCACGGTCGCGGATTGGCTTCGCCAGTGTCCACGACGAAGGGCTGTACCGGGGCAACTTCATCAACTTCCCCGTGCGCTACAATGCCCACGTTCACGTGGCCGTCAACTTTCTGTCGCTGGTCAACACGGCCTTGGGGCACCACACCGGCCCGTATCCGACCTACGCCGTCGAACCCGCCGAGGTAACGCTGGCTAAAGCCGTCGTTTTGCCCGCCAAACAGGACGTGGTGCGAGAAAAAATCCAGAAGCTATTCCCCGATTACGCGGGCCAACACTTGTTTTTACTCAACGTCAACGCCTCCGATTTGCTGCCCCAGCGGAAGTGGCTACCCGAACGCTTCGCCGAAATCGCCCGGCAATTCCTGGCCGAACACCCCGACTGGCTCGTACTGGCGACGGGAGCCAAACCGGAATTCGACTACGTGCAAAATGTGGTGGACCAAGTGGCTCACCCGCACTGCCTCAACACGGCGGGCGTGTTCAGTTTTGAGGAACTGGTGCCGCTCTACAGCCTGAGTACGTTCATGCTCACCAACGACTCCGGCCCGGCACATTTCGCTTCGGTGACTGATCTGAAGGTGTTCGTCATTTTCGGCCCCGAAACCCCCGCGCTGTACCTGCCCCTGGGCGGCAACGCCGAGCCGATTTACCTCGGCCTGCCCTGCTCGCCCTGCGTGAGCGCCGCCAACCATCGCAAAACCACCTGCCTACCCCGCCCTTGCATTTCGGGCATCTCGACCGCGCTGGTGAAGAGCCGGATTGATGCGTTTTTGAGGGAGGAGACGGTGGTGGAAGTTTCAAAAAAAGTTTCCCAACCCGTCATTGCGAGCGGAGGGTGAAAAAGAGTGAAACGATTTTTTCACCCGGAGCGCGGCAAATCGAAGATTCAGCGTAGCTAATCCCCTGCCGGAGACCAGAGAGCAAAAACCAAGCGCCTCGTCCAGCACCAATTTGGTCTCCGGCAGGGGATTAGCTACGCTGAATCTTCGATTTGCCGCGCTCCGGTGCCCAATTCTCGCTTCGCTCATCTCGGTCGCCTCCGCTCGCAATGACGGGCATTTGGGGATTTTTGACATTTTTCTTTCCTGAATGGAACCCCTCAACAAATCACTTTTCTTCTACCTCACCCTAGCCCTAATCACCGCCGTCCACCTGGCCGGGTTGTTCATCCCCATCATGGACCCCGACGCGGCGGTGTACGCCACGCTCTCGAAAACCATCGCCGAAACGGGCAACTTTACCGACCTCGTGCTTAACGGGCAGGATTGGTTGGACAAACCCCACTTTCCGTTCTGGGTTACGGCGCTGATTTTCAAACTCTTCGGAATCAGCACGGTAACGTACAAACTACCCGCGCTCGCCTTCACGGTACTGGCCGCGTTTTACACGTACCGGCTGGCAAAACGCCTGTACTCGACGGAAGTAGCCCAGTGGGCGGTACTGATTTTACTGACGGCGCTCCACCTCATCATGTCCGACGCCGACGTGCGGGCCGAGCCGTTTCTGACCGGCCTCATCGCGGGCGGGGTGTACCATTTCTATCGGCTTCGCCTCCACTTTTCTTGGGGGCATTTGCTGCTCGGAGCCGCCTTCGCGGCGGGGGCGATGATGACGAAGGGAATTTTTACGCTCGTGCCCATCGCCGGGGCCATCGGCCTGGACCTGCTGTTGGAGCGGGATTGGCGGGGGATTTTTTCCTGGAAATGGCTGTTGGCGGCGGGGTTCACGTTGTTGTTCACGCTACCCGAATTGCTGAGTCTGTACGTCCAGTTCGACCAGTACCCGGAGAAGGTTATTTTTGGGAAAACCGGCGTATCGGGCGTGAAGTTTTTCTTCTGGGACAGCCAGTTCGGGCGGTTTTTCAACACCGGCCCCATCAAGGGCGAGGGCGACCCGTTCTTCGCCTTCCACACGCTGCTCTGGGCCTTCGCCCCCTGGGCGCTGCTGATGTACGCGGCGCTGTTCACTCTGTTTAGACGAAGCATTTTTAAATTGAAAGGTCACGTTGAGCGGAGTCGAAACGCGTCGTTGCGCTTCGACTCCGCTCAACGTGACAATACTAAAGAATTTTACACCCTCGGAGCCTCCCTGCCTACGTTGCTGCTTTTCACCCTGTCGAGTTTTCAACTGCCGCATTACCTCAACATCGTCTTCCCGTTCCTGGCGATTTTTACGGCAAAATTTATCACTGAAATTACCTCCCGGCGCAGTCAGCGAGCTTACGCCTGGACGCAGGGCGTGCAAATCGTCCTGCTGATTCTCATCATTTTTGTGGGGAACTATTTTTTCCAACCCACCCACGTCACGCCCTGGTTTTGGGGGGCCTTGGCGGCGGTGCTGGGCGCGGGTGTAGCGATGCTGAAATCTACGCTGGCAACGGTACCGCGCTTTTTTTACCTGACTTGCCTGGCGGCGGCGGGGTTTAATTTTTACACCAACCTCGTGTTTTATCCCGCAGTGCTGACCTACCAGGCAGCGGGCGAAGCGGCGAACTACGCCAACCTTCACTTCCCGCAGGTCAGGTCAGGCTTTTTTGGCAACCTGGAAAACAACAGCTTCGAGTTTTACCGGAAAACCCCCGTGCGCTGGTACGCCCGGCCGGAAGCGGTCGACGCGGCCCGCCGCCGCGAACCGCTGTTGCTCTACACCGCCGCCGACCAACTACCCGCCCTCGATTCCGCCCGGATTCCGTACCGCGAAGTGGCCGCGTTTCCGCACTTCCACGTCACCACGCTGACGCCGGAATTTGTTAATCACCGCACCCGGCAATCAACGCTGGAACGGCACGTTCTAATTAGAGTAGAGAGGATAGAGTAAAGAGGATAGCGAAATGCAGAATGACTTTTCTCTATCCTCTCTACTCTATTCTCTATGTTCAACCGCTTCCGCAACGCCTACGGCGGCCTTTCCCGCTCCATCTGGCTGCTGGCGCTGGTGATGCTCATCAACCGCAGCGGCACGATGGTCATCCCCTTCCTGACCGTGTACCTCACCGCTTCGCTGGGCTTCGGCGTGGGCGAGGCGGGGCTGGTTGTGACCGTGTTTGGGTTAGGCTCCATCGTGGGCACGCTCCTCGGCGGGCGGCTCAGCGACCGCTTTGGCTATTTTCCGGTCATGTTCTGGAGCTTAGTCCTGGGCGGTCTGCTGTTTTTCGTGCTGGGTCAAATGCGCACCTTGTCCACGATTTGCGCCACGGTGTTCGTGCTCAGCGTGGTGGCCGAGGCGTTCCGGCCCGCCAACTCGGCCTCGGTGGCTTCCTACGCCACGCCCGCCACACTCACGCGCTCGTACGCGCTCAACCGGCTCGCCATCAACCTGGGCTGGAGCGTCGGGCCGGTGCTGGGCGGGGTGTTGGCGGGCATCGGCTACGGGTGGCTCTTCGTGGCCGACGGCGCGACCTGCCTGCTGGCCGCCGTGCTGCTCTGGGTTTTCCTGAAAAACCGCAGCAGCGTTGCGGCCAAAACTGGGGTCGATGTGCCGGCGGCGTTGAATTCCTCCGTCCGCCGCGACCGCACCTTCCTGATTTTTCTTCTTTTTTCGCTGATTTTTGCCATTGCTTTTTTTCAAATGATCACCCTGATTCCGGTGTATTTGAAGGAAGTCTACCATTTTTCGGAGCCACGCATTGGCCTTTGGCTGGCGCTCAACGGGGTGATCGTGGCGGCCTGCGAGATGGTACTCGTTCACGGTCTCGACGGTCGCCGCTCGCCGCTGGTCTTTGCCCGCTGGGGCGTGGTGATGACGTTGCTGGCCTTTGTGGGCCTCAACGCCTTCGAGGGCTGGGTGCCAGTGTTATGGATTGGGGCCGTACTGCTTTCGTTCGGCGAAATGTTCTCCATGCCGTTTATGCAGACGTTTTCGGTGAAGAGGGCCAGCGTCGCCACGCGGGGGCAGTACGCGGCGGCCTATTCGGCGGTGTGGTCGGGGGCCTGGGTGCTGGCCCCGGCCATCGGCAGTCAGGTGGTCGAACGGGCGGGCTACGCCGCGCTGTGGTGGTTGATGTGCCTGTTTTGCGCCGTGGCCTGGCTGGGATTGGGTTGGGTAAAACGGCGGGAGATTCCCCATCGGACCGAACCGGTATTACCCTGATTTCGCTGGGTTTCCCCGGATTTTTCCCGGAAAAAATTGCGTAGAAATCCCCTGTTTTTCCGGAAAAAACTTCGCGACGTTTGCGGTTGTAAAATGATAAAGCTACCGTTAAGATCCTTAAACTTCGCGAAACCATGAGACGAATCCGGATAAGTAAGGCGACGCTCCTGCCGCTTTTGTTGGGCATCATCGGCGCGGCCCAGGCCCAGGTCGAACCCACGGCGGGGCAGTGGAAAACCTGGGTGCTCACTTCCGGGGCACAATTGCGCCTGCCGCCCCCGCCGGGCAAGGGCGACACGGCGCGGGAGTTGAATTCCCTACTGGCCCTGCAAACCCGCCGCGACGACGCCGCCATCCAACGAATCGAGCACTGGAACGCGGGCGCGCCGGGCTACCGCTGGCACCAACTGTTTCAAAACCTGGAAACCAGCGTGCCGGTGGGATACCTCCGGGACGTCGCCCTGCTCGACGTGGCCGTGTACGACGCGACGGTAGCCGCCTGGGATTCCAAGTACGCCCACCGTCGGCCCCGGCCCTCGGCGGGTGGTTCGGGGTTGAAACCCCACCTGCCCACGCCCGACAGTCCGTCGTATCCCTGCGAACACGCCGTCACCGCCGGGGCCGCTTCGGTGGTGCTGGCCTACCTGTTTCCGGCCAAAGCCGATTCCATCCGGCAACTGGCCCTTGAGGCGGGCGAGTCGCGCCTGCTGGCGGGCGTGGCCTACCCCAGCGACGTGAAGGCCGGGTTTGAACTGGGTCAAAAAATAGGGGAACTGGTGGTGGCCCGCGCCAAAGCCGACGGCTCCGATGCGCGCTGGGCGGGCACCCTGCCGACGGAAGCCGGGCGTTGGCAGGGCAAAGACCCGATGGCACCGGGCCGGGGCCGTTGGAAAACCTGGGTGCTGACCTCCGGCGATCAGTTCCGCCCCGGCCCACCGCCCGATTTTACGCAGGAAATGGCGGAGTTGAAGGCGGCCAAACGCAGTTTCCCGGCGAATGCCCGCGCCTACTACTGGGCCACCCGGTTTATGATGGACGAAGTCACCGACCGGCTTCTTTTCGAGTACAACCTCACGGCCAACCCGCCCCGGGCGGCGCGGATTCGCGCCCTGGCGAGCGTGGCTAACGAGGACGCGGGCATTGCCTGCTGGGATGCCAAGTACGCTTACTGGGGCATCCGGCCTTTCCAATATGATTCGACGTACAAGCCCTTGATTTTCACGCCCAATTTTCCGGGCTATCCTTCCGGCCACGCCACGCTGTCGGGGGCTACGGCCACGGTGCTGGGGTATTTGTTTCCCGCCGAAGCGGGCCGTTTGCAGAAGATGGCCCAGGAATGCGCCCAGTCGCGGTTCGACGGGGGCATTCACTTTAAAACCGACAACGACGTGGGCCTCGACCTGGGCCGGAAGGTGGGTGAAGAAGTGGTGAAATGGGCCGGGCGCGATGGGGCGCAAAAATGAGGTTTGAAAGGATTCGAGCGATGAAGCATTCTTGTAAACACACGTCCCTTTCTCCACGGAAAAACGGTCAAGGACAAGCAGGGACAATTAATTTTTCGCGAAAATGAACTAGCCTGCTTTATTTTTGATTGGGCACTCAAAAACGCAGGTATTTTTTATTCAATCCTCACGAACGCGTTATGGCTCGCCCCAAGAAATTCTTCACCCAACCCCCGTTAGACAAAGCCATGCACCTGTTCTGGCGGCAAGGGTACGAAGCGACGTCCGTGCAGGATTTGGGGAAAGCGATGGACTTGCACCCCGGCAGCATCTACAACACCTTCGGCGATAAACGCGCCCTATTTCTGGCCAGCCTCGACCGGTACGCGGCCACGGCGGGTTGTTACCTCAGCGAGTTGCTGCGCCAGCCCGGTTCGCCTCGCGGATCCATCGGGCGGGTGTTTCAGGCCTCCATCGACCTGTTGTCGGCTCCGGAAAGTCAGCACGGTTGCCTGATGACCAACTCGGCCATGGAATGCGCCGACCACGATCCCGAAGTGTCCCGAAAAGTGGCGGCCTTCCAGCAAGCGATGGAAGACGCCCTGACCGATGCCCTGAACCAGGCCCAGACCAGGGGCGAAATCCGCCCCCGAACCGCCGGAGAAATCCAGACCCTGGCCCGTTTCCTGAATGGTTGTTTGCAGGGAATGCGGGTGCTGGCCCACACCGGCCCCGACGCCCGGCCCCGGCTGGAAGCGATGGCCCAACTGGCCCTGCAAACCCTCGCTTAATTTTTTTGCCCCGTTTTTGAGCAATCAATCAAAAATAATCGCGTCTTCGTTTTTGCTCCCATTTTTTAAAACCAAACCGTTCAATTTCAAAAAGCAATTCGCATGAAAATCGCACTCACCGGCGCGGCCGGAAACATCACGAAGCCATTAGCCCTGAAACTCCTGGCACAGGGCCATTCCGTTACCGTCATTGGCCGCAACGCCGAACACCTGCAACCGTTGGTTGATAAGGGCGCAACGCCCGTCATCGGCAGCATCGAAGACGAGGCCTTCCTGAAGGAAGCCTTCCAGGGCGCGGACGCCGTGTACACGATGGTTCCGGCTCCGTACCAGGCTCCCGATTGGGTTGCTTACGGGGAAGAAGTGGGCCGTAATTATGCCTCGGCCATCAGGGCGAGCGGGGTAAAAAAGGTCGTCAACCTCAGTACGTATGGTGCCCACCGCTCGGAAGGAATCGGCCCGGTCGCTTCGTTGGCCCGGGTGGAACACGCGCTCGACACCCTGACGGATACGACCGTCATCCACCTGCGGGCGGGCTTCTTTTACAGCAACCTGGTGCGGCAAATTCCTACGATTCAAAGCGACGGCATCCTGGGCGGCAACTACGGCTCCACCGAACGGACGCTGCTGCTGGTTCACACCGACGACATTGCCGAGGTAGCCGCCGAGGCCCTGACCAACGAGCATTTCAACGGCAAGGAACCCTACTACATCGTGAGCGACGTTCGCGCGTATGCCGACGTGGCGGCGGTCATCGGGCAGGCCATCGGGCAGGAACTGCCCTGGATTCCGTTTTCGGACGAGGATTTCCGCGCGGGGGCGAAGGGGGCGGGCCTGTCGGATACCCTGGCCGACATTTTCGTGGGGGTCGGTCAGGGATTGGCCGACGGCACCCTGGCGGAACATTACGAATCGTTGGCCGTAAAACCGGCGCTGGGTAAGACCAAACTGGAGGCCTACGCCCAGGAATTTGCGGGCGTGTACGCGCAAAGTAAACTCGCCCCGGTCGCCTAAACAGCCAGGTGGTCAGGCGCTTCGATACCTGACCATTTCTTCAAACCAACCCACTCAAATGGATAACCTGGAGACCGTCAGGGAAATGTACGCACGCTTTGCGGCGGGAAATACCGAAACGATACGCGGGATTTTTGCTGAAAACCTGCGCTGGAACATGATGAAGGGCTTTCCGGGTGGCGGTCGGTACGTGGGAATCGAGGCGGTGTTCGAGCACGTGTTTGGATACTTCGGCGCCCACTGGACCGATTGGAAAGCTACCAGCACCCGCTTCATCGACAGCGGCGACGGCGTTTTCGTCGTCGGCTACTACGAAGGCACTTACAAAGCAACCGGGAAATCGGTGCGGGCAGCGTTTACCTCCGAATACAAAGTAGCCAACGGGAAAATCACCGAGTACAACCAATTCACCGATACATTTCTGGTGGCCCAGGCGATGGATTTAACCAAAAACAACCCCGATTCACCCTGAAAAATGAACATTGCCATTTTAGGAACCGGCAACTGGGGCACGGCCCTGGGTAAGGCGTTTAGCGCCGCCGGTCATACGCTGTACTACGGCTCGCGCAGGCCCGAACAGAAAAAAGAATGGGCCGCTGGCATTGGTTCCTCGGTGCGGGTGGGCACGTACCAGCAGGCCGCTGCCTTCGGTGAGGTGGTGGTGCTGGCTACGCCCTGGCCGGGCAACGGCACCGCCGATGCGGTGCAAGCCATCGGCTCCCTACCGGGTAAAATTCTGGTCGATGCGACCAACGCATTGCAGGCCGATTACTCACCCCTGACGTTTGAGCGGGCCGGTTCGGGGGCCGAAGAAATCGCCCGGTTGCGCCCGGAAGCGCGGGTGGTAAAAGCCTTCAACTCGGTATCCGGCTACACGCTGGGCAACGCCCGGCTTCGGTTCGGCGATGCCTCCGTCACGGGTTTCTACTGTGGCGATGACGAAGCTGCCCGGCGGGTAGTCGGCGCGTTGGTGCAGGACGTGGGTTTGTCCGCGCTGGACGCTGGCCCGCTAAAAAATGCACGGTACCTGGAAAGTCTGGGGCAACTCCTCATCGCGTTGGCCTTCGGCCAGGGCTTGGGCGTTGATTCCGGGTTTGCGTTTCTGCGCCGCCCGACGGTTTAACACCCCCCTTCAGGGCGGATGAACCGCTCTGAATTTTTAATCAGTTTTTGAGTAGTTGTTCAAAAAAACGCGTAAAACCAATTCACCATGAGTCGTTTACAAGGCAAAATCGCGCTCATTACGGGCGGCAACAGCGGCATTGGCTTAGCCACCGCCCAATTATTCGCCCAGGAAGGGGCCACCGTCGTCATCACCGGCCGCGACCAGGCCACGCTCGATGCCGCCGCCCAGGAAATCGGGCCGGGCACCGTTGCCCTGCGCAGCGACGTGAGCAGCCTGAGGGAACTCGACCAGGTATTTGCTCACGTGAAAACGCAGTTTGGCGGACTGGACATTCTGTTTGCCAACGCGGGCGTCTTGCGCTTTGGGTCGTTGCAGGAAAGCAGCGAAGCGTTGTTCGATGAGTTGTTCGACATCAACGTGAAGGGCGTATTTTTCGCCATCCAAAAAGCCGAACCGCTGCTGCGCGACGGCGGGGCCATCGTCATCAACGCCTCGACCGTCGCCCACGTGGGTACGGCGGGCATCGGGCTTTACGCGGCTACGAAGGCCGCCGTGCGCCAGTTTGCCCGCAACCTGAGCCTGGAACTGGCCGGCCGCCGTATCCGCGTCAACGTGGTGAGTCCGGGCGTTACGCGCACGGCTGGTTTTGCCCACGCGGGCTTTAGCGAAGAGCAGGTGGAGGGACTTTACAATCACTTTTTGCCCGAAGTCCCGTTGCGCCGCGCCGCTGAAGCCGACGAAATCGCCAAAGCCGTGCTGTTTCTGGCTTCAGATGAATCCAGCTACGTGGTAGGCGAAGAAATCCTGGTGGATGGGGGTTACAGCACCATCGGTGCGCCGGGGGTAGCCCGTTGAGGCAGGCCGCCGGGCCGTTGCGTCAATGGCCCGGCGGCTTTCCCCCAGGCAAGTACCGGCGATGAGAACCAGAACCACCTCGATTCCAGTTAAGGGACGGATAACCAAACCCAAACCACGATGCCTGCCCCCCAAGACTTTTTCGTCACCCTGGTGCTGACGGCCTGGAACAGCCAACTCAAACGAACCACCAAACTCTTCGAGGGCCTCTCGAACGCGCAGCTTGCCGCCGAAATTGCCCCCGGCCGCAACACGGGCACCTACCTGCTGGGCCACCTGACGGCAGTGAACGATTACCTTTTCCCGATACTCGGTTTGGGCGAACGGCTGCATCCCGAACTCGAAGCGACCTTTCTGACCAACCCCGACAAATCCGGGTTGATCCAACCCCCGGTCGCCGACTTGCGGGCGTATTGGCGGGAGGTGAACGAGCAACTCAGCGCCCGGTTCGGCGAATTGAGCGCGGAGGACTGGTTCGGTCGGCACACGACGGTTTCCGAAGCTGATTTTGCCCGCGAGCCGCAGCGCAACAAATTGAACGTGGTCATAAACCGCAGCAACCACCTGAGTTACCACGTCGGCCAGCTTGTTTTGCTGGGCAAGGGCTGAGAACGCTGGAACGGCTGGCGGGACATTTAAAAAAAGCCGCGTCAGCCAGAGGGAAAGTGGAATGAGCCAATTGCGCCCCGGTGCCGAAGGTCTGCCTGCTTGTGGCGACAGGCGCAGAACCGGGTTAGGACGGGAAGAACTACAGAAACAAGTCATCCGGTTTCCGTAGTTTTGTCCAGCCCTTCATGACCCATCTGCTCGAAGCCCACATCCGCGCCCGCATCGGCGGCGACGACGCGAACCTGGACGAGGTACTCGCCGCCTTCATTCCCCGGAAAGTCCGGCGCAACGAGGTGTTGCTCCGGGCCGGGGAGGTGTGCCAGCACTGTTATTTCGTGGCGAAAGGCTGCATCCAGGTGTTTGTCAGCAGCGAGGCGGGCGACGAAACCAGCCGCGATTTTGTGTTTGAAAACAACTGGCTTACCGACATCTACGGGTTTGCCAACCAACAGCCCTCGAAGGAATTTTTCCGGGCCACCGAGCCGTCGGAAGTGCTATCCATTCACCGCGAAAACTTCGGACGGTTGCAGCAGCAGGTTCCCCAGTTCGAGCAGGTTTACCGGCAGGTTATCGAACTGTCCTACGCCAATGCCGTCTACCGGGTCAACACCCTCATCGCGCTCGATGCCCTGGAGCGGGTGCGCTGGTTAATGCAACACCAGCCCCGAATCCTATCGCGGCTTTCCAATCGAATGGTGGCCTCTTACCTCGGCATTTCGCCCGAAACCCTGAGCCGACTCAAAATGAAATTGTAGCCCCACGTTGGGGGTGGAAAGTCGAAACGTTGACAAAAGTCAACGTTGGGGCGATTCGTGGCGCAGACCTTTGCCTCGGCAATAAGGCCAACCACCAATTCCATTTTAACGATGAAAGAATACCTGCTTTTGTTTCACAACGTCGGGGGCGATGGGCAGTACATCTCCACGCTGGCCGATATGCAAGAGGATATGCCCAAGTGGCAGCAATGGATTGGGCACATCGCCCAACAGGGCAAACTGGTTTCCACCCAACCCATTGAGTACGACGGGGCCGTACTCAGCAACGGGGGCCTGGCCGGGGGGCCGTACCTGCGCGAGGGCGAACTGGTGGTGGGCTACGTGCTGTGCCGGGCCGAAAGCCGGGAGGAAGTGGTGGAGTGGAGCCGGACCTGTCCGATACTGAAGTACCCGCTCGGTCGGGTGGAAATCCGGGCCGTCATGCCGTTTGCGCTTTAATCAACCCTCTTTTTCTACGACCATGAACAAACTCATTGGCCTGGGGCGCTGGCTCTTCGTGCTGCCCTTCACCATGTACATCCTGCTTCACTTTGGCAAACCCGACGCAGGGGCGGCGTTCGTACCGGCCTGGCTGCCGTTTCCGCTGGCCTGGAACTACGTCACCGGCGTGTGCGTACTGTTGTTTATCGTCAGTTGCGTGTGGGGAAAATTCGACAAACTGGCCGCTCTGTTCATGGCGCTTTACGTGTTTCTGATGATTTTCCTGGTTCACCTGCCACGCGCCGCCACGAGCGAGAACGACCTGCTCAACATTTTCCGCAACACCATCGTCGTGGGGGGCCTGCTGATGTACGCCGGGGCCTACGCTCGCGACAAGCGATTGTCGTTCACCACCCGCAAACCCCTCCTGGATTAAAGGCTTTTCTCACCTCGCCACCCACTGCACCGCATCGGCCACCACCGCCCCGTCGGCTCCCTGATTCGTGATTTCGACGTAAGATTTTACCCCGGCGGGGAAAGCAAACGTGCCGAGTTTCACCCAGGTGCCGGAGGTTTGGCCGGAGACCTGAATCTGGTCGCGTTTCAGCGTCACCGTTTGCGTTTTCTGGCCGTCGTTCAGCAAAAAACTGCTTTGTGCGGCGGCGTCGGGGCGGCGGGGGAGGTAGGCGTAGAGGTCGTATTGGCCGGTTTTGGGGAGGGTGGGGCTGAAGCGAACCGTTTTAACGGTTTCCCCTCCCGCGCCGCTGGCCCGCCAGTACGAGCGCCCGTAGCCACCCGCTTTTTCCACCGTCCACTCGCCGGTGCGGGTCACGCCGCTGGGCGCGTCGTTGTCCACCACTACGTCGGGCGTGGAGCCGTCGAGGAGCGGGTTTTCGAGAAGAATTTTCTGAATCGCCTTCACGTCCACGGCCTGCACCGCTGTTTTTTTGTCAATCGCCAGACTCGCCGCCACCGCCGCCGATTGGGCCAACACCATGAACACCGGTTCCATCCGAATCGAGCCGTAGGCAATGTGCGTGGCCGAGAGGCAGATCGGCACGAGCAAATTGCTGCACTCGCCCGCTTTGGGAATCAGCGAGCGGTAGGCAATCGGGTAGGGGGGGAAGCCGCCCACCTGCACGTCGCCTTCGTTTTTAACCATCTTTTTCCCGTCTTTTTCGATGACAATTCGCTGGCAATTGTGCGAATCCATCGTGTAGGCGGCCATGCCCACGGCGTCGGGTACGGTTTCCTTGCCTTCGCAGTTGGCCTGGGTCATCACGTAGGCCCCGACCATCCGCCGCGCTTCGCGGACGTACATCTGCGGCGACCAGTTTCCGTTGTCCACGTACTCGTCTTTGGCGTAGCCCCAGCGCAGCATTTCGCGGCGGTGGTGTTCGGGCATTCGCGGGTCGTGGCCGATGAAGTAGAGCAAGTTCTTCGTGTAGCGTTCGTGGGCTTTCTGAATCTCGGCCCGGCGGGCGTAACTGGCCTCCGGGTAGTCGTGGTTCATCCCAATCAGGTCGGTCGAAAACGCCCCGTAGTTGTTGATGTCCGTTTTCTGGTTGGGCATGAAGTCGAACTTCAGCAGGTTGACCATGTTGGGCAAAGGCTTGGCGGCCAGCGAGCGGAGCAGGAGTTCGAACTTCGTGGAGTCGTAGTCGGCGGGCCTCGTGATTTCAATGCGGTTGGCCGGGTCGCTGCTCAGGCAGATGCGGAAGTTGTAGGTCTGCACCAGTTTGTCGCCGGAGCCTTTCGGAGCCAGTTTTGCGTCGCTGATGCCCCAGAGCAGGCCGCTTTCGGGCTTGCCGGGAATCTTGTACGGGTCCACGCCGTCGGCGAACTGGTGTTTTTCGAGTAGCTGCACGCCGTTGTAGGTTTCGCCGTACTGCGCATTCGCTTCGCGCCCGACCGTGTAGCTGACGCCCGCTTTCGCCATCAAATCGCCTTCGTAGGTGGCGTCGATGAAGATTTTGGCCTGAATCTGCTGGGCGGTCGGCTCGCCATTTTTGGGTGCCGACGAGGTTTCAAGCCCAATTTCCTGAATTGCCCCACCCGTTTTTTTCACCGAAGAAAGCCGGTGATTGTACAGCACCGGCACGTTAGCCCGCTGGATGTATTCCTGAAACAACTTCTCGGCCACGCCCGGCTCGAACACCCACTGCTCGAAGCTGCCGTAGTGCTTGCCCAAGCGGCGGTAGTAGTCGAGGGCCAGGCCGTTGATGGCGTACTTGTTGCCGATGTCGGTGTAGCCCAGCCCGCCGGAGGTCAGCCCGCCGAGGCGGCGGCCCGGTTCGATGAGCAGCACCGATTTGCCTAGCTTTTTGGCCGAATACGCGGCCATCACGCCCGCCGAGGTGCCGCCGTACACGCAGACATCGACGGTGGTGGGGAGGCGATCCGGCGTTCCGGTTTGGGAAAACGCGGGCGAGGTTAGGGCGGTTAGGCCGAAAAACAAGGGTAGGATTCGGTTCATGGTTAGGTTCAAGAAAAACGGCACTGGGTCGGGCAAAGTACGCTGCAAAGCGTGAACGTGGGAACCGTCATGCCGAACTTGTTTCGGCATCTTCCTCTTTCAGCCCAAGCTGCTTGACTGCCAACAAGCCATTCGACCATTGAGCGGGAAGATGCCGAAACAAGTTCGGCATAACGGCCGCTGATTCTCAATTCGTCAGCCGCTGCCCATCCTTCAGCAGCACGGCCTTCAAGGTTGAGTACGGCAACCGCTGCGGCGACACCTTGTTTTCCAGCGCCAGCACCGCCGCCGTGGCCGCCGACTGGCCCAGAATCATGAACACGGGTTCCATCCGAATCGAGCCGTAGGCGATGTGGCTGGCCGACACGCAGACCGGCACCAGCAGGTTGCGGCACTCCGCTTCTTTGGGCAAAATCGAGCCGTAGGCAATCGAATACGGCTTGTCGGGGTGGACGCCGATGTCGCCTTCGTTTTGCACGAAGCCGTCGGGGCGGCCTTCCGCGGCTTTCACGTACCGCTGGGCCTGGTGCGCGTCGAGCGTGTACGAACCCATGCCGATGGGGTTGGGCACGGCCGTTTTGCCCAGCGCGTCGGCCTCTTTCATCACGAATTCGCCCCGCATCCGCCGGGCCTCGCGGATGTACAACTGGTGCGACCAGCCGCCGTTGTCGGTGAACTCGTCTTTCGGTAAACCCCACTGCTGCATGGCTTCGTGAACGTCGGCGGGCACTTTCGGGTCGTTTTGCATGAAATACAGCAGCCCTTTCTGGTACAACTCGTGGTCGCGGATGATTTGGCGGCGGCGTTCGTAGCTGGCTTCGGGGTAGTCGTAATTTTTGCCGATGTAGTCGGTGCTGATGGGGCCGTGGTTGTTGGTGTCGGTTTTGCGGTTGGGAATCGGGTCGTACTTGTCGAAGGTCTCGCGCCAGCCCGTGGCGTACACCCGCGCCAGCAGTTCGTAGCGGGCCGGGTCGTAACCGTCGGGTTTGGGGAAGGGGACGCGGTTGTCGGGGTGGTTGCTTAAACACATCCGAAAGCAGTACGCCTGAATCCGGTTGTCGCCCGCGTTCTTTTCGCCCACCGGCTGGGCCGAGACTTCGGGCAGCAGGCCGCTTTTGGGGTCGCCGGGGGTTTTGTACGGGCTGACGTCCTTCATGAAGTAGTGGCGGTGGTGGAACACGTCCGGCTGGACACCGTTGTGGGTTTCGCCGTACACCGAGTTGGCCTCGCGCCCGACGTGGTAGCCCACGCCCGCCGCCGCCATCAAATCGCCCTCGTAGGTGGCGTCGATGAACATCTGGCCTTCGTAGGTGTTGCCGCTCAGGGTACGGAATGAGCGAATGGCGTTTGCATTTTTCTGAATGCCCTTCGCCGACCGGTCGAGCCATTCGTCGCGGTACACGGTGAGGGTATTTTCTTTGACAAAATCCTCGAAAATGGCTTCGGCGGCGTGGGGTTCAAAAATCCACATCGTGCGGTTGGTGCCGTCGATGGCGGGCGTACCCTGGCCTTTGTTGCCGTACTCGCTTGGCGACTGCCACGTCCAGGATTCTTCTTTTTGGTAATGCTGGTAAAGCCGCCCGTAAAACTCCCGCGACAACCCGCCAATGACCTCCTTGTTGCCCGTGTCGGTGAACCCCAACCCGCCCGACGACAGCCCGCCGAGGTGCTTGTCGGGCGAAACGACGAGGACGGTTTTGCCCATTTTTTTGACCTGCACCGCCGCGATGACCGCCGCCGAAGTGCCGCCGTACACGATGACGTCGGCCCGGCGGACGACCTGCGAACGGGCGGGAAACGCGGCCAGGGTAAGCAACCAGAGGAAACCTGCTGCTACTTTTTTCATGCGTTTGGAGGCTAAAGCCATTTAGGAGTTCAAAATTTTTTGATTGAAAAGGGGGTCACGCTGAGCGAAGTCGAAGCGCATGTGGCTGGTCAGCGTCGGCCCACCGCGCTTCGACTCCGCTCAGCGTGACCCCTTTTTTTTTCAATACCCCGGATTCTGATCCAGCTTGGGGTTCACGTCGCGCTCGGTTTGGGGAATCGGGAAGAGGTTGTGCGTGGCGGGCACCACGATGGCCGGGTTCTGGGCTTTCATCGCCTCGACCAATTTGCCCGTGCGCACCAAATCGTACCAGCGGTGGCCCTCGAAGGCCAGTTCGAGGCGGCGCTCCAGCAGCACCGCGTCGCGGAACTGCGCCTGGGTCAGGCCCGCGAGGTCGGGCAGGCCCGCCCGCTTACGGATGCGGTTGATGGCCGTGAAGGCATCGGCGTTGCCCGCCGCCTGCTCGTTGAGGGCCTCGGCGTACATCAGCAGCACGTCGGCGTAGCGGAGAATGGGGTAATTGTTGCTGGCTTCGGCGTTGGCGGTGGCCGTCGGGTCAAGGTATTTGTACACGTAAGCCGGAAACGTGACGCTGGCCGGGGCGGCGGGCGTGGTGCTGGCCGAGTAGAGTTTGATGGTCACGTCGCGGCGCTTGTCGGTGGCGAGGTAGGTTTTGTAGAGGTTGTCGGTCACGGGGTCGTCGCCGAAACCGGCCACGCCGTTCACCCGGTCGAAGTTGGGCCGCATGTAGCCCTGCATCCAACTGCCTTCGCCGAAGCCGCCGCCGACGGCCTGGATCTCAAAAATGGCTTCCTTGCCGTTTTTGTTGCCAATCGCGAACACCTCCGGGTACGTGGCCCAGAGGTCGTACACGGCCAGGTCGATGACTTCCTTCGCTTTGGCGGCGGCTTTGGGCCAATCCTGGCGGGTCAGGTAGACTTTCGCCAAAAACGCCTTCGCCGCGCCCTTCGTGGCCCGGCCCCGGTCGGCGGCGGTGTAGGTGGTGGGCAGCACGGCTTCAGCTTCGGTGAAATCCTTGACGATTTGCGCGTACACCTCCTCGGCGGAGGCCCGCGTGACGGTCAGGTCGTTGAGCGAGGTGGTTTCGGTCACCTGCAAGGGTACACCGCCGAACAGCCGAACCAGCGTGAAGTAGTAAAACCCGCGCATGAATTTGGTTTCGGCCAGCAGGCGGTCTTTCAGCGCGGCGTCCATCGGGATGCCCGGCACGCGGGCCAGCACCGTGTTGGCGCGGTTGATGGCCCGGTAGGTGGTCGTCCAGAGGGACTGAAACGTGACGGTGGCGGGCGTAAACGTGTGCTTGTCGAGGTCGTTTTTGGGTTGGTTGGCCGTGCTGCGGCCCCCGCCCCACTCGGCGTCGTCGGTGGCCTGGTCCTGCAAAATCCACATCACCTGCATGTACAGCTCCGAACTATTCATGAGGTCGTACACGGTGCTGACGGCGGCGCGGGCGTCGTCGGCGTTTTGGTAAAAATTGTCGGGCGTGAAGCTCGATTCGGGCGTTTGCTCCAGCACGTCGCAGGAGGCCAGCGCCGCGAGGAGCAGGAGGAAGGAGAATTTTAGTTTCATGGTAAAAAAGTTTAGTGTGTTCGTCATGCCGAACTTGTTTCGGCATCTTCCCGCTGGCTGGCCGAACCGTTTGCCGGTAGCCGAGTAGCGGGCAGGCCGAGGGGAAGATGCTGAAACAAGTTCAGCATGACGAGACAGATGTTAGTCAAAACCCCACGTTCAACCCCAGCATCCACGTCTTCGCCGCCGGGTAGCTGGCGTAGTCGAAGCCCTGACTGCGGCTGTCCTGGCCGAAGCGGTTCACTTCGGGGTCGTAACCCGAATAATTCGTCCAGGTGGCGTAGTTCTGGGCCGTGGCGTACACGCGCAGCGACTGAATTTTGAGCGCGTTGAGCACCCGTGCCGGGAAGTTGTAGGCCAGTTGCACATTTTTCAACCGCAGGTACGAACCGTCCTCGATTTGCCGACTCGAAATCCGGTTGGCGGGGCGGGTGGTCGTGGCGCGGGGAATGTCGGTGGCCGTGTTGGTCGGCGTCCAGCGGTTCAGCACGTCGCGGCTCTGGTTGGTGGTGCCGTTGAGGTATTCGAGCTCGAAGCGGTTGGCGTTGAGAATCTGACTGCCGGACACGCCCTGCAAAAACACGGTCAGTTCCAGGCCTTTGTACGAAAACGTATTGCTCAACCCGCCGATGAATTTGGGCTGCGCCCGCCCGATGATGGCGCGGTCGAGGTCGTCGATTTTTTTGTCCCCGTTCAAATCGGCGTAGCGGCGGTCGCCGGGTTTGCGGGCCTGCGGGTCGGCCAGGGCGGCGAGTTCGTCAGCGGTTTGGTACAGCCCGTCGGTGACGTAGCCGTAGAACGAGCCGAGCGGTTCGCCCACCCGCACGATGCCGGAGTTGAGGTTCTGGCCGATGTTGGCGACCTGCCCGGCAAAAATTTGCGGTGCCCCGCCGATGTCGAGTACCTTGTTGCGATTGAGGGCAAAATTCAGGTCGGTGTTCCACTTGAAAATCCCGTCGGTATTTCGCGAAGAAATACTCAGTTCAAACCCCTTGTTTTCGACCCGCCCCAAATTTTTGATGGCGCTCGAATAGCCCGAGGTGCTCGGAATCGTCACGTTGAGCAGCAAATCGCGGGTGCGCTTGAGGTACGCGTCGGCGGTGAGCGTGATGCGGTCGTTGAGCAGCCCCACGTCCAGCCCCAAATCGGCCTGGCTGGTGGTTTCCCACGACAAATCGGGGTTGGCGATTTGATTCGGCCCGATGCCCGTGGCGACGGTGTTGCCGAAGACGTAATTCTGCGTACCCAGCAGCGAGTAGGCCGGGTAGTTGCCGATGCCGTCCTGGTTGCCGGTCAGGCCGTAGGTGGCGCGGAGTTTCAGGTCGCTCAACACGGGGACGGCCTTCAAAAATTCTTCTTCGGAAATCCGCCAGGCCAGCGCCGCCGAGGGGAAATACCCGTAGCGCTTGTTGGCCCCGAAGCGCGAGGAGCCGTCGGCCCGGAACGAGGCCGTGAGTAGGTATTTATCCTTGAACCCGTAATTCACCCGCGCCAGGTACGATTGCAGGCCCCAGGTGCCGATGTTCGACGAGGGCACCAGCGGCACCGAACCAGAGCCGAGGTTGCCCGTGCCGAGGTTGTCGTTGACGAAGTTGCGGGCCGAAGCGGTGCTGCTTTCGCTGCGGTTGGCCTGCTGGGTGAACCCCACCAGGGCCGTCAGGCTGTGGACGGCGTTGAACGTGCGGGTGTAGGTGAGCAGGTTTTCGTTGAGCCAGGTCACGCCCTGGCTGTTGGACACCGACGCCGCGCCGCCCTGCGCCAGGCCGCTGCCCACGCTGCGGGGCAGGTACGAATGCCGGTTTTGCAGCACCGCATCGATGCCCAGCACCACGCGCAGGGCCAGCGCCGGGGCGATTTGGTAATCGCCGAAGACGTTGCCGAAAATCCGGTAGGCGGTGAGCGTGTTTTTGTTCTCGCGGGCCAGCGCCGCCGGGTTGTCGGCGGTGAAGTTGGAGGGCGAAATGAGGTACGTGCCGTCGGGGTTGTAAACCGGCAAAATCGGCGGGAATTGCAGCGCGGCAATGGTCACCTGCCCCAAACTGCCCAAATCGCCGTCGGTGCGCGACTGGTTGGTGACGGTGCGGTTGACGGTCAGGCTGTTGCCGATTTTCAGCTTGCTGGTCAGCTTGCGGTCGAGGTTGATGCGGAACGAGTAGCGGTTGAAATCCGAATTCGTCACGATGCCGCCCTGCTGGAAATACCCGCCACCGAGGGCGTACTGGGTGCGCTCGTCGCCGCCGCTGAGCGAAAGCTGGTAGTTCTGGATGGGGGCCTGGCGGAAAATCTCGTCCTGCCAGTCGGTGCCCGCGCCGAAGGCCGCCACCTGCTCCGGCGTGTACACGGCGGCGCGGCCTTCGTTGGTGTTGGCGTCGTTGACCAACTGCGCGTACTCGCTGCCGTTGAGGACGGGGTACTTCCGGCGCACGTTCTGAACGCCGTAGTAACTTTCAAAATTCACGACCGAGCGGCCCGCCTTGCCGCGCTTGGTGGTGATGATGACCACGCCGTTGGCCCCGCGCGAGCCGTAAATCGCGGTGGACGAGGCGTCTTTCAGCACCGAAATTGATTCGATGTCGCTGGGGTTGAGCGTGCTGAGGACGTTGAAATTCGACCCGCTGCCCGCGCCGTCGTTTTTGAAGGGAATGCCGTCGATGACGTACAGCGGCTCGTTGTCGCCCTGAATCGAGTTGCCGCCGCGAATCCGAATCGTGGTCGTGCCGCCGGGCGCGCCGGAGTTTTGGGTAATCTGCACACCCGCCGCCCGGCCTTGCAGGGCCTGGTCGAGCGAAGTGACGGCCACTTTCCGGATTTCGTTGACCGGCACCGTGGCGACCGAACCCGTCAAATCACTTTTTTTCTGGGTGCCGTAACCAATCACGACCACTTCGTTGAGCGATTTGGCGTCGGCCACCAGTTGCACGTCGAGCGTGGAGCGGCTGCCCACCGCGATTTCTTGCGGGGCGTAACCCACGAAGCTGAACACGAGCGTGCTGCCCGGCCCGTCCACGACCACGGCGTAGCGCCCGGAGCCGTCGGTGGTGCTGCCGCGCGTGGTGCCTTTCACCGACACGCTCACGCCGGTGAGCGCCTCGCCGGTTTCGCTGGCCGTGACGCGACCGCTGATGGTGACGACCTGGGGTTGGGCACTGGCGCTGGCTTCGGGGAAAACCTCCGGCGCTACCGCCCCCGTGGTGCGGCGACTGAGTACGATGACCTTGCCGGTCAGTTCAAATTGCAGGCGCAGGGGCCGCAGCAGTTGCTCAAGCACCAGCGAAAGCGGCTGGTTGTCGGCCTGGAGCGTTACGGTGCGGTCGGGTTGGATGAGCGTCGAACTGTACACGAAGCGTACACTGGCCTTGCGTTCGATGTCGCGCAGGGCGGCGCGGACGGGCTGGTCGGCCAGTTGCAGCGAAATGCGCCGTTCGAGCAGGTCCTGGGCGTGGGTGTCGTGGGCCAGGGCCGCGCCGAGGGCGGCGGTCAGGAGAAGCAGATGCACGAGGGTAAGGCGCATGGCAATCCACCAGAACTCCGGAAGTGGAGTTTTTTTCATAGGTTTGAACAGGTTTTGGTTGAACTGTAAGACGTTGGCCGAAATCAAATCCCCGCCGCCTACTTTGGGCAAGCCCGGACGCCAATCCGGGTGGGGATGCTGAGCGGGAACCACGCGCCAACGGGGTTTCCGCTTTTTTTGTGGGTTGAGGTTTTACATGGATACTGGATTTTGGATGGTGGATGATTTTGAAATTGGGTTTGTATTTCGATTATTTAAGTGCGAAGGTCACGCTGAGCGGAGTCGAAGCGCGGTGCGGCTGGTCAGCGTCGGCCCACCGCACCGCGCTTCGACTCCGCTCAGCGTGACCTTCGCACGTTTTCGCCTGAATCCAAAATTCACCATCCTCTTCACTGGCATCCCGCGCTGTGGACCACGATGCGGCCGTCGAGGGTTTCGTAACGGGCTTCGATGGCTTTGCACACGATGGCGAGTTTTTCAAAAAGCGGTTCGTCGGTCAGGGAAATCGTCAGCAGGCAGCGGCGCAGCAGGTCTTCGTCGTACACGATGTCCACGCCGTAGGCCACTTCCAGGGCCTCGAATACGTCGGTGACGGGGGCGTCGTTGAAGGCAAAGTTGGGTTTGGCCGCGACTTCGGGCAGCAGGGCGGGGCGCTCCACCAGCGACTTGGTCAGGTGTTCGTCGGCCCGCGAAAACACCGCCCGCTGGTTGGGCGTCAGCACGAGGGTTTCCTCGGCCCGTTGGGTGCGGGTGGACACGGCCACCCGGCCCGTGCGCACCTCCACGGTGGTTTGGGCGGCTCCGTCGAAAGCAGTGACCCGAAAACTGGTGCCCAGCACTTTCGTCGTCAGTTCGTTGGCCGTTACCAAAAACGGCTGCCGGGGATTTTTCACGACCTCAAAAAACGCCTCACCGCTCAGGTACACCTGCCGGGTGTCGGCGGCAAAGCGGGTCGGAAAGCTCAACCGGCTGGCGGGTTGCAACGTCACGCGGCTGCCGTCGGGCAGGGCGAAGGTTTGCGGCTGAGGGCTGGTGTTGTGCCGCTCGGTGAGGGCGCTACCCGCCTGGCTGACGAGTTGGCGGTACGTGACCGGGCGGCTGGCGGAAGGGGCCACGCCCCATTTCCAGGCCCCCCAGCCCAGGCCCAGCAACACCAACACGCTGGCCGCCACGCGAAGCCAAACGGGGTTGAGCCAACGCACCCGCCCGGCGGCGCTTTCCGGCGCGGGGTCGAGGGTGAGTTGTTCCGTGGTTTGCTGAATGGCGCGGGCGATTTCCTCGTCGCTCAGGTCCGGTTCGTGGGTCTGGACGGCCAGCACCAGGGCGCTGGCCTGGGTCAGGACGGGTTGCCGGGCCGGGTTTTGGCGGGCGTAGTCGAGCCAGAAGTCCGCTTCGTCGGCGGCGGCAACGCCACGCACCCAGCGGCGAAACGACTCGTCGAAGGCAAACTCCCCGGCGCTGAACGTGGAATAATCGGGCATGGGTGAAAGGGCCATTTAATCACCGATAGTTCAGCGGGCGGGGGGGATACTGTTTTTGGGGAAAGTTTTTTTTGAAATAAGCAGTCAAGAAGAATTAAAATATCGAATAAAAAACAAAAAATAAAGAATGTAAAAGCCTTAAATTCAATATTTTACATTCATTATTTTGTATTCGATATTTTAATTCTGATTGCTTAAAATTACCCCCAGTACCACCAGCAGCGTCAGGTCGGCGGCGTGGTCGCGGAGTTTGGTAAGCGCCTGTTGAAGCAAATTGGAAACACTCTGCGGGGCAATGTCCATCACTTCGGCGGTTTGTTCGCGGCTCAGGTCCTGGAAAAAACGCAGGTACACCACTTCCTGCTGGCGCTTGGGCAGGGCTTCGAGGAGGCGCTTCAGGTGCAGGGCCAGGTGCCGCGTGGTTTCGTCGGCGATGAGCGCGTCCTGCACGTTGAATTCCACGTCGAACAGGGCGTCTTCATCAGGTAGGATGGAGCGGAAGGGCTGGGTTTGGAGCGCCAGCCGGTAGAGGCGGCGGCGGAGCGAAGCCATCAGGTAGGCCTTCACCGGAATGGCAGGGTCGAGGTTGGCGCGGCGTTCCCAGATTTGCAGAAAAACGTCCTGAATGCAATCCTTGACCGATTCGGGGTTGGTCGAAAACTTGCTGCCGTAATGAAACAAGGGCCGGAACAGCGCCTGCATGAGCGGAGCCATCGCCTCGCGCTCGCCCCGGAGCAGGCGGTGCCAATCTGGCTGAAGCGCATCGTCGGGCAGGTGGAGGTGGGCCATCGGTAACTCCGGGGTTTAACCAACCCAAAAGTAGCAGGCAACCCACGACAAATTTGATTTTTTGGTGAAAGTCGGCGGGTTACTTTTCCCGAAAATCAGAAAAAAGGGGTCACCCTGAGCGGAGTCGAAGGGTGGTGCGGCAGGTCAGCGCTGGCCCACCGCACGCCCTTCGACTCCGCTCAGGGTGACCTCCCGCACTTGAAAAACTAAAATCCTACTTCACTGCTCCGCCTTACTCCAATCGAAAAGCGAATGCTGGGCGGGCGCTTGCGCCTTGCGCATTTCCTCCCGCAACGCCGCCACCCGCTGGGGTTGCTGGGCGGCGAGGTTGGTGGTTTCGCCCAGGTCGCGGGCGAGGTCGTAGAGTTCCAGCCGTTCGGGTTGCCCTTCTTTTTTAAACCGAATCAGCTTCCAGTCGCCCTGGGTGACAGCCTGCCGCAGTTCGCCCTCGTTGAACTGCCAGAACAAAGCCCGGCCTGGCGAGGCCCGTCCCGGCGCGGGAGCCGCTCCGCCCCGCAGCAACCCGGCGAGTGAAATCCAGTCGCCCGCCGGAATTGGGGCACCGCTGAGTTGGCAGAGGGTGGGCTGAATATCCCAGTTGGCCGAGGGGGTGTTGCTCACCCGCCCCGCCGGAGCGCCCGGCCCCTGCACCAGCATCGGCACCCGGATGCCGCCTTCGTACAAATCGCGCTTCACGCCGCGCAGCGGGCCGTTGGAGTCGAAAAACTCCGGGTCGGCCCCGCCTTCGTGGTGGGGGCCGTTGTCGGAGGTGAAAAAAAACGCAGGTGTTTTTATCCAATCCCAGGCTTTTCAACAAAGCGAGAGTTTGCCCACCTCGCCATCGAGGAGGTTGAGCATAGCGGCAAAGGCGGCGTGGGGCTGGGTGGCGTACAGGCTAGGTGGGCGTGGCGGTGGTCGAGGTAGCCCAGAAATTCGTCCCCGCCTTTCAACTGGGGTGCTCCTGGCGAATCTTCCGTGCCGAGGCCCCACTTGCCAAACATTCCCGTGGCATAGCCGTTGAATTTTAACCGTTGGCTTAGGGTCGTGTCGCTGGCGCGGAGGGCCACCTCGCCGTTGCCGCACGTAGGCGTCGTGTGGTTGCCCGTCATCAACGCGCAGCGCGAGGGCGCACCACGGTGCTGCCCGCGTAAAAGCGGGTGAATTTCGTACCCTGCCGGGCCCTGTCGTCGAGGTGGGGCGTGGGTACGCGCCCGCCGGGGTTGTAGCAGGTGAGGTTGCCGTAGCCGAGGTCGTCGGCGAGGATGTAGATGAGGTGAGGTTGGGCGGAGCCTGTCGGTTTTGGCCGAATGTCTGAACGGTGATTTCCGAAAACAGCAGCACAGTGAGAAATGCGGGGTTCATCCGGTGACAAATGGCTTTGAAAGCAAGCGGCCCAGGTTGAAAAACCAATCACAAACTGCTCGTCCGCCCGCCGTCCACGGCTAGGGCCACGCCGTTGATGTAGGCCGCCGCCGGGGTACACAGAAAGGCTGCCGCCGCGCCAAATTCATGGGCTTCGCCGAAGCGTCCGGCGGGGATATCGGCCTTCATCGCCGTTTCAATTTCTTCCTGACTTTTGCCCGAGGCTTTTGCCCGCATTTCAGCCACGGCATCGAGGCGGGCCGTGCGGGTGTAGCCGGGTAGCACGTTGTTGACGGTGATGCCGAACGGCCCCAGTTCACCGGCCAGCGTTTTGGCCCAAGCCGCCACCGCCCCCCGAATGGTGTTCGACACGCCCAGGCCCGGCAAGGGCTGTTTCACCGAGGTGGAAATGACGTTGATGATGCGCCCGAAACCGGCCTTTTTCATTCCCGGCACCAGCGCCTGCACGAGTAATTGATTGCAAACGAGGTGCGCACTGAACGCGGCCAGAAACGCCTCTGGGGTGGCGTCGAGAATCGGTCCACCCGCCGGGCCACCCGTGTTGTTGATGAGAATGTGGGTGGTCGCAACGCGTTGCCGGTACGCAGCCAGCGCGGTTTTCAGCGTTTCCGGGTCGGAAAAATCGGCGATGGCGTAGCTGTGCTGCTGGCCTTTGGCCGTGTCGAGTTCGGCGATACGGGTTTTTAGTTTTTCTTCGTTGCGAGCTAGAAGCGTCACGTTTGCGCCGAGGAGGGCGAGTTCGACCGCCGTGGCCCATCCCAGGCCCTGGGTGCTGCCGCCGACGAGGGCGTTTTTGCCGGTTAAATCAAGGTTCATGGAAATGGGTTACGATTTACAAATTCAAAAGTGCGTTCGTGCCGCCAAAATCGTAAATCGTACCTCGTAAATCGCAACTCCTTGAATTTTTCTCGCCGCAGCCCCGACCGCGAACGGATGGACGACCTCACGCTGGCTACCGATGCCCTGCGCCAAAACCTGCGTGAACTCGAAGTAACCAACCGCCTGCTGGGGGGGAACGGGGTGACGCTAAGGGGAATTGCGGAATTAGTGAATTTTCAACTCTCAAGCGGAACGCCGCCCGTTCTCAATTCTCAGTTCTCAATTTGTGATTTGGGCTGCGGTGGCGGGGATATGCTGCGGTTGATGGCGAAATTTTTCCGAAAAAAAGGCATTTCCGCCGCGCTGACGGGGGTGGATGCCAACGCGTTCATGCTCGATTATGCCCACGAACAGACCCGCGACTTTCCCGAAATCAGCTACCGCCAACTCGACGTTTTTTCGGAAGAATTTTCAGAAACCTCGTTCGACGTGGTGACGATGACGCTGTTTTGCCACCATTTTACCGACGACCAACTGGTTGAACTTTTCACGACCTTGCGGCGGCAAACGCGTTTGGGCTTGGTCATCAACGATTTGCACCGGCACCCGTTGGCGTATTACAGCATCTGGGCGATTGCGACGCTGCTGCGTACCTCGCACCTGTACCGGCACGATTCAAGGCTGTCGGTGGCGCGGGCCTTTCGGCGCAGCGAACTCGAAAGCCTGCTCCGACGGGCGGGGTTTACGCGGTTCCGGGTTGTCTGGCGCTGGGCCTTTCGCTGGGAGGTGGTAGCCTGGTGTAGGGAAGGGGATAAATGAGACTCCATGTGCCCTTTCCAGCCCCTGGCTTGCGTAATACGCCATTCGACCGAACGAAAAAGTATTTCTGAGGCGTTCAACAGGGGCGGCAACGTGACGAACGGTCGGGAATTGTCGGTGTCAATGTCCAACTTTGCGCCGTTTTCGGTACGCTCACCGCCGCACGCTCCTTGTTTATGAAACGCTCCAAAGAAGTAAAAGTGGCCATTCTGGCCGTTGTGACGGGGGTCATCCTCTACTTCGGCTTTAATTTTCTGAAAGGCTCCGAGTTATTTTCCAACGAAAACGAATACTACGTTCTCTACGATAACGTGGGCGGGTTGACCGTTTCCAATTCGGTGATGCTCAATGGCTTGTCAGTAGGTCGGGTGAAAGATATCCGGATTTTGCAGGAACGCAGCAACCACCTGCTCGTCACGCTTTCGGTGCAACGGAACCTGAAACTTCCCAAAACTACCGTCGCTTCGCTGGCCGATGGTGGTTTGCTCGGTGGCAAAACCATCAATCTGCTGGTCGAACCCGGTGGACCGTCGCTCAATGACAAAGACACCCTGCGGGCGGTGGCGGCGAAGGGCCTGCAATCGCTGATTCAGGAACAGGCCCTGCCGGTGCTCAAAAGCGCCGATTCGCTGATGGTGGTGCTCAGAAAAGTAGTTGGGCGGTTCGACTCGACGGCCTACGTCGTGAACCGGATGATCAGAACCGCCGACCTCACGCTGAGTACCGTGGGTGGTACCGTGCGTACCATCGATGCTACCGTAGGAGAAAATCGCGCCAACCTGGCCACGGTCATGGCCAATTTCAACCGGCTCTCGACTTCGCTCATCGAAACAGAAAAGGAAATCAAACCCCTGCTGGGTAAGGCCAACTCGGTGATGGATTCGCTGCGGGTCATCAGCCTGAGCCAGACGCTCAACCGGGCCAACGCCGCCGTGGCGTCGTTGCAGGGCCTGCTCGCCGACGTGCAGGCAGGCAAGGGTACGGCGGGCAAACTACTGAAAGACGAGGCGTTTTACGGCAATGTGAACCGCACGATGGTCAGCCTGGAAAAACTGCTCACCGACCTGCGCCAGCAACCCAAACGCTACGTGCATTTCTCGCTTTTTGGACGGAAAGACAAGAAGGCGGTGGTCGATTCGTTGCAGAAGGGGGAGTGAAAAAAGCCGTGGTACGATTCTTTATTTGTTGAGAAAAACAAGCCTCATCGCGCTGATCAGCGTATATTTTCAACAGGTATAAATCAAACCTCATCGCTCCAATGGTACCGTCCCCCAATTCCTACGTCAACGTCATGCAGGGTATGCGTGACGACCTCCGGGAGATGCTCTACGACATCTCCGACCTCACGTCCATCCGCAACAAACAGCGGGAAAAATTCAAGTCCGACCTGCAAAAGCTCATCAACCGGTCTAAGGCAGGGCATTGAACTTGAGGAGAAGGAAAAAAGGAAAAGGGAGAAAGGAAACAGCAATGATTCCTTTCTCCCTTTTCCTTTTTCCAAACCTTTAAAACGACTTCACGATGTTGACGAACTCCCTCGATTTGAGCGAAGCGCCGCCAATCAGCCCGCCGTCTACGTCGGGTTGGGCGAAGAGGTCGGCGGCGTTTTTCTCGTTGCAACTCCCACCGTACAGAATCGTCGTGTCGTCGGCCACCTGAGGGCCGTAGTTCCCGGCCAGGTGCACCCGCAGGGCGGCGTGCATATCCTGCGCCTGCTGGCTGCTGGCTGTTAGGCCCGTACCGATGGCCCAGATGGGTTCGTAAGCAATGACCACGTTGGCAAACGCTTCCGCCGACAGGTGAAATAAACTCTCCGTCAACTGGTTTTGCACCAGAGCCACGTAGTCGCCGCCTTCGCGCTGTTCGAGGCTTTCGCCGCAGCAAAAAATGGGCTTCAGGCCGTTGGCCAGGGCGCTGGTTACTTTTTCGGCCAGTTGGGCGGCCGTTTCGCCGAAATACTGCCGCCGCTCACTGTGACCTAAAATCACGTAGCCTACGCCGATGGACCGGAGCATCGGGGCCGACACCTCGCCCGTGTAGGCACCGGCGGCTTTTTCGTGGCAATTTTGCGCGCCCAGAAACACGTTCCGGCTGGTTTCAAGGTACCGGTTGAGCGTGCTCAGGTAGGCCGTGGGCGGACACAGTACCACCGTGACCGGCTCGGTAACTTCGTCGCTTACCATGTTGATCACCTCCGAGGTCAGCGCCAGGGCTTCGTGGAGGGTTTTGTTCATTTTCCAGTTACCGGCTACGAGTTGTTTGCGCATGGATGGGTAGGGGGGTGTTGGTTTAGGGTTTTGGTTTGGAAATTCCTTTCGGGAAGAAAAATTTAGTGAACCCAAAACCGCAAACCAAAAACCGTAAACCGTGTTTTGAAGGCGAAATAACTAAAATTCCCGCCGCCTGAGACATTGGTCGTACCGATGGTCAATCAAGTCTTGGAATTTCACCATTTCATCGGTAGTTTCACCTTCGTAACTTGTACTTCTCAACATGAAATCCGCAGCATCCGGCGGTTTCAACCCGCTGCTTTGGCTTCTGACCCTGTGGTTTCTGGTGCCGGGCAGCTCTGTGGCCCTGGCTCAGAATAAATTCGGTTTTTCTCTGCGTGGTCGGCAAACCCAGACGCGGATTCCATTCCAGTTGCACTCCAACCTGATTCTGGTACCGGTGAAGCTCAATAATTCCGACACGCTCCAGTTTATTCTCGATACCGGCGTGAGCACCACCATCCTCACCGACCCGCACGCGATCACGCCCGGTACGCTGAAGTCCGTCCGCCGGGTGCAGATTGCCGGGGCGGGCGAGGGGGCCAGCCTCACGGCCTCGGTGGCTCTGGGCGCTACGCTCCGCATGGGCGACATGGTAGGTTACAACCAGACCGTCGTCATGCTCGACGAGGATGCCCTTGCCCTTTCGGAGTACGTCGGGGTGCCCGTACACGGCATTTTCGGGTACGACATCTTTAATAATTTCGTGGTGACGATTGATTTCACTACCCGCGAAATCATCCTTGAAAACCCTGGTCGCTACCGCTACACCCGGCGCAAGGGCGAGAAATACCCCATCACCATCGAAGACACCAAGCCGTATTTCAGTGCCGTGGCCGTGGTGGACCACGAGCGGACCGTCCCCCTGCGGCTGCTCATCGACACGGGGGCCGGGCACGCGCTTTCGCTTGACGTGCATTCGCGCAGCGAAATTCGCCAGCCCGCCAAAGTGGTGCGGGCGCAGTTGGGTCGGGGCCTGAGCGGAGTGATCAACGGCAACATCGGGCGGGTGGAGAAAGTCCGTATTGGCACGGTGGAGTTGAGCAACATCCTGGCCTGTTTTCCCGACAGCCTGGCCTACGGCCTGAAAATCGCTCAGCGCGAAACCCGGCAAGGCAACATCGGCTGCGAATTACTGCGCCGGTTTAAAGTCACCTTCAATTACCCTGAGCAGTACATGGTGCTCAAGCCCGTGAAGCGCAACCTGCGCGAAGCCTTCGAGCACAACATGAGCGGCATGGAACTCATCGCCAAGGGGCAGGATTTTCACCAATTCATCATCGACCGGGTGCTGGATGATTCGCCCGCTTCCCTGGCGGGCTTGCAAGGCGGCGACGAGTTGATCTCGATCAATGGGCAGTATTGCCGGAACATGACTATTTCTGACATCTACAAAGTGTTGCAACGCGGCGATGGGCGCGAAATCGTCCTGGCCGCCAAGCGCAACGGGCAGTTGTTTATCACCAGTTTTGAGTTGAGACGGGTGATTTGATTTGTCTGAACCGCGATTGGCCTGAGTTTGAGGATTTTCAGGATGACAAAATTAAGAAATCGAAAATCAGCCATCTTGTAAATCCTTAAATCCAGGCCAATCGTGGTTCAGACGAAAGCACAAAAAGCCGTCCCGAATACTCGGGACGGCTTTTCTATGAAAATCTTGCGGGGAAAACTGCTTACAGCGCCAGCGTACCTTTGGCTTTGGCTTCGCGCAACACAGCTTCGATGCCCTTTTTGTTGATGGTGCGAATGACCGAGGTCGCCACTTTTAGTTCGATCCAACGGTCTTCCGAAGCGAGGTAAAACCGCTTGCGTTGCAGGTTGGGGAAGAACTTGCGTTTGGTCTTGTTATTGGCGTGGGAAACGTTGTTACCCACCTGCGTTTTCTTTCCGGAAACTTGACAAACCCGTGCCATACTCGTTCAGTGCTTGAAAATGAGAGCGCAAAAGTGCGGCTTTTTCCTGAACTATCCAACGTCAGACTGAAGATTATCCTTGATTTTCGGGAGTCATGGCGCTTCGAATTTTTCAAAACCTTCGGTTCGGGGGTTGTTTTTCAAAAAACCGTAAGGGCAATGCCGGCATCCGCTTTGGCAGCAATAGCCCCGCTCGAGGTGATGCGCTTCGGTAAATACTACCCGTCCGTACTCGTCGAGGTAGTACTCGTGCGGCTTCAGGCCGAAGTCCGATTTTGGGGATCTACGCCTGGAATCGTTTGAAAAATTCATGGAATTGGTGGGAATGCTTCGGCAGTATCAACGGAGCGTCGAATCGGAATGTTTGGCGATGGAACTGGCAATTCCGGCGCTTTTTACCGAAGTTCGCCCTTTCATCTTTTCCGAAATTCCCGTGGGCAACGCCCGACTGAACCGTTTCTCCCAGCCAATCAACGCGAGTAAAATCCGCCGTTGCGCAGGAGATTGCGCGCTGCACGGACACTTCTGCAAAATCGACCGCATCGGGGCCAGCACCCGCCGCCTGTTGCACGTCATCGGGACGAATAGTTTCATCTAAGTTTTGAAAATGGTACGTACCGCCTTCGGAATCTCCGTCGGCGGGAATCGGTGCGGGCCGTTTGGTTCGCTCTAACTCCTAACTCCCGGTCTGTGCCACAGACCGGAACTTCCCCCATTTTCAACTCCGATGGAAACCCTCACGACTGCCCTTTCTTCCGCCGCCCAGCGGCTCATCGACTTCGAAGAGCGCCACGGGGCGCACAATTATCACCCCCTGCCCGTAGTGCTCAGCCGGGGTCGGGGCGTTCACGTTTGGGACGTGGACGGGCGGCAATACCTCGATTTTCTTTCTGCTTATTCCGCCGTCAACCAGGGGCACTGCCACCCGCGCATCGTAGCCGCGCTCAACGAGCAGGCCCAACGACTGACGCTCACCTCGCGGGCTTTTTACAACGATCAACTCGGCGAAACCGAGTGCTACCTCTGCGAATATTTCGGTTACGACAAAGCCCTGTTGATGAATTCGGGGGTGGAAGGCGGCGAAACTGCCCTGAAACTCAGCCGCAAGTGGGCCTACAAGGTGAAGGGGATTCCGCAGGATTCTGCCAAAACCGTGTTCGCCACCGGCAACTTCTGGGGCCGCACGATGGCCGCCATTTCTTCCTCGACCGATCCCAGCAGTACCCGCGACTACGGCCCCCTGCTGCCCGGCTACCAACTCGTGCCCTACAACGACCTGCCCGCGCTCGAAGCGGTCTTCGCCGCCGACCCGCACATCGCCGGGTTCATGGTCGAACCCATCCAGGGCGAGGCGGGCGTAGTGGTGCCCGACGCGGGTTACCTGCGCGGCGTACGCGAGTTGTGTACGCGGTACAACGTGCTCTTCATCGCCGACGAAGTGCAAACCGGCCTGGGCCGCACGGGTCGCCGCCTCGCCTGCGACCACGAGGGCGTACGGCCCGATTTGCTGGTGCTGGGAAAAGCCCTCTCCGGCGGCGTGTACCCGGTGAGCTGCGTGCTGGCCGACGACGAGGTGATGCTCACCATCCGCCCCGGCGAACACGGCTCCACCTACGGCGGCAACCCCCTGGCCAGCGCCGTGACCCGTGCTGCCCTCAACGTGCTGCGCGAGGAAGGCTTGGCCGAAAACGCCGAAACGATGGGCGAACTCTTCCGCCAGCGGATGCAGGAATTGGCAGAAAAAACGGCCCTGATTACCGCCGTGCGCGGCAAAGGCTTGCTCAATGCCGTCGTCATCGATGACACCGAAGACGGCAATACGGCCTGGAATCTGTGCCTTCAACTCATGGAAGCGGGCCTGTTGGCCAAACCCACCCACGGCAACAAAATCCGGTTTGCTCCGCCACTGGTCATCAGCCGGAAGGAGATGGAGGAAGCCTGCGGGATTATCGGGCGGGTGGTGCTGGGGTTTTAGAAACAGGAAACAAGAGACGGGAGACAAGAAACAGGAGAACCCTTGCTTTTCTTGTCTCTTGTTTCCTGTTTCTCATCTCTTGTTTCTCATCTTGAATAATGCCGGAAAAAGCTCTTCACCTTCAATTCAATCACGCCCATCACCGCTTCGCGGAAAATTTTGGTGGACATTTTGGACGTGCCCAGGGTGCGGTCGGTGAAAATAATGGGGACCTCTTTCAGTCGAAAACCGTATTTCCAGGCCGTAAATTTCATCTCGATCTGGAAGGCATAACCCACGAACCGGATGCGGTCGAGGGGGATGGTTTCGAGTACCCGGCGATGGTAGCATTTGAAGCCTGCCGTGGCGTCGCGCACGGGCATTCCGGTGATGAAGCGCACGTAGGTTCCGGCAAAATACGACATCAGCACCCGACCCATCGGCCAGTTGACTACGTTGACCCCGTTGATGTATCGTGAGCCAATGGCCAGGTCGTAGCCTTCGTCGGCACAGGCGGTGTAGAGCCGCACCAGATCGTCGGGATTGTGCGAAAAATCGGCGTCCATCTCGAACAAATACGCGTAACCGCGCTCCAGGCCGAATTTAAATCCCGCGATGTAAGCCGTGCCCAGACCGAGTTTACCCCGGCGTTCGAGCAGGTGCAGGCGGTCGGGAAATTCGGTTTGGAGTGCTTTTACCTTCGCTCCGGTGCCGTCGGGCGAGCCGTCATCGACCACGAGCAGATCGAAAACGGGTTCGAGGCTCATCACCTTCCGCACGATGGCCTCGATGTTTTCAATTTCGTTGAAGGTTGGAATGATGGCCAGGCGTTCCCGCGTGGCAGAGGTACTGTTCATGGAAAACGCCCGGTTCTTCTCGATAAAAACGCAGTCGAACGGTCAGGGGCCGGATCGGTGAAAGGTGGAGTTTGTTCGCTAAAACTACGGTTCTAACGCAGAACCACCAATTTTTCGGCGAGCTGGCGCCCTTTCTCTAGCCCGTCGGACAGCGAAACGCCCCCCAGCCAGTTGGTGCAGAAATGCAGCCCATCCGCTTCGTAGGTTGGGGCCAGGCGCTGCGCAGGCAGCGCATCGGCGTTGTACTGCGGAATGGCCCGCTCCCAGCGAAACAGCCGCTGGAAGGTCGGCTCTCCGCTGATGCCGAAGGCCTCGCGGAGTTCGACCCCGAGGCGGCGCAGCAGTTCCCCTTCCGGCAGGCGGGCGTGGCGGGGGGCCTGAGTTCCTCCTACAAAACTGGTCAGCAGCACCTCGTCGGGCGGGCAACGCTGCCCGAACACCGAACTGCTCCACAAGTGCCCGGCGGCGAAACGCCCTTCCACGGCGGGGTTCAAACCCCCGAAGCCTTGCAGCGGGTGCGCCACGTCGGCGCGGCGGAAGGCCGTGTGAACCACCGTCATGGGCGGGTACTGGATTTGTTTCAACGCCTCCGAAAACCGGGGCAAACTTTCTCGAAACCACTCCGCTGCCACGTAAGCAGGGGCCGTAATCACGAGTTTTTGGAACCGGGCCGTTCCCTGGCTGGTGTGCAGCCGCCAGCCGCCACCGCTGGTTTTTGCCACCGAAAATACTTCGGTGTCGGGTTCAAAACCCGTTAGGTTTTGGGCCAGGGCGTTGGTGAGGGTTTGCAGGCCGTTTTGGAAACTCACCGATTCGCGCCGCTGGCCGCCCCGGTTTTTGAGAAATCCTTTCAGCACCGAACCGTAGCGGGTTTCGTAGTCGAGCAGCGAAGGGAACGTGCTGCTGACGAGCAACTGCCGGGGGTCGCCGGCGTAAATGCCCGCCACGAAGGGGTCGAGGGCGTAGGACACGAGTTCGGGCGAAAACCGCCGCTCGAAAAACTCGGCCAGGGTTTCGCCTTCCGGCGAGCGGCTTTTCAGGGTCCGTTCGCGCCAGAGCGCCAGCAAGGTTTTAATCCCGAAAAAAGGCCGCTCGCCCCGGTACCCAAGCAACAGGCTGAGCGGCCCGGAGGGCAATTTGCGGTACGATCCCCGGCGAAAAACAAACCGGTCGTTGCCCACCGGATTGGCCGGAAGCAGGGCGTCGCGCAGGTTCAGGTCGTTGAGCAGGGTCTTGGTGTCGGCGTCGAGCAGGAGCGAATTCGGCCCCAATTCGCGGAGGTAGGCCCCCTCGCGCACCGAACGGATGTAGCCGCCGGGTTGGGAGCAGCGCTCCAGCAGCCGGTAGGGAATTCCGGCCCGTTGGAGATGCCAGGCCGTAGCGAGACCCGCCAGGCCCGCTCCCAGAATGCCGATGGGGGAGGATTCGGTGCTCATTTGGGCCGGAGGGAATCGCCGATGGGGTTGGCTTTCAGACGATCCTCCATCGTTTGCAGGCTGTCGCGCACGCCCCGGTAAATTTCCTGAAACTGCTCGGGTCGGCTGGCGTAGTAAAAATAGCTGCGCCGGTAGGCGGCGGTGTCGTACCCGTATTTTTTGTAAATCCGCCGTTCGAGGGTTTGGAACACCACCATCGCTGAATCCTGTGAACGCAGGCCCAAGCCCGAAACCCGTTGTTCGCCGAGGTGAATGTCGCGTAGAATCAGCGTCATTTTTTCCTTCGGAATCAGGTCTTTAGGCCGGTCGGGGTCGGTCTGGCAAGCCAGTAGCAGCAGGAGCACCGCCGGAATGATTACTTTTGTATTCATACGTGGAGCAAAGGTAGGGGGAGATGGGGTATGGTGGATTTTGGATAAGTTACTGCCGGAAGAAAAGCCCTGTTCCACAGTGGCTGTCCTCCTGAAAGGACCTCGTTGGCCTATCCTAGGATTTCAGGAGACGCTCCGGTGGGCTAACAAGGTCCTTCCAGGATGACAGATCTTTTCTTTGGTATTCAGTATCCTGCATCCACCATCCGGTATAATCTCATGGAAAACCTGATCGCCAAACTCCGGAAGTACGAAATCCGCATCCGCAAGGCCGTCAATGGACAGATGCACGGCAACTTCCGCTCGGTCTTCAAAGGGTCGGGGCTGGAGTTTACCGATTTGCGGCTCTACCAGTACGGCGACGACATCCGCCTCATCGACTGGAATACCTCGGCGAAAGGACACGGCACGTTCATCAAGATTTTTAAGGAAGAAAAAGAGCAGACCGTTTTTTTCATGGTTGACGTGAGCGCTTCGCAGCAAATTGGCAGCGTGGAGCGCTCGAAACTCGACACGACGAAGGAAATTTGTGGGGTACTGGCGCTCTCGGCCATCAAAGAGGCCAGCCACGTGGGCTTGTATTGTTTTTCGGATAAAAAAGAAAAATACATGCCCCCGGCCAACAGCCTCAAACACGGCTACCAGATGATTCTGGAGTTGTTCCGGCTCCGGCCCGAATCGGCCAAAACCTGCCTGACCGACGCGCTCGGCTTTGCCCTGGGTGCGCTCAAGCGCCGCAGCGTGGTGATTCTGATTTCCGATTTTATCGACAACGGCTACGAAAAAAACCTCAAAGCCCTGGCCCGCAAGCACGATCTGGTGGTGATTCACCTCTTCGACCAGCGCGAGGTAAACCTGCCCCGGCTGGGTATCATCCCGGTTTTCGACACCGAAAGCCGCCGGACGGTGTGGGTAAATACCGCCTCGCGCCGGTTCCGGACCCGAATGCAGAACGTTTTTCAAAATAACCAGCAGCAACTCGAACAGTTGTGTAAGGAGTTTAAGGCCAACTACATCGCCATCGACTCGGCGGAAGATTTTGTGCCCCCGCTCATCCGGCTATTTCGGGTGAGGGAGTGAAATGAATTACGAGGTACGATTTACAATTTACGATTTGAAAGGTAGATTTTTTATCACCCGGCTGGGGTTAGCGCTTGGCCTATTTTGCCAACTGCCAACTGCCCCTTGCCAATTGCCCACCGGGCAATTTCTGGCGGATAGTTTATACCTGGGGCGGCCGGTTGGATTTGCGTTCAGTTACCGGCACCAGACAGCCGACGACGTTTTTTTCCCGGACTCTAGCTACGACTTTTTCCCGTTTCGGTTGCTCCGTCGGCAGTATTTCCCTACCCAAACCAACCGCCGGGGTAGCCTCGACAGCGTGGTGTACACGCTGGTTTCCTACGAAATCCAACCCGTGCAACGCCTGCGCCTGCCGGTATATCGTTACAATGGGCGCGACTGCACGGCCGTTTGGGCGCGGCCCGATTCGGTGGTGTGGCGGCAACTCGTCCGGGGGGCAGTAAAGGGTAAAGCCTTGCGCACCGATGCCGACCTGCGCCCGTTGCGGCCCCAACTCAATTATCCGTTTGCAATGCTGGTGGGGTTGGGGCTGCTGTTGGGGGGAGCGGCGGTGTACGGGGTGTTTGGCGAGGCGTTGCGGCGGCAGTGGCGGCTGTACCAGATGCAGCGCCGCCACGCTGATTTTCTGCGAAGTTTTCAGCGCCTGGGTCGGGGCATCAACGCCCGCACCGGCCTGACCAACGTGGAGCGGGCCGTAGTACTTTGGAAAAAATACATCGAACGCCTGGAACGCCGCCCCATCGAATCCCTGACCACCCGCGAACTGATCACGGCATTTTCCGACGAACTCCTGCCCGATGCCCTGCGGCAGGTGGACGCGACGGTGTACGGCGGGGTATTTTCACCGCAAATCCAGAGTTCGTTGCAGGTACTGCGCGAACTGGCCGTGCGCCTGTATCGTCAACGCCGCCGCGAAGCCTTGCTGGCGGGGAGAAAAAATACTGGACAGTAGGCAGTTAGCAGTTGGCAATGAAAAACAGTTGTCGAAAACTGAAAACTGAAAATGGATTGGTTCACGGTTTCCTGGTTCAGTTACGCCACCCTGCGTGAATTCGAGTGGGGAGAGTCACTTTTTTTGTACCTGCTGCCAGGAATCCCCGTCCTGTTTGGATTGCGGTGGTTGTTTCACAATCGTTCCCGGCAACGCTTGGCGGTGGCTTTTATGGCCCGCGACCTGCGCCCGGGTTGGGTGGAATACCTGCGGTACCTGCCGGCTCTGCTCACCAGCGCCGCGATGGTGCTGCTGCTGCTGGCCCTGGCCCGTCCGCAGCGGGTGAGCCAACGGGTGGAGCGAACTTCGGAGGGCATTGACATCGTGCTGACCCTCGACGTGTCGGAGTCCATGCTCGAAACCGACCTAATCCCCCATCGCCTCGATGCCGCCAAACGCGTAGCTAAGACTTTCGTGGAGGAGCGCCCTCAGGACCGCATCGGGCTAGTGGTGTTTGCCGGGGACGCTTTTTCGCTTTGCCCTCTGACGACGGACCACGAACTCGTGCAACAGTCGCTGACCGAAATCAACGGGGGCCTTATCCGCACGGCGGGTACGGCCATCGGATCGGCCCTGGGAGTAAGCATCAACCGGCTACGTGAATCGAAGGCTAAGGGCAAGGTCATCGTGCTCCTCAGCGACGGCGACAACACGGCGGGCAACCTCGACCCGATTACAGCCGCCCAACTGACCCGGGCCTTCAACATCCGACTGTACACGATTGCCGTTGGGCAAGGCCCACCGGGCGGTGCGCCCGTTGGGGGCGGTTCCGGTATGGCTCCGCTCGACGAAGGAATCTTAACCCAGTTGGCTCAAATCGGGGGTGGGCAATCGTTCCGCGCAACGGATACTCGCGCCCTGGAGGCTATTTTTGCCCGAATTGACCAGTTGGAAAAAGCCGAAATTCGTACCTCCCGGTACCGCGAAGTGCAGGATTTTTATTTTGTGTACCTCAACTGGGCCATTCTGCTGTTGTTAGCTGCTTTTTTGATAAAAACCACCTTCATCGGAAACGTACTCGAAGACTGAAGGAGGGTGAATTAACGCTAAAACCAGATGTTGAAGTCGTTTTACCATCCCACGCTTTGTGAAGCGGGCCTCGACGAAGCCGGACGCGGTTGTCTGGCCGGTCCGGTGGTAGCGGCGGCGGTGATCTTGCCTAAAAATTACCGCCATGCCTACCTGACGGACTCCAAGCAACTCAGCCGATCACAGCGCGATAGCTTGCGGGTAGAAATCACCCGCGAGGCGCTTGCCTGGGCGGTGGGAGAGGCCAGTTGCCAGGAAATCGATCGGATTAACATTTTGAAGGCCAGTTTTCTGGCCATGCATCGGGCCATCGACGGCCTCGCCTTACACCCCAAACATTTGTTGGTGGATGGCAACCGGTTCACGCCCTACCCACTCATTCCGCACACCTGCGTGGTGAAAGGCGATGCCACTTTTCTGTCCATCGCGGCGGCTTCCGTATTGGCCAAAACCCACCGCGACGCGCTCATGGAAGGCCTTTCGCTGGACTTCCCCGCCTACGGTTGGGGGCAAAATGCCGGGTACCCAACTCCTTTCCATTGCGCGGCTTTGCGGCGACATGGCCCCACGCCCCATCACCGGCAAAGCTTCCGATTGCGGTACGACTGACGGCATAATGGGCGAAGCACTTTCCAGAGAAAGTGCAGTGTATTGCTCAGAAAGCCAGATTTTTTCTTGGAAAAAGCGTACTTCAAGGCCACGTCAAAAAAAAAAAGTTTACAAAAACTTCATTCCGGGCTTGCGGAAATTGAAGGGGATTTGCAATACCTTTGTAGAAGGCTCCTACCCCTAAACCGAAATTTTCTTCGGAGTTTGATCCGTATTTAAAAATTTAGTTTTCTTTACGCCTCAACTTTAACCCGTTTCACCTCGTCCCTTACCGTTTTCACTAAACCCTAAATTACCAATGAGTAACACTACCAAAACCCCCACGCCCTCTGCCAAACCAGCCGCGCCGGTCAAGAAAAAATCGGGGGGAATTCCTTCTGGCCTGATTATCCTGATCCTGTTCGGGGTCTCGCTGGTAATTTTCCTGTACGTTTTTGGTAATGGTGCCAACTTCGAGGGTGGAGACAATGCCAATGAGCCGCTTCCCAATAACTATTTCGGAATTGTGTTTAAAGGCGGATATATCGTGCCCATTCTGTTGGCCTGCTTCCTGACGTCTATTGTGTTCTCCATCGAGCGGATCATCACCATTTCCAAAGCCAAAGGCACGGGCAACATCGACTCCTTCGTGCGCAAAGTGCAAAGCCTGCTCAATGCCAACGACATTTCGGGGGCCATCAAAGAATGCGACAAGCAAAAAGGCTCAGTGGGCAACGTGACCGCCTCGGCCCTGAAAAAATATCAACAACTGGCCGTTGATACCGATCTTGACAAAGAGCAAAAACTGGCGGCCCTGAGCAAGGAAGTCGAAGAAGCGACCTCGCTCGAACTGCCCATGCTGGAAAAAAACCTGACCATCATCGCCACGCTGGCTTCGGTGGCCACGCTGGTAGGTCTACTTGGCACGGTGCTCGGCATGATCAAGGCCTTCGCCGCCCTAGGGCAATCGGGTGCCGCCGATTCCTCGAAACTGGCCAACGGGATTTCGGAAGCCCTCGTCAACACGGCCCTGGGTATCGGTACCTCGGCTATTTGTATCATCGCCTACAACTACTTCACGAGCCGGATTGACGAACTGACCTACAGCATCGACGAAATCGGGTTGAGCATCAGCAACAATTTTGCTTCGCACTACTGATTGCCGCGTAGGAAAGGCATTCCGGTTTAAAATATTCAGGGATGACCTAACGTTTTAGTTGAAAAATAAAAACGGATTTAGTCCACCTACTCATGGCAAAAGTTAAAGTAAAACGACACGGGGTTTCGCTCGACATGACGGCGATGTGTGACGTGGCCTTTCTGCTGCTCACCTTCTTCATCCTGACGGCCAAAGCCCGCCCCGACGAGGCCGTGCAGGTGACCCCGCCGACTTCCATCGCCCAAACGCCCATCAAAGACAGCGAGATCATCACCATCACGGTGTCGAACGACGGGCGGATTTTTATGGGGGCCGATGCCCAGCCGGTACGCTTGGGGATGCTCGACAAAATCGCCGAGAAAAATAAACTTTCGTTTACTCCGGCCGAGAAAGAGCAGTTTAAACTCATGGAGAACTTCGGAGTGCCCGTGGGGAGCCTCAAGCAACTGCTCAACCTGGAATCGGAAGAGCGCAAGAAAGAAGGCGTTCAGCGCGGGATTCCCTGCGATTCGGTGCGGAACGAATTGGGCGACTGGGTACTTTACGCCCGGATGTACAACCCCAAACAGCGGATCGTGATCAAGGCCGATTCCAAGTCCGAGTACAAAGTGGTGAAGAACATTATCGATGCGTTGCAAAGCCAGAAGATTAACAACTTCAACCTCATCACGGGTCAGGAAAACGACCCTGGTGTCGCTCCAAAGAAGAAAAAAGCGTAAGCCCCGAAACCCGCGCGGTTGACGCGCAACTAAACTGATTTTCAATCATGGCAGAAGTAAACACCGGAGGAGGGGATAAAGGCGGCAAAAAAAGAGCTAAGAAAATGTCGACCAAAATCGACATGACCCCGATGGTAGACCTCGGCTTTCTCCTGATTACGTTTTTTATCCTAACCACCACCCTACAAAAACCGGTAGTGATGGAATTGGGGATGCCTGTAAAAGACGATGAAAAGAAGGAAACGGCCCCCTTGAAGGAATCACAAGCCATTACGATTTTGCTCGACAAAGGCAACAAAATCTACTGGTATCAGGGCGCTGATCCGAAAACGGCGGATGTGAAAGCATCGGATTATTCCGCGAAAGGAATCCGGCAGATTCTGCTGCAAAAGAAAGCGGAAATTGGTGAAACTTTCGTTGCTCTGATTGCTGCCACTGACGAATCGAGTTACCAGAACATGATCGACATTCTTGACGAAATGGCCATCACCGACAACCGGCGTTACGCCCTCGTCGACTTCGCCCCGGCCTACAAAGAGGCCATCAAAAAGGGCGAAACCGCCAGTGTAAAGTAAGTTTAGAAATAAAACTAAGAAAATAGTTTAAAAACTGCGTTCTTCGTTTTACGTTTGATTCATCAAAATTTTTCCGAACACCCTCACATGGCCCAAGAAGTAAAAATAACTTCCAATACCACGCTGGAGGACCTTATTTTCGCTGGACGGAATAAGGAATACGGAGCCTACTTTCTGCGTCAAGTCTACAGCAAGACGGCCCGTACCTCCGCTCTGATCGGGGTGGCCGTGGTTACGCTTGGGTTGGCGGGTCCGATGCTTTACTCCAAATACAAGCCCCTGGAGGAAAAGAAAAAAGTGACCCTCGCCAATCCAATGGACGTGCCACCGCCCCCGATGGACGAAACCCAACCGCCCCCGCCGCCCCCGCCGCCCCCACCGCCGGAGGCACCCAAGCCGGTGAGCACGACCAAATTCCTCCCGCCGGAAATCAAGCCCGACGAGGAAGTAAAGCAGGAAGAGCCGCCGCCAACTCAGGAAACCCTGAAAGATGCCCAAGCCAGCAACGAAACCGTGGTGGGGGACCCCAATGCCACTGAAGTGGTAATTGACCCCAACGAAGGCAAAGCTAAGGTGGAAGTGGTGGAAGTGAAGCCGGTGGAAGAGCAAATCTTCACCGTTGTGGAGCAGCAAGCCTCGTTCCCCGGTGGTACGGAAGCACTCGCCAAGTTTTTGACTAAAAACCTGAAATACCCCCCCGAAGCACAGCGTGCCAATGTGCAGGGAAAAGTATTCATGAGTTTCGTCGTCTCGCCCGATGGGAGCATTTCCGACGTAAATGTGATGAAAGGCTTAGGCTTTGGTTGCGACCAGGAAGCGCAGCGCGTGGTAAAATCCATGCCCAAGTGGGCACCCGGTAAGCAATCGGGCCGCGCTGTAAAGTCGCGCTTTACGCTGCCGATTACGTTCCAGTTGGAGTGATGATTTTCGCTTGAGTAAAGTGAAAAAATGGGTCAGGTATTCATCTGGCCCATTTTTTCGTTTAGTACCACCATGTCAGCACCACTCGATAAGCAAATCAACAACCTGATGGCGGGCAGTGTCTCGCTCATCCTGATTGCATTGGGAATTTACCTGATTACCAGTGCCCCTGAACTCGACCTGCGGGGCGTGCTTTCGGAATCGAGCGCCCGGATTCTGGGCTGGATGTTTGTCGGCTACGGTGCCTTTCGCGTGTGGCTGGTGTATCAACGCATCCGAAAACAACGTGATGAGGGAGAATGAGAGCGGCACATTATTTTACTGGTACGCGTCACTAAAGCAGTTGATTTTTTATGAACACGCTACTCAAAATGGCCAATTTGTTGGCCATCGCCGTTGGATTGGTCGCTTGTGGAGGGAAAGAAACGGCGCAGGATACTGCCTCGACGGGGGAGGTTTTTATTGCTGCCGACGAATCACTTCGTCCGCTGATGGAAGCTGAAGAAATGGCTTTCGAGGCTACCAACAAGTACGCTAAAATCAATTCAAGGTACGTGCCTCAACTGAAAGCCATCGAACTGTTGCTCAACGACAGCGTTCGTGTAGCGGTCGTGACCCGGGAAATGAACGCCAGAGAACGGAAGATTTTGGCGGAGCAAAAGTTCCAATACCGGAGCGTCAAAGTAGCCATCGATGCCGTGGCTTTGATTACCAATCAGGCGAATCCGGATTCACTCATCCGCACCGATGAACTCCGGGACATTCTGTTGGGCAAGCGCACCCAATGGAATCAGGTCGGACTGAACGGGGGAAACGGGAAAATTACTATGGTCTTCGACAACAACAGTTCGAGTAATTTAAGCTACCTGCTGGATACGTTAGGGGTACCCAGCGCCTCAGAAGCCCCCGTGTTTGCGGTAAAATCAAACGAGGAAGTGCTCGATTTTGTGAAGAAAAATCCCAGTGCGTTAGGCGTCATCGGTATCAATTGGATCAGCGACGCAGACGACCCCAAAACCCCCCGATTTATGAAGGGAATTCGGGTCATGGCCGTCACCCGAAACCCCAGTGCCAAGCCGGATCGAGACGCAGAAGCGTACTATCAGCCCTTTCAATACAACCTGGCCCTCAACCGGTACCCGCTTTCGCGTAATATTTTGATGATTTCGAAGGATGCCCGGCAGGGCTTGGCTACGAGTTACATCAACTACGTGACCAGCGACCGGGGACAGCGAATCGTACTGAAAGCGGGACTGCTTCCGGCCACTCAAATTATCAGGTTGGTCAATACCCACCCGGAGTAGGCTTTCAGATTTTAAAAAAATAGGTTATTTTCGCGCCCTGTTGCCACTTTTCACACTTTTGTTCTGTTAGAATCGTACTTAACCAAATTTTACGCACCCATGAACGTGAAACGCAAATCAATGTTGATTACCCTCATCCTGCTGGCGGTCGGTGGGGTACGAGCGATGGCGCAGGACGTGCAGACGGCTCTGAAGGCCCTCGATGCTGAACGTCTCGCCGCTGCCCGTACCCTGTTTACTCAACTGGCTGCCTCAGGTTCGGCTGAAAATCAATTCTACCTGGGATACTACTACCTCCGGGCCTCCACGCTCGACTCGTCGAAACGGGAAGAATGGATCGGGGCGGCCCAGGCGGCTTTCGATAAAGGCTTGGGGGCTGATCCAAAAAATACACTGAATCTGGTCGGACAAGGTGGCGTATTGCTAGCCAAAGGGGACTTGACCGGAGGCAAAGCGAAAATCAATCAGGCGCTGGAGCAGACCAAAAGCCGCGATGAAAACGTACTCTGGCGGTCGGCTGAAATGTATACGCTGTTTGAAAAAGGTGGTAAAACCGACCCGGCAGAGGCCATTCGCCTCATTGACCTGATTGGAACGCTCAAGCGGAAAACCGACCGGGCCGATTATCAGATCGTGAAAGGCGATGCCTACCTGATTCGCAACGATGGCGGCCCCGCCGTGACCGCCTACGAAGAAGCCCTGCGCCTCAACACCGACAACTCGAACGTGGCCAAGATTCAGACGCGCATCGGGCGGGTATTTAAGCGGGGTAAAAACTACGTGGAAACCCAGAAGGGCTTCAACAATGCCATTCTGGCCGACTCCAACTTTGCCCCCGTGTACCGCGAATACGGCGAACTCTGGTTGCAGGCTGGCAGCTACGCCCGCGCTGCCCAGAACTACAAAAAATACCTGGAAAAAGGCGAAGGCACCCCCGAAGACCGCCTCCGCTACGCCAAGTTTGCCTTCCTGAGCAAAGATTACCAAAGCGCGGTAGATCAACTCGACCAGGTCAAGGACAAACTGAAAGACAACGACATTCAGCGGATGTACGGCTATTCCTACGTCGAACTGAATAAGCCGGATTTGGGCGTGGAAAACCTCCAGCAACTCCTGCAAGCCCTGCCCGACGACAAGGAGTTACCGACTGATTACGGCTACCTGGGCCGTGCGCTTGTGGCGACGGAAGGGGACTCCTTGACTAATGTTCGGAACGACTCGCTGGGGTATTTCTATCTGACGAAAGCCGCCCCGCTGGATACTTCGAACAATTACAGCAGCTTTCTGGCCGATGAGAAATACAAAAACAAGGATTTCCTTGGGGCAGCAGAAGCTTATGGGCAGTCGATCGCCTGGAAAGACGTGAAAAGTGACGAAAAACCCAGCCCGAACGATTTTTATCGCCAGGGCCTGAGTTACTATTACGCATACGGATTGGCTCCGAAGGATCAACGGGACTCGACGTTGTTGCCCAAAGCTGATTCCGCTTTCGCCTCCGTTACTCAGATTTCGCCCACCTTTGAACCGGCCTACCGGATGCGGGCATACACCAATCTGCTTCTTGATCCAGCCGGGGTGAAGGGTCTGGCCATCCCGTACTTCGAGAAGTTGATTGAGGTAGCCCAGACTGATACAGTTAAATATAAGACTGACATCAAGGATGCGAATAAACGTTTGGCATTCTACGCTCAACTGAAGAAGGATAATGATAGAGCGGCCGGGTATTTTACTCGGGTGCTTCGCATCGATCCAAACGATAAAGACGCGCTCGATTTCTTCAACCCGCCTGCGCCTCCGGCCCCGCCAGCAAAGCCAACCACCAAAGCCGGTGCGAAGCCTAAGCCCGGCGCGAAGCCTGCTCCGAAGAAAAAACCAAGTGCTTGACGAGGGTAGTCCAACAAAAAGAAGCCGCTCCGGTTAACCGGAGCGGCTTCTTTTGTGGAGGCCGTCATGCTGAAACAAGTTCAGCATGACGGCCGGCTTTTTCACTAACTCAAACAGACACTCAAGGATCAATCCGAATCCGTTTCAACTGCTGAAAATCCCCCGCCTGCACCCGCAACAGGTACAGACCGGGCGTAGTGCGCAGGTCGAGGCGTTTGCGCTCGTCGAAACGAGGGACGAGGTCGGTGAAAATCACCCGCCCGTCGAGGCTGAACACCGTCACCGTGGCGTTGGGCAGGTCTTCCCGCGTTTCCAGCGTGAGCAGGCCCTGGCTGGGGTTGGGGTACGCGCTCAGGCCGGTATCGCCCGGCTCGAAAAGCAACCGAAACGCAGCGGAGGGTTTGGAAAAACAAGTCAGGCGGTTCACCGGAGCCGAAACCGTGTACGTCAGGCGACTGCGAACCCCGTAACTGCCTTCCCGCCCGGCTTTGATGATCTGCGTGCGGGGGTCGAGATCGGCCCCGTCGCGTTGCCAGGCGTAATCATCACCCGCTACCACCCCCGTGGCTTCCAGCGTGTAGGCCCCCGCCCGCTCGATGACGGGCGTGCTGGGCAGCGTTTTCGCATCCACGGCGATGGCGTTGGAAGCAAGCGAAACGCAGCCGTTGTCATCGGTAACTTTGGCGAAAAAATTCCCCGTTTTCCGGGCTACCGTAAGCGGGGTTACGTCGGTGGTGAGGTTCCAGGTAGTTTTGAGCGGGCTGTCGCTGCGCAGACGCACCGAATCGCCATCGCAAAACGTGGTGAAACCTTCCGCCGCGATGCGCGGCGCGGGCGGCAGCGGGTTGACTTTCGTCGAAACCTCCGCCGAAGGCACCGAGATGCAGTCGTACTGATTGATGACCTGCACGGTGTAGCGGTTCGTCACGTTGCTGGCGATGGCGCGGGTGGTGGCCCCGGTGCTCCAGCGGTAGGCCACGTCGGTAGTGGCGCTGAAGGTCACGCTCTGGTCGGCGCAAAACGTGGTTGGTCCGCTGGCGGTGATGCTGGGCTGGGGTGGGTTTGGATTGACCGTGACCCGTTGCACCTCCGACGAATCTTTCGACGTACAGCCGTTGCCGTCGGTGATGAGCAGGCGAAACGCCCCCGTCCGGGTAACGGGCACCGTGCGGTCGCGACTGCCGTTGTTCCACTGAAACACGGCGGGCAGCACGGGCGGGTCGGCGGCGGTGAGCAGCACGGTCGCGCCGTCGCAGACGGTCGTGGGGCCGTTGGCCGAAAGCGTGGGCCTGGGCGGCAGGGCGTTGACGGTCACGGTAGTTGCGCCGGAAGTCGGAGAAAGGCAGCCGTTGCCGTCTTTGATCGTCAGCGAAAATTTTCCCGAAACCCGCGTATCGACGCTGGATGCGGTGCTGCCGTTGCTCCACTGATACACGTTGGCCGCCGACGAGGTAAGTTTTACTTCTCCCCCGTCGCAAAAGGTGGTGGGGCCGCTGGTTGAAATGAGGGGCGCGGATGGCGTGGCAAATAAGCGGATGTCAATGGAATTGGAGGGGGTTGAAAAACAGCCGTTGGCGTCGCTGATGCGGGCGGTGTAGCTGCCTGCCTGGTTGATGCGCACGGCGCGGTCGGTGGCGTTGTTGCTCCAGCGGTAGCCCAGGGCATCGGTCGAGGTGAGCGTCACGTTGTTTTCGGGGCAAAACGTGGTAGCCCCGCCCGCCTCGATGCGCGGCGCAGGCGGGAGTGGGTTCACGTTCACCGTCACCGCATCCGACGAATCGCGGGAGCTGCACCCGTTGGCATCGGTCACGATCAGCCGGAATGTGCCCGAGCGGGTCACGGTAAGGTCTTTGGGCTGGTTGCCCACGTTCCAGCGGAAGGTGGCGGGTTGGGCGGGCGGATTGGAGGCGGAAAGCACGACAGCCTCCCCGTCACAAAACGTGGTTTTGCTCAACGGGGTAATTGCCGGTTTGGGCGGAAGGGCGTTTACCGTCACCACTTTTTCGTCGGAGCGCGGCGACTGGCAGCCGTTGCCATCTTTCACCGTCAATGAAAATTTTCCCGAAACCCGCGTGTTCACGCTGGGCGCGGTGCTGCCGTTGCTCCACTGGTATACGCTGCCCGACGAGGCCGTGAGCGTTACCTCGCCGCCTTCGCAAAACGTGGGGTTAGTGTTGGTCGAAATCACGGGCGTGGAAGGTGTGGCAAACAGCCGAATCTCGACGGGCGACGACGAAGCCGAGGCGCAGCCGTTGCCATCGAGGACTTTCACCGAAAAAGCCCCCGCCTGGTTGGTGGTGATGCGTTGCTCCCGGCTGCCGTTGCTCCATTCGTAGCCCACGCCACTGGAGGCGCTGAGGGTCACGTTGTTTTCGGGGCAAAACTGGGTCGGGCCGCTGGCCGAAACGCTCGGTGCCGGGGGCGGCGGGGGAAAATTGGTAAACGACACCGCCCCCGACGGGTCGGAGTAGCAGCCGTACACGCCCCGCGTCCGCACGGTGTAGCTGCCTGGTTGGGAAGGCGTGATGGTGCGGGCCACGGTGCCGTTGCTCCACAGGTCGTCGTCGCGGCCCGTCGAACTGAGTCGGGCGCTGCCGCCTACGCACACCGTCAGCGCACTTTCGGCGTTGATGCTCGGGGCCGCCGCCAGGGTCGTGGCGGGTACGCTCACGGGCTGGCCCCAGAGCGTGTTGCCCGCGCCGTCTTTCACCAGCGGGTAAAACGTGGCCCCGGAGTTGCCGGTGATGCTGGTTCCGCTGCCGACCTGCCCGTTCCCGGCGTTGTTCCAAGCGTAGGAATTGAACCCGCCGGGTAGGTTGAAACTAAGGCTGTTGGCCCCGTTGCAGTTCACGCCGATGGCCGGGGGTGGCGCGGGCGATTGGGGTTGGGACTCGTTGAAAAAACTGGAATTGGCCAGCGCGTCGAACCAGGCCTGGGCGTGTTGCCGGTGGCCGTCGCCGCTGAAGTGAACTCCGTCGGGGCGGGGGATTTGGATGTTGTCGGTGGAAGGGCCTCCGAACACGTTGTCACCGGGGTTGATGACCGAATTCTGGCCGTCGATGACGGGCTGCCAGCTTCCCCGGTCGTTGAGGTAGGTGGCGCGAGCCACCACCCAGGCCAGGCGCTTGCCACCGCTCTGGTTGCGGGCGTGGCCAATAAGATCGCGCAGGGTGTTGGCGTAGCTGCCCGCGTCGGTACCGCGCTGGTTGTCCGATTCGCCCTGGTGCCAGAGCACGGCCCGCAACCCGTACTGGCTCACGTACGAATTGAGCGCGATGCGCAGGTTGGCGTAGGGCATTCCGGTGGGATAATAGCCCGCCTCGCCGCAGGAAGTGCAGTAGATGTTCTGGGCGCGCTGGCCCCGGGCGCTTTCGAGCCAGTTGCCCACGGTGGTGGCGCCGTAGGCGGTGTTGATAAACAAAATGGGCACGTTGAACCGGGCGGCGAGTTGATCGCCCAGCGCTCCCCAGCACCAACTCCCAAACGCGTGCAAACCGTACTGACCATTGAAAAGATGCTCAAATTCGGGCCGGGGTGGATCGCCTAACGCGTTGCAGGTATTGAAATACTTCACCACGTTCACCCGATCATCGCCCGAATCGGGCTGGCCGGGCTGGAGGGGTTCGACACCCTGGGCGTTGGATTGCCCGGCAATGACAAACACTTCCCCCACGCCGACGCGTTCGAGCGTGGCTACGTTGCCGACTTGGTTGTTTTGGTAAATTCCCCGCACTTCGAGGTTGTACCAGCCCCCGTTCAGGTCTAGCGTGCCGTGAAATACCCCGCCCGAAGGACTAACCTGAATCGTCTGCCAGTCGGTGGAAGAGCCGCCCTGCCGGGCCTGCGCGCGGGCTTCGATGCGGTCGACGAGTTGGGAAACGTTGCCGGCGACCATGACGGTGGCCCGGTTGCCATTGTCGCGCTGAAAGACGGCGCGGGTGACGGGGAGGGTAATCTGAATTTGAGCAATTGCCGACGGGGCCAAACCCAGCCACGCCGCGCACAAGGCGGCGCCAACGACCCACCGAGTGGGTCTTTCAAACAAGTTCATGTACGGGTCAAGGGAAGAAGTTTCGCCCAAAAAATCTCCGAAAATAACCGAAAAACCCCGGTAGAGCCGGGGTTTTCTGAAAAGAAACTGAGCAAGAGGGTTGTCATCCCGACGAAGGAGGGATCTGGTTGGCCTACCGGGGTCCTTGACGGTAGTCAATTATTCGGAACCCCAGCAAGATCCCTCCTTCGTCGGGATGACAAAATCACCCTTTCGTCTACAACACCACCAAAATCCGCTTACTGACGCTGAAGCCCTCGGCCCGCACCCGCACGATGTACGTGCCGGGCTGCGGCCCCAGGCGAAGAAACTTGCGCTCGTCGAAGGCCGCGACGCGGTCTTCAAAAACCAACTGCCCCGTCAGGGTCCAGACGGTCACTTCGGCCCCCTGCCAGTCTTCCTTCGTTTCCAGGGTCAGGTTGCCGTCGCGGCTGGGGTTGGGGTAGACGACAAAACTCTGGTTGCCGTCTTCGAAGATGTACACGAGCGGGTCGGAGCGCTCAGAGTCGCAAACCAACTGCCCACCCGGAATACCCGGAACATTCTGATACGTGATGCTGGTGATGGTAGAATAAAGACCCTCCTGGGGCGTCTTGATGATTTGGGTCGCGTAACGTGCTCCCATCAGGGTGTTGGTGTTGTTGACAAACCAGGTGTATTTGTCGCCCGGTACGGAAGCCTCCGCCCGCAAGGTGTAGGCCCCGATTTGCGACACGGTTGGCTTACTCGGCAAGGGCTTCACCGCGACCACGGTGGGGGTGGAGAAGTTTTTACACTCGTTGATGTCCGTCACCCGCGCCCGGTAGTTGCCCGAGGTGCGCGCCACGAAACAGGGGGCCGAGGCCAGCACCGTCAGCGTGTCGGAGGTTTCGACCCAGGCCGTGCGGAGGGTACTGTTGGTGCAAAGCGTGACTGACTGCCGTTCGCAAAACGCCAGCAGGCCACTGGCGCTGATGATGGGCCGTTCGGGCAGGGGATTCACGCGCACACTGACCGGATCGGAAACCACCGAGGGGCAGCCAAAGCGGTTGGTGACGCGCACCGTGTAGGCCCCGCCCTGGTTGACGCGCACACTGCGGGTGCGGGCCGTGACGTTGGGCGACCAGATGTAATTGGTGGAATCGGAGAGAGTCGAGGTGAGCGTCAGGCTTTCGTCGGCGCAGAAGGTGGTTTTGCCCCCGGTGGTAATGGTAGGCTTGGCCGGGTTGGGATTGACGCGCACGGTGACGGGATCGGAAACGAGCGATTTGCAGCCTTTGCCGTCGAATACTTCGAGGGTGTACCGCCCGGAACTGGCCGTAGTGAAGTCCCGCTGGTCACTCACCTGGTTGGTGGTGCCGTTGAGCGTCCAGCGGAAGCGGGCATTGTTGGGCGCGCGTAGGGTGACGTTGGTGGCCTGGCCCGTGAAAGAAATCTGGCAGAATGTCGTATCGCTCAGGGCCGCAATGCGGGGCTTGTCGGGGAGGGGATTTACCGTAACCGGCAGGGAAGCCTGAAGCGTGCAACCGGCCTGGTCGCGAAAACTGACCGTGTAATTCCCCCCCGTGGTGGCGGTGATTTCCCGGCCATTGCTCCCGCTGCTCCAACTCACGCCGCTATCGGTGGGCAGGTCGGCTACCAGCTTTACGTTGCCACCCTGACAGAATTCGGTGGCACCCTGAGCGGAAACCGTGGGCACCGGCACGAAAATCGGCTGCGAAAGCCGAATCGCTTTGCCAACTCTTACCCGTCCGTAGTACATTCCCCGCCCTACCGTGGTCGCCAGCCCCTGCTGTCCGTTCGACCAGCGGGGTTCTTCGAGGGGTTCGTTGCTTGCCATGCTAAGCGTGTAGGCGCTGTTGCCCGCGCAGGAAATAGTCGTCGAAACGAGACCATCGGAAAGTTGAGGCCGGGAGGTGGCGAAAAACGTGTTGTTGAGGGCATCATTCCAGGCCCCGCCCAATTGCTGATGGCCACCGTTTTGGGGGTAAATATGCACTCCGTCCTGCCGAGGCACCTGAATGCCGTCGGTAAGGGGTCCAGAAAAGGTATTCGACGTTTGCTGAATGACCTGAATCTGGGCATTGATGATGTCATCACTGGTTTTTTCAATAACCACTCCATCTTTTACCTCCCCCGCCCGGGAGGTTTGTGAAACGACCCAGGTAATTTCCTTCCCGGTATCGTTGCGGGTTTGTTGAATGACGAATTTTAAGGCATCGCGATACGCATCTGTGCTGGTGTTCAACGTGTAACTATCCGTCTCGCCCTGCATCCAGAGTACGGCCCGAACGCCCAGGATCGAACCGTAGTACTGCAAAGCCACTTTCAGGTTGCCGTAGGGCATACCGGGAGGATAAAAAGGGTTGGGGTCGCCAGCAAACTTAAGAAAAACGTTGGGTGCGGGCAGGCCCTGCGCGCTTTTTTGCCAGGCATCTACCTGCGTACCGCCGTAGGCCGTGTTGATAAATAAAACGGGGATGTTAAACCGACTCGCAATCTGATTGCCCAGCCAACCCCAGGCCCAACTTCCGTTTCCCTGCATCGAATAGCGGCTGGAGGGCTGCATTTTAACGAACTCCGGAAAAGAAGGGTCGCCGAGCGAGTAAGCCGTGCTGTTGTCGTAATTGATGGTGTTCACCCGGTCTTCGGGGTCGACTTGGCCCGGTGGGATGGGGTTAAGCCCTACGGCATTCGATTGCCCCGCTATCATAAATACCTCCCCCACGCCCATTTTTTCGACCGTAGCCGCTACGCCTACCTGGGTGCCGTTGAGCATCCCCCGCACTTCGAGGCGGTACCAACCGCCGACGGCCGTGAACGTTCCCAAAAAATTACCCTGCTGAATGGTGGCTTGAAGCGGCGTCCAATCGACACTGCTACCGCCCGTAAGGGCCGTGAGTTTGACCTGAATCTGATTGACTGGCTGGAAATAACTTCCCGCCACGCTGAAACTGCCCCGCCCGTCGGTACCCCGTTGAAACACGGCCCGGTTAACGGGAAACGTAACCTGAATCTGTGAAAAAGCAGGAACGGCGGAAATCAGCACCAGTAGAGCGATTCCCCAGGATTTAAAAAACTGCTGCATGTGAATAAGTTAGGGACCAATCAGGCGGCACGCGGCCGAAAAACTCAGGCTCCGGGCGCGTCGTCCCAGTCCGAATGAATCGCCTGAGTGGGGCGGTTGAGCGTGTTCCAGAGTAAATCCTTGAGGGCACCAAGGCCCTGTTGAGCGGCGGCGGAAATAAACAGGTGCGGAACGTTGGCGGGTAGTTCACGGCTTACTTCCTGGCGGCGTTCGTCGTCGAGCAGGTCGGCTTTCGAAACGGCCACCAGGCGTTGCTTGTCGAGCAGGGCCGGGTTATACCGGGTTAGTTCGTTGAGCAGAATATCGTATTCGCGCCCGGCGTGTTCGGTGGTGGCCGGGATTAGAAACAGCAAAATGGCGTTGCGTTCGATGTGCCGCAAAAACCGCAATCCTAGGCCCTTGCCTTCGGCGGCTCCTTCGATAATGCCCGGAATATCGGCCATCACGAACGACTGGTAGTCGTAGTACCCCACCACGCCGAGGTTGGGCACCAACGTGGTGAAGGGGTAATCGGCAATTTCAGGTTTGGCCGCCGACAGCACCGACAGCAGCGTGGATTTACCCGCGTTGGGAAAACCCACCAGCCCCACGTCGGCCAGCACCTTCAGTTCGAGCACGTACCATTTTTCCTGACCCGGCTCGCCGGGTTGGGCGTGGTGCGGGGCCTGCTGGATGGAGTTCTTGAAGTGGTCGTTGCCCAATCCACCCCGTCCGCCCGGCAGCAGAATGGCCTGCTCGCCGTCTTCGGTAATTTCCAGAATGATTTCGCCCGTTTCAGCGTCTTTCACCACCGTGCCCAGGGGCACTTCGATGATGGCATCCTGGCCCTGCGCCCCGGTACGGCGGGCGGCTTCACCCCCTTTTCCACCGCTGGCAATAACGTGTTTTTGGTATTTTAAGTGTAGGAGCGTCCAGTGTTGAGCGTTGCCGCGCAGAATGATGTGACCGCCCCGCCCGCCGTCGCCGCCGTCGGGGCCGCCTTTGGGAACGTGCTTTTCACGTCGGAAATGCGATGAACCCGCCCCGCCCGCCCCCGAACGGCCGCAGATTTTTACGTAGTCAATGAAATTGGAAGTCATAGCAAACCCGTGTGTATCATCCGAAAATTTTAAGATTACAGTCCGGGCGAACGAGTAAAATTAAGCCTAAAAATCCGGTTTCTTTCAACGGACGCCCTAAGTGTACTGGTCAATCCGGTAAACCAGCCTGGATTGGGGCAACGAATCTACGGAGCGTTTCGCCCCCAACCCGCAACGCCAAAAACCGCTTTACGCCCTGGCAGCGCGTATTTTAAGAGCGAACAGGCTATTCTTGAAGCCTCGGTTGCTACGGTAAAAGCCGCTGCTGACGAATACTTTCGTAAAGGCGGCTGGCTACTTTATGATGGCCCTGGGCGGTGATGTGATCATCAAAAACGTAGTAGTCGTTGCGAGTCAGAACCGGCGAAACATCGGCCAGGTAAATTCCCGGCATGGGGTGCTGGGTGAGGTACCGGCTAAACTCCCGGATGATCTCCGGCCTGGTGGCGGTGCCTTCGAGGTTAAAAATCAGAATGGGACCGTGGTAAAGGTGTCGGATCTGCGACAGAACGGCGAAGAAGTTGACGGAATATGATTTCGCTACCGAGGGGAGGGGCGTTTGTTTGGCAGGGGGTGTGGCGGATTGGGTCTGACTCCGCAGAATGTGCGGGGTACCGGCTGAGGCAAAGGAAAGAGCCGTTTTTGCGACTAAAAAAATGAATTTGAACGGATAATAGTCCGACGTGAGGGCGTTGAAATGCACATAGCCCTGGTAAACTTCCGGTTGGGCGGGCTTGAATTTGAACTGTAACCTGGTTAACTCCTCGTTTTCGATGTCGTCGTTGGTGCAGTATTGAATCACAAGCAGTTTGCAGGAATCGGTCTGGAGACGCTTTAAAAAAATAGATTCCCGGGCCGTGCCGTAGGAAGAAACCCCCGCATTGAGGGTTTTACAAGCCAGTTTTTTTTTTAGTTGGGAGACAAAACACGCCGAGTCGGGCACCCCCCAGCCCATCGTGAATGAATCGCCCAGAAAGATGACCTCCGGGTGCTCAAGGGAAGCATCGTCGTCGCGCACACCCGCCCGGTTGGCCCGCATGGCCACCGAATATTCGAGGTTACGGAAGGTGCCTGCGCGGAGGTTTGGCTTAAGCGTGTAGTATAATTCGGGATCAAACTGGCTCAGAGCCGGATCGAATTGAACCACATTGCGATGCAGAAACAGCACCATGTTTCTGAAAAACGTGGCTCCCCGCGTGGGGCGGTGCTGTCGGGTGGGAAGCCATTGCAGGTACGACCACACCCCCATTTCCAGTACGCCGAACATCGTTAGCCAGAGCCACCAGCGTACCTTGAAAACCTGCCCAAGCCAGACCGCCAGCAAGAAGGGATTCAGGAAAACCAGGGCCTTGAAAATCCACACGCCCGCCGTGCTGGTTGTAAACCAGGTATCCATCCGAAAAAGGGTAATGGAGGCGGAGAGCAGAATAAGAAAGAAAAATAGCAGCAGTCGTTGTGAACGAGGCATCAGGAGGTAAATTTTCAGAAGGAATCCAATCACGCGCACTCAACGGATGAGGGCGGGCAAGCGCTCGGCAAGTTGACTACTGAATCGGTCGGTGCCTTCCGCGTTGAGGTGATTTGCGTTGTAAAAATACCGTCGATCGCGGCTCAGACCGGTCGTGTCAAGGTGCAAAAACGGCACGCCTTCGGCCCGGCAGAGCGAATCGAACTGGGCGAGTTGGGCGGCGCGGTTGCGGTGCAGGCGCAGGTATTCATTGAGCACGGGCGCTTCGTAAGCCACTACCCGCAGGCCCTGGGCGTGGGCGTAGCGGAAATACCGCCCGAAATTGGCGAGCTTGCCCGTATCCGTTTCGGCCACGAAACCCTGGGGGCTGAGGGCGCGAAATCGGTCGAAGGTGTCGTCGAAGCGGACGAAGGGCGAGGGCGAAAAGCCTTTTTTTAATTCATCCTCGCCCGCCCCGCCCCGCAGCCAGCGGCCCAGTCCGGCCAGGGCCTCAGGTACGAGCGTGTGGTTGTAGCGGGCGTACTTGAGCAGCGGCAGGTAGCTGGCCCGCAGCAAGCCGGGGTCTTTTTGCCGGATGATTGCTTCAAAATAAGGATCGCGTAACTGCCGGACGAAGTAAAAGGAATAAAAACCCAGGTTCGATTTCTCAAGGTATTGCGGCGAAATTTCCAGAAACAACACCTTCGGCTTGGGGTTGTGTTGGAGCCAGAGGTGAAGCAGGGCTAGTTGGTGTTCGATGCTGTTGCCGTTGAGACCGAGGTTGTAGGTAGCCAATCCCGTTTTTTGCTCAAAAATCGCCGGATTGAGCATCAAGGCCACGCGCGAGGAACCCTGAAACAGCGCCTCCACCCGGAGTTTGCCCGATACCACCGCCGAACTTTTGAAATCGAAATTCTGGCTCAGTCCGAAATCCAGCGCTCGCTCGGTGAGCCAGGCGAGGCCGAGGAGGGAGGCGAGGAAGAAGAGGAAATTTTTCAAGGGGTGAGATGTGAATGGTGAGATGTGAAATGAAAATGCACGGCGTATTTCAAAAAACCGATCACATCTTACCACGCACATCTCACCAAATCAGAACTGAAAATAAATAAACTGCTTCCCGCTGTCGAACACGGCGAAAAGCAGGAAAAAAACCACCATCGCCGCGTACAGCGCGGGGCGGAGCATCCGTAGGGCGGGGCCGGAAAGGCGGTCACGCTTTTTTTCGATCAAATAATCGCCCAAACCGAGCAGCGCCAGACCGATTCCCGAAAAAATCATCCGGTAGGGCGGTTTCGAGTCACCACTGCGGAAGACCCAGTATTCCAGGCTGTTGTATTCCACGGTCCAGCCGCGCCAGGTGCCGAGCGTTTTTACTAACGTCAGCGCGTCGTGGATGGAATGAGCGCGGAAGAAAATCCAGGCAAAACTCACCAACCCGAAGGTCACAACCACGCCCAGCGCATTGGTCCACCAGCGATCAGGCAGGCGCAGCCGTCCCGATTCGCGCAGCGCGACCGTTCCCAAATTAAAAACCGTGTGCAACGCGCCCCAGGCCAGGTAGGTCCAGGCCGCGCCGTGCCACAGGCCACTCACCAGAAACACCACGGCGAGATTAAAATACCGCCGCCCCCGGCTCACCCGGTTGCCGCCGAGCGGGATGTAGAGGTAATCGCGAAACCAAGTGGACAGCGAAATGTGCCAACGCGACCAAAACGACTGGATGTTGGTGGCCAGGTAGGGCCGCCGGAAGTTTTCCATCAGCCGGTAGCCCATCACTTTGGCCGTGCCGATGGCCACGTCGGAGTAGCCCGAAAAATCGCAGTAAATCTGGATGGCGAAGGCCACCGTGGCCGCCGCCGTAGCCAGGGCGCCGTATTTTTCGGGATTAGGCCCGTTGAAAACGGGATCGACAAACTGACTGAGCCGGTCGGCAATGACCATTTTTTTGAACAGCCCCCAATAAATCCAGCGGAGACCGTCGAGGGCGCGGGTCGCGTCGAAGGTTTTCTTCTCGTGAAACTGGTGCAGCACGTTCTGCGGACGCTCAATGGGACCGGCCACGAGTTGCGGAAAAAACATCACGTACAGCGCGTAAATGCCGAAATGCCGCTCGGCCCGCTGGTTGCCCCGGTACACCTCGATGGTGTAGCTCATGGCCTGAAACGTGTGGAACGACAGCCCGATGGGCAAAATGTTCATCGCTTCGCGGTACGACGACACGCTGTTTTGCCCAAAAAGCGTCAGCACGCCCACGAACACCTTGTTGGTTCCCGCCGCGACCACCGCCGCCGCGTAGGGTTGGTGGATCGTTTTGAGCAGGTCAACGAAGGTTTCCGTAAAAAAACCGAGGTATTTGAAAAACGCCAGAATGCCGAGGTTGGAAACCAGACTGAGGATGAGCAGGCGTTTACGCCGGCTACCCTGCGCGGTTTCAATCCACAATCCGGCGACGTAGTCGATGACGATCGTGGCGAACAAAATAACGATGTACGCGGGCACGAAGGCCATGTAAAAATAGCAACTCGCCCCCAGCAGCATCGCCCAGCGCCAGCGGTGCGGCAGCAGAAAATGCAGCAGCACCACCGTGGGGAAGAAAACCAGGAAGTCGAGCGAGTTGAAAAGCATTGAAAGGTAGCTACGGACTTTAGTCCGTAGAGGAAGCCACTACGCAAACTGGACTACGGACTATAGTCCGTAGCTACCTTGTTTTTTCAATTTCGGCGCAGATGTTCTTAAAAATTTCGCCTACTGCCCCGATGCCACTGATGGCGCTGAATTTGCCCTGAGCAGCGTAATAATCGGCCACAGGACGGGTTTCGGAATTATAAATCTGAATGCGGGTACTGACCTTGGCCTCATCCTGATCGTCGGGGCGGCCCGACGTTTTACCACGTTCGAGTACCCGCCGGGTCAGTTCCTCCTCGTCCACTTCGAGGGCCACCATGCAGGTGATGGCGGTGTTATTTTTCGCCAACAACGCATCCAGCGCTTCGGCTTGGGCCACCGTACGGGGGAAGCCGTCGAAAATAAACCCAGCAACGGCGGTGTTTTCCTTCAACTTGTTGTCGATCATGCCGATCACGACTTCGTCGGGCGCGAGCAAGCCTATGTCCATCAGTCGTTGGGCTTCCAGCCCCAATGTGGTGCCGAGGGCGATTTCAGCCCGGAGCAAATTGCCAGTGGAGAGGTGAACGAGGTCAAATTTTTGGATGAGGTATTCGCTCTGGGTGCCTTTGCCCGCACCGGGAGGGCCGAAGAGTACAAGGTTGAGCATGAGTTCGGGAAGCAGTAGCAGGTTACAGGGGGCAGGAAATCAGGAAGGAGGCGTTGTGGTTGGGCGAAACCAGCGATCCAGAATCGGGTTAAACGGTCAAAAGTAGGGGAAAAGGCGGGAGCTTGCAAAATGGGGAATTGGGTAAATGGGTGATTCAGGGACCAATTCTTATTTTCCTCAATTACCCATTTACCCAATTCCTAACTCCGCCCCAGCAACCGCAGCACCTTCGCCACGTCGTCGGGGGTGTCGATGCAATGGCTGTCGTGACGGGTCTCAACGAGGCGGATGCGGTAGCCGGCCTGTAGCCAGCGTAGTTGTTCGAGCGATTCGGCCTTTTCCAGCGGGGAGGGCGGCAACTGCGTCAGTTTTTCGAGCACGTCTACCCGGTAGGCGTACATCCCCACGTGGCGGTAGTAAGGAAAGTGGGTGTGCCAGGTCGCCGGGTCGATTCCTTTCAGAAAAGGCACCGCCTGGCGGCTGAAATAAATTGCCTCCCGGCGGTCGTTGAGCAAAATTTTCGCTTCGCCGGGGTCGTGCAACACCTCCGCCGAATCCACCCGGATCATCTGCGTAGCCAGTTCGACTTCCCCATCGAGAATCCCCGCCAATTCGTCAATCTGCGCCGGGTCGAGGAAAGGCTCATCGCCCTGAATGTTGAGGACGTAGTTGTTAATGGAGAATGGAGAATGGAGAATGGAGAATGATTTCTCCTGTGTTTTTTCATTCTCCATTCTCCATTCTCCATTCTCCATTCGCTGCGCCGCTTCCCAACACCGATCCGTCCCGCTGGGGTGGTCTTCACGGGTCATTACCACTTCGCCGCCGAAGCTGCGCACGTGGTCGGCGATGCGCTCGTCGTCGGTGGCGACCACGACACGGTCGAGTTTTTTGGCCTGTTGAGCGGCTTCGACCACACGCTGAATCATGCTTTTGCCCTGAATACCGATCAACGGTTTGCCCGGAAAGCGCGTAGAGGCATAACGGGCGGGGATAATTCCTAAAATCATTGCGGGTTTGGTAAATCGGAGGGTGGCGGAGTATCGGCGTTTTGGGTCGCTTTTTCCACGGCTTTTTCAGCCAGGTAGGGATTGATGACCTGGTTCTCAATCCGCCAGAGTTGCGGCACGATCGTCTGCCGGGCGGCGTAGTATTGATCGTACACCGGGAAATACCGCAGCCGTTCGGCCATCACCTCGTCGTAGCGGCCCAGCAGCCCAAGCAACAGTTCGCAGCCTTCGCGCACGGCGAAGCGCCCGCTTTCGTGGCCGGTCATGTAGTCGGCGAGGTTATTTTCCAGCACGTAGTTCGTGAAAAGTGGATTGGAAGAACGCCTCACCAATACCCGCACGCCCACCACGGCGGCCACCGAGAGATCGAGGGCGTCGTCGAAAAAAAAGGCGACTTCCGAGGGGTGCAGGCCGTGCTGATTCATGAAATGTTCGAGCACGGCCACTTTGTGCTTGGCCTGCACGTAGCCCGCCTGGAAATGTTCGCGGTTCACGAGGTCGAGCGCCAGCCCGTTATGAACGCCCGTGATGATGGCGGCGGCGGGCATCCGGCTCTGTTGCAGCCAGAGGCCGAAACGCAGCAGGTTGGTGCCCATTGAATCGACCTCGCTGAAGGTGCTGCTGCCCGCTTCGGTTTTCACGCCATCGTTGAACACCCCGTCCCAGTCGAACACCACGGCTTTCACGTGGGTCAGTTTTTCAGATAGTTCAGTGGCGGGTGTGGCGAAATAGCCGCCGGTTTTCTCAAATAATTTCCGGATGTTTTCCATGAAAAACCCCGACCTGTCGGGGCCGGGGTGCAAAAATAACCGATGCCAAGGGCACTACAAGCCGGATCGACCGCGAGAGAACCCACCCGAAATCAGGCTGATGACGAACAGCACCAGAAAAACGAAGAACAAAATTTTGGCGATGCCCATCGCACTGCCGGCAATGCCGCCGAAGCCGAGAATCCCGGCAATGATGGCGACGACGAGGAAAATAACAGTCCAGCGTAACATGGCTTTAGGGTTTAAAGTGTGATGAAATTCGACGTAGTTGCACCGCGTTCCAAAAAAGCCGCGCCAGACCATAAAGGGTTTAAGGAAAAAGGTTTTCGGAAAAAGTGGGGAAAAATACGGGCAGATTTTCAGGAAAGCATAGCTGATGCCTCTGTGGTTCGGTGAACAAGCGCCGCTTCACTTCAAAAAAGGAGCTATTCCTTAATGTGCAAATGAACCTGCTCCTGTTCATTTTTAGTAAAAACTGTCTTGAACTGGTGGGAGGCAGATGGATAGGTTATATCGGCGATGGTGTTGACGGGCGAGTCATAAACTGAAAAATTCACTCGTTCGTACGGTACTTTGTCGAGGTAACTGTTGAATAATTTCAGATAATTACCCCACCGTTTCCGGTAAAAAATAACGTCAGGTATGCGGGTGGAATCGCGCGTTTTATGAATTCCCGCAAATCCGACCGCGATGTTGCAGTCGAGGTAGTACATCAGGCTTGAATCTTCGTAGTTGCTGGCAATTAGCAAATCGCGGGTGTTTTTAAACCGGGTTTTAAGGTAGGGAATGGCTACGTCCAGCGGCCCTTTGTAGGGATGGGTGGCCTCGTAAAACTTACTTTCCAGGTACGGAGCGTTGGTGCCGAAGGTAAACAGGAAGAGCAGCCCACCCACCCCACTGTACGCGTATTTCAGGAGTTGGGTTGGGCATTGCTGTATTTTGCATCCAGCAGGCGGAAAATCAGCAACGTATCGAGTACGATGCCCAAATTGAGCACCGGAATCAGCACGATATAAAACCGGGTGTATGGGTAAAACGGCGCTTGTGCAATGATAACGAGGTAAATCAACGTAAAGGCCGCCAGCACCATGCTGAACACCCAGGCACCGGTGGTTGCCGCCTCCCGACGTTTAAGAAAATGGGCGCGGTTCAGCATCAAACATACCTTAGCAAACAAAGCCAGCAGCAGAAACTCGTGTTGCTGGAGGTACGCAGTCACACTATTGAGGTGGGCATTAAAATCACCAAGACTAGTTCCGAGCTCGGCGCTTAGGTGGGCACTGATTTCAAACACCCGGGAATACCGAAAAATGGGGATGACCACGGGTACCGTTACCACAATCGGCAACAATCCCCGCAAAAAATCCTGCGCTCCCGGGGCCCAACGGCGCAACGAAAACTGCCCGCCGGTGAGCCAGAGCGCCCCTTCGGCCACCGCGAGGGTGGCGACCGCCGTGAAGTAAAAAGGGAAATAAAGCAGAAAAATCCCCACCAACAGCAGCCCCATCAAAGGGACGTAAATCGTTGTCGGGAAGGTTCGGAAGAGGCGCCCGCGAACGAACAAATTCAGGAAAAAACCCAGGAAGAGGATGTTGAGCGAGTAGTACCGCACTTCGCGTAAATGCAGGAGCAGGGCAATTGAAAATAGGCAAAGCAGCCCGTACAACACGGCGTATTCCCAGCGCTGTTTCGACGAGGAGAAAAAGGGCGAGATGCTCAGGAAGACCACCAGCAAACCCAGCATTCCGGTGAAGGCAAACGGAAGTCGGAGCAGTAGAGTTTTCAGGTAGATGTCGTCGGTTTGCCGGGCTATCCATACAAAAGGAGCGGCGAAGTAGTACTGCACCCAGTACATATTCACCAGCACGGCGTCGTTCTCGGCATCGATCCCCAGGGTGGGGTCGGTGCGTTCGGCGTCGTACACGGCGTTGCCCCGCTCGTCGTGTACCTTGGGGTAGCCGTAGTCCAGCACCCGGCTGGCAAACATAGCCGTCATGCTTTCGTCGGCCCAGAGCAGGGGCTTGTCGAGGTTACCAAGCAAAAGGAAGCTAAAGAGTAGTACAACGCCAGTCGATACAGATTTAGTCATGAGTGGCTTGAGATGGGATGAAATTTCGATCGACCTGCATTGAAAGTCAGGAAACGCAGGATACAAATCCGATGTGAGGTACCCCGCGTTAGATTTGTATTCCTGAGTAACGCGCTTGATTAGCCAGGGTAATCCGCCTGTCGGCTCAGGGCGGCGAACTGCGTTGAGGGCTGATTCCTAAGCTTGGCGACCTCGATTTTTTGATGTACAAATGAACCTGCTCCTGTTCATTTTTAGTAAAAACTGTCTTGAACTGGTGCGAAGCATACTTATAGTTTAGTTCAGAAATGGTATTAACGTTGGAATCGAAAACCGGAAAATTCACCCGTTCATAGTTCGCTTTTTTTAGATAGTTGTTGAATACCTCCAGATGATTACCCCACTTTTTTCGATAGAAAATAACGTCAGGTATGCGAATGGAATCCCGTGTTTTATGAATTCCCGCAAATCCGACCGCAATATTGCAGTCGAGGTAGTACATCAGGCTTGAATCTTCGTAGTTAGCAGCAATTAGCAAATCGCGGGTATTTTTATATCGTTTTTTAAGGTAAGGAATGGCTACGTCGAGCGGCCCCCGGTAGGGATGGGTTGCTTCGTAAAACTTACCTTCCAACAGGGGCATATTAGTGCCGAAGGTGAACAGGGAAAGCAGTCCACCCAGCCCACTGTACGCGTGTTTCAGGAGTTGGGCATTGCTGTATTTTGCATCCAGCAGGCGGAAAATCAGTAGCGTATCGAGTACGATGCCCAAATTAAGTACTGGAATAATCAGGATAAAGTAGCGGATAAATACGTAAAAAGGTACCCGTGCGATTATAAGAACGTAAATCACAACGAAAGTGGCTAATAGCATACTAAGTGTCCAGGCACCAGTAGAAATGGGTTCTCTACGTTGTAAAAAATACGAGCGGCCAAAAAGCACGCACAGCTTGGCAAACAGGGCCGGTAGTAAAAACTCATGCTGCTGTAAGTGATCGAGAACGTTAGAGATATTTTCGAAGTAAGTTTCAGAACTGAATTGAAAGTGTTTGGAAAAATCCGCGCTGATTTCAAAAACCCTGGAGTAACTGAACAGAGGAATTATGACGGGTAACGTTAAGAGAATCGGCAACAATCCCCACAAAAAATCCTGCGCTCCCGGTCCCCAGCGGCGCAACGAAAACTGACCCCCCGTGAGCCAGAATACCCCTTCGGCCACCGCGAGGGTGGCGACTATTGCGAAGTAAAATGGAAAATAAAGCAGGAAAATACCAACCTGCAACAGCCCCATCAGCGGGACGTAAATCGTTGTCGGGAAGGTTCGGAAGAGGCGCCCGCGAACGAACAAATTCAGGAAAAAACCCAGGAAGAGGATATTGAGTGAATAGTACCGCACTTCGCGCAAATGCAGGAGCATGATAATGGAAATCAGGCCGAGCACCCCGTACAGCACGGCGTACTCCCAGCGCTGTTTCGACGAGGAGAAAAAGGGCGAGATGCTCAGGAAAACCACCAGCAAACCCAACATCCCGGTAGCCGCAAAAGGCAGCCGGAGCAGCAGGGTTTTCAGGTAAATGTCGTCGGTTTGCCGGGCCAGCCACGCAAAAGGAGCAGTAAAGTAGTATTGCACCCAGAACAAATTCACCAGCATAGCGTCGTTTTCGGCATCGATCCCCAGGGAGGGGGCGGTCAGTTCGGCGTCGTACACGGCGTTGCCTCGCTCGTCGTGTACTTTCGGGTAGCCGTAGTCCAGCACCCGGCTGGCAAACATAGCCGTCATGCTTTCGTCGGCCCAGAGCAGGGGCTTGTCGATATTGCCGACCAATAAAAAACCAAACAGCAGCACGATAGCTGCCAGGGCGACCTTTGTCATGAACGTTTTGGTGGGGTAGGGATTGATTCGGGGTCAATCTACGGATTGGGGTTGAGATGCACAAACCAGCGCAGGGTTGGCACTCTGAGGGGTAGCTTGTTAGCTACGCAAAAAAAAGCGGCGTGTCTCCGGTCGTTTTTTGTGAATTCTGCCAACGTGCCCGTATCAAAACCTCTTTGTGCTGTTTATTGCTCCGCGTCCATGGGTGAAAGATTTGTAAGCCCGATTCCACAAATTGCACTCTGGATACCCTTCACGAAACAGAACTTTTTCTTACCATTGGGGCATGAAACTGCTTTCGTTGGTCCTATCCATTCTTTGTTTCGTGGCGCTTCGCTCCTTCGCCGCTCCCGGCGATACCTACATTTCCGTTGAAACTCAGCGGACTGCGCTGGTGGTTCGGGTGGACAAAAACCAGAATCCGACCCTGGTACACCTGGGGCTTCGGCTTCGGGACGCCACCGAATACGCCCTGCTGCCCTCGAAAGGCAAGTTGGGCGAAGACTACACCGAACTTTATAACTCGGCGTATACCCCCGGCGGTTCGCGAAATTTACTCCAACCGGCCATCCGGGTTACCCACGCCGACGGCAATCCTTCGCTCGACCTGAAGTACGTCCGGCACGAAACCCACGCGGTGTCGGAGGGCGTTGTCCGCACGGATGTGTACCTGAAAGACCCGCAGTACGCGTTTGAAGTAACGCTGCACTACCAGGCCTACGGGGCCGAAGACGTCATCGAGCAATGGTCGACCATCCGCCACACGGAAAAAGGCCCGGCGGTGTTGCACCAGTACGCCTCGGCCAACCTGTACGTCCCGGCGCAACGCTACTACCTGACGCATTTTCACGGCGACTGGGCCAACGAAATGAACCCCACCGAAGTGCCACTGACGGAGGGCATCAAAATCCTGGATTCCAAGCTGGGCACCCGGGCCGATTTGTTCCAGCCGCCCTCGTTTCTGCTGGCACTCGACCAACCCGCCGACGAAGAACAGGGCGAGGTGATTGCCGGAACGCTGGCCTGGTCGGGCAACTACCAACTGGCGTTTGAAGTGGACCCGCTTCACAACCTTCGGGTGCTGGCAGGCATCAACCCTTACGCCTCCGAGTACACGCTGGCACCGGGGAAGGCCTTCGAGACGCCCGCATTTTTGTTCACCTATTCCGCGCAGGGCAAAGGCCTGGCCAGCCGGAATCTGCACCGCTGGGCGCGTCGGCACCGCATTCCGCAGGGACAGGGAAACCGGCTCACGCTGCTCAACAACTGGGAAGCGACCTATTTCGATTTCAACGAAGAAAAACTGAGTGCGCTTTTCAAAGACGGCAAAAAACTGGGCGTCGATTTGTTCCTGCTCGACGACGGGTGGTTTGGCAACAAGTACCCCCGCAACAACGACCGCGCCGGGCTGGGCGACTGGCAGGAAAACACGCAGAAGCTGCCGCATGGCCTGGGGCATCTGGTGAAAGACGCCGAAAGCGCGGGCATCAAATTTGGCATCTGGCTGGAGCCGGAGATGGTCAGCCCGAAAAGCGAGTTGTACGAAAAACACCCGGACTGGGTCATCAAACTGCCCAACCGCACGGAATATTACTACCGCAATCAGCTTGTGCTGGACCTTTCCAACCCCAAGGTTCAGGATTTCGTGTACGAGGTCGTCAACGGGATTTTAACGAAAAACCCGACGCTGGGCTACATCAAGTGGGATTGCAACGCCGTGATTTACAACGCCTACTCGGCCACCAATCCCCACCCGACGCACCTCTACGTCGACTACGTGCAGGGACTTTACAAGGTGCTCGACCGGCTCCGGGCCAAGTACCCCACGCTCCCGATGATGCTTTGCTCGGGCGGCGGCGGGCGGGTCGATTACGGGGCCTTGCGGTACTTCACCGAATTCTGGCCCAGCGACAACACCGATGGCCTGGAGCGGGTGTTTATGCAGTGGAACTACTCCCTGCTGTTCCCGGCCATTGCGACCTGCAACCACGTGACCGACTGGGGAAAACAACCCATCAAGTTCCGCACGGATGTGGCCATGATGGGCAAACTCGGGTACGACATCGTCGTTAGCAAACTGACCGAACCCGAGTTGCAGTTCAGCCAGCAGGCCCTCGCTACCTACGACCGCGTCAAAGACGTCATCTGGCAGGGCGATTTGTTCCGCCTGGCATCGCCGTACCTCGGCGATGTGGCCTCCCTGGCGTACGTCAGCGAGGCGCGGGACCGGGGCGTTTGGTTTAGCTACCTGGTCAACAGCCGCTACAAAGCCGGTAGTCTGGCCCCCATCAAGCTGAAAGGACTCGACCCGGCCAGAAAGTACACGGTTCGGGAACTGAACGTGTATCCCGGTGCATCGTCGCCTTTTGCCAACAACACAACGGCGTACTCCGGCGAATTTCTGATGACCATTGGCGTGAATCCCCTGGTCAACGCCCGCCGGGCGAGCGTCGTGCTGGAAGTGACGGCAGTGAACTGAACGGCAGGTTTGTTAGCGGCATTCTCAACAAAAAGTAAATTCCAAATGGCCATTTCATCGCCTCCCCTCCGCGTCCTCGTCGTCGGCTGCGGCAACATGGGTGCCTCGCACGCTCTGGCCTACCAAGCTCTCGACGGTTTCCGGATTTGCGGCATCGTGTCCACCGGCAAAAGCAAGGAGGTTTTGAATGAGCGCCTCGGCGGTGGCTACCCACTCTTCAGCGACTACGCCACGGCGCTGACCGAAACGAAGCCCGACGCCGTCTGTATTTCCACCTACCCCGATACCCACGAAGCCTTTGCCATTCTGGCCCTGGAGCAGGGTTGCCACGTATTTCTCGAAAAACCCCTGGCCGATACCGTCGAGGGGGCGGAGCGAGTGGTGGCCGCCGCCGAAAAAGCGGGCAAGAAAGTCGTGGTGGGGTACATTTTACGGCACCACCCCTCGTGGGCGAAGTTTGTGGAGGTGGCGCAGGGCCTGGGCAAACCGCTCGTGATGCGAATGAACCTCAACCAGCAAAGCCACGGGGTGATGTGGACCGTCCACCGGAACCTGATGAAATCGCTCAGCCCGATTGTGGACTGCGGGGTGCATTACATCGACGTGATGTGCCAGATGACCCGCTCGAAACCCATCCAGGTCAATGCCATCGGGGCGCGGCTGACCGACGACATTCCCGCCAACAACTACAATTACGGGCAGTTGCAAATCCGGTTCGAGGATGGCTCGGTGGGTTGGTACGAAGCCGGTTGGGGGCCAATGATGAGCGAAACCGCGTTTTTCGTGAAAGACGTAATCGGGCCGAAGGGTTGCGTGTCCATCGTGGCGAAAAATTCCGTGGAAAGCGGCCGGTCGGACGAGGTGGAACTGCACACCAAAACTACCACGCTAAGGCTGCACCACGCCGCCCTGAACGCCACCGACCAATTTGCCCAACCCGACACCTGGATCGACATGCAGGACGAACCCGACCACCAGGAACTCTGTACCCGCGAGCAACGGTATTTTTTAAAAGCCATTCAGGAAAATCTGGATTTGACCGACCACCTGCAGGACGCCATCAACAGCCTACGCATCGCCTTTGCCTGCGACGAGTCGGTGCGGAGTGGGCAGCCGGTTCGGTTGTAATCCAGAATTTTTGCCGGAAAATTCTTGACTCACCAGCGGGAATTCCCTAAGATTGAATACCGATAGCCCTGCTTCGGCGTTATCTTTTTACTCAAAACCGCCTCCATCAGCCGGAGCGGGCTTTTCTTCCCGGTGATACAGGCCCTTTCGGGCCGGTCTTTCTTCAACCATCCCGTTTTACCCTGTCCCGTCGTGCCCGTTCCGGTACGCGGATTATTGCTTTCTTTTTACCCAGTCTGTATGCGTTACCAAAATCCAATTCGCCGTTCACCTCTAAATTTCAAGACCCATGAAAACCACGGCATTCCTCCTCCTGGCTCCGGTTGCAGCCTTGCTTTCCTGCGCTCAGGCCGATAAAGCCCCGGCCCTCGACGAAGAGAAAGAACTAAAGGAAATCATGCAGACCATCAACAGTGAATCGGACTGCTTTTTCAAGCGGGATTACAACTGCTGGAAAGAAACCTACATGCACGCCGACTACGCCTTTCAGGCCTGGAGCAACCCCGACGGCACCTTCGACGCCAAGCAGTCCTGGAAAGAAGTGGACGAAAAAACGGGGAAATACATCAAGGAGAATAAAGTACTAGGCAGCGAACACCCCCGGCTGGAGCGCAAGAACATGGTTCACAAGTTCTACGGTGACAACGCCGTGTTCCTGGTCTGGGACCAGTACAACAGCAATCCCACCGGCAAGAAATATTACCACAGCAAGGAAGTGCGGGTGATGGAAAAGCAGGATGGAAAGTGGAGAATCGTGAACGTCTCGGCGTTCTGGGATTACAAAAACCTGGTGCCGAGCGATAGTTTGGCGGCGTTGTGAAGGCAGCGTGGGGGTCACCCTGAGCGGAGTCGAAGGGTGTGCGGTGGGCCGACGCTGACCTGCCGCACGCCCTTCGACTTCGCTCAGGGTGACCCCCACGCTGCCTTTAAAACTCACGCCTTTTTCAACAACGAAATCTGCCCGGAGTGGTAGATGTCGTGCTGAATGCCGCCGTGGAGCAGCGTGTAGTAGCTGTACTTGCGGCCCGGCACGATGTCTTTCAACTGGCGGTCGTTCACCGTTTCCAGCACGTCGAGCAATTCGGTCTGGGTTTCGGCCAGGGCCACGAGCAGGTCGTGGAGGCCCTCGGCGTCGAGGGTGTCGAGGCGCGGCCAGTCGTCGGTCGAGTCGAGGACAATGTCGTAGCTATCTCCGCCAGTGAGTTTTTCGAGCACGAAGGTGCGCCAGTTGCTGAGGTGGCCAATGATCTCGGCAATGTTGTGCGTGTGGGGAAGCAGCCGCTTCACGGCCTGTTCGGGACTTACGTCGCGCAGGGTTTCAACCAGCGAGGGTCCGTGCCAGGTTTCGCCGTCGTAATGGCGACGCACCAGGTCTTTGATTCGGTTGATTTCGGTACTCATTGTTTCGTGTAAGGGGCGTAAACATAGCGGTTTTTGACCGAAATCGTTTGCGCGACCTTCACGAACACCAGCGTGGGTACCTCGATTTTGTGGTCTTTCAGGGCCACCGTAAAGTCGCAGAGCAGGCTGAGTTTCTGGCCGGGTTCTACGGTAAGTTTACCCTTCAGAGTACGTTTCTGCGCCACGCCGTGCAAAGTAAAATTGCCCTTCGCGTTTACGTCGTAACTACCCGCTTTCGTAAAATCCACCGGCTCGATAAATTTACCCCGGAACGTGGCCGTGGGGTATTTTTCCGACTCCACGTAATTTTCGTTGAAGTGTTCCTGCATCAGTTTGTTGGGAAAACTAAAGTCGGTCATCTGCATCGTCACGACCACCTCGCCGGTGGCGGGATTGATGGCCGATCGGCCTTTTTTATTCGTGGCGGTGATGTTTTCCACGGGCGTTTCCGAAAAAAAACTCGTCTCCCCGGTTTGGGTGAGGAAGGTTTGGGCTTGGCTCAGGGAACAGGGAACAGTGAGCAGGGAACAGAGGAGAAGGAATTTTTTCATGGGGAAAAAATAAATGCCCGTCATTGCGAGGAGGGAGGTACGACCGACGAAGCAATCCCCTGCCGGAGACCAAGAGAGGTTCTGGCAAGGACGGTATTCGTTGAAAACTTCCTTGGTCTCCGGCAGGGGATTGCCGCGCTCCATCCAACAATTCTCGCTTCGCTCATCTTGTTGGACTTCGCTCGCAATGACGCGTCGTTAGAAATTCTTTTTGAGGTCAATACCCCGTCTTCCGCGCCTTTTTATCGAAACTAAACGTCCGCGAAATGTTGAAGCCGTAGTGGATGTTGCCGTCGCTCCAGCGGCCGGTGGTGTTGGTCAAAAATTGCTTTTCAATCATCCCCTGCGAGTTGGTGAAGTGTAGTTGAAACACGTGCCCGCCCGTTTCGATATCGAAGCCCAGTGCCAGGGCGTTGTAACTGCCGAAAGGTTTCCGCTGGCTTTCGGGCACGTAGTAATATTCGGCCACCAGCGCCACGCGCTTGCTGAGTTTAAACCGGCCCGCCAGGCCCAGGGCCGTTACAATCTGGTCGTCTTCATCGGCTGTTTTGCCCAGTTTGAGCAGCGTCGGGGCGAGTTGGAGCGACAGCCGTTCGCTGAATTTGCGAGCGATGAGGAGTTGCCCGGTGAAATTCTGCCGTTCCATGTTGTTGAAATACTCCGCGCCGGAGGCGTTGGCCACCGTCGGTTCGGTCACGATGGCATCGCTGGCGAAAAGCGTCACGCTGACGGGCACATTCCGCGCTCCTTCCGACTGGCGCAGTAACCGAAATTTACCGAACAAATCCACCGTTTTCTGAAAACCACTCCGTCCGATGCCCACCGTGAGGCGGTCGCTGAGGCCGTATTCCAGCCCGAGGCGGATGGTGGCATCGTCGAGGCCGAAAAAACCCGGTGCCCCGGAATTGAGCCGCCCGAAGCGGTGGGAAATGATAAAATCGAGGTGCTTGCCCTTCACCGTTTCAACGGAGTGGCCGTTGATGACCCGCGTGCCCTTGAACGTGGCCGAGGTGTAGCGGGTAGTCTTGGCACTGTCGGCGTTGAGAAGGTTCATTAAATCGTCCTGGGCGGTGGCTACCGTCGACACGGCGGACAACAGGAGCAGGGTACTGAAGAGTAGTGGGTTTTTCATGCAACTAAGTACGAAAAAAAAGGGCACCGGGTTGAGCGGTGCCCCTGGGTTTCGGGGAAAGATACGCAGCAAGCGGGAGGCCGGTTGCGTAAGGTAGCCGGATTTTTGTGGTTCCCGGTCGAACCAGCCGCTCAGTGCTTTGGCTTCAGCACCTGGATAAACGCCCCATCGGCGGTGAAAAGCAGCGTGACGGGTTTGGCTCCGCCCGCCTGCACCCACACGGCAAACTGCCCGGCTCCGTTTTTCCCCGCCTGCACGAGGGTCGAGGTGGCGTAGTTGGCCGTGATGTAGGTTTTCACGGCGGCGGGCAGCGTGGCCACGTCGATTTTGGTGAATGGACTCCGCTCCTGGCGCTGCACTTCCTGGCTGAAGGTGCCGTCGGTATTGAAGAGCAGGGTTTTGCGTTCGTTGTTTTGGGTAATCATCACGAGGTACCCCCGCGTGTCGTCTTTGGCGGCCGCGGCGATGGTAGCCCCGTTGTAGTTGGCCGTGATGTAGGCCGTAATCGCGGCGGGCAGGCTGGCGGGGGTGATTTGTGTGAGGCTGTCTTTGGGACCATGTCCCTGGCCGGGCTTCCCGTGCGGGCCACCCCGTCCACCATGCGGACCGCCTTTGCCTTCATGAAGGGCCAGTTCTTGGTTAAAACTACCATCGGCGTTGAACAGCAGCGTTTTGCGTTCGTTGTTTTGCGTGATGGCTACCAGAAAATTACTCTTGTCATCCTGAGCGGCGTACTGAATCATGGCCCCGGCGTAGGTAGTCGTGAGGTAGGTTTTTATGGCGGCGGGCAAGGTGGCTACGTCGATTTTCGTCAGGCTGTCGCGGCAGTGAAAACCCGAACTGTCGGCCAGCAAGCGGGCGTTGCTCGTGGTACTTTCGCTGGCGGGATCCACCACCGACCCTTTTTGTTCGCACCCGTACAGACCGAGGCCAAGCAAAGCCACGAGTCCGAGAAAAAGTCTGTTTTGCATGAGTTTTTGGAAAAATGAGTTGGAAAAAACCACAGCCTGCCACGCCGGAGCGGTAGCAAACCGCCCGGAATAAACGGGGCAAACCAGGGTGGGAAACGGGGGAAAAGCGCTTTCGGGGGGAAATACACGCCGGAGCAGTGGGCGGGTTGCCCGGCGAAAAAAATTAATGAGTTACGGCCACGGCCTCACTCCCAACTGCCTCCCGGTTTAGCGCGTCGATGAGGCCCAGGGCAAGGTAATGGTGACCAAGATTGTTGAGCGTTTGCCCGTCGGGAGCAAATACGAACTCCCGGCGGGGCACTGCCCCGAAGCCATCGACCACCCGGAAAGCGTGTCGTCGGCAAAGCGCTGCCAGGGAGTAACCTGCCCAACGGCGGAATCCGTTGGCCACCACCGGCAGGCAGGGTGTCGGGCCAATCACCAACACCCGCTGGCGATGAGCCGCCAGTAAGCCAAAGAGTTGCCGGGCCAGCCCCCTGAGGTGCCACACCCGTCTGAAGCCTCCGAGCCAGTGGTCAGGCGGTTGGACGGTTCCGAGCGGGAGCAAAATCAGGTCGTAATCGGCCAGGCGTACTGGCGGGCGGCGCAACAAATGCAGGGTATCGGCCACGCAGCCGGGAGCCGTAAAATCGAGAATGACGGGGGCCGCGTGGGCATCGGCCAAGAATTGCGCGGCGCGCTCCGGGAAACTTTCTCCTTCGGGTAGGTGTGGCGTGAGGTACCCGCCCAGCACTAAAATGGTCATGCGTCGAAGGGAAGCGTGGAATACCACTTCAACGTCAGATACTTTCTTTCGTTTGGTGGGGTTGTCTTGCCTGCTTTGCTTTTTCGATGAAACCAATGGTTTTTAACGAGAAAACCCGGTAATCCAACGACGAGGCCGGGCCATTCCGTTTGTTCACCGGGAGCGCCCGGCCTCTGGGGCCGGGGCTGGTTTCGTCGTTTGCCGGAGCGGGGCTATTTTTGGCCTTCCCGTGTTTATTCCCTCCGCATGACCGATTTTCAGACTTTCCTCCCCCTCGGTTTTCAGCACATCACCGACCTCAACGGCTACGACCACATCCTGTTCGTGGTGGCACTCTGCGCCATTTACCGTTCCCGCGACTGGCGGCGGGTGCTGATTCTGGTCACGGCTTTCACGCTGGGCCACAGCGTTACGCTGGCCCTGGCCACGCTGCGCTACCTGAACTACCGCACCGACATCATCGAGTTTTTGATTCCGGTCACGATTCTGGCCACGGCGATTTCCAATTTTTTTTACCGGGAAAAAGAAGGCCGAAAGGCTAGCGAACCCGCCCCGAAGCTGCGCTACGCGATGGCGCTGCTCTTCGGGTTGATTCATGGGATGGGTTTTTCCAACTACCTCCGCAGTTTGCTGGGCCGGGAGGCGAGCATCGTGCAGCCCCTGCTGGCGTTCAACATCGGGCTGGAACTGGGGCAGTTGGTCATCGTGGTCATCGTGCTGGCGCTCACGTTCCTCGTGGTGGACGTGGGCAAGGCCAAAAAGCACGACTGGAAGCTGATTCTATCGGGAGCCGTGGCGGGGGTGGCGATTATTCTGATTAAAGAATCGGAGTTGGTGCAGGGGTGGGTAGAATAGAAGCGTGGCACCCCGTCGGGTGGCCTGGCCGCCGACTTCCTTTTTCAAACCGATTTACCGGGCCGTCCGGCGGGTGAAAAAATTTATTGAGCGAGAGCATTGACTTTCCCCCGTAAAAAATTAAACTTTCCCTCAATTACACCATTCATCATTTCACATCAAAACCCGCTACCGCCGTGTTACCGCCTCTACCTCCTGCCCGCCGGGCATCCGCGCTTGCGTGCGCACTCGTCCTCCTTTTTGCTCTGAGCGTAAGTAACGCTCAAATCGTTTCGGGTGAAGCCATCAAACGGCTCCCGATGACCAAAGCACAATTGGTGCCTGCCCAACGAGTCCTTCTCGAAAAGATTGAACGGAACCCGCGCACGGGTAGCGTGGAATTCGTGCGCATCGAAAAAATCAGCCGGATTCAGAAGCAAGGCCACCTGACCCTCCGTTTACCAGGCGATTTGCGGCCGATTCAGGTCAGTCCCAAGCGAATCGAGGCGCTATCCGAAAACGATTTCACGTACATCGGTGCTGTGCCCGACAGCGCCGGGCAAGTGATCATCACCTCGCGCAACGGCGAAATGCGCGGCAACATCGACCTCGGCGAGCGGCGATTTGAGTTTATCAACTTGGGTGGGGACGTGTACGCCTGGATTACCAAGAAAAACGTGACCCCGCAGGGCTGCGGCAGCTCCGACCCACCGGGTGCGCCGCCCAAGTCAGAGATTTTGCCCCGATCAGGTCGGCAAAATGCCTGCTTCAATCCGTTCCGGGTGATGATTCGGTTTACACCCAACGCTCAGGCCGAAGACCCCAACATTCAGGGCCTGATTGACCAGTGCATTGCCAGTTGGCAGGCAGCCCTTTCCAACAGTGCGACGGGCACCGGATTGCTGAATTTTGAAGTGGTTGGGCGGACTGTATTTGATTTCAATGCTCCGAATGGGGAAACGAACAGTTTGATTACGGACATTGGAACATTTGCTGGTCAAGCTGTTGGGGAGCGTGGGTCAGCCGATTTAGTTGTTTTAATTGCAGCTAGCCGGGATGCCAATTTAGGCGGTATCGTTCAGCAAATTGGCCCCGACCAAAATGCGTTTGCGGCCATCGTTGAGGTCGATGAATCGGTCAGTGAATATGTTTTCAACCATGAGTTGGCTCACCTGATGGGTGCCCGTCATAACAATTGTTCGCTCTCAACGACACAGGGCTGCGATGATAACGGAACCAACAACCACGGGTTTCGTTTCGATTATCCCAACGGGATTTTCAATCGCAATCGCCGCCGAACCATCATGCACGAGCCTTACCGGGAATACGGCACGTTTGGGAACGAACAAAACTGGTTTCGCATCAATCATTTTTCCAACCCTAATATCAGCGTGGGCGGATGCCCGACGGGTACGAACGATACCCATAACAACGCGGCAGTTTTGACCAACAACGCCTGGGCGGTATCTCAATTTCGCGGGGGCGGTGAGCAACTCAGCGCCTTTATCGAAAGCCCCTACGAAGGCACTCAGACGGGGGCACTTACACCTGGGAGGCCGTGTACAGTTGTGGAACCGGCCCTTACTCGTTCGAGTGGCGAATTAGTACGGACGGCTTCAATTACGGAAATGTGTTGAGCATGGGTGAATTCTTCTACTCACACCTCTACTCCCAGTACACGCACATCTGGCTGCGAACAACCAGCGCCGATGGACAACAGCGGAATGCGTACCATACCGTGTACGGCAACTCAGGTGGGCGCATGGCAGCAGATGATTTGGCCGTTGGCGAAACTAACCTGACTACTGAATTAGGCGGGATTACGCCCAATCCTTCCACGGGCAGCGGTTCGGCGAAAGTCCGATTTTCGCTCGCTGAACCCCAATCAGCGCGGATGGTGCTACTTGATGCCGCCGGGCGTGAACTACGGGTTGTTGCCGACGGCACTTTTGAAGCCGGACACCATGCCTGCGCTTTACCCACTGCTCAACTCAGGCCAGGCTTTTAAGGGGTCAAGCAAAAGTAATCGTGTATTTTCCACCAAACTGCCTGAGGAC
>CAXTIG010000034.1:0-81627 GCA_964244295.1 uncultured Cytophagales bacterium
GGCAAAATCAGAGGTTGTAAAATGTTGATTTACAGTTAAAAGACAAGTCTAATACACACTCCATTCAAGATTTATATAAAGCAAGAAGAAAGAAAAATAGTAACTCAGAAATAAAGTGGTATTCGATTTGTCAAAATGGTACTGGACCTTTGAGTGTTTATGCATTAGCTGAAAGATTAGACAAGAAATATTTGTATGAAGTATACTCTTCTTTATCAGCGTCTATTCATGCTACAAAAATTCATGAAAAAAACGTATTGCTTGATTTGGAGGGAATGTTAAATTTATTTGGACCTCGACATCCTCATAATGCGCAATATATTTCAGAAACAACTATGAATTTAGCACAATATCTATTTGATATTTTTGCAGTGAAGAGAGTTGAAAAGTTAGATAAGTATCTTTATCAAGAGATATATTGGTGGATAAATGAAGTATGTCAAAGGCACATAAAGTTGATACAGTCGAATCCTGTCATAATTGAGCCGTAACCTTTTCAATAGCGCGAGTTTACAACCTTATCATATCCTATAACTTTTCTAATTTCGAGGAAAACGCACTGAATCATGGACAATCAGACCCCCGCAGTCAATCGCATTTTGCGAGTGGTTTTAATTTCAAGCTCCTCTGGGGCGTCGTTGTTCGTATCTGTTTCGTTTTACTAAACCGTACTACTACTGTTTGAAGTAAATTTGTAATTCTTGGTCTGTAACTCAACCCACCCGGACTCGTCAGGGGACGAAACTAGAATGGAAAAGTCGTGAAACGTTCTGGTGAGTAAGAAACTCATCTTACCGGGTTATGAACCTATCTTGAAGAGTGATAGAGCCATCTTGCCGAGTTAAATTGGAAGCTTGGTGAGCTAAATCGCAATCTTGCCGAGTTATAAAGCAATCTTGGCGAGTTAAATGCGAAGCTTGACGAGTTAAATTGGAATCTTGACGAGTTAAATTACAATCTTGCCGAGTTAAATTGGAATCTTGGCGAGTTAAATCGTCCTCTTGTTTAGCGAGGAAGCAATCTTGAGTTGGTAAAATGCCCGCTTGCCGAGCGGGGCCGAAGCAGCGCGGAGCGATTTCACCGAGTAGGCGCGGGTTCTCTCCGATGAACCCGTTACCATTGCCTCTCCGAACCATCAACCTGCCCCCACCCATGGACTTACAAACCGTCGAAACCTTTTTCAACACCTCCTGGAGCGCGTACGACATTGCCCTGGAGCACAATTACATGTTCCACCGGGAGATTTACGCCGAGCTTCCGCACAAAAAACCGAAGGGCAAAGAATAGGGCTTACGCAACGAGTCTTGAGTTTCCCGCAGATAGCGCAGATTTTCGCAGAACTATCGCCATCAACTTCTGCGAAAATCTGCGTCATCTGCGGGACAAACGTTTATACGCGATTTTTAACGACGTTGCGTAAGTCCTAAGAGAATTAAGTGAAAAACAAAATCTGAAAACCACGACTTTAGCCGCCATCGAGTGGTTGTTGAACACCGCATCGGCGGCATGAAACGCTACCGGGTGTTATCAAATTGGCTGCGGATGCATGACTTGAAGGCATACGACCGGAAGTTGGAAGTCTGCGCTGGACGGTGGAACTTCTACATAGCTCATTGAAAATCAGGACGCAATAAGTCTATTATTTTTGAAATCAAACTCCTTAAAATTTTATGCTGGAAGGTCTTCCCCCCCACCGCCAAACCCAACTCGCCGCCTTCGACCGCCTGCTTACCATCATGGACGAACTCCGCGCCCAGTGCCCCTGGGACCGAAAGCAGACCATGGACAGCCTGCGCCACCTGACCATTGAAGAAACCTACGAACTCTCCGACGCGATTCTCGAAAAAGACCTCACCGAGGTAAAAAAGGAACTCGGCGACGTGATGCTGCACCTGGTTTTCTACTCAAAAATCGCCTCCGAAACCGGGGCCTTCGACGTGGCCGATGTGTTGACCGCGATTTGCGACAAACTCATCGCCCGGCACCCGCACATTTACGGCGATGCGGATGGCCGCCCCGTAAAAGCGGATACCGAAGAGCAGGTCAAGCAAAACTGGGAGCAGTTGAAAATCAAGGAAGGCCATCGCTCGGTGCTGTCGGGTGTGCCCGGCTCGCTGCCCGCGCTGGTGAAGGCCATGCGGATTCAGGAAAAAGCGCGGGGGGCGGGGTTCGACTGGGAAGAAAAAGAGCAGGTCTGGGAAAAAGTGCGGGAGGAAATGGAGGAATTTCGGGCAGAATTCAGCGCCACCGAGTCCACGGCCCTCGACCCCGCCAAAGCCGAAGGCGAGTTTGGCGACCTGCTGTTTTCACTCGTCAACTACGCCCGCTTCATCGACATCAACCCCGAAACGGCGCTGGAACGAACTAACAAAAAATTCATCCGCCGTTTTCAATACCTCGAACAACGAGCCAAAGAACAAGGCCGGGCGCTCCACGACATGACCCTGGCCGAGATGGATGTGTTTTGGGAAGAGGCCAAGACGCAGGCGGTTTAGGAAACCTAACCCCGCGAGGGTTTAAACCCGTTGTGGAGCAATCTCGCGGGGATAAATCCAGCCCACTGAAAATCAGGGGTTTTTACGCTATCTTCTTTCCTCTGTTTCCCGTAGGTTTGCCGACCCTCCCTCTTCCGGCCGACCACCCATGAAACGACTTCTTCTCTTTTTTTTCCTCCAAAACTTGACGGCCGCTCAAGCCCAGACTACCCTCTTCAGCCAGGATTTCAACGGCAGTACCACCGTGTCGGATTACCAAAGCGCCTCGCCAAACAACGGGCAGTTCACGCTCATCGGCGCGGGCGGGCCAGGCACGACGGTGAGCATCGAAAGCGGCCAATTGAAAATGGACCGCTCGGCGGCGGGCAACTCGGGGCGCTTCATCCGACAAGCCAGTTTTCCCGGCCCGCCCACTTCGCTGTACGTTCAGTTTCGGATTTCGGGCAGTTCGGTGGGGAACAACAACGGGGCCGTGGATTTCAACGTCGGCACCATCAGCGGCACCGGTACCGTAACGCCCAACGCCGACGTGCATTCTAAAATCGGGATTGCCATCGGCGGCGGCGGCTGGCAACTGCGCAACATCGGCGGCACGACCAACGACGGGCAGGTCATTACGTCTTCCGCCCAAATCACCTGGGTCATCAACAAAACCGGCGGTGTCCTCAGCTACGTGCCGCCCAGCGGGGGCACTTCGACCGTGGCCGACGGGCGCGCCGACGTGTGGGTCGATTCGCGGCTGGCTTTCGACGAAATCGCGGCGGTGACGGCTTCCCAAAATTTAGCCCAATTCAAATTTGTTTTCGACGCCGGGCAGGGCGTTTTGTTCATCGACGACCTCCTCATCCGCGACGTATCCGGTTCGTTGCCCGTCGAATTGATCTCGTTCCGGGTGTCGCCCACCGAAACCGGCACGGTGCGCATCCAGTGGGCCACCGCCCGCGAGGTAGCCAGCCGCTACTTCGCCGTCGAGCGCAGCGCCGACGCGCTCGATTACGCCGAAATCGCCCGGCGCACCGCCGCCGGAACCACGCTGGAGCCGCAACGCTACGAGGTGCTCGACGCCGAGCCGCTCCCCGGCACGGGCTACTACCGCCTCCGCCAGGTGGATTTCGACGGAACCGACTACCTAACCCGCCCGCAGGCCAGCAATCGAAAAGCGCCCGAAGGCGCTTTGTCCGTTTTCCCAAATCCCTCCGATGGAGCATCGGCGACCCTTCATTTCGCCGATGCTGACCGCGCTGAGGTGCGTCTGTTCGATGCGACGGGCCGGAATTTTCCGTGTCGGTTCGTGGCTGAAACGAGCGAATTCGGGCGGATTTTCAGCGACGCGGCGCTGGCTCCGGGCCTGTATCTGCTGCGGGTGCAAACGCCGGGCGGTCTCCACACCCTGCGCTGGGTGCGGCGTTGAGCCGTCCAGACCAACAGAGACTCCGTTTTTCCCCGAATCTTTCCTGCTTTCGCCCTTCTGCTTTACTTTGCGGTATGACCGAGAAACGCTGGCTGTACAAACCCACCCCCGAAACGCCCGACGAAACCGCCTGCGTGCATGACTTGTGCGCCCGCCTGGGCACGAAAGGCGAACGGATGGATCACAGCCTGGCGACGCTCATCTGGCAACGCGGAATGCGGGAGTTCGACGAAGCCCGCGAATTTTTCCGCCCCCGCCTCGACCAGTTGCACGACCCCTTCGCCATGCGCGGCATGGCCGAAGCCGTGGAACGGCTCACGCAGGCCATCGTGGACGGGGAAAAAATCATGATTTACGGGGATTACGACGTGGACGGCACCACCTCGGTGGCCCTATTCTACGGCTTTTTGAACCGGATTTACGACCAGGTCGCTTTCGAGTTTTACATTCCTGACCGCTACAAAGAAGGTTACGGTGTGCAACGGACCGGCATCGACTACGCCCACGAACACGGCTTCACGCTCATCGTCACGCTCGACTGCGGCATCAAATCGGTGGAGTTGGTGGCCGAGGCGAAGGAGTTGGGCATCGACTTCATCATCTGCGACCACCACCGGCCCGGTGCCGAGTTGCCTCCCGCCGTGGCCGTACTCGACCCCAAACGCAGCGATTGCCACTACCCGTTCAAGGAATTGACGGGTTGCGGGGTAGGGTTCAAGCTGTTGCAGGGTTTTTGCCAGCAAAACGGAATCCCCGGCGAGCAACTTTTCAATTACCTCGACTTGCTCGTCGTCAGCATCGCCTCCGACATCGTGCCCATCCTGGGCGAGAACCGGGTGCTGAGTCATTTTGGGTTGAAACGCCTCAACGAAGCGCCCCGACCGGGCTTGAAAGCCCTCATCGAAATCGCCGGTTTTCAGAAAAAAATAACCGATGGAAAGGAAGTTATCAGACCCATCGACATTTCGAGCGTGGTGTTCGGCCTGGGGCCGCGCATCAACGCCGCCGGACGCATCAAACACGCCCACGAGGCGGTGAAACTGCTGCTGGCCGAAACCGAAGAGGAAGCCCGCACCGCCGCCCAGGGCGTCAACGTCCACAACACCGACCGCCGCGATTTCGACACGCGCATCACCCAGGAAGCACTGGCGATGATTGAGGCCGACGAGGGGATTCGGCCTTCCAACAGCACGGTGTTGTTTAAAAACGACTGGCACAAGGGCGTCATCGGCATCGTGGCGAGTCGCTGCATCGAAAAATACTACCGGCCCACCATCATCCTGACCGAATCGCACGAGAAAGCCGCCGGGTCGGCGCGCTCGGTGGCGGGTTTCGACGTATACGAAGCCATCGAAGAATGCAGCGAGTTGCTCGAACAATTCGGTGGGCACATGTACGCCGCCGGACTGACCTTGCAGGTGGCGAACGTACCCGCGTTTCGGAAAAAATTCGAGGAGGTCGTCACCCGCCGCATCCGGCCCGAACAACAGGTTCCGCAAATCGAGGTGGACATGCGCCTGTCGCTGAGTCAGGTGACGGATAAATTTCACCGCATCGTCAACCAGATGCAGCCCTTCGGGCCGCAGAACATGGCTCCGGTGTTCGTTTCCGAAAACGTGAAGTGCTACGGCGTTCCGCAGATTTTAAAGGAAAAACACCTCAAACTCACCGTGTACCAGGACGGCACGCCCGCCTTCAGCGCCATCGGTTTCGGCATGGCGCACTTTTATGCCAACATCCTCAACGCCCCCACGTTTCACATCTGTTACCAAATCGACGTGAACGAATTCCGGGGGCAACGGAATTTACAGTTGATGCTGAAGGACCTTAAATTTTAATTGCGGATTGCGGAAGTGGGATTGCGGAATGAAAAATCCGCAATCCCACTTCCGCAATCCGCATTCCTGCATGATTCTACGAACTGAAAATCTAGTCAAAAAATACGGCCAGCGGCTGGTGAACGACAACGTGAGCTACCAGGTGGCGCAGGGCGAAATCGTGGGACTGCTCGGCCCGAACGGGGCGGGTAAAACCACCTCGTTTTACATGGCGACTGGGCTGGTAAAACCCAACAGCGGCAAGGTCTTCATCGACGACGTGGAAGTGACCAACCTGCCCATGTACAAACGCGCCCGCCTCGGCATCGGCTACCTGGCCCAGGAAGCCTCGGTTTTTCGGACGCTGACGGTGGAAGAAAACATCCTCGCCGTGCTCGAAATGACGAAGATGACGAAGGCCGAGCGCCACGAAAAAACGGAGGCGCTGCTCGAAGAATTCAGCCTTACGCAGGTTCGCAAAAATAAGGGCACCGTGCTATCGGGCGGGGAGCGGCGGCGCACCGAAATCGCCCGGGCGCTGGCGGTGGATCCGAAATTTATTCTGCTCGATGAACCCTTCGCGGGCGTGGACCCGATTGCCGTGGAAGAAATTCAGGGCATCGTGGCCCGGCTCAAATTCCGCAACATCGGCATCCTCATCACCGACCACAACGTGGACGAAACCCTCTCCATCACTGACCGCGCCTACCTGCTGTTCGAGGGAAAAATACTCCGCGCCGGTACGCCGCAGGAACTGGCCGAAGACCCCGTCGTGCGGCGGGTGTATCTGGGGAAACACTTTGAGTTGAAGCGGAAAATCTGAACCTTTAGTTGTCATCCCGAACGCAGTGAGGGATCTCGTTGGCCCTCCGACCAGTCGACTATCAGCTACCGTTGGGTCATCATCCAACTGTGTCAGGTAGTCCAACGAGATTCCTCACTGCGTTCGGGATGACAACGGCGCGGGGCGTGTTACCGCATCACCTCCTGCAACACCGGCAGCGACTTGATTTCGCCCAGGCCCTCGAAGTGCAGGTCATAAAATTTCAGCAGGATTTCGAGCAGGTAATTCCGCATTTCGCGGCCCATGCGCGGCGGGGCCTCGTAGGGCGCGGTGATGAACTCGTTGAGGAGCCGGATGGCCTCTTCGTCAAAAACCGGAACGCCCCGTTCGCCCAACTGGTCGGCAATTTGCTGGCCGCTTTCGGGGGCGAAACCCATGAAAAAAGCCAGTTGCACGAGGAAGACGAGGTGGAAACTTTCGTAGCCACTCGTCGCCTCGTCGAGCCACACCACCGATTGGTTCAGGAACTGAAACAGCGTCGGGTTGCCGCTTTCTTCCTTCAACGTTTTGCTGAGTAACTCCGTCAAAAACAGCGCGATGCTCGACTTGGCAACCTCGAAGGGAATGCTTCCAAACGGGTGGTTGACCTTCATCTCCGACAGCCGCTGAATGCCGCCTTTTTCTTTGTGGTACACCACCAAATCCAGCAGCGTCAGCGGTTGAAACAGCGCGGCTTTGTTGCGGCCTTTGGCCGAACGAACGCCGTTCTCAATGTACGATTGCAGCCCGAATTCCTCGGTGTAAATGTGAACGATGACCGACGTTTCGCGGTAACGCAGGTAACTGAGGACGAGGCCACGGGTTTTTTGGAGCATGGTTTGAACCTACGAAAAAAGCGGCGAACCGGAAAGCCCGGTCGCCGCTTTTTGCAAATCAATTCCTGGGTCTTCATGCTGAGGTAAGCGGTTCGCCGTTGCGGTTCAGTATGACGACGAACCTACTCTCCCACCGCCAGCCCCGATTTCGGCGCTTTCACCGCGTAGCGAAAGCCTACTTTTCGTTCCCGCGCCGGTTCGACGTTGAGCCGCCAGGTGAGGATGCCTGTGGTTTCGTCTTCGGCGGCATCGGGCGCTTCGCGGTCCTGAATGGAAACTTCCTTGAACCGCGACAGCGGAAACTGGTCTTCGAGTACCAGCGTGATGGGCTGCCGCCGGGTGTTGCGCACGCTGATTTCGTAGGCGACCGACTCCACGCGATTGCCGCCGAAAAACTGATTCCGGCTTTGTTCGCGGAGTTTCGTTCGCTTCGTCTGCACGAGGGCGTCACGGCCCAGCGAGAGCGCTAGCGTGTCGGCGGTGCGGCGCGGGTCGAGCTGGGTTTTGCCCACAAAGGTGCCTTCCAGAAACAAACTGACCTCGCCGGGCAGCAGGTTGAGGCGTTCCCAGTCCACGAGTTTGGCCGTCAGAAACACGTCGGAGCTGATTTTGGGTACGGCGGCGTGTTCGTACTTCGCCGGAACGGCCTCTTCCTTGATTTCCACGCCGTAGCTTTTCCCGTCGGAGGGAACCGTGTACGGCGTTTTGATTTCAAACGAAACGCTCGTCGGGGCCTCGCGCTCATCCACGTCGAGGCGGATGGCTTTTTTGCCATTCACCTTCAACTCCGCAACGGCACCCGCCACGTTTCGGCGTAGTTGAGGCCCGTAGCCGGTCACGACTACCTCCTGCAACGCCACCACGTCTTCTTTCATCTGCACGTCGATGCGCTCCTCGGTGATGACGCGTTCGTCGCTCACAAACCCCACCGCCGAGAAAACCAATATGCCGCTGTTGCCGGGGAGCCGGGGCGGAATGGCGAGTTTGTAGTAGCCTTCTCCGTCGGTCGCCGCGCCCAGGGTCGTGCCCTTCAATTGCACGGTCACGCCCGGCAGGGCATCTCCATTTTTGGCCGTCACCCGCCCGAAGACCTGCGAAACGCGGGGGTTGAAAAGCCCGGTCGGTGTCGGTTGCGGGTAGTTGCTGGGCGTACCGAAATACCAGGGATCGAGGCTGGGCTTGTCGCCGCGCTGGCGCGGGTCGGCGGTGGAAAGGGTCAGGCGGACGGCGTTCCAGTCTTCGCCCGAAAACTGAAACACGTTGGCGCGGTAAGCCAGAGTGAGCGGACGGGCCAGGTCGGTCACGCGCACATCGTAGGCGGGAATCCAGCCCGCATCGGGCACGAAGTACGTCAACTCGAAGCGGGCCTGGGGCAAAGCTCCGGTCGCCCGAACCGTCACCAGCACCTCGGCTTGCTCCCGTTCGGTTTCGGCGTTAAGCTGGGTTTGCTGGGCGTCGAGGGTTTTGAGTTCGGCTTGCAGGCGTTTGAGTGTTTTCTCGGTTTCCACCTGCTTGAGTAGGGCTTCGCTGAGGCGGGCGCGCTGAAAATCCACCGATTCTTTCAACTCAGCGGCCTTCAGCACGGCGGTGCGGCCGCCGAGTTCCTGATTTTTTAGCAGCATCGCTTCTTCCTGCTTGTACACCGTCGCCATTTTTTGCGCCACGGCGAGGCGTTCTTCGAGTGCGTCGCGGCGGGCATCGAGCTGGGTTTGTTCGTCGCTCGCCTTTTGGCGGGAGAACCCCGTTTGGGCCACCACCGACAGTACCGTAAATTGGCCTTCTCCGCGCACCTGAAGGCTGTTTTTGTCGAGTTTGGGCGAAAGTCCGCTAAAAACCAGTTCGGTTTTTCCGGCGGGCAGGGCCGTTCGGGCGCGGCGCGAAAGCTGGGCACCGTTTTGAAAAACGGTTACGGTTTCGAGGGTGGAAACAACGGGCGTCTGCGCGTTTAGCCCGGAAAGCAGCAGGCTGAACAGCGGGACGAGGAGGAAACGGCTGGGGGAGTTCATGAGAAAATGAGGTGTTTTTTGGGGTGGATGCGGGGGAGTGGGGTTTTCCATAAAATGAAAAAAGTTTTCTCGAAACTTCACCGTCGGCGTCATTGCGAGCGGAGGCGGGAAAAACGAATGAAATGAGGTTTTTCCGCCGGAGCGAAGCGGTCCGCCGCTGCGGCAATCCCCTCCCGGAGACCAGAGAGCGAAAACCAAGCTACTTTCCCTGAGCTATTTCGGTCTTCGGGAGGGGATTGCCGCGCTCCGTTGAACAGTTCTCGCTTTGCTCGCCCCGTTCACCTCCGCTCGCAATGACGCCGAAGGGGGGTATTGCTTGGCAAAAAACTTCCCCACTCCCACCCATTTCCGCCATTTCGTTCGCACCTTGCTTTTTCAAAAGTCCACCTCTACCCTCCATGCCCGAAACCCTTACCGCCCCACCGCCCTCCTACCGGGTGTTGTTCAGCCTGCCCGTCGTCGTGTCGGCGCTGGGTTTTTTTGTGGACGTGTACGATATGCTCATTTTCAGCATCGTGCGGGTGCCGAGTTTGCAATCACTGGGGCTGAGCGCGGCGGAAGTATCGCGGGCGGGGGCGTTCATTCTTAATTTTCAGCAGGCCGGGCTGGTGCTGGGCGGCATCCTCTGGGGCGTGCTCGGCGACCGGCGCGGGCGGCTCTCGGTGCTGTTCGGGTCCATCGTCATGTACTCACTGGCCAACCTAGCCTGCGGGTTCATCCAGGACGTCAACACCTACGCCCTGCTGCGCTTCGTGGCGGGGGTGGGGCTTTCGGGTGAAATCGGCGCGGCGATGGTGCTGGTGAGCGAGATTTTGCCGAAAGGAATTCGCAGTTACGGCCCCTCGCTCGTGGCGGGCGTCGGCTACCTCGGCGCGGGCGCGGCGTACCTCACCCAGGAGTGGTTCGACTGGCGCACGGCCTTTTTCGTGGGCGGCGGCATGGGCCTGGCCCTGCTGCTGCTGCGCATCAGCGTGTTCGAGTCGAGCTTGTTCGAGGAGTTGAAGGGGCGTCGGGGCGTGAGTCGGGGCAATTTTCTCTATTTTTTCAAAACCCGAAAACAAACCCTGAAGTACCTGCGCTGCGTGGCGGTGGGAATGCCGACCTGGTTTCTCGTGGGCATTCTGGCGACCTTCGCCAACGAGTTTGGCGAGGCGCTCGGCATTGCCGAAGGAGTAAAACCGGGCCGCTGCGTGATGATGATTTACCTGGGTCTGGCCGGGGGCGATTTGCTCAGCGGCCCGCTGAGTCAGGCGCTGCGTTCGCGGCGGAAAACCATCATTTTGATTTTGATGTTCAGTGCCCTGCTCAGCGGCTTGTACCTGTTTGCGGGGCTGAAAACCGCCGAAAGCATCTACCTGATTTGCCTCGCGGCGGGTTTCTGCACGGGCTACGTCGCCCTGTATCTCATGATGGTGGCCGAACTGTACGGCACCAACCTTCGTGCCACGGCCACCACCTCGGTGCCCAGCGTGGTGCGCGGGGCGGTGATTCCGATGGTCTTTTTTTTCCAAACCTTCAAACCCTCCCTCGGCGCGCTGGGCGCGGCGGGCATCCTCGGCGTGTTGGTGTACGGCCTGGCCTTCTGGTCGCTGAGCCGACTGGAGGAGACATTTGGGAAAGAGTTGGATTTCGTGGAAAGTTGAAAATTGAGAGTTGAGAATTGAAAGTTTCTCGATGAATTTTCAATTTTCCACTTTCAATTTAAAAAAATGCCCTACGCCCTCACCAACGCCCGCGTTTTCACCGGAGAAACCTGGCTCGCCGACACCGCCGTGCTGGTGGAAGCGGACTCGATTTTCGCCGTCACCAATCACTTTGCCGAAGAAACCGAGCGGGTCGATTTAGGAAATCTGATGCTCGCCCCGGCCTTCATCGACCTCCAGATTTACGGCGCGGGCGGGGCGATGTTCAACGCCCAGCCCAACCCGGCGGCCATCCGGCGCTGCTACGACGAAATCCGGCGTTCGGGCACGCTGCATTTTCAAATTACGCTTTCCTCGATGCCGATGGAAACGGTGTGGGACGCCATCGAAGCGACGAAAACGTACCTCGCCGAACACCAGCCGGGCCTGATTGGGCTGCACCTCGAGGGGCCGTACTTCAACCCCGAAAAGCGCGGGGCGCATCTCCTCGCCAACCTGCGCCAGCCCCAAACCGCCGAACTCCGCGAAATTTTAGAACGCGGGGCGGGAGCCGTCACCTACCTCACCGCTGCCCCCGAATTGTTTTCGGACGACGACCTCGATTTGGTGTTGACCAGCGGCATCCACTTCTCCGCCGGGCACAGCAACGCTACCTACGCCCAGGCCCGGCGCGGGTTTGAACGGGGCATTGGGCGGGTCACGCACCTGTTCAACGCCATGTCGGCCTTCGGCCACCGCGAGCCGGGGCTGGCGGGCGCGACGCTCGACAGCGCCACGTTTGAGAATCACCCCTACGCCAGCATTATTCCCGACGGCATCCACCTGAGTTGGGCGGCGCTGCGGATTGCGAAAGCCGCACTGGGCGAGCGCCTGTTTTTTATCACCGACGCCGTCACCGAAGACCCGACCGGCGCGTACCACTTCCGCCTGGCGGGCGACCACTTCGTGGACGAAAACGGCCTCCTTTCCGGCTCGGCCCTGACGATGATGCAGGCCGTAAAAAATGGAGTCGAACACGGCGGATTTTCGCTCGGCGAGAGCCTGCGGATGGCCTCGACCTACCCGGCTCAGGCCGCCGGACTGGGCGAGCGTCTGGGCCGCATCGAAGCCGGTTTTGCGGCCAACCTGGTGATTTTTGACGACGCCTACCGGGTGCGGGGCGTCGTGGAACGGGGGCGGGTAGGGTGGTTTTGAGTAAACTCGGTTGCTCCTGATTTAGGACGCGTCCGCCGTCGTTTTTGCTCAGATTCACCCTAAACCTTCGCAACGGTATTGCTGAAGTCAGGAATGGGGTTTAGTTTGCGCTGACCAACAGGCAGTTGCCCGGACGGCACGGTTCCTCACGCGCGCGCTTTCCTAAATTTCATGTCAACCTCGCCGGATGGAGCGTTGCCCACCTACCCGGTCGGGTCGTTTGGGTCACCCGCTTTTCTGCGGTTGCCCGCCGTAGGCGCTGGAATTGGGAAACGGGAGCGTAGTCAATCACGAAGCGAGTGAAGCAGAAAACGATTCGACAAACCCTGAAAATCGGGCTGGTGGGGCTGATTGCCTGGTGGTCGGCAACGTCGGCCCTGGCGACCGAAGCACCGTGCCTGAGGTTGGCGGGACTGGTGCAGGACTACGCCACCCACCAGCCTCTCGCCGCGACTTTTTTCCTGATGACCCCCGATGGCAAGGTCCGGGTGACCACCAGCGCCGAAGGATCGGGATTGTTTTCGCTGGACGTGCGCTGCCCGGCCACCGCCCTGCTCATCGAGCGCAACGGCTACCGCACCCAATCGCTGCCCCTCTCGCCGGAGTTGCTGGGCGGGGCGGGGCGAACTTCCGCCCCCGTGGCGATTCTGATCCCGCTCGTGGCCGTCGACCGCCAGGCCAGCAACCGTCCCTACCAGCAGTCGGAGCAAACGTTTTACGAACAGCAGGCGGGTCGCACCAAAAGCGGCAGCCGTCCGCAACGCGGTACCTTCGCCATCCTCGACGCCCTCACCGGCACTCCCCTGCGGGCGCAGACCTGTTTTTTCTCGACCAATTCGGGAAGCAAACGCTGCTTTGAAACCAACGCGCAAGGGCAGTTTGAGACGCGGTTTGAGCAGCAGGACATCGTGGCGATGGAAATCGTGGCCCCCGGCTACCAGCCGTACCACGGCAACCTGATCGTGGAACGGCTCGATGGGCGGCACCTGCGCCACGACATCCGGCTCTTGCGCCAACTCACCCTGCTGGCCTTGTACGTCGATGGTCCCGCCGCTGAGTGCGTACTCAGCGCCGACGGCGGAGCCACCGTGGTGACGCTGACCCCGGTGCCGGGCCAGACCGGCTGGTACTGCGCCTACGACGTGCTGCCCCAACGCTACGAGTTGCGGGTGCGGACCACCGACGGGCGGGCACACCAGGAGCCGGTCACGTTGCTGCCGGGCCTGAATCCGCGTCGGGTTTCGTTTGGCAAAACCACGGCAGTGCCTCCCGCCGCGCCGAAGGCGGTACTTTCGTCCGATTCAACCCGTACCACCCCGGTATCCTCCGCCACCCCGGCCCTCCCCGTGTTGCCCGACGAATGGCAGTTGGTGTACTTCAGCCAGAAAAGTTACCTCCTCGACGAAACCAATAAAAATCGCTTGCGGCAGGTGGGGTCTTTTCTGCGGGAACACCCGGCGTGCCGCCTTAAACTCGTTGGGCACACCGACCGGGAAGGCGATGAACGATTGAATCGTATCCTGTCGGAGCAACGGGCGGAGGTGATCGCCAATTTCCTGCACTGGGAAGGCATCCCGCGCTGGCGGCTCATCGAGGCCGGGCAGGGCAGCCGCTACGCCGTGGCCCCCAGCGACACCAAAGAAAACAAAGACCGCAACCGACGCGTGTACCTGCAACTGGAACCGCTGCCCTGAAAAGCCGTTGTCTCCTTTTTTTCTTGCGAACTTTGGCCTTCACCTTCAACCCGTCCCCGTTCTGGAAACTGCCGTTTCGATTCGCTCCAAACAACCCCACGTCGGCACCACCATTTTTACGGTGATGTCGAAGCTCGCCGCCGACTGCGGGGCGCTCAACCTCTCGCAGGGTTTTCCCAATTTTGACGCCTCGCCGCGTTTGACCGAACTGGTGGCGCATTACCTCCGCCACGGCTTCAACCAGTACGCGCCGATGGCGGGCGTTCCTGCCCTGCGCGAGGCGATTGCCCAAAAAACCAGCGACCTCTACGGCGTGAGTTACCACCCCGAAACCGAGGTGACGGTGGTCTCCGGCGCAACCGAGGCGCTGTACGCGGCCATCACCGCCGTCATCCGGCCCGGCGACGAGGTACTGCTCTTTGAACCCTGCTACGACAGCTACGCCCCCGCCGTAGAACTCAACGGCGGCACGCCCGTGTACGTGACCCTCTCGCCCGAAACCGGGTACAAAATCGACTGGGTGGCGGCGAAAGCGAAGGTTTCCGAAAAAACGAAACTCATCCTGCTCAACACCCCCCACAACCCCACTGGAGCCTGCCTGACCCGCGCCGACCTCGACGCCCTGGCCGACCTGGTGCGCGGCACCGACATCCTGCTGTTGAGCGACGAGGTGTACGAACACATCCGCTTCGACGGGCGGACGCACCAGTCGCTGAGTACGCACCCGGAGTTACGCGAGCGGAGTTTTGTTTGTAATTCCTTCGGGAAAACCTTCCACGTCACGGGCTGGAAAGTGGGTTACTGCCTGGCCCCGGCGGCGCTGAGTACCGAGTTTCGGAAAGCTCACCAGTGGATTACCTTCAGCACCGTCACGCCGATTCAGTACGCGCTGGCCGATTTCCTAAAGGAGCCACAGCATTACCTCGAAGTCCCCGCCTTCTACCAGCGCAAACGCGATTTGTTTCTGGACGCCCTGCGCGGGTCGCGCTTCACGTTTACCCCCGCCGAGGGCAGCTTTTTCCAGACCGTTTCCTACGCCGCCATCACCGACGAAGGAGACTACGACCTGGCCGTGCGCCTGACCAAGGAAATCGGCGTGGCCTCCATTCCGGTTTCGGTGTTTTACCACCAAAAAGACGACCACCGGATCCTGCGGTTTTGTTTTGCCAAAGACGACGAAACCCTGAAGGTGGCGGCGGGGCGGTTGAGTGAATGGTCTGAATCATTGCACGAACCCCGTGCCCACGATGGCCTGCAACCGGGCGACGTAGTTCAGGTATTGCTCAAAAATCGGTCGGCGGGTCACTGAATCCGGGAATGCCTCCACGAAAACGGCTTGCACCGTGGCGAGATTGGTTTCGTAAATTTCGTACGGAGTCAGGTGGCCTGGTCAAATTGTATTCGGGGTGGTTAAGATAAGCCATGCCTATTTTCGGGGCGGGCTGTCAGGCGGCGGGGGGCGGCGTTTAAGCTTCGAGCGGTCGCTTTCCTCACCAACCCGCTCCAACTCGTCAAGGTCCACCTCTCCGGTTGCGAGGAGTTCGTCCACCGGATTGTCCACGAGTTGAGCAAAATAGTCGGCGACGAGTTTTTTGACTTCGGCCTCCTGCTTTTTGTTTAGTTCCCACTCAAAAACCCGCAGCATAGCAGTTGCAGATCGTTCAGCCAGGTTGAGCCGGTGGGGTGCTCACGGGGAGTTGCCATCGCGCAGCGTAGTTACCTGACGCGAAGGTACGGACATTAGGAAAGTTTGCTGCCGCTTACGACGCACCGTTGGTGCGATGTACGGTCAATGTGTAGATTTATCCGAAACACGACGTTCCCACCCACGTGGGAGTCAATCAGGCCAACTAGCCGGCTTCCGGCCCGTCGGGGGACGGGCCAGGGTGGTTGGGGTTACCGACCAGGAAGTAGAGTAACAAGCACCGTCATGACAGAACGCGAACGCGAAGACCTCCGGCAAGCGATTGCGATTCTGAAACGAAGCCTTATTACCACCCAAGAAGATATCATCGGTTATCCCCCGAAGGGCGATGAAAAAGGTTTCCAGTTTTTAATTGAAAAAGCGAAGCGGTTGCAGAAAGCGATGGACGGTTTTCAAAAGCAACTTGACGACGATTCATAAAAAGACGGGGTTAGTCCCCGATTTTTAAGGCATAATTTGTCACGTCAATCCGTGACGGCAGGATGGAACCAGCCAACTTTGTAAAGCGACCACATGGAAACAACCGAAGTCACGGCGAGAACGCGGGCATACCGTGAACGCATTCATGCCACGGAATCATTGGAAGACACTAAAGCAATTGCGGCGGAATTTCACGCGTACTACAACGCGTTAACGCCTGAGCAACAACAGGAAGCCAACCGCTTTTACGCGCAGGTGGTGGAAGAGCACCGCGAAGAGTTGGAGCAAATCGAGCGGATGCTGGAAACACTGGAATTGAAGCGGAGCGGAATTTTTTGAATTCTGTAAATTCTCGAATTCTGTAAATTCTGATTCAGACAACTAAGCAAACCGCCGCCGCCGCACCACCTGCCACACTCCTCCCAACACCCCAATCAACACCAGCGGCAAACCCAAATTCAGGCTTTGCCAAAACGTCCGCCCCTCGCGCACCTGCAAGGCATCGAGGGGCCGCAGGCGCACTTCCTTGTTGCGGGCGGTGATGACGCCGTTTTCGTCCACGAGGTAATCGACGGCGTTGAGGATGAAGTCTTTGTTGGAGAAAATGTGCCGGTCGCTGCTGAAGCGGTCGAAGCCTAGGGGCAGGGGAGCCTGGCGTTTGAAATCGAAATCGTTGAGCGGCAAATCGCCGTCGGTGCAGACCAGGATTTTCGACGCCTCGCCTTGGCCCACGAAGCCGTTGGCGCGGGGGTCACCGGGCAGAATCTGGTTTTTGTAAAGCGACTCGAAGCGCCCTTCGAGCAAACAGGCCAGCAGTTGCGGCCCGGCCCGGTAACTGCGCGGGTCGGGTTGCTGCCGGGCTTCGTTGTAGCTGATGAGCGCGGGGGCGTTGACGAGTTGCGTGTACTGCGAACTGAGCAGCAGCGGCGTTTTCGTAATCCCGTCGGCCCGCACCGTGTCCATCGTACCCACGAAGCGGGTGTACACCGCGTCGAGGTTGCGGGTGATGACCGAGTTGCCGAAGGAATTGACGAGCGGGTAAAACCGCCAGGGCAGCATCCGGAGTTGAGACTTGTCACCCAAATTGCCCACGTTGAGCGGAATCTGGGCCGAGAGCAAATCCTTGACGAGGTTGGCGTTGAGCCGCACGCCGTAGCGAAACAGCAGGTCGTCGAGGTTCAGGCGGGCCGGGTAGGCGTAGGTACCCTCGCGGCCCACGCTGTCGATTTTCAGGGCGTCGATGAAAAAAAGCGCCCGCCCGCCTTTCACGATAAACTGGTCGAGTTTGAACTTGTCGCCGTCGGTAAACAGCGTGTCGGGCCGCACCACCAGCACGGCGTCGAGGCCGTTGAGGTTGGCTGAGTTGCTCAGATTAACCTGAAATAAATCGTAGTTGCGTTGCAGAGCCACAATCAAATCGGCCAGCCGCCCGGCAGGGACGCGGCTTTTGTCGCTAATCAGGCCAATCTTCTTTTTGTTGGTGTTGGTCAACTCGCGCAGCGCCGTGGCGAGGCCGTACTCCACGTTTTCGTAGGAAAGGTTCAGGTTTTCCTGGGCCGAGCGGGCGATGTTTCCCTTCAAAAAAAGCACCGTTGTTTCCCGGCCCCGGTACGTCAGCACTGCTCCCGGAAACACGAACCGCTCCCGCCGACTGTCCTCCCCGCCTTCGATGACGTTGGTGGGCGGAATGCCCCGCTCGGCCAGGCTTTGGTAAAATTCCGTCCGCTGCTTGGGGTCGGTGAACGCCGTGGCCGGGTCGATGAAGCGGTAGTTGAGCTTGGCTCCGGCGCTGGCTTGCATCTCCTCCAGCGTTTCACGCACGGCATTTTGCAGGCGCTCAAACCCGGCGGGCAAGTCCCCGGCGAGGTAGACTTTCACATCCACTTCCTCGTCGAGGTTCACCAGCAGGCGCTCGGTGGCTTCACTGAGGCTGTACCGCCGGTCTTCGGTGAGGTCCGCCCGGAAGGGGACGTACGCGGCCAGGACGTTGAGCGCGATGAGGCCGAGGAGGAAGAGCGGGATGCGGGAGAGGCCGGATTTCATGGGATAAAAATAGCGGAGTAGGCCATCAAAACTCCCCCAAACCCGTCATTGCGAGCGGAGGCAAACAAGACGAGCAACGCGAGGCTTGTTTGTCGTAGCGAAGCAATCCCCTGCTGGAGACACGGTAGCACTGGGCGAGTCGCTTGGTTTTCGCTCCCGTGCGACGGACCGCTTGGTCTTCGGGAGGGGATTGCTTCGCTACGCCTGAGAAATCTCGTTTCACTCGTTTTCTCAGGCGTAGCGAAGCAATGACGGGCTTTGGGGAGGCGAAAAATCTTACTCAAACATCAAATAAATCGCCACCGTGTGGCTCGTCAGCTTACCCACGCCCTGGCTGTACGTACTCGTGTTGGGCTGGAAAAGGTTAACCAAGCCGTGCGAAAAACGCAACTCCGGCGAGAATTTGAAGAACTCGAACCAGCGCTCCAGCCCCACGCCGTACTCCAGCGAAATATCGGTGGTGCGGGTGGTGAGGCGTTCGCGGTTGAGGCCCACGTTTTCTTTTTTCCGCACGTTCGACTCGATGCCGAAACTCGCGCCACCCACCAGGTACATCCGGGTGTTGCCGCGCCGCATGGATTTATACTTCAACAGCAGGGGCACTTCCACCCAGGTCGATTCGCGAAGCTGGCTTTTCTCCCCGCCGCCGCTGAAGCGGTAGTCCACCGAGCGCCCGTAAATCGAAACGGTGGGCGTAATCCGGAAATCGAAGCGGGGGTTGAGGCGGGCGTTCATCACGAAACCCATCCGAAAACCCGTCGTGGTGGGCGAAGTTACGGCGATGGCCGAATCCCCCTGGGCGGTTCCGTTGACGAACCCGCTGCTGTGGGTGACGTTGAAGCGGGTCATCGGCAGGGCGAAGAAAAAGCCGTAGTGAACCGTTTTGTCGTCGTAAAATTCGTTGAACCGGCGTTCGTAGGAGCGGTTCTGGGCTTGGGCACCCAGTCCGGCCAGCACCAGAAACAGAACTATTTTTTTCCGAGGTAAATCGAACTGACGCCGAAGGTGAGTGGAATGCATTTGGTTTCGGTAAAACCCGCTTTTTCGTAGATTCTGAGAAAATTAGCGCCGTCGGGAAAAGCCTGCACCGACTCCGGCAAGTAACTGTAGGCCGCCCGGTCGCGGGAGAAAAAGCCCCCGATGGTGGGCGTGATGTACTTGAAATAAAAATTGTAAACGGCCCGGAACAGCCCGTTGCGGGGTTTGGAAAACTCCAGCACCACGCAGGTGCCGCCGGGTTTGAGCACGCGGGCCATGTCGCGCAGGCCTTTTTCGAGGTTCTCGAAATTGCGTACCCCGAAGCTAACGATGACCGCGTCGAAGCTATTGTCCGAAAACGGCAGCCGCTCGCTGTCGCCGGTTCGGAGTTCGATGATGGAGTCCACGCCGAGTTTCTTCATCTTTTCCCGCCCAACGGCCAGCATTCCTTCCGAAATGTCCACGCCCACGATTTTGTTGGGTTTCAGTTTCAGGGCTTCGATGGCAAAATCGCCGGTGCCGGTGGCGACGTCGAGGATTTTCTTCGGCTCCGACGGAGCCAGCAGGCGGATGGCTTTTTTCCGCCAGAGCCGGTCGATTCCCGCGCTGAGGAAGTGGTTGAGGAAATCGTAGCGGGGCGAAATGCCATCGAACATTTCGGCAACCTGCTCCTTTTTGGAGGACGTTTTTTCTTTGTAGGGAACGACGGGCATGGGGCAAAGGTAAGGGGTGAGTTGTAAATGGTGAATTGGTGATGAACTGCCGCCCGAAATTCACAATTCACCACTCACAACTCACCAATTGGGGGTTAAGTTTGCCCGCATGGAAAAGACCTTCAACTGGGGCGTGCTCGGACTGGGCCGGATTGCCCACAAGTTCGTGCAGGATTTGCAAACCCTGCCCAACGCCCGCCTCCACGCCGTGGCCTCCACCTCCGCCGACCGCGCCGCCGAATTTGCCGGGCAGTACGGCGCGACCCACGCCTTTGGTCGCTACGCCGACCTACTCACCTGCCCCGACCTCGACGTGGTGTACCTGGCCACGCCGCACCACGGGCACGCCGAAAATAGCGTGATGTTACTCCGAAACGGCATTCCGGTGCTCTGCGAAAAACCGCTGGCGATGAATTCCTGGCAGGTGGCGGCCATACTCGGCGCGGCCCGGCAGCACGAAACGTACTTGATGGAAGCGCTCTGGACGCGCTTTTTGCCCGCGACGCGAAAAGTGCTGGAGCTGGTGCAAAGCGGAGCCATCGGGCAACTCCACACCCTGCGGGCCGACTTTGGTTTTCGGAAAGAATTCGACCCGACGAGCCGCATTTTCGACCCCGCTCAGGGCGGCGGTTCCCTGCTCGACGTGGGCATTTACCCCGTGCTGCTCTCGCTGTTTTTATTGGGAAAACCGGCCAGCGTGAAGGCCACGGCCCGGCTCCTGCCCACGGGCGTGGACGAATCCTGCGCCATGCTCTTCAGCTACGAAAGCGGCGCGGTGGCAATTCTCGACTCAGCCATCACCACCCAAACGCCCTGCGAAGCACACCTGCACGGCACCGAGGGCACGTTAAAAATTCACAGCCGCTGGCACGAACCCAACCCCGGCCTGACGCTGACGCGCAACGACGAGGAGCCGCAGTTCTTCCTCTTCGACCGGGAGTGCATCGGCTACCGCTACGAAGCCCAGGCCGTGATGGCCGACCTCGCCGCCGGGCGAACCGAAAACGCGCTGGTGCCACTCAACTTCAGCCGGAATTTGATGGAAATTTTGGATGCGGTGCGCCGGGAGGCGGGGATTGTGTATGCGGGGATTGATGTCTGAACCGCGATTGGCCTGGATTTGAGAATTTTCAGGATGATAAAATCAGAATTTAGAATCCAGAAATCAACCATCCTGAAAATCCTTAAATCCGGGCCAATCGCGGTTCAGAAACTGACTTTCATTCCTACCCCACTTTCCGCCACCTCCAACCGCTGCCAAAAGCCCTTATTTTTCTTAAAATGCCCCCGATGCACGGCGTACATCACCCCGTCGAAGAGTAACAGGAAACCGCCTTGCAATATCAGCGACCGGCCGTAGCCGTCGTTTTTTTCTGAGTTTTCAAGCCGGGATTTAGCGCGTTCCATCAGGTAAAAGCCGCCGGTGACGTAGGCCACGTCCAACCCGGCGTTGACCAAAAATAATTTCTCCGTTTTTTGCTGCTCTTCCAGCGTTTCGTAGGCGCGGAGGCCGGTTTTGGCGCGACGACTGCCCAAAAACCCCACGCCAGCCAGCACTAAATCCACGCCCGCCCAAGCCAGGTTCATTTGGTAAAATGCCTTGTCGCTGCCGCTCGCGTTGCGGAGGGCGAGGCCGTTGGCGACGAGATTGCCCGCGCCCCAGGCTCCGAGTACAGTCATGCCGGAATGGGTGAGGCGCAGGCCCCTGGCGTTGAAGGCGTCGAGGGTTTCGGAGGAACGCTGGGCCTGAGCCGAACGGCTGGCGGCGAGTTCGCTGAGGAGGGAGAAGAGCAGAAAACGGAGGAGGCGCATCGAAAAAGGGTTTGAAGGTTTGAGGAATTGAAAAGGGAGGGTCACGCTGAGCGGAGTCGAAGCGTGTGCGGCTGGCTGGTCAGCATCGGCCTACCGCACACGCTTCGACTCCGCTCAGCGTGACCCTCCCTTTCCAAACCAAAAAAATCAAGCCCCCAAACTCCAGCCCTCCCGGTAGGGGCGGGTCACGAACTGGTTGGCATCGTCGAAGTTGGTGATTCGCATCGCCGCGCCGTCCCAGAGCAGTTTTTTCCGACCAGGAAAACCCTTGCCGTCGCGGAGGTAGAAACTGCGAATGGCGAGGTTGCCCATGATGACGGCCTCGGTCATCGGCCCGGCGTAGTCGAAACTCGAACTGAGCGCTTTGTGCTCGGGGCTGTCGAATCCCGCTTTGGCGGCAGCGAGCCACTGCTGGTAGTGGCCTTCCTTGTCGGCCCCGATGACGCGGGGAATGGTCATTTTCACTTTTGCCGCTTTCTCGGCGCGTTTTTCGGGCCAGGCGGTGGGGTTCATGCCGTAGAGTCCGCACATGAGCACGCCTTTTTTTCCAATCATCAACACCCCGCCGCTGCTGTCGCCGAGTTGTACGTCGGGCGGGATGGCGTCGGGGCGTTCGGGCAGAATGCCCCCGTCCGACCAGGTCATCTTCACGTCGCTCTTGCCGGGACGGGGAAATTTGAGGTGAATCACCGAAGCCGACGGAAAACCATCGGTGTAAAAGGCTTCCTTGAAAAAATCGGAATAGACCGAGGCCGCGCTGCATTCCACCTCGCTGGGGTAGCCGAGTTTGAGGGCGCGGTAGGGCGGGTCCATCATGTGGCAACCCATGTCGCCGAGGGCACCGGTGCCGTAGGCCACCCAGCCGCGCCAGTTGAAGGGGTGGTAAGCGGGGTTGTAGGCTTCGTAGGCGGCGGGACCGAGCCAGAGGTCCCAGTCCACTTCCTTCGGCACCTCAAACTGACCCACTGGTTTGGGGATACCCTGGGGCCACACGGGGCGGTTGGTCCAGACGTACACCCGGTCGCAATCGCCGATGATGCCCGCCTCGTACCATTCCACGAAACGCCGCACGCCGTCGCCCGACGCGCCCTGGTTGCCCATCTGACTCACGCTTTTGTAGCGGCGGGCGCCCTCGGTCATCATCCGCACTTCGTTGATGTTGTGGGCCAGCGGTTTCTGCACGTACACGTGCTTGCCCCGCTGCATGGCGGCCATCGTAATCACGGCGTGGGTGTGGTCGGCGGTGGTGACGGTCACGGCGTCGATGCTTTTTTCGGCGTCGAGCATTTGTCGGTAGTCTTTGTACACTTTTGCATTGGGCCATTTTTCACGCGCCCAGGCCATCTGGCGGTCGTCGATGTCGCAGAGGGCCACGATGTTTTCCGAGCCGTTGTTCCAGGCTCCGTTCAAATCCACACGGCCTTTGCCGCCGCAGCCGATGCCCGCGAGGTTGAGTTTGTCGGAAGGGGCGGTGTATCCCGGTCCGCCGAGGACGTGGCGGGGCACGATGTAAAAGGCGGTAGCCGCTACAGCGGCTTTTTTCAGGAAATCCCGGCGAGAGGCCGAAGATTGGGATTCGTTCATAGGTTTGAAGAGGTTTGAAAAGGGTTAACGGGTTTGAAAAGGGTTGACGGGGTTTGAAGGTTTTACGGGTAACGAATTAACCCGTAAAACCTTCAAACCCCGTCAACCCTTTTCAAACCAATTTTAGACTCCCAAACTCCACCCGCCCCGGTATTCGCGGCGGACGAACTGGTTGGCTTCGTCGAAGTTGGTCATTTTCATGGTCGTGCCGTCCCAGAGGAGTTTCTTCCGACCGGGGTACACGAAGCCGCGTCCGTTGGGACCGGCCTGGCGCAGGTTGTAGCTGCGAATCGCCAGGTTGCCCATCAGAATGGCCTCGCTCAGCGGCCCGGCCACGTTGAAGCCGGAGGTAAGTGCCTGGTGTTCCTTGCTGTCGTACCCGGCTTTGCAGGCGCGTGCCCAGGCCACCTGATGGCCGTTTTCGGGCAGTTTCTGCAACTCACTTTTCTGAATTTCCTGCGTGATTTTCTTGCCGTTTTTCAGGTACACTTGCGGCGTGTTGCCGTAGGTGCCGCACATCAGAATGCCTTTTTTACCCATCATAATCACGCCGTTGCTGCTGTCTTCGTCGCCGATGAAGTCGTTGGCCGGAATCAAATCGGGGTGGAAGGCCCGGATGCCACCATCGGTCCAGACCATTTTCACTTCCGACTTGTTGCGCTTCGATTCGGGAAACTTCAGTTCCACGTGCGAGGAAGGCGGGCAGCCTTCGGGGATGTACTCCGGCGTCCAGTCTTTTAAGAATACCTGCCCCACGCTGCATTCCACTTCGGTGGGGTAGCCCAGGCCGAGGGTTTGGAAGGCGGGCGCGATGAGGTGGCAACCCATGTCGCCGAGGGCACCGGTGCCGAAGTTCCACCAACCCCGCCACTTGAAGGGGTGGTACAGCGGGTGATATTCCACCATCGGGGCCGTGCCGACCCAGAGGTCCCAATCTTCCTTGCTCATGCCTTCGGGCAGGGCATTTTTTTCGGTGGGCAGCGGAATGCCCTGGGGCCACACGGGCCGGTTGGTCCAGATGTACACCGTGTCCACGGTGCCGATGACGCCCTTGTCGAACCATTCCACCAACTGCTGGGTACCCACGCTCGATGCCCCCTGGTTGCCCATCTGGCCGACCACTTTGTGCTTTTTCGCGCCTTCGGTGAGCATCCGGGCCTCGAAAATGTCGTGGGTCAGGGGTTTTTGCACGTACACGTGCTTGCCGAGTTGCATGGCGGCCATGGCGGCCACGGCGTGCTGGTGGTCGGGGGTGGAAATGGTGACGGCGTCGATGTCGCCTTTCATTTCATCCAGCATTTTGCGGTAGTCCTTATACTTCTTCGCGTTCGGGAATTTCTTGATGGCTCCTTCGGCGCGGGCGTAATCCACGTCGCAAAGGGCCACTACGTTGTTTTCGCCGTTGGCGTAGGCATTGGCGATGTCGCTGCCGCCCTTGCCGCCGGAGCCGATCGCGGCCACGTTGAGTTTATCGGAGGGGGCGATGAAGCCCTTGCCCAGCACGTGGCGGGGCACGATGTAAAAGGCGGTGGCGGCTACGGCGGCTTTTTTCAGAAAGTCGCGACGTGCGTTGTTCGATTGGTTTTCCATGGCAATAGACTGAGGTTTTTGGTACTAAAAATAAAAGAGAAAGAGGTGGTTTTTAACTTCCCGGAAGTTTGAACGGGTCGCTACACCACCGTCGCCATGCGTTCGAGCAGGGCCTTCGTTTTGCGAATGCCTTCTTCTTCCGAAAGGCTATTGCCCTCGTACTCGATGCCGACGTAGCCCTTGAAACCCGAAGCTTTCACGATTTTCAGGATGCGTGGGTAGTCGGTTTCTACGCAATTGCCCTGGGCGTCGAAGTCGAAGGTTTTGGCCGATACGCCCTTGGCGAAGGGCATTAATTCCTGGGTGCCCTGGTAGCGGTCGTACTCGTGGAAATTGCCGAAATCGGGCAAGGTGCCGCAGTTTTTCATTCCCACGCTTTTCATCACCCCGCTCAGCCAGGCTCCGTTGGAAGAGTGCCCGCCGTGGTTTTCAACGATGACGTTGATGTTGGTTTTAGCGGCAAATTCCGACAGGCGGCGCAGTCCGTCGGCGGCGCGTTTGCCCACTTCTTCGGCGGTTCCCTGCCCGGCGGCGTTCACGCGGATGGTTTTGCAACCCAGAAATTTGGCGGCTTCCACCCACTTGTAGTGATTTTCGACGGCCTTCGTCCGTTTGGCCTCGTCGCCGTCGCCGAGGTCGCCCTCGCCGTCGCACATGATGAGGTGGTTTTTTACGCCCAGGTCCTTGCAACGGCCCAGGAGGTCGTTGAGGTAGGCCGTGTCATTGGCTTTGTCCTTGAAAAACTGGTTGACGTACTCGACCGTGCTGATGCCGAAGTCGTTTTTGGCCTTCGCCGGAAAATCGAGGTTGGTCAGCCTTTTACCGAACAGCGCCTTGTGCAGCGACCATTCGGCCAGGGAAATCTCGAAAAAGGGTTTTTTGATGGCCTCGGCGAAAAGCTCGGACGCGGGCAGGGCCGAAGCCGTTGCCAGCGCGCCCACTTGGCCCAGAAAGGCCCGACGGGAGGTGTTCATGCGCGAAAATTAGGTTTAGTGGTTCGTTGCGGACGGAAAGGTACGATTCCGTCGTCAGTCGTCAGTCGGTGGTTGGCAGTTTTTATAGACGAAGTCGCACTTAGCGGGTACCACTCAACGGATTACCCGCGAACCAGGCCGGTTTCCCGCAAAAAATGGTTCGTTAAAACCACCTTGTCAGGGTTTAGCACGACCTGCCTGAGTACTTCGCATACCAACAGCGTGTGATCGCCGGATTCCACTGAATTCAGCACCCGACAGGAGGCGTAACCCAGGGCTTCGGTCAGAAACGGCACGCCTCGTTCGTCGAGGGCGAAGGGCAAATTTTTAAATTTATCCACGTTCCGCCCGCTCTGCCGACCTAGTTTCTGAATGAGCCGGGTCTGGTCCTGCGCCAGCAGATTGACATTGAGCAGGCCGCTTTCGCGGACGATTTCGAGGGTAAAATCCACGTTATAAAGCGCGACCGTGAGGCATTTCCCACCCATCGCCGATTGCATCACCCAAGTGGCGATGTTGACGGCTTTGCGTCCGTCGGACGTGGCGCTGGTGATGCTGTGAACATCATAATTCTTGTACTTGAACAGGGATTTGCCGGGCATAGAAAGGGATTTAAAAAACAAAGGCTGTCATCCTGGAGGGAAAATGAATTGCAACGCCGTGAGGGGTAGGACATTTACCCTTCAGCCGGAATTAGTTCACACCCCCCGGCGTTCGTACTTTTGCAAACCACCGCACCCGGTCAGTTGTTAACCGCAATGAATACCTTACTCGACGAACCGCAGCCGAAGTTGCTGCGCATGAAAAAAATGAAGTCGTTCCAAATCCCGGACCTGTACAAAAGCCCCGTCATCGGGGGCATCAAGGAGTTTCGTCGCCGCCAGGACAAACTCAAGAAAGATTTTACCCCAACCCGACTCGACTTCGGCCCGGTGCAGTTTCTCATCGCCCGGCACTTCGGTTTCTGCTACGGCGTGGAGAATGCCATCGAGATTGCCTACAAAACCATCGCCGAAAACCCCGGTAAGAATATTTACCTCCTCAGCGAGATGATTCATAACCCCGACGTGAACCGGGATTTGCAGAACCGGGGGGTGCGGTTTATCCTGGAAACCTCTGGGGAGCAAATCATCCCCTGGGATCGCCTCAGCCCCGACGACATCGTGATTGTACCCGCCTTCGGCACCACCGTCGAGATTCAGCAGAAACTGGCCGAATTGGGCATCAATGCCTACCAATACGACACCACCTGCCCCTTCGTCGAGAAAGTCTGGAACCGAGCCAGCGCCATTGGCAAGAAAGATTATACGATTGTAGTGCACGGAAAACCGACCCACGAAGAAACCCGCGCCACCTTTTCGCACAGCAAAGAAAATGCCCCGACCGTGGTGGTGCGCGACATGGCCGAAGCCCAAAAACTGGCCCGGTACATCACCGGCGAAAGCTCCGCCGGGCAGTTTTACCAGGAATTTAAGGGTCAGTTTTCCGAAAATTTTAACGTCGAAAAAGATCTCCGCCGCATCGGCGTGGTCAACCAAACCACCATGCTGGCCTCGGACACGCAGGCCATCGCCGATTTTTTGAAGGATGTGATGGTCTCGACATTCGGTATCGGAGGCCGGGACGTGACCGCCCACTTCGCCGACACCCGCGACACGCTCTGCTACGCCACCAACGACAACCAGAGCGCCACCTACGGTTTGCTCGAAGCCGAGGCCGACCTGGCCATCGTGGCCGGAGGCTACAATTCCTCGAACACCTCGCACCTGGTCGAACTCTGCGAGCACAAACTCCCGACGTACTTCATCGAATCGGCGGCCAAGATTCTTTCTCAAAACCTCATCCAGCACTACAACTTACACGAACGCCAGGAAGTGACGACGGTGAATTTTTTACCCCCCAAACGCCCGCTCACCATTCTCCTCACCTGCGGAGCCTCCTGCCCCGACGCGGTGGTGGAGGCCATCCTGCACCGCCTGCTCCAATTTTTTCCGGCGGCGAAGGGAGTGGAGGAAGTGTTGCAAGAAGTAGGGGTGGTGGGATGAAACATTACCTAACGCTGTCATCCTGAGCGTAGCGAAGGACCTCGTTGGGCTTCCGAAAAATTGGTTGGTAGCCAAACGGTGGCCAATATCCAACTACTCGCAGAGCCGACGAGGTCCTTCGCTGCGCTCAGGATGACAGCGTGGGGCGGGGGGTTCTCTTCCGCCAGCTCCAAAGTCCCAACCCCAGCAAAACCACGCCCGCCCCCACCCAAACCCAAGGCGAAGCTCCCCTTTCCAGCGGCGCGGCGCTGCCGATGAGCACCATGCCCGTCCAGAACGGCGGCAACGCCCGACTGCCCGGTGCGGCGACGAGGTAAGCCAACTTGGCCTGCTGCAACGCTTCGTCGGCGGGCAGTCCTTCCCCGATTTTCTCGAAAAATAGTTCGGTCAGGCGGTACGTGGCCACGTTGTCCACGCGCCAGAGCGTGGTGACGGTGCTGGGTACGCCCGCCAGGGCCAGGCTGCGGGCCAGGCTGAATACGCCCTCGCCCTTGGTCGTCTGACCGACGCCCGTTTGGCAGGCCGAGAGCACGACCAGTTGCGTAGGCAACAGCCCAAGCCCGCTCAATTCCGAAGCCCGCAAACTCGAATCGGCGAAGAAAATTTCCGGCTCCCGCCCGCTGCTGTCGGCCTGGGCGTGGGCGTAGAGTTGGGCCACGCGGTGGCGGGGTAGTTCGCGCAAAAACGCCCGCTTCGTGGCCGCCGACCCGCTGAACAGCGTGGGCGAAAAAAAGCCGTCGCCCAGCGTGTTGAGTGAGGCATCCGAGCCGCCGAGCGTGGGCTGCCCGCTGGCGAAGGCCACGGGAGCCAGGCCCAGAAACGAGCCGGAAACCAGTGCTTTCCGCGAAGCTTGTTTGATCAGAAACTGTGCGGAGTAGGTGTAACTGAAGGCGTAATCGCCGAGGAGCCAGTCGGGGCGGGTGGGGGAGCGACTGAGGAGGTCGAGCGGGAGAATGGCCCCGTCGGGCGAGATGATGACCCGGCCTTTGGGCACGCCGAGCGGGGCGAAAAGTTCCTGGAAAAGTTGATGAGATTTCGCCAAAAACGCCCCGAATTGCTGGTTGAGCGCGGCGGCATCGGCGCTCAACGTGAGGAGTTGCCGGGTGGTTTGGGCGTAATTCTTCACCCGAAGCCGCGTCAGTTTGGCGGTGGTTGCCGTCACGATCAGGGCGTACACGGCGCTATCGCCGACGAAGTATTCGAGCAGGGTCTGGCCTTCGGTCAGCAGGCCTTCCCGCACCGTTTGGAGGCACACGGCGCTGGTGTCGTAGCGGTAGCGGAAGTAAGCCGGGTTGCGGGTTTCAAGGCTACGGACGAAGGTGGTCTGGGCTTCTTCCTCGCTGAGTAGCGCCTGTCGGAGGCCGTCGCCCGTTTTGTCGCCGGGTTTGGCTTCGCCTACTTTTTGGCGGAGTTCGCCGACGGTTTTCTGCAAATCAGCCTCCCGTTTCTGGTCGGTGGGGGCGAGGAGTTGGCTGGCCCCGAGTTCGTTGAGGCGGTCGGAAAGCAGGGCGGCGCGGCTTTTCTCGAAAAAATAAAACGCGTCTTCGGGCCGGTTCAGCCGATGGCAGGTTTCGATGGCGTTCTCGTAAAGCCGGTGGGTTTTTTCGCGCCAGAACCGCTTCGATTCCTCGCCGGTGTGCTCCCAGCGCATGAAGTCGATCATTTGGTCGGCGGTGCGGTAGGTGGCAAGGGCGTTTTGGAGGTAGGCGCGGTTGCCGGAATGTTTTGCCCAGTCGAGCCAGGTGTCGGCTTTATCCTGGATTAAAATGAGAACCGATTCTTTCTGCATAGCCCGCCGGATGGTTTTAGCGTCAGGGAGCTGTACCACAGAAGTATCAGTGAACCCAATGGGCATGGTTGTCAAGGCTCGTTGATACTGGTGAATTGCCCGCGCAAACTGATTTTTTTTCCAGTAAACTGCCCCCAAATTATTCAAGGCAACGGCTTTGCCATCGAGGTCAGGGTTGTGTTCGGCTCCGTACTCGAAGTAGGGTGCCGCCTGATCGAACTGCCCACGCCGGTAATAGTACATACCAACGGACACGGCGAAATCAGGAGCAGAAGGATGCCGGATGGCGCGGGCTACGTCGAATGCCCGTTGCTGGTAGCGAAGGGCTTCTTCGGGACGCTGCTGAGCTTGGGAAATGATACCCAACAACCGATAACCCGTAGCAACGGCTCCCTGAAAAGATTTTTCATGTCGAATCAGGGCTACCGCCCGCTCGGCGGTAAGCCGGGCGGCTTCGTACCGCCGGAGATCCTTGAGAGCACGGGCCTTTTCTAGTAAAATCTTGGAAACCAGAAAGTTATTGTGCAGCGCCAGCGCGAGAATTTCACCTTGCTCGGCATCGGCAATGGTTCGTTGGTAATCCCCGGCGGCATAATGCAGGAATGCCAGGTACTGGTAGGCACCGGCTACCCACACGGTTGCTGAAGGTACCCGCTGGCCTTTTTGTATTGCCAGATTCAGCGCGGATAAGGCTTTTGCGGATTGATTTTGAATCGTGTACACAACGCCCAGCCGGTAGAGCGCCTTGACGGGCTGGTCAACACGTATGCCTATGCGCGACGGCTGGGTCAGGACTACGGCCCTCTGTACGATTTGGGCTGCCGCCGGGAGGTTATTGCGGGAAACCTGAGCCAGGCCGATCTGCAAAAGTCCGTTGACGTAGGTGGAATCCGGCGCGTAGCCACAACGTTCCCATTGGCCTTGCCAAACCTGTAAAGCCCGGTATTGGTCGCTCACGTTGGTTTGCGCCGAAATGGTTTGCAACGACTTGTAAAGTTGCCTGGGGGTAGGGCACTGGGCCAGCGTTTGATCCATCAAACTACCGCTGAGCAACAGGGCCACGAAGCGTTTGTGTAAGTAGGTTCCCATCGAGCGAAACAGTTTGTCAGGCCTCCTCCATTCTCGCAAAAGAGTACACCCATTCTGATACCGTTTCGTTTAGGAAGCAACGATGTAACGACCTTCCTCGACCAGATTTTCTGCCTGTAAACGCTCTTGGGTGTGGCTGATGGCGTTAAGAATTTCCTCACGTCGGCTGAGAAAATTGCTATCGGAAATACCCGCTAACGAAATACTGTTCTGTTGAAGGTACTCGGCTACTTGCGCCGCCACGAAGGGGGCCGCAAACGAACTACCCCAGATTCCGCCCCCTCCCCAGAACGGGCTGGGCATGGCTCCCAACAGCCCAGCTACGCCGATATTAACGAATTGGTCGGAGTAGTTGGCCTCTACGTCCAGGCCATCGGTAACTAATTCAAAGTGGGAATACGAGGATCCGAGCGCATTCAAAAGAGCATCCTGAAGGTGATTCGGCTTCTTATCAAATGTCCCTGCTGGTTGTCTTTGTAGCTTGGAGGTGCGATCCTTTGGTCGGAGTAAATAGTGTTCCATCACACTCGTCACCGTGATGACGTTCGGCAAGTCTTGGCTGTAACAGGCTGGGTACAACGGTCGGAGAGATAAGTTGGGATCTTCCGTTTGATTACGATTGCCCGCCGCTGCCACCACAAAAATGCCAGCCCGCTTCAATTCCTCAATTTTCTGACGCAACAGCGGTTCATCCCGATGGGTTATCCAACTGGCGTTGACCACTTGAATCTGGTCTTTTTCGTGCCTTTTCAGAATATAATTGAAGGCACTCAGTACGTCGAACAGCGTCCCAAATCCCCGGTTATCGAACGATTTTACGGGAAGAATGGATACGCTGGCCTGTTGCTGAATAATAGCCGCGATCACGGTGCCGTGCCGACCGACGTGGTCGTCGTAGGGGCTATTTCGCACGTCTTTGCCTGTGAACAGTTGGCTGTTGTAGGGCGGAAATGGCCTAAGCCGGGCATTCATGGCGTCGATGAAAGGCTGTTGTTGGTAGGAAGCCAACGTACAGCAGCCAAAATAGCTATCGCTCATGCTTTTCCCGCATTCAGGTGAAGGGGAAGTTTGGTAAGCAAGGTTAAACACCTTTGGAGAATACTGAGCGTCGCGGTACCGATAGTCGCCGTCCCAGGGAACCGGGTTGGGTGATTGTCCCAGATTTTTAAGATTAAACTTCAATCCCGTATCGATGACAGCCACCGTGGGGATACCCTCAGGACGAGGAACATTATAAGTAGTGTTGTCAGCCTGAATAACAGGTTTGAAATCATTGAGGAAGCGTACCGGCGTTGAACCTGCCGTAATTGGCGGAGTAGGCGGGGTAGGCGGGTCGCGGGGACTGATTAACAGAAAATTATCCGTCTGTGCCACTGGCGGAACCGACGAACCGTCCTGGCTGATGAATTCAAGCGCCGGGAATGGGGACGGCGTGTATTTATTCAAGGGGCAGAGTATCGTGTAGGTTGGTCCGTTAAATTCTCCGTTTGGATTCGGGCATTCGTTTACCGTGATGGTCTTCCAATCGATGAATTTCTGTGACGATTGCTTCCTTTTCGTCTTGACCCGTATCTTCTGATCCCCTTCTCTAAGTGCTTTCAATTGGTCCTGCGTGATAATGACCACCTTTTGTTTCAAGATGGGGCCAGTTGCTTTCTGCAAACTAGAATACTTGCTTATTTTATTGCTGCCGGGCCGGATGGAAATAGCGATTTCCTTGTCCTTTTCGTCAAAGCGTTTGTTTTTTGCATTGGAATCGATTTGCGCAACGATGGGTATTTCGCCCAAATCGTTCACCGTGAAGGTAAACTTTGCCGGGATTGCTTCTGGAGTGGCTTCCATAAATGGGGTTTGTTTAAGAGGGGCTTACCAGCTTTCGAGCATTCGGGCGGCCTCGTCTTTCCCTTCCAAGTTCTCCCGCACGACGATTCGGAGCAAGCGTTCGGCTTCTTTTCGATCCAACGGTCGTCCGCGTTTCAATCGGGTGAGGGCTTCGTGAAAGGTTCCGGGGTTGGTGTACAGGCCGGGTTGCCGGGCCAGGGACTGGAAGTACCCAATCGCTTGGTCGTATTTTCCGGCTCGCAGGGCAACAAGTCCCGCTAAATTTTTCGCCTCGGCTTTCGTTGAATCCCGCCGCAACACCTCGTCGAGCCGGGCCAGAGCCGCGTCGGCCTGGCCCTGATTGGCCAAACTCACGGCCCGTTGCAGCGAGTCAGCATTGCCGCTCATCAGCACGGGCAGGGTTGCAATATTTTCCAGGAAGTACGCCTCGGCCAGCGTTTCGGGCGTGGCCGTGGGTTGGCGGAACACGCTCCACCAGCCCAGCAACAGCAGCAGCATGGCGGCCAGGCTCGCGGCGGCGGCGTACAGCACCCGCACCTGCCGGGCGCGGAGGGCTTGTTGGCGCGACGGTGCCCACTCGGCGTGGCGCTTGGCCAGGGCGGCTTCCCGTGCCACCTGCTTGGCTTGCAGGTAAAAAGCCAGGCCCTCGGCCAGCGCCGGTTCCGCCTTCAGACGCGCCTCGAAGGCCGCCCGGTCGGGGAGCGAAAGTTGGCCGTTGAGGTACGCGTCGATGGCTTCGAGGTCGGACACTTTTTTTAAATTTGAGTTGTGAAAAGTGAGTTGTGAATTGCTGCTTTTTTATTCTCTATTCCGCGCGGCGGACCGTTCTATTTTCCATTCCGTTCCCGGTACTTCTCCCGCAGGCGCTCCAGGCAACGGAGGCGGGATACTTTGGTGACGTTGGCGTTGGCGTAGCCCAGGCCGGGGGCCAGTTCTTCGTCGCTGTAGCCTTCCCCCCAACCCAGCAGCAGAGCTTGGCATTTTTCGCCCAATTCCGATAGCAAGCGGTGCAGGCGCTCGGTGTCTTGCTGGCTCACGAGCAGTTGCAGGGCCGTGCGGGTACCGTCGGGCAGCGCCACGGCCAGGTCGTCGAGGGGACTGGCCCGGTGGACGCTTGCCCGGTTAGTCGCGTTTTTTCGGATGAGGTCAATGCACTTGTTGGTAAAAATTTGGTAGAGAAAGGTTTTCAACTCCGAACGGCCTTCGAAGTGCCCACTGGCTACCTGACCGATGGCGCTCAACATGGCATCGGAATACGCCATGGAGGCCTCTTCCTCGCTGAGTTGGTGCTTGCGGGTGGCGTCGCGAATGAAGTACACGTATTTTTCGTAGAGGCGGTTTTCGTAGAGGCGGCGGCCCGTTCCTCCGGCCTGAATGCCCGCGAGGAGGTCGGCATCGGAGGTGCCTAAAGTGCCTGATCGAAAAAGGGCCATGCGCGGGTTTCGGGGCTGGGGCAGGTAAACGGGCGGCAGGACGGCGGGTCGGTCAAGGTTAGGCGTTTTGACCCGAAAAACCAAGCTGATACCCGTATTTCCCCGCAATCGACGCGGGTTTCTACGCATTCTCAGCGGATTTTCTTGGGGCGTGTTACCGGCACTATCGGTTTTGGCGACTGACCGGGCAGAATCAATTCAGGTCTTTCTTCCCTTGCCATGAAAACACGTCTTCAATTTCTGCTGGGGGCCGTTCTAGTGTTGAACGCCCCCCCCATCCCGGCTCAGCAACGGGCCGACTACGCGGGCATCTGGCTCAACACGGCCAGCTACACGCAGGTGGTGAGCCGACTCGATGTCAGCAGCATCGATTCCCAGAAGTTCGGCCTGGTTGCCTGGGAAGGGCTACCCGCCAACGCCGCCCGCCGTTCGATGGGCCGCATGGCGTACCAAGCGGCCCCCAACGGCACGGTGTCGCGGCTGGTGGTTCGCCTCCGCACCGCCGACGTAACCGAGCTTTACTACCTCGACCTCCAGCCAGGCGGTACGCTCTGGGTGATGCGCCACGTGTCGCAGGCAGGCGCGGTGACGCACTGCGATACGATGTACTTCGCCCGGTGGCTTCATCCCGGACTAGTGGGCAGGCGCAGCCAGCGACCCGCCGCCGAACGCCCGCCCGCGCCGCCAGAAGTAACCTTGCGGTTTACCGAGGTCAGTGCTCCCAAGGCGGAGCCAATCCCGGTGCTGATGGCCCACACGCCCAGGCACAAGTAATTTTTTTGCAACCCTGTTTCCACCAGTCGGTCATTCGGCGACTACGTTTTTAAAATCCCTTTCTCTTTTTTTCAATTTCAAACCACTCAATTCCATGAACTCGATTTCCCAAATTACCCGCAAAACCGCCACGGTGCTGGCGATGCTGTTGTTGGCAATGGCCTGCACGAAAGAATCCAGCGAGGTAGGTCCCCAAGGCGACCCCGGTGCGCAGGGTGCGCAAGGTCCAGCCGGGGCGCAAGGTCCAACCGGAGCAACCGGCCCGCAAGGCCAGGCGGGCAACGCCGACGTGCGGCAAATCACGTTTGGCTCGCAAACCTGGGCCAATACTGCCGGTATCAGCGTCACCCTGACGTTGAACGGCATCAACCAGGAAATGGCCGAAAAGAGCGCTTTTTTCACCTACCTCAAATCCACTAGCTGGTATCCCGTGCCGGGGGAGGTAAGCTCGTACGGGGAGTTCCGCACGTATCTGACTCCACTCTCCAATTCGACCCTGTACATCAAACGCGTGACGACGGGTTTAGCGCTGACTGCTTCCGGGGTTCGGGTGGTGGTTATTCCGGCCAACGTCCTGAGCAATGCGCGCCAGGCGGTGGATTTCTCCAACTACGAAGCCGTTAAAAAAGCCTACAACCTACCCGACTGAAGCGGATTTTGCCAACGGTCGCCGGGCTGACGTACAGCGGCGACCGTTGGGTGGTTTTTCCTCACAAGCGGTTTGCGTACTGGACGTAATTTCTCTCATCCAAACTCTCACTCCCATGAAAAAGCACTTGCTTCTCCCCCTGCTGGCCCTGTTGCTGCTGGCCGGATGCAAAAAAGAAGAGTCGGCCCCACCAGCCCCGCCCGAACCTGATTTTTCGGTGAAAGCCCCTGGGACCTACCGGGGTACGCTGAATGTTGGCTCCACAGCGCAGATCAATATCCCCTGCACGGTGGTGCGGGCCGATAAAAACCGCGTTAGCATCTCGATTAATCGCACCGTCGAAACCGTGGTGTTTAGCAACCAAACCACGACGGCCGAAGGCACCTGCCGAATCTATACCACGTATGACGGTCTACTTTACGAGGGAACGGGCACCTTCGATGGGCAGAGTTTCATCATTAACACCAAAGCGAGCAAGAATTCCTCGAACATCTCGTTCATTTTCACTGGGAAAAAATGAGGTGCTGGGCTGGGCAGATAAGTCCCCTCAGCGGGGTACTTAGAAAAGAAACTCCAGTTTTAGTGCCCCGGCCCCGCTAAGCGCCCGTGCCAACTGCCGGGTATTTCCGCGCAAAAAATCAGGGATTTCATAGGAGTTTTCAGCGCAGGCTGTTGCCCTCACTGCTGCCAGTAACGACTAAGCTCTTCAGAAAACCAATCCTTTTCAGCCCCATGACATCCCTCTCTTTTTTCCCGACTCCTCTTCACCGCCCTGCTCCTGCTCACGCTGAGCCACTGCGGTAAAAAAACCAACGACCCCGCGCCCACGCCGCCCCCGACGGGCACAGCCACGGTGCCCGTCATCAACGCCACCACGGCTCCCACGGCCAGCGCCCTCACCGCGACTTCGGCCACCATATCGGGGAGCCTCGACGCCAACGGCGGCGAGGCCATCACCCAACACGGGTTCGTGTACAGCAAAACGGTTCAAACCCCCACCCTGGCCGATAGCAAAACCGAACTCGGAGCCACTACCGGGCCGTTTCCGCTGACCATCAGCAGCAACCTCACGGGCCTGGAAGCCAACACGACCTACTACCTGCGGCCCTACGCCACCAACGCCAAAGGCACCGGGTACGGGGCCGTTGGGCAGTTGAAAACGGAGGCGACGGGCGTGGCTGGAGAGATAACCAGAACCTGGGTCGAGAAGGCCAAATTTCCGGTTGAACCACGCGGTTATGGTTACCACCTGGTACCAGTAAACGGTAAAATCTACCTGCAAGGCGTACTTTCTTGGTCACAACAGCAGCAAAGGGTTTGTGAAAAAAGTATGGGAGTACGATATCCCAACGGACAAATGGCTGCAAAAGGCGGACTTCCCAGGCGCAGTGGATGGGTCTGGAATTGGGGCAGCTAGCAACGGAAAAGGGCTGGCCATTGGGCTTCGGGCTTCGGGTACACCCCTTTCAAGCTGGCAATACGACCCGTCTACTGATAAGTGGACCACAATTGGTCAGCAAAACCGGGACTACCTTCAATTTAGCTCTACCGGGAGTGAATTAGGGTTCAGCACTGATAAAATCATACAGTACCCGTACACTGCTCCTAAAACGACCGGCATCACTCCTAATGTACTGACGCTGAATCCATTTCAACGCCTCATTCCACCATAAAAACTCCGATTCCTCATCCCATACCGTGCAACGGCAGTCTGGCCGCCGGCATGACCTTCGTACACGTGGGAGAACGGCTGTTTGTCATGATTGATGAGGGGTACCAGAGCCCTTCTGCCTGGACTGCTTGCGAAAAAGACGCGATGGGTCGGTTGTTTGAACTGGTTAAAAAATGACTACCGAGCCGTTATCAACCCTCTTTTTCCAAAACCGACCATGAAAACCCCCAACCTCCCGCGCCTCCTCCTGCTGGCGCTCCTCCTGGCCCAACTGACGGCCTGCAAGACCCAAACCGAACCCCGGCCCCTGGCCGACCTCAACGCGCTGCAAGGCCGCTGGGCCAGCCTGACGGAGATCGGCTTCGAATTTGAGTTCGACCCGGCTACCCGCTCGGCGAAGTACACCAAAGTAATCACCGGAAACAGATATGGCTTTAAAGTAGGCGACGTGACCCTGAAAAACGTAGAGGCCGTCGACGAAACCACCTACCGGGGCGAACTCTTGTACCGGTCGGGGTCGGGGTACTTCGTGTTCGCCGACGTGAAGTTCAACCTGGCGGGCGACGAGTGGATTTATACTTCCGACGCCGGCAGTATCTCCGGCAGCCTGACCGTGAGTGGCCAGACCGGCAAGTTAAAGCGCGTTCCTTAACTTTTTCTTCTTCCCAAAACCATGAACTCGTTTCCATTCGGCGAAGCCAAACGCTTCCTCGCCCTGCTCGCGCTGCTGCTATCCCTGGCCTCGGCCTGCACCAAAACCAGTCCCGAACCCCTGGCCGACGTAGCCAAACTCCAGGGTACCTGGAAAAGCAGCGACTTCCCCATCGCCGTGACGGTGGATTTTACCACCACCGACAAAACCGCCAAAATCACCCAGGTGGCCTCGAACACCTACTCCTTCCGAACGGGCGATTTATTCTGGAAGGAAGTCGTGCCCACCGGGGCCAGCACCTTCCGGCTGGCGCAGTTGACCAAGTCGAAGTCGGGGTACTACGTGTTCCAGACCGGCAAGGCCACGCTCGTAAGCGATACCCAACTCGACCTCCAGTTTTCGGGCGACAGCGATGATGCAGGGCTGCTGAAACTGGACGGGAAAAAGGCAACGTTTACGAAGCAGTAATTTCCGTGGGAGCATTTGCTCAGGGGCAAGGACAACCTGGCGCTTTTTCTGCGCACTCGTGAGCAAACGATTCAGTTCGTTCAAACGACCACCGTCGATTTCCGCAAGCACTTCGAACCCACCGGCGGGGGAATAAATACGACGTTCACCAGATTTTCCTTGTTCAGTGGGGCCACGTGGGCCGACACCTGCGGCAGATTCGGAAGGTGAAGCAACACGCGGATTATCCGAAAACATCCGGTGCCGCCAAACGCTGACGCAGAGCAACGTGAATGGAATTTCACAAAAAAAGCGCCCTCGTGCCAGTAGAAGGGCGCTTTTTTTGTGAAGAGGTTATCTGAAAATAAATACGGAGGGGTCACGCTGAGCGGAACGGTCCGTATTTATTGCCGCTAAAACTGATGAAAACTCTCGCCGATAAAAGCCAGCGCCGGGATAATTCCACTCCGCCAATACGGCCAGTTGTGGACACCGTGCCGCACCATGAATTTGTGCGGAATCTTTTTGTCTTTCATCGCCAAATGCAGGGCGCAGTTGCCCGCGATGAGGAAATCGTCGTCGCCGCAGTCGAGCCAGTAGCGCACGGTTTTCAGCTTTTCCAAGTCGCCCGTTTGCACCAGATTCATCGGTGAATTTTGCTGCCAGGCCGGGGTAATCCGGTTGCCATCGGGCGTGGCCGGGCCGAAGAGGTTGGCAAAAAAGCGGTCGTAGTCGGCTTTTGGAAAGTTTTTGATTTCCTCGTCGGTCCAGGTCGCGGCGCTCAGCGGGGCGCAGGCGGCGAACAACTCCGAGTGTTTCAAGGCCATCACGAGCGTACCGTAGCCACCCATCGACAGCCCGGCGATACCCCGGTAGCGTTTTTCGGCCCGGATGGGGTACTGTTTTTCGATGGCGGGTAGGAATTCCTGGACGAAAAAATCTTCGTACTTCACCTTGCCGTCGAAGGAGTTTATGTACCAGTCCTTCTGCCCGTCGGGCATCACGATGATCATCGGCGGAATCATGCCCTCGGCGATGGCCTTGTCGGCCAGGCGGTTTACTTCGCCAAACTGCACCCAGCCTGTTTCATCGTCGCCGTAGCCGTGGAGGAGGTACACCACCGGGTATTTGCGCTCGGAGGTGCCAAAATCGGGCGGCAGGTAAATGCCGTAGCGGACGGCTTTGCCGAGGATTTTACTGGAAACACTGCGGCCTTCGTAGACTTTACCGCTGGGCTGGGCCAACAGCGAAGTCGTGAGCAACAGCCCGGCCAGGAGGGGTACAATAAAACGGGGGGAGATTTTCATGGGGTGGTTCAAGGTTAAATTTTCGTGAAGTTGCGGGATTCTGAGGAACCGGTCAACTGACCCCGCCCGGAGAATGCTACCTTTCCCGCTGAAACGCTTGGCCACTTCTTTGAAAATCAACCTTCAACGCACTTTTCTCATGGCAAAAGCAATCGAACAAATCAGCATCCTCACCGTCGGGCACTTCGGCCTCGGTGTTCACGGGGCGGGTATTGGCAGCCCCGCCCAGCAGGTTCACGACGGCGACACGGTCAACGTCCGTGCCCTGGGCAACTTCGGCCTCCGCTTCCTGGGCATTGACGCGCCCGAAGTCAGTTTCGACCTGCCCGGCGGCGGACTCACTTTCGTTTCCATCGGCAACCCGAAGTGGGAAGAATTCCTCAGCGACCCCTTCAACGCCGAAAAATGGGGCGAAATCACGCTGTCGACGGCGCTGAAAAAGTACCTGAAAACCGTCACCGGGCCGGGTACCGCCCTCAACCACGCCCACCACGCCGGGCCGCCCGAAGGTTTTTTGGAAGCAGAAATTAAAAAAGACATGGCAGCGCTGGGTCAAACGAAGGAGGATTTCAAGTTCTTTCTCGTTTTCGCCTACGAAATCATGGACGGCTACGGTCGGCTCCTCTCCTACCTCAACGCCGATTACCCCGCTCCGCCCCGGCCCACGCACTACAACGAGCGCCTGCTCGAAGCGGGCCTGACGATTCCCTACTTCATTTTCCCGAACGTGGATCCGTTCGTGAAAGACAAAGCCCCCGGCCGTTCGGTGGGCGCAACCCCGGAGGAGTTTCGGCAGAAAATTGCCCGGAGTCCGAAACTGACCGCCGCCCGCGCCTGGGTGAAAGCGGCCCGCGAGGCCAAAAAAGGCGTGTTTGAGGCGGGGAATCCGCTGCGGCTGATGCCCTTCGAGTTGCGCTTCCTAGCCCAGCGTCGCGCCCCCAACCGCTGGGTGATCGACCTCAGTAAAACCGACAACGTGCTGATTCGCCCCGAAAAATACTTCACCATCCCAAACCTCGAAGACCGCCTGTTTATCCCGGAGGAATTCGTGCCGCTGTTTGTGGAGCGGGGCTGGCGGAGAGGACGGTAAACTAGATGTAGAGAGCAGAGGGAATAGAGTAGAGAGAAAAGGCACCCGGATGCAACTGCATTTCTCTCTACTCTAGTTTCGGGTGTTTCTTGTGAAATGCCGTCGCGTCCTGGTAGGCTTTCGCCACCTGCAACAGTTTCGCTTCGCTGAACAACTGCCCCGTAAATGTAATGCTCAGCGGCCGTTCGGGCTTGCCCGGCTCCTGCCGGAAGCCGTTGGGCAGCACCACGCAGGGGTGGCCGGTGAGGTTGGTGAGCGTCAGGCTGCGCCCAAACGAAGGCGTAACGTACCCGTCGAGGCCGCGCAGGGTGGAGGCCATCGCCCGAATAAGCCGGGTGCGGTGGCGGGCCGCCTGCACGTACTCCACGGCGGGCACGAACCGCGCCGCCCGGAAGGCATTCGGCCAGGCATTTTTGATTTGCCGTACCATCAGGTCGTCTTTGCCGTTGCGGGTGAGTTCGTCGAAAGCAGCGGCGGCTTCCACCCCCAACACGAAGGAAATGTCGTTGGCGGGCAGGTCGGGTAAGTCGATGGGCACCAAGTCCAGCCCTAGGCCCCGAAGCACGGCCAGGCTGCTGGAGTCGTTGGCGCGGTTGGGGTAATTCCGGGCAAAATCAGCCCGGAGGTAGCCAAACTTCAGGCCCTTCAGCGAAGCCGCCGCGCCGTTGTAGTTGAAGGGCGCGTCCAGCACGCTGGCATCCTGTCCATCGGGGCCGAGGATGGCGTTGAAGACGATCGCGCAATCTTCCACCGTGCGGCACAGCGGGCCGAGTTTGTCCATGCTCCAACTGAGCGCCATTGCGCCGGTGCGCGGCACCCGTCCAAACGTGGGCCGCAGGCCGGTAGCGCCGCACTCGGTGGAAGGCGACACGATGCTGCCCAGCGTTTCCGAACCAATCGCGAAGGGCAGGCAACCCGCCGCCACCGCCGAAGCCGACCCCGCCGAGGAGCCACTCGACCCCCGGCTCAGGTCCCAGGGATTTTTGGTGGTGCCGCCAAACCACACGTCGCCCCAGGCCAGTTCGCCCAGGCTGAGTTTGGCGCAGAGCACGGCACCGGCTTTTTCCAATCGTTGCACTACGGTAGCGTCGTAGTCGAGGGTTTGGGTTTTGAACGGCACCGAACCCCAGGTGGTCGGGTAGCCTTTTTTGGCCAGCAAATCCTTCGCCCCGTAGGGAATGCCGTGGAGCAGGCCGTGGTAGCGCCCGGCCTTCAGGTCGGCATCGGCCTGAGCCGCCTGCTTCAGCGCCAGGTCTTCGGTGAGCGTGACCACGCAGTGGAGTTGCGGGTCGTATTTTTTCAGCCGGACCAGGAAAAATTTCGTCAAGTCAACCGAGGAAATCTGCTTCGAGCGGATGAGTTCGGCCAGTTCACGGACGGAGAAAAAAGCCAGATCGTCGCGCCGGGCGGGGAGTTTTACTGCGCCGGGAGCCGAGGCTTTGAAAGGCAGGCGATTTTTTTCAAATTGAAAACCAGGGGGCAACGGGTTGAACACCAGCGCCGGGGCGATGTCGTTGGGCAGTTCGATTTTCCGGTTGGCCTCGAAGTTCTTTCGGGTGTCGCGGAGTTCGTCGAGCATCGAATCGGCCTCGGCGGGCGTGAATTCCAAGCCCATGATTTTGGCCGCTTCGCCCACCACGGAGGTGGTCAGCGGGGCTTCGGCCAAGTGAACAACGGCCCCGCCCAAGGTGAACGCGGCGGCAAGGAGCAGGAGGGTGGGTAGGGGTTTTCGCATGGGAGGAGAATTCGGTTTTGCTTCATCTCCCTTCCGTCAGCCGCTGAATTAATTCACCAGTTGACGGAAGGGAGATGGAGCGCGGAAAGCGAAGTTATCATTTTTAGCGCAGAAAAAATCATGGGCGAATTCCCCAACCCCGTCCCGCCCGCCCTGTTCCGAGCCACCAACGGCCCCTGGAACGAACTACGCCTCAACGCCCCCTGGAGCGTGGGCTACGTGACCACGCTCATCGAAACGCGGGCATTTGATTCAAAAGAGGACTGGGAAAGTTTCTACTACGAAAGCGGCGCGGAACGCCTGCGGCTATTCGCCAACCTGCCCGAAACCGACCGCGCCACGCTGAGTGATTTTCGCCTCGCGCAAACCGACCCGGCCCGCATCGGGTGCCTGCCCTGGGCGCTCAAAAACCTGAACTTCAATTTTGGCCGCAGGCCGGAAGAACTGGCCGAAAAAGGCCGGGTTTTACGCGAGCGAATTCGGCAGTTGGGAAGCGAAATCTCGCCGGAACAAGCCACCGACTGCGTACGCTTCCGGGTCATCGGCGAAACCTGGAACGGCGTCGTGCTGCGCGAACGAAACGCAGTGGCGACGTTGCAACGACACTTTCCCGGCCTGCGCTTTGAGAAAACACCGGGCGACTTTGACCACCGCCGCGCCGTGGATTACCAGGTTTTTTGCGGGGAAACCCTGCGGGCGGGAATTCAGATCAAACCCCGGAGTTACGCCGAGTCCAACGCGCCGTACCTGGTTAAAGCCCGGCAGGCGAATGCGGCCAAAAATGAGGCGTACCGGCGGGCGTTTGGTTGCCCGGTGTTTGAGGTGCTGGCGCAGGGAAACGGGGAGATTTTGAATTCGGGGGTGCTCGAGCGGCTACGGGCACTGGTTTCGGCGTGATTTTTGGCGAAGTTTGTGGACATGACCGACCTGCTTTTCCTCCTCACCGGCCTCGCCGTCGGCGGTTTCGCCGCCTGGAGCATCGCCCGCGCCCGGCTCGGCGGCGAGGTTGGAAATTTGGGGAAAATCACCGCCGACCTGGCCCGCGAGCGCGAGACCACCCTCGACCAGGCCCGGCAAATCGCCTCGCTGGAAGCCGATTACCGGAATCTGGAAGACAAATTGTTTTCCCAAAAAACAGAGCTGGAAACGCTCCAGACCCGCTTCACCGCCGATTTTAAAACCCTCGCCGCCGACATTCTCGAAGACAAATCCCGGCGCTTCACCGAACAAAATCAACACAACCTCGACGCGATTCTGAAACCGCTGAACGAAAAAATTCAGTCGTTCGAGAAACGTGTGGAGCAGACCTACGATGCCGAATTGCGGGAGAAAATCAGCCTGCGCGAAGAAATTCGTCACCTCCATCAGGCCAGCGCCAAACTCGGTCAGGACGCCGACAACCTGGCCCGCGCCCTGCGCGGCGACACCAAGCGCCAGGGCAACTGGGGTGAGTTGATTCTCGAAAAAGTGCTCGAACGCTCCGGCCTCACGGCGGGCGTGGAATACCGCACCCAGGTCACGACCCGCAACGGCCACGCCGATATCATCCGCCCCGATGTGGTCGTGTTTTTACCCGACCAGAAACACCTCGTCGTGGATGCGAAAGTCTCATTGGTGGCCTACGAAAATTGGACGCGTTGCGACGACGAAGGGGAGCGCGAACGCTGCCTGGCTGCCCACTTGCTTTCGGTGCGCACCCACGTCCGGCAACTCGGTGATAAAAGTTACTACGCGGGCGAGGGCTTCGCTTCGCCTGATTTCACGCTGCTGTTCATGCCCATCGAGTCGGCGTTTAGCCTGGCCCTGCAACGCGACGGCGAGTTGTTCAACTTCGCCTGGGACCGGCGTATCGTGCTCGTCAGCCCCACCACGCTGCTGGCAACGCTCCGCACGGTGGCGAGTGTGTGGAAAATGGAAAAGCAAAGCAAAAACGCGCTGGAAATCGCCCGGCTGAGCGGGGAGTTGTACGACAAACTGGCGGGGGTGCTGGAGGATTTCACGAAAATTTCCCGGCAACTCGAGAGCGCCCAGACGGACTACCGCGACGCGCTGAAGCGTTTGTACGAAGGCAAGGGCAACGTGGTGCGCACCGCCGAGAAAATCCGCGAACTCGGTGCCCGGCATACCAAAAATTTACCCGCCGCCTGGGTGAACCGGGCGGAGGAGTGAGCACCCCACCCAACCCTCCCCTGCTGGGAGGGCTAAATCCGGCGAGAAAAGCCCTCCCAGCAGGGGAGGGTTGGGTGGGGTGCTGAAGCGGCTGGCAGTCCGGCCCCGGCCCAGTTTGAGCCGGTTCTGACGAAACTTTTTAAAACATGGCGAAAACAACCAAACCCACCGCAAAACCGCTTCCCAAAGCGACTATCTCAAAACCCGCCCCCCCGCCGCCCGTCGCCCTCGCGTCGCTGAGTGCCCCCCGCCGCCCCATCGACTGGCTCGGCTGGCTCTACCCGGTGCTGCTGGTGGTGATTGCCTTCAACCTCTGCCGCTACGTGTTCGAGCCGAAGGAAGCCCTCAACGGCGACAACACCGAGTATTACATGCTGGGTAAGGCGCTGTCGAGCGGGCAGGGTTACGTCAACGTGGCCGACCCCGCCAAGACCCCGCACCACCACTTCCCGCCCGGCTACCCGCTACTCATTGCCGGGCTGATGAAGTTGGGTTTCGATAGTCTGAACAACGTGAAAGCACTGAACGGCTTTTTCCTGATTGGCAGCATCGTGCTGCTGTTCGGGCAATTCCGCCGGCTGTCGGGCAACGTCCACCTGAGTTTTGTGGGGGCACTACTCGTACTGCTCAACGCGCACATCCTCGAATACTCCACCACCGAAATGAGCGAGATGAGTTTTCTGCTGTTCTCGCTGCTGACGCTGGTTTGTTTTCAGAAAATTGACTTCACAAAACCCGCTTACCGCGACCCCTGGCTGTACGCCTTCATTGCCTTGCTCGCCTTCAGCTATCACCTGCGCAACGTGGCGCTGGCCCTGGCAGCGGGTGCGGGGCTAGTGCTGCTCTACCGCCGCCGCTGGCTGCATTTGGGAATGACCGTTGTCGGCTTCGGTCTGCTGTGCCTGCCCTGGTACCTCCACGATCGGGCGCTGGGCGGCAATGCCCGCGTCTCGCAACTCGGCTTCATCAACCCGCTCCGGCCCGAACTCGGGCTGTTGCAGGGAGCCGGGGCCTGGGTGGCGCGGGTGGGGGAAAACATCGGACGCTACCTCACTCGCGAGATTCCGAGCAGCGTGCTGAGTTGGCAACCCGTCAACTACCAGCAACCCATCGAGCCGCTGGAGTGGATTGTCGGGCTGGCGCTGCTGGCCCTGGCGGGTTTCGGGGCCTGGCACTTTCGCCGCGACCGGCTGCTGCTGGCGGGCTACGCGCTGGCGACGCTGGGAATTCTGATTATTTACCCGCCCGTCTGGACGGGAATGCGGCTGATTTTTCACCTCCTGCCGTTTCTGGTCATCGCGCTGCTGGTGGGATTGCACGAAGTCGGGAAGCTGATTTTAGCCAAAGCCAACCTCCGCAACCCGGTGGTAGCGGGCACGGTGTTGCCGCTCCTTTTCCTACTCCTGGCCGGGCTGTACACGCCCAGTGTGAAAGCCATGCACCAGTACGCCCGCCTCGGCGATTATGACCCGGCCTACAAAAACTACTTCGCCCTGGCCGAGTGGGCCAAACAAAACACCTTACCCGATGCCGTGATTTCCTGCCGTAAACCCGGCCTGTTTTACATCTTCGCCGACCGCTACGTAACCAACTACGCCTTCACCGCCGACCAAAAGGCTCTCCTCGACGACCTCCGCCGCCGCAAGGTCAGTTACGTCGTCCTCGACGCGCTGGGCTACTCGTCCACGGGTCGCTACCTCTACCCAGTGGTCATGGCCAACCCCGACAAGTTTGAAATCGTGCAGCAATTCAAAGAGCCGGAAACCTACCTGCTGCGCTTCCACGACGAATTTGGCTGGCACGGCGATTTTCAGGCTGGCAAACCGGCGGGCAAGGGCGAGTACCGCTTCGCCGACGGGCGGAAGGCAGCGGGTATCTGGGAAAAAGCCCGGCCCGACAGCCTGACGGGCACGGGGACGCTGACCGACGCGGCGGGCCGGGTGCTGCAAAGCGGGCGGTGGAAGGACGGGCAGTTCCAGCAACCCTGACAGCAGTCGAAGACCCTGTCAGCGGTTGCAGGTGGGTCGGTAGCCGAGTGTGGTTACCCAGGAAGATGCAACCGCTGACAGGGTCTTCGACCGCTGTCAGGGTTGCTTTGCAAAACAACTCCCCCAATTTTCTACTTTTACCACCAACCTCTTTTACCTAAAAACAAGATGCTCGGATACCTCCAACAAGCCCTGTTTGTCATCGCGCTCGTGGTGACAGGCATACTCGTCGCCCGGCGCGTGGGCATCATCGCCAAAACCATCAACCTGGGCCGCGACGAAGACCGCTCCGACCAGCCCGGCGAGCGCCTGAAAATCATGCTGCTGGTGGCCTTTGGGCAGAAAAAAATGTTTGCCAACCTGCCCGTGGCGATCATGCACGGGGTGATTTACCTAGGCTTCGTCATCATCAACGTCGAGATTCTAGAGATTATCCTCGACGGCATCCTGGGCACGCACCGGCTGTTTGCACCCTACCTGGGGGGCGTCTACCCGTTTTTAATCAACGTCTTTGAAATCCTGGCCTTCGGTGTGCTGGTGGTCTGCGTCGTGTTTTTGATACGGCGCTGGGTCACGAAAGTATCGCGGTTACAACCCGAACGCCACCGCGAACTCCGCCGCTGGCCCATTACCGACGCGACACTCATCCTGGGCATCGAAATTTTCCTGATGATTGCCTTCCTCACCTGGAACGCCTCCGACGGCACCCTGCGGCAGCGCGGCGTGGAGCACTACAACGTGGCGGGCGTACCCGATTTTTTCATCAGCCAATGGTTGATGCCGTTCTTTAAAAATTGGAGTATATCGGGCCTGATTGCCTACGAGCGCATCGCCTGGTGGGCGCACATCCTGGGCATTTTCGCCTTTGCCGTGTACGTGACGTATTCCAAGCATTTGCACATTGTCATCGCCTTTCCCAACGTCTATTTTTCGCGGCTCATCCCGAAGGGCGAAATGCAGAATATGCCCGACGTGACGAAGGAAGTGAACATCATGCTCGGCATCGCCCAGCCGGACGCGGCCCTCGCCGATGCACCCGAAACCCCCACGCTGGGCAAATTCGGGGCGAAAGACGTGATGGATTTGTCCTGGAAAAATTTGATGGAGGCGTACTCCTGCACCGAGTGCGGGCGCTGCACGGCGGCCTGCCCGGCCAACCTGACCGGCAAAAAGCTCTCGCCCCGTAAAATCATGATGGACACCCGCGACCGCCTCGAAGACGTGGGCCGCAACCTCCAGGCCAACGGCGGAAGTTTCAAAGACGACGGCAAAGCCCTCCTCGGCGACTACATCCTCGACGAGGAACTCCGCGCCTGCACCTCCTGCAACGCCTGCGTGCAGGAATGCCCGGTGAACATCAACCCGCTCGACATCATTTACCAGTTGCGCCGCTACCGGGTGATGGAAGAATCCCTGGCCCCCGGCCAGTGGAACGCGATGTTCGCGAACCTCGAAAACAACCAGGCCCCCTGGAAATTCTCCCCCGCCGACCGGTTCAATTGGGCGGAGGGGATAAAATAAAAAATCCCGGCGGTTTCGCCGGGACAAAAACCCTCCAGTTTAGCAATGAGGCAATCAGTAACCTTCCCAACACCTATTGCCCGCCAACCAAACAGGAAGTTTTTACTCAGTCGCTCAGATCAGTTGCCGAAGCAACTCGACCAGCGCAGTAACGAAAGCCAGAATCCGCAGGAAATTATCCATGCGTCGCTGCCGATGTTTCTGCTTCTTTCCCATTCAGGATCCTCCTGTGGTGGTGTTTCGGTAGAAACCAAAACACGTTCGAGAAGTCTCACCGTTGGATGAGACGAGACGACTAAGAAAACGGGAAGGTTTCATAAACCTCCGAAAGATTTATCTGAATATCAAGACAACGCATTGAGAATGTCAACTGAAACTCCCACCTACCAAGTCCCCACCATGGCCGAACTGGCCGCGCGCGGCGAAACGCCCGACATCCTGTTTTGGGTGGGTTGCCCCGGTTCGTTCGACGACCGCTACAAGCGCGTCACCATCGCCTTCGTTAAAATCCTGAACGTGGTCGGCATCAAATTCGCCGTGCTGGGCACCGAAGAAAGTTGCACCGGCGACCCGGCCCGGCGGGCGGGCAACGAGTTTTTGTTTCAGATGCAGGCCACGATGAACATCCAGGTGCTCGACGGCTACGGCATCAAAAAAATCGTGACGGCCTGTCCGCACTGCTTCAACACGCTTAAAAACGAATACCCGGCACTAGGTGGAAACTACGAAGTCATTCACCACTCCACCTTTTTGCAAGGCCTCATCGACGAAGGCCGCATCAAGGTGGCCGACGGCGGGGCGTTCAAGGGCAAGCGCATCACCTTTCACGACTCCTGCTACCTGGGCCGGGCCAACAAAATTTACGAAGCCCCCCGCGCCGTGCTCGAAGCGCTGGATGCCGATTTGGTTGAAATGAAACGCTCGCGGGCGCAGGGCCTCTGCTGCGGCGCGGGCGGCGGGCAGTACTTCAAGGAACCCGAACCGGGCACGAAAGACGTGAACATTGAGCGCATCGAAGAAGCCCTCGCCACCGGCGCGGAAGCCATCGCTGTGGCTTGCCCGTTTTGCATGACGATGATGACCGACGGGGTGAAAAACAAGGAGCGCGAAGCCGAAGTGAAGGTGTACGACCTGGCCGAATTCATCGCGCTGCGTCAAAACCTGTAGAACCGGTTTGAGGGAGCAAAACGGGTCGGCATGACGGCCTGAAAGCGGAATCGCCAAGATTATAAATTTTTCCGCTTCATTTCTTTTACTGCGAAATCTACTGCCCGCGCCGTCAGGGCCATAAACGTAAGCGAGGGATTTTGGCAAGCGGAAGAAGGCATCGCCGCGCCGTCGGTGACAAACACGTTCCGGGCCGCGTGAAGTTGGTTGTGGGCGTTGAGCAGCGAGGTTTTCGAGTCGCGGCCCATACGGGCGGTACCCATTTCGTGAACGGAGAAGCCGAACACGTTTTCGTCGTCGTACTGCTTCACGTCTTTCACCCCGACCCGCTCCAGCATTTCCGCCGCTGATTCGCCCATGTCTTTCCGCATGGTCGCCTCGTTTTCGCGAAAACGGGCGTCGATGCGGAGCGTGGGCAGGCCCCAGGCATCCCTTTTTTCCCGGTTCAACGAAACCTGATTGTCGAAATACGGCAGGCATTCGCCGTAGTTGCGGAGCGTCACGCGCCAGGGTCCGGGCTGGGTGGCGGTTTCTTTCCAATCAGTCCCGAAACCCGGTTCGGCGCTCATCCGTGACCAGTTTCCGCGCGCGGCCCCGCCGTAGGTCATAAACCCGCGCAGGTAATCGGTGCGGGCCGTTTCGGGCGAGCGGTTGCGGAAGCGCGGGATGATGCAATCCACCGGGCGGCGACCGGAGTAGTAGTCGTTCTCAAACCCTTCGACCAGTCCCGTAGCCCCCACGTTTTTCTGGTGGTCCATCAAGTAATGGCCCAGCACGCCCGAATCGTTACCGAAGCCGTTGGGAAAGCGGCCGTTCGCCGAGTGCATCAGCAGCCAGGTGGTGTTGAGCGTTCCGGCGTTGAGGAACAGCAATTTAGCAAAAAACTCCTGCGACTGCTTCGTTTCGGCGTCAAGGACGCGGACGCCCGTGGCCCGCTGCGATTTTTCGTCGAATAAAATTTCCGTGGCGATGGAATGGGGCCGGAGGGTAAGCTTACCCGTTTTCATCGCGTCGGGAATCGTGGCCGATACGCTGCTGAAGTAGCCCCCGAACGGACAACCTCGCTCGCACAGACTACGGGCCTGACAAAGCCCCCGGCCCCGGTGCGGCACCGTCAGGTGGGCCACCCGCCCGATGCTCATGCGCCGGTCGGGGAAGGCGCTTTCGACCCGCCCCTTCATCCATTTTTCCACGCAATTCATTTCAAACGGCGGTAAAAAATCGCTGTCAGGCAGTTGGGCCAAACTTTCTTTTTGCCCCGAAATTCCGACGTACCGCTCGACGTAGCCGTACCAGGGCGCGAGGTCGGCGTAGCGGATGGGCCAGTCCACGCCGTGGCCGTCGCGGGCGTTGGCTTCGAAGTCGAGGTCGCTCCAGCGGTAGGTGTGCCGCCCCCAGAGCAGCGAGCGCCCGCCGGTTTGGTAGCCCCGAATCCACCAGAAGGGCTGGGCCTGGGTGTAGGGATGGTCGGTGTCTTTGGCGTAAAAGTGTTTGGTGGCTCCGCTGAAGGCGTAGTTTTTACACTGAATTTCGTAGTCGGTTCGATCCTGCGGCGTGTCCCGTCCGCCGTGCGGCACCTCCCAGGGTTTCCACATCGCCGTGGGATAATCCTTGACGTGTTCGACCAGCGGCCCACGTTCGAGCAGCAACACGCGCAGGCCCTTTTCGGTCAGTTCTTTCGCCGCCAGCCCGCCGGTCATGCCCGCCCCGACGACGATGGCGTCGAACGTATTTTGGGGGGTGGCGCGGAGGTTGAGTTGCATGGATTTCTGTTTTTATGGAGAAGAAAAGGGGTCACGCTGAGCGGAGTCGAAGCGCGGTGCGGTGGGCCAACGCTGACCAGCCGCACCGCGCTTCGACTCCGTTCAGCGTGACCCCTTTTGTTTCTTTTTGGTCAAATATTCTTCTTCTTCAACTCCTCCACCGCATGATTGGCCGCTCTCGCGGTGAGGGCCATGTAGGTGAGCGAGGGGTTTTGGCAGGCGGTAGAAACCATGCTGGCGCCGTCGGTGACGAACACGTTTTTCACGGCGTGCATCTGATTCCAGGCGTTGAGCATCGAGGTTTTGGGGTCGCGGCCCATGCGGCAACCGCCCATTTCGTGGATGTCGAGGCCGGGGTTCTGGTGGTTGTCACGGGCGCGGACGTTTTTCAGGCCCGCCGCTTCGAGCATTTCCTGAATCTGCACGACGGCGTCCTGGCTCATCGCGTTCTCGTTTTCTTTCCACTCCACGTTCAGGCGCACAAGCGGCATTCCCCAGGTGTCTTTCTGCTCCTTGTCGAGGGTGATGGTGTTGTCTTCGTAGGGCAGCATTTCGCCCATCGCGTTCATGCTGAAGTTCCAGGGGCCGGGTTTGGCAATGGCTTCCTTGAATTCCGCTCCGAAGCCGGGTGTCCAGGCCCCGCCCGCCATCCCCCGCCCGGCTCCGCCGGAGTGCGAGTAGCCACGCAGGAAAGCGGTTTGCTTGTCGCTACCGAAGTTGCGGTAACGCGGGATGTACACCCCCGTGGGTCGCCGCCCGAAGTAATACTGGTCGTCGAACCCTTCCGCCGTGCCGCTACCGCTGACGCGGTAGTTGTGGGCCATCACGTAGTGACCCAGCACGCCGGAGTCGTTGCCGAGGCCGTTGGGGAAGCGGGAGCTGGTCGAGTTTTGCAGCACCAGGTTCGTGTTGACCGTGGCGGCGTTAACAAAGATGATTTTGGCGAAAAACTCGGTCATTTCCTTCGTCTTCGCGTCCACCACGCGCACGCCGGTTGCGCGATTTTTCTGTTCATCGAAAATAATCGAATGCACGACGGAATCGGGCCGAAGCGTGAGCCGACCCGTGGCGCGGGCGGCGGGTAGCGTGGCCGCGTTGGTGCTGAAAGCCGCCCCGAACGGACAGCCCCGCGCGCACAAATTCCGGTACTGGCACGACCCCCGCCCGACGGCCTGCTGCTGCGGCCCGGCCTGCGAGAGGTTGGCCGTGCGGCTGATGATGAGGTGACGGCCGGGGTACTTGGCATCGAGCTGGCCTTTCATGTGCTTTTCCACGCAGTTCATTTCCATTGGCGGCAAAAACTCGCCGTCGGGTACCTGGGGCAAGCCGTCTTTATTTCCTGAAATGCCCGCGAATTTCTCGACGTAGCTATACCAGGGGGCGATGTCTTTGTAGCGAATCGGCCAGTCCACGGCGATGCCTTCGCGGGCGTTGGCCTCGAAATCATGCTCGCCCCAGCGCTGCGTCCAGCGCGCCCAGAGCAGGGATTTGCCGCCGACCTGGTAGCCACGAATCCAGTCGAAGGGTTTGTCCTGGATGTAGGGATGGTCCTGGTCTTTGACGAAAAAATGCTGGGTGTTTTCCTCGAAGGCGTAGCAGCGACTCACCACCGGATTCGCTTCCCGGATTTCCGCCGAAAGCCGCCCCCGGTGGGGCATTTCCCAGGGTTTGAGCATGGTCGTCGGGTAGTCGGTCACGTGTTCGACCATCCGGCCCCGCTCCAGGGCCAGCACCTTAAGGCCCTTCTGGGTGAGTTCTTTCATGGCCCAGCCGCCCGAAATGCCCGTGCCGATGACGATGGCGTCGTAGGTGTTCTGGGCGGCGGCTTTGAGGTTGAGGTTCATGGGGTGGAAAATTTAATTAGCTTTGAACAACCCGATACCCGGATGTTCGACCCGGCTCGAAGGTGAAGTCATTCGGGAATACAACGATGACAAACCATTTCCGAGCGCCTTATTTTTAGTTTACAAAGACCGCCTCCTGCACGTTGTCGCCGCTTTTGATGCTGAAAATTGTTCAGATACCCTACGAACCATCGCCGGATGTGTTGTAGCCAGATTTTAAAACCCGAAAATCATGAACTCCCGTCCCTGCCACCTTTGCGGGAATACCCATTTTGAACCGGGCCAAACCACGTACAGTGCCGATTTGGGCTTCACGCTGGTGGTGGTTCGGAATGTTCCCGCCCGGATTTGCACCCAGTGCGGCGAGGAGTGGATTGCCCCCGCTACGGCCCGTCAACTGGAAGAAATTACCGAAGAAGCCCGCCGGAAAAACCATCAGGTGGAAGTGGTGGCGTTTTGAGTGGCCCGGTGAACTTATAATTTCAGCTTGTCGGGGTCCTGCCGGGTATCGAAAACGGCCCGGATGTAAACGGTATCGTTCTCGAACCGATAGATAATTTTGTAATAACCCGAAACCAAAAAGCGGTGCTGTTGGCGGGCGTTCGAGGGGTGAACCGGCCCAGCCAGTGGAAACGTTTTCAGCAACTCTGCTTTCTCAAAAATTGCGTCAACCACGTTGACAGCCTGGTCGGCTCCACCGAGAAATTCCTCAATGGCCAACAAGTCATCCATGGCGGGATTCGTCCAGTCAATTTTACTGTTCGCCACGGTTACGTCGGGCTTCGAAGTACGCAACGACTTCTTCGTGACTCTTCACATGTCCGGCACGTTGGGCATCTTCCGAACGGTTCAACTTCTCAGCCAGTTCTTCGTGCGTGAATTTTCGCAACGGACCTTTCGCTCGTTCAGCCCGCTCGCGTTGCAACACGTCGCTTAGTTTGGCGATAATGGCCTCGTCGGTCACGCGCATGAACTCTTCGAGAAACCGGAGTTTTTGCGCTTGCATTTGTTCGGTCATGGCTTTGTCGGTTTTGCAACCAAAGATAACTCAGATTTTACCAGGTTGCCCCCCTCGTCTTCGTCTTCACCCGGCACAGGTGCATGTCGGCGGTGAGGTACAGCCAGCCGTCGGGGCCGAAGGCGCAGTTGGCGGTGGCTTCGCCCGTGTCGATGCGGCCCAGGAGTTTCCCAGCGGGCGAAACCACCAGTACGCCGCCCGGCCCGGTGGCGAAGAGGTTGCCCTGGGCATCGACTTTCAGGCCGTCGGGTAAGCCTTTCAGGCCCTGCTTCACGAGCGGGGTGGCGTCGAACAGAATGCGGCCTTTACTCAACGAGCCATTCGCGTTTACGGAATAGGCCATGAGGTAGGCTTCTGCGTCGAAGGACTGGGCTACGTAGAGCGTTTTTTCGTCGGGTGAAAACGCGAGGCCGTTGGGGCGTTTCAAGTCGGCAATGAGTTGCGTTACCTGGCCGCCGGGGGCAATGCGGTACACGCCGAACTGCTGAATTTCGCGGGTCGGATCTTTCTCTTTCTGGGGCAATCCGTAAGGCGGGTCGGTGAAGTAGTACGCGCCGGAGGAATGCTGCACCACGTCGTTGGGCGAGTTGAAGCGCTTGCCCTCCCAGTGTGCGGCCAGCGTGACTTTCCCGCCCCCGCTGAGGGGCATGGTCGAAATCCGCCGGTCGCCGTGTTCGGCTAGGACGAGTTCGCCCTGGCGGTTGAGGGTCAGGCCGTTGCTGCCGGGTTCGTTGCCGTAGGCTCCGCGCCCGGTAAAGCCCGACGGTTTCAAAAATTCGCTGAGGCCCTCACCCTCTTTCCAGCGGTACACCGTGTTTTTTGGAACATCGGAAAACAGCAGGTATCCGCCCGCTTTCACCCACACCGGCCCTTCGCTCCACTCGAAATCCGAGGCCAGCACGTCGATTTTGGCGTTGGGGTCCACCAGTGCATCCATCGCCGGGTCGAGGCGAATGAGTTGGCCGATGGTTTTGGTTTGGGAAACCGCAGAAGACAGTCCCACCCAAACCATTGCAAGCGAAAACAGGGTTTTCATAGCATTTCGAGGCAAGTTAAAATTCAGAAAAAGAGCGTTAGTTGTTGCCAACCAACGCTCTTTTGCGGGAAACAAACTCCGTCCAGAGGACGGAGCCACCTTACAAATTCCGCTTCTTCAACTCCTTCACCGCGAAATCCGCCGCCCGGGCCGTCAGGGCCATGTAGGTGAGCGAGGGGTTTACGCAGGAGGCCGAGGTCATGGCCGCGCCGTCGGTAACGAACACGTTTTTCGCTTCCCAAACCTGGTTGTTGCCGTTGAGGATGCTGGTTTTCGGGTCGCGGCCCATCCGGGCGGTGCCCATTTCGTGGATGGCCATGCCGAGGTAGGACACATTGTCGTAGGCCCGCACATTTTTCAGACCGGCGGCGGTGAGCATTTCGGCGGCGTCGTTCATCATGTCCACGCGCATTTTCTTCTCATTTTCCTTCAGTTCCGCGTCGAAGGTGAGCGTGGGCTGGCCCCACTTATCGAGCACCTGCTTGTTGAGGTACAGGCGGTTGTCGTGGTACGGCAGGGTTTCACCGAAACCGCCCAGGCCCATCGACCAGGGACCGGGTTTCATGGCCTTATCTTTCAACTCGGCCCCGAAGCCCATTTCGGCCACCAACCGCTGCCAGCCCGCCCGGCTGCCGCCGCCCTGGTAGCCGAAGCCCCGCAGGTAATCGCGCTTGTCGCTGCCGATGTTGCGGTAGCGCGGTACGTAAATGCCGTTGGCCCGGCGCCCGAAGAAATACTGGTCGTCGTGTCCTTCGAGGGTACCACTGGCCCCGAGGCGGAAGTGGTGGTCCATCAGGTACCGGCCCAGGATGTCGTTGTCGTTGCCTAATCCGTTGGGGAAACGGTTCGACATGGAGTTCAGCAAAATCCAGGTGCTGCTCATGGCCGAGGCGCACACGAACACGATTTTGGCGTAGTATTCGGTCATCTGGCTCGTGTTGGAATCGATGACTTTCACGCCGGTGGCCTTTTTCGTGTTTTCGTCGTAGGTAATCGAACTGACGATGGAATCGGGCTTGAGCGTGAGCCGCTTGGTTTTCACGGCGGCAGGCAGCGTGGCCGACTGGGTGCTGAAGTACGCTCCGTACGGACAGCCCCGGCTGCACAAATTGCGGTACTGGCAGTCGCCCCGGCCCACGTCGGTCTGGGGCTTGGCGGCTTTCGAGAGGTTGGCTACGCGGCCCATCGTCATGATCCGACCGGGAAATTTCTCGGCGATGGAATTTTTCACCACGGTTTCGGCGCAATTGTACTCCATTGGGGGCAAAAACTCGCCGTCGGGCAGTTGCGCCAGGCCGAGTTTTTCACCCGAAATGCCCGCGAATTTCTCGACGTAGCTGTACCAGGGGGCGATGTCTTTGTAACGAATGGGCCAGTCGACGGCGATGCCTTCTTTGGCATTGGCCTCGAAGTCGAGGTCCCCGAGGCGGTAGCTTTGCCGCCCCCACATGATGGATTTCCCACCGACGATGTTGGGCCGGTACCAGTCGAAACGCTTCACCTCGGAGTACGGTGCTTTTTCGTCGTCGAACCAATAGCTGGCATTCGACTCGCCGTAGGGATAATCGCGGCTCAGGAAGGGGTGCGTTTTGCGCTGTTCTTCGGTAATCCGGCCCCCGTACTTAAATTCCCAGGGGTGTTTCATGGCCGACTCGTAGCCCGCCACGTGTTCGAGGGCGTGGCCGCGTTCCAGCATGAGCACTTTCAGGCCCTTCTCGGTTAGTTCTTTGGCGGCCCAGCCTCCCGCAACGCCCGATCCGATCACGATGGCGTCGTAGGTATTTTCTGCTTTAGCTCGAAGATTGAGGTTCATCTTTTTAGTGGATAGAGGACAGTGGACAGAGGATAGATTTTCTTGAGAAAGCAGAGTCAGGGAAAAGTTGATTGACTTTTCTATCCTCTCTACTCTCTCCTCTATTCTCTACACTACGTTGCCCAAGCGCGCTGGCCGGGTTTGAGGGGAATACAGCCTTCGTACTTGCCGGGCACCCACTGGTAATCGAGCACTTTGGTGCAGCCAGCTTCGGAAGTGAAGAAGCCGAAGAGGGTCAGTTCTTTGGCCGTCATGAAAAAGGGCGTTTCCTTCACGCCCGCCTTGCGGTCGGCGTAGGCGTTTCCTTCTTCCATTTTCAGCAGGGCGATGCGTTGTTCCGGCTGAGCCTGGGCGAAGGGTTTGCCAAACAGCGTTTTGCTTTCGCGGTCCACGCGTTCCATGCCGACCATGAAGCGGTCCTGGTACTCTTTCGGGTAGCAGTCGGCGAGGAGCGTCATGATGAATTTTTCCACCTGGGCGTCCTTCGCACCGGGGGTATTGGTGGCCGGAATGATCGTTTCGCAGATCTCGGCCAGCAGGCTCTCTTGTTCGGCGGTGAACTTGAGAATCGGAGCGCCGGCGGGGCGGGCGGGGGCATCGGTCAGGGCCGCCAGGGTGGGGGCCGAAATCAGGCCACCCATCATCACCGCCACCATCTGAAGGGCATCTCTACGGTTCATGGAGGTTGCTCGTGGTTAAGTCAAAAAAAAGAGAAACTCATTAGTAAAAAACGGATTGAAAGTTACGGCGGTACCGGGGGAGGACAAAATTTTAGGGGAAAAAGATAAGGCTGGCCTTATCGGCACCTTCCCGACCCCGTCATTGCGAGCGGAGGTGTCCACCCCTCGCTTCGCTCGTTCTGGACACCTCCGCTCGCAATGACGCGCACAGAGAGGCTTTTTTTACGCCGCCTCCACCACCCGCTCCTCCTTCGTCGCTTCGGCGTGAGGCTTCGCATTCCTCGACAAATAACTGTACACCGCCGGGATGATGTACAGCGTCAGCGTGGTGGAAAACACCAGCCCGCCCACCACGGCGATGCCCATCGAAACCCGGCTCTCCGACCCGGCTCCCAGCGCGAGGGCGATGGGCAGGATACCGAGGGCCGCGCAGAGGCTGGTCATCAGGATGGGCCGGAACCGGCTGGCGGCGGCTTCGAGCACGGCCGTTCGTTTGTCGAGGCCGTGTTCCTTGCGCTGGTTGGCAAATTCGACGATCAGAATCCCGTTTTTAGTGACCAATCCCACGAGGACAATAATCCCGATCTGAGAGAAAATGTTTAGCGTCTGGCTAAAATCCCAGAGCGAAAGAAAGGCCCCGCACACGGCCAGCGGCACGGTAAACAGAATGACGAGCGGGTCGATGAAACTCTCGAACTGGGCCGCCAGAATCAGGTAAATCAGGACCAGCGCCAACCCGAACGCGAAGTAGAGCGACGACGAACTTTCGCGGAATTGCCGCGAGGTGCCGTCGAGGGCCGTGGTGAAGGTTTCGTCGAGCACCTCAGCGCCGATGCGCTCCATTTCTTTGATGCCCTCGCCGAGGGTGACGTTCTTGGCCAGGTTGGCCGACACCGTGGCCGACACGTAGCGGTTGAAGCGGTACAGTTGCGGGGGGGTGCTTTGCTCGGTGATCCGCACGAGGTTGTCGAGTTGTACCAAATCGCCCCGGCTGCTTTTTACGTAAAGCGAGCGCAGGTCGGTGATGTCGTTGCGGTCGGGGCGGTCGATTTGCCCAATGATCTGGTACTGCTTCCCGCCCATCACGAAGTACCCGAACCGTCGCCCCGACAAGCCGAGTTGAAGCGTCTGGGCGACGTCCTGGATGGAAATACCCAGATTGCGGGCTTTTTCGCGGTCAATTTCGAGACGAATTTCTGGTTTGGTAAATTTCAGGTTTACGTCTACGGCCTGGAATTTATCGCTGGCCTGGGCTTGCTGCTGAAAGATCGGCAAAACCGCTTTTAGCTTCTCGTAATTCGTAGCCTGAATCACGAACTGCACCGGCAGGCTCGCGCCCCGCTGCCCGGTGCTGATGGTCTGGTCCTGCGCAATGAACGTTTTTGCCCCGGTGAATTTTTTCAGCATCGGCGCGATTTCATCGGCAATCTGCTGCTGGGTTTTGGTGCGGTTGGTCGAGTCGTTCAGAATAATCCGGATCGTACCGGTATTGAGCGCCCCACTGCCCTGGCCCGGCGCGGTGTTGGTGGTGATGCCCAGCACTTCGCTCTTCGGAAACTGCTTGCGGATGTAGCTCGACACCTCGTCGGTGTAGCGCAGGGTGTAGTCGAACGTCGCCCCTTCGGGGGCCGTGGCCTGCACCCGGAATCCGCCCCGGTCTTCGAGCGGAGCCAGTTCCGAGGGAATTGCCTCGGCCTGGATCATGTAGGCCACGATGCCCACGAAACCCACCATGAGTACCCAAGCCAGCCAGCGCACGCGCATGAAGTCGTTGAGCGAATTTTCGTAGCCCCGGTTCAGCGCCTTAAAAAACGGCTCGGTTTTGCGGTAAAGCCAGGGTTGCTTACCCGCTTTCAGAATCCTCGAACTGAGCATGGGCGTGAGCGTGAGCGACACGAAGGCCGAAATCAGCACCGATCCGGCCACCACGATGCCAAACTCCCGAAACAACCGCCCCGTAACGCCCTGCAAGAAAATGACCGGCAAAAACACCGCCGCCAGCGTAACCGTGGTGGAAATGACGGCGAAGTAAATCTCGCGCGAACCGGCCAGTGCGGCCTGGTACGGCGAGGCCCCTTCCTCGATTTTGGCGTAAATGTTTTCAAGCACCACGATGGCATCGTCCACGACCAGCCCAATGGAAAGTACGATGGCCAGCAGCGTGAGAACGTTGATCGAAAATCCGCAGACGTACATGATAAAAAACGCTCCGATGAGCGACACCGGAATGGCCGTGAGCGGAATAATCGTGCTGCGCCAGTCGCGCAGGAAGAGGAAAATAATCAAAGCCACCAGCACAAAGGCGATGACGATGGTTTCTTGCACCTCCTTGATCGAACGGCGTACTCCTTTCGTGTAATCGAAACCTAGAATGGTCTTTACGTCGGCCGGAACGTCCTTCTTGATCTGGATGAGCTTTTTGTAAATATTGTCGACGATTTCAATCTGGTTGGCCCCCGGCTGCGGAATCACGGCAATGGCCAGCATGGCCTTGCCGTCGCGTTTGAGCAAGGTGCGCTCGTTTTCGGGGGCCAGTTCGGCGTGACCCACGTCGCGGAATTTCACCACACGGTCGGCTTCTTCGCGCAAAATCAGGTTGTTGAAATCCTCCGGGGTGGTTAGCCGACCCATCGTGCGTACGGTTAGCTCCGTCATGGCCCCTTCCACGCTACCGGCGGGCAGTTCGATGTTCTGGGCGGCCAGCGCGTTGGCTACGTCCACCGCCGTCAGGCCGTAGGAAGCCAGCCGGACGGGATCGATTCTCAACCACATCGCGTATTTTTTCTCACCCCACATCAGCACGGTGCTCACGCCCGGAATGGTCTCGAATTTTTCTTTGAACGAGCGCACCCCAATCTCGTTGAGGTCGAGCAGCGAGCGCTCTTCGCTGGTGAGTTGGAGGAAATAAATCGGGTTGGCATCGGCATCGGCTTTGGCCACCACGGGCGGGTCCACGTCTTTGGGCAGGTTGGCCAGCGAACGGGAAACGCGGTCGCGCACGTCGTTGGCGGCGTCTTCGATGTTGACGCTCAGTTCAAACTCCACCGTGATCGTACTCCGCCCGTCGCGGCTGCTCGACGTGAGCGTGCGAATGCCCGAAATGCCGTTGATGCTTTCTTCGAGGGGCACCGTAATCTGCGACTCCACGATGTCGGCGTTGGCCCCCGTGTAGGCCGTCTGCACCGTCACCACGGGCAGGTCGATGCTCGGAAATTCGCGCACCCCAAGGTACGTCAGCCCGATGGCCCCGAACAAAATGATGACCACCGACATGACCAGGGCCAGGACGGGGCGCTTGATGGAGGTTTCGGAAAGAGAAGCCATCGGTTCGATTGAAAATGGGTTTACAAAAACGAGTTGTTGCGTTGGAAACCTTTGTCTTTCTGATTCATTTCCCCAGCGCGCATTGCGAGCGGAATTCGCCCATTTTCGCTTCGCTCATCTGGGCGAACTCCGCTCGCAATGATGGGTTGAGGAGGTACTAATTCTTGATTCCTAATTCCACCTCCACCTCTCCCCCATTCTTGACCTGTTGCACGCCCGTCGTGATGAGCGTGTCGCCGATGGTCAACCCCCGGCTCACTTCCACTTCGTGGTCGCCGCGCAGGCCGAGTTCAACTTTTCGGGAAACCGCTTTCCCGCCGTTTACCAAAAAAACGCTCTGCCCGTTCAGATCGGGAATGACGGCTTCGGTGGGCACCAGAATGGCCCGGGGTTTGGAGGAAAGCACCACGTCGATTTTGGCAAACGCCCCCGGAATCAGCACCCCGCCGGGGTTGGGACTGGTGGCCCGGAGTTGGAGCGTCCGGGTTTGGGGGTCGATTTTGGGGTCGATGGCGTACACGGTGCCCGTAAAGATTTTCTCGGAATCTTCGACCGAAAACTGCACCCGGCTGCCCCGGCGCACCGCCGAGGCGTACTTGGCGGGCACCGAAAAATCGAGCTTGGCCGGACTAGTGCTGGTGAGCGTAGCGATGGGCGACGCGGGCGAAATGTAGCTCCCCAAACTCACCGAGCGCAGGCCGACGGTGCCGTCGAAGGGCGCTTTCAGCACGGTTTTGGCAACCTGCGCTTTCACGTTCTGAATGTCGGCCTCGTAGCTCTGCACGTTGCTGAGGCTGATGTCGTACTCCTGCTGGCTGATGGCCTGCCGGGCCAGGAGGCGGCGTTGCCGGTCTTCGATGCCCTGGGCCAGCTTTTTCTGATTTTCGAGTTTGCTGAGTTGGGCCAGGAGGTCGTCGTCGTTGAGGCGCAGCAGCACGGTGCCCTGGCGCACGGCCTCGCCCTCGCGGATGAAAAGCTGGATGATTTTGCCGGAAACTTCGCTGTGCAGTTCCACCTCTTCGTTGGCCCGGATGGAACCGGTGGTTTTCACCAAATTGTTGAGCAACTCCGATTGGATCACCATCACCCGCACGGAGGTTTTACCGCCCGCCCCACCCGCTTTGGCCGCACCGACTTCGGGTTTCGCGCCTTTTTCGCCGGGTTTGGCAACGAGGTAGGTTTTCAGACGCGGGTAAAATACCATGGCCAGGATGAGCAGCAACGCGGAAACGGAGAGCAGAGCGCGGGTCAATTTTTTCATGGGAAAGACGTGGGCAGGGAGCATCCCCGTCTCAAAATTACCACAGAACGGGCAGACGGGGAAAACAAGATTCTTTTCCCGACCAAACCGTTTTTTATGGCGACCAGAGGGGGGTTTCAGCCTTTTCTAAAACGCGTCGTGCCGACAAATCCTTTGCAGACTTGTCGGCACGAGCGAAGTGAAAGTGTATTTTCTTACATCGTAATCCGATACCCAACGCGCTTGTAATTTTCGTTAGGGCCGATGTCGCTGCCGTTGCCTTCGAGCACCAACACGAGCGTCACCGAAGCCCCAGTCTGGGTCGGCGCTTTGAGAATGGTAACGGGCAGGCTGACAATGCTGGTTTTGGCAGGAATGGTCAGTGTGTTGCCGCTCAATTGGTAATTCACGCCGTCTTTGGCGGTCGATTCGGCGGCATCCACCGAAAAGCGAATGGTTTGATCGCTATCGCGTTGGGCACCCACCAAATTTACTTGCAACGTTTGCGCACCCAAGCCATTGGCGGCAGTGATGAGCGGGTATGTTTTGCCCAGGGCCGGAGAGCGAACCACGGCATCCTGAAACTCAACGACGGCTTTGTCGTACACGATTGTGTTGTCTTTAAAACACGCCCCGAGCGTCAGCGCTGCGGTAAGCAGCAAAATGAGGTTGAACGTTTTTTTCATGGAAAAAGTGGTTTACGATTTTTTGATTTACAGTTAAAGTCCGTCGTGGCGCAACCGAAAGTCAAAACTTCATTTTTCAATATCCAAAATTCTGTTTCAGATTCGAGTTAGCCTGGATTTCGCGGGTGGGAATCGGGGCCAGAATACGGAAATCGCTGTAAGCCAGCGTCTGTACCGGGGCAGCTTTAACGACATCTCGCCCCAGGCGCTTGAGGTCAAACCAGCGCTGGCCTTCAAAGGCAAATTCCAACCGACGCTGCCGCAGAATTTCATTCAGTAGCGCATCGCCGCTCAGACCCGTTGCCGCCCGTAACCCGGCGCGGGTACGGATAGCATTGAGATCGGTCAGGGCCGTAGCGGCATTGCCCAGGCGGTAGTTAGCTTCGGCCCGGTTGAGGTACATCTCCGAGATTCGGAACACGGGAATGTTGTCGAGATTGACCTGCCCGCTACGCCCGAAAAACTTCGTCACTTCTATTTCTGCCGTGCCCCGGCCCGTCGTACCGAGTTCGTACAACTGGCGGCGCACATCGAGAACGGCCTTCGTGACCGAGTCTTTTTCCAGTTCCAAATCATCCAGCAGCGACTTGGTCGGCACTAAATCGCCAAACCCACCGGTGCGGGCACGATTGCCCAGTTCAACTAGCGTCGTGTAGGTAGTCTGGAGGGAGGTGTTCACGCCGATGTTTTCATTAATTTGGTATTGAATCTCGAACATCGACTCGGGATGGGTGGCCGTCCGCCAAGCTCCTACGTAGTTGTCACGGGTTTGGAAGCGACCGCTTCCCGTAGCCGTAGCCAGCGCCTCGGTGGCGTACTTGACCACGTTGGCGTTGTCGCCGTTGTAAAGCGCCACGCGCGAAAACAACGCTCGTGCCGCGCCCTTGTTGGCGTAGGCGGTGGTAAGGGTTACTTTATCGAGGCGTTCGATGGCCGCCGTCAGGTCGGCATAAATTTGCTTGTACACGTCGGCAATGGGCGCACGGGTGGGGAGTTGTAACTGATCGGCGTTGATCACGCCCTTCAGCACCAGCGGCACCCCGCCCCGGTTCACCTGTTGCAGGTCGGGCCGCAGAGCCAGGGCGGTAGGGTCATAGGCGTAGGCCCGCATCAAGTCGAAGTACATCAACGCCCGCAGAAAATACGCCTGTCCTTCAACGGAATTGCGGGTAGCGTCGGGAAGCGTCGTCAGGGCCGTGGAGCCTTCTAGAATCAGGTTAGTCTGGTTGATGGCGTAGTAGCTGGTTTGCCAGTTAAGAAACTGTGCCCCGGCTTGGTTCTGGTACTCAGCGTTGAGTCGGCCCGATTTATTGGTAGCTCGGCCGTTGTCGGCGAGGGCATCGGGAATAGCGATGAAGTCCCGGCCATACAACAGGGTACTTTGGAGACGGTCGTACACGCCCGTCAGAGCGGCCTGCAAGCCCTCAGGGGTATTTACGGCGGTTTCCGAATCAATGGATTGCCGGGGTGTTACGTCGAGCAGGCCCTTATCACCGCAGCCCGACAGCAGCAATCCGGTACTCAGGAGAATGTATTTTAATGTGCGAATCATGGTTCTTGAATGGTTAATTTTTGAATGGTTGACCCAGGCAGAGGAGCGCGCTACAGTCCTTCAGCGAATGGTCACAGTCCCAGCGTCAGCCCAAACGTTACGTTACGGGTTTGGGGCACCACACCGTTATTGCCTTGACCCAGACTGAAAAACTCCGGGTCGAAGCCCGTCCATTTGGTCCAGGTGATTAGATTGTAGGCTTGGGCGTACACGCGCACCCGGCTCAATTTTACGCGACGAACCAGACTCTCAGGCAAGTTGTAGGCCAGCGTAACGTTTTTTAGACGGATGTAGGAGGCGTCTTCGTAAAATCTTGAGCCCGATGTAATCGCCGATCCGAGTGTTTCGGCGTTTCCGTTGATGGGACGGGGCACGTGAGTGACCTGCCCTGGGGTGGTCCAGCGCTCGTCGTACAGGTTCTGAAGGCCATTGAACAGGCGCCCGCCGTTTTCAGCCATAAACGCGGTCTGATTGTTGAAGGCCGTCCGACCAAATTCGTAGGTAAACAAGGCTTCCAACTCAATGCCTTTGTAGCTAAATGAGTTGCGGAAACCGCCCGTCCACTTCGGAATCTGCGAGCCGATAATCCGCGAGTACGAGTCGATGTTTCCGGCCAACCGGTAAATGATGTTTCCGGCATTGTCGTACCACATGGCCCGGCCCGTGGCGGGGTTTACGCCAGCATATTGCGCCGTGTAAATCGAGTTGATGGGCTGGCCGATGCGGATCTGCTCATCGGAGGCCCGGCCCGGTAGTACCGTCAGCGTGTCGTACAGCTTGGTAACTTTGTTCTGGATGTACGCAAAGTTGAAGTTGGTCGTCCATTTAAATCCCCCGGTGTTGAAGTTGGTCGTGGTGATGTCAACCTCCAGGCCTTTGTTTTGCACCGCTCCGACGTTGCGCGTGATCGAGCCGTAGCCATTGGTCCAGACTACGGGCTGGTCGAGGAGCAAATCTTTGCTATCGCGGATGAAATAATCAACCGAGCCTTGAATCCGACCATTGAACAGGCCGTAGTCGAGGCCGAAGTTGACGGTAATGTTGCGTTCCCATCGCAGATCGGGATTGCTGAGCTGAGCCGGGGCAATGCCGCTAATAGCGTTGTAATTGAAGCCGGCGTTGTAAAGGCCGCGCGAATCGAAGTTGCCGATCTGATCGTTGCCCAAAGCCCCGTAGCTGGCGCGTAGCTTCAACTGGCTGAGGGCCTGGTTATTTTTCAGAAAATCCTCCTTGGCCACGTCGTAGGCCAGCGAGATGCCGGGAAAGAATCCAAACTGATTATTGGCTCCAAACCGGCTCGAGCCATCGTAGCGGGCCGTCAGGCCAACCAGGTATTTTTCTTTGTAGTTGTAATTCAAACGTCCGAATAGCCCTGCTTTCCGGAAGTTGTTTTTCGAGCTGTTCGTTGTAATCGGATTGGCTGCCGAAGCCGCCGTGGAAAAATCAGGTGTAGGGACGTTTTCAGCCGTCAATTGCACATTGGTCAGGGCATCGCTGCGGAACTCGACCCCGACGAGGGCACTGATGTTATGCGTTTCATTGATGGCCCGGTCGTAACCCAGCACGGCGTTTGTCAGGAAGTTAATTCGCTCAAAATCCTGTAAACTGACCCGCCCCCGCACGTTGAAGGCATCGGCGGTGCGAGGATCCGAGAAGTTTTCCCCCTTCACCGTCCGGTAGTCAAGACTAGCAAAGGGCCGGAACGACAACTGCTCCGTAATTTTGTAGGTCGCGTTGAGGCTTCCCACGAGCTGATTAGTGCGGCTATTAATTTTATTCAGATCACTCACCAGGATCACGTTCTGGTTGAGAATTCCCGCCAGACCCGATGGGGTGTCGCCGGGGTAGCCGTAGTAATCACCGTTGTCTTTGTAAATCGGGTTAAGCGGCAGCACCAGCGGCGAAGAAAACGTGGGCGAACCCAGAAAACTTCCTCCTGCCGGGCCACCGAACTGGCCTTTTTGGTTGAACGAACTCAAGTTAAGGCCGTTTTCGATGGTCAGGCGGTTATTGACTTTGTTGGTGATGCGGGCAGCGAGGTTGCCGCTGGTCAGACCCACGTTACGGACGTTGGCATCGGCTTTCGAGAACGATCCCGACAGGCGGAAGGACGTTTTTTCGTTACCGCCTTCCAAGGCTAGGGAAGCGTAGGTATTCACCCCCTTTTTGTATGATTCCCGTTGCCAGTCGTAAGTAGGCAGGGCAGCAATGGCTTCCGGCGATAGATCCGTCGCCAGACGAATCGCCCCCAGTACCGAACTTAGGGCAGCGGCCTGAGTCAGGGCCGGATTCTGGTTGCGAACGGCTTCGGTTCGTACCTGAATGAATTCCTGGGTATTGAGTACGTCGAGGTAACGAATGGGTTCTACATACCCCGTGTAAGTATCGAGCGTGATGCGCGTTTGGCCCGATTTGCCACGCTTCGTGGTGATGAGTACCACGCCATTCGAGGCCGCTGCGCCGTAAATAGCGGCGGCGGCGGCATCTTTCAGAATTTCGATGCTCTCGATGTCGTTGGGATTCAGAAACGCGAGGGGGTTGGTGCTGGCAAAGGCCGAGTTGCTCGTGGTATTGAGCTGCACTCCGTCGACGACGTACAGCGGGTCGGTGCCCCCGGTGATCGAGCCTACGCCCCGAATACGCACCTGTACCTGACCACCTGGGGTACCATTGGCTCCCGTAACTTGTACCCCTGCCACTTGGCCCTGAAGGGCGCGGTCGAGGGTTTGCACCGGAATAGTAGCAATTTGATCACCCCTTACCCCGCCCTGAGCGCCCGTCAGACTGGAGCGGCGTTGAGTTCCGTAACCGACTACGACCACCTCGTTGAGGCTACCCGCCTCGACGGTCAGCGACACGTCGAGGGTGTTGCGGTTGCCCACCGTCACTTCTTGGCGGACATACCCAATGGACGAAATAACCAGGGTTGCTCCGTTGGAGACGCTCAGGCGGTAGGCACCGTTGGCATCGGCGGTGGTTCCCTGGTTAGTGCCTTTTACAGCGATGTTTGCCCCCGGCAAGGGGGAACCGTCTTCGGCTGCGGTAATACGGCCCGACAGACTGCGGTCCTGGGCCTGAAGCTGGCCCAAAACACCCGTCAGCACTGCCATGCTCAGGAGTAGTTTTTTAATCATTGTCGTGATTTTGGTTTGTGAAAAGAGTACGAAATTAACGAGACAAGGGGGCAAAGACCAAATTTGTTTTGGCAAAAACCGTCGATACATTGATTTTTGGAATTCAAGATGGAAAACACAGAAAGGAAGCCTGGTGGGACTCCCTTTCTGTGTTTTCCGAAATCATCCGGCAAGTGGATCAGTTACTGATTCCGGGTCATCAACGCATTCGTCGACAGTTCGGTCGAAGGAATGGGCCAGACGTAGTTGATGTTCGACGGCGCGATGGCCCCCACGGCTCCTTTGGCGGGAATCGTGGCATTCAGTCGCTGGGTGTCGTTGTTGCGGAGGCCTTCGCCCAAAAACTCGATTCGCCGTTCCAGCAGAATGGCGTCGATCAGCGCCGCCGAAGTGGCAAAGTTCGCCGCCGTGTACACCGCACTCGCGTCCGACCGGCCCCGGACGGCGTTGAGCAAGGCAAGGGACTGGGGATCCACGGCGTTGGCGGTACGAACTTTGGCTTCCGCCAGATTCAATAGCACCTCCGCGTAGCGAATCACCGGTGCCCGGTCGGTGTAGGGCGTTCCGGTCGGGTATTTTTTCAGGAACGCATCCCCCGCAACGGTCACGACGAAGTTCGTCCGCCGGGCATCGGTGGCGGGCCAGGCGGTCGTGTTGCCGACGATCCCCGCCTTGTTGAGGTTAAACTCCCCGTTTCCACCCAGCGTAGAAGGCAGGAAATAAAACGACAATTGGTTTTGGGTACCGGGCTGATTTTGAGCGGTAAACGGAAACGAAAGAATGCTTTCGGTCGTTTCCTGCGGCGGTGCAAAAACCGTCGCTACGTTCGTTGACAGTGTGTGGCCCACCCCGGTAGCCGCCACAAACGGGGCCGACGCTGAAACGATTTTGTTGGCTTCGGTCACCACATCGGCGTAGCGGGCCATCGAGAGGTATACCCGGGTTTTCAGGGCAATGGCCGTGTTGCGGTGAGCGCGGCTCACGCGGGTGGGGGCATCGCCGTAGGTGAGCGGGAGGTTTTGCTCGGCAAAATTCAGGTCATCCAGAATTTGCGTGTACACCTCCGCCACGGTACTGCGGGCCAGGTCGTTGTTGTCCGAACTTTTTTCGGCCTTTAGGCGCAGGGGCAAACCGGGTTTGCTGCCGTTGCCGTCGGTGAAGGGCCGGGCGTAAAATTGCAGCAGCGAATAATAACTCAAAGCCCGCAGCAACCGTCCTTCGGCTTGGTATTGCAGGGCTGTGGCGGCAAAGGTGGCCGGGAACGTGGGCGCGACGTACTTGGCTTTGTTGGCCTCCAGCCCTTCGAGGAAGACGTTGATCTGGTTGATGGCCGTGTAAGCCGCTCCCCAGAGGTTAGTCACGTCGTTGATGGAGGTTTCCGTCAACGTGTGGTTCCAGACCCCCACGGCCGTTACGCCGTTGTTGGTGCGGTTGAGGAAATCGTCGGCCCGGATGTCGCCGTATACCTGGTAGCGTCCGCCGAGGAAGTTCCCGCTTTTAACCGAGGTGTACATATTATTGACCTGCAACTGAATCCGCGAGGGCGTATCGAAAACGACCTGGTCGGAAAATAAGGTTTCCGGAATCGGATTCAGAAGTTCGGTCTGGCAGGAAAGCAGCCCCCCCGTGAGCAGGGTCGTGAAAAGCGTGGCCGTAGCCGTATTGGTGAATCGTAATTTCATGGTTCGGTGAAGGTGAGTTAAAATCCAAGATTGAGACCAACGGTAAACGTCCGCGCCTGCCCGACCGAGTTCCGGTCAACGCCCGCGCCGGTGTTGCTGTTGCCGTTCGAGGAAATCTCCGGGTCGATGCCGGAATAGTTGGTGATTACGAATGCGTTCTGCACCTGAGCGTAAAGCCGGGCGTTCGCAACTTTGATTTTGTTGAGCAACGAGCTAGGTACGGAATACCCCAGTGCCAGATTTCTCAACCGGACAAAATCGCCTTTCTCCACGTTTTCCGAGATGACCAGCGCCGATCCGTTGGAAACGTTGTCGCTGTACACCACGCGGGGCAGGGTACCGGTCGTATTTTCAGGCGTCCAGCGGTCGAGGATGTCGGTGTGGTTGTTCCAGAACCGTTGGTCGCGCAAACCGGCCTGGGTGCCGTTGTAGATGTAGTTGCCGCCTGAGAATTGGAAGAACACCTGCAAGTCGAACCCCCGATACCGGAAGGTATTGTCCAGGCCGCCGTACCATTTCGGCAGCGTAGGACCGTAGTAAACACCGTCGGCCAACTGGTTGGGGGCCGAGATGGTGCTGCCATCCGTTACCCTCGTCCAGCCGGTGCCCAGGTGATCGTACTGGACAATCGTCCCGTCGGCTTTGCGAAACGTCCGGCGGCCATTGGCGGGATTGATGCCCACCGAGGGCACGGCCAGAATCGACCCGACCGAACGGCCTACTTCGGTGTAGTTAACCGTTTCCAGACCCAGCGTCGTGTTGGCGATGCGTTGTCCCTGCGAGTTCAGCGCCAGCACTTCGTTTTTGAGCGTCGTGACGTTGCCGCTGATGGTCCATTTGAAATCGCCTTTCACGAGGGCGTTGAACTTCAGGCTGAATTCAATCCCGGTGTTTTGCATCGAGCCGACGTTGGCGTCGATGGTATTGCCCGGAACCCCTTTCGACGGGGCCTGCGGCACGGCCAGAATCAAGCCGTCTACCAAGTTTTTATAGTACGCAAATTCCCCCTGAATGCGATCTTGCAACACACCAAACGTCAGTCCAATGTCGGTTTTCTTGCTGGTTTCCCAGGTCAGCAGCGAGTTACCGGCGTTGTTGTAGTTGAGCGTGGCCACTGCTCCGTACAGACCGGAACCATAGGTTTGTAGCGAAGCAAAATCACCGATACCCTGGCTGTTGCCCACTTCGCCGTAGCTACCCGTCACTTTCAGGAAGTTGATGTGCTGGAGAATTGTCGAATTTTTCCAGAATCCTTCTTCCGAAATGGCGTAGCCCAAAGCGGCTCCGTAGAAGTTTCCGTACTTGTTGGCCCAGGCCGAGTACCCATCCCGCCGGACGTTGACGGAGGCAAAGTATTTTTTGCCAAAGTCGTAATTCAGGCGACCGAAATACGAAAGCAGGTAGTTTTCGCCCTGGAAGTTACCCGATACGGTGATGTTGGTAAAATTCCCCTGGTAGGTTTCAAAAAAGGCATCGGCTACTTCGGTGCGTTGCGCCCCCCAGCGGTCGATCCGGGTGTACTGCTGTTCGCCACCCACCAGCAACGAGACGTTGTGCCGGTCGGCGAAAGTGCGGGTGTACTGCGCGGTATTTTGCCAGTTCCAGCGCTTGTTGGTCCGGTAAATATTCCCGGCCACGCCTTTCGCAGAAAACCCGTCTCCGGCGATGGCCGTCTGGAAGGATTTATCCTCAAACGAGATGTTGTTGATTCCGTACTGGGTGCGCAGGTTCAGCCCTTTGATGATTTCCCAGTCGGCGTACACACTCCCCTGAATTTCACTGCCTTCCGACGAAAACTTGTTGTTGTCCAAATCCACGACGGGGTTGTAGTAGTTGATGCCCAGGGCACTGCCCGTCAGTGGGTTGAGGTTGGCACCGGGTCCGATGCCTGCCCCGCTGATGTTGTAGCTACCATCGAGGTTGTAGGGTGCCACATTGGGGGGCAACACCAGCGGAATGCGTCCTAACCCCGCCGTTCCGAAAGCGCCTCCGGGCAGGGACCCCGTCGAGGGAGCGAAGTTGTAGTTGTTGGAGTACCCGATGCTCGCTCCGACTTTAAACCGTTTGAAAACATTATGGTCAACGTTTATCCGAGCGGAGGTCCGTTTGAATTCGTTGTTTTGGAGCATCCCCGCCTGCTGGGTGTGGCCCAGCGAGAGGTAGTACGACGTATTTTCGGTACCGCCCGAAAAGCTCATCGAGTTGGAATGCGAGAAACCCGTCCGGTACACGTAGTCGTACCAGCGCGTGTCGACCGGCGCACCGCTGGCGTCGAGCGAAGGTTTGAATCCTTCGATGGCCGTGCCGGGTTTACCCGTGGTGGCCAGGGTGTTGGCATTGAGGTTCCGAACGCTCTCGTTTTTAATTAATTGGTACTGCTCGGTATTCAACACGTCGAACAGCCGGAAGGGCTGAGTCCAGCCTACCCACGCGTCGTAGGTGAATTTTCCCTTGCCCTTCGTGCCGCGTTTGGTCGTCACCAGCACCACCCCGGCGCTGGCCCGCGAACCGTAAATGGCGCTGGCTGAGGCATCTTTCAGTATTTCAACGCTCTCGATGTCTGCTGGATTCAGGTTGCTGAGCGGGTTGTTGGGAGCACTGGTCGAGGAATTATTGTCGGTAAAGGCCGGAATTCCGTCGATTACAATCAGCGGAAATGAACTCAGGTTGAGCGAATTCACCCCCCGGACCCGAATCACGGGCGGGTTATTGAGCACTCCGTTGGGCGTGGTGATGTTGACGCCCGCCGCCCGTCCCTGAAGGGCCTGGTCGAAACTCTGAACCGGCGACAAGGCAATCGATTTCCCGCTGATCGATGAAATCGAACCCGTCAGGTCGCGTTTGGACTGGGTGCCGTAGCCGATCACGACCACTTCCGAAAGTTCGTCAGCATCGGCCACCAGGGCCACGTCGACAACGCTACGCGTCCCGATATTCAGTTCTTTTTTTAGAAATCCAACGGAACTGATCACCAGGGTAGCGTTGCCGGAGGGGATGCTCACCCGATACGTGCCGTTGGCATCGGTGGTGGTCCCGATGTTGGTGCCCCGCACCGAGATGCTCGCGCCGGGTAGCGCGGAGCCGTCTTCATTTGCCGTAATTCGTCCGGTCACGGAACGATCCTGAGCCACCCCGCGCAGGGTGAGACTAAGAACGAAAGCCAACCCTAACAGTAATTTGTTTTTCATGTTTGGATGGAGATTTGGTTAGTGAACTGGTAAAAAGGATTCAAAAATACGGGTTAACGTCGTTTTAGCCTTACAAAATTTTAGATTTTGCGACAACCAGCGGCTTTTGTACGGCATTTACAGGGAAATGTAGTTCTTTCGTTGGTCGTCTTTGTAACGGACTGCTCCCAACGTTGCTGGCTTGCTTCTTTCCACACTCACTTTTTTTTCCATGAAAAGCATCACATTACTCGGTTTCGTTGGCTTGGCACTTCTGACGTTGCCCAGCCCGAAGGGAATGGGCCAAGCCGCCCCGCTGAAGGCCCGCCTCGATAAAACTGCCTACGGCCTGGAAGCCAAAGTAGTTGCGTGGCGGCGCGACTTTCACGAACACCCCGAACTCGGCAACCGCGAATTCCGCACGGCAGAGATCGTGGCGACGCACTTAAAACTACTTGGCTTGGAGGTGAAAACCGGCGTGGCCAAAACGGGGGTAGTGGGTATTTTGAAAGGCGGCAAACCCGGCCCCTGCATCGCCCTCCGCGCCGACATGGACGGCCTGCCGGTGAAGGAACGCGTGGACGTGCCCTTCGCCTCGAAGGTAGAAACCGAGTACAACGGCCAGAAAGTCGGCACCATGCACGCCTGCGGCCACGACAGCCACGTGGCGATTCTGATGGCCGTGGCCGAGGTGCTTTCCGGCCAAAAAGCCGACCTGAAGGGCACGATTAAATTTATTTTTCAACCCGCCGAAGAAGGTGCCCCGCTCGGCGAGGAAGGCGGGGCCAACCTGATGATTGCCGAAGGCGTGCTGGAAAACCCGAAAGTGGACGTGATTTTCGGCCTGCACATCAACGCCCAGACCCCGGCGGGGCAAATCAAATACCGCCCCGGCGGCACGATGGCCTCGTCCGACCAGCTTTACGTCAAGGTACGCGGCAAGCAAACCCACGGCGGCTACCCCTGGAACGGCACCGATCCGGTGGTGACCTCGGCCCACATCGTGACCGGCCTCCAAACCATCGTGAGCCGCCAGCTCGACCTGACCAACGCGGCGGCGGTGGTGACGGTGGCGATGATTCACGGCGGGGTGCGGGGCAACATCATCCCCGAAGAAGTGACGATGGAAGGCACCATCCGCGCCCTCGATACGAAAATGCAGGCGCAGATTCACGAGAAAATCAAACAGGTCGTCACCAACGTGGCCGAAAGCCAGGGCGCGAAGGCCGACGTGAACATCCGAATCGGCTACCCGGTCACGTTCAACGACCCCAAGCTCACCGACCAGATGGCCCCCACGCTGGAAGCCGTGGCGGGCAAGCAAAACGTAATCCTTAGCCCCGCCGTGACGGGCGCGGAAGACTTCTCGTTTTTCCAGCAAAAAGTGCCGGGCCTATTTTTCTTCCTCGGCGGGGCGCCTAAAAACAAAACCGTCGAGCAGACCGCTCCCCACCATACGCCGGATTTTTATTTGGACGAAAGCGGCTTCGGGCTGGGCGTGCGGGCCTTTTGCCACCTCGTGGTCGATTACGCCGAGCAGGCTACGGCGGGCGGGGGGAAGGTCGCGGCGGGGAAGTGAGTTTTAGTTATTTTTGGAAAACTGATTTGCCGAACCATGCGCCTGACGCTTAATTTTCCGCAAGACCTGACTTTCTCGGACGAGGAGCTATTCGCCTTTTGCCAGGCGAATCCCGACCTGCGCATTGAGCGGGACGAAAACGGATTTCTTTTCATTATGCCATCCACCGGACTGGAATCGAGTTTTCGCAACAGCGACCTAAACACGGACGTGAATATTTGGAATCGAAAAACCCGCCTCGGCCGGGTTTCTGATTCCAACGGTGGCTACACATTACCGGATACGTCGATGAAAGCCCCCGACGTGGCCTGGGTCAGCAATGAACGGCTGGCCGCCCTTTCACCCGACGACCTCAAACGCTTCGCGCACGTCTGCCCGGATTTTGTGATTGAACTGCTTTCCGAAAACGATACGCTGGCCGAGTTGCAGGAAAAAATGGAGAAATACCTCCGAAACGGTGTCCGGTTGGGCTGGCTGATTGACCCGAAACAGCGGCAAACCCACGTGTACCGCCAGGAGCGGGAACCCGAAGTAGTGCCGTTTGAAAGGCCCCTGAGCGGGGAGGAGGTACTGCCGGGGTTTGAGATGAATGTGGCGATAACGCTGGGAAACTAATTTTTTAAACCCGGATTGTCATCCCGACGAAGGAGGGATCTCGTTAAACTACCGAACCGCTGGCTACCGGTAATCGTCTCGGAGAGCCAACGAGATCCCTCCTTCGTCGGGATGACAATCCGTTTTTTTGAAATCACCCCTCGTTCCAATTCCGCACTACCCGCGCCGCCACCCCCGGCAACCAGCGTTTCAGGTAAATTCCAAAAACCTCTTTCCCGCCGGGATACACTTCCAGTTTTTCGGCTTTCGCCGCCCGTACGATTTGCCGGGCGCAGGCTTCGGGGGTCGTGCCGCGCTCCTGGTTCTGGTCCATTTTGCCGTGCTTTGCGCCGTCGCCGTGGAGGGCGTTTTTGGAAACGTCGGTACGGATGTAGCCGGGGCAGACCACGGTGACGCGCAAGGCGAGGTCGTAGTTTTCGGCGCGAAGCGCGTCGAAAAAGGCCCGGATGGCGTGTTTGGAAGCAGCATAGGCCGCACGTAGCGGCGTGGCTACGTAACCCGTTACGCTGCTGATGACCACGAACTGGCCGCTTTTCCGGTGCCGCATGGCGGGCAGCACGGCGTTGGTCAGGGCCACGACGCCGAAGTAGTTGACTTCCATAATCTGCCGGTGAACGTCGAGGCTGGTTTCGTGAACGAGCGAGCGCTGGCTGATGCCCGCGTTTTGCACCAGCACGTCCACCACGCCGAAACGGTGCAAAACCAAGTCTACGGCGGCGGGCATCGAATCCACGTCCGCCATGTCGAGCGGGAGGACGAGCACGTCGGCATCGGATAAGCCGGTAGCAGTTTTTACCCGTTGCAACTCCTCTTCGCGGCGGGCGGAGAGGACGAGTTTCGCGCCTTCGCGGGCGAATTCGTAGGCCAGCGCCTCGCCGATGCCGGAGGAAGCCCCGGTAATCCAGACGGTTTTTTGGTGGAATCTTTTCATGATCAGAATTTACAGAATTCGAGAATTTTCAGAATTGAAAAACAACGTTGCGTCAATGAATTCTGAAAATTCTCGAATTCTGTAAATTCTAATTCTGACAGTTCAACTCCAGGTCCGGTCCGACGAATCGGCCTTGTCCCAGTCGGTCGTGGGGGCGAACCACTGCTCGCCTTTCCGCAGGAACCGTTTGGCCCCTTCCTCGTTGAGTTCCACGCCGAGGCCGGGCTTGTCGGGCACCCGCACGAAGCCCTGGTTGACGATGGGTTTCTCGATGCCCGTTACGATGTCTTCCCAGCCCTGCACGTCGACGCCGTGGTGTTCGAGGGCCACGAAGTTTTCGGTGGCGGCGGCGCAGTGGACGTTGGCCATCATCGAAATCGGGCTGCCCGCGAAGTGCATCGCCATCGGAATGCCGTGTTCTTCGGCGTAATCACCGATTTTTTTGGTCTCCAGAATCCCACCCGACGAAGCCAGGTCGGGGTGAATCATGTCCACGGCCTTCGCGTCGATGAGTTTGATGAATTCTTCTTTCAGGAAAATATCCTCGCCCGTGAGGGTGGGCGTCTCGATGGCGTCGGTGATTTGTTTCCACTGGTCGGTGTAAAACCAGGGCACGAGGTCTTCGAGCCAGGCCAGTTGGTATTTTTCCATTTTCCGACCCAGGCGAATGGCCGTGTTTACGTCGAAGTGCCCGAAGTGGTCGGCGGCCAGCGGCACGTTGTAGCCGATGGCGTTGCGAACGTCTTCGACGTACTGGGCCATGATGTCGAGGCCCTTGTCGGTAATCTGGATGCGGGTGAAGGGGTGCTTGGTATTCCCGTAATTCCCCACCTTTTTATTTTGCTGGTTGGTACTCGCCCACTGGTTGCGGATGCTCCATACGTCGGCCCCCACCAGCGCCCCCGGTTTATCGGCCAGGAGTTGAATCCCAAAGTCCATTTTCAGGAACGTGAATCCTTTGTCGAGGCGTTCGGCCTTCATTTTTTTGGCAAATTCGGCCGCGTTGCTCACTTCAGGCGTATCAGCGTAAATCCGGATTTCGTCGCGGTACTTGCCACCGAGCATCTGGTACACCGGCACATTGAAGGCTTTCCCGGCCAAATCCCAGAGCGCCATTTCCACCCCGCACACGCCCCCGGCGGCCCGCCCGTGGTTGCCAAACTGCTTGATGACTTTGAAAAGCTGCTCGACGTTACAGGGGTTTTTGCCCAGCAACCGGCTCTTGAGCGTGAGCGCGTACTTGGCGCTGGCCCCGTCGCGGACTTCACCCCAACCCACGATGCCCTGGTTGGTGTCGATGCGGATGATGGGGCTGCCAAACGGCACGCCCTGCAACACGGCCACGCGCAGGTCGGTGATTTTCAGATCGGACGGTTTGGAGGCCCGGTTTACTTTCTGCGAAACAAATTCCGTTTCCGCCGCCGCGTTCTGGTGAAATAGCAGGCCCAGCGAGAGGCCACCGAGGGCGGTTTTTTTCAGGAAATTCCGGCGGTCCGAACCCGCGTCGGGGGTTTCCAGCGGCGGAGCGGGTTGGGCGGGTTGCGGCGGGGTGTAGCGAAAGCGGTCGAGGAGTTCTTTTTTCATGGTTTTCAGACTGGTTTAGAAACCGGTTTTTTTTCGGCGAAAAGGTACGGCAAAACGCTGCTCGCCCCGTGCCCCCGCACCTTTTTTTGCCGCACCGGGCAAGACAGTACAGGACAGTCGGAGGGAAATTTACGGGTTGGCGCGCCGCTAATTTGGCCCTTCCTGCGCCGGGAGATTTCCCCGAAACCCGTACTTTTACCCCCGACCAAACCGCGAACCGACATGGATGCCGTCGCCGAGAAAATCCGCTGGCCCGAATTCCGCGAAATGGAGTTGGACGAAACCGACGCCTACCTCTATGAATTGATTGACGGGGAAATCATGAAAAGAAACTATCCTGGCCTGAAACACCAGCAAACGCTGGTTCGGCTTTTGGTTCAATTCAACTCGTTTATCAGCGAACGAAATTTAGGGCGTGTCTTGCCAGCCCCCTTCGGCGTCATCCTCAACGAATTCAACGACGTGCAGCCGGACCTGATTTTTGTTTCTGAAAATCAAAAAGCCATTGTTCAAGAGGACGGCATTCACGGAGTGCCTGAACTACTCGTTGAAATCATTTCTCCCACCTCCGTCACCCGCGACCGCGTCCGCAAAAAAGCAGTCTACGAACGTCTGGGCGTGGCCGAGTATTGGCTCGTAGACCCGCAGAACCAGTCCATCGAAGTGTACGAGCTGACGGGTGACGGGTATGTACTTTTTTCGGACTCGGAAAGTGAGGCCGTCGTAAAATCGAAGGGGTTGGCCGGGCTGGAAGTGGAAGCGACGGCGCTTTTTGCCTGACGAAACGAACGCAGGAATTTCTCTAAACCTAAAATCGCTTCATGAAAAAACTCTTCCCCCTCGCCCTGGGCGCGGCGGGCCTGCTGCTGGCGGTGGCGCTGGTGCTGGCCCTGCTGGGGCGCGGCAATCAGACCGACTGGCTCGTCATCGGCGGCTTGCTGCTCCTCGCAATCGGCATCCGCACTTTCCCCAATTATGCCAGTTTGACCTTCACCGTGCTCATCGTCACGTCGGTATCGTTGGCGCTGTACCACCCGGAAGCGTTGCTGACCTGGGGCGGGTTTCCGCTCAAAAACCTCATCGTGCCGCTCATGCAGATTATCATGTTCGGGATGGGCACCCTCATGACGGCTGAGGATTTCGTCGGCGTGGTAAAAATGCCGAAGGGCATTATCGTGGGGCTGATTGCGCACTACGTCATCATGCCGGTGGTGGGCTTTACGCTGGCCAACGTGTTTGGGTTTCCGCCGGAAATCGCGGCGGGCGTGGTGCTCATCGGCTGCGTACCGAGCGGGCTGGCCTCCAACGTGATTTGCTACATTTCGCGGGCCAACGTGCCGCTGTCGGTGTCGGTTACGACAGTTTCGACGCTGATGGCACCCGTGCTGACGCCCGCGTTGATGAAACTCCTGGCCGGGCAATTTGTGCCGGTGAGTTTCACGAAGATGATGGTCGACATTCTGGAAGTGGTCATTGCGCCCATCGTGGTGGGGCTGTTGCTGAACACGTTTTTTCCCCTGTTCATCAAAAAAATCAAGACCTTGCTCCCGCTACTGTCGATGGCCGCCATCGTGTTCATCGTCGGCATCATCACCGCCACGGGCCGCGATAAACTGCTCGACGTGGGCTTGTTGCTGGTGGTCAGCAGTCTGATTCACAACCTGTCGGGGTATTTTCTGGGCTACTGGACGGGCCGGTTGACGGGCCTCGACGAAAGCTCTTCGCGCACGATTGCCATCGAAGTGGGTATGCAAAACGGCGGACTGGCTTCGGCGCTGGCCCTGCAAATGGGCAAAGTCGGCACGGTGGGCCTGGCCCCCGCGATTTTCGGCCCGCTGATGAACACGACGGGTTCGATGCTGGCGAATTACTGGCGGGGTCGCCCGCCGAAGGGCGGGGTGGAACCGGCGGTAAAACCCCTGAAAGAAGTTTCGGGTACGTGACCAATTCCAATCCGTGGCCTGTGGCACACAGGCCACCAAACGCCGTTTGCATGAAACCCATTTCGGCCTGTGTGCTACAGGCCGAAGTAACGGAGAAGAGTTTCAGCCCCATGACGATTACCTTCAAAAAAGGACGCGAGGGCCGCGCCGACACGGTGTCGTACACCCGCGCCGACGGCTCGATGGAGTGGATGAACTGCGGCTTTTACGTGCAACACGACCTGATGCACTACGCCGTCGAGCACACGCTGGGCTACACCGAAGCGTTTTTCGGGCTGCTGGCGCAGGGCTGGACACTCCGGGATTTTGAGGAACCCAAACCCGTCATGGCCCGAATGCCCGACCAGGCGGTTTGGGCGGAAGCATTGGTGAACGCGCTGGCGGTTCAGCTTCGGGCCGGTACAACCGACGAAGAATTTGACGAATCAGTCGCCCGGAGTTGCCAGCAACACGACCGGCCTCTACCGACGGTTTCCACCGAACAAAAAGCGGCCCTCCGCGCCGAACTGGAACGGCTCATCCACGCTTGGGACGCGCTGCCACCGAATGGAAAACTTGAATTGATTTTTACCGAAACCGTACCCTTTTTCCTCTAAACCCATGAGTTACAAACCACTGATTGTCGCTTCGTTTTGCGCCCTCACCCTCGCGGCAAACGCCCAGCAAATCGGCGCTCCCAAAGAAACCATCCTGGCCTACTCGCAGGAATGGAAAGGCGAACGCTACCCCGACGGCCGCCCGAAAGTGTCCGATGCGTTGGTGAAACGCCTCAAGGACGTGTCCATCGAAGCCGCCTGGGGGATCATGGGTCGCCACGGCTTCAACAGCCAGTTCGAGACGGGCTTCGAGCGCATCCACCCCGACCAGGTGCTGGCCGGGCGCGTGGTCACGGCCCAGTACATGCCCGCCCGGCCCGATATGCGCGTGCCCATCCTGGCAAAAGGCAAGGACGAAAAACGCTCCGGTGCGCCCAATTCCTGGCCCATCGACGTGTTGCAGGAAAACGACGTGTACGTGGCCGACGGTTACGGGAAAATCATCGACGGGACGCTCATCGGCGACAACCTGGGTAACTCGATTTTTGCCAAATCAAAAACCGGCGTGGTGTTCGACGCGGGGGTACGTGACCTCGAAGGGCTGGACCAAATCGACGGCTTCGCGGGGTTCGTGCGCGGCTTCGACCCTTCGGCCATCAAGGATATGCTAATGACGGGCATCAATTACCCCATCCGCATCGGTCGCGTGACGGTGCTGCCGGGCGATTTGGTGCTGGGCAAAAAAGAAGGCTTGATTTTCATCCCGGCCCACCTGGCCGAGGAAGTGATTACGGGTTCGGAATGGATCGCCTTGCAGGACGAGTTCGGCCACCAGATGCTCCGCGAGGGCAAATTCACCCCCGGCGAAATCGATACCAAGTGGAACGCCGCCATCGTCACGGCCTTCCGGGACTGGACGAAGAAAAACCCGACGAAGGTGAAAATGTCGGCGGCGGATTTGGAGGCGAGGATTCAGAAGTTGTAGAGTGAGAAACAGGCGGCAAGAAACAGGAGACAAGACAAAGGCAATTCCTCTTGTCTCCTGCTTCTTGCCACCTGTTTCTCCTTTCAAAAATCCTCATCCATCGCAAACTTCGGCGCTTCTTTCTCGGAGCCGGTACCGGCCATCACGCCCGCTTTCTGGTACTCGCCCACGCGCTTCTCGAAGAAATTGGTCTTGCCCTGGAGCGAAATCATTTCCATGAAATCGAACGGGTTCGTGGCGTTATAAATCTTCTCGCAACCCAGGGCCACCAGCAGGCGGTCGGCCACGAACTCGATGTACTGGTTCATCAACTCGGCGTTCATCCCGATGAGCGACACGGGCAGCGAATCGGTCACGAATTCCTGCTCGATGCGCACGGCGTCGGCGATGATTTCGGTCACGCGCTCTTTGGGCAACTGGTTGACGATGTGACGGGTGTAGAGCAGGCAGGCAAAATCGCAGTGCAGGCCCTCGTCGCGCGAAATCAGTTCGTTCGAGAACGAGAGACCCGGCATCAGCCCGCGTTTTTTCAACCAGAAAATCGAGCAGAACGAGCCGGAAAAGAAAATTCCTTCCACTGCCGCGAAGGCGATAAGCCGCTCGGCAAAATCGCCGTTGTTGATCCAGCGCAAGGCCCACTCCGCTTTTTTCTGCACGCAGGGCACCGTTTCGATGGCCCGCAGCAGGCGGTCTTTTTCCTGCGGATTTTTGATGTAGGTGTCGATGAGCAGCGAGTAGGTTTCGGAGTGGATATTTTCCATCATGATCTGAAACCCGTAGAAGCACTTCGCCTCGGCGTACTGCACCTCGCTCAGGAAATTCACGGCCAGGTTCTCGTTCACGATCCCATCGGAAGCAGCGAAAAAGGCCAGTACGTGCGAGATAAAGTGCCGCTCGCCGTCGCTGAGGCCAATCCAGTCTTTCATGTCCTGCCCCAGGTCGATTTCCTCCGCCGTCCAGAACGAGGCCTCGTGCTGTTTGTACATCTGCCAGATGTCGGCGTGCTTGATGGGGAAGAGCACAAACCGGAGGGGGTCTTCGACGAGCAAGGGTTCGGTGACCAGGGATTTTGACGCCATGACTTCGCTGCTTTTTAAGGTTAGAATCTTGAAAATAAATGGGTTATAAAAAACGGCCCTCAGAAGGCGGGCCGGTGGAGTACTGCGTTGTGGGAAGCAAATTTAGGCGTTTGCCCTTGCCTTCAAAGTAGGTGTCGAAGGAAAATGTTTGGAGAAATTTTAGGCATTTTCTAAACCGTTCGTAGTCAACCCAAATGCCGGTTCGGGTACCCAAGAAAAGCCCCGGCGGGTTCGGACTGAACCCGCCGGGGTGGAAATTTTACCGAAAAGTCAGGGCTTCAAAAGCACCTTGCTATACACCCGGCCCGCTTGGGTTTCGACCCGAATCA
>CAXTIG010000035.1:0-76996 GCA_964244295.1 uncultured Cytophagales bacterium
TGACCATCAAGTTCAGCTCATTTAGTCTAAACTAATTCAGCCCAAATACTTAATCCGTGTAGCGTCGAAGAAAGAAGCGGTAATTTTCACCGTTTTTAAACAGATTCTCGTTGCCGACGGCGTGGTTGAAGGCATGGTAAAAATCGTTAGCTTGAAAAGCATCGAGATAAGGCATGGGTTCCAGAATTTCCCAAAGTTGGTTTCCGGTAGATGAGTTTCCAATCCCGTTTGGCTGAAACTGAGCGAACGGTAAAAACCTTATAGGTCAAAAAAAGACCTATAAGGTTTCCGCTTCGACCGGGGCTTCCGGGATAAGTTGAGCCAGCAGGGTATCTTCACCCCCGATTTCTCGATATTCATCCCATGAAGCTCCTCTTTACCTACCTCCGCCGCTACTGGATGCTGCTGGTGCTGGCCCTGCTGCTGGCGGCCATCAATCAGGTTTTCTCCCTGCTCGACCCGTACATTTTCCGCAAAATCATAGACCAGTACGTCGTCAAACCTGGCGGCGGGTTGCAGGCGCTGAGCTTCTGGAGTTTTCTGGGCGGCGGGGCGGGCGTGTTGATTCTGCAAGCCCTGGGCGTAGCGATGGTGAGCCGGATTGCCAAAAATTTTCAGGATTACTACGTCAACGTCATTACCCAGCGCCTGGGTGCCCGGATGTACGGCGATGGCCTGCGCCACTCGCTCGAATTGCCTTACCAGGTATTTGAAGACCAGCGATCGGGCGAGACCCTGGGCAAACTCCAGAAAGTGCGCTCGGACGTGGAAAAACTCATTCAGGCCTTCGTCAACGTGCTGTTTACTTCCGTGGTGGGCATCGTGTTCGTGATGTGGTACGCCAGCACGGTGTACTGGCCCATCGCCCCGGCGTACTTCCTGACCATCCCGTTGCTGGGCTTCGTCAGTTCGCTGTTGAGCCGGAAAATCAAGGTCGTTCAGAAAACCATCGTCGCCGAAACCACCGCCCTGGCCGGGTCGACCACCGAAAGCCTGCGCAACATCGAACTCGTCAAAAGCCTGGGCCTGGCCCAGCAGGAAACCGAGCGCCTCAACGCCACCACCGAGAAAATCCTCCGCCTCGAACTCCGCAAGGTGCGCTACGTCCGCTCGCTGTCGTTCGTGCAAGGCACGTTCGTCAACCTGTTGCGCAACGCCATCATGCTGCTCATGCTGTTTCTGGTGGTGCAGGGCCGCATCACCGTGGGCGAGTTTTTCTCGCTCTTCATCTATTCCTTCGCCATTTTTGGCCCGCTCCAGGAATTGGGCAACATCATCAACATTTACCGGGAAACCGAAGCGTCGCTCGCCAATTTCCAGCAAATCCTCGATACGCCCCGCGACGTAAAACCCGCCCACCCGCAGGCCGTTTCCAAAATCGAAACCCTGGCTTTTGAAGACGTGCGCTTCAAGCACCTTTCCGCCGAAGGCCTCGCCCTCGATGGTATTTCGTTCGAGGCACAACTGGGCGAAACCATCGCCTTTGTCGGTCCTTCGGGTTCGGGTAAAACCACGCTGGTGAAGTTGCTGGTGGGGTTGTACCCGCCCCTCGCCGGGCGGATTCTTTACAACGGCATCCCCGGCACGGAGGTGGATTTGGACGACCTCCGCGAGCAAATCGGCTTCGTCACCCAGGACACTCAGCTTTTCGCCGGTACCATCCGCGAAAACCTGCGCTTCGTGGCCCCCGATGCCACCGATGAACAATGCCTGACGGCCCTGCACCAGGCCGCCGCCGACAGCCTGCTCAACCGCGCCCCGCAGGGCCTCGACACCGTCATCGGCGAGGGCGGCGTGAAGGTGTCGGGCGGCGAAAAACAACGCCTGAGCATCGCCAGGGCCTTGTTGCGTCAGCCCACGTTGCTGGTTTTCGACGAAGCCACTTCGGCGCTCGACTCGCTCACGGAAGAAGAAATTGGCAAGACCGTGCGCCAATTGTCGGGTTCGCGCCAGCACATCACCATCCTGATTGCCCACCGCCTGAGCACCATCCTCCACGCCGACCGGATTTTTGTGCTCGAACAGGGGCAGGTGGCCGAGCAGGGGCAACACGCGGATTTATTGGCGCAGCGAGGCTTGTACTACGCCATGTGGCGGCAGCAGATTGGGGAGCGGAAGGAGGCGGTGCTGGTGTGAGGGGGCTGGATTCCGAATCCTGCCGAGGGTGATGGGATAAATCAGGGAAACACGATAGGTAGCGAAATCCGGACGCCCAGCGTCTTTCGATCCCAGAGCTTGGCGTAAGGCAGGGCTTCGCCGCCGTAGGATTGCTGGTAAAAAACATCGTCAAAATCGAGCGATATGATTAGATTGAGGCGGGTGTTGTCCTTGTCGTCTTTCACTACCGGTACGATTACCCCAATGCCCAAGTCGGTATGGTTGAGCGAGTCGCTGCCAGCCACGAGGCTTGAACTCAAGCGAAGGTCGATGCCATACCGCCGTTTCTGGGAAAAGAACTGAGTGAATTGCCCCACGAATCGATGCTCCTCAGAAACGCCGGGCCGGGTGAGGTACACTGATTTGGGCCGGTTGTAGGTGTACGTCGTGCCTTTGCTCTGGCCCAGCGCCTTAACCCGGCTCACGTCCACCGGCGTGCTCTCTAGCACCTCATCCGTAAAGCGGTACTCGTAGCCCAGTTTAAAATAGTAGTTTCCGTAGAAGTTGCGGTCGTTGGTCAGCGTCAGTTTATTGACATACGCCCGCAGGGTATGGGAAAAAATCGAGCGATCCTTGAACCGATCCGCCAGGTTGCCGATCAGAGAATCGTACCAAACCACGTTCTGATTTTCACCTGACCAACCAAACGTGAGCCAGGTAAATTTTTTATAATTCCATTTTACGTTCGATTCGATTTCAAACAGGGCATTATCGAACGATTCAGCGAAGCCTTTCTCATCGGAACGCAGTTTTCGCAGGGAATCGAGCCTGGGTTGGAGAAGGGCGAGTTTATCCCACTCCGTCGCACCCGTAGCGAGGAGAGAATCGTTGGCGGCGGCGTAAAACTGGGTTTCCCAGGCTTGCTTTTCCGATAGTTTCTGCACACTCCTGCGGCTCAGGAGGTGATACGCATTCCGCCGAACCTGCGGGGTAGAGCGATACTTAAGTCGCAGGGGTTTGAAAAAATTGAGGCCGAACTTTAGATCGGAATTATAGCCCAGATCGCTGAATAGGGTAGCGATTTCATCGCTAACTTTTGCTTCAAAACTCCCACCGATTCGCCAAGCCATGCGCTTCGTTTTTTGGGTTGAAAATACCCCGTTCAGGGTTACGGTTGGCTTGGTAAAGTTGAATACCGCTTGGTTGATAGGCGTGGCGTTGCCTAGAGTCACGATTTTAGTGAAATCGGAATTGACTAGTTTAGTGAATGATGCGTCGCGGATTACTTCATCATTGGCGGGTAGAACAGCTTGGTAGGGTAGTGGGGGAGAAAGCGGTCTCAATCCGAGCAATCCGAGCAGTTGGCCCCCGGTTTGGTAAATCCGAGAGGCTTGCTTGACGGGATCGTTTCGTAACGTTGGGTCTATTGTGTCTTCGTCCACCAGCGCCGGTCGTTTTTGCCCTAATGCGAAGTATGCTGAGAGGAGGAATGCAAAAAGTAGCGAGATTGGAAAGCGAGCATACTGAACCATGAGGCAGACGGTGGAGTAGAATGAAAAGTATTCCTCAAAAGTCTTTTCCCTTTTGCAATCAAGCAAGACGTTGGAGAGGGTATTTTTCCCGTATTTTTTCCCGTCTTTTCCCCCTTGCCCATCCCTGGGAAAACGCGTTCCTTGCGGCGGAAATCCTACATCCGCTTTCGCATGAGTTCCATCCCAGCCCGCCCCTTCGGCGACATCGCCCTCTCGTTCTCCGGCGGGGGCTTCCGGGCCGCCGCCTATGGCCTCGGTAGCCTGTCGTACCTCCACCACGCCCAGATTCTGGAGCCGGGTGAGGCCGAAACGTCGCTACTCAGCCACGTCCGTTTTATCTCCTCGGCTTCGGGCGGCAGTTTTGCCAGCCTCACCTACGCCGCCTACCTGTACGCCGGGCGGCCTTTTGCCGAGGGCTACCACGCCCTGCGCGATTTCATGCTGGGCGAACTGCTGGTGAAGCAGGTCGTGGCCCTGTTAAGCGACGAGACCGTCTGGCAGCGGCACCCGACCAAACAGCGCAACCTCATCAACGCGTTTGCCATTGCCTACGACGAGTTTTTTGGCGAAGCCACCCCCGACCCAGCCACCCTGGCCCGGTTTTGTAATCCTGGTGTGCTGAAACACCTCCGCGAAGTGTGCGTCAATTCGACCGAACTGACCAACGGCTTGTCGTTTCGTTTTCAAAACCCCGACGGCGTGAGTCGCCGGGGATTGGTGGGCAACTTCAGCCTCTACCTCCGGCCCCAGGAACTCGACACCATCGGTCGGATCAAACTCGGCGATATCCTGGCGGCTTCGTCCTGCTTTCCACTGGGCTTCGAGCCGATGCTCTTTCCCGACGATTTCGCGTACCCCGCTTCCGGCAAGGTGCCCGCACTCCGTGAGGAGGCCCTGCGCCGGGCGCTGTACAGCCGTGACCCCGTGAGCGAAGCGGCCTGGTTGCTCCGTGAGAACCCACCCGAAGTGGCGGAACCGGTCGACGCCGACGAGCTCACCCCGCCCGCGCAACCGGTCACTCGCGAGCCGACCCCCGTCAGCAAAGAATTGCTGGCGCTGAACGAAAATGCCGAAGACGAAGCCCAGCGGGAAAACCCGCAACGGGAAACCGCCGGGGAGGCGCTCCCTGGCGCACGCGCGCCGACCGATCCAGCGAAAATTCCGAGTTTCGGCCTGATGGACGGCGGCATCGACGACAACCAGGGCATCCAGAGCCTGCTGCTGGCCGACCGGCGATTGCGGGAGCGGAATAAAAAAGGAACCAAAAAGGGCTTCGACCTGATCATCGCCTGCGACGTAGCCAGCCCGTTTCTGGGAAATTCTTACACCAAACCCGACGCGCCCACCGGCCCGGCCTGGGAGCGTAGCGTACTGAATTGGCACGGGGTGCTGCTCCGAACGCTGAAAATCGGCGGCGGCGTGGGTCTGGTCACGGTGGGAGTAGGAGCGGTTCTGGCAGGAAGGCCGGGTTGGGGATTAGCCGGACCCGGTTGGGTGTTCGCTACGCTGGGGGCGGTGTTGCTGCTGCTCGGCATCGGCGGATTGTGGGTGAATGGCCGGGCACTTCGGGGAATACAAACTAAACTGGAGGGCCTGGAAGGGAAATTCGGCCCGGTGATCCGAAACTACGTACAGTTTTTACTCCGAATCCCGGCCGGATCGTTGGAGCAGATGCTGGTGGCCCGCGTAAAATCGAGCGCATTGCTGGCCACTTCCGTATTTCTGAAGAAAATCCGTAGTTTGTCGTACGAACTGCTGTTTGAAAACAACGGGTGGCGCAACCGCCGGATTGCTTCACTGATTTACGAACTCAGTCAGGGGTACTACCCACTCACCGAAGCGCGGTTGAGAAAGAATCCCGACACCTGGAATTTTGTAAAAAAGAAGGGCCTGATTCCGTCACCGGAAATTCAGAAAGTGGCCGAAAGCGCCCGCACGATGCCCACTACGCTGTGGTTTGAAGCCAGGAAAGATAAAACCGCAGCCCAGCAGCGCGACGACATCATCGCGACCGGGCAGTTTACGATGTGCTACAACCTGCTTTTGCACCTCAACCTGCTGGACGACCCCCAAACGCACCCGCTGCCCCCGTACCTGACCGATATGCAAGCCCGCTTGCTCGATGATTGGGAGAAATTCCAGAAGAATCCGCACTGGAAGGTGAGAGTATAGTTTTTATCAAAAAAGAGGCCGTTTCACTGGGGCCGTCATCCCAACGTTAGGAGGGGTCTCGTTCGAGTACCGAACCGCTGGCTACCGGCCATCGACTCGGAGGGCTAACGAGCTCCCGCCTAGCGTCGGGATGACAACCTTCTTGGTGATGGTTCCATTCGATCACTTAAAAATCGAAGATTCGTAAGCCTTTCCTACTTCGCCGTCCAGCCCCCGTCTACCGTCAGCATCGACCCGACCACGTAGCTGGCCGCGTCGGAGGCCAGAAAAATGGCCGCCCCCTGAATTTCCCGCAACTCACCCCAGCGGCCCAGGGCCGTGGCCCCGACCACGAAATTTTTGGCCTCGTCGGTGTGGGCAATGGGCACGTTCATTTCGGTCAGAAATGGGCCGGGGCAAATGGCGTTGACGGTGATGTGGAAGGGAGCCAGTTCCAGCGCCAGCGCCCTCGTCATTTGCACCACCGCCCCTTTACTGGCCGTGTAGGGTGTGCGGTTGGCCAGCCCGACGAGGCCCAGCGTGCTGGCCAGGTTGATGATCCGGCCCGCGCCCGCCTTTTTCATCACCGGGGTCACGGCCCGGCAGCAGAGCCAAGTGCCGGTCACGTTGACGTCCATCACCCGGTTGAAATCCGCCGGGCTGACCTGGTCGATCGGGCCGCGAATGTTGATACCCGCGCTGTTGATGAGAATATCGATCCGGCCAAAGGCATCCAGGGTGGCCTGGGTCATGGCTTCGGCTTGCTCCGGGCTGGTGATGTCGGCAGCGAAGGAACGAACTTCGGTGCCAAACTGCTCCTGCAACTCGCGGGCGGCGGCAGTGCCTTCGTCGGCATTGCGGTTGACGAGCAGCAGGCGGGCACCCGCCGAAGCCAGCCCGGCGGCCATCGCCAGGCCCAGGCCTTTGGAGCCGCCGGTGACGATGGCGGTTTTGCCGGAAAGATCGAATTGGTGAATGCCGGGAAGTTTTTGTGAAGGCATGGGTAAATAAAATTGTGGAGGAGTAGCAAGGGGTTGAAACGATCCCTGCTGGATGACAGCGGGTGGGGCAGGCACTGAATTCTTTCTGGACTACCCAAGCCCCAGCGCCTCCCGGCTGTACTTCAGGCATTCGCGGATATTTTGGTCTTCCACGGTCAGCCGTTCTTCGGCGCTCCGTTGGGAAACGCGCGGCAACGTCGCCTTGTGTTCCCGAACCTGGCGAAGCGTGTGGGCCAAATCGGCACCCGGTACATCGCCGAACGTGGCCCAGTAGTCGGGTTTCAGGCAGGGAATTTCGAGTGGGTCGCGGGTGATCATTTCGAGGTTGAAGGTCACGGCGGAATTGTTTTTCCGGCAAAGCGTCACGAGCCGGGGCAGGTCGAGCAGACCGGTGCCGAGCGGCACTTCCGAAAGCCGGAATCCGTCGGAAGATTCTTCCACGGCCATGTCTTTCACGTGGGTAGTCATCGTGTACGGAGCCAGGGCCTCGACCACCCGCAGCGGGTCTTCGAGCAGGGCGAGGTTGTTGCCAAAATCGAGGGTCACGCCCACCCACTCGCTGCTGAGGTTTTTCAACAGGGCCACCAGTTCGTCAGCCCGCCAGTCTTTGTGGTTTTCCACGGCCAGTTTCACCTGGTGCTTTCGCAGTAGGGGTTCGAGGGCTTGCAACGAGTGCAGTGCCGTTTTTTTGAATTCCTGAAACGCTTCCGGCGCGTGATAAATTTCGTAGCGCCTCCCGCCCGAGCAGACCGTCCGAAGTACCCGCGCCCCGGCCTCTTTCGCCCGAATGAGTTCCTGCTCAAACCGGGGCAGGTTTTCGGCCTTGCTGGGAAAACCGATGGAGCCTTCGAGGTACAGGCCCCGCTTTTCCCGCAAGTCACGGACTTTTTTGGAAAAATCGGCTGTCCAGCCGCCCACCGTCGTCTGCACCCCACCCGCGCCGAGTTGATGGGCGTGTTCGAGCAGGTCGAGGGCGGTGGAAAAACCGGGGTAGGTTTTGCTTTCGGTTTTTGCGTTCCAGCGGCTGGCGTAGGAATGCACCACGATGCCCATGCGCGGGGAGGGAGCGGGGCGAAGGTCGGGAAAGTGGGGCAGCGAAAGGGCCACGGCTCCGGTGGTGGCGGTGTGTAAAAAGTCGCGTCGGTGCATAGGTAACTACGAACTTTAATTCGTAGAAAGTTTGAGTGAAAACAAAGAAGCTGTTTAGGTTAGAATTTAGAAAAAGGGTCTTGTCATCCCGACGTAGGAGGGATCTCGTCGGTTTGCCAGTCCTCTTGCCGATAGCTGACTAATCGGTATCCCAACGAGATCCCTCCTACGTCGGGATGACAAGACCCTTGTTCTAAATTCTAAACAGGTTCAAATTCAAGGTTGCTATGCCGGTACGTTGGGCAGCGGTAGTTACGAACCAAAGTTCGTAACTACCGCTGCCCAACGTACCGGTTCAACTCCTTCGCCGTCCAGGGCATCACCCGGCCCTGCGAGGTGATCCGGGTCGTGCCCACGGTGCGGCGGCTCACCGGCCCGGCCTCGTTGCCCCACTCGTTGCGGATGTAGGTCAGGATGGCGGTGATTGCGGCGTCGTCCATCGTCGAATGGGCGGGCATCACGGGGAGAATGTCGGGTACGTCGTACACCCGTTTGGCCACCTCTACCGGCCCTTCCATGCCGTGCAACAGGATGAGCGCCAGCCGCTTTTCATCGCCCAGCACCCAGTCGGAGCCGATTAGGGGCGGGGCGAAGCGGGGCAGGCCCGCTCCGTCGGTGCCGTGGCAACCGGCGCAGGTGCTCAGGTAGTGCTGCCGCCCCAGGGCCACGATTTTTTGGTCTTCGGCGCTCAACGGGTTTTTGGCGACCACCCGAACGTCGTCGGCCCGGTGGCCGGGCCACTCGAAGAGGGACGATAGCGCCTGCAACCGCGAGGGATCCGCCGCGCCGTCAGTGCGGGTCAGCAACCGGGGGGCCGAGGCGAGGGAAATGGGGTTCCGTTTGCCGCTGCTACCCATCGCCAGACCCGTGAGCGCGGCTTTTTCCCGCCACCCCAGGGTGGGTTGGTCGAGTAGCGTGAGCAGGGCCGATAGCTCGGCGGGATTGCCGTTGCGGACTACTGCCGAACTGAGCGTTTCCAGGAAAATTTCCCGGAACGGCTCTGGTTTTTGCCAGGAAGGGGCCTGCCAGAGGGTTCGCAAAAAATTGAATTCCTGACGAAAAAGACTACTCATCACCGCGTCGCGAATCAGCGCCGAACTGCCGTACCGATCCACGATCCCCGCCAGCAAGGGCTGGGCGGCGTTGGGGTCGAGGGCCTGGGCCGTGAGTGCCATCTGGAGGATTTGTTCAACGGGCGCCTTTTCCCCTTCCCGCCTCAACCTTTCTCCCAGTTTCGCCCGAACCGATTCATCGGTTTTCGCTACCGGCTCCAGCAAGCGCAGGGCCGTGGTTCCCACGAGTACATCCGGGTCCGAAACCAGACTCAGCAACAGGACAGGGTTGCTGGCATTCAGCCCATCGAGCGTCCAGAGGGCGTGGAAACGGGCGAGGGGATTGGCCCCGGTCCGGGCCAGGTCAGCCAGGGCCGGAAGCACGCGGCGGTCGGCGCGTTCCACGAGCAGGCGTTGGGCCAGGTCGCGCAACCCACCGTCGGGATTTCCCAATTCCCGCACCAGTTCTGCCGAAGGAGCTTTTGACCAGTTCCGGGTTTTCGGGGCTTGCCAGGTCGAAGGCACAATTCGCCAGATGCGCCCCCGGTGAACGGGTTGCGCCAGCTTGCGGGCGAGGGTTTGCTCGCGTAGGTAAGGCGTCACGTAAGCTCCGTGCTGAATCAGCCCCCGGTACATATCGGCTACGTACAGCGCGCCGTCCGGCCCGGAAGCGAGGGACACCGGGCGGAATCGCTCGTCGGTCGAAGCCAGAAATTCACGACCGGGGTGCGGGTCTTTGGCGGTTAAAAGCGGGCCATCGGCCACTACCACGTTGCGTTTGACGAGGTTCCCGGCGGGTTCGCACACGAATACGTTGCCTCTAAAATCAGACGGCAGCGCCGTTCCCCGGTACACCAGCGGCGAGCAGGCGGCGGTAAATTCGAGCAAGCGCCCGCTCGAATCGAGCGTGCCGGGGATGTAGCCCCGGTTGACGGCGGGCGTGGGGCGGATGGGATACACCCGGCGGTCGATGGTCAAGCCCTGGTCGATGCCAGTGGTGGGGCGGTGGTTTTTGTTGCGCCAAAGGGTGTTGGGCGGCACTAGGTCAGCGTGGAGTTGCGACCAGTTGTAGTTGTAGTGCAGTCGGCCCGCGTCGTCGTGACTGAGGCCCCACTGCCCGCGAAATTCGGTGCTGTCGCGGAGCCACTTCTCGCCGCTCAGGCGGTAGCGAAAGCGGGATTTGGCGTTGTAGTACCAATTGTCGACGCCCCGCCAGAGGCCGTTCCCGGCGTGTTCGGGCAGGGCACTGCCCGCGTAGTCGGGGTCGATGAGGATTTTCGAGTCGGCCCTCAGGTCGTGGTTGCGATCTTGCGTGAGCCACAATCCTCCGTTCTCGGCGACGAGCGCCCCGCCGGGCACCAAAGCCAGGGCGCGGGGCATGACAAGGTGGTCGAGGTACACGGTGCTGACGTCCATCCGTCCGTCGCCGTTGCGGTCTTCCAGCACCGAAATCCGGCCCGTGGGTTTGGCTTCATCGCCGTCGAGGGTGGGCATGAAGCCGCGCATTTCCACCACCCACAGCCGCCCGTCGGCGTCGAAGGTCATCACGACGGGGTCCTGCACGAGCGGCTCCGCCGCAACAAGTTCGATGCGCAGACCCGGTTCGAGCCGAAATGTGGCCAGTTCCTGCGCTGGCGTGTGGACGGGCGACGGGTCTTCGGGATCGCTGGCGGCACCAAGCAGGCCCAGGCTGAGCAGGCAGAGGAAAAAAAAAGGCTTACGCATCAGACGGAAATTTGGCCTCTGGGGTCTATTCCCAAAATAAACCGGTCATTTTTCAAGGTTCTGTCATCCCGACGCAGGAGGGATCTCGTCGGCCTTCCGACTTGTTTGCCACGAGTCGAGTGTTCGGTACCCCAACGAGATCCCTCCTGCGTCGGGATTGAGAAACTACCGTTTCGGTTGGATGCTTAGTTTGAGTTAGTGCCTTCGACTGCGACCTTTGGAGTGGGATTGTTCCAAGACGCAATGGCACCGAGCCAACCCAACTCAAAGGTAAAGCCCTTTTCGTAAAACCGGCAATCCTGGGTTTTGAATACCGGCCTGTACTGTCGATAGACTGTGATAGGGAGTTTTCGAGCCAAAAAATAATTCAACGTTCACGATGAAATTCACCGCTGGCCGGATACGAAATTTCGTTCTTTGCTGGCTGCTGGGCGGCCCCCTCGCCCCGGCTCAAGACCGGACGCTGCAACCTCCCGACCAGCAACGGGTGAAGAAAATCGCCGCCCTGCTTCCCGTCGCTCCGCAGGGTTTTGGCCCTTCCTACCAACACCGTAGCGTCTGGGATTCGCTCCACGCCGACGCCCGCTACGCGTCGGTGCTCCGGGTGGCGGATAGTTTACTCCATTCGCCCATCCCACCCTGGAGCGACTCGCTCTACCTCGTTTACACCCGGAACGGCACCCGCCCCGGCGGCGAACGGATGATGCGGGCGCGAACGGACCGACTGCCCACGCTAGTCTGGGCGGAGTGCTTGCAAAACGAGGGCCGGTACGTAGCGGCCATCGAGCAACTCCTGGGAGAACTGCTCCGGCAGAAATCCTGGGTGCTGCCCGCGCACGATTTTCGGAATCAAAATTTCCGGGGTCGTCGCTACACGGTCGATTTGGCTTCGGCCTCGTTCTCGCACGACCTGGCCCAGGCGCTGTTTTTACTCGACGACAAACTGAGCGCAGCCCTTCGGCAGAGAATCCGACGCGAGCTCGAGCGGCGCACCTTCCGGCCCCTACTGAAAACTCTCCGCACCCAAAACCCCTACCACTGGTGGCTGAAGGGCACCAACAACTGGAACGCCGTGTGCCTGGCGGGCGTCACCGGCGCGGCACTCGCCGCGATTCCGGATCGGAACCGGCGGGCTACGTTCGTTGCCTTGGCCGAGCGGTATTCCAAAAATACCCTGCTGGGCTTCGACGCCGACGGCTACTGCCCGGAGGGGCTGGGTTACTACGCCTACGGGTTCGGGCATTACCTGCTGCTGCGTGAAAACCTTTGGCAGGCCACGGGCGGCAGGCTGGATCTGCTGGCCGATTCCAGCATCCGGAAAATTGCGGCCTACGGGCCGAACCTGGAAATCATCAACGGCGTGTACCCCAACATCGGCGATTCACGGATTGGTACTCAAGCCTCGCCGGAAATCCTGTGGTATTGCAGCCGAAACCTGGGCCTCGGCCTGACGCGGTACGACAGCCTGCGGTTCGGGGGAAATACCCAAAACCTGAGCGCCGACCTGATGAGGGTGTTTCCCAATTCAGCTTCCGCCCGCGACCCCGCCGCCGCCAGTGCCCTGGCTCCGGGGCTGCGCTCGTACTTCCCGACGGCGGGCGTGCTCATCGTCCGGCCCGCGCCCGGTTCGGGTTTCAACCTCGGTGTGGCCGTGCAGGGCGGAAACAACTACGAATCCCACAACCACAACGACGTGGGATCGTACGCCATCGTGGTCGGTGATGAAATGCTGACGGGCGACCCCGGCGGGCCGTTCGTCTACAACGCCAAAACGTTTGGGCCAGCGCGATACGAATCCCGGTTGCTTTCGTCCTACGGGCACCCGGTACCGCTGATTTCGGGGCGGCAACAACGGGCCGGGGCAGGGGCGAAAGCGACGGTGCTCAACACCCAAGTCAGCACGGCGGAGGACGCGCTGACGATGGACCTCAGCCCGGCCTATTTCGACACGGCTCGGGCGCAACTGATCCGGCACTTTGTGTACAACCGGCAGGATTCGGGGTACTTTAAAATCGAAGACACGGTTGATTTTACTGAAAATCAGACCATCGAAGAAGCCTTCATCACCCGCGCCGATTGGCGACGGGTGGGGGAGAGTACGCTGGAATTTATCGGGAAACGCGCCACGCTGCTGGCCACCATCGACGTACCCGCCGGGAATGCGTTCAGCGTCAGTTCCGAAACCATCGATGAAGACGGCCTCACGCCGCCCTTCACGCGGATCGCCATCCGGCTGGCGCAGCCGATTAAAAGCGGGAAGGTGAGCGTGACGTTTCGGGTGGGGAAGTGAGCAAGTCAACTTTGTCACGCTGTGACAGTACGTTCAATACCGCAGCGACCAGTACGGATTGCGGTGGGCCTTAATGCTGTCGTCGATGTGGGTTTTAATCAAGGCATTGTACTGCGATTGAGTGATTTTTTTGCCTTTCATTTTCGGCAAAAGCAGGTCTTTTTCCACCGAACGAAATTCTACCTTCGTGGCCGTAATCACCACGTCGCCCTCGTTGAGATCGAGTTCGAGAATCACGCCGGGCAGGCCGAAGTACCGCTCCGGCCCCGCCGGAACGGGGATTTCCTGGGCAAACCAGGCCGTAATTTTTTGCTTGCGGATGGGGTCTTCGGTGGTGGCTTTCACGCACTGGTACCCGGCCACTTCTTTGATTTGGTTGCCGATTTTCCAGGCGGGCGTCCGCAGCGAATCATCCAGCAGGTAGGTTTTCCCCAGCATTTCCATCAGGTCGGTCTGGGTTTCTTTCTCAAAATTCCGGGCGATGAGGTAGTCGCGGTTGCGCCAGGTGTAGGCCCCGTCTTCGCTCTCGGCGCGGTCATTGAGGTACGTGTACACGCTGCGCGTCGGGCTGAAGCTGAGCTTCATTTTTTCTTTCCACTCGTCGGTGCTGCCCCAGGTATTTTTCGCCCGGTCTTTTTCTTCCTGACTCAGAAAGGTGAGCCGGGCCGTGATGGCCGTCCAGTGCTGAACGCGCTCGTAGGTGACGACGCCTTCCGTGTTTTGGGCGAGGGTGTTGAGGGAAAAAAGGAGGAAGAGGAGGGGAAGGAGGGGTTTCATGGGTTGATTTTTTGGTTTGAACGACTCCCCTCCTTGATAAAGGCCACCGTGGCGCGGAGGGGTGCCCCGTAGGGGCGGGGTGGTTTGTCGGTGGATGGGAGTACTTGGCTGGCAACCGCTCAACCACCCCGCCCCTACGGGGCACCCCTCCTTAAAAAGGAGGGGAATCGTTGCGGTTCTTTTTCTCAATCGTTGCGGTTCCTTCTCATCTTTTTCCTAAAACCCACCCCCCCGCCGCATTTGCGCTTTCACGCCGCGCATGTTGTAGGTCAGGCTGAGTAGGAAGTACCGCGCCAGGGTGCGGACGCGCTCCTCGGAAACGAAGTTCTGCGTGGCCTGTTGCGTGATGCCCTGGTTTTGGTTGAACACGTCGTAAGCCGTCAGGCGAATCTCCGTGCGGTTGGCTTTGCCGAGGTGTTTGTACACGGCCAGGTTGAGAATGGGTACGCGCTGGTCGAAATCGAAGCGCCGGTTGATGAAAATCCGGTAATTGAAGTTGGCGTTGAGGTAGATTTTAGCCGGAAACTGCGCGTTCATCTCCGCGCCGTAGGTGTAGTTGAAAATGCGCTGGTTTTGGCTGCTGTTGATGGAATACTGCGCGTCGGTCACATTGACGTTGGCGTTGGTGTAGAGCGTGAATTTCTCGCTGGGTGTGAGGTCGAGGCGCAGGCCGACGCCGACGTTGGTGCTGCGGGTGCGGTTGAGCACGTCGTTGACGAAGGCCAGGTTGTTGCCCAGGTTGAGCGAGGTGTTGAGGTTGAGGTTGCTCTTCGTTTTTTTCAACGGAAACCCAAAGCCCAGGTACGACCCTACATTCTGCCCGCCCGAAATATTGGTGGGCCGGGTGCGGGTGATCAGCAGCGTGTCCACGGTCTGGTTGTACACCACCTGGTTGATGTTGTAGCCGTAGTTGACGTTGAAAAACAGGTTGGTAAAATTGGCCGGGTTGAACTTGCTGAAGCCCAGGTTGAGGCGGTGGGTCAACTGGGGCAGCAGGTCGGGGTTGCCCTCGCGGATGTAGCGCGGGTTGGAGTTGTCCACCACCGGCTGGAGGTCGCGGGTGGAAGGCAGGCGGACCTCGACGTTGTAGCCGGAGTAGAGGTAGCGGTTGTTTTTGAGGTCGTAGTTGAGCGATACGTTGGGCACCCAGGCAAAAAACGAGCGGCTTACGTTGGTAAACGTGGCCGAGGTTTGGTCGGTGGCGAAGCGCCCGCGCAGGTTGAACTGCTGCCCGGCGGCTCCCGCCGACACGTTGAGGCCCTTGTTGGAATACCGGAAACTGGAGCCGAGGCGGTGGTACACGTACTCGTTGGTGTAGTACCGGCTCAGGGCGGTGTTAAACTGCATTCCCGTGTCGGTCCGGTCGAACACGTCGCGGTCCACCTCGTCGGTACGCAGGCTGAAGTTGTAAAACGTTTCCCAGAAAAACGTTTTCGAAAGCGGTTCGAGGAAAAACGCGCTCGATTTGAATTCCTGTCGCCGGGTGTCGGTGGCCGTGATTTGATTGAGGTTGACGGCCAGCGGATTGCTGACCCCGAAAAAATCATTGACCGAGCGCTGGTCGCCGTTGTTGTCGTTGTGGGTGAGGTTGAACGAGGCGCTCAGGGCCAGGTTGCGGCCTTTTTTCATGAATTTATGCCGGAAAATCGCCGAGGTCGCCAGGATGCCCGCGTTGGCGCGGGTGGCGTTGTCGATGGTCGTGGTGCTGTTCAGAATCTCGTTGCGCGTGTAGGTTTGATCGGCGTGGTAGCGGTCGTTGCCGGTGTTGTAGCGACCGTTGCCGATCAGCACGAGCGTGTTGAGCGTGTCGATGGTTTTCTCAAAACGCAAGCCGCCCCGGTGGTTGCCGCTGAAGGTGCCCCGGCGGTTGGTTTCGGCCAAGGTGAAGCTGCCGTTTTGCAGAAAATTAGTCCGGTTCAGCGTCCCGTCCTGGGTTTGGTTCGACTGGTTGAAAAAGTAGTTGGAACTGAGCTTGGTTTTCTTGGTGTCGTAGTTGTAGTTGATGCCCCCGGCGAAGTTTTCGGAAAAACCCCGGCCCGAACGCCCCGAAATCGGGATGGTCAGGCTTTCGTCGTCGTCGCCGCCGAAGAAGATGGAGCGGCCCCCGCTGCTGAAGCTAAAGTCGGCATCGTCGTTCCAGTTGAAGGACTGGCTGCCGCGAAAATCCTGGTAATCGTCAAACGACACGCCCGTCTGGTTGGTGTTGTTGCCTAGGGCGATGATCGAAAACTGGTTTTTGGTATTGAAGCGGTTGTAGTTGCCTTTCACTTCGCTGCGTGCCCCGCCCGTGCCCCCGTCGAGGCCGCCCCCGGCGGTGATTTTGCCAAAGCCGCCTTTGCGGGCGCTTTCTTTCAATTCGAGGTTCACCGTTTTTTCCTTGCGCCCGTCGTCCACGCCCGTGATTTTCGACTGTTCTGATTTGTCGTTGAAAATCTGGACTTTGGCAATCGCGTCGGCGGCGAGGTTTTTAGTGGCGAGTTTGGGGTCGGTGCCGAAAAAGCTCTTGCCGTCCACCGTCACTTTTTTCACGTCCTGACCCTGGGCCTTGATGCCCCCGTCCTGGTCGACCACCACGCCGGGGAGTTTGCGGAGCAAGTCCTCGACTGTCGCACCGGGCGGGACTTTAAACGAACTGGCGTTGTACTCGACCGTATCGCCCCGGATGGTGAGCGGGGCTTTCGCCGTGCGGATCACCACTTCGAGCAGTTCCTTCGCGATGGGCTTGAGTTGCAATGCGCCGAGGTCTACGTTGCCGTCGTCGGTGGGCACGATGTCGCGCTGGATGGGAAGGCACCCCACAAACGTGATTTTGAGCAAGTACGGCGTTTTTTTGAGGTTTTTAAACTCGAAAAAGCCCTTCTCGTTGCTGCGCCCGTAGCTGGCCAGGGTCGAATCTTTCGGCAGGAGCAGCATCACCGTGGCCCCGGCCTGCGGGACGTTGGAGGTATCCACGACGGTACCCCGAATGGTGAGGCGGGTGGAAGTTTGGGCAAAGGCAGACAGCCCGAGGAGTAGGAAAAAAGCCAGGAAGACGTGTCGCATACGCGGCGGGATGGGAAGGGTTGATAAGGAAAAAGGAGTCGAGCGGCCAAAACTACCGGATTCTTTAGTTTTTTAACTAAACGAATAGTTAAAATTTGTGAACGGGGTTTTGGGCACGTTGAGGAACGCGGGAAAGACGCAGAATGGGGGAGGGGGTTGCACGAGCGAGGGGAGATTTTTCCGAAAATCGCCCTTACACAATGAAAAAAATCCGACTGTCATCCTGGAAGGACCCGCGCGGCGTCCGCTCGTTGGACTACCGTTCCCCTTTCAGGAAACTGAACGGTAGTCCAACGAGCGGACGCCGCGCGGGTCCTTCCAGGACGACACGGTTTAGTTTGGAATGACACCTCATCGCCCCGCTTGCCCCAACCCCTCCAACCGCCGAATACTCTGCACCATCGCCCGGACGGTGTGGTAGTTGATTTTCCAGGAATGGCTTAGGTGCGTCCAGATGGGCTGGCCTTGCCGCGTCATCAGCGGCCACCATTCGCCGACGGGGTGGTTGATCATCCGGTCGAATACGAAGCGGTGAACGGACTCGTAGGCGCGAATAAATTTTTCATCCCCGAAAAGCCGGTAGGCATCGAGCAGGCCGATGAGTACCTCGGCCTGTTGCCAGAATTCCTTCTCCTGGTCGTACACCGGGCCGGCGTGAGAACCTTCAACGAACACCCCGCCCCATTCCCAATCGATACCGTAGTCCACGACGTGGTCAAGGGCCTTGCGGAGCAACGGATGGTACGGCTCGGCGGGCAGGCCGAGTACGTTGAGGGCGTGGAGGAGCAGCCAAGCAAATTCGGCGTTGTGGCCGTAGCTGGTGTTGTCGTCGGCGGCCCCTTTCTGGCCTTCGGGGTTAAAGCGGTCCCAGCCCCAGACCACCACGAACTTGATCTGCGGGGCCACCCGCCAGTCGGCCCAGAACTGCGGAATGCCGGTGCCGTAAGTCGGGTGCATGATTTTTTCGGTGAGCAACGAAATCACCTCCAGCAACTTACGCCGGTGAACCTCCTGCCCGGATGCTTCGTATAGCGTCGTGAAGGCTTCCATCAGGTGCATGTGGACGTCGAGGGTTTTGCGGTCACCCCCGGCGGCACCCGGCCCGGCCCGCGTCCAGTCGCGGGCGAACACCTCGAAATACCCGCCGTAGCGGGTGTCAGCGGCGTGTTTTTGGAGCAAATCGAAGGTTTTCCCGGCGTAGTCGAGGCCGCGTAGGTCGCCGGTGGCTAGGGTGTACTCGCTCAGGGCGTAGATTGCGAAGCTCTGGCCGTAGGCGATTTTCTGGTCGTTAAGCACCTCGCCCCGGCGGTTGGTCATCCAGAAAAAGCCGCCGTGTTCCCTATCCCAGAGGTTTTTTAAGAGGTACTCCACGCCGTGCCGGGCGAGGTTGGCGAGCGCACCGTCGCCGTACCCGGCGCGGTGGGCCGAGGCGTAGGTATACACCGAGCGGGTCTGGGCGATGAGCGATTTTTCATCTTCGCCGCTGTCGCGCCCGTGCTGGTCGAAGTGAGTGAGGAAACCGCCGTGCGTGGCATCGACGGTGCGGCTGGTCCAGAAGGGGAGGAGTTCCTGGGTGAGGTGATGGCGGGCCTCGTCACGGAGGTGGGGGAGAGTGTTGGGGGACATGGTAAAAAATGGTTTCCAGCCGCGTCATTGCGAGCACAGGCGACCGAGACGAGCGAAGCGAGAATTGGTCGCCGACGCGAAGCAATCCCCTCCCGAAGACAAGAAAGCTAAAACCAAACAACTGCCTGACGCTACCGTGCGACGGACCGTTTGGTCTCCGGGCGGGGATTGCCGCGCTCCGGGTTCAAAACTTCGTTTCACTCATTTCTCCGCTCGCAATGACGCGGCTGGAGAGGCGTTCAGCACCAAAACCTCCCCCAGCGTAGCCGTGCCCGTCTGCCCGATTTTTTGCACCGTCACGGCGGCGGCCAGGTTAGCTACGCGAAGAGCGTCGGTGGGGGAGGCCCTAACTCCCAGGCAGGCCGCCAGCGCCGCCACGACCGTATCGCCCGCCCCGACGGGGTCGAGGTTGCCCCGCAGCGGCAGGCCCGGTTCGGTGTACACGTCGAGTTGTCCGACGTAGACAAGGCCCTGTTCTCCCCGCGTGATGACCACCGGCCCGCCCATGGTGTTGCGCAGCGACTCCCCATGCCGAAGGCACCAGTCCAAGGTGTCGTGCGGATCCGTTTCGAGTAGTCGGGCGAGTTCGGCGGTGTTGACTTTCAGCGTCGCGCCACGCACCAGCAACCCAAAATCCCGCAAATCGGCTACAACCCGGCAGGCCGGATAGTGGGCCAGGAGCCTGTTCAACATCCCGATGCGGGCACCGTCGAGCAGGGGATTGGGAAATTGCTGGTTGACCACGAGCATGTCGAGGGCGGTCAGGGCTTGTTCTAAACGGGCGAGTACCTCGTTGAAAACGGCCTCGGGAAGCACGTTGTGCGTACCGAAATCCAGTCGGTGGGTTTCGCCTGCTGAGGCGTGGGGCTTGGTGTACGTGCAGGTGTCCCAACCGGGCGTGTCGAGCAGGGCCGTGGTATCGACGCCGAGCGAATCGAGCAGGTGCCGCAACTCGCGCCCGAACACGTCCCGGCCCGCGCAGCCAAACACCCGGAGGGTACCGATGCCCAGCGCGGCGAGGTTTTGCACCACGTTGCCCGCTCCGCCGGGAGCCGTGCGGGGGCTACTGGCCCAGTGTACTTCCCGGCCCGTTTCCAACGAAAATTCGCCGGTTTGTTCCTGAACCTGGTAGTAAAAATCAACCGCAAAATCGCCGATGATGCCCACGCGCAGGGGAGCGAAGCGGGCGAAAAGGGCGGTGAGGTCGGGGTTGGTCATGGGGGAAAAATTTTCAAAGTTGTGCGCATTTTGTCACCCTGAGCTTGTCGAAGCGGACGCCGCGCGGGGCCGGTTCGACAAGCTCAGGGTGACAGCCTTCACAAAAATGCCGACAGTGGCCCGGTTTCCAAGACTCGAAACCCTCTTTCGGTCTGTTGCACGGTGTAGGCTTCGTGAACGGGGTCGTGATCGCTGACCAGAACCCAGGCTTTTTCGGCGGCTTGGGTCAGGAAAGCCGTTTTTTCTTCCATCGTCACCAGCGGGCGGACGTCGTAACTCATCACGTAGTTGACGGGCACGTGGGCAGTGGTGGGGATGAGGTCGGCGGCGAAGACGACGGTTTTTCCGGCAACCTCGATCTGGGGCATGAGCATTTTTTCGGTGTGGCCGTCGGCGAGTAAAATTGAGAATTGAGAGTTGAGAATTGAGAATTGAGAATTTCTGGTTTCATCCCCTGCCTCCTGCCCCAAGCCCCACGCCAAAAATTGCAGGTGTCCGCTTTCCTGAATGGGCCGCAGGTTTTCGGTCAAAAACGTGGCTCTTTCGCGGGGGTTGGGGTTCATCGCCCAGGCCCAGTGCGCCGGGTGTGCCCAGTAGCGGGCGTTGGGAAAGGTTAGTTCGTAGCCGTCGCGGCGGGTGTTCCACTGCGTAGCCCCGCCGACGTGGTCGAAGTGCAGGTGGGTGGGGAGCACGTCGGTTACGTCGGCGGGCGAGAATCCGGCTTTTTTTAGGGAACCGATCAGGTTTCCCTCGCCGTGGCGGGAGTAATACGCCTGCCAGCGGGCGTCCTGCTTGTCGCCCATGCCGCAGTCGATCAGGATCAGGCGGGGACCGTCTTCGACCAGCAGGCAGCGCATGGCGAACGAAACGTGGTTCTGATCGTCGGGCGTGAGCAGTTTTTGCCAGATCACTTTCGGCACCACGCCAAACATGGTGCCGCCGTCGAGTTTGAAGTGACCGGCGTCGAGGATGTGAAGTTGCATTCGCAGTTGGGGAATGACATTTTTGAAAGCAAAACAACGAGCCGAATTTGGCGTTTTTCTTTCATGTAACCGATTCTGCGTCTCCGCGTCTCTGCGCGCTATTCATTTTTACGCAGAGAGGCGGAGACGCAGAAATTTGATAATCAAACCGATATGAAAATTGGATTTGTACTCTCCGGCGGCGGCGCGCGCGGAATCGCCCACCTGGGCGTGTTGAAAGCCCTCGACGAAATGGGCCTGAAACCCGACCACATCGCCGGGAGCAGCGCCGGGGCGGTGGCCGGGGCCATGTTTGCCGCCGGGTACAGTCCCGACGAAACCCTCGACATTCTACAAAGCACCAACCTGCTGCGTTTCGTGCGCCCGGCCCTGAGCCGGATGGGTCTGCTCAAACTCGACAAGTGCGAAGACCTCTACCGACGCTACCTGCCCGAGGACACGTTTGAAGCCCTGCACCTGCCGCTTACCATCGCCACAACCGATTTGATGGGGGGAAAAACGGTGTATTTCAACGAAGGCCCGCTCATCCGGCCCTTGCTCGCGTCGTGCTGCCTGCCGGGGGTTTTCGAGCCGATGCTCCACCAGCAGCGGTTTTACGTGGACGGTGGCGTACTCAACAACATGCCGCTCGACCCCTTGGAAGAGTGCTGCGATTTTTTCGTGGGCAGTCACGTCAACCCCTTCGGCACCACCGAACGGCCCATCACGTCGATGAAAGGTGTGCTGGAACGCACGCTGTACCTGGCCATCAACAAAAGTTCGCAGCAGCAATTTGCCAAGTACCACCTCCTCATCGAACCGCCCGCCTTGAAAAATTATACGGTGTTCGATATCAAAAAAGCGCGGGAGATTTTCCGGGTGGGGTATGTGTACACGCGGGGGCTGGGGCCGCAGGTGGAGAAGTTGTTGGGGGTGGGTGAGTTTGAGGGTTTGAAGAGTTTGAGTGTTTGAAGTTCTTTGGCATCTGTCATCCCTTTTTTGTCGGACCAGGGCTGAAGCGACAGCCTGGCAATAAGAAAGCCCACCCCTTACGATGGGGGTGGGCTTTTTAACGCTCAAACTTTTCAAACCCTCAAACTAAAATCAGTAACCCTCGTTTTGTGTCAAATTAGGGTTGGCATCGCGTTCACGCTGCGGGATGGGCAGGATCAACTTCGGATTGTTCCAGGCCAGCGCAGTTGAAATCGGACGGCGGGTGCGCTTCAGGTCGTGAAGCAGGTGCCCTTCGAAGGCCAGCTCCAGTCTGCGCTCCTTCAGGATGGCATCCAGGGTCAGCGTGGCGAGCGGGGCCAGACCAACGCGTTCGCGCAGGATGTTGATGTCGTTTTCGGGGGTATCACCAACGGTCGTTCGTAGGCGGAAGTTGCACTCCGCACGGGTCAAGGCCATCTCGGCCAGGCGAATGACGGGCACGTTCCCGAAGCGATCCAGGAACTTTGAGGTAAACACGCGAGTGCCCGACCCGTTGAAGAAAGTACCGCGCAGGTCGCCCGCTTCGTAAAGCTGCCGGTGGCGGGGTTGAATTCGGATGTCACTGCGACCAGCCGTACCCGGCAGGCTACCGATGGTGGTGCCGTAAAACGTGTTGAGGTCGCTGGCTCCGTCCTGTTCGGTGATGCGCACGGTAAAGATGTGCTCCGGGGTGTTCTGGGAGCTTTGCGTAAACAGAAAGTTATTGTACAAACTCGTCCAATCGCCCACTAGGCCGAAATTTTCGGAGAGAATCACCCGGTTGGCCGCGTCGCGGGCAGCGGCGTAGTTCTGCTGCATGAGGTACACCCGCGAGAGCATCCCGGCTGCCAGGCCCTTGTTGGCGTAGTAGTTGTTGGCCAGGGGCAGTAGAGCCTCGGCCTTTGTCAGGTCGTCGATTACCTGCGCGTACACCTGCGCTACCGAACTCCGGCTCACCGCCAGGGCAGCAATGTCGGCGGGCGTGGGGTCCGAGATTTTGGTGGGCGTCAGCACCAGGGGTACGCCGGGGTTGGCAGCGTTGGCGGCGTCGCCGCCGTCGCCCCAGGTTTTGGCGTACAGCCGCACCAGTTCAAAGTAAATCATGCCCCGCAGGCAGCGGGCTTCGCCCTCGACCCGGCCCCGGCTGCCTTCCACCACTTTAGGGAGGTTGGCCAATACGTTGTTGGCCCGGTTGATGGCGTTGTAGGAGGCATTCCAGGTGGCCGTCACCTGGGTGTTGTTGGCTAGAATGGCTTTGTTCCAAATGTCGCGGTGCGAAGCGAACGTGCCCGCAAAGCGTACCTCGCCATTGTCGCCGAGCAAGTCGGGGATGTACTGAAAAGCCCCGCCGAACACGTTGACGCTCTGCACACCGTCGTAGGTACCAATGAGGGCACCCGTCACATCGCCCGACGTGGTTAGGGCAGTGGCGGCGTCGATGGTCTGGGTAGGTAGAACCTCCAGTTTATCGGCGCAGGAGGCCAGGGTCAGCAGACCCATCGCCAAAAAAGAAGATTTAACGAGAATTCGTTTCATGGAAAATTTTGGTGGTTGATGGGGAGCGGTGAGAAGTGCGCTGTTAAATTCAGTTGAAAGCATCTTACATCTCACCTTTCACCGTTTTAGAATCCAAGGTTCAGGCCAACGAGGAACGTGCGCGGTTGAGGCGGGGTGTAAAAGTCGTTGCCCTGGGCCACATTCGTCGTGAAGTCGTCGGAGTTTACTTCAGGATCCCAGCCGTTGTACTTCGTAAACGTAAGCAGGTTCATCCCGGAGAAATAAATCCGGGCTTTTTCGATTCCAATCTTTCGGGAGAGCGTACCGGGCAGGTTGTAGCCCAGCGTGACCGTGCGCAAACGCACAAAATCGCCCTTGACGATGTACCGGCTGGAAGCCTGGTTGCCATTAGGTTCCAGGTAGCGGGCTTCGGGTACGTCGGTGTTGGGATTTTGGGCCGTCCAGGCGCGGAGTTGATCCTTAGTCTGATTGTCTTCATAAATCCCGTTACCCGACGAGTACTGGCCCACGCCAAAGAAGTTGAGGTTGTTGCCAAACACACCGTTGAAGAACATCGTCAGGTCGAGGTTGCCAAACTTGAACGTGTTGGTGAGGCCTCCCACGAATTTGGGATTTGGATTGCCGAACACTACGCGCTGGGCCTCCGAGTACACGTTGGTGGTCGTGCGGTCGCGGGTACCATCGGTGGGATTCTCGGTGTTTTTATACCAGAGCGCATCGCCATTGGCCGGATCCACGCCGGCGTACTCCGGCACGAACCACACCCCGATGGGCTGGCCTTCCACGGCCCGGTTGGCGAAGCCCCCGATGCCGGCCTCGATTACTTGCTTGTTGATGTTGGTCACTTTGTTGCGGTTGGCGGCCACGTTGAACGAGGTCGTCCAGGAGAATTTCCCGACCAGGTTCTGGGTGTTGAGCACCAACTCGATCCCCTTGTTTTCCAGGTCACCCACGTTGCGGAACTGGGTGGTAAAACCCGACGAGGACGGAATGTTCACGTTGAGCAACAGGTCGGAGGTTTTTTTGATGTAGTAGTCTACCTCGCCGTTGAGACGGTTGTTGAAAAATCCGAAGTCCAGGCCCACGTCGGTTTGGGTGGTGGTTTCCCACTTCAGGTCGGGGTTCCCAATCTGCGAGGGAGCCTGACCACCCAGTCCCGAGTACACCGTGCCCCCGAACAAGCCCAGTTGGGGGAAGTTGCCGACTTCCGCGTTGCCCGTAATGCCGTAGCTGGCGCGGAGTTTGAGGAAACTCAGGGGTTGGAAATTCTTCAGGAAAGCCTCCTCGGTCAGCACCCAGCCCGCCGAAACGGCCGGGAAAAACCCGTAGCGGGCATTTTTACCAAAGCGCGAAGAACCATCGACCCGTCCACTGAGCGAGAGGAGGTACTTGTCGGCAAATTTGTAGTTGGCCCGCAGGAAGTACGACAGAAATCGAAAGTTGGTTTCGCTCGAATTCCCACTCGAAATCGTCCCGGCACTGGCGAGGCGCTGGTAGGCGTCGGAAGGAAACTGGGTACCTTCCACCGAGTTGAACTTCGATTGCGACTGCTGATACGACATCCCCAGGGTGGCACCGATGGAGTGCACCCCAAAGACTTTGTCGTAGGTAAAATAATTGTTAGTCGTGTAGTTGACTATCCCGGCGTAAGTGTTGGAGCCAATCCCACGGGCGGCGCGGGTTTGGTTGCGGACGGTCTGGCTCCCAAAATACCCTTCTTCCTGCTGGTTGAGGATGTCGACCCCCAGTTCGCTGCGGAAGCGGAGGGCGGGGAGAATCTGAACCTGTGCGTAGCCCTGCAGGAGGTTCCGGTAGCTGATGGCGCTGAACGAGGCGTAATTGATGCTGATAAACGGATTGTAGTACAGCGGGATGTTGACATCGCCCGGAGGGGTACCCGAAGGCAGACCCGTTTCCGGATCTTCAAACGGAGTCAGTGGCGTGATGGCCGAGGCCTGCACGGGGTTCGAGAAGGCATTGTCGCCGGGGAGTCGCTTATTTTCAGTCCGCGCCAGGCTCATGTTCAGGCCCACGTTCAGCCAGTTGTTGGCTTGCTGGTCGATGTTTACCCGGCCGGTGTAGCGCTTGAGGGCGTTGCCGATGATGGTACCTTTCTGGTCGAGGTACTGACCCGAAATGTAAAATTTGGTTTTGTCGTTTCCGCCGCTGAACTGCAGATCCATCTGGTTGATGCCGCCCTGCGAGAAAGCGCGATCCTGCCAGTCGTAGTCGCCTTGCTTAGCCGTGCCGTAGGTTCCGTAACTGTAGTAATCCAGAAAACCATCGGGGCCAAACACGTACTGCGTATCCGAACTTGGATCGGCTGGATTGACCCCGTTGCGACGGTCGCTATTTCCAGTGGCTATTTTAAAGAAATCAATGAATTCCTGGGCATTCAAGAAATCCACCCGACGGGCGGCGTTGCTGATACCCCCCTGGTAATTGAGCGAGATGTTGGTTTTGCCCGCCTTGCCTTTCTTGGTTGTGATGAGTACCACGCCGTTGGCCGCCCGCGAGCCGTAAATGGCCGCCGCGCTGGCGTCTTTCAACACCTCGATCGATTCGACGTCGTTGAAGTTGATGTCGGCCAGGGGGTTGGTATCCCCGCCGTAGGTGCTCAGGTCACCCGTGGTCACGGGGATGCCATCGACCACGTAGAACGGTTGGCTACTCGCCGAAATCGACGAACTGCCCCGTACCCGCACCGTGACACCCTGGCCGAGTTTTCCGGTTCCGGCGTTGACGTACACCCCGGCGGCCCGGCCTTGCAGAGCCTGATCCACACTAGGGGTGGGCATGTTCTGAATTTCGGTGCCTTTCACCTGGGCGATATTGCCCGTCAAATCGCGCTTAATCTGCGAGCCGTAGCCCGTCACGACCACCTCACTCAGGCTGGCGGCGTCGGCCACCAGGGTGACATCGAGTGCCGTGCGACTCCCGACCACGATTTCCTGGCGGGTAAAGCCCACGTAGCTAAATAGGAGCGTGGCGTTGTCGGGAATACTCAGGCGGTAATTGCCGGAGGCGTCGGTGGTGGTGCCCTGGTTGCTGCCTTTCACGAGTACGGACACGCCCACGAGCGGCGAGGCATCGTCGGAGGAGGTGACTTTCCCGCTCAGGGATCGATCCTGAGCACTGACGCACACGGTAGTCAGCAGGGCCAGGAAGAGCATGGAGATTCGTAGGAGTTGATGCATTGCGTTTGGTTGAAGGTGAAAAAATGAAGGGTGTCGTTTCTCAAAGGTAAATCAGGGAACTAACTTTTGACAACAAAGTCACCGTAAAATACCCCAAATCGGGGGAGAAAAGCGGAAGAATCCCCGATTTATATCGGCCATTCCCCGATAAGCCCAATTTTATTTGCCGAAATGATACGATTGGTTAGAGCGGTTTCAACCAGTACGAGCAAACCGAAAGCGGGGTTGCCTTGGCGTTGAAAGTAAGTCGGATATCTCCGTAAAATGCAAACCCGGTTCGAGTAAGGAATTAATACCCCACTTAGGATATAGGTTTTGTTAGCGAAAGATTATTTTATCGTTCTAGGAATCCGGCACTTTAAAAGAATTGAGAAGCTTCGTTTCGTAAAATAAAATTTTGGAACGGGTGGGACAATAATCAAGACTTCGATTACTTTTGTCCGGTAATTATCCTTAACCAACTCTTCAATCAAAAATGAAAAAAGCTCTACTCTGGAGCCTGCTATGGCTCTGTGGAATCGGGTCCGCTTTGGCCCAGGATCGGCGCGTAACCGGGAAAGTAAGCGCCTCCGACGACAACTCACCCTTGCCGGGTGTTTCCGTACTTTTGAAGGGCAGTAACACCGGGGCTTCCACCGATGCCTCCGGCAGTTACTCCATCGCCGTGCCCGCTGCGGGGGGTACGCTGGTGTTCAGTTCGGTTGGGTTTGCCACTCAAAATGTGGAAATCGGCAGCAAGACGGTCGTGAACGTCACTCTCGCCACCGATGCCCGGCAGCTTTCCGAAGTCGTCGTGACCGGGGTTGGGGTAGCGACCAGCAAGACCAAACTCGGCATCGCCGTGGAATCGATTCTCTCAAGAGACCTGCCGCCCGCCCCGAGTTCGTCCATCGACCAGGCCCTTCAGGGCAAAATCGCCGGGGCACTCATCACCACGCCCAACGGTACGCCCGGTGCCCGCGCCAACATCCTGCTACGCGGTATCAACACCATCAACCGGGGTACCTCGCCCATTATCCTGATGGACGGCGTTCAAGTGGGCGCTACCGACATTAATTCCATCGACTTAACCAATATTGAGCGCGTGGAGGTAATCCAGGGGGCTGCCGCCGGTACAATTTACGGGGCGCAAGGGGCTAATGGGGTCATCCAACTCTTTACTAAGCGCGGCACCAACGGGCCGGTGCGAGTGAATTTTTCCAACAGTTACGCTACTAACGAGTACCTCAACATCGGTAACGTCCACAAGGCTGACAAGCACGCCTTCGTGACCGACGCCAACAACGTGGTAATTGACGCCGCCGGGAAGCCGTTGGTGTTCGACGAAGCGCAAGGGTTGTACCCCCAGGCGATTCAGTACAACGCCCTGGATGTGAACAGCAATGCCAACAAACCCTACGACCAGAACCTGAAGTTCTACGATCACTTCAAGATGTTCTTCATTCCTTCGCATACGATCAACAACTCGTTGAACATTTCGGGGGGAAGCGATAAGTTCGATTTCAGCTTTTCAGGAGCGAACAAGAACGAAACCAGCACGCTCAAAAACAACGGAGGCTACAACCGGACCAACCTGGTGGCCAACATCGGGGTGACACTGGCCAAAAACCTGACGTTCCGCACGATTACGCAGTTGGTCTACACCAAGAATACCCTGCGCAACGACGACCGGACGGCCCTGTATTCGCTCAATAATACCCGCCCCTTTGCCAACTACGACTTCGTGGATGCCGACGGAAATTACGCGGGCTACTTCGGCAGCGCAGCGGGCGTAAACGGCTTCAACCCCAATTACCGCAGTCAGTACCGCAACCACCTCGATAACAAGGTGGACGTGATTCAAAGCTTCGAATTGGATTATAAGCCCATCAAGTTTTTGGCTCTCAACGCCAAGTACGGCATGAACTACCAGCGTGAGACGGACCGCTACACCTACGCCAACCAGTCGCAAAACCGGAACGTACTCGCCAACGCGGGCGGCACTTACGTGGGCATCAACGCTCCTGACCCCAGAGGTGAAATCTCGAACTACGATTACACCACTACCTACCAGAATTTCCTGGGTAGCGCCACCATCCACACCGATTTTGCCAAGGATTTCAACAGTAGCCTGCCGATTGTTACCTCCACCCAGATCGCGTTCGACTACCGCCAGACCAAGTACCGGGAATACAACACGTACACAACCGGACTACCCATTTACAAGCCCTTCACGGGTGCTCAGGGAGCTAACTACCGGGTTAGTACCGATTTAAGTCAACCCTTTACAACGTATGGTTACCTGATCAACCAGCGCATTGAGTTCGGCGAGTTCGCCGGGATTTCGGGCGGGTTCCGGAGCGATTATTCCTCCGCCTTTGGGGGAGGCTCGAAGCCATTTACGTTCCCACGGGGCGATATTTACCTACGACCCTCCTCGCTGGGTTTCTGGCAAAACAGCGCTTTGGGAAATGTAATACCCGAGTTTAAGTTACGTGCTGCCTACGGACAAGCTGGAATTCAGCCCAGGCCTTTCGACCGGTACGTGACGCTCTCCACCCGGACCTTAGGCAATAACAGCGTATTTTTTTACCCGACGGCTCAAAAAAATCCCGGCCTCGACGTGGAAGTATCAGAGGAGCTTGAAATCGGGACCGACTTCAGTCTTAGCGCGGGTAACGGCGAGTGGTTCAAGCGACTCAATTTTTCGCTAACCTACTGGGACCGTAAAACCAAAAACGCCATTTACGATATCGACGCGGCCCCTTCGTCTGGGGTAGGTTCGCTGAAGGACAATGCTTTCTCGCTCGGCTCGAATGGCTTGCAGTTTTCGCTGAATACCTCGGTGTTTAAGACCCAGAATTTCAGTTGGACGTTTACCACGAATTTTGGGCACCAGACCTCGAAGATCACTGCCGTAAAAGGGGGAGGCGAAGTGGTACTTCTTTCGAGCGCGGGCAGTACCGGTTACGTACTCAAAGCGGGTGAAAAAATCGGTCAATTGTTCGGTTTCATGGCAATTCGCAGCCTCGACCAAATCCTGCCCGACGGCACCCCTGCCCTCACCGAAGCCCAGAAAGCAGCGGGAACGTTTGAAGTGGCCAGCAACGGGTACGTGGTCAACAAAACTACCAAGCAGCCCTTGTTTAGCACGAAACAGTACAGTTTCGGAGACCCCAACCCGCTGTTCAATGCCTCGTTTATCAACGAGTTCAACTTCCGCAACTGGCTCACCGTAGGCTTCCAGTTCGACTGGGTGTACAAAAATCACGTATACAACCAGACCAAATCCTGGCTCTATCGCGACGGCATCAGCGGCGATTATACCGAACCCATTACCATCGGTGGGCAAACGGGAGCCTGGACGGCCTTCTACCGGGGCGTGTACCAGGCCGGGGCCAACAACGGCACGAAGGATTACTTCTACGAAGATGCGTCCTACGTCCGCCTGCGTAACGTGCAGATCGGGGTCGATTTTGCCAAACTCACCAAGCTTCCCGTGCTGCGCCAAGCCCAACTCCTACTGTCGGGCCGCAACCTGCTGACCTTCACTAAGTACACCGGCTTCGACCCGGAGGTGAGTTCGGGTAGCACCACCGGCAACGAAAACTCGGCCTGGGACCGGGGCACCGACCACAACACCCTGCCCAACCTACGCTCGTACCAGATTGGGCTGAACATTGGATTCTAAATCAACTGGTGAAGGGTAAATTGGTGAAGTATGATTTCTCAAGACGCACCAATTCACAACTCACCCCTCAAAAAACTCACCACTTCTCATGAAACGCGCCAAGCTATTCATAGTCAGTACTTTGCTCCTGGCCGGACTCGGTGGATGCAAAGACCAACTCGACGTACAAAACCCCAACCAGCCCACCCCGGCGAGTGCCGCCTCCGAACCGGGTGTCCTGGCTCTCGCCCAAGGCGGCGTGTACGTGACGGGATTCAAGGAAGTAAAATACACCGACGGCGTACCAGGTTTGTTCTGGACCGGGGCCGTAGGCTTCCACGAATTGATGGGTGATGCCATCGGCGAAGAAGCCGCCAACCAATATGGCAACCAGATTGGAATGCCCGACTACGTGATTCTCGACGACGGCACGAAGGTGCTTAACCCCAGTTCGATTCCGACCCAGTACGGCTTGCTGCGGACCGTCAACGTCAACGCCCAGGCGGGGGCCAACCCGCTTTACCACGAGTGGGCCTACATGTACAACCTCAACAACGCCATGAACAGCGTATTGGAGATTGCCGAAAAAACGACTTTTTCGGGCGATAACACCATTCGTAAAAATACCGTGAAAGCGTGGGCGTACTGGTGGAAAGGCTTCGCGTATTCGCGGATTGGGTCTATTTACTACGCCGGGTTGATCAACAACACGGTGGGCGCAACCAATGGGAATTACGTAGCCAAAGAGAAAATCATTGAGGAGGCCAACAAAAACCTCGATCAGAGCGCTACTCTGCTGGGTAGCCTGACCGCCGAAATCAACTACACCACCGTGATGAAGGCCCTCATCGCCGACTTTAACCAAGTCGGGAAAGGGCAGGTACCCGATCCCGGTATGTGGAAGCGGACTATCAATACGCTCAAGGCTCGTAATTTGCTGGTCAACACCCGCACCAAAGACATGACGGCCGCGCAGTGGAATACGCTCCTTACCCTGACCAACGACGGAGTGAAAGCGACGGACAATGTGTTTACGGGACGCTCGAACGCCAACGCCGACTTCATCAGTGCCATCAGTGGTAGCCTGGCCCCCAAATCGACGGGTCCGATTGGTTCAGTGACGTATAAAGTTAGTGAACGCCTTATCCAGGATTTCCCGAAGGGGGACAAGCGCCTCGAAAACAACTTCAATCAGGTAGCCGTGTGGCTGGGCAACTCCGACCGGGGCAATGCCTTCAATACGCGCTGGCAGTTGCTCAACAAAGGCAAAAGCATGGCTGGCGTGGTAACCCTAAGCACCCAGGACATTGGGGCCTATGAACTTTACCTGTCCAGTACGTTTGAAGAAAACGAGCTGATGAAGGCCGAAGCCAAAATCTACACCGGCGACATCGCCGGAGGCCTGACTTCCATCGACGCCGTGCGCAGTTCTCAAGGCGCGGGCCTTGCTCCGCTGGCGGGCCTTGCCAAAGCCGACGCCCTCGAAGAACTCCGCAAGGAGCGCCGCGTGGGGCTGTTCCTGCGCGGGCTGTCGTTCTACGATGCCCGGCGCTGGGGGGTCATCGACGACATCTCGAAGGGCGGGGGCCGCACCAACGCCGTGGTACTCGACAAAGCCGGGAAGTTGAACACCAAAGCCACCCTCAACTACAACTTCCTCGACTACTGGGATGTACCCGACAACGAACTGGCCTACAACCCCGCCGCTGCGGGTAGTGCGCCAACTAAGAATCCGAAGTAACCAACGCCCCAAAACAATCCGTGATTCAGTCCAGAAAAGCCTCCCAGGGTATCGGGGGGCTTTTCTGTTTAGTTAGTTTTGCAGCCAATTCCCGCTTTCGCCCATGTTCCGCCTTCCGCTTTTGCTCCCCCTGCTGTTCGGCAGTGTCGGTTTGCTTGGCCTTTCCCTGGCTTGCACGAAATCGTCCGATGCGGCTCCCGTCGAGCCTCCGCAAGCTCCCCGCTATACCTCCTGGGTATCCGGCGATACCAGTGATGTCAGTCCCGCCGCCCAGCCGGGCCTGCTGCTGGCCGGGGGCGGCACCGACGTGGATGAAGCCATGACCTGGTTTCTCCAACGCGCCAACGGCGGCGATGTCGTGGTGATCCGCGCCAGCGGGGCCGATGGGTACAACAACTACCTGTTCAAGGAATTGGGCGTAAAAGTTAATTCCGTCGAAACCATTCTGATCGACAGCCGGGCCGTGGCCGCCGACCCCGACGTGGCCCGTAAACTCCGCAACGCCGAGGCGCTTTTCATCGCGGGCGGCGACCAGGGGAATTACGTGAATTTCTGGAAAGACACGCCCGTGATGGACGCGCTGAATTTTTTGTTGAACGAAAAACGCGTGACCGTCGGGGGTACCTCGGCGGGCTGCGGCATCCTGAGCGGCATTTATTTCGATGCCCTCCAGGGCACCGTCGATTCGCCCCAAACCCTGGCCAATCCCTACGACCCGAAGGTGTCGCTGCAACGGGGAAATTTTCTGAACGCCCCCTTTTTGGTCACCACCATTGCCGACATGCACTTCAGCGAACGCGCTCGCCAGGGACGACTCGTCGGGTTTCTGGCCCGCGCCGCCAAAGACGGCGGCCTGACGAACCTGCGGGGCATCGGCGTGGACGAAAAAACGGCCCTGGCCGTCGACGAAACCGGCGCGGCGTGGATGATGGGCAAAGGCAGCGTGTTGCTGCTGGAGACGCTCACGCCACCCACCCGCTGCGAAGCCGGAAAGCCCCTCGACTGGAAGCCCGCCGATGGCCGTGCTGTGCACTATTTTCGCCTGAGCGCGGGTCAGCGCTGGAATCTCAAGACCTGGAAAGGGGAGGGGAAAGAGGGCTACTTTTTCGTGCAAAACGGCGAACTGCGAACGCTTTGACGTAGTTTTGTGCTTGACTGTCTGAACCACGATTGGCCCGGATTTGAGGATTTACAGGATTTTTAAGATAGGTTGACTCATCCTCTCCATCCTCAAATCTGGGCCAATCGTGGTTCAGACAAAATCCGACTTCCCGCAGAAAATGCTTTCCATCAATAACCTAAGTTTTTATTTCGGCAGCCGGGCGCTGTACGACGGGGCCTCGCTGCACATCAAACCCAAAGACCGCATCGGCCTCATCGGAGCCAATGGCACGGGCAAATCGACGCTCCTCCGGCTCATCGACGGCGAGTATAGCCCCGACGGCGGGAACATCTCCAAATCGGGCGACACGACCATCGGCTTCCTCAACCAGGATTTGCTGAGTTACCAATCCGACGATTCCATCCTGGCGGTGGCCATGCAGGCCTTCGAGCGGGAAAACTACCTCCAGAAGCAAATCGACGCCGTGCTGCACGAAATGGAGGTGAATTACCAGGACGAACAAATCGATCGGCTGGCCCGCCTTCAGGACGAATTCGAGGGACTCGGTGGCTACACTACCCAAAGCCGGGCCGAGGAAATTCTGGAAGGACTGGGCTTCCGCACCGAAGAGTTGTCGCAACCGCTCCGGCAGTTTTCGGGTGGCTGGCGGATGCGCGTGATGCTGGCGAAGCTGCTGCTCCAGAAGCCCTCGCTGCTGATGCTCGATGAGCCGACCAACCACCTCGATTTGCCCTCGATCGAGTGGGTCGAAAACTACATCAACACCTACGAAGGGGCCGTCATCATCGTCTCGCACGACCGGTATTTTCTCGACAATACCGCCAACATCACCGTCGAAGTAAGCGGCGGGAAATTGAATTACTACCCCGGCAATTACTCATTTTACGTCGAAGAAAAAGCGGAACGGAGCGAAATTCAGAAAGGCGCTTACGAAAACCAGCAGGCCAAAATTCGCCAGACGGAGCGGTTTATCGAGCGATTCAAAGCCAAAGCCACCAAAGCCCGGCAGGTGCAAAGCCGGGTGAAGGCCCTCTCGCGTATGGACCTGGTGGACGAAGTCATCGACGCCAACGCCCGCGTCAACTTCAAGTTTTCGTTTACCCAGCAACCCGGCCGGCACGTGCTGCACCTCGAAGACGTGTCGAAGTGGTACGGCCCCAAACACATCCTGACCCACTCCAACGCCCGCATCGAGCGGGGTGATAAAATCGCCCTCATCGGGGCCAACGGCAAAGGGAAATCCACGCTGCTGCGCATCATCGCGGGCACCGAACCCACCGACGGCAAGCGCACGACGGGCCATAATGTCAACTTCACCTTCTACGCCCAGCACCAGTTGGAGGCGCTCCAGGTAGAAAACGACCTCATCAACGAACTCCGCCAAACCGGTACCAACAAAACCGAGGCGCAGTTGCGGGGAATACTGGGCTGTTTTTTATTCTCGAACGAAGACGTTTTCAAGAAAATAAAAGTCCTCTCCGGGGGTGAAAAATCGCGGGTGGCGCTGGCAAAAATGCTGTTGGGTGAAGCCAATTTCCTGCTCCTCGACGAACCGACCAACCACCTCGACATGAGTTCGGTCAACATCCTCATCCAGGCCCTCCAGCAGTACGAGGGCACCTACGTGGTGGTGTCGCACGACCGGTTCTTCGTTTCGGAAATCGCCAATAAAATCTGGTACATTGAAGACGAGCAAATCAAAGAATACCCCGGTACTTACGAGGAATACGAATGGTGGAAAGAAGAGCGTGAGGCAGAGAAAAAATTAGCAGCAGGCGGGGGGCAGTTGGCCGTAAAAAATGGAGTGGCTCCCAAAAAAGAAGAGAAGCCAAAGCAGCCTGAACTTTCAGGAACTGAAAAACACACCGGGGTTCAGGCCCTGAAAAAAGTGCAGAAGCAGGCCGAGGAAGCCGAGCAGAAAATCACCCACCTCGAAACCCGCAAAAAGGAAACCGAAACCAAACTCGCCGACCCCGCCATCCTCCGCGACCCCGCCGCCTACGGCCAACTGACGCGTTTTTACGAAGACGTATCGCGCCAGCTCGAACAGGCCAACGAGGATTGGGAAACCGCTATGATGGAAGCGGAAGAATGGGAGGGAAAGTTGAAGTGAGCGCGGCTCACCCGAACGCGATGTACAGAAAAATTAACCCCCCGGAGAAAATCGCCCAGGCGACGATCGACAGGAGGGTAGCCAGGATAATTTTCAACAAACTGGCGGGCCGGTTGCCTCCCAAAAACTGGTAGTACGCCCACGTGAAGTATGTTCCGTGGATGGCAAATTGTCCCCACGTCGTGGCAAACCAGCGGAAGGCAGGAATCAGGGCCAGAAACAACAGCAACGAACCGAGCAGCACATAGAAACTACCCAGCAGCACCTGAGCCACCATGTGTTCAGCGTAGTTGAGCCGCCGGTAGAACAGCCAAAAAACGAAGGCGGTCAGCGGCAAGGCAAACAAGGCCGCCAGATTCGACCGCTTTTCAACCAAGTCGATGCTTTGACGACGCCGGGTTGCCCTGGCCTGGTCGGCCGCCGGTCGAACCCCCGTGGTCACGCTGGGCGTGGTCGTTGCGGCTAGCTCCCGGCTGTAGGGCTTCACGACCGAATTGACGAACAGCCAGAAGCCCAACACCAGGAGCAGAAACGTGAAGGGGTTGAAATACTTCGCCCGCTTGAACTCGATGATGTACTCGCGCAGTACCCGCCCCGGACGCAGGGCCAAGTCGCGCAAGAGCAGAAATACGCCCTTGTCGGCGTGGGTGAAGGCGTGAAAAAGCTCGTGAAAAATATGCGGCAGCGTAAAGCGATGCTGGTGGGTTTTTTGCCCGCATTGACCACAGAACTGGTCGGTTGCTTCCAGCGGGGTCGCGCAGTTGGGGCACTGGGTCATGGGTGGGAAGGGGAATTAGGGGCGGGATTTTTCCGGCGCTCAAGATACGGGTTCGCCCGGTTTGGAAAAACTTTTCAGGATTTCAAAAAAGCCACAAAATTAGCGGCGGACCGTTCCGCTCAGGGTGACCCCGCCCTAAAATTCTGTGATCTTGAAAAGAATATTTTCTGACATGAAAAAAGAAACCTTGCTCCTGCTCCTGGTCGGGGTGCTGGTGGTGCTCAACCTCGCTACGCTGGGCTACCTCACGCTCCGCCGTCCGCCCCGGCACCCAACCGGCGGACCCCGTCAGGTGGATCGGCTCATCGTCGAAACCCTGCGCCTGAACCCGGCGCAAGAGCGGCAGTTCGAGGGCCTCAAACGAGAACACCGGGCGCAAATCCGCCGACTGGACGAAGCCTACGCCGAGGCCTCCGAACAGTATTTTCGCCTACTCGATGGCCCCGGCGATGCGGCCCGGAACGATTCGCTGGAAGCGGCGCTGGGGCGGATTCAGGCGCAGAAAGCCGCCGTCACCTTCCGGCATTTTCGCCAACTCAAGGCCCTCTGCGACGCGGAGCAACGGCCCCGGTTCACGGCTCTCGTACCGGAATTGCTGCGGTTTTTGTTGCCTGCGGAAAAAAAGTTGCCGCCCCCCGAAGGAAAGCCCTGAGAAGGAACGTCTAAACGGATGTTTTCAACCCTTTTTCGTTTTTTTCATGAATCGACCTTCGTTTCCCCGACTCGGCGCGATCCTCTGCCTGGTCTTGCTGTACGTCGCCTGCGCCAAAAGCGACGACGCCGCCCCCGTCGCCACCACCACCGAGGTACCCGCCGTGTACAAAAAACTCTACGGGGCCAGCAACGTGTACGTGGATGGGCCGTACGTCGTGGTGCAAACCACCGACGTGCCCGATCACAAAAGCCCGTATTTCAAAGGCACTAAGTGGGAAAGCACGCAGTACGAAGCCTACACCGGCACGGGACAATTTGCGGCCAATCCCAACACCATCGCCGCGCAAAACATCACGTTAAAATTGCCCCTCAACCCGAAAGAAGCCGCCACCAAACAGGAAACACCCCTCGGCCCCATCGGCGTGGCCCTCAACGGCGTGGTGTTTTTCAACCAGTACGCCATGGGGCGCAGTCCGCTCACCGCCGAAATTTTCGGGTTCGACCAGTACGGCGGGCACCCCGCCCCCAACAACGGCTACCACTACCACGTCGAACCCACCTACCTGACCAAGACGAAGGGCAAAGACGCGCTGATGGGTTTTCTGCTCGACGGCTTCCCCGTGTACGGCCCGCAGGAAGGGGGCAAAACGATCACCAACGCCGACCTCGACAAGTACCACGGGCATTTCGGCAAAACTGCCGACTACCCCGACGGCATTTACCACTACCACTTCACGGACGCCGATCCGTACCTCAACGGCAGCGGTTTTTATGGCACTCCCGGCACGATCAGTCAGTAAAATCGCGGTGCTGGGCTTGCTGCTGACCGCCTGCCAGGCGAGTCCCGACGTGGCCCGGCGTTCCGTCCGGCTGGGCGACCCGGCCTTGCAGCAGCGGGGGCCGGTGCTGTTGTTCCAACACGAACCGTTCACGGGCGTGGTGCTCGCCCGGTACCCCAACGGCGACCCGCAGACGATGGAGCCGTACCAACACGGCAAACGCCACGGCACCGCGCTAACGTGGTACCCCAAACGCCGCAAAGCCGGGGAGCGTCCCTACGAAGCCGGGCGGCGGGTGGGAATTCACCGGGGTTGGTGGGAGAGCGGACGGCTGAAATTCCGCCATGCCTACGTGGGGGACGAAAGGGAAGGGATTTCCGAAGAATGGTTTGCCGACGGAACGCCCTACCGCCGGATGCACTACGCCGGGGGCCACGAAGCCGGGCGACAAACCATCTGGCAGCCCGACGGGCGTTTGCTGGCGAATTACGAAGTCCGAAAGGGTCGGAATTACGGCCTGACGGGCGAAAACTCCTGCGCTCATGCCGCGTCTCGCGTTTCGTTTTAGCCTGCTATTGGGCCTGGCTGCTTGCCAAAACCCGCCGGGTGCGGAGGTGCCGTACTACGACGCGCCCGATTTTACGCCCCAGTGGTTCGACAGCCCCGATGAGGCCGCCCCACGCATCCCGCACGTCCTGGGCGATTTCCGGTTGACCAACCAGGCCGGGGAAACCGTGACCCGACAAACCGTTCAGGGCAAGATTCACGTCGCCAGTTTTTTTTTCACCCGCTGCCCCGGCGTGTGCCCCAAACTGACGGGGGCCTTTAAAACGCTGCAAACCACCTTCGCCTCCGACCCGGACGTGCTGCTGCTCTCGTTCAGCGTCATGCCCTGGGCCGATTCGGTGGCGCAACTGCGGGCCTACGCCCAGGCCCACCAGGTCCGAAAAGGGAAATGGCACCTGCTCACCGGGCCGAAAGCGGCGATTTACGACCTGGCCCGGCGCTCCTATTTTGCCGAAGAAATCCCTGGTTTTACCAGAGACTCCAGCCAGTTTTTGCACACCGAACACCTCGTGCTCGTCGATGGTACGGGTCGGCTGCGGGGTTTGTACAAAGGCACCCAGGCCCTGGACACGGAGCGGTTAGTGGCCGATATTCGGGCGTTGAGGCGGGAGGCGGCGGGGTGGTGATAATGAGCGGGTTTGTGCTACTTAAATCCAACTCCCAACGAGGCCCCTACCCAGGCCAAATTTACCTGTGAATACGAACCGATGGTCCAGGTTGGCGACCAGGACAGCCGCAACACGGCCCCCGTGCGGAGGGGACGAAACCGAACCCCCACGTTTGCGATCAAAGGAGTTTCCAGCCGATTCTTATGCTGGGTGACATTGTTGTCATCATCGAAAGTCCAGGTGGTGTAAGCCAGCACAGCCCCCACTCCCACTTCGCCCGCTACCCGCCCCGCTCCGCCGAGGCGATTTACCCCGATGGGAACGGAGTACGTTTTGTAGCGCCCATCGGGTACGGGTTGACTATACCCGACCCGCCAACCCCAGCCATTGTTGCTCCGCCGGAACCGCATATCGTAGTGAAGCGAGAGGCCCAACCCACCGCCGCCGAGGGCTTCGAGGTAGATGGCTTTGGCCCGGTGTTCCTTAGGCAGTCCCACCACCGGGGGCAAATCAGCCTCCTGAGCAACTACTTTCGCAGTGACCAGAAGGCTGATTAAAAAATGACAACACGTTTTCATTTCACCCGGCGGTAATAGATTTTCACGGTGTCGGCGGCCTGACTGTAAACGGACATCAGTTCGCTGGTCTCAATGCGGTCAACACCGTCTTGTTCATTAAAATGGACGTAAAATTTGAGTTGGTAGTTTTTATTGGTGCTATCATCAATAAAAGGAAATAAGATGGTTAACGCCGCATTATCGCGAACGTCATTTCCACTCCGGCGAAGACTTTTAACGAGTTTTCCGTCCCGGAAGTAGTCAACATCCCCATCCACTTTCATTCGCTCGGAATACCCAGCGGATTGAGGAGTAATCGTTCGTGAAGGAGTAACGGTTTTTACCCACTCCCAAGTGCCGATGGTTGCGCCATACAGGGTGCCAATATCCACTTTACTTCCAAACATAGAACACGCAGTGAGTTCAGTAGCCAAACACACTATGCAAACAAGCGGTAATTGCTTATGTCTCATGACTCTTGAGTTAGGCTAGGGCTGAATTCCCGTGATTGCGTGTAACCAAGAGTCGTAAGTATCTCCCTGCCAAGTGAAGTTTGAAACACCATACCACCCACCTGAACTGGTAAAGAAATCATTTCCATAATCTCCCCAATTCATGTGCAGGTACGTGTAGGTGGCCTCCATACAGTTTGGGTATCCCTGACTACAATCAAGACTGAAATAATGGTGTTCATCTAGACCATCACATACCCAAATGTGTGCATCACCCATACACAAATCGCAAGTAGTTCCCCATAAAATCACCGGTCTCTTGTTTTGCAAATCAATTTTGAGTGCGGCAAGCTTACTCAAATAAGTCCCACTGCTACCTCCACTGGAGTACCCAGCATAACCAAACGGCACGGGAATATGACTTGGATTTGTGTTGGATTTGTGTAGGTATTACAGGTGCCAAAATAGTGATATTGAGTGGCAGACCACATCCCTGCCGTCCTTACTAAGGAAGCAGCTTCGTCTTCCCCAGATGAGAGACTACTACAGTCAGCGATTGAAGCTGGTAAGGAGTGGTGAAACGTAATACCAATATGCAGACGTGGGCAATTGCCAGTATGCCATGACCTGGCTAATTGCAATTGGGCCACATCCTGCTCGTGCCTTATTATCCCCACACGCACCGCAGCCTGTAACTGGAGAATATTTGTTGTAACCATATTCCTGCCCCCATCGCAATTGAGGTGAGTTGGGATTGAAACGATCCGTCCGCAAGAAAGCTCCTGTAGTATTGATGTACGCGTTCGGACATGGAGTACGGTAGGGATCGCAGATTTCCTCAGTCGTGCGACCATTCCCCGGAGTGAGAAACCCTTTCTTCTCAAACTCTTTCCAGAATGCTTCAATTTGCGGCTCTGGTGTCAGTAGAACACGTTTCGCCGATTTGATTTGCCTTTTGGCGTAGGCAACCCAATGCGACAAGCCAGGAGGTAGATTTTTAACCGGAAACCTACCGGAGCTCCCATAAGCAAGAACTGGACGAACTCGCCGATCCGCCGCAATAACAGTCCAGCCTTTGCCGCCTTTGTAAGTGACGACATGGAAAAAAGATTCTCCCGATTCCGTAACGGTTTCTGTACTAGCTACCTCTGGTCCATCCTGATTTAGTGGGTCGTTGTTCGGTGGTAACGTCCCTCGATGCACACTACCATCTTTGGCAGCGGCAATCCGGTCATTGGTTTTTGCGGTAAACAAACGGGCGACTTCCGTTGCCGCTTGAGCAGTTACGGTGTTCGGATCCGTCGGGGAGGGGCTAAGGCTAGGAGCCAGTTTTTCGCCGGTGCAGGCCACCAGCAAAAGAAGCGGGAGTAAAGAAGAAGTTTTCATACACAACAGGGCTGGAAATTGAAAAAATACGTGAGCGGTCGTATTGTTTTTCAGCAATGAGGGCGGGTAGTATGAATGCAAAGAACGAAATGTACCGGGAAGTAGGTGAGGTTTTTAAATTTAGGCAAGTAAAAATGTGATTTTATTTTTCCAAATGCTTTCTGATTTCGTAATCCTTTGAACTACTGTCTTTTCCAAAACAACAACCGCCGCCACCCGCGCTTTTCGCTTTTTTCGTAGTAACAGGCATCCGGCAAGGTGGGGCGCTGGCGGAAAAGCGGGAGGTGCGCGCCCACGTAGGCATTCAGGCCCCTCGGCGCGCCGATGTTGAGCAGGCCGGGCAAGTGGTCGCTGCCCAGAAACACCGGCCCCAGGCGCAGGGCCAGCCCGAAGGTGAGGGCGCGGTAATCGTCCACCAGCACCAGGGGCAGGGCGGCTTCAAACCATTTTCGTTCGTAGCGCGGGGTGAGGGCCAGCACGTTGAAGGCCACCGGCCCGATGCTGCGTGGCGAACGGAGGCGTTGCACCCAGGTGCCGTTGAGGTACACGTTTTCCCGAATTTTGTAATCGAAACTGGCCTGAAACGTGGTAGGCAGGGCCGAGCGGAACTCGGTCAGGCGCTCGGCATCGCTGACGCCGAGGGTTTGGTTGATGGCGTTCGTCAATTGTTCCCCGTCGCTCACGGGGCCGAAGAGTCGGTCGTCGAGCAGGCGGTTGGTTCGGCTCACTTCGTAGGCCCGCACGTAGGCGGGGTTGCGGTAGCGGATGCCGCCCACATCGAGGAGGGCGAGGCTGAGGCGAAAGCGGTACTTGTTCCGGGTCGGGTCGAGGCGGGTTTCGCCTTTTTCCCGAAATGTGTAGCGGGCGGCGTCGGGCCGGAATTCGTACACCAGCCCCAGGTCGAAGCCCCAGCCAGCGCCCGCTGCCGCCCGCCCGAACAAGGTTTGGGGCGTGGGCCGAAAATTTTGAAACGCTGCTTCGTCGGTAAACCCGTACTGGCCGTCCACGTTTTCAATCAAAATATTTTCGCGGGTGCGATCGGTCGGGTCGGGCACGTAGCGGTAGCGCAGGTTGTCGGCCCGGACGTGCCCGGAATACAGCCCCACGAGCCGTTTCACGGTAATTCCCGCTTTCACAAAATCCACATCGCTATTGAGCACCACCGCCCCGAAGGTGGCCCCGAGTTCGAGGGTGCCGTCGAGGTTGAAGGCGAAGCGCTGCCCGGCGGCTTGCGGCTCCACCCGCTCGGTTTCGGCGGTGCCGTAGCGAATAATCCGGGCCACCTCGGCGCTGGCCTGGGTCACGCTGCCCGCCACCCGCAGGCGCGAACTGAGGGCCGCCCCGAAGCGGTCGTTGAAGGTGTACAGCACCGAGGGGCCGCGCAGGTCGGCGGCCACCAGCGCCCGCCGGGGTTTGGCAGGCGTCGCTTCGCCGAGGTATTCATCCCGCCAGAGAATCAGCCCGCTTGGGGCGCGGTGGCGGGCGGCAACGGTGTTGGTCTGGAGGGCAAACAGCGAGTACGGGGCTTTCCAGGCGAGGGTGTTGCCGACGGCGGCTTCGTCGAACGTGATCAGGTTGACGAACAGCTTGTGCCGAGAGTCGACCACCTGCGCCGGGTTGTGGGAGAGCGCGTTGGTGCCCGCGTAGTTGCTGCCCGTCACGCCGAGCAGGTATTGCCCGTGTGCCGACCCAGCCGCCAGCAACAGCAGCCCCCCTTTTTTCAGACCCGGAATCGAAAAACTCATGCGTTGGTAACGAAAAAAAAACCGTGTCCGGGGGTTTTAGAAACGAGAATTTCCCGGTAAACCTACAAAAACCAGACCGCAACCGCCCGGACCGACGGGAGACAATGCACCCCGGCGGGTTTTGAAATACGCCGCCGATTGTAGAAAATTATTCTTGGCAACGGTTTAAACGATAAATTTGCCCCGCACGAGAGGCACCCCACCCTAAACCACGCTGAACCGGGTGCCCTACGATTTCTTCCCAACCATGAAAAAAATTGCAGTATTTACTTCGGGTGGCGACGCGCCGGGCATGAATGCCTGCATCCGGGCGGTGGTGCGCGGGGCCATTTACCACGGAGTGGAAGTGTACGGAATCCGGCGGGGGTATTCGGGGATGATTGAGGGCGGAGAGCAGATTTTCAAAATGGGTTCGCGCGACGTCAGCAACATTATCCAGCGCGGGGGCACGGTGCTCAAATCGGCCCGCTCGAAGGGATTCATGACGCCCGAAGGTCGCAAAAAAGCCTACGACAACCTCGTCACCGCCGGCATCGAGGGCCTGGTTGCCATCGGCGGCAATGGCACGTTTACGGGGGCCGAGATTTTTTTTAACGAATTCAAACTCCCCACCGTCGGCGCTCCCGGCACCATCGACAACGACCTCTACGGCACCGATTACACGATTGGCTTCGACACGGCCGTAAACACGGCCCTCGACGCCATCGACAAAATCCGCGACACCGCCGACTCCCACGACCGGGTGTTTTTTATCGAAGTGATGGGCCGCGATTCGGGCTACATCGCCATTCAGTGCGGCATCGCGGGCGGGGCCGAGGCGGTGATGGTACCCGAAAGCCTCACGCCCGTGTCGGAGGTGGTGAAGGTGCTGAAAAGTGGCTTTGCCCGAAAAAAAACCTCGTCGATTGTGGTGGTAGCCGAGGGAGAAAAAGAAGGCCGCGCCGCCGAGGTGGCCGAAAAAATCAAGAAACAAGTCGGCGGAACCGAGGAAATCGACATCCGCGTCACCACGCTGGGGCACGTTCAGCGCGGCGGCGATCCTACCGCTTACGACCGCATTCTGGCCAGCCGACTGGGCCTCGGGGCCATCGAGGGCCTGCTGCGCGGGCAGAAAAACGTGATGGTGGGCGTGGTCAACAACCGCCTGGTCTACACGCCTTTCCACGAAACCATCACCAAAGAAAAACCGATTGCCGACGACTTGCTGCGAATGGTACACATCCTGTCGTGAAGTTGTTGAATTGTTGGGTTTTGAATTGTTGATTAAATGCATCAGGCGCTGTTAACAATTCAAAACCCAACAATTCAACAATTTCCTTTCTGGCATGGGCTTTTTGGGCCTTCTGGCCCAACCAAACTTCATCGACCCATGAGCCAGAAAAGCCCCAATCAGCCGGGAGCCAATCCCAACCGGAACCAGCACCGCGACACCTCCGGCCAACGCCCCAACATGGAGCAAACCATGCAAAACCAGAACAAGAGCAAACAGGGGCCGGAAGACGACCAGTCCAACGACGACAAGTCGATCGATCAACTTCGTGAGAAGCGGGGTGGTCACGGGCATTCGGGCCCCCGTGCGACGGACCGCAGCAGTTCGCGCTCTGGGAGCGAGTCGGGGAGTTGAGTTTTTCCAATGAAGAAAGGGAGGGTCACCCTGAGCGGAGTCGAAGGGTGTGCGGTGGGCCGACGCTGACCAGCCGCACACCCTTCGACTCCGCTCAGGGTGACCCTCCCTTTTTTTAAAACTGCCTTCACTTCAACCGCACTAATCGCAAATCCAGGGTGTCACCGCGCAAAATACCGCGCAGGCGCAGGGTTTTAGCCGTCCGTTCACTGACGCTGGCCCGGAGCGTATCATCCTTCTTTTTGCCGTAGAACACAACTTGCAACCTGTTTTTCCGTCCATCGAACTCGTAGTCGCCCCGCAGACTTTCGGCGGGTTTGTAGCGGTAGGGATTGGGGCTAAATACGCAGCCGTATCGTCCGGCGAAGTACAGTCGGTTCCAGGCCGTTGTGTCACTGAGCCAGGCGTTAGCGGGCAGTTCCTGACCGTTGCGGATCAGCTTTTCAACGGCCCAGGTTCCCTTTAAAACGGTGTCGCTGGCATCGGTTTTCACGAAAAAGCCAATTAGCCCAAACGCCGCCGCAATCGGCAGTAGGCGCAGGGCGTGTTTGGTCCAGGAACGCCAAAGCGTGACGGGTGGCAGGCGGTCGGTCAGGACCCAGAACGCCGCCTGAAGTTTGGGCACGTCGAGCAGCAGCAGAAAAACCAGTCCGAGTGTGAACGCGACGGAATTGAAAAAAGCCCCGGCGGCGATGTCGTAAAACACGTTGACAAACACGATGTTGACCATCACCGGCAGCAACACCATCACGCCCAACAAGGTGGTACGGCGGTAAAGCAAAAGGATGGAACCGCCAATTTGAAACAGGGCAATGATGACCGCCAGGGTGTAGGAATACCCGAAGTAGTACCAGGTCAGCCCAAACCCGTTGACCTCGCCCAGGGGGATGTCGAGGCGGTAATTGGGGCTTTGAAGTTGGGTCTTCAGAATTTTACCAAAGCCATACACGGAAATTTCAAAAGCCAGCCAGTAGCGGATGATTCCCTGCAACCAGGCGTGACGCAGGCCACTGTTTACAGTGCCCTTGCGCTCCTGCTGATGCCAGATCGTCGCGAACCCAATTCCACTCAGCACCGCAATTCCCACCATTCCCAGCAGCCAGTGCTCGAAGAAATTGGGGTTGGCTTCCCGAAACGAGCGCGGCAGGAATTCGGCGAACATCATCAGGACGTTGAGCACGGCGATGGTCGCCAGGAGGGATTCGCAGAATTTGAAAACGAAGGTGGTACGGGGCATCGGGAATTAGGAATTAGGAATTAGGAATTAGGAATTAGGAATTAATTTCTCACAAATTCCTGACAATCAATTGATTTTCATTCTTAATTCCTAATTTCTCAGCAGTACCCCATCACCCGGTACGTCAGAAAGCCCACCCATTCCTTGAAAAGAAAGGAGAACTGCACCAGCGATTCGCCCGAAGGCCAGAACGAACTCAGCGTAACGACCGACGGCCCGGCGCGAAAATCGACCGGGTAGGGCGTCACGCGCAGGCCCGCTTTCTCAAAACAGGCCGTGGCACGGGGCAGGTGCATGGCCGAGGTCACGAGCAGTAACCGTTGGGTCGCGCTACGGCGACGGAGTAGTTTCGCCGAAAACTGCGCGTTTTCGTACGTGTTTCTCGAATCAGGTTCGAGCCAGACTTTCCCCGAATCCACCCCGAAACTGCGGGCCACGTTCGCCGCAAAGCGCCCCTCGTCGGGGTAAAAAGCGGTTGCCTGCACCCGGCCTGAGCCGCCGCTGATGAGCAAATGGCGGACGCGGCCCCGTTTCCAGAGGAGGATGGGTTGAAGCAAGCGATCGGCGGCGGGGCCAAACGAGGCCGTGCGCTGATTGGGAGCGCCTTCACCGACAATGCCCCCGGTGAGCACGATGGCTAGGTCGAAGGGCGGCTGGTCGTCGATGGAAACGGGGGCACCTTCCCAGCTTCGCAGCAACGTACTCACCAGCAAGGGGTTGGAAATCAGATAGAGCAGTGCCAACCCAATCAGTACGGCCCGGCGACGGTGCCGCCGGGAAAGCCAGGCCCAGAGGAAGGCGTACACCACCCAACTTAGGGGGGCGATCAGGGCGTAGATCAGTTTGGAAAGAACGAAGAACATGGGAAGCTGCGCGCGATTTTGGGACGAAAATCGTTCTTGGAATTAACTTTGTCGTGGTTTCGCGTCCGTTGTTTTGACTATTCGGAACGAATTTACCCCGGCAGCCTTGTTTCCGAAACCAACCACCCTTCTGGTTTTCCCGTGAAAAAATCGTTTATCGCCACCTTCCTCGGTTTTCTTTCGCTTTCTGCGCTGGCTCAGACCTCCGCCTACCGCATCGAAGCCACCATCCGGGGCATTCGCGACAGCACCTGTTTCCTGGCCCACTACCTCGACAAGCAACACAACGTCCGCGATACCGCCGTAGTCGATGCCAACGGGCGGGTGGTTTTTGAAGGAACCACGCCGCTGCCCGAAGGGCTGTACGTGATTTCGGTGGGCCGCTGGCGGTACTTCGACGTGCTCGTCACCGACGACCAGCAGTTCACCCTCGCCACCGACACCAGCAATTTTATCAGTTCGATGAAGGTGACGGGTTCGCGGGAAAACGAGCTTTTTTACGGCTTCAATCAGGCCATGCAAAAGCGGTTTGAAGAATCCCGCGCCTTTCAAAAAGCCGGGGACGCGGCCAAAGCCCGCGCCATCCAGAAAGAAATGGGCGAGTACCGGCAGCAATTCATCCGCGACAACGCCGGGACGTTTACCGGGAAACTCCTTCGCGCCGCCACCGAACCCGACCTGCCTCCCGCCCCCAAACGCCCCGATGGCCGGGTGGATTCGACCTACCTTTACCACTACTACAAAGCCCATTACTTCGACCACTTCGACCTCACCGACGAGCGACTGCTTCGCACCCCGCTTTTTGCGCCCCGGCTGGAGCGGTACTTCACCGACCTCGTCGTGCAGTCGCCTGATTCGCTCATCCACGACGCCGACGCGCTGCTGAGCCGGGTGCCGAAGGAGAAAAAAGAACTGCGTAAATACGTGATTTATAAACTCACCAGCCCGTATGAAACGTCCACGGTGCTGGGCACGGAGGCATTTTTCGTTCACATGGGCGAGAAATACTACATCGGCGAGCCGGGCCTGTACGACACCAGCACGGTGCGCCGCTTCCGCGAACGCATCGCCGGGTTGAAGCCCACCCTGACCGGCAAGAAAATCCCCAACATGGTGCTGACCGACACGCTGGGGCGGGCCATTCCGCTGCACACCGTGCAGGCGGCCTACACCGTCGTGTTCGTGTACGACCCCGACTGCGGCCATTGCCGCGAGGCGGCCCCGAAAGTGCTGGCGTTTTACAATAAACACAAAAAGGAGGGCGTGGCCGTGTACGCCGCCAACCTGAAGCGTGATCCGACGGAATGGAAGAAATTTATCCGGGAATTCAAAACGCAGGGCTTCCTCAACGGCATCGACCTGCGCGGCCAGGTGGATTTCTGGAAAACCTACGACGCCCAGACCACCCCCGTGATTTTCGTCCTCGACCGCGACAAGAAAATCATCGCCCGCCGCCTGCCCGCCGTGGAGTTGGAGAAGTTTTTTGCGTTCTACCAAAGTCAGCAACGGGCGGAGAAGCCGGTAGGGAAAACCGCTCCAGCGAAGAAAGTCACAGGAAGGTAAAATCCCCCTTTGAAGGGGGGGTGCGGTGGGTCTGTGCGTGAGGAGGGGGATGTGGCCCGGCGAGAACATCCCCCTCCCACCGCACCGCCTTGCGCACCCCCCTTGAAAGGGGGAATATTCAGCGCATCTTCCCCCGCTTCACCAAATACGCCGACAAAATCTGGTCGAAGCCTTTGGCGATGTCGGCTTCGATAAAGTCGATTTTGTATTGCCCACAGCGCAGTTTCAGGTCCCGGTAAAACGTCTGGATGGCCTGCTGGTAGTGTTCTTTTACCTGCGAGGGCTGCACCTTCACCCGTTCGCCCGTTTCGAGGTCCACGAATTCGTAGGGCCGCTCCTCAAAGTTGAATTCCTCTTCGGTTTTCCGGTCGGTGACGTGAAACAGCAGCACCTCGTGCTGGTTGTGGCGCAGGTGCTGGAGGGCGGAGAAAATCAGTTCGGCATTTTCTAAATTGTCGAACATATCGCTGAAAATCACCACCAGCGAACGCTTGTGAATTTGCTGGGCCACCAAGTGAATCACCTCGGCTACGGCGGTTTTTCGCTGCCCCGTTTCCTGCTGAAGCAAGGCCTGGAGTTGTAGAAACAGCTTGTGGGTGTGCGTCGGGGTTGATTTTACCGGCGTCTGGAGTTCGACGGAGTCGGAGAAGGTTGTCAGTGAGACGGCATCTTTCTGGCGCTGGAGCAGGTAGGCCAGGCTCGCCGCCGCCATGATGCTGAAGGTGATTTTACCTTTGTCGCGTTCGGGATAAAACATCGACGACGAGGTGTCGAGCAGCAGATGGCAGCGCAGGTTGGTTTCTTCCTCGTAGCGTTTGGTGTAGAGGCGTTCGGTCTTGGCGAACACTTTCCAGTCGATGTGTCGGGTGCTTTCGCCGGTGTTGTAGAGGCGGTGTTCGGCAAATTCGACCGAGAAGCCGTGGAAAGGGGATTTGTGAAGTCCGGTGATGAAGCCCTCGACGAGTTGACGGGCCAGAAACTCGATGTTTCCGAATTCGCGGATTTTACGTAAGTCCATAAAAAAAGTTGGATAACTCAGCGGTCGGACAAAAAACGTTCCTTGTTTTTCTTGTACCAAAAAATGTCCGACCGCTAAGTTCCAACTTAAAAAGGAGCGGGAATCGTACCCGGCTCAAAAATTTCAACGCGGGCACGACTCTTTTCAGAATCTACGACCAGCCGTTGTCTTGTCAATAAGGCCGTGGCCGAGCACCGGCACCCAGCGAGGCAACAATGTCGGACGAGTTTTGGATGACGTATTCATCCGGTCCGAGCATCACGACGCCTTCAAGGCCGACGATGCGGCAGGCGACGTTGGCAACACCGGCTTTGAGGATGCCCAATTGGTGGGCGGCGGCGTTGGTCAGGTCGAGTACGCGGCCCCGGCGGAATGGCCCCCGGTCGTTGATGCGTACCACCACCTTTTTGCGGTTTCTTAAATTGGTCACCTCGACCATCGTGCCGAAAGGGAGGTGAAGGTGGGCAGCCGTCATGGCTTTTTCCTTGAATTTTTCACCGCAGGCCGTCAGTTTACCCTGGAATTTTTTGGCGTAAAACGACGCTTTGCCGGTGAATGTTTTGCCCAGCTGGGCCTCGGCTGGCAAGGCGCGGGAAAGAAGCAGCCAGCCGAATACCAATACACTTTTTAAGCTCATAACACAATCGTTTACGGGGGCCAGCGCGAAGGGCAAAAACAGAGTGTGCGCTGTGAGGAAAGAGAACCGAACCCCCGGGTGAAACAAGCAAGGAACGGACAAAAATAACCCTTTGGGCGTAAAACCCAAGCCGGATGTCGGTTTTGTCCAACAATCGCCTCCGATAATTCACAAAAACGGGCGTTTTACCCCCTGTTTGCTCCAAAAAAAAGTTTGGCATGGTGGGGCCAAACCCCTTACTTTTACGGCAAATCCCACCAAAAAACCTTACTCATCGTGGAAGACCGTGACCGGGAAGAACTCTATTCCAAACGCGTTCGGGCGGGCAAGCGTACCTACTTTTTCGACGTTAAATCCACCCGCGCCAGCGACTATTACCTCACCATCACCGAAAGCCGCCGCTTCCCCCAGGGCGACGGCTTCGTGTACGAAAAACACAAGTTGTTCCTCTACAAAGAAGACTTCGACAAGTTTCTGGAAGCCCTCCAGGAAGCCGTCGGCCACGTAAAAACCGAACTCATGCCCGACTTCGACTTCACTCAGTACCAGGAACAGCCCAAACCCGAAGCAGAATACGGCGGAACGGATTTGAAGTGGGAGTGAAACTCAATTAGGAATTAGGAATTAAAAATTAGGAATTGTTTTTAATATCCTCATTTCCTGAACTTTACTCAAGCCTTTGGAAGTCCAAAGGCTTTTTTCGTGGCAAAACGGCTACCTTCGCGGCCTGAAAGCAGGAATAGAAAGGCTGTCTTTTTAATTCCTAATTCCTAATTCTTAATTCCTAATTGAAAAGATGGGTTTGCAATGTGGAATCGTCGGATTGCCCAACGTGGGCAAATCCACCCTGTTCAGTGCCATTTCGAGTGCCAAGGCCGAGGCAGCCAATTACCCGTTTTGCACCATCGAGCCGAACGTCGGCATCGTGAGCGTACCCGACGAGCGGCTTCAGATTCTGGAGGGCCTCGTCAAACCCAACCGGGTGGTGCCCACCATCATCGAATTCGTGGACATCGCCGGACTGGTGAAAGGAGCCAGCCAGGGGGCCGGGTTGGGCAATAAATTTCTGGCGAACATCCGCGAGGTGGACGCCATCATTCACGTCGTCCGCTGCTTCGCCGACGACAACATCGTTCACGTCGAAGGCCGGGTGAACCCCGTGGCCGACAAGGAAATCATCGACTACGAGCTTCAGTTGAAAGACCTCGAATCGGTCGATAAAAAATTGCAGCGCACCGAAAAAGCCGCCAGGACGAGCGGCGACGCAAAGGCGAAAGCCGAGTTGGAGGTGCTGCTCCGGGTGAAAACCGCGTTGGAACAAGGCAAAAGCGCCCGCACCGTGTCCATCACCGAGGCCGAATCGGGCGCCATCGCCGACTTGCACCTGCTCACGGTGAAACCGGTGATTTACGTCGCCAACGTGGACGAAGCCAGCCTGCAAAGCGGCGGCAATGCTTACGTGGATGAATTGCAAAAGGCTGTTTCCGACGAAAACGCGCAGGTTATCGTGATTTGCGCCGCCATCGAAGCGCAGATTGCCGAGATGGAAGACCCCGACGAGCGGGCCTTGTTTCTGGACGAATACGGCCTGACCGAGTCGGGATTGAGCCAACTCATCCGGGCCAGCTACGCGCTGCTCAACCTGATTACTTACTTCACAGCGGGCGTGCAGGAAGTCCGGGCCTGGACGATTCAGCGCGGCTGGAAAGCGCCGCAGGCGGCGGGCGTGATTCACTCCGATTTTGAGCGGGGTTTCATCCGTGCCGAGGTCATCAAACTGCCCGATTACGTGCAGTACCGCACCGAACCGGCCATCAAAGACGCCGGAAAAATGGGCGTGGAAGGCAAGGAGTACCTCGTCCAGGACGGCGACATCATGCACTTCCGGTTTAATGTGTAGTTTAACTTCCCGGAATCGGAGCGCCGACCGGTTTAAACCCGTCGTGGAACGATTCCGGGAAGTTAAGGCTGCTTAGAATTTCAAGAAATCCGGTAAAACCGTGCGGGGGTCACCCTGAGCGGAGTCGAAGGGCGTGCGGTGGGCAGGCGCTGACCAGCCGCACGCCCTTCGACTCCGCTCAGGGTGACCCCCGCACTCAGAAAACAGAAACCCTGAACAGTTTCGTTGAAACCCCGCCCCCGCTTCAACCAGGGGCGGGGTTTTGTTTTTTGTTCCCCGCGCAACCGTTCGCCCACCGAATCGGTCAATGGCTGACAAACGAAGTGGCCGAACGCGGTCTGCATTGGAAAATACCCGTCCGATTTTTCCGAGTGCCGCTAAACCTTCTTCGTCCCCGATGCGTCTGAACGGCAAAATTGCGCGCTCGCTCGACTTCGTTTCGCCAACCAATTATCTCCTGAATCCGTGGCCCTGCTCGACGTTTACCCCAAACCGCTCACCGCCGCCCAGGCCGCTCACCTGCTGAGAAGGGCCACGTTTGGCCCTACGCCGGAGCAAATCCGGGCCTTCACCGGGCTGACCGCCGACCAGGCCGTGGCGCAACTACTCGCCAGCCAACCCGCCCCCGCCCCGCCACTGGACCCCGATACCGGCAAGGCCTTTCACGACCTGCCCTACGACCGGGACAAAAATGGCAAACTGGGTGCTTACCTGAAATACTGGTGGACGGGCCTGATGCTCAACCAACCCGCGTCGTTGCTCGAAAAAGTGACCCTGTTTTGGTCGAATCATTTCGTCACGGGTCAGGTCACGGTCGCTGATTACCGCTACACCTACCAGTACAACGCCCTGCTCCGGCAACACGCCCTGGGCAACTTCCGGGCTTTCACGGTGGCCGTGAGCCAGAATCCGGCGATGCTGCGCTACCTCAACGGCAACCAGAACATCCTGGGCAAACCCAACGAAAACTACGCCCGCGAACTCCAGGAACTCTTCACCATCGGGCGCGGCGGAGCCTACACCGAGGAGGACGTGCGCCAGGCCGCGCGGGTGCTGACGGGCTGGGCCGACGCGGGCTACCGCGACGACAAAAACGGGGCGGTAACCAGTTCTTTTCGCGCCAACCTGCACGACACGGGCGACAAAACCTTCTCGGCGGCCTACCAAAACGCCGTCATCAAAGGCCGGACGGGAGCCAACGCGGGCCTCGACGAACTCAACGACCTGGTCGATTTGATTCTGAAACAACCCGAAACGGCCCGGTACGTCTGCCGGGAATTGTACCGCTGGTTTGTGAATTCAGACTTGAAACCAGAGGTCGAAACGGGCTTCATCGTGCCCTTAGCCGAGGTGTTTCGGGCGGGAAATTTTGAAATCAAACCCGTGTTGTCGGCGCTGTTTCGCAGCACCCATTTTTTCGATTCCGCCTTGCAGGGGGCCGTTATCAAAGCACCGATCGATTTGGTGCTGGGTACACTGCGGTTTTTCGGAACCAAAACCCTGGACATGACCGCGAACGCCCCGGCGTTTTACCAGGTGACCAGCTACCTCTACCGCTCGCTGCGCGACCAGCAGCAGGATTTGCTCGACCCGCCCACGGTATTTGGTTGGTCGGCTTACTACCAGGGCGACTACTACCAGCAGTGGATCAATGCGAACACGCTAGGGATTCGGGGTTCGTATTCCGATAACCTTACCAACGGCTCGGCCAACACGGCGGGCAAGCCCCTGTTCGACCCGCTGCCCTACGTAAAAACCCTCAGTGACCCCAGCGACCCGGCTAAACTTGTGCAGGAATTGACCACGGCGCTGATGGCCTTTCCGTTGACAACCCCGCAAAAAGATTTCCTCATCGACAACGTGTTGCTCGACGGCCTGCCCCGCTACGAATGGTACCCGGAGTGGAACGATTACGTGCGCGCCCCCAACGACCCGGCCAAACTGAAGGCCGTCCAGTCGAAACTCAACACGCTCTTGCAGTACATTTTCCGCCTGGCGGAGTACCAGGTTTGTTAATTTTTTGGAAACAGGAGGTAAGAGACAGGAAACAAGACCTTGTTCTTGGATTTCCACCAGCGCCTCTTGTGTCCTGGCTCTTGCTTCTAACTTCTCTTTTCGCATGAAACGCCGAGACTTCCTCCAGCAGGCTTCCGCTTCTTTTTTGCTACCTGTGCTCATCGACGGGTACGGGGCAAAGGCATTCCATCGCGCGTCGCCGTTCATGCAGGCGTTGTTGGGAACGGGCGGAATCAGCGACCGCATCCTGGTCATCGTGCAAATGCAGGGCGGTAACGACGGGTTGAACACGGTCATTCCCCTCGACCAGATGGGCGTGTACACCGCCGCCAATTTTCGGGGGAATATCGCCATTCCCGAAGCCAAAGCGTTGAAACTGAAAGGTCGGCCCGACGTGGGCCTGCACCCGGCCATGACGGGTTTTCAACAACTTTACAACGCGGGCAAACTGAGCATCGTGCAGGGCGTTTCGTACCCCTCGCCCAATTTTTCACACTTCCGCGCCAGCGACATCTGGATGACCGCCGTCGATCCCACCCAAACCGTCGGCTCCGGCTGGGCGGGGCGTTACCTCGACGGGCAGTTTCCGAATTTTCCCGAAGATTACCCCAACGCCAAACTCGCCGACCCGCCCGCCATTCAAATCGGCAGTGTCGCGTCCACCTCGCTGCTGGGGCCGGAGGGTTCGATGGCCCTCGTGCTGCGCGACCCCGACGCCTTCGCCCGGCTCGTGGGCGACAAACCCAATGACCCCGGCGCGGGGTTGCCCAACACCTACGCGGGCAACCAGATTTCGTTTATCCGGCAGCAGCAAACCTCGTCGGTGGCCTACGCCGGGCAGATCAAGGGCGCCGCCGACAAGGCCAAAAACCTCGCGACCTACCCCGCCGGCAACGCGCTGGCCGACCAGTTGAAAATCATCGCCCGGCTCATCGCGGGGGGCCTGCAAACCCGCGTGTACTACGTCACCATCGGTAGTTTCGACACCCACGCCGCCCAGGTGGATGCCGCTGACACGACCACGGGTACGCACGCCAACCTGCTGCGTACGCTTTCCGACGCCATCGCGGCCTTCCAGGCCGACCTGGCCCAGTTGAAACTGGAAGACCGGGTGGTGGGCATGACCTTCTCGGAATTTGGGCGGCGGGCCATTTCCAACGGCAGCCGGGGCACCGACCACGGCACTTCGGCCCCCATGTTTGTGTTTGGAACGTCGGTGAAAACGCAGGTGGTCGGGCAAAACCCCAACCTCAGCGACCTGACGAGCAACAACCTGAAAATGCAGACCGATTTCCGGCAGGTGTACGCGGCCCTGCTCAGCGACTGGTTCGGGGCCGACGCGGCCTCCGAAACCGCCGCGCTCTTCCGCGATTTCGCGCCTGTACCCATCTTCAAAGGCGCGGCCGTGACCGGTGTGGAACCCACCTCACCCGCCGACGTGCTCTACCCCAACCCCGCCGCCGCCGAAGTGGTGTTGAATTCGGTGATGATCCAATCGGGCGTAAAATCTTTCCAACTCAGCGACCTCAGCGGCCGGAACGTGCTGGTGCGCGATTTCAGCACCAATGGCCCGGCCCTGCGCCTCAACGTGAGCAACCTGCCCACGGGCAGCTACGTGTTGCGGGTGGAAACACCCCAGGGCGCGCTGACGCGGCGCTTGCTGGTGGCGCGGTGATGTGTTTTTTAGCAGGACATGATAGGTGGTACGGAAAGCCCCTGGCCGTGTGGCTGGGGGATTTTTTTGGGAAGCAGTCGAAGGTTAAGCGGGCTGCATGGTACGAAAAGCCGCTTCCTCAACCGGAAACAGGTTCCCGTTTTGAAGTTGATACCCCCGATCGGCCCGCTGGCGGGTGCTGAACCGGTGCGTAACCAACACCTTAGCCAGTTGGGGTTTGAGTCGATCCAACAGCGTCAGGATGAATTCTTCGGTTTGGCGGTCGAGCGAGGCGGTGGGTTCGTCGAGCATCAGCAACCGGGGTTTTCGGTAGAGCGCCCGCGCCATGCCCACGAGTTGACGTTGTCCGCCGGAGAGATGAACACCCGCCTCGCCCATCGGCGTAAAGTAGCCCAGCGGCAGGGACTCAAAAAAGCGGTCGAAGCCGGTTTCCCGACAAAAATTAACCATCGATTCGGCTTCTTCGATGGGATTGCCCATCAGCAGGTTGTCGATCAGGGTGCCGCTAAACAGGCTGATTTGCTGCGGCACTACGCCGAGCACCGAGCGCCAGGCAGGCGTGGGAATTGAGTTCCAGTTTTGTCCGTTCACCCGAATTTTCCCGTTTTCGGGCGTGTAAAACCGTTGCAATACCTGGAGGAGCGTGCTTTTCCCACCGCCCGTTTCCCCCACCACCGCCACGAGTTCCCCCGTGCGTACCCGCAGCGACACCTCGTGAAGCAAACGACTGCGGCCCGGAAAGCTGAAATTCAGGTCTTGAATTTCCAGTTCGATGGCACCATCGGGGAACGGAAGCCACTCAGCACCGATTTCCGCGCCACGCTCAGGACGGGCACCGGCAAATTCCATCATCCGGTCGAAGGCCACGCGGGCCTCGCCCAACTGAATGGTGACGAGCGACAAGCCACTCACCGCTGGAATGAGCGTACCGGCCAAACTCAGCACGGCCACCAACTCGCCCAGGCTCAGGTTTTTTTCTAAAATCAAGTACGCCGCCCCGCCCACGAGTCCCGACAGGAGCAGCGCCGAACCGAGTTCGGCCAGCAACGCGAAACGCAGCCCCAAGCGACCAAGATCGTAGCTGCGCTGTTGAAAAACGCCGTACACGGCGCGGGCCAATTCGGCGAAAACGCCCTCCCGGTTTGCCATTTTCACCGCCTCGATGCCCTGAATCGAATCGACGTAGTGGCTTTCCGAGCGGGCGTAGGCGGCCATCACCGCCCGCTGTCCGGCGTTGATTTTTTTGCCAAACCGCGCCGAAAGGCCCCCGAACCAGGGCACACTCAGCAGGGCCACCGCGCCCAGGGGCCAGGAGTAGGTAAACAAGGCCCCTGCCGCCACGAGCGCCACGAGCAGGTTGATGACCACCTGCCCGGTCAGAAAACTGACCGTTTGCTGTACCCGCCGGGTGTCGTTGAGGCGGGCCAGGAGTTCGCCCGTACTACGGCCATCGAAAAAGGACTTGGGGAGGCGGAGGAGTTTTTCGTAGAACGAGCCGACGATGCGGTTGTTGAAATCACGGCTCTGGCGAATCAACAAAAATCCGCGCAGGTAGCCCACCCCGGCCCGCGCCAACAGCAGGGCGGTGAGCAGGCCGAGGCCGAGCCAAAGGCGGCGCTCGTCGCGGCTGGGCAGGATGTCGTCGAGCAGGCGTTGGGAAAACAGGGCGGTCGAAATGCCCAGCCCGGCCAGGGCCAGCCCCAGGCCCGCCGCGATGCCCAGCAGCGGGGCGTCGTCGCGGAGCAGGTCGAGGAAGTAGCGGCGGTGGGTGCGACGCTCGTCGGTGGTTTTTACGAAAGTGGCGTTGGGGCGGAGGGAAAGCAAGGCTTTCGTTTGCCAGATTTCATCGAGTTCGGCGGCGCTCATCCGGCGCAGGCCCTGGGCCGGGTCGCCGAGCAGGATCTGTTCTCCTTCAAAACCGTAAAACACGACGTAATGCTGGAGTTGGTTTTCCATGACGACGTGCAAAATGGCCGGTTCGCTCAGTTCGCGCAGGTTTTCGACGCTTTCGGCTTCCAGCCCCTCGGCATCGAAACCCGATTCGGCGGCGGCCTGAAAAAGGCCCAGCAAGGTAGTGCCCTGGAGGTTCGTGCCCGAAACTTCGCGGAGACGTTCGAGGGGTGCGTCGCCGCCGTGGTAACGAAGAATGCTTTTGAGGCAAGCCACCCCACAGTCGGACTGGCCTTGCTGACGGACGTGGGTTTTTTCGATAAATCGGGTGGGTTTCACGTCGTAGTCGGAAGTTACTTTTTTTAAAGGGGTCACGCTGAGCGAAGTCGAAGCGTGTGCGGCTGGTCAGCGTCGGCCCACCGCACACGCTTCGACTTCGCTCAGCGTGACCCTTGACATTGGAGATTTTAAACTATCAAAGCGCCTCTTCCACCGCCTCCCAGCGGGTTTCGCCCTTAAATTCTTTTTTCAAACGCCCATCCGCCCCGTACACGAGCAGGTGCGGCACCATCCGAAAGCCCAGCGAATCGAAAGCCACGCGGGCTTCGATGTGGGCCACGCTGACGTGCGGCAGCGTATCGAGCCGGTAGCGTTTAGCGAAGGTTTGCAGCCGGGGCAGCGGCTCGGTGGAGAGGAGCCACACCTGGGCTTTTTTCAGCAAGGTGGGGTGCCTGGGGAGTTGCTCGGCTTCGTACTGGCAGTGTTCGCAGTCGGGGTTGAAGTACATGACCACCGTGGGCAACGAGCCGACTAAAGCCAGTTGTTCAGAATGCTGGTTTTTGTACACGGTAAATTCGGCGAGGTGCTGCCGACGGGTAAGAGCCTCTTTTTTGGCGTTCAGCCCGGAAACCGTTCGGAATCCCAACCAGCCTGCGGCACCAAGAAGTAAAACACCGAGGATGAGACCGAGCCGTTTCCGGTTTTTCATGGTGCGCTTCTCAAGAACAGACCTATGATTTTTTCAATTTGCATCCCCAGCAACTATCCAAGATTGACGCTGAGAAATACCACGAACAGCACCCATAGCGCAAGAGCAGGGCCATACGAAACTGCCACCAGCCGCATTCCTTCGGACAATGGTTTTTGCAGCACTCGACTCAGTCCATAACCTAATAGTAACCAGTACGCCAGTTCCCAGATACTTAGCAATTGTAATGGATAAGCAAGGTATTTCTCTACGTTTTCCCGTTCGAATAGACTCAGTGCAGATAGTGAAAAAAACCATTGCAAATCGATTAGAGTATAGTCGGTTTGGAAAAAGCCGAACCAAATAATTTTTATTAAAGGCGGAACAAGATTCACTAATTCAGCCATTATTACCACGCTGAATAATTTTATAGTAGATGTCCTAATTTCAGTAAAAAAAATTGCAAGCCATAAACATGAGGTAATGATCCCGAGTTTGAACAGAATGCGAATCGGAATGAAAATATATCCAATCCAAGCAAATTTGTTTTTACTTTTAATCAACTGCTCAATTCTTTCGTAATCTAACTGTTTAGAATATGTATTGAAGTGCATTGCTTCAGTGATGATTAAATCATTAAGAATGAAATTATATATCGACAATGATATACAGATAAAGCAAAAAATAAATAGGTACTTCATTTTGGGTTTGGATGGCATTCAAAAAAATATTTTTCAACTATAGAATTAATTTTGTAATCACTGTAATTTTGATTTGATACCATCTTTCCCAGTTTTGTGGTTGTAATTCTGCTGATATTCTCAGGCATTAAGATCCCTTCAACCCAAATATATTTAAGATAATTAATTTCAGTAATTGTTTTCTTAGGATCATCTTCTGATATATCTAAATCACTGAATACTTCTTTTCTTAGTAAAAAATTAGTCTTATCAATATAACAATCTATCTGCATATTCCGCTCTATGTTTGTTAATCTAAGTTTAAAGCACTCTAATGAGTCTATTTTCTCTTGCCCAACTATTTTGCATTTATATCCGTTTTTTGATATGTCAATTAAGTAATTCATGAAATTTTGAGAGTGTAAACCTCTCGCTTTTATATTGGGGAATTTTTCGTGAGGTCTAAAGCTATCTTTTCCAACTCGATTGTCATACATCCAACTTTCTTTACCATCAAAACACATTAGAGTAACATCACCTGTTTCAGGATTCGAGATTTCATACCTAAAAAGGAAAGGTCTCTGATTAAAAAAGCTACCAGTAAATTTTTTTTCATCTATTGTGCCGCTGTATGTCAGGCTGTAACTTTCTACAGAATCTATTTTACTTTTCCCTCCAATAGCCTTATAATAATTATCTAAAATAAACTCAGTATCTTGGCACAACCCAAAAATAGGTTTTAAAATGAAGCAGAATAAGCAGAGTATGTTCTTCATAATATATATTCTCCCTCCGGTATGAAGGGAGGGAGAATGATAAGGACGAAAAGTTAATGATTACTACCAGTAATAATTACAATTGTTATCGTGATACCTTGCAAAGGCATTAGCAACAGCTATTGTGTCTGTACTGTTTGTAAATATAAGAAAATCGGACAGACAAGCAAAAAAGTGGGGGTCAGGTTCTTGATACCCTCCAATTTTACCTTCCATTTGAGAAAGTGATATCTTTTTCATAGTAAAGATAAGTTTAGGTTACCTACTCCATTCCGGGCAGTTTCGGCGATAGGCCCAGCCGAATCAGAAATTTTTCCTGATTTGGGTGATGCAAAGGTTTAGAAAAACTTAACCTGATGCCTCTGCATAGATGCGTATTTTTCTACGCATTCGTGCGGATATTTCTACGCACTGGCGGGAGTTGGGTTATTTTACATCCGGCGGCAGGAACGATTTGAGCACGTCGGCATTCAGGATGGCGAAGGCAACCAGCGCCTCACGGCCTTGGCCTTTCAGTCCCAGTATCTCGCGTAAACTTTCCCGGTGGGTGCGGATGGTGCCGTGGCTTACGCCGACGAGATCGGCAATTCGCTCCGAACTATGGCCTAACGAAAGCAGCGCCAGCACTTTTTGTTCGGTTTGGGTTAGGTGCGTCAAAAACCAATTTAAATTGAGAGGGGTGTTCATGAGGCGTGTTGGTAAAGGGTACTGCTTCGAGGCAGACGGCCCAAGCACGAGGAACCGCCTTACTCGGTTTGGTCAAATTGATGAATAGGGAATGATTGATGAACAGGGAATGGCGGTTCCGAAGGTAAATCAAAGCTGAAGGGCTAAATGTAACCTGCTCATTCCAATTTTTTGGGAAAAAATTGCGAAGGTGGGGTCAGCTGTTTGATAATCAAACGATTAAAAAACTGCTCTTTGTGACCATTCTGGTAAAGCTTCACCTCACCACCCGATACCCCACCAACGCATCCGCTCGACTCCCCGGCGGGCGGTGGTACACCAGGATTTCGTAGGTGTTTTGCGTCACCGAATAACTGCCCTCAATCGGCACGGTATCAAGCGGTTGCGTGGCGGCAGTTTCCACGGCGTAGGTGTAGTTGTACACGCCTTGTTTGAAGGCTAACGCCAGTTGGTATACGCCGAGCGTGGGGTTGTACGTCATCCGGTTTGCTTCGGTACGGTTGAACCAGTTGAAGCCGCCCAGCACGTACACGGGCTGCGGGCGTTCGGGCATTTTTAAGGAAAAAACCACCTGCCAGTAGTCGGCTTCGGTGGCCCCGCGATGGGTTTCGGCATTGTCGATGATGAATTGCCCGTCGAAGTCCTCCGTCTGAAGGTACGCCAGGCCCTGCTGGGGGGTGTCGAAGTTGAGCAGGGCGGCGTTCTGGTCGGCGCGGCGTTCGATGGCGTTGACGCCGAAGCCCCGCGTTTGGGTGCTGCGGATGTCGAAGTAGCGGAACTCGTTGCCCGCCGGGAGGCTGTTCTCGCCGTTGAAGGCGCGGAAATCGAGCTTCCGGTCAAACTCGTTGACGGTGAAGGGTTTCAGGCCGGTCAGGGCGTTGTCCCAGCGGTAGTTTTGCCGAATCACCACCCGCAAATCTTCGCGGGGATTCAGGATTTGATAACTGCCGTACTGAATATCGAAATCCACCTGCTGGTGGGTGTCGCGCTGGCGGACGTTGGTCGAAAAACTCACCCGGGCGTTGATGCCGAGCCGGTTGGTGTACACCATAAACCGCCGGGTCAGCACCACGTCGGCGGCGTTGCGGCCCCGGTACACGAGCAGCAGGTAGTTGCCGGGGAGTTTGACCGGCGGCACCGCGAAGGTGTAGTGCTGGTAGGGCACTTTGGTTTGCACGGCGGTCTGGAAGTCGTAGAGCGGGAAGTCATTGTAATCGCTGAGGTACTCCACGGCGTTGAGCACCGAGGGCGTCCAGTCGGCATTGCAGTGCAGAATCCGGGCGCGAAAGCCGTCACCCTGGCCCCCCAAATCGTCGAATTCCAGCACCAACGGGCGGTCTTCGCCCAGCGAAAGCAGCGGCGGGGTCAGCGTGTTGGCCGGGTCGCCGTCGGTGGCACCCCGTGGGTACAGCAGCGGCGTGGCGATGCGGGCGTCGTACACCCAATCGGTGTAGCGGAGTTGGGGAGCGCTGCGCTCGCTGAGTCGCTGGGCGATGGCGAAATTAATCACCAAAATGAGGATGACGGCGGCGAGAAGGCAGGTCAGGAAAAGCGTTTTCAAATCCGTTGCGGGCAGTGGTTTCCGAAAGCTAACGGAAAAAAGGGCGATTTTTTGCGCGTTTGTCGAAACAAACTACCTGGCTTTCATTGGAACAGTTTGCGGTTTCTGTTTTCTGGTGCGGAGGTCACCCTGCTCTGAGTTTTTGAAATTCTAAACAGTTTCATTGAGTACCCTCAGTCAGTAAAGCTGATAATCCGCCGTTTCCAGCCGGTAAGTCGCGGCGGGTTCTGAGTTGATAGGTTCGGGGGTTTGCCGCCAGACCAACGCGTTCAGCACCCCCAGCAGCGCCAATCCGGCCAGCACCAGCCTGACGGTCGCCGGGGAAACGCGGGGGACGGTTTGAGCGTCGGCGAGGGCGTTCAGCCGCGCTTCGATCTGGGTGAACAGAAACGGGTTGGGTTCGGCCCGTTGCAAGCCCTTCAGGGGGGCGAGTAGATCGTCGTCGTTCATGTCGGTCAGGGTTTCAGGGGCTTAGACGCCTTCGGCGGTCGATTCCTTCGGTCGGTGTCGGTTTTTCCAACTGCTTGCGCAAATTGGCTTTGGCGCGTTGCAGGAGCGACTCAACGGCTTTGCGGGAAAGCCCCATCACCGCTGCCACTTCGGCCTGGGGCAACTCTTCGACGTAGCTCAGAATAAACGCCGTTTGCTGCGCCTCCGGCAAGTGCCGGATGGACCCGAACAGCAGCCGGGCGGCTTCCTGTCGTTCGAGCCCCACGCCGGGGTGGTCGAAGTCGGGCGGGTCGTGGCGGAGTTCGCTGGTTTCCCCCAAAAACAGGCTCCTCAGCGCGGCAAAGCGTTTTTGTCGTTTTTGGTAGCGCAAAAAATCGAGGCATTTGTTGACCGTAATCCGGTACACCCAGGTGCCGAGCGCCGCATTGCCCCCAAATTTTTCGGCGGATTGGTAAATTTCCACGAACACGTCCTGGGTCAGTTCTTCGGCCTCCTCGCGTCGCTGCACGTAGCTCAGGGCCACGTTGAACACCCGGCTTTTGTACCGCTCGTAAAACGCCCGGAAGGCCGCCGGGTCTTGCCGGAAGTCGGGGAGGGAGGAAAGAGGGGATTCCAGGGTGGGGGTGGTTTTTGAGCGACAAAGCAAGGGGTTTTTGGAAAACCTGCGGCAGGCCCCGCCGAGGAGAAAAGTATTGAATGAAGCAGGCTGTCACGCTGAGCGGAGTCGAAGCGCCGGTTGGATGCAGGGAGTAATTTCCAAATTCCAACCCGCGCTTCGACTCCGCTCAGCGTGACAGCCTGCTTCCTGCATTTTGAAACCCCTCAATCCTTCGCCCCACCTACCGCCGCGCCACCCCCCAACTGCTGCGTCAGCGCAACGATTTTATCGTTCAGGGAAGAAATCGCCCCGGCGTAGCGGGCCTCGATGGCGGGCAGGTTGGCGGTCGATTTCAGCGAGGCTTCGTACTGAAAGGCGGGCAGCATCCACTCGGCGTAGCCGCTGTTGGGGTCGGGGGCGGCGTAGAGCGAGCGGTACCAACTCCCGAAGGCCATGCCTTTTTCGTCGAGAAAGGCTTTTTCCAGTCCCCGCAGGCCCTCGTTGAGAGCGGCGGTTTTGGTTTTGTCCAACGGCCCGGCGGCGAGTTGGCGTTTGGCGGTGGTTTCGTAGGCGGCGGCGGTCCCCTTCAGCGTTTCCACCTGAGTCAGGAGTTTTTGCACCGAAAAATCGGGGCTGTACGCTTTGATTCGGCCCTCCACGGTTTTCAGGTGGGTGGTGAGATCGGTGGCGTAGCGGCTCACGTCGTAGGGAATCAGGTCGGCGTTGGCGAGGCGGGTCGCCATCGTGCCGAAAACCTGCTCCACCATCGGGCCGAGCTTGTAGGTGGGGTTGGCGAATTTTTCGTAGTAGTACAAATCGTCGTACACCGAGTGGTAGGGCGTGGGGCCGGTGGTGCCGACGTTGAGCGAGGGTACGCCCGCGTGCATGTAAAACGCGATGTGGTCGGAGCCGCCGCCGAGGTTACCCAGGGCCGGTTCGTCGGAGCCGGGGCGGCGCGAACTCAGCCAGTGCGCGTACACGGTTTTGCTTGAATCGGGGTACTCCACGGCCTTCGACGCATCCAGGGCCAGATTTTTCAGCGAAGGCGACGCCTGCCCGACGAAAGTTTTACCCGTCACGGCGGCGTCGGCGTTGAAGTAGGCGACGGCTTTTTTGGAAAGTTCGTCCCGAAACTGCTCTACGTATTCCGTCGAGCCGATCACGCCCGCCTCCTCGGCGTCCCAGTGGGCGACCTTGATCGTGCGGCGGGGGCGCTGCCCGGTTTTCGCCAGTTTGCCCAGCGATTCGGTGAGCGAAAGCAGCATGGCCGTGCCGCTGTTGGGGTCCATCGCGCCGAAGCCCCAAGCGTCGTAGTGGCTGCCGAGCACGATCCACTCGTCGGGAAATTCGCTGCCGGGCAAGGTGCCGACGACCTGATTCACCCGCGTCATCACCTTTTCCTGCTTCACCATCAGCCGCACCTTCAGCGCCGCGCCGCCGTCCACCCGGTAGGCGAAGGGCAATCCGCCCTGCCAGCCCGCCGGGACGCCCGCGCCGGTCATGCGCTTCAGGATTTCCTGGGCCGAGCCGTAGGGAATCGGCGTGACCGGAATTTGGTGAAAGCCCACGCTGGCCGGGTCGGCGCGTTTGATCTTGATTTTCCCATCGAGCGGCAGGGCCGGTTCGAAGGGCGTGAGGGCGTCGCCGGTGAAGGGCACCGTCAGCAGCGAGCCGCGCTGGATGGTGCTTTCGCTGTGCTGCGGCCCTTCGGGAAAGGGAATGCCCTTGCGGTAGCCGGTGTCTTCGGGGTCGGTGTAAATGAGCAGGCCCGCCGCCCCGGCGGCCTGGGCAAACTTGGCTTTGTACCCCCGAAAATTGCCTCCGTAGCGGGCCAGCACGATTTTACCCTTCACCGAAACGCCGAGTTCGGCCAGTTTTTCAAAATCTTCTTTCCGCCCAAAGTTGGCGTACACCACTCCGGCCGTCACGTCGCCCGACCCCGACCAGGCGTTCCAGCCGGGCGTAAGCAGGGGGTGGGACGAATACTTGTCTTCGGGCAAAATATACTCGCGGATGTTGAGCGGCTGCCGCGTCGGTTCGACCAACTCGACAGCGATTTCCCCTGGGCCTTTGGGCAGGAGGATGTCGTGGGGGTACACGTCCACTTGCCAGCCCGCCGCTTTCATCGTCGCCACGAGGTAATCGCGGACTTTCTCGTTTTCGGGCGTTCCGGCCAGGTGGGGCACCTGGCACATCGCCTGGAGGTGGGCCTTGAAGCGCTCGGTGGAGGTGGCGGCTTTGAACTCGCGCTCGTAACTTTCCTGCCGGGTTTGGGTGGAGGGGGCGAAGCCGGTGAGTGGGGTTTGGGCTTGGGTGCTGAGGGTGAGGGCGGTGGCGAGGAGGAGGTAGGGGTGTTTCATGGAAACGGGGGTGGGAAGGGAACAGGGGCTAAAGATAGGGAAATTGAGGAAAGGCGAAGGTTTTGTTCGAGGGATTGGCTAAGTTCGCCCTGAGATGTTGCCCGTCTGATAGGCGCGACACAAACGCATCATTCGGACCAATACAAACGAACCCAGTTAATTTTCCGAAACGATGAAAACGCTGACTGTCAACGATAAAGACTACGAGAAAGCAGAAAAGTTACTGAGTGAGAACGGCATCCTGGCCGCTCCTGTATCTGAAATTCCGATTCCGCTTGTTCACAAAAGCAACGCAAAACCCGGCGAAACCCCAGCCGCTTTTGGCGGCATCTGGGCTAAGGATGAACGTACCTTAAAATCCATCCGGGCGAAAGCATGGCCAAAAAGAAGATAGTCCTTTGCGACTCAAACGTGCTGTTCGACTACTTCCGGGGAATACCCGTGATGGTTCAGGAGTTAGATGAACTTGGGTTTGAACGTCTGTACCTCAGCGTGATCTCAGAGGCGGAAATGTACGTCGGCATGAAGCGCAGCGAGAAAAGAAAGACCGTCGAAACCATCAACAAATTCAACATCATTGGCTTAGACGCTGAAATCTCCCGGAGGTTGTCCGGCCTCACCTGGGAGCACTACGCCAAACGGCCCGGCATTGCCGACATGATCATCGCGTCAACGGCCCTGACTTACCCCGTCGAGTTGTTCACCTTCAACAAGAAGGATTTTGATTTTGTGGAGGGCATCACGTTTTACCATCCCAAGTATCAACATCAGCTTGGCTCGTAGCCGGAATGAATAGGTGAAGCAGGAAGCATAGCGACGCACTTGCTCGAAGCGGTCACCGACATCCGGTACATTCAGCAACTGTTGGGGCATTCGAGTATCCTGACAACCATGCGCTACATCCACGTGACTGCCGATAAGATCAGCAAGATTAAAAGCCCGCTGGATGAGTTGTAGGCACGTGCCGCCGTAGGAGTGAACGGAGTTGGTTTAGGCTATAAAATCGGCTTTTTAGCGTGTACCCAGGCGTGTATCGCTTTAAGCGACGGCGGTTTAGCCGCAATTCACCGCGCGATGTGATGCGATACAACTGGCGGTCATCGCCAAAGAAATAATCAGGATACCCCTCGATGTTCCATACCCGAACTACCAAACGTTGAATTTGCCGTTTGCCCATTTTTTTAGAATAGAGTTTGGAAGTCTCCCGACTGAACGCTTTCTATACCCGCACAAGCCCAAGCAGATCGAGTTGAGTCTTCGCGGAACCAAAAGTAGCTGATACTCTGCTAAATGTAGTTCCGTGACATTGCGTACAATAACTTGTTGGGTGTTCGCCTAAAATGTGTTCGTGTAGTAGCGTTTTGGCGACAGGTTGCAGGCCGCAGCGGTTAGGTTTTTGCTCGTTCGGCGGGTTGCGGCTGATAAAGCGAACACCCCGATTAGGCAGATTTGCGATGCAGCGTCTCGGCGACAGGGCATACGCTCTGACAGTCAATATTTAATCCCGTTTGACAAAACGGCTCAACATTAGATATGATCAATTCAGTTAAGCTGCTAACAAATCTGTCGCCAAATGCTGAACAGGCTCTCCGAGCTGTGATTAAACAAAAGGTCGTTCTAAAAGGAGCGCCCTTAGTTGAAGAGGGAGTCTCATGTCAGGCTTTGTACGTTGTGCAGAAGGGTATAATGCAACATTACATCAATCTGGACGGCCACGAACTAACAGGCTGTTTTTCAGCAGAGGGCGATTGGGTAACCGTAACAGGTTTTTTTAGTCAGCTACCCAGCCGGGAGACAATTGTGGCTTTGGAAGATACTACGCTGCTTTTTGTCACGCGCTCTGACCTGCTTGGACTATACGATAGACATCCTGATATTGAACGCTTTGGACGTCTATTGGCAGAGAGGGCGGTTATGCAATTGGAAGAATTATATTTTTTGGTTTTTACACCCGGTTCAGCTTCAGAACGCTATGAACGCTTTGCTGCTAAATATAACCACATTTTGCAACGGGTGCCGTTACACATGATCGCTTCGTTGCTGCGTATGAACCAAGCTACCCTAAGCCGCGTCCGGGCAAAGACAAGTAATTGTCAAATAAATTGACGCAGGACAAAAAGTTGCATTTTTTGTCATTCCACCTTTGCGACTATTAACTACTTAAAAATGAGAATAGTCGTATTTGGTGCCACCGGTGGTATCGGGAAGCACATCATCGCACAGGGCTTAGATCGTGGTCACTTTATAACAGCCGTTGCCCGCAACCCGGCCGTAATTACTTTGTCTCATCCAAACCTAACGATAAAGCAGGGGGACGTATATAAGTCTGCTGACGTAGCAGATGCTATACGTGGTCAGGATGTTATCTTATCCGCTTTAGGCAGTAAAACCCCTAAACAGGCTGATCCGGTCACCTCCACAGGCATACGAAATATGTTGACTGCAATGCGGGAGACAGGTGTGCATCGCATTATTGCGATTAGCTCCATTGGTGCAGGAGATCCTAACGAATATGCGTGGTGGTTACGCACGCTGCTGATCGACTTTATGTTCAAACCATTCGCCCCACACCAGTTAGCGGATATTAACCAGATGGAGCGTGAACTGCTCCAAAACGATATGAACTGGGTTATCGTCCGGCCAACGACACTTACGAATGGACGTCGGCGAGGGCGTTATCAAGTATCGAATGACTCTAAGCGAGGAATTCGATACTATATTTCACGGGCGGATGTAGCAGATTTTATGCTCAATCTGGCGGAAACAGCATCGCACAAGCGGGAAATCGTACATGTTGGTTATTGAAAGAACTGTGTCGGAAAGTGACTTGTTGTCCGCTCTGCGTGGCTTGGCCCCTGGCGACAGGAAGCATGCCCCCAATCCAAGTTTGGCAACTCAACTCAAACGAGGGTGAAAAGGTGCGGCTGGTTTGCCTAATCGTAGTGACTCGTTCACCATCAACCCTCGTGGGTGTTGGGTGGCCCGTCCAAGTATGCTTGCAAGGCGGGTCGCGGGCGACAGGTTGCACGTCCCAGAGGTTAGGGTTTTGGCTTCCATTTTCGGGTTCCGTGCGACAGTTTGAACGCCCGACAGGTCAGGTTTCGGTTTGCGGGGCGGGTTCCTGGCGACAGGCAGCACGTCCCGACAGTCGGGGTTTGACAAGACTCGGTACAAGAGGTTGACCGTGCGTTGTTTAGCTTCGCGCTTGGGCGTAGAAATCGGAAGTGCGTTGGTGGTTCGCTCCGCGTGGGTTGCTCTCCGGCGACAGGTTGCTCGCCCCAGAGGTCAAGCACTCAGCCCAACCGACAAAGGGTGTAAAGGTGGGGGCAACTCGCTTGTTTTTAGCTAACTTGTACACCATCAGCCCTTTGGGGCGTTGGGTGAAAACACAGGCACATCAAAAGCGTGTGTCATCGTCTCGGCGACAGACCCAACATCCCCGACTTGCGCAAGGGTAACGCAACGTCCCACGCGGGGCGGAACGAGTGCCAGCATTTCCTGGCAGTTTTCAACTGGGCAACGGTCGCTGCTTTCCCGCAAATATTCCGGCCTTCCGCGAAGCAATTAATTGTTTTACAGTGTTTTAGCTGCTTCGACTGCGGGAAGCCGCCGCGATTCAAGGCCACCTTCGGCAACTAAGCGGAATCAGTGATTTTTCCTATCTTTGACCTTAAACCCGTCTGTAAGCATGGAAACCCCAACCAAACCCCTGCGCGGGATCGAAATTGTCCGCCGACTGCTGGAGGTGAAAAGACAAGTTCAGCGCGAAGCCGTGGAAAACTACCGGAACAATCCGGAAGTTCGGGCCGCTTTTGAACGCTTGAGCCAGAAAAACAAGCAGCGGCGAGATGGGAACTGCTGACCGGTATGAGTTTGAATTCGTAGGGGGAAATTACAACCTCTATCGGTTTTCAACGGTCGCAGAAGTCAGGTACGAAGTAAAATTCGTTCCTTCTACTGATTTTTTCGATGCCTACCCCGGTTTAGGGGCTGAAGTTTTCGAGATGATCATTTCTGTAGTCGACAACCCCAGGGGCGGGCGGTTGCCTGCCGATGCGCGCACTTCGCTCACGGTGTTTGCCATTTTCGAGCATTTTTTTCTGCCCCAACGGCACGCGCTCGTGTTCATCTGCGACTCGTCGGACGGGCGGGAAGGGGCACGGTACCGGAAATTCAGCGTCTGGTTTTACAGTCAAACCGCCAGCACCAACGACTTAGCCAAATTCGACCGAAACGTCCTCGACGGCGACCGGATCATCCACCTTTCGCTCATCCTGAGCCGCAAGCACCCACAGTTGGGCCGAATTGTGGAGGTGTTCATGCAGTTGGGGGAGGAAGACAAGTAGCCTTCCGACTGCGCCAATCCGATTCATTGAACTTACGAAGAGGAGCGGAACGTGTGCCACGTGGCACACCGGTTTCTCACAAAATATACTGACTCAAATCCCGGTTCTTCACCAGCCCCGCCAACCGTTCCTGCACCAGTTCCTTCGTCACGACCACCTTCGCGTTTGGCCCGATCGTGTCGGGGATGTCGAAAAGGAAATCGTTGAGCAGGTGGCTCATCACGGTTTGCAGGCGGCGGGCACCGATGTTTTCCATTTCGGAATTGATTTGAAAGGCCACCTCGGCCAGGGCGTCGAGGGCGTCTTCCTGAAAGGTCAACGCCACCTGTTCGGAGGCGAGCATGGCCTCGTACTGGCGGGTGAGGGCGTTTTTGGGTTCTTTCAAAATCCGGGAAAAATCTTCCTGGGTGAGCGGCAGCAACTCCACCCGAATCGGGAAGCGACCCTGGAGTTCGGGAATTAAATCGCTCGGCTTGGCGACGTGAAAGGCCCCGGCGGCGATGAACAGGATGTGGTCGGTGTTGATGACCCCGTGCTTGGTGTTCACCGTCGAGCCTTCCACGATGGGCAGCAAATCGCGCTGCACGCCCTCGCGGCTCACGTCGGGGCCACCGCCGCCCGCCCCGCTGCGGCTAGCGATTTTGTCCACTTCGTCGATGAAAATGATGCCCAGGTTTTCGGCTTTGCGGATGGCTTCTTCCTTCACCTCATCCATGTCCACAAGTTTGGCGGCTTCTTCTTCGAGCAGAATTTTCTTGGCCTCGCCAATGGTGACTTTGCGTTTTTTGGCGCGTTTGGGCATCATCCCGCTGAGGGCTTCCTGGATGTTCATCATCGACAATTCGTCGATCGAGCCGCCCATCACGCCGATGTTGGGCATTCCGCCGCCCTGCACGTTGATTTCGATTTTGCGGGAATCCAGCTCGCCCGTGCGGATTTTATCGCGGAATTTCTCGCGAGTGCGCTCGTTGAGTTCCCCATCGGTGGAGGGCATCTCGCCGGTTTCACGCAGCGTATTTTCCCCGCCAAAACCCACCGACGATTTCATCGGCGGAATCAGCGCGTCGAGGATGATGTCTTCCACGGCCTGGGCGGCGCGCTCCTTCACGGTTTCTTTTTTGGCCGCGTGAACCATGTGAACCGACTGCTCCACCAGGTCGCGCACCATGCTTTCCACGTCGCGGCCCACGTAACCCACTTCGGTGAATTTCGAGGCTTCCACCTTCGTAAACGGCGCGTCGGCGAGTTGGGCCAGGCGGCGGGCGATTTCGGTTTTGCCACAACCCGTCGGGCCAATCATCAGAATGTTGTTGGGCGTGATGTCGCGCTGCATGGCCGGGTCGGCGTTCATGCGTCGCCAGCGGTTGCGCAGGGCGATGGCCACGTTTTTCTTGGCTTCGTGCTGGCCGATGATGTACTTGTCGAGTTCGGCGACGATTTGGCGGGGGGTAAGGGAATCGAGGGGTTGAAGCATTAATTACGAATTACGAATCAGGAGGCGGTTGTCACGCTGAGCGGAGTCGAAGCGCGGGTTGGAAATGAGAAATGTTCTCCGACGTCCAACCCGCGCTTCGACTCCGCTCAGCGTGACCGCAATCCTGTTCAATTTGAAGGAAAATTTCTTATCGCAAAGAAACGTACCAAAAGCACGAAACCGGACGATTTGGCGCAAACCTCCCGGCTCGGATTGCGCACCGGGCCGTTTTGGGTTACTTTTACAATTGACCTTCCGAATCGATTTGTGCGCGTGCCTTGTCCGTTTTTTCGTGGCGTAGCCATTGGCCTGTTGGGCTGGGGGTTCCTGCTGGGAACGAGCCAGCGGGCGCTCGCCCAACGTACGGCCACCTACGAATTCAACCAGACCCTGGCCGAACGGACCGGCTCGCTTCCCGCCCTGAAACCCCTCGGCCAGCCGGGCCGCTACGCCCTCGACCGCCTACCCGAACTCGGCAACCAGCGCCGGGTGGTGTACCTTTTCGACCGCAACTGCGGGCTGCAATTCGACAACGCCGGTGGTTTTCTGAAGGGTTCGTTTACCGTCGAACTGTACTTCCGCTTCGACGCGCTCAACAGTTGGAAGCGGGTGATTGATTTCAAAAACCGCCTCAGCGACGACGGTTGTTACATTTTCAACGGCAAACTCAATTTTTACAATTACATCGTCGGCGAGAATGCTCCCGTTCGGGCGGGCGAGTACACGCACTACGTGTTTTCGCGCGATGCGGCCACCCGCCAGATTCGGATTTACGTGGACGGCACCTCGAAAATTCAGTTCACCGATCCCGACAACGTGGCCGAAGTGGGCAGCGTCCTCAATTTTTTCTACGACGACCTCCGCGTTCCCCAGGAAGCCAGTTCGGGCGCAGTGGCGCTGCTCCGGTTTTACGATTCGGTCGTCGCGCCCGAACGCGTGCGGGAATCGTTTGCCAGCCTGGAAACCCGGCTTGCCGCAACGCCGAAATTACCCGCCGTGGCCTTGCCCCGGATGGTGGTGACGGCTCCGGCCCCGCCCAAACCCGTTCGCCTCGTCCGTTTCGTGCCCTCGGTCGCCAACCGGCTCACGGGGCAACCTTTGCCCAACGCGGCCCTCGTGCTCCGCGATGGAGCCGGTCAACTCGTACCGATTCGGGTGGATTCGGGCAGTCGGGTGCGTTACTACACGCTGTCGGCGGGGGTGGCTTACGCCTTCGAGGTGAGCGCGGCGGGGTTCCAGTCCTTCGCCGCCCGCGTCAACCTCCACGCCCGCAACGCCGGGCGCGATTCGTACTTCGGGGTAATGCTCGACCCGCTGCCCAACCGCGAACCCGTCGTAGTGCGTGACATCCGTTTTGAACGGAGTAACGCGGTTCTTCTCCCCGGCGAAAGCGCCGAACTCGACCGCCTCGCCGGGCTGATGCAGGCCGACGCCGGGCTTCGCCTCGAACTCCTCGGCCACACGGATAACCTGGGGGATTTTAACGCCTGCCTCCGGCTCTCGCAGGAGCGGGTGGCGGTGGTGAAAACGTACCTGGTGGGGAAAGGCATCGCCGAAAATCGGATCACCGGGCGGGGTTACGGTTCCACGCGGCCCGCCGCCGCCAATTCCCGCGAAGAAACCCGCTCGCTCAACCGCCGGGTGGAGCTGCGGCTGACGCGGTCGTGAAACGTAAATTTTGTCGGGAAACGCGTCACAGCCCGAAACCGAGTTTCAGGCCCAGCACGACATCGGGTAAAAGGCCATCCGCCTCAAACCGGTCATAAAATCCGCAACCACACCGGCCCTGGTACTTCGGATCGGTTAGTTTTTCGTTTCTCAGGGTTGCCCAGCGGAAACCGATTCCCGTAAAAATATCCACCAACAACCGCGTCTGCCCCTGGTGGGCCCGGTCAGTTAACGCAATTTGACGACCCACTTTGAAGCGGCCCCCCAGCGTGGTTTTACGCAACGAGGAAGTACGGGAAACCGCGTTTACTTCCGTCCATTGCTCGCGCACGTCGACTTGTTTGTACAGCGCCTCGAAGGCCAGGTAATTTCCGAGCGGGAAATCACTTTTCAGGGCAATTCCTTTTCTTTTATTCGTCCTGAACCGACCCGTGTAGTGCCTGATTTCGGCGCGTACCCGCCAGGTTTGTTTATCGTCGTAGGAAGGATCGTTCGGAACGACGCCCAGCCCCCGCCAGCCGTAGCCCAGTTCGCCCTGAACCGCCCAGCGGGGACTCGTGCGGTACTCCAGCGCCGCCTGGAGCGTGGCGTCGGGGTCGAGGAAAAAGGAGAGCGGTGCCCACTTCAGCACCAGTCGCGGGGAATACACCGGGGTGATCCGGATAGAATCCTGGGCCAGCACGGGATGGAAGGCCAAACCGGTCGACCAGACAAGCACGGAAACGAAGAGGTAGCGGCAATTCTTCATGGAAATGAAAGGTTGAGGTCGCTGAAGTGTAGGAGAAGTTTATCAGCCCACCACTTGAGTGGTGGGAAAAGGCACCGACGGGTTCATTGGGAGGAACCGTTTCAACGGTTTACGGAATGGCAAACCGTTGAAACGGTTGTCAGTTCTCCTCTCGTTGCCCTTCTTTCCCCTGATTAAAATCAGGGGCTGATAATTTGTCCTACACCCGGTTACTGAGCAAAAGTAAACGATTTCCCGGAAGCCGGTTAACTTTGGCCGCACTCGCCAGCGGCTCGTCCCCAATTTTTAATTCCCAATTCCTAATTCCCAATTCCCCCGTGAGTACCCTCCCCCCCCAATTCGCCGAACTCGACCGCAAAAATGCCGAAGCCGAGCAGGGCGGCGGCCCGCGCCGCATCGAAGCCCAGCACAAAAAAGGCAAACTCACCGCCCGCGAACGGATTCACCTGTTGCTCGACGAAGACTCCTTCGAAGAAATCGGCAAGTTTGTCATGCACCGCAGCCGCGACTTCGGCCTCGACAAGGAACACTACCTCGGCGACGGCGTCGTGACCGGCTACGGCACCATCGCCGGGCGGCTGGTGTACGTGTACGCGCAGGATTTCACGGTGTTCGGCGGTGCGCTCAGCGAAACCCACGCCGAAAAAATCTGTAAAATCATGGATTTGGCGATGAAAAACGGCGCGCCCGTCCTCGGCCTCAACGACTCCGGCGGGGCGCGTATCCAGGAGGGCGTGGTGTCGTTGGCGGGCTACGCCGATATTTTTTACCGCAACACGCTGGCCTCCGGCGTGATTCCGCAGCTTTCGGCCATCATGGGGCCTTGCGCGGGCGGGGCGGTGTACTCGCCCGCCATCACCGATTTTATTCTGATGGTCGAAAATTCGAGCTACATGTTCGTAACCGGCCCCAACGTGGTGAAAACCGTGACCCACGAGGAAGTGACCGCCGAAGAACTCGGCGGGGCCAGCACCCACAGCAGCAAAAGCGGCGTGGCCCACGTGGCCTCGGCCAACGAGGTGGCCTGTATCCAGGATTTGAAAACCCTCCTCAGCTACCTGCCCCAAAACTGCGAAGACGAGCCGCCCCGTCTGCCCTACACCCCCGGCGACGAGCGCCGCCCCGCCCTCAACGACCTCATTCCGGCCAACCCCAATCAGCCCTACGACATCCGCGAGGCCATTGAGGGCACGATCGACGCAGGGTCTTTTTTTGAGATTCATCGAAATTTTGCGGAAAACATCGTCGTCGGTTTCGCCCGGCTGGGGGGGCGGAGCCTCGGTATCGTCGCCAACCAGCCCGCCGTGCTGGCGGGCGTGCTCGACATCCACGCCAGCACCAAAGCCGCCCGGTTCGTGCGGTTTTGCGACTGTTTCAACATCCCGATTTTGGTGTTCGAAGACGTCCCCGGTTTCCTGCCCGGCACCGATCAGGAGTGGAACGGCATCATCACCAACGGGGCCAAACTGCTCTACGCCTTCTGCGAGGCCACCGTGCCCCGCGTGACGGTCATCACCCGCAAAGCCTACGGCGGGGCCTACGATGTGATGAACTCCAAGCACATCGGCGCCGATCTGAACTACGCCTGGCCCTCCGCCGAAATCGCGGTGATGGGGGCGAAGGGGGCCTCGGAAATTATTTTCAAGCGCGAAATCGCCGAAGCCGAAGACCCAACGGCCAAACTCCAGGAAAAAGTAGCCGAGTACACCGACAAGTTCGCCAACCCCTACCGCGCCGCCTTCCGGGGTTACGTCGATGAAGTGATTAAACCCGAAGACACCCGGCGAAAATTGATTCGTGCGTTTGGGATGCTCGAAAACAAAGTGGCGACGCTGCCGAGGAAGAAGCATGGGAATATTCCGCTGTAACCGGGAGAAAAAACATGGATAAACTTTTTGCGTATGTCTGCTCAGAACTCGAAAAACGGGGTATCGCTTACATGGTTTCGGGGAGCGTAGCCATGAGTGCCTACGCTAATCCACGTTACACCAACGATATGGACGTGGTCATTGAATTAGCTGAGAGGCAGGTCGGTGAGTTGGCCGAAATGTTTGCCGGGCCGTACTATTTTCACCGGCCCAGCGTGGAGGAGGAAATTCGCCGGGGTGGCATGTTCAACGTGATTGACCACACGTCCGGTCAGAAAGTTGATTTTATCATTCGGAAAAACACGGAGTACCGGCAGCTTGAATTCGAACGTCGCCAACGGGCTGAGGTGTGGGGCGTGAATTGCTGGATGGTTTCTTTGGAAGATTTGATTTTATCGAAACTGATCTGGATTCAGCGCATTTTTAGTGACCAACAGGCACTGGACATCGAAAATTTGATCGAAAAAAATCCTGGCCTGGATCGGGCCTACCTCACGGCGTGGGTGGAGAACCTGCGGCTGAAAACGTTCAATTTGTTATGAGACCACGCGAGGAGGATACGCCGCTCGAAGTGCGTTTGTTGCAGTGGGAAATTCTTCGGCAAAAACCGCTGGAAGTGCGATTGCAGCAGGCATTTCAAATGGCCGACCTCGGCCAGCAAATCGTGCGCGACCGCCTCCGCCGCCAGCACCCCGACTGGACCGAGGGCCAAATCCGCGCCGAAACCTTCCGGCAGATTTACCGGGATGATTTTTCGCCGGAAAAACAGGAGGAAATTGCCCGATCTATTTCCGCCTACCACGACCGATGAGTGCCCTTTTTCCCCTCTCCCATGAAACCAATCCGCCTGCTGGCCCTCCTCCTTTTCCCGATCTTTAGCCACGCCCAGCGTAAACTCGAACGAATTACCTTCGACCCAAATCTGGGCCTGGGGTTTGCCTCGCTCAACCCCGATGTGATCGGGTCGCCTTTGTATTTGTCCCTGAGTGGTTCGTTCATCACATCGGGAAGGTGGGTAATCATGCCGGAGGCCAATTACCTGGCTTTTCGCGATGCGTACTACCGAGAGAAATCCGGGTTTTTTATACCGACTTACGTTCGCCAACGCGTTGGGAGTTTCGGGGTTCAATTCGGGAAAGTGTTGCTCGACGACAGCCTTGGCTTTCACGTTGTCGTCAGCACCGGGGCAGATCTGATGCTGGTGAGTAAACCCCACCGGACTGGTTCGGGGTATTTCGGAACGGAGTACGATTACACCCTCAGGGCCCTGATCAACGTGCCGGTGCAGGTGGCTTTCCGCATCCCGGTGCTGCCCCGCCGGGTCCGTCGGGTCACGCTCGACGTGCTCGTTACTGGCCGCTGGAACATCAATTCCTACCATTCGTTTCCAACCCTGAGCGTGGGGCCGAGTGTGGGATTTTATACCACCCGGAGGAGTCGGTATTGAAACCTGCGGTGTCCGATGCCCGTACTTCGACGGGCGGCTTCAATCTTCTCTTTCAACATGAAAACACGCTTCCTTCTCGTTCTCTCGCTTTTTCCTTTCTTTTCCCAGGCCCAGCTGCACATCCAGCGGCTCACCATCGATCCGATGCTCGGTGTCGGATTTTCAACCCGTCCCGACAAAATGCTGACCGGCGGTGTTTTCGCGGGTAGCCTGACGGTGGAAACTTCAACCGGGTGGACCTTTTCACCGGAAGCAATGGCGGCCCGTTTTCGGGACGCGGTAGACCGGCGGAAAGTACAGTTTTTGTTGTCGGAGGAGTATCTGAAGTACGAACTGAACAGCTATGGCTTTCGGGTGGGAAGGATGGTACGGTTAGACAGTTTGGGGAAGAGGCTGGTGTTTTCTGCCGGACTCAACTCGATGGAGATCTTAAGGGGGTGAGCAGATATTTTCGTGTATTTTAGCGGCTTTCTATCGCTACA
>CAXTIG010000036.1:0-74097 GCA_964244295.1 uncultured Cytophagales bacterium
TCTTTACCATACGAAAGGATGATCAAATTGCGTACCTAAACAGTTACCAAAAAAGGAATTTCAGCTAATCACAGAAAGTCCACTGATTCGTTGAAAATGCTTGGTGTTGAGCGATGCCACTGGCAGTTGATGCGCCATTGCCGTGGCGGCTATTGCCAGATCCGCCAGCGGAATCAATTGATTCTGACTTTTTAAGGTCAGATAAATTTGAACGGCCTGCTCGGCGCAACTCCGGTCGAACGGAACGATTACCAGATTTTGCCAGAAATTTTGCCAAAAACCGGCTTGCGAAGCATTACTGCCAATTTCTATCTCATAAAACGTAATGCTCGAAACGGCAAACTCGTTTTCACTTGCCGACAGTCGGTGAAACAGTGATTTGGATTTGTCCTGTTTGCGGAACAAATCGATCAAAACTGACGTATCGAGCAAAATCATACTTCGTTCAGACGGTTGAAGTGTTGCCTGGCTTCTTCTACCGCTTGAAGTTCGGACTCACCCCAGGTAGGCGCTTGTTGAATGAGTTTTTGCCAATCCGTCAGCGGCTTTGGCTCTGGCATCTCGCTCAATTGGCTTTGAAGCGTCTTTACCAAACGCTGTAATTCCGCTTTGGGAAGTTGTCTTACCAGGTTTAGCACTTGTTCAAATTGGAGATTGACGGTGAGTTCCATGTCATTTTTTTTAATTTAATGCGGTGCAAATTGAGTTAAAGTAGCAGGATTGAATCTATACTTCTATTGAAAATTTTTGATATTTTCAAAAAAATAGTCTTGAAATTCGTAGCAGTCTTCACTAAAAATATTAATCTCTTTAAGTTCCTCAAATTTACTGTTGAGCACAGCCTGATTTTTATATTTACTTGAATTCAATAGATCATCCATAAAAGTCAATGAATTGAAGAAAGAAGTTAGATTAGGGAACCCTTTAACGATACAACTTGGATCGTCATAATAATAAACTCCTGGTTTCTGAATCCATATTTGCTCTGAAAACGGGAAGTAGTAAAGTGGGTCTAATTCGAGGAAATGTGCAAATCGGATGCAGTCATCGTTGATAAAAGTTAATTCTTCAAACGTAACGAACGCAATCGTTTTCCCCACAATAGTTGTATTTTGAAGTAATTCAGCGATTGGATTGGCCCAAATTCTACTCGACTTGTAAATTATTTCTCGTTCGTTTATTTCTTTGGTAGCTTCTGAATAAGATAAACAATCACCAAATCTATTATAAAAATTTATAAGTTCTTCTGGCTTAGGCCGTTGAGCATTGAGAATCTCAATGAATAATTTTACATCCATCACGCTTCGCGGGCTTTTTTGAACTGATGCTAATTTTTTCACCGAAACACCACCCCCAATTCCACTTCCACCCCCAGCACCTCATCCCACAAAACGCCCTCGGTCACGGTGCGAAACGAGCGGGCATCGTGCGTGAGGTCGATGAGTTTGAAATTAGGTCAGTTGCCTTCCCCCCGCCGCTGCTTGTCGAGCGTGAAACTACAAAAAGCGCCGGAAACTACAAAGTCACGCTGAGCGGAGTCGAAACGCTACAGCGGGTGTGCCGTAGCGTTTCGACTCCGCTCAACGTGACCCCACGCCTGCGTACGTACTTGTTTATTCTTCCAGCGCCGCCACGCCCGGCAGCACTTTCCCTTCCATGTACTCCAGCAGCGCGCCGCCGCCGGTGCTGACGTAGCTCACGCGCTCGCCGTAGCCCGCGTTGTTGATGGCCGAGGCCGAGTCACCGCCGCCGATGAGCGAGAAAGCGCCGTTTTGCTCAGTGGCCTTTACTACCGCTTCGGCGATGGCGTTGGTGCCCACGGCGAAGGCCGGAAACTCGAACACGCCCATCGGGCCGTTCCAGAGGATGGTTTTCGAGGTTTCGATGACCTCCACGAACTTCTTCACCGTTTCGGGGCCGATGTCGAGGCCCTGCCAGTCGTCGGGAATCCGGTCGTAGGGGACGGTTTGGCGCTCGGCGTCGGGGGCGAATCGGTCGGCGATAACCGTGTCCACCGGCATCACGATGTTCACGCCGTTCGCCTTCGCTTTTTCAATCAATTCCAGCGCCAGTTCCTGCTTATCGGCTTCGAGCAGCGACTTGCCGATGCGGCCGCCTTTGGCTTTGGTAAACGTGTAGGTCATGCCGCCGCCGATAATCAGGTTATCCACCTTGTCGAGTAACTTCTCAATAATCAGGATTTTATCCGAAATTTTGGCCCCGCCCATTATGGCCGTGAAAGGCCGCTCGGCGTGGTCGAGCACGCGCTGGGCGTTTTCCAACTCGGCCTGCATCACGTAACCGCAGACTTTGTCGCCAATAAATTTCCCCACGATGGTGGTGGAGGCGTGCGGGCGGTGAGCGGTGCCGAAGGCATCGTTGACCCAGACCTCGCCGAGGCGGGCGAGTTTTTTGGCAAATGCTTCGTCGCCTTTTTCTTCTTGCTTGTAAAAACGCAGGTTTTCGAGCAGCAGAATTTCGCCCGGTTGCAGGCTGGCGGCCAGTTCGACGGCCTGTTCCCCGATGCAATCGTCGGCAAATTTCACCGCCCGCCCGAAAATCACGCCGAGCGGGTTGACCAGGTGTTTCAACGAAAACTTCTCCTCCGGCCCGCCTTTGGGCCGCCCCAGGTGCGACATCAGGATGGCCGCGCCGCCGTCGTTGAGAATTTTCTGAACCGTCGGCACGGTGGCTTTGATGCGCGTATCGTCGGTAATTTCGTAGCGCTCGTTGAGCGGCACGTTGAAATCCACGCGCACGAGGGCCTTTTTGCCCGCAAAATTGTACTGGTCAAGGGTTTTCATTCGGGAAGAAAAAGAAGTAAGATGTGGTTTGGCGGGGGCAAAGGTAAGAGTTAGAGTAGAGAGTAGAGAGGATAGAGTAGAGAGAAAAGCAGCGGCGGATCGTCTGTCTTTTCTCTCTACTCTATCCTCTCTACTCTCTACTCTATCCTCTCAATACTCTGTTCCTGCGCCCGCGCCGCCGAAGCTGCCGCCGCCGAAGAGTGGGGCGGGGGGTTCGACCTGGACCTGGGGTTGCTCAGTCACGCTGAGGGCTTCGGCCTGGCTGGGGTAAGCCCGCTCGTCGGATTCGGCGCTGAAGCCGCCTTTGGGTTCGCGCAGGTAGCGCATCAGCCAGGCCGCTATACCCAGCAGCAAGGCCCCGCTCAGGACGGCGAATTGCGCCCAGGAAACCGGCTGGACGTAGTGCTGGAAGGTCAGCACCGAAGCCCCCGCCGCCAGCAGCCCCACGTTGAGCAGGAGCCGGGCTTTTTGGCGGAATCCAACCGCGAGGTACACCGCCGGAATGCCGAGCGTGAAGGCGTAAAACAAGGGCGCGAAGGCGATTTGAATGGACTGGGGCAAGCTGTGGAGGGCCGCGTTGCCTTCGCGCATGACGAAGTAATTGCCCGCCGCGTAAAACACGACCAGTGCGATAATTTCCGCCAGGACTAAGCAGGATTCCCAGTAAAAGGCCGATTCACGACGCTGGACGGTTTTCACGAAAACGTACACGGGAGTTGCCGCCGCCATCAGAATAAACGGCAACAGCACCACGCCCCAGGCTCCCGTCAGGGCCAGCGCCACGACAGTGGAGAGCCAGTCGGCCACCAGCACCGCCGTGAGGAAGCGACTGGCGTAGCGCCACGTGGCCCAGGCCAGCGTGGGCAGGCAAATCAGTCCGTACACCCACAAGGTTTCTTTAAAAACTTCGCTGAAGAGCAGACAAAGCCCCCCGTTCACCGAGGCCACGGCGGAATACAGCAACGCGTTGTCGATGCCCGAATGGTAAAGGCGGCGGTCGCGGATGAGAAAATCGAGGACGACGAAAAAACCCCCGCCGTAGAGCAGGCCCAGCACGCCCATCCCGACGATGGAGTCGCTCAACTCCCCAACAACCCCGAGGAACATGGCTCCCGTCAGGGTGCTGGCGCAGCCATTGAGCAAGAACGTAAAGAGAAACAGCGCAACCTTAATCCAGACGTTGGCCTTGTAGAAATTTTCGGGAAAGGTCGCTTTGATCCGGTCAAGTTGATCGGTGTCGAGCAGGCCTTTGCGGTGCCAATTTTTTGCTTGCCGCTGGAGGTGCAAGGCCAGCACCCAGGCTTCGTGGTAGGCTTTTTTCATGGTTTTGGATGAGTTGAAACTCCTGCCTGGCAAATACCCCCTACCCCCTAAAGGGGGCTACCTACCTGGAATTTTCAGCTTCGAAAAGTCCCCTTTAGGGGGTGGGGGTACTGCCAGGCAGGTAATTGGTTTTACGGCGCATTCCGAATTCCTAAAATTTTCTTGTACCCAAACAGAAACCAGACAATCACCCCGCAGGACAGCACGAAGTAGTAAAACCCGAAGCCAATCATGACCTCCTCCGGCAGGATTCGGAAAAAGAACAGGGTCAGTCCCACGTAGCCGTAAAGCGCCGCCAACAGCAGAAAGAAAAACGAGTGTGTCCGCCGGGCGTAGAGCAACCCGCCCGCGCACAGGCCCGCCAGGGCCAGCAGGTAAAAAAACCGCAGCGAACCTTCGCCAAACCAGCCCGTCAGCGCCGCCGCGCCCGCCAGGTTGCCCGCCAGCGTAAGGGCCGTGGGCGTAAAGTGCGGCTTGATGCCGCGCCGTTCGAGCAGGAGCGCCGCGCCGATGACCGCCACGCCGAACACTAACGCCGTGTTGACGACGGGCGATTGAGTAAAGTCATTCTGAAACACGTCGAGCGGGGCCACGGTCAGGCCCACCCAGGACGCCAGCGCGGTGAGGGCCATTGTGAGCACGCCCCGGTGGTCGAAGCGGTAGGCCAGGGGTAGAAAAACCACGGCGGGCAGGAACGTGACCAGCCCGTAGCGGGTGCCGAAAAAGGTATAGGCGAATTGCAGGTAGCCTTCCAAAGTCAGAAAAAGCAGACAACCGAGCAGCAGTAGGTAATCGGGCAGCGGCGAATCGCTCCTGACCAGCCCGTTGGCGTAGGGCTTTCGCTGTTGCCAGACGTAAGCAAAACAGCCGAGCATCAACGTAGCGATAATCGCGATGACCGCTTGGTGGCCGATGGTGTCGAGGTTTTGGTAAATCAGCACGCCCAGTCCGCCGCTGAGGGCCGTGACACCGAGGTACAGCGCCAGGCGCAGTTCGACGTGGAGCGAAAACGGACGCTGCCGTTCGTAAGCCGCCAGGGGTTCGGCCTCGGCGGGGCTGAGCGCACCGCTTGCGGTAAGGCGGCACAGGATTTGGGGGTAAGTCATTGAAGGGCAGGGGATTTTTTTTCTTCGGAAAGCTACGGGCTTTTGCTGCGTTGCACAAGTGGCAATTTGTACCGGGTAGCGAATCGGGAATAACTGACCAGAAATTGAAACTACGAGGTTTTACGTTACCCCGCCCGTTTTCCTGATTCGTTTTCTCACCTTCATTCGCCTACCCACGTATCGCCCTCCGTTGTATCTTTGAAAATGCCCGCACCCATCGAACTGCCCCCCAAGTACTACCTCGACTACTTCCGCTACCTGCTGGGGTTCGTGCGCGACAAATACGCCCACATCCTCAACGAAACCGAGTACGCGTTTCTCGACGCCTTCGACGCGTTGGGGGAGAACGCGCAGAGTTTGTTCGTGCGCTTCAGCAACCGGCGGGGGGCGTTTTTCCGGGTGCGGCGCTTGAATTACCCCGAAATCGAACACTGGGCGGCGGGCCTGCTCCAACTCCAGGAGTGTGGCTTCGCCGAGCGCATTGGCGTGCAACACATCGACCGGGCGGGCGAATTGCTCAACGTGTTTACGAAACCCGAACTCCTTGAATTTGCCAAGTTCCTGAACCTCGACGTGCGCGGCAAAGGCAGCTTAAAAAAAGAAGAAGTCGTGGATTTTTTGTTGGAAACCGCCGATTTCGCCGAACTCATTGAGGCCATCGATGCCAGCGAACCCGTGGTGAAGGTGTGCTACGAACCCGTGGTGATGCTGCTGAAGTACCTGTTTTTCGGCAACCGCGCCAACGACATGACCGACTTCGTGGTGCGCGACCTGGGCCTGCTCCGCTACGAACCGGTGGACGAAAGCCAGCTCGTGGCCCGCTTCAACACCCGCAAGGAAGTGGACGACAAGCTGGCCGTGAGCATCGCCCGCGAGGACTACCAACTCATGCGCGAAGCCGAGACCGACCCGCTCGAAATTTATTTCTGGTTCATGGATTGGAACGCCCGCAAGGGTGATTTAGAAGAAATTGCGCAGGTGAGCTACGAGCGGTTGGTGCTCAGCGTAGCGGGATTTTTGGAGCGGAAAAAAGTGCCGGAGGAAGCCCTCAACGCCTACCGGCTCACCGTGCAGCCGCCCTCGCGGGAGCGGCAGGTGCGGCTGTTGACCAAACTCAAAAGCAGCGAAGAAGCCATCGCCCTCTGCGACCAGATTTTACAGGCCCCGCAAAACGCCGACGAACAATTTTTCGCCATCGACTACATCAACGGCCAAACCGAAAAACTACAAAAGCGCCGCGCCAAACGCAGCGTGACCGCGTACCTGCACCAGTCGGAGAGTCTGGTGATTGCGCCGGAGTTTCGCTACCAGGTGGAGCAGGGCGTGGCCGAGGCGCTGGCGCGGGAGGGTTGGGAGGTGGTGTTTTCGGAAAACTACCTCTGGCGGGGTCTGTTCGGGCTGCTGTTCTGGGACGTGATTTTCGATACGGGTGCAGCGGCAATGCACCATCCCCTCCAACGTTCGCCCTCGGATTTGTACCAGCCCCGTTTTTTCGAAAAACGCCGCGAGGCCCTGCTCGACCGCCTCGATTTGCTCGAACAGCCACAAGCCCTGCGGGCGCAGTTGCAACGCACGTTTGAAGAAAAATGGGGCACCGTCAACCCGCTCGTCGATTGGTTCCCGGAGGTGCTGACGATGGTGCTGACGGCCACGGAGCGGATTCCCACGGAAGCCCTGCGGAAAGTGATGCTCGACATGATGCGCAACCTGCGCGAACACCGCCGGGGTTTCCCCGACCTCTTCGCCTGGACCGCTACCGACTACACGTTCGTGGAAGTAAAATCGCCGACCGACAATTTATCGTCGCAGCAACTGTACTGGTTGCAGTTTTTCGCCGCCAACGGCGTCAAGGCGAAGGTGCTCCGCGTGGAGTGGGACCTGCCCCGGCCCGTGGCGGTGGAGAGTGACGAGGTTTGACTATTGCTCCGGGTTTCTACGGATATTGGTTCTTTGACTCAAAAAGGCTATGTCATCCTGGAAGAACCTCGTTGGACTGCCGGACACTTGGTTGTTAACTAACGCTAGGTCTCCGACCAACTAACCGGCAGTCCAACAAGGTCCTTCCAGGATGACATCGCTTTTTTTATAAGTCGACAAAGAGCGACCTGTCTTCTGCGGGATTGATTTCAATCCGCCCTAAACCGAAAAACCCCGCAAGCATTTGAAACGCTTGCGGGGATAAATTCCTTACGGGAACTCGAAGAATCGGGTCGGCTTAGTACCGGCGACCACCGCCGCCGCCACCACCGTAACCACCGCCGCCGTAGCCGCCACCACCGCCGCCGCGATTGCCGCCGCCGTAGCCACCACCGCTGTCGTTACGACGCGGGCGATCCGAGAATTCGCCACGGGGGCGTTCTTCGCGGGCGCGGGCTTCGTTTACGACCAGGCGCATGCCTTTGAATTCGTAATCGTTGAGTTGAGCGATGGCCTGGTTGGCCTCGTCGTCGTTGACCATCTCCACGAATCCGAAGCCACGGCTACGGCCGGTTTCGCGATCCATGATGATTTGGGAGTTACTTACTTCACCGTACTGCTCGAAGAGAGCGCGGATTTCGTCTTCCGTTGCGCGGAAGGGGATTTTTGCAACGTAAATGTTCATCGTTGTGCTGATTGTGAAAAAAACTGCGCTACTACGAAAGGTGACGTCGAACCGAATCCTGCCGTAGCCGATGAACCGTCGTGCCCGAGGAAGTCTAACATACGTACCTAACCGAATAGACCCCCAAATAACGCAGCAATAAATGGGTTTTCCTAACGCCTGGGCCAATTCTTCAGTGATTTTGTGTCAGCAGCGGGTTTAGCGCCGCCGTAATTTTGGCATCCCAGCGGGCCTGGGCGGCGCGGTTGATGCTGTGGGCGGTCTCGTCGTCGTACTCCTCCTGAAGTTTGTTCATTTCGCGGAACGAGTCCAGAAAAATAAACTGAATCCGGGCGTCGTATTCGTCGGGTTCCAGGGCTTCGGCCCCTATTTTCTGTTTGAATCGCTCGGCCACCAGCCGGGTGATGTCGAAGTGCAGTTGCTCGTGCCGCAGGGCGTAGTCGTTTTTGGCGGCGGGCCAGGCCCAGGACTGGTCTTTCAGTTGATATACCTTTACGGCCATGCTCACCTCCACTACGCCCGCCACCGTGCGGGCCGTGGCCTCGTAGCCAAAACTACTGAACACGGCGGCCCCGTAGTTTTTCCCCGAACGCGGGGCCGCCTTGAAATCATCCCAGCGCAGGGGGCGGCGTACGTCGTAATGCACCGTGTCGCCGCATTCGGTCGGGCCGGTGAAACCGGGCCGGAACCGAATCCGCACGCTCCGGGCCAGGGCTTCCCGCGTGGGGCCGTTCAGGACGAGCCATTGGTCGAGGTAGCGCAGGCTGCTTTCGAGGGTTTGGCGGAGCAGGGTTTCCTGCAAGTCGGTGGGTTTCAACGCCGCCGAACGCAGCGGGCGGCTGAAACGCCCCCCGCCTTCGTACTCAGTCAGGGGGCTGCGAACGCCGTTGCGCAGCACCTCGAAGGCCAGTTTAACGGACAACGTGCCTTCGGCTTGGCTGGGACTGCCTAGTTTTTCCGAAAAACGTAGGGTTTTTACCCGAACCACCACCGCCCAGCGGCTGGTATCGGGCCGGACGGCGGTTTTCAGAAAACGCGCCAGGGCGGATTCGGTATCCCCGGCCAGTGTCAGTGGCACAGCAACGGGCCTGGGTGTGCTTTCCTCAAAGCGGGTACCGATGCCCCCTTTTTCGGCGCGGTCGTCGGCCACGCCGGTGACGTAGAAGCGCGTGGGGGCGTAGGCCGAACGGGCAGGCAGCGAAAGTACCTGTCCTTTGGCAGCTAACGCGTTGAGGATCAGAAGAAAAAACAGACTGAAAAAGCGGATTTGCATGGCGTGAGAGAAACGCCGAATAAGGCCAAAAAGTTGAATCAGGTCAACGGGAAAATTTATTGGTTGCTTGCCTTGACTTTGTGCATGATCCTTGATAGGTTCATCATGTCGACCGACACCAGACCCTACGCGGGCCACCCTGCTCCCCTTCGGGTGTGCAGGGTTTAGTATCGGCGGGCGACGGTACAGTTTGTTCCACTTTTAATTGTTCGTGCGTATGAAACTGCAAGTGCATTCGATCCATTTTAGCGCCGACCCGAAGTTGCTGGCGTTTATTCAGAGCAAACTCAACAAGCTCGACCAGTTTTACGACCGGATTACGAGCGGCGAGGTATTCTTGAGGTTGAGCAAGGGCGAAAGCAGTAAAGTGCTGACGAAACAACTGGACGTGAAAATCAACGTGCCCGGCGGCTACCTGTTTGTGAAGGAAGAAGGCCGCAGTTTTGAAGAAGCCACCGACTTAGCCCTGGAGGCGCTGAAGGCGCAGTTGAAACGTTTTAAGGATAAAAACCGCGATACCAAGTCCGCCGAGCCGGAAGGGGCTTTGGAACAACTTGGGTTGATTGAAGCGGAGTAAGTGTTGATTCGACAAAACGGAGGCGGTTTTTCATCCGAAAAGCCGCCTCTTTTTTATGGCTTTTCAAACCCTTCCTCAACCCCGCTCATCCGAACTCGATTTAGGTCAGGCGCGGGGTGCTTCCCTCCAGGACTTAGGCAGGTCGCCTCTGTATCATGGGTTTACGAATCAATTTCCCGCAGATAGCGCAGATTTACGCAGAATTTTAAAAGGCGGTCTGCGTAAATCTGCGCTATCTGCGGGAAATTGAGGATTCAGTGCGCAAGTCCTACCCATCCGCCGAAAAGTCGGGTTGACTGAAAAATTAGTCTTGCCAACAGCCGGTTTGACTACGCTTCCTTCCGAAATTTCTGATACAAAAACGACGTCAGCAGCAGCAACACGCCCACGCTGAGAAACACCACGATTTTGCCACCCGCCGAAAGACCCCGCAGATCGAAAAGCAGCAGCTTGCCCAGCACCACCCCGAACAGCCCAATGCCCGTCAGCCGCAGGCTTTTCGCCTCGCGGCGGAATCCCCACCCGATCAGGCCCAGCGAGTACACCCCCCAGGCCACGCTCCAGCCCACGTGTACAGCGCGGGAGAGTTGCCGCTCCGCCTGAGCGGGGTCGGCCCACAAAAACCAGGTCAGCATTTCCTGACTGAGTGCCCACAGCACCAATCCGTGAAATGCCAGCGTGAAGACCGAACGCAGGTCGTTTTTCGGATCGGTCACCGAGGGCAGCAGGCGATGAATGGACCAGCCCACTCCGGCCATAACTGCGTATCCAGCAAAACGCAAGGGCAGCAAATCCCCGTTCAGCATTGGATTTTTCAGAAAAGAATTCCTCAACTCTTCCGGTAGGTTGAGGGCGGTGCTCATCAGCAAAAACCCGCTTCCCAGCACCACCGCCGCGATTCGCCAGCCCCGGACCCCACGCCGGGCAACCACCCAGGCCAGTCCTGCGATGTACAAGCTGGGAAACACCCCGGAAACCGTCAGGCGGAGCGCATTCCATCGTTCGGTGGGGGGTTGGGAGGCGAAAAAGCGGGTCAGTTCGTGGTCGAGCACCGGATAACCCAGCACCAGAAGCAAACTCGCCAGCAGGTGGCCCGACGTATGGGCAAAGCCCGAAGCCACCGGGAAGCGCACGAAGGCCGCGTACACCATCCCCCCCAACGCCGCCAGCACGACCAGACCCGCCAGAAGGGCGTCATTCAAAAACGCGGGGACTGTTGGTAGGACACCTTTCCAGGTCACCGTCAGGGCCAGCGCCGATAGTCCGGCCAATCCGGTGCCGAAGGTCGTGAGCAGGCCCTGATTCCGGCTTCGTCCAAGCCAGTACAGCACCGCCGCACCCAGCGCCCAAAGGCTCGGAATCCAGGCGCCGTCGAACTGAACGGGCACGAACCCAATCAGAAACACCAGCGCCAGGCCCTGCGCCACGGAAAATACCAGCGTGTTGCCCAACCCACGTCGGTGCAACGTGAAAGCGACCACCGCGTGAATCAGCGCGTTACCCAACGTAAACCCGCTGCGGTACGGCGATAGAAACGCGGCGGGCAGCACGTCGGCCCCCGGCCCGTAAAACACCAGGGCATTGAGCACTAGGGCCAGCGCCACCACGGATCGCCCGTCGGTTTGGCGGAGGAAGGGCCGGGCCAGCAGGTTGGCGTACATCATCCCAAAAATCAGCGCCCCAAACCCCAACACGGTGGCCCGGTAGCCGGTCCGGTTGAGGCCGGTGAAGTAGAAAACCAGAAAAATCACCCAGGTCACCACGAAGGCCGCGCCGTTGAGCCAATGCCAGTCGCGGCGAAAACTCAGGTACAGCACCCCGGCGTTGATCACGCTCAGGTACGAAAACAAGCCCCAGGCGGCCCCGTTACCGCCCAAAAGCAAGGGTACCGCGTAGGCTCCCACCAACCCGAAGAGTGCGATCCATTCAACGTTGTAGCGGGTCGCCTGCCAGACGGTCGCCCCGGTGAGCGCCACCATCAGCCCAAACGTGATCGGCAGCGGCAGCAGGTGGTAGAACTGAAACGCGGTGTAGGTGCTGAAGTAGGCCGTAGCCAGTCCGCCGCTGAGCAGCACGGTGCTGTACGCCGGGTAGGTTTTCCGGAGCCACGCGGCCAGCCCCACCAGTCCCGCCCCGGCCCCCCAGCCCAGGGCGATGCGTCCCCAGGGGCCAATCAAGTCGTTGTCGAAGGCGAATTTTACGAAAATCGCCAGGCCGATGACCAGCGCAGCGATGCCGATTTTGCTCAGCACGTTGCCGCCGATGAAGGCTTCGGTATCTTTTTTCGGGAACGGGGTCGCCACGGAAACCGGCTTTACCGGCACGGCGGGCGGTGTGGGTAGCACTGGCGCGGGTTTGGGCAGGACTGGAACAACCACCGGCTCGGTTTCACCACCCGGATCGACTCGCAGCCGGGCTAATTCGCCGCGCAGGGTCAACATGGTGTGTTGTTGGGCGGCCAACTGGGCAGCGAGGCGTTCGAGTTCGGCTTCGAGGCGTTGAATCGCGGGGGAATCGGGCATGAACGGATGATAAAAACGGATAGGAGCCGGTAAACTACGAAGCGTTATTAAAACAAAAAATCTCCCCGGCGGGGGTGCCGGGGAGATTTTGATTCGTCAGGCTGATTGCCAGGATTATAATCCAAACGCCGCCTTCACCGGCTCGACGAAATCGAGTTTTTCCCAGGTAAACAACTCCACCTCGGTTTCCACGACCTGCCCGTCGGGCGAGCGGAAGGTTTTCTTGACCACCGCATTGTCGCGGCCCATGTGGCCGTAGGCAGCGGTTTCGGCATAAATCGGGTTGCGGAGTTTCAGGCGTTGCTCGATAAAATACGGCCTCATGTCGAACACCTCACCGACTTTCAAAGCAATTTCCCCGTCGCTCAAATCCACCTTTGCCGTGCCGTAGGTATTGACGTACAGGCCGCAAGGCTCGGCCACCCCGATGGCGTAGGAAACCTGCACGAGCACCTCGTCGCAGAGACCCGCCGCCACCAGGTTTTTGGCAATGTGCCGCGTGGCGTAAGCCGCCGAGCGATCCACTTTCGAGGGGTCTTTGCCCGAAAAAGCGCCGCCGCCGTGCGCGCCCTTGCCGCCGTAGGTGTCCACGATGATTTTACGGCCCGTCAGGCCCGTGTCGCCGTGCGGCCCGCCGATCACGAATTTGCCCGTGGGGTTGATGTGATAAGTGATTTCACCGTCGAACAGCGGGTGCAGTTCCGGCTTCAGTTTCGCCTTCACGCGGGGGATGACGTAGTTGACGATGTCCTGCTTGATGGTCGTCAGCATCTCGTAGTCGTCGGCAAAGTCGTCGTGCTGGGTCGAAACCACGATGGTGTCGATTCGGGTGGGCCGGTTGGTGTCGTCGTATTCGATGGTTACCTGGCTTTTGGCGTCGGGGCGGAGGTACTTGAGCACGTCGGCCTCGCGGCGAACGGCGGCGAGTTCCTGCAAAATTTTATGGGCCAAATCGAGCGCTAGCGGCATGTAGTTGTCGGTTTCGCGGGTGGCGTAGCCGAACATCATCCCCTGGTCGCCCGCGCCCTGCTCTTCGGGATTCTGACGCTCGACGCCCTGGTTGATGTCGCCCGACTGTTCGTGAATGGCCGAGAGAATCCCGCAGGAATTGGCCTCGAACATGTATTCCGACTTGGTGTAGCCGATTTTACGAATCACCTCGCGGGCAATGCTCTGCACGTCGAGGTAGGTTTTCGATTTCACTTCGCCGGCCAGAATCACCTGTCCGGTGGTCACGAGGGTCTCGCAGGCGACTTTCGAGCTGGGGTCAAAGGCCAGGAAATGATCGATCAACGCGTCGGAAATCTGGTCGGCAATTTTGTCAGGGTGACCTTCAGAAACGGACTCGGACGTGAACAGGTAGGGCATGAAGAGGATAGTCGTTAGTGGGAAGTCGTCAGTCGTTAGTCGTCGTAGGGGCGGTGCCGGGCGGCGTTCCGCTTGCCTCCGCCCTACCGTCTCAGAGGTTGACCGCTGAGGGCGGAGGCAAGCGGAACGCCGCCCGGCACCGCCCCTACGACCGACTGATTTTCGGCAAAAGTAAGACGATTTCCAGGCAATCGAAAGCCGGGGCCAATCAGCGTAGGATTTTTCGCAGCAGCACGTCGATCGCGGCGCGGGTAAACGGTACTTTGGGCGCGGCCCAGATCACGCGCAGGTCTTCGGCCAGGGTGGCCTCTTCGTCCAAAAACCGAAACACGTCGGCGGGGCGGTTGCGCTGGTAGAGTTGGGTGAACACGGCGGCGGGCGGGTGGCGCTTTTTCAGGAAAACGTTCAGAAAGATGGCGTCGAAAAACCGGTACCGGGCCGGAATGGGTTGCCGGGTCGTGCCGGGCGCGAAGGGTTGCCCGTGCCGGGCCAGGTTGTCAGCCAGGGTTTGCAGGCGCCGCTGGGTGCGGGCGAAGGTGTAGCCCGTCGAGGGCCGGGTGCTGCCGCCCGCCGTGCCGATGCGCACCACGCGGGGGCCGGGGCGTTCGGTGGTCGGCTCGTCGCTCATCGGGATAATGCCGAATTCTTCCTCCAAAATTTGAAAATTGTTGACCTTCAAAAAATCGCGGAGGTACGCCTTCAATTCCGCGTCGTAGGTTTCGGGCGGGAGCAGGGCGGGCGTGAAAAGCGTGAACTCGACCAGCGCCTCGGTTTCGGAAAACGGCAGCACGTACATAAACCGGCATTCGTCGTGCTGGTCGATGCGGAAGTCCATCATCGTCGGCTCCGAAGGGTCGAAGGCGGGCGCGGGGGTTTTGACGACCCAACCTTTGAAGTGCTGAAGCAGGGTTTGGTGGTTGGAGGGTTTGAGGGTTTGACGGTTTGACGTAAAATCGCCGTTGAAGGGTTTCATCGCCTCCAGCCGGAAGGTGCTGTCGAAAACCCAGTCGGCGCTAAAGGTGCCCGCTTCGGTGGTGACGACGGCTCGGTCGTCGCTGCTTTCAATCCCTAAAATCGGGCTGTACAAAAATTCGATGGCTGGGTTTTTCGCCAAATCGGCCCGCACAAATTCGTAGAAATCGATGCCCCGCAGGAGTTTGTAGCGGTAGCCACCGAGGTCGAGTTGTTGCGAAAAATCACTCCCACGGGGACCGTGAAACCAGACCGTATCCCAGGTCCGGTACACAATGGCCTCGAACGGCCCCGTGCCGCGTTGCCAAAAGGCCCAGGTTCGGTCGTTTTTCGTCTTCGCTTCGCGGTCGATGATCAGAATTTTTTTCTCTCGAAACGAAGTCTGGTTCAGGTGATACGCCAGGCTCAGTCCGGCCATGCCGCCGCCCGCCAGGATGAGGTCGTAGTGTTTCATCCGGCGATCCATTCCCGGAAAAGTTGGGTGGCGTAGGCGAGGTCGGCCCGGTGGGCTTGCACGCCGTTCATCGTGTTGGGTGAGGCTTTTTCGAGGCACTGCTCCAGCACGAGGTAGGGCCGCACGCCCTGACTTTTCAACGCGGCGGCCAGGCGGGCGTAGTCGATGTCGCCCGCGCCGAAGGTTTCGCCCCAGACCCCGCCGACGGACTGGCGCAGGTGAATTTCCACCACCCGTTTGCCGTAGAGTTTCACCACGTCGAACAGCGCCACCTGCGAATTGCCCGCCCCCCGGTACACCCAGTGGGCGTCGAGGCAGAGGCTCACGTGGGCCGGGTCGGTCGCCAGGAGCATGTGGTGAAATTCGCGGGCCGCCGCCCGGAGTTCCACGTCGTGGGTGTGGTAGGCCAGGGTCAGGCCGCGTTTTTTGAGCTCGGCACCGAGGCGGTCGAGGTTGCGGGCTTGCTCGGCCAGTTCGTCGTCCGACTTGTTTTCAGGCCCGCCCCACTTGATCGGGCTGGGGTTGGTCACGATCAGTTTCGCCCCCGCCGGGCGGGCGGCGTCGGCAATCGCCAGCACCGATGCCAGCGATTTGGCCGCTTCGTCGGCCCGGTGCAACGTGCTGTTGACGTACAGCGAGTGCATGGTCAGGCCGTGTTTGGTCAGGAGCGGGAGCAGGGTTTTTACTTCGTCGGCGTTGGTGAAACTCGGCTCGTAGGCTTTCAGGCCCGTCGAGGCAAACTCGGCCAGCGAGGCGTCGAGGTTAGCGGTCCAGGCCCGGTTTTCACGCTGGTAGAAGGTATTCCAGGTGTACTGATTGCAGCCGATGGGCAGGGCTTTGGGCGGCGCTTCCGCCAAAAGTTTTTCGGGTAAAAAAGCGGCTCCGGTGGCAGCAGCCAGGGTTGTGAGCGCGTGGCGACGGGTCGTGGTCATGGGTAAATTTTCAGAAAAATCAGGCGTTTATTTTCCCCGCACCCGCATCACCCAGCCGCCCCCCGCCGCCAGGTTCAGCGTTAGCACGTCGGCGGGGCGGAGGGTTGGGGTTTGAATCGTCAGGTGGTTGGGTTGCTCGGTTACGTCGGGTGCGTCGGCGTAGGTTTGGGCGGGGTGGCTGCCTTCGGTCAGGAACGTGAGCGGGATTCGCAGCTCGCGCGCCGTGCCGTTGTTGAGCGCCCCCACGAACCAATCGCTGCCGCGCCGCCGGGCCACCACGGCGTACTCGCTCACGCGGGCGTCGAGCACGCGGGTCTCGTCCCAGGTGGTGGGCACGCGCTGCAGAAAATCAAATCCGGGCTGACCCCGGTAGGCGTCGGGGTAGTCGCAGGCCATGCCCTGCACGTTTTCCAACACCACGTACATGGCGAGTTGGTGGGCGCGGGTGCCAATCATGAGCGGGCGGGTGTTCTGCACCCGAAACTGCCCGGTGGGCACGGCCCGGAAGCCGCCCAGGTGGTAATCGGTCGAACCGGCCAGGCCCCGCGTAAACACGATGTTGAGGTCGTGATCGGGCGTGACGCGGGTGTTCCACTTCGCGTTTTCAAAATTCAGCGTGCCTTCGCGGGTGAATTCGTTGGGGTAGCTGCGCTGCCGCCCGGTGGGTTTGTAGGCCCCGTGAAACTGGATGTGCAGGTGATGCGCGGCGGCTTTGCGCAGAATTTCCTCCTGAATATTCACCATTTCCTGGTCGTCGCGGTCCATGAAATCCACCATCATGCCGCTCAAGCCCCAGCGTTCGTACTGGGCAAAAGCCGAGTCGAGTTTCGGATACAGCGCCGCCCAATGCACCCACACCCGGATGCCGACGCCTTTTTGCCGACCGTAGGCGCAGATTTGGGCCATATCCAGCCCCGGCACGGCGCGGGTGGCGTCGGCGTGGGGGCCGGGCTGGAAGTTGATGCCGTCGCTCACGTACCACTCGTGGCCGCCCTGTTCGACCACCGAATGGTATTCCAGGCCCGCCTCGGCGCAGAAATCGATGTAGTATTTGTTGGTTTCAAAGTTGTTGCCGGGCGCGAAGCTGGTGTCGGGCGTGATGCCGCCGTTCCACCAGGGAAAGGTGGTTTTGCCGGGTTTGATCCACGACACGTCCGCGATTTTGCAGGGTTCGTTGAGGTTCGTCAGCAGGTTCGATTCCATCAACGCCCCGATGCGGTCGCCGATGAGCAGTACCCGCCAGGGACTACGGTGCGGCAGCGTGGCCTTGACTTTAGCCCCACTACTACTGGGCAAGGGCGAAAGCTGACTGGTCAACACGCCGTTTTTCCGGATCAGGTACATCCCGGCGAAATCGACTAGATCCGCTTCGGTGATGGCGAGAAAAGTTTGATTCGGAAACTCGAACAGCGTGGGCATATCCATCAGCGTGTCGGATTTGACGGCGCTGAGCGGCAGGGTGCTGTACTCGCCTTCGTGCGAGGTGGTGAAATTGGGCAAAAACAGGGTTCGCACCGTCGGGTTCCCGGCCAGGCGGAACGTGCTGCGCTCGTCGGCGAGGGTGTAGCGGGTCCAGCCGGGTTGGGCGGGTAGTTCGTAGCGAAAGGCCACGCCATCATCGTAAGCCCTGAAAACCAAATCGATGCGGCGTTGGGGGCCGGTTCGTTCTTCGAGCGGCAGCCGGACTTCCCGAAAGTGGTCACGCGCTGTTTTCGCCTTGCCCACCACGAGGTCGTAGGTTTCGTCGCCAGTACGAAACTGGGGTTTGGCGAGGCTGAGGTTTGGGCCAAAGGGACCATTTTCGGCAAAATCCAGCCGCAGTTCCGAATCATTCACGAGGGGTTTACCCCGAAACGCCACCCGGTACACGGGGCCGTCGGCCCGGAGGGTTACCTCGACGGCGATGGCTCCGTTGGGTGAGGTTAGCCGGGTCGGTTTCGGCGCGGCCCATGACGCCGTCCAGGCCAGCAGGATGAAAAAAAGAGGAGTTGGTCGGCGCATGATCAGGGGTGGAGAACGGGCCTGGAATCAGGTGCCGTTTCGTTCGTTAGACCCGGTGGTAAACCTACCGCAAAGCCGCGAACATTCCAGCGGGGAAGCCCCCGACTTGGGTCGTTTGCTCAAATTTTAGGGATTCCGAGTTGCTGGCAGATTTCCGGCACAGGTTGTTGTCAATTTCGCGATGCCGCTCCACGGCCGTGATTCGATCGTTGGCCGGATTCAGATAGATGGTGTGGTTGGCTCCTTCGCGCAGAAACCGGCATCCGTGTTTTTCAAGATGCCGAAGCAAGTCGCTGCGCTTCATTGGTAAAAATCAGGGGTTCGAGGCTGAAGGCAGCGCCCGACGATTCGTACTCTTCGAGGGTCAATTCGCGTTGGGTGTCGAGCAAGAGTTGTAACGCTTCGGACAGGCTAACTTTTACTTCGTCGATGGTATGGCCCTGGGCGAGTGCCGCCGGAAATTCGGCAACCTGGCCCACCCACCAGCCGTCGTCGCCTTTTTCGATGATTGCAGTCAGTTTCATACCCCAAGTTGATGAATTTCCTGGCTTTACACGTTCACGTGCCGCTCGGCGTGGTAGCTCGACCGCACCAGCGCCCCGGCTTCGACGTACTTCAAGCCCCGCCGCAGGCCCTCTTCGCGGTAGTGGGCGAAGGTGTCGGGGTGAATCCAGTCGATGACTTCGTGGTGCAATTTCGTCGGCTGGAGGTACTGGCCCAGCGTGAGGATGTCGAGGCCGTTTTCGACCAAATCGTCCATCGCTTGGTACAGTTCGTCGGCGGTTTCGCCCAGGCCGAGCATGATGCCCGATTTGGTGCGTTTGCCCGCCGCTTTCGTGCGCTGAATCTGCTCCAGACTGCGGGCATAGCGGGCCTGCGGGCGCACGTTGCGGTACAGCCGCTCGACGGTTTCGACGTTGTGCGACACCACTTCCTGCCCGCCTTCGATCATCCGGGTCAGGGCTTCCCAGGCCCCCTTCACGTCGGGAATCAGCGTTTCGATGGTCGTGGCGGGGTTCAGTTCCTTCGTCAGGCGCACGGTCTGGTACCAGATTTCGGCTCCCCGATCTTTCAACTCGTCGCGGTTGACGGAGGTGATGACGGCGTGTTTCACGCCCATCAGTTGAATCGCCTCGGCCACGCGGCGGGGTTCGTCGGTGTCGTACTCGCTGGGGCGGCCCGTGGCTACGGCGCAAAACGAGCAGGAACGGGTGCAGACGTTGCCCAGAATCATGAACGTGGCCGTGCCCGCGCCCCAGCATTCGCCCATGTTGGGGCAGTTGCCGGATTGGCAAATGGTATGGAGTTTGTGGTCGTCCACCAGTTTGCGCACCTTCGCGAACTCCGGGCCGGTAGGCAGTTTCACCCGCAGCCAGTCGGGCTTGCGGGTACGGGTGGTGGGTATGGTGGGAAGCTCAATCATCAGTTTTCGGTTTTCGGTTTTAGCTTCGCTGAATCTTCGATTTCAGTTTTCAGTTCTGAGCCAACTAAAGACTCTAAACTAAAGACTGAAAACTCACGCAAAGGTAGCGGCCAAACCCCAAAAACGGGGGCTGGGTTCAGCGTTGGAAACCGAAAAACAGGGTAAGGTAGCCCGAGGTGAAGACGCTCCGGTTGCTGGCTTCGGGCAGGAGGACGACCTCGCGGGTGTAGGCTTCGATCAGGAAACCCGTTTCCAGCCCGATGCTGTTGCGGTCGAAGGCGTCGAGTTCGATCGCCACGGCGGCTTTGACGTTCAGGCCCGGCACCACCGTGATCTGGTCAAAGCCCCGGAACAGACTGCCGCCGCCGACGATGACCACGTTCCGGTCGCGTTCGAGGTCGGGTTCGTAGGGCACTTCCAGGGTTTGGAAGGGATTTTTCCGGTACACTACCTGCACGAAATACGGTTTGAGCAGGCCGAGCGTGGGACCACCCGCCAGGATGCCATCGAATTGAATGCCCCCGGCGTCGGAACGGTGGAAGAGCGTCCACTCCCGGCCCCATTGGCCGCGCAGGGCGAAGAGGTAGTCTTGTTTTCCGAGAATAAACTGATTGCCGTTGCCCAGCGAATAGGCGCGCTCCTTCGGGTGCTTGACGTTGACGAGTTCGAGGCTGAGGTAGCGGTAGGTTTCGTCGGGAATCAGGGCTTTGGTCTGGCGGAATACCAGCCCGCCGAGCAGGCCAGAGTTGGTGTTGGTCGTGATACCCAGCGCGTTCATGCGCTGGTACGGGGTTTCGTCGCGGCGCGTGGACTGTGCCGGAGCCAGGCCCGGCAGCAGCAACAAAAGCAGGAGAAGGGGGGTAAAGCGTTTTTCCATGCCAATCGATAGTCAGTAGTCGTCAGTCGATGTCAGTCGTGTTCTCGACTAACGACTATCAACCGACGACTATCGACTGATTTTCCTTATTTTTCGGCGCTCAAGTACAAACTACGGTAAAAAAACCGACGCATTTACCATGCCAACTTCCCACATCCGTTACGAAGGAAACCTACGCACCGAAGCCACCCACCTGCAATCAGGCACGACTATCCTGACCGATGCCCCCACCGACAACCACGGGCGCGGCGAGGCCTTCTCCCCCACCGACCTGACGGCCACTTCGCTCGGCACCTGCATCATCACGACGATGGGCATTTTCGGCCAGCGCGAAGGACTGGACTTCGCCGGGAGCAGTTTGAGCGTCACCAAAGTGATGAGCACGACCGCCCCCCGGCGAATTGCCCGCGTGGAGGTAGAAATTGAGATGAAAACCAACGTGGAACTGAGTGACGAACTCCGCGCGAAGTATGAAAACATCGCCCAAACCTGCCCCGTCGCCCTGAGCCTCCACCCCGACGTGGAGCAGGTGATTCGGATTCAGTGGCCGGCGGAAGTAATGGGTGAGTGGTGAATTGTGAGGTAGAAAAATTCACAATTCACCACTCACAACTCACTTATTCCCGCCTTGAGCGCCGGGTAGTTGATGCCCAGGTGCGAGGCGTCGTACACGCATTCACCGTTGCGGAGGAGGAGCACCTGCGGCGATTGGTGCGGGACGCCGAACTCGGCGGCGACGGCGTTGGAGACCGGGCGGTTTCGGAGCAAATCGAGAAAATACGACTGCACGGGGGCCATGTCGGTTTCCTGCCAGTTGCGCTCCAGGCGGTTGAGGGCCGTGGAACTGATGCTGCACGTGCTGCTGTGTTTGTAAATCAGCACCGGGTTTTCAAACGATTGGGCGCGGAGGGTTTCGAGTTGGGTCAGGTCGTGAAGGGGCTGCCAGGTCATCGGATTTACGAATTACAATTTACGAATTACGATTTTCAGGTTTTGATTTCGGTGTCGTTTGAACCCACACCTGTTTGTTTTGATTCCAAAAAAATCCCGCCTCCGCTTGGCCCGACTCGTTTACGAGTGCTTTATTTTTCTTCTGCAAGTTGCCTATCGGCTGGCAGCTCCGTTTCACCGCAAGGCAAGGGCCTGGTTTTCAGGTCGGAAGGGTTTGTTTCAAACCCTTGAAAATCAATTTTTTGGTAACACCCAACCCGTCGCCTGGTTTCACTGCGCTTCGCTGGGGGAGTTTGAGCAGGGGCGGCCCGTGCTGGAGGCCTTTCGGCGCGAGTTTCCCAACTACAAAATCCTGCTGACTTTTTTTTCGCCCTCCGGCTACGAACAGCGCCGCGACTACGCCGGGGCCGACGTGGTGAGCTACCTTCCCGCCGACACGCCCGCCAACGCCCGGCGTTTTGTCAGTCTCGTCAAGCCAAGCGTGGTGGTGTGGGTGAAGTACGAATTCTGGTTTCACCACCTGCGGGAACTCCACGAGCGCGGGGTACCGGTGGCCTTGATTTCGGCCATTTTCCGGCCCGACCAGCTTTTTTTCAAATCGTACGGCGGTTTTTACCGGAAAATCCTGGGCTTTTTCGACCGGCTTTTCGTCCAAAACGAGGAATCGTTGCGATTGCTTCGTCACATTGGCGTTTCCAATGCTACCCTTGGCGGCGATACGCGCTTCGACCGGGTGGTGGAAATCGCCGCCGCGCCGCCGCGCTTCCCGCTGGTGGAACGCTTCAAAGGCGAGGCCCAACTGCTGGTGGTCGGCTCGCTCTGGCCGGACGATTGGCGGGTGATTGCGGAGTGGCGAAGGCGGATGGCGGATGTTCAGACCAATCCGCCATCCGCCTTCGCCACTCCACCATTAAAACTTCTCCTCGCTCCCCACGAAATCGACCCGGCGCAAATCCGGCGCTGGCAAAACGACCTGACCGTGCCGTCGCTGAGATACTCGGAAGCCAGCCCGCCAGACGGCGAGTCGGAAGCCGTTGAAACGGCTGAAATGCTGTGGATTGACAACGTAGGAATGCTCGCCTCGCTCTACCAGTACGCCAATTACGCCTTCATCGGCGGGGCTTACGGCGACGGCCTCCACAACGTGCTCGAAGCCGCCGTGTATGGCGTGCCAATTTTTTTCGGCGACAAACACTACCAGAAATTTCAGGAAGCCCACGACCTGCTCGCCCTGGGCGCGGCCTTCGCCGTGGCCGACGCCGACGCGCTGACGAAGGCCATCCGCCCCCTTCGCGCCGACGAAACCGAGCGGCGACGCGTGGCCGGCCTTGCCGCCGCCTACGTGCGCGGCCACGTCGGGGCCACGGAGCGGGTGCTGGACTGGCTACGGGAAAAGGCCTGATTTTGCCTGATTTTGCCTTTCCTGACCGGAACCAGCCCGGCGCGTTTGGAGTTGATAAATGGAAACACCGGGCATTTCTGCCTACCTTTGCCCCAACACCTACCGACCGAAGTAACTGATTCATTCTCATGCTGAAGATTGAAAATTTAGAGGCCGCCATCGGCGAAAAACAAATTTTGAAAGGCATCAACCTGACGGTAAACGCCGGGGAAGTACACGCCATCATGGGGCCGAACGGCTCGGGCAAAAGCACCCTCGCCTCGGTGCTGGCGGGCCGCGAAGACTACGACATTCTGGGCGGCAGCGTCGAATTTATGGGTCAGGATTTGCTCGAACTCGCCCCCGAAGCGCGGGCGGCGATGGGCATTTTTCTGGCTTTTCAGTACCCGGTTGAAATTCCCGGCGTGAGTACGACCAACTTCCTGAAAACCGCCCTCAACGAAATCCGCAAGTACCGGGGCGAAGAGCCGCTCGACGCGGTGAAGTTTTTGAAAAAAATGAACGAGAAAATGGCGCTGGTCAACATCGACAAGTCGCTGCTCGTCCGCTCGCTGAACGAAGGCTTTTCGGGCGGGGAGAAAAAGCGGAATGAGATTTTCCAGATGGCGATGCTCGAACCGAAACTGGCCATTCTCGACGAAACCGATTCCGGCCTCGACATCGACGCGCTGCGCATCGTGGCCGAGGGCGTTAACTCGCTCAAGCGCCCCGACAACGCCACCATCGTGGTGACGCACTACCAGCGCCTGCTCGACTACATCGTCCCGGATTTCGTTCACGTACTCTACAAAGGCCGGATCGTAAAATCGGGCACGAAAGCCCTGGCCCTCGAACTGGAAGAAAAAGGATACGACTGGATTCGCGCCGAAGTAGAATCGGAAGAGGCGGGCGCCATCGCTTAGCTTAATGGAAAGTTGAAAATGCAGAATGGAGAATGAAAGCCGCCGTACGGACAACCCTGCATTTCATTCTCTATTCTCCATTCTCCATTCTCAATTTAAAAATGACCCCCACTCCCCAATCCGATTTGAAGGCCCAACTCATCGCCGATTTTCAGGCCAGCGAAAACCGGCTGAACGGTGCGAGCAAAACGCCTTTTTTTCAACGAAAGAAAGAAGCCCTGCGTACGTTTGAAGCCCTGGGTTTCCCCACCATCCGCCACGAGGAATGGAAGTATTCCAACGTGAAAAACCTGGTTAGCCAGGCGTTTGACTTCAATGCTCCCGGCCAGGTAACCGCTGCCGACGTGGAGGCGCTACGGATTCCGAACCTGCAAGGCAACGTGTTGTACTTCGTTAACGGCGTCTTTCACCCCGAACTTTCGGTGGTGGTTTCGCCCGAAAGCGAGTTGCAAATTCTGAATTTCGGCGAGGCCGCCCGGCAATTCCCCGAACTCGTGGAGCAACATTTTGCCCGGTACGCCGACTTCTCTGACAACGGCTTCACGGCGCTCAACACGGCTTTTGCCCAACACGGCGTGTTTTTGCACGTACCCGACCGGGCGGTGGTGAGCCAGCCCATCATCCTGCGCTTCATTGCCGACGCCCGCGCGCAAAACGTGGCTTCCCAACCGCGCAATTTGTTCGTGGTCGGGAAACGCGCCGAGGTGAAGGTGGCCGAGTCGTACCGGACGCTGGGCGAGGGGGCGGCGTTCACCAACGTCGTGACCGAGGTGGTGCTGGGCGAAGAGGCCCAGTTTGAGTACTACAAAGTGCAGGACGAAAGCGACCAGACCTACCACATCGGCACCACGCAGATTCACCACGCCCGCGCCAGCCACAGCTACACCGTGACGGTATCGCTCAATGGCGGGTTTATCCGCAACAACCTCAACGTCACCATCGCGGGCGAGCGTGTGGATGCCCACCTCTACGGCCTCTACCTGCCCAGCGGCAAGCAGCACATCGACAACCACACGCTCGTGGACCACGCTAGGCCCAACAGCGAGTCGAGCGAGTTGTACAAGGGAATTTTGTACGATAAATCGACGGGCGTTTTCAACGGGAAAATCTTCGTGCGCGAAGACGCCCAGAAAACCAACGCCTACCAAAGCTGCCGCAACGTACTGGCCTCTGAGGGGGCCACGATGAACACCAAACCCCAGCTCGAAATTTACGCCGACGACGTGAAGTGTTCGCACGGCACCACCACGGGGCAGTTGAACGAAGAAGCCCTGTTTTACCTCCAGTCGCGGGGCATTCCCAAAGACCGGGCGCGGGCCTTGCTCATGCTCGCCTTCGCCGAAGACGTGGTCGAGAAAATTCGGATTCCGGCGATTAAAGAGTATTTAGAGGGCGTGATTGCGGCGAAGATTGGGGAGGTGGAGTGAAGGCGGAGGGCGGATTAACTCATTTTTGGAATGGAAAATCTACTGAGCCGGATTACAACATCTTCCGAAGTCAGGAATGGTCGACCCTGCATCCGAAATATGCGGTTTACGGTGACGGAACTGCTTGAACTGCTGGCCGCCGGGATGAACCACGAGGAGATTTTGGCTGACTATCCTTACCTGGAGGAGGCTGATATTCAGGCCTGCCTGACTTACGCGGCGCTGGCTGCTAAAACGAAACGTGTGTTTCCCGTCGTGGCTTGATGCTTCGCTTTCTGATTGACACCCAACTCCCCCCAAAACTGGCTGAAATCCTGAACCAACGCGGTTGCGAGGCCGTTCACACAGTGTCCTACCTCGATGGGCCTTTGATGAAAGACCGGTCGTTGATTGAGATTGCCACTGCCGAACAACGGATTATCATCACCAAAGACAGCGACTTTCTGGATTATTTTCTGTTGAAGGGCGCACCACCGCAGGTGCTTTTGCTCCAGATTGGCAATGTAAAAAACCGGCGCTTGTTCGACGCCTTTCGCGCCAATCTGGCGCAAATTCAGGCTCTGTTCGAGGAAGGGGCCAATTTGGTCTTTTTTGAAGAAACCCGTTTGATTGGTTACTGATATGCTGACTGCCACCCAAAATATGACCTTCAACGTCGAGCGCGTCCGGGCCGATTTTCCGATTCTCGACCAGGAAATTAACGGTCGCCCGCTCGTGTACTTCGACAACGCCGCCACGACCCAGAAGCCCATCCCAGTCATCGAGGCCATCATCCAGTACTACCGGGGTTACAACGCCAACATCCACCGGGGCATCCACACGCTAGCCGAACGGGCGACTGCCGATTTTGAGGCCAGTCGCAAAGCCATCGCCGATTTCCTGGGGGCCGCTTCGACGGAGGAAATCATTTTCACCTCCGGCACCACGATGGGCGTCAACCTCGTGGCCCAAACCTACGGGCGGGCGTTTATCAAAGCGGGCGACGAAATCATCATCTCCGGGTTGGAGCACCATTCCAACATCGTCCCCTGGCAGATGCTCTGTGAGGAGAAAGGCATCACGCTGAAGGTGATTCCTGTGCTCGACAACGGCGAACTGGACTTGGAAGGGTACGAAAACCTGCTTTCTGAAAAAACGAAACTGGTCTCGGTCAACCACGTTTCTAACTCGCTGGGCACGATCAACCCCGTCGCCGACATCGTCGCCAAAGCCCACGCCGTCGGGGCGGTGGCGTTCATCGACGGGGCGCAGGCCACCAGCCACCTCGACATCGACGTGCAGGCGCTCGACGCGGATTTCTACGCTTTTTCGGCCCACAAACTCTACGGCCCCACCGGCATCGGCGTTTTGTACGGAAAAAAAGCGCTGCTCGAAGCCATGCCCCCGTACATGGGCGGCGGGGAGATGATCAAGGAAGTGACGTTTGAAAAAACCACCTACAACGACTTGCCCTACAAATTCGAGGCGGGCACGCCCAACATCGCCGACGTGGTCGCGTTGAAAACCGCGCTGGAATACATCGCCAACCTGGGCAAGCGAAACATTGCCGCCTACGAAAACCACCTGCTCCGTTACGCCACGGAGAAGCTGAGCGAAATCGACGGCCTGCGCATCGTCGGGCAGGCGCGGGAGAAAATCTCGGTCATCTCGTTCGTGCTCGACGGCATCCACCACCAGGACGTGGGCATCATCCTCGACCAGCAGGGCATCGCCGTCCGCACGGGCCACCACTGCACCCAGCCACTGATGCAGCGGTTTGGCTTGCTGGGCACGGCACGGGCCAGTTTTGCGATGTACAACACCACCGAAGAAATCGATAAATTAGTAGCGGGAATTCGGCGGGTGCAGCGAATGGTGCTCTAACTGAATTGGTTATGGAAACGCTGGAAGAAATTAAAGAAGTTTTGATTGCCACGGCCAAACAAACGGCGGAAAACGCCAAACGTTTTGACCTACAAGCGACGCGTTTCGACCAGCAAATGGTCGAGAGTTACCAGCGCTTCGACCAGCAAATGGTCGAGAGCAATCAGCGTTTTGACCAGCAAATGGTCGAGAGCAAGCGACAGTTCGAGGATGAAATCCGAACGTTGAACCGCAAGTTGGGTGAAATGACCAATTGGCTCGGCGAGTTTGCCGAATACCAGATTCTGCCCGCTGCCACACGGTTGTTCCGCCAGCAAAACCTGCCCCTGCACGAGGTGTACGTCCGGCTCCGGCAGGAAGACGAAGAAGGCTACGGCATTTACGAAGTCGATATTCTCGTGGCGAATTCCACTGTTGCCGTGGCCCTCGAAGTGAAAAATACGCTGCGACAGCGCGACGTGGAAGAGCACCTGGAGCGGTTGGAAAAAATGAAGCAGTTCCCACTCAAAGTCATCCGCGACACGGACGTGTACGGGGCGGTGGCGGGCATGGTGGTCAAGAAGGAAGTCGAGGAATTTGCCACCCGCAAGGGATTGTACGTCATCAAACCCTCCGGCGATACGGCAGAAATCAGCAACGCCGCCGTGGTGAAACCGAAAATCTGGCACACGAACGCGTGAGCGTCCACGAAACCGAGGACGGATTTTTATGAAAAAGATCGAAGTCATTCAATCGCTGCAAGACCTTCCGGAAGAGGTTTCAGCCGACGAAGTCATCGAACGCATTCTTCTGCTGAAGCGGATTGACCAGGCTTTTGAGGAACTCCGGGAGGGGAAAGGCATTCCTCACGAGCAGGTGATGGCCGATGCACAAGCATGGCTGAACGCACGAAAATAACCTGGATGTCCCGTGCGGAGGAAGATTTCCGGAATATCCTCAGCGGCTTGTACGACGTTTCACCTGCTTACGCCCAGCAGTGGACGGAGGAGGTGAGCAAGAAAACGGAACGCTTGCTCCACTTTCCGCTGATGGGTCGGATTGTTCCTGAGAAAGAGTTGTCTTTCTTTCGGGAAATCTTCGTCGGGCGTTACCGGATAATGTATTGCGTGATGCCGGAGACGATTTACATCATGACGATTCAGCCTATGTCGGGTTCGCTACGAAATTTGTGACACATGACCATCAACGAAACCCAGGACGAAATCATCGACGAGTTTGCGCTCTTCGACGATTGGGCCGATAAGTACGAGTACATCATCGACCTCGGCAAAAAACTGCCGCCCCTGGCCGAGCCGTACAAAACCGAGGAAAACATCATCAAAGGCTGCCAGAGCCGGGTGTGGCTGCACGCCCACCTCGACGGCGATTTGCTGAAGTTCGAAGCCGATTCCGACGCCATCATCGTCAAGGGTCTCGTCAGTATTCTGGTTCGGGCGCTTTCCGGCCACACACCCGAAGAAATCGCCGCCGCTGAGGTGTACGTGCTGGAAAAAGTGGGTTTGCAGCAACACCTCGCGCAGACCCGCTCCAACGGTTTAGCGGCGATGCTGAAGCAGATGAAAAATTACGCGGTGGCCTTTCAGGTGCTGCAAAAAAGCGAAATCCAATGACGGAGGAAGAATTGAAAGAAAAAGTCGTCATGGCCCTCAAGGGCGTGTACGACCCCGAAATCCCGGTCGATATTTACGAACTGGGTTTGATTTACGACATCAAGGTGTTCCCGATCAACAACGTGTACGTGCTGATGACGCTCACCTCGCCCGCCTGCCCTTCGGCGGGCACGATTCCCGGCGAAGCCGAACAGAAAATCCGGGAAATCGAAGGCGTCTCCGACGTGTCCGTCGAACTGACCTTCGACCCGCCGTACTCCCAGGACATGATGTCGGAAGTTGCCAAGTTGGAACTTGGGTTTATGTAATTTGAGAAATTGAGAATGTGCTAATTTGAAAATGCAGGCACATTCCCGGAACTGTTCGCATTTTCAAATTGTCACATCTTCAAATTTTCAACTTCAACCGATATGTCCATGTACCCCGAACACCTCGTCGCGCCCATGCGGCAGGACATCGTGGAGGGCGGTTTTACCGAACTCCGCACCCCCGAAGACGTCGATACCGCGATGGCGAAGGCCGAGGAAGGCACCACGCTGCTGTTTATCAACTCGGTTTGTGGCTGCTCGGCCCGCACCGCCCGCCCCGGCGCGAAGTGGGCCGTGACGGAATCCCAGTTCAAACCCGACCACCTGCTGACGGTGTTCGCCGGGGTGGACCTGGATGCCACCGAGAAAGCCCGCGAGTACACGCTGCCCTACCCGCCCTCTTCGCCCTCGATTGCGCTGTTCAAAGACGGCGAACTGGTGCATTTCGTGGAGCGTCACCACATCGAAGGCCGCCCCGCCGAGATGATTGCCCAGCACCTGGAAATGGTGTTCGAAGAATTCTGCTCGCCCGCCGAAGCGTAGGTAGCTACGAACTTTAGTTCGTAGTGGGCCAGCAGGACCGCGTACTAAAGTTCGCGGCTACCACATTCGTTCAAGTGCCTCGTACAACGACGCAAACCGCCCGGCCACGGCCCGGTAGATTTGCGTCGTTTTTTCGTTGGGTTGGAAAATTTCGTGCATGGGCAACTGCGCCAGTTTTCCATCAAAATCCTGAATGAGACCCGTCGCTTTCATGCCCATCAGCACCGCCCCCCAGGCCCCGGCCTGGATGCTTTCGGGCAGGTACACCGGTTTGCCGCACACGTCGGCCAGGAGTTGCACCCAACAGGCACTTTTGGCGAAACCGCCCGAGGCGTAAATTTCGGTGATGGGCTGGCGTTCTTCCAGAATCCGAACCAGCGAAGCCGTGTGCAGACAAATCCCTTCGAGCACGGCGCGGGCCAGGTGCGCGGGGGTGTGCCGGAGCGTCAGGCCAAAAAAGACGCCTTTCGCGTCGGCGTTCCAAATCGGGGCGCGCTCGCCGAGGAGGTAAGGCAGAAACAGCAACCCTTCCGCACCGGGCGCGATGGCCTCGGCTAGTTCACAAACTTCATCCTGGGTTTTTTCCGGGAAAAACTGCGTGCAGCACCATTCGAAAACCGCCCCGCCGCTGTTGGTTCCGCCGCCCATCACGAACAGGTTTTCGTCCAGCCGGTAGCAAAACGTGCGCATCTGCGGGTCGGTGAATCCCTGCGCCGAGGCCACCCGCACGGCCCCGCTGGTGCCGATGGTGATGGCCAGTCGCCCCGGCACGACGGCCCCGGTGCCGAGGTTGGCCAGGCAGCCGTCGCTGGCGCCGATGATTAATTGAGAATTGAGAGTTGAGAAGTGAGAAGTGAGAATTTTACGACTAAACCCTCTCCGGGTGTACCCCGAAACGGGCGTTGGCAGTTTTTCCGAAGAAATTCCTGCCGTTTCGAGGGCCAACGTATTCCATTCCAGTTTTTGCAAATCGAATAGCCCGGTGGCCGTCGCCAGCGAGTGGTCGATTTCCCACTCGCCCGTCAGCCGGAACCAAACGTATTCTTTCACCCCGACGAATTTGTATGCTTTCTCAAAAAGCGCCGGATTGTTTTCCCGCAGCCAAATCAGCTTGCAAAGCGGCGTCATCGGGTGAATGGGTGTGCCGCAGGCTTCGTAAATTTCTGGTCCGATGCCACTGGCTTTCAAGACTTCCGCTTGTGAGTTGGCGCGGTTGTCGGCCCAAATCATCAGGTTACTGAGCGGCGTTCCGGCTTCGTCCACGGCCATCAGACTGTGCATGGCCGAACTGAAGGCGACAAGTTGGCACCCTTCGCCCAGTTCGGAGGTCACCGTTTCCAGGCATTCCAGCACGGCGGCAAACAGCACCGCCGGGTCCTGCTCACTCCAGTCGGGTTGGGGATGGAGGATGCCGTAGTGAACCGACTTATAGCCCACCACGTGCCCCTCCGCGTCGAAGGCGACGGCTTTGGTGGCGGTGGTGCCGATGTCGATGCCGAGGAAATAGGTCATCAAGGGGGGTCGAAACTTCCCGAAATTACTCCGTAACGGGTTAAACTTTCGGGAAGTTAGTCGGCGTGAACGTTTTTACTTGCATTTTCACGCCTTGCTTAACCTCAACCACCACATGACCCTTCTCATTGTCGCCGCTGGCGTCGCCCTGCTGCTCGTTCTCATTCTCGTTCTTAAACTCAACGCTTTTCTTTCCCTCATTCTCACCTCGCTGTTCGTGGGCCTCGGCCAGGGCATGGCCCCCGTCGGTCTGCTCAAATCCATCGAAAAAGGCGTGGGCAGCACGCTCGGTTCGGTGGCGTTCATCCTCGGTTTTGGCGTGATTCTGGGCAAAATCTTGACCGAAACCGGCGCGGCCCGGCGCATCACCACCCGGCTGGTCGAAGCCTTCGGGGTGAAGGGCGTGAAGTACGCAATGGTGCTGACGGGTTTCGCCGTGGGCATTGCCATGTTTTACAACACGGCCTTCGTGGTGCTCGTCCCGATTATTTTCACTACCGCCCTCGAAACCGGCCTGCCGCTGATCTACCTCGCCCTGGCGATGGCCTCGTCGCTGAGCATCACCCACGGCTACCTTCCCCCTCACCCCGGCCCCACGGCCATTGCGGCCCTGTTCGGGGCCAACATGGGGCGTACGCTGATGTACGGTACGCTCGTGGCCATTCCCGCCATGTTCGTCACGGGGGTTATTTTCCCGGAATTCCACCGCAAGCGCATCGCCAACCCACCGAAGGGCCTCTTCGAGTCGCGGGATTTTACGGATGCCGAAATGCCCGGTTTTGGCATCAGCCTGCTGGCGGCCCTGGTGCCCGTGCTGCTGATGGCCACCGCCACCGCCGCCGAACTGGCCCTCCCGTCCGACTCTCCCGCCCTGCCGGTATTCAAGTTTTTCGGCGATTCGATGGTGGCCGTGCTGCTGGCCGCGCTGTTTGCGCTGTGGGCGCTGGGCACCCGGCGCGGCCTGGGCATGAAGCAACTCATGAAGTGGTCGGACGAGTCGGTCGGGGCCGTGGCGGGAATTCTGCTCATCATCGCGGGAGGCGGGGCCTTCAAGCAGGTGCTCATCGACTCCGGCGTGGGCGACGTGATTGCGGCGGCGTTCAAAGGCTCCGCCCTCTCGCCGCTGATACTGGGCTGGCTGATTGCCTCGGCGGTGCGGGTCACGCTCGGCTCGGCCACGGTGGCGGGGTTGATGGCGGGCGGCATCATGCAGCCCATCTTGGCCGCTGATCCAAGCATCAACAAAGAACTAATGGTCATCTCCCTCGGCGCGGGCAGTTTGATGTTCAGCCACGTCAACGACGCAGGCTTCTGGCTTTTCAAGGAATACTTCGGCCTCGACATCAAAAACACGATTATGACCTGGTCGATTATGGAAACGATTGTGGCCGTGGTGGGGCTGTTGGGGGTATTAGGATTGAGTTTGGTGGTGTGAGGTCAGACTGTTTTTTTACGAGATTTACGCACCGACTCAAACATGGAAGGCTTTGCCCAAATGCAGCCTATCATGAAAAAGGGTACTGTGGAGGCCGACTACGGCAGCAGGGGCTGATTCTGATCGGGATGATTTTTTGAATTAGGTGGAGAAGCGGCGGGCCACCGATTGCTGGTAAGGCGAAAGTCATGGTTGTTTTGTATAGAATAAAAAAACAACCGAATGAACCTGTTCAGCCAGGCAAATGAGTACGATAACGCTCGATGCCACCGTTTGCAAAACGGCACTGAGTTTCCAGATAAACATCCCGAACCACCACAGAAAACCCCGGCATGGGCCGGGGTTTTCTAAGATACCGTTAATTTTTTGACGATTTTCTCTTCCTTGTTTTCCTCCCAACCCGCACCACCGGAGCCGGTGCGCCTGCCGGTTCGGGAAGGGGATCGGTTACATCCACCCGGAAGCCGTGTTTGGTGAGTAGCACCGATACCGAATTGAGTTTCAGTTTGCGGCTGTGGGGGCGGGGTTCCGCGCTGGAGTCGGTGTTTTTGTGATAATTCATGCTTACACTGGTTCGCCAACGTCACCCTGCGAGGGGGAATACCGCGTGTCTTTCGAGCCGTCGGCGTTGTGATCAAGGCCTTCCGTTTCGTCGAGGTCTTCGTCGGCACCGGCATCCACTTCCTCGTCTTCGAGGTCGCTGGTGGCCTCGGCGCGGGCATCGCCTTCGAGGTCGGCTACTTCCTCGGCTTCGTCTTCGCCCACCACTACCTGCGCGTCATCGTCCACCTCAGCGGTCAAGTCACGGTCGTCGTCACCGAGGTAAAACTCACCGGTGGGATCCTGGGGGATGCCGGAGTGGTTGGACGATCCCGTCGGGAAGGTGCTTTCGCCGGGCTTCACCGCCGGACTGGGGTTGATGTTAGTCAGCGGTTCGTAGGGGGTATCGGGGCTGCCGCCGTAGCCTCGCTCGCTGGAATTGACGGGGCCGTACCCGGTGCTACCGGAACCGATTCCTCCCGTAAAAAAATCAAACTGGCGCGAGTAATCGCCGCCAAACTGGGTTGGATGTTTCATGACGTTGGCTGGTTGACGAATACCGGAAGTTCGTCAAAAACGTATGCCAGTAGCCAGGGAACGAATTTTTTGCGGCCTGGGGTAAAAACCCCTCAATTTGATGTATCTCTCCATTATCACGCCCACGCACAACCGCCTGTCGTTTTTGAAAGAAGCCGTTGCCAGTGTCCAACGCAGCAGCACCCAGCCGCTGGATTTACCGGTCGAACACGTCGTCCATGAGGTAGGCAGTACCGACAGCACCCGGCACTGGCTCCAGACTGCCCCGGAGGCTGGTTCGCTCGTCACACTTTTTTCGGATGAAAAAAAAGGGCCTGCGCCGGCCCGCAACGAGGCCATCGCCCAATCGAAGGGAGAATTTTTACTGCCCCTCGACGACGACGATCTGCTTCTTCAACGCACGGCCTACCACTTTGCTTATGCACTCACGCAGGATGGTCCGCCCGCTGACTGGGCCGTGAGCGATTTCCTGCGCGTGGACGAAACGGGGCGCTACCTACCGGGTGAAGATTACTACGGCTGGCGGTTTGGGTCGGTGAAAGAGATGCTGGCAGCAATTTTTTCGGCCAATCATTTTATTCAAGGCAACGTCTGCTACCGCCGGAGCTTGTTCGATCGGGTGGGCGGCTACGACCCCAACCTGGCGATGGCCGAAGATCTCGACCTCTACGTGCGTTTTCTGCTCGATGGGCAACTGCCCCGCTACGTGCCCACCGTGAGCCACCTGCACCGGATGCACCGCTCGAACGTGTCGAAAGGCGTGAACGCCGACCACTACAACGACGACATGACCCGGCTGTACGAAAAGTACGAAGGCCCTCTCCAGCGGCTGGGTGTGGAATTGCAGTTGCTCGGCTGACGCGATTTCTCCCGCCTCAGTGGGCGGGAATTACTCAGCTACCCCCGCCGGGAAAGCCTCCGGTGAATGGCACGGATTTAGACAAACAGACCAGCGTTCACTTGTCTAAATTCTAATTAAACTTCAACCAGTAACAAACTCATGGAAACCAACCAACCGCAGGGCACCGGAATGGGCCAGCAGAACCAGAGTCGGCAACAAGACCAAACCAACGACCAAAACCAGGGAATGAGCCAGCAAGATCCCTACAACAGTGGCTACGGCAATACTGGTACGGGGCAAGCCGAACAGTCAGGCCAGAATCAGGGGCAGTCGGGGGCATCGACCTCCGGCGGTGGCAACCAAACCCAGATGGGCAATGCCGGGGTAGGCACGGGTCAGTACGCCCGCGATTCGGACGACGACATGAATGCCCAGAATAACCCTTCGGCAGAAGATACGGATGACATGGACGACGAAACGGATACCACGGATCGTGAACCGAGCGACATGGACGATACGACGGGCAGCGACTCCGGCTCAATGAGCGAGCGCGGCTGATAGTTCGTTCGCTACGTCGCTACCGACAAAGCCCACGCCCGATTCTGGCGTGGGCTTTTTTTCGTATCGAAAAGGTTTCGGCTTTCAAAAGCAAGCAAACGTGACGAATCTGTCGCTTCACAAATCAGGCGGAGCCGTTCTAAACTCCGCCTAAGTCAGTTTAAGGCATGGTATTTTGAAGGATTAGCTCAAAACCAAGCACGACTATGGCTACCATCAACAGCAATACAAACCGAAATCAAATCAAGCAGGGACCACTCGGTAAAGACCTCAACAAGTACCACACCGAAGAACGCCTGGCAGGCACCGAGCAGCCTTTAGAACAAAAAGCCCCCGAAAAAGGCTACAGCACGGACCCTGCCCAGGGCAAAACGGACGTAAGCCTGCATCTGGCCGACGAAGACCAGGATCGCCACCTTGACTCGGAGAAAGAAGCGAGGGAGTTGCAGGAAAGTTACCAGATGCACGAGACGAAAAGCACGGAATGAGTCGTCGGGCACCAAAAGACAGCGGATTCGGGAAGTTACAACTTCCTGAATCCGCTGTCTTTTGGTGTTTACTGACGTTAAAAAAGGGGCGTTCCGCTACGAACGTCCCTCGCCTGCGGGTAAAATAGCCCCGCAGGTGATTGGCAAGCGGATTTAATTGCTGCCGTCGCGCATATCCTTCTTCACTTTCTTGGCACCTTTCTCCACCCCTTCGGCGGCGTCACCGGTCGTTTTTTTAGCGGCGCGTTTCGTTTTCCGTGCTGCCCTTTGTGCGTCGTCGCCTACTTCTTGACCGGCCTCTTTCACGTCTTCTTTCGTGTTGCGTGCTCCCCGACGCACATCGGCTTTCGTGTTTTCAACGCGCTCTTTGGTTGTTTTGCGGTCGTCTTGCGCCAGTGTCTTTTCAACAACCAGCATTGCGGCGGCAGTCAGCGCGACCAACACTATCTTTTTCATAGCGAAGTGATTTTCGGGTGAACCTGATTGCGTGCCAATGACAAAAAAAGTGTTCCTTTTTTCGGACAAAGCAGAAAGGCACTCCAAGTGGCAAGCGTGCCTCAATCGGGCGACTGGCTGAGGTCATGCTTCCTCACGTAGTCCAACAAAAATCCCCCGGCGCAAGGCACCGGGGGATTCGCTCTTATCAATCCCTCTCATCATACAAGGTCTGAAGCAGACCAAGTGTCGTTATCCCGCTTTGCGGTATCGCCGCCCGATTCGGTGGGCAGGCGGTGTTAGTTCAGTTTCTTCAGCGTGGGCCTGACTTTCGTTGATGGACCGCAGGACACCCAGTTCATCGGCTGACTCGCGGGCCAGGGCCTCGCGGTGGCGTTCTTCGAGGTACCGGCTTTTTTCATCGAGGTATCCACTCATCACTTGAAACACCAGTGTTGCCAGCGGCAATCCGGCCGGAGCCTGCCCTTTCAGTTTCGCCCGTTTAAACGCCAGCACCACATCTTTCACGCTTTCGGTCGGATACTGCTCGGCGAGCAACGTAGCCACCTCCAGTACGTCGAGCGGACTGGCGCTCAAGTGCGATGCCGTTGCGCTGGCTACGACGAAACACAGTAATTTTCGTACCATCTCGTCACCGAGCGAACCCCGCAGGTTCATCAATTTTGGCGCGGCCAGGGCCTGTTCCATTGTCATGGCTGCCTGCAACTGCACGTACACCCGTCGTAACGGAATGCTTCTGCCAGCGGCGGCCACCTGTTCCAACCGCAGGGTTGCGAGGTGGCTTACCAAACGTCGTTCGGGCGAGGGCCTTAACTCAGCTTTCATTGGTTTTGCTCCGGTTATTATTTAACGAAAGAATAGCTGTTAAATTATTTATGAGCAAACGGCTTGAAAATAGGCGATTCTTTTTCTCTATCTTTGAACTCTAACCTATTTTACCGCCAAACTATTCCATATTTATAGAATAAATTTCAAAAATTTTACACCAACCCTCTCATGGATATCTTCGAGCGCCTGACCTACCTGCTGAAAGCCAAACACTTGACGGCTTACCGGTTGAGTAAAGAATTGGGCTACGCCAAACCGGGGACGTTTTACGCCATTCTGAGCAAAAAAGTAAAGCCCAGTTTCGACACGCTCACCGCCATTCTGACCCGGTACGACGACATCAACGGCGATTGGTTGCTGCGTGGCATCGGCGAGGCGTTTAAGACCCCCGCCTTCAACGTGAGCGCTACGCTGCCCATTCAGGCCACCGAAATTCTGAGGGAAACTATCCAGAGTCCCGAAAGTCAGCGGCTTACGGAACGCGTCGCGTTGCTTGAACAACAACTCCGCGACCGCGATGAAATCGTCCTCCTGCTCAAACAGCAAATTCTGTTGCTGAAAGAACTCCGGCACCGGGCGGTCCCAGTGGGCAGTGGGCAGGAGCAGTAGGCAGAAAAGCAACGGGTTTCCTCCCATTCCTGCTTAATTTTTGTCAAAACGGATACACGTGTGGTTCCTCGCTCAGGGCCAGCGGCTCGGCGCCGAGGCGTTGGAGCGTATCCAGGTTCTCGTCGGTGGGCACCGTGATGCGCCCGTGGGCGGTCACCAGCACGGTCGAGTCCGGGGTAATTTCAATGAGTTCGATGGAATTAGGGTTAATCAAAAACACCCCAGGGTCCCCCTTCAACTGTATCATAATCGACCTCCTTCCATTTTTTTAGCAAGGTTTTGTATTTCTTCCGGCCAAACTCCACGAAACCCGGCTCCGCCGTGGCATCGAAGACGTACAGGCCGTAGGGTTCTACTTTCTGAATCCCGACGAATAAAAATTTCGGCGGCGTACAGCCGGGCTTGCGGCACAAGCTGTCGAGGTAAAACGCCGCCTGTCGGTCGTAGTCGTACTCCCGGCAGCGGGCCACGAACTCGCGGTGACCACGGGCCATCGTGGTTTTCAAATCGAGTACCGTCGCATTTTTGTACACCAAATCAAGCTTGGCTTTGCAGGCCAACCCTGTGTCGGGGTCGGTAAAAAGGCGCACCGTTTCTTTCTCCGAAAACCGCGAATACCAGCCAAACAACGGGTGCTCACGCAGTCGTTGTTCGAGCACGTCTACGTGTTCGGAACTGACCGATTTCGGCAAGGGCGTCGCCTTGTGGGGCTCCAGCATCCGCTCGTGCAGGGCGCTGCCCAGCGAATAAGCCCGTTTACGCTCCGGCTCACGGATGCCAAACAGCCAGTTACGAAACTGGGTCAGGCGTGAGTTGGAAACGCGCGGAATCGCCCAGTAATCCCGGTCGGCAGGCGTGGCCAGTGGCGTGACCATCATCGGCTTTGGTAGGCTTCGTAGAGTTCCAGCCCCCGGCGGGTGGCTTTGGCAAAATCGCTGAACTTCATCTTGCTTTCCCGGTAAATCTGCATCCCCACGGGCGTCACTTTCCCGTACCGGGCTACCTCGGCGGTGATGAATTGGGTGGCGTTTTGTTTGGTTAGCATTTTAAAAAGGTTTGAGGGTTTGACGGTTTGGGAAGTTTGAAAAACCCTCAAACCGTCAAACCAATTTAGGCGGCGAGGCTTTCCCCGCCGATCAGGGGGGCATCCATGTACGCTAGGGCGTTGTAAAAACCCTTCGACACGGCCTTGTACTCGGCGGTAGGCGTGAGGGTGTCGGCGCGGAAAATGCGGTGGTCGCGCACGAAATCGCGCACTTCCTTCACCTTCGCCTGGTCGGCGGGCACGTAGCTAAACTTGGCGATGTAGTAGGTGCCTTTGGGCGTAATTTTCGTATTCTCCTTTTTCTCCGCCGTGATGGTCAGCATCACGTCCGAAAGGCTGAGTTCTTCGTAAAACAGCGGTTCAATCAGCCCAAAGAGCACGTTGACCGAGGTGTTGTTGAACATCACCACCGAGACGCAATTTTTTTCGTCGATGAAAAAAATCTCGGCCCATTGTTCCTTCCGGCCCCGCTCGAACAGGTTTTCCTCGAAAATCCGCCAAGCCACGGGCTGGATGGTCATTTTGTTGCCCAAATCGGTTTCGCCGTTGAGGTTGAACCGACCCGTTTGTCCGTTGAAACGGTACTGTTTGGGATGGCCTTCGAGGTATTTGAATTTGCTTACCACGGCCACCTCACCGGTTTCTTCATCGCGCTTTTCGATTTGGTAGGACTTGAGCCCCCCCACCGGTACGAGGCTGTTGAGCGACCGCGTTTCGGCGTCGATGGTCAGGTTGGATTGCGTCGTTGCCATAGTCTACAGAAATTGAATACTGGTTTGGTTGATACTCCGGCTACCTCCGAAGGGTTAAAATCCTCGCAGGGTTAGATTCCCTCCTTTACGAAGCCATCCGCTCCCTCGAATCCAGGCGACGTAACCCTCCGTTTGGGGAGCCGAACAAGTCGAGTTGCTTACCGGGTTTGGGCTGCGCGCTCAGGCCTTCCAAGGCTTGTTGCAACGCTTGGTTAAATTCCGATTCAGTGGCCGGAATGCAGCCCCAGGCCCAAAACATCCCGGCTTCGTAGCGCAGCATCTCCACGGCGGGCGCGTCGGGATGCAACGTGATGAGCTTCACGCGCTCGGCGTTGGTGGTCCCGACCAGGTACTGAAAAAAGTGTTCGCCCGTGGGGGTCTTGAAGTAGATCTGAGGCGTTTCGTTGGTGTTCATGTCCTTGCTGATGCGTGGTTGAATTAGACTGTAAATATATCACATGCTTCGCACATTATTCAAATAGTAACGACTAATTTATACGATATTTTTATTATAAGCCCTTTAATTCTTCGGATTCGCGTCGTATTTTTGAAGGAGTAACCCGCCAGGTGGAGAACCCGCCCGGCAGCAGACGATTTCACCCCAAAAAGCTTTTCCGATGTCTGATTCTTCGATTGTCCGGCACACCCAGGCTGATCAGGTGGATAAGGAGATAGAGCGGGCGCTGCGGCCCCTGTCCTTCTCCGATTTCACCGGCCAGGACAAGGTGCTCGAAAACCTGAACGTGTTCGTGCGGGCGGCCATCCAGCGCAAGGAAGCCCTCGACCACGTCATTCTCCACGGCCCGCCGGGTTTGGGCAAGACCACTCTTTCGCACATTCTCGCCAACGAACTGGGCACGGGTATCAAATGCACCACCGGCCCGGTGCTCGACAAACCCAGCGATTTGGCCGGGCTGCTGACCAATCTCCAGCCCTACGACGTACTCTTCATCGACGAGATTCACCGACTCAACCCCGTGGTGGAAGAATACCTCTATTCGGCGATGGAGGATTATAAAATCGACATCCTCCTCGACAGCGGCCCCAATGCCCGCTCGGTGCAAATCGGACTGAATCCTTTTACGCTCGTAGGGGCCACCACCCGCGCCGGGCTGCTGACCTCGCCCCTGCGGGCGCGTTTCGGCATCAACTGCCGCCTGGAGTACTACGACGCGGCCCTGCTCACGGTCATCATTAAGCGCTCGGCGGGGATGCTTGGTACGCCCATCGTCGACCAGGCCGCCGCCGAAATCGCCCGCCGGAGCCGGGGGACCCCGCGCATCGCCAACAACCTGCTGCGCCGCACCCGCGATTTCGCCCAGGTACTCGGCGACGGCACCATCACCATCGAAATCGCCCAACGCGCTCTAGCCGCTCTGGAAGTGGACAGCAACGGCCTCGACGAAATGGACAACCGCATTTTGACGACCATCATCGGGAAATTTAGCGGCGGGCCAGTGGGCCTGAGCACCATCGCCACCGCCTGCGGCGAAGAAGCCGAAACCATCGAGGAAGTGTACGAGCCGTTTCTGATTCAGGAAGGATTCATCAAACGCACCGCCCGTGGGCGTGAAGCGACCGAGAAGGCGTACCAGCACCTGGATATGCCCATGCCGCTGGAATGGGCGGCGTAGTTTTGAATCAGAATTTACAGAATTCCGGAATTTTCAGAATTCAAAAAAGCCGCTGACTCAATCGAGCAGCGGCTTTTTTGAATTCTGAAAATTCCGGAATTCTGTAAATTCTGATTCAGACATACTGCCGCAAATACCCCAGCGCCTCGTGCAGCGAACGCGTCGAGGTACGCTGGGAGCGGATGGCATTTTGAAGCAGGCTATCGGTTTTAAGTTGGGCCAGGGCGTGGGTTTCGGCCTCGTTGAGTTGATCGAGCAGGTCGAAGAGCGTATCCACGTCCGCCGATTGGGGCGGCAGGGAGGCGCTGGCTTGCAGGGTAGGTAGGCTTTGGGCCAGCGGGTGCGTGGCTTTAGTCAGGCCGGTCAGTTCAAGGACCTGCTGCTTAAAGGTTTTGGCTTGTTGCAACAACGCCTCGAACACTTCCCGCAAATCAGCATCGGCCAGGTGATCGGTAGCCCAGCGGTATACTTCGAGCCGGGTGTTGGTCAGGCCCACGAAGGCGCTCAGGGCGCGTGAGGGAGAAGCAGTGAGGGTCATTGAAAACGGGGAAAAAGGAGTGAAACGGTTCGTATCGGTCGGTCGGCGGCCATCCGACCGGTATTTGGAAATCAGGCCGCGTTGGCCATCCGCGAGGAAGGCATGGGCTGTACGCCGCTCACGGCGATGCCCAGCAGAAAAATCGCGCGTTGCTCGGCGTCGCTGAATTCGTCTTCGGTGCAGGGCACGCACTTGAGCGACTGGAGAATATCCGGCGTAAACTTCATCCGCTCGATGCAGGGATTGAAGTCGTAGAGGCAGATGACCTTCAGGTTGTCGCCGATTTTCTGGAAAAACTGGCCTCCGCCGGAGGTTTTGAAGAAGTTGCTTTGCTCGTTCATGTCGTTGGAAGCAAGGCCCGTACGGGCGTTGGTTTTACGTTCAAATATAACAAAACTATCGCATAGTTCGCGCATAGTTTTGGAAGGAACTTCAAAATATTTTTCCTGGAAACTACTCTGAGAACGCCGGGCAGAAACCGGCGTTCTAAGCGCTCAGAACGCCGTTTTCACTTATGCCGCCTGCTGGTAATTCGGCTCCCGCAGGCCCATCATCGCGGGTTTGATGCGGGTCTCGAACCGGTTGCGCACGAAGCCGTGGCGCAGGTAGTCGGGCAGGGTACCGACGAACTCCCGGTAGGCTTCCTCGCCCATCGCTTTGGCTACGTAAGCCTCGTGAATGCCGTTGAGGTAGCTCACCAAATCGAGCAGCGAAAAGTGGAACAGCTTGAAGTCGATGTCCGCCTCCACGAAGCGCTCGATTTCCCGGTAATTGGCCGAAATCTTCAGCCGACTCATCAAATCGTAGAACGTGGTGTAACCCAACCGGGGCGTCAGCTTTTGCCAGTGCCGGGCGTCGAATTTTTGCAGGATGTTGCCCGTCTTTTCGCTGCGCAAGGCCGTGTTGGGATTGGCCTGCACATCCTGCCGGATTTGCTTGGCCTTTGCTGTGCGCGTGGTGCGCAGAAACTGCGCAATCTGGGCCTGGGCTTCGCGCGGGTTCCCCACGAGCGTCAGACTCGGCGCCACGCCGGGCACACTTAACCGGTACACCCGGAAATCGCCGTAGTGACCCGACGCGTAAAAGCCAATGGCGCGGGGATAATGGGCGGTGGCGACCAGACGGCCCACCCTTTGGCGGATGAGTTCGTCGTTACTGCCGTAGAGGCCCTGCGTAGCCAGGAAGGCCCGCACGCCGAACACCATGCTGTAGTACGCCTGCGGAAACGTCCAGTGGAGGGCATTGCGCAGGTATTGCTCGTCGCCGTTGGCGGCGGTGGAGCGCAGGGCGTACTCCGTGTTCCAGGAGTTCAGTAACATTCGCTTGGCCTCCTCGATCCGACGGTCCGAAAGGTCGGGCTGGTAGCGGGCAAAGGCCGGAACTTCATGCAGCGCCCAGGCATCGGGCGTGTTGCGAACGTGGTAGTGAATGCCGAAGTAGTGATTCAGAAAAACCTGCGCGGGAATCGACTTACGCCAGGCTTCATCGTTGGTTGCGGGGGCCTCGGATGAGGTCTCCATCGCATCCGGAAAGAGCGGAATAATCGGGGTTTCGTCCAGTTCTTCGTTCATGCCAGATTAACGAAAAAAGGCCCTCAATTAGTTTCTTTTACGGGAGAAATTTTAGTATTCAACTAACTGTTTTTCAAATAGTTAAAACTATATTTTCGTCCTGTAAAAAGTATAAGTTTTTGTCATTCTAGAAGGACCTCATCGGCCTCCCGTTCCCCTTTCAGGAAACTAAACGGTAGTCCAACGAGGTCCTTCCAGGATGACAACTTTTTTGAGCTTTTCAAGTGCTTGCGACCGTCGAATGCGGCATCAGAAACTGCTCCCGGTAACGCAGCAGCGAAAGCTCTTTCATCTTGGTTTCGAGCACCACGTCCACGTCGTGGCCGTAAGTTTGGATGGGGTTGTACACCCAATCGGAGTGCGCTTCGCGCTTGGCGGTGGGGTCTTCGTGCTCGCGGCGGGAGTCGGAAAAGTGGCACACGGGCGTGATGCCGGCGGGCCAGGTGGCTACGGCGGCCTCGAAGGCCTCGCGTTCGCTCCAATCGCCGGGGTGCAGGCGGTGGTGGAAGTAGTCGAAGGTAATGGGAATGCCGGTGGCTTCGTGCAGCGGCAGTAGTTCGGCCACGGTGAACAGCCCCGGCTTGTCGTCGTTTTCGACCACCAGGCGGCGTTTGAGGTTTTCGCTGAGTAATCCCCCGTAATTCCGGGCGAAGCGCCGCAGCGTCTCGCCCTTGTCGCCGTAGGCCCCGCCGACGTGGACGTTAATTTTGTTGTGGTGCGACGGCTCCAGCCCCATCAGGTCGAACACCTCGGAGTGGGTTTCCAAATCGCGCAGCGTGTTCGCCAGCGTGGGGCCTTCGCCCGCGAGTTTGTTGAAGGGGCCGGGGTGGGTCGTCAGGCGCACGGAGGTACGGCCAATCGCCTCAAGCGTTTCGCGGATTTCCGGAAAATCGGGGAGTTCGGCCAGGCGGTATTCGGAGGCCCAAGGAAACAGGTCGGAACTGACGCGGAACAGGCCCACCCCGTGCGACTCATTCCAGCGCACGATTTGGAGCAAATCCCGGCAGTTTTTCAGGGCCAGTTCGGAGGCGTACCGAATGCCTTTTTCGCGGAACGTCCGCTGAATCATGCCACGATTCGTGTAAATCTGGAATTCTTGCTGAAGGGTAAGGTTGATGCAGGCGTAGCCGAGGTTCATGGCTACGAAGGAAAGCAAAAATTAGTCCGACGAAGTGGCCTGCCAGAGTTGGAGGCCGGGGAGGTGGCGGAAGTGCTTTTTGTTGTCGGTGTGGAGTTCGTACCCGTTCAAAACGGCAACGGCGGCAATAAGCAAGTCCGCTATATCAATTGGGCTGTGGCTCAGGCAAAACTCAGCGGCCCATCGGGTTGCCAGTTGGTTAGCCTTTGTACTTGGATAAACCAACTCAAAACTGCGCAAAAATCGCTTTACCTCTACCAACTCGTGCCGGTCGCGGACACCTTGGAACAACTCCATTGCGGTAACTGACGTAATGGTAATTTGCGCGAAATCAATCTGCGCAAACTCAGCAACCGCGCGGGGTTTATTTCGCAGGTAGTTGATGAGCACATCGGTATCAACGATGACCATGACCCCACGCTTTCCGCCGTAGCGATTCCACGGTGATGTCGTCGCGGTCAGTCCACATTCCCGCAAATTGAGCAGGGTCAATGCTCGGGTCTCGGGGAATCACAAGGCCCCCTTTGGTTTTAACCGCTCCTTTTCGCTCTGCCTCCAGCGACTTTTCTAACTCCTCCCGGGCTTTTTCAACCTTATTTTTCATGGCCGCGTTGTTTTCCCCAAAACTACGCATTTCCCTCACACCAACTCCTTGTACTGCAAGCGGTGCAACTGTGCGTAAAACCCGTCGTGTTCGAGCAGTTCCTCGTGCGTGCCCTGCTCCTTGATTTCGCCCCGGTCGAGGACCAGGATGCGGTCAGCGTTTTGAATCGTGCTCAGGCGGTGGGCAATCACGATGGCCGTGCGGCCTTTCATTAGTTTGGCAATGGCGGCCTGAATCAGTTCCTCCGTCTCGGTATCCACCGAGGAGGTAGCCTCGTCGAGCACAATGATTTTGGGGTCGTGGACGAGGGCGCGGACGAAGGAAATCAACTGCCGCTGCCCCACCGACAGCGTCGCGCCGCGCTCCATCACGTTGTAGTCGTAGCCGCCGGGCAGACGCTCGATAAACTCGTGCGCCCCGACGAGGCGGGCCGCTTCCACGATTTTTTCGCGGGAAATGCGGGGGTCGCCCAGCGTGATGTTGGCCTCGATGGTGTCGGAAAACAGGAACACGTCCTGCAACACCACGCCGATGTTGCGCCGCAGGTTGGCCAGTTCGTAGGCTTTCAGGTCGATGCCGTCGATGCGGATTTGCCCCCGTTGAATTTCGTAAAACCGGCTCAGCAGGTTGATCGTCGAGGATTTTCCCGCCCCCGTGGCCCCCACCAGCGCCACCGTCTGACCGGGTTGGACGCGGAAGGAAATGTCTTTCAGCACAAAGTTGGTTTCGTCGTAGGCGAACCAGACATTCTGAAACTCCACGTCGCCCTTCAGTTCCTTCGGCACGTAACTGCCGTCGTTGGTGTTAAACTCGGTGCTGTCGAGGAGTTTGAGGATGCGGTCGGTGCTGACCACGCCCATTTGCAGCGTGTTGAAGCGGTCGGCGAGCATTCGGATGGGCCGGAAAAACAGGCCGATGAACAGAATGAACGCGGTGATGGTGCCAAAACTGGCGGTTTCACTGAGCACTTCCCGCGCGCCGTACCAAACCACCAGACCGGTACCCGCCGCCGCGATGATGTCGGCCACGGGGAAGTAAATCGAGTAGTACAGCACCGAGCGGACGTTGGCCCGGCGGTGTTCGTCATTGATTTTCCGGAATTTTTCAAACTCAATGGATTCGGCGCTGAAAATCTGGACGATGTTCATGCCCGTGATGTGTTCCTGCACGAAGGAGTTGAGGCTGGCTACGGCGGTGCGCACCTCGTTGAACGACTTCTTTACTTTTTCCTTGAAAATGTACGTCGCCAGCAGCATGATGGGAATCGTGCTCAGGCTGATGAGCGACAGCCGCCAATCGGTGTAAAACATCACAGCGATGATGAGCACCAGTTGGAGAATGTCGCCCGCGATGCTGGCCAGGCCCTCGCTGAACACGTCGGAGAGCGTTTCCACGTCGGAAATCGTGCGGGTGACGAGCCGCCCGATGGGCGTGTCGTCGAAGAATTTCAGGCGCAGGTTGAGGATTTTCTCGTAAAGCTGCACCCGGATGTCGCGGATGATGGTCTGACCCAGCCAGCCGGAATAATACGTTTGCAAAAACTGCACAACGCCCTGGAGCAGCAGCACGCCCACCATCACGAGGAGCATGACGGTCAGCCCGGCGTAGTCGCTCACGGTGCCGAAATAATGGTCGATGGTGTAGCGGATGAGCAGCGGGTTGGCCGGGGCCAGCGCCGCCGCCAGCAGAATCAGCCCGATGAGCGCGTAAAACCGCCCGTTGTAGGGCCGGATGAAGGTAAAGAGTCGACGGATGATTTTCCAGTCGACAATGCGACCGCTGGGATTTTCTTCTGCCACGAGGGAAAGGGGGGATTTAGGGCGAAAACTGGCAAAGGCTGCGCAAAGTTCGGCAAGTTGCCGCGAGATTTTATTCTCCGCCAAAGTGCGGCGTGTCCCAAATGAACGGAACCTTTCGGGTTACTAAAAAGTACTTTCATTCGACTTTCCTGCGTTTTCAGCCCCATTCCAATTTCCCGAAAAAACCGGGGTGGGTAGGTTTGCAGAAAAAAGTACCCCCGACGTGGGGGTAGCCGCCGGGTCGGGTGTCCCTGTTGCTGTCATCCATCTTTTTTCTTCAATTTCCATGAAATCGTTCCCATCAACCCTGCTGTTGCTGGCCTCCCTGGCCCTGCTTTTCACTGCCTGCGGCAAACGTGACGACCCCGGCCCGCTGCAAGACGACCAGCGTACCTACGGTCTCAGCGGCTTCACCAACCTCGAACTGGGCAGCGCCTTCCGCGTCAACGTCCGGCAGGGAGCTACGTTCGGTGTACAGGCCAAAGGCGACCGCCGCAACCTCGACGACCTCGACGTGTGGGTGAGCAACGGCACCCTGCGAGCGAAATACCGCAGCAACCGCAACCGCCAGTACGAAACGGAGCTTGACCTGGTCATGCCGCTGCTGCTTTCGGCTGACTTTTCGGGAGCCGTCAACGCCACCGTTCGGGATTTTTCGAGCGTCGGCGATTTTTCGCTGACCGTGTCGGGTGCCTCCAAAGCCGATGTCGACGTGCTGAGCAAGTACGCCGCCTTAAAAGCCAGCGGGGCCTCGCAGGTCGATTTGCGGGGAGCCTTCAGGTTTTTGGAAATCGAAGCGTCGGGTGCTTCGTTGGTCAAAGCCTTCGATGCGCCCGCCGAAATTGGCGACGTCAATGCCTCCGGGGCCAGTTCCATTCGCGTGGCCGCCTCCCAGCGCCTCAAGGCCGTCGCCACCGGAGCCAGCAACGTCACCTACCGGGGCAACCCCACCGTACTCGACACCCGGCCCTCGGGCGGGAGTACGATTCGGAAGGAATAATGGAGTTTGAAAAGTTTGAGGGTTCCTCGTAACTTTCAAACCCTCAAACTTTTCAAACTCCTTGTGGAATTAGCCCTTAGCCTTTACCTCGGTCTGGCGCTGGCCGCCTACTGCGGTTTTCGGGTCTTCGTGCCCCTGCTCGTCACCAACATGGCCTACCTGACGGGTTACCTGACGCCCAACCCCGGCTTCGAGTGGAGGGCAGGTTGGCCCGCGTTTGCGCTGCTGGCTACGGCCCCGGTGCTCGAAGTGGCCGGATATTATACTAATTCAAATTGAGGATGTCGTGTTTTGGCTTATGAAATACGCTACCCTTATCACCGAGACCGAAGCCGAGTTGCTGGTGACCGAAAAAGCCCGTGGCTCGGCTCTTGCCCGCGACCGCTTTCTACGCCGGTTGAAAAGTGGACCAGGCCAAGTGCCGCACTCAAACCCATGCTGGGCAGGCCATTGGCTTAGGAAAGCGCCAAAGTCAGCGCCTTGGGTGGGCCTATCGAAGTGGCGGTCTGAGCGTGCGGTGTCTCCAAGCGCTTGGCTGGAGTTGGGGCAACCTATCGAGTGCTCAACTACCTGCCTTGCGGCAGTATCTTTTCGATGACCACGCGCAAACGCTGGCCCACATTCAAGCCTACCTCGCAGGTAGCCACGGCATCAGGTATACCACTGGCGGGAGCCGTTGAGGCCTTTAAAAAAACTTCGCTCAAGTACGAGAACCCTACCCCGACGAGGCCAGTTCTTTCCAGGACGAAATGTTTACCGGCACCCGCACCGAACTCTCCCGTAAGTGGACACTCCAAGGGCATCGCCCTCTGGCTCCGGTGCGCCTTGGGTACGAATTTACGTATTTTTACCAAAGCAGACCGCCAACACCTCATACGTGTCGAGTATCAATCAGGATGGGCCAGTGGTGTTGGGGTGATTTTCGATTGCGGAGTTGGGAGTGCGGATTTTAAAGAGGATTCCCGGGTACTACTCATTTTTCGATCCCTCACCGACCATGCGTGTACTCCTGCTTTTGCTGCTTAGTCTGAATGGCTTCGCCCAGCGGTCCGGCACATCGGTTCCACCCAATGTCGTTATTTTCCTGAGCGACGACCAGGGCTGGGGCGATTTGAGCATCGGCGGCAACCGCAACCTAAGTACGCCCCACATCGACCGGATTGGCCGCGACGGCGCGCAATTCGCGCGGTTTTACGTGCAACCCGTTTGCTCCCCCACCCGCGCCGAATTGCTCACGGGGCGCTACCACCCCCGCAGCGGTGTGTTTAGCACCTCCGAAGGCGGCGAGCGCATCCGTCCCGACGAAACCACGCTGGCCGACGTGTTCAAAAAAGCGGGGTACGCGACCGGCGCGTTTGGCAAGTGGCACAACGGGATGCAGTACCCGTATCACCCCAACGGGCGGGGGTTCGACGAGTTTTACGGCTTCTGCTCCGGGCACTGGGGCGACTACTTCAGCCCCCAGCTCGAACGCAACGGCGAACTGGTACAGGGCCAGGGCTTCACGGCGGACGATTTCACCAACCAGGCCATCCGGTTTTTGGAAAAACATCAGAAAGCGCCGTTTCTGCTTTACCTGCCCTTCAACACGCCCCATTCGCCCATGCAGGTTCCGGAAAAGTACTGGGCCCGATTCAAGGAGAAACCGCTGGCGATGCGGGCCTCCCAACCCGAAAAAGAAGACCTTACGTTCACCCGCGCGGCCCTGGCTATGTGCGAAAACATCGACGACAACGTGGGCCGCGTCATGCAGCGGCTGAAGGAGTTGGGGCTGGAAAACAACACGATTGTGCTCTACTTCTGCGACAACGGTCCCAACGCAACCCGCTGGAACGGCGGCATGAAAGGCATCAAAGGCTCGACCGACGAGGGCGGCGTACGCTCGCCGCTGCTGGTGCAGTTTCCGAACACCATCAAAGCCGGAACCCGCGTGGAAGCCGTCGCGGGCGCGGTCGATTTGCTCCCAACGCTGGTCGACCTGGCGGGCATCGGAGCCAGGTTTCCCAAACCCCTCGACGGCGTAACGTTGAAACCCGACTTGCTGGGGCAAAAAAACACCGACCCCGACCGAATGCGGTTTGCGCATTGGGGCGGCAAGGTGAGCGTGCGCACGGCCCGGTACCGCCTCGACCACACCGGCAAACTCTACGATCTGAACGCCGACCCGGCCCAGGCTACCGATGTTTCGGCCAAACACCCCGACGTGACCACCCGGTTGAAAAGCGCCGTAGCCGACTGGCAGGCAACGGTCCTGCCGAGCATTTCAACCGAAAAGCTGCCGTTTACCGTGGGACATCCGGCCCACAAAACCACCCAGCTTCCCGCCCGCGATGCGCAGGGACGGGGCGGGATTCAGCGCTCGAACCGCCACCCGAACAGCACGTTTTTTACGAATTGGAAATCCCCCGACGACGCCATTGTGTGGGACGTGGACGTGCTGGAAGTCGGCGACTTCGAGGCCGAAATTCACTACACCTGTCCGGCCCGCGACGTGGGGGCCACCGTGCAACTTGCGTTGGGCAACGACCGCGTAACGGCCCAAATCACGGAGACGCATGACCCGCCGCTGCGGGGCCGGGAGCACGACCGCGTGGAGCGGATTGAGTCGTACGTCAAGGACTTCAAGCCCCTGAGCCTGGGGAAAATTCACCTGAAAAAAGGCCGGGGAAACCTCACGCTGAGTGCATTGAGCTTAACAGGCACGCAAGTGATGGATTTTAGGATGCTGGTGCTGCGGCGAATCAAGTGAACGACTGGCGTTGGTTGCGCTTTCCCCTCGATTTGCGCCCCACAGTCGCTGCTGCGCACCCGGCGATGGGCCATCTGGCCTTTGCCGCCCCGCAGTCGCTCGCCTCCGGCGAGTGACGACTATTTTCAAGGGCCTCCGGCCCGTGGTTGTCAGCCAAACACCTTTTCGCCGCCGAAAAGCCTTAACTTCGGGCTTAACTCTTCAGAACTTCATGGAACTCCTCGTAAAAGTAGCCGACGACCGGGCGGACTACGTGCTGGAACTGCTTGGTAAGCTTGATTTCGTGGAAGTAGAAACGGCGCAGAAACGGCCGCTTGTCCAGGCCGGCTTCAAAACCTTCCTGACCGTGGACGTGGATGGAACGGATTACCAATTCAATCGCGACGAATTGAATGAGCGGTAGCGTTTTTCTGGATTCCAACGTGGCAATTTACGCCCATACCAACCTGGATTTGGCAAAACAGGCTGTGGCGCAAGGACTAATCAACCGGCCTGATAGCCTGATTTCCACGCAGGTTTGCAGCGAATTTACCAATGCCCTGCGTAAAAAATTCAAGTTGGATTGGCCGGTGATTCAACTGCTTCTGGATAACCTGCTCATGAATAATCTTGTCCACCTCAACACGCCGCAAACGGTTCGACAAGCTACCGGTATCGCCCACCGTTACGGTTTTTCCTTCTACGATTCGCTCATCATCGCCGCTGCGCTCGAAACCGGTTGCACCACCCTTTACTCCGAGGATATGCAGGATGGGCAGGTGATTGATGGAAAACTCGAAATCAAGAATCCGTTCCGTTGATTTTCGAGAAACAGAAAAACGCCCGACGCTGCAAACGTTGGGCGTTTTTCATTGGTCCGTCACCACCCCGAAGTACCCTTCAAACCGAAAGCGCCTTAAACTTCCGCGTGAGCTCCGTCAACGATTCTTCCACACCCATCCTTTCCAGCGAGGAAGCCCCGACGAAACCCTGAACGGTCGTGCGCTCCAGGATCAGACGAACGTCGTCCGGCGTGTTGATCGGCCCGCCGTGGGCGAGGAAAAAGAGGGCGGGATTCACGGCCTTGCCCGCGTCGATGATGGCCTGGGTACGCTCGGCGGCTTCGGCTATCGAGCACGTCGCCTCGGTCACGCCGACGGAGCCGCCCACCGTGGTACCCACGTGGGCAATGATGGCGTCCGCCCCGGCTTCGGCCATGTGCCGGGCGTCGTCGGGGGTGGCGACGTACACGATGGAAAACAACTCCATTTTGCTGGCCAGCCGCACCATTTCCACTTCCTTCCCGAAACCCATTCCCGTTTCTTCCAGCACCCGCCGGAAGTGTCCGTCGACGATGCAGTGGGTGGGAAAATTGTTGATGCCCGAAAAGCCCATTTCCTTGACTTTCAGCAAATGGTGCCACATCCGGCGGCGGGGATCGGAGCCGTGTACGCCGCAAATCACCGGGATTTCTTCCACGACGGGTAACACTTCAAATTCGCCGATTTCCATCGCCACGGCGTTGGCGTCGCCGTAGGCCATGAGGCCCGCCGTGGAGCCGTGACCGGCCATTCGGAACCGCCCGGAGTTGTAAATGATGAGCAGGTCAGCGCCGCCTTTTTCGATGAACTTCGCGCTAATACCGGTGCCCGCCCCGGCGGCAATGATGGCCTTTTTCTGGTATAAAGTGGCCTGTAAACGCTCCCGTACTTCGTCCCGCGTGTAGGGGTTTCCTTTCCCGGTCCATGGATTCGGCATAAGTCAAGTGGTAGGTTGGGGGTGTTTCCGAAGGAGCGAAACTAAACTCGCGACTAGCAGTTCGGCGAACGCCGCGTCGTTGACGTGCGCGGCGGATTCGATCAGCGAGATCCGGTCGGATAAGTTGGTTTTGATGGCCTCGAACAACGCGTGATTGAACTGGGGTTGGTAAAAAACGCCGCCTTCCGCGTCGATTTGGGAAAGGCCGTTCAGGGGCAATACCACCGTCACCGCCGCCTGAGCCTGGTTCAGTTTTTGGGCAAATTGCTTGCCGAGTACGTCATTTTCAGCGGCATCGGTTCGCATCAGCGTCACGTCCGGTGCCCAACCGTGCAGGTGCCGGGCCTTAAACCGAGCGGGCACGGTATCCGGGTGGCCAAAATTAACCATGTCCAGGCAACCCGGCACCACCACCTGCGGAATACCCGCCCGGCCCGCCGCCAGCAGGCGGTCGGGACCAGCACTGCAAATTCCTCCGCAAAGTTCATCGGCCAGCTCGGTCGTGGTGATGTCGAGCACGGCATCGAAACGTCCCTCAGCGATGAGGGCTTCCATCGTCCGGCCCCCGATGCCGTTGGCGTGAAAAGCCACCACTTCGTAGCCCTGGGCGTTCAGCAGTTCGGTACATTGCTCGACGCAGGCCGTCGTGTTGCCAAACATGCTGACCGCAATCCGCCCCGTTGAAGCCTTATCCAATGTTGGCCCCACCGCCGCCATCGCGCAGAGGGCGGCGGTGGCCTGATCGATCAGGTGGGCCAGAATTCCGTTGAGGCCCGCGACGTCCACGACCGAGGGCATCAGGACGATGTTTTTCGTACCCACCTGGCGGGAGAGGTCTTTGGCCGCCATCGTGGAAAGGCAGAGCTTCGGAATGCCGAACGGAATTTCCTGCATCGCGGCCAGGGCCACGAACGTGCCCCCGCCGCCGCCCATGCCAATGGCCGCCTTCACGCGGCCCGCGCGAACCAGGTTCCCGACCAATTTTGCCGCTCCTTCCCCCATCACCTGCATGGCCCGCCCCCGGTCCCGATTCGCCCGGAGATCAGCCAGCGAACTGCGGGCGGCTTCCGCCACCAATTCCGAGTCGTAGTCGATTTTCCAATCGACTACGGCATCCATCACGCCCGTGTTGATCGTCAGGACAGATTCTCCTTTCGCCAGTACGCATTTTCGCAGAAAGGAAAAAGCGGGTCCTTTCGTATCGAAACAGCCGATGATGACAATCGATTTATCCATGCAGCCACAAACGTAAAAACGCCCGATGCTACAAACATCGGGCGTTTTTCGGGCAAGATGCAAATTCAATTACATCGTCTTCGCCTGCACGGGCAGGTCTTCGAGTTGGGCGTAGCTCAGTTTCCAGGCCCCATCCGCTCCTTTTTTCCAGAGCAGGATGAAGTTGCCTTCGCCAAAGCCGTGGGGCTGACCAGCGGCGGCGGGGAGCACGTCCACCGAGAAAGTACCCGCCTGGTAGGCCGTTTTGTCGTCGGTGGCCGAAGTCACGACGCTGGTTTTTAACCCGTTGATGGTCGGCATCGTGCTGCGCACCCAGCGCTGGGCTACCTGGTCTTTGCCGCTCAGGTGCTGGCTTCCCTGGAGAAAATGCACATCGTCGGCCAGCATGGCGGTGACTTTGTCGGCGTCTTTGCTGTTCCAGGCCCCGATGAATTGCTGGTTGAGGCTCTGCACGTCCACCGCTTTTTCCGAGCAGGACGTTAGCACGGCGGCAAGCGCCAGTACAAACAGGAAGGATTTCAGACGAAAGGCGGAATTGGTTCGGATTGATTGGGTCGTGTTCATGGCTTTGTTTGGTTAAGAACCGGCGCTCTTTCGGCGAGCGCGGTTCGGGATGAAGGATTGATTACCAGCTTTTTTGACGGAACTCGGTCAGCGGGTAGGCCGCCGAAGGGTCACCGTAGCTGGGGTTCGGCAGGTAGCCGAAGGGGGTTTCGTTTATTTCCTGCACCGGCGCGGCGGCGGGTTGGTAGGCTACCAGTGCCGTGGCTTTCGGGCGTTGAACCGGCAGGAGCGCCGGGCTGGCTCCCTGGAAATCAGGGTCGTTAGCTTTGGCAGCGGCTACCCGCTCAGCGGCCATCCGCTCGGCTTCGGCGCGGGCGGCGGCTTCGGCAGCGCGTTTTTTGTTCCGGTTGTCGATGTGTTTGCCGACGGCGTAGCCACCAACCCCACCGACGACCCCACCAATCACCCCACCCGCCACGCGATTGCGCTTGTTAATAATCGCCCCGGCGGCGGCCCCGACGCCCGTGCCGATAACGGCCCCTTTGGCCTGCGGACTCCAGCTACGGCGTTGTTTTTTACCAACCTGATTCCCCGCCACGGCCCCCACCGCTCCGCCAATGACGGCCCCGACGACGGGATTTTTCTTGTGAATTAGGGCCCCCGCAGTTCCGCCCACACCCGCACCGATGATGGTGCCACGGGTCTGCGGGTTCCAGGTTAGTCGGGCCTGCGCTTGCAGGTCAGAAGGTAGGGCGGTGAGGCTGAACAAAGTCAGCAGCGAGAAAAATGGAGTCGTGTTCATGGCAATGAAGTTTTGAATGGTTAGCTGTTCCAAACGTTTCGCCCGATTGATGATGATTGAGATAATCGGGATTACCAGATAAACGCGAAGGCGGGGGAAAGGGTCGGTGCCGGTGTGTTAATAAGTCTAAAAATCAGGCGATTATCGTTTCTGTGACGGGAAAGAAGCACCAACGAAACCTACTTTTACCGATTGAATCTCAGCGATTTGCCGAAAGGATCCACGTTGTAAAATGACGGATTGAAAAAGGCTTTTCAGTGATTCCAAATTCCCTGAATTTTCCAGTTTGAAAGCAGGGGAATTTTCCCCGAAGGGGTCAAGCCCATTCGATACATTTCAAATTTCGCCTACCTTTCCAACTCAATTCCTCTCCTTACTTCCATGCTTTTCTTCTGGATTCTCTGGGCCATTGCCGCGCTGGTCGGCGTGGTGGTGCTGTACTTTTTTTTCGTCGGACTGGCCGACGGCAGCGTTTCGGCGACCAACGCCGGGTTATGGTTTTTGATGTTGCTGGTGCCGGGGGCAATTCTGCTGGGAAGTCTTTGGCTGAAAGCCCACGAACGGCTTGGGTTGGCGAAAGGCGTCTTGTTGCTACTCGCCGTCCCGGCGGTACTGGCCGGGCTGTTCTTTCTCATTTTACTAATTAGCAAACCACGCTGGAATTGAGTTGCCAACTTCCCGAAATAACTCCGTTACGGGTTTAAACTTTCGGGAAGTTTAACCACCAGGAAGTTTAACAGCCATGCACGAGTTCACCGCCACCCTCCACTCCCGCCACGACGGGCAAGTTGTGATGTATTTCGTGGACGTACCCGAAGAAGTGGCTCAGGTCTTCGCCCCGCGCCGTCCGATCTGGATTCGGGGTACGGCCAACGGTGCGCCGTTTGAAACCCACCTCCTGCCCTGTACCGACGGCGAGCCGTACTTGATTCTGAACGCCGACATCCGTCGACGCGCCGGAGCCAAACTGGGCGAAGACCTCGACTTGGCGATTGAGGAAAACCCCGTCCCCCGCAATCGAGAGTTGCCCATCCCTGACGATTTAGCCGAACTGCTGGAGGAGTTTCCTGACGTGAAAGCCACTTTCGAGCGCCTTTCCAAGTCGCGGCGGTTTTACCTCATCGAATGGATTGAAGAAGCCAAAAAGCCCGAAACGCGGATGACACGGCTGGAGAAGAGTTTGGGGGAAATTGTGCGGCTGGCGCCGAAGGGGAAGCCTTGATAGGCGGGGTCACCCTGAGCGAAGTCGAAGGGTGTGCGGCCGGTCAGCGTTGGCCCACCGCACACCCTTCGACTTCGCTCAGGGTGACCCCGTGCTTTTACTAACTTTTACAAATTCTTCGGTCGGAACGCCTTCATCACCACCTCATCCGTTTCCAAAAACGGCCCGCCAATCAAGTCGATGCAGTAGGGCACGGCGGGAAACACGGCGTCGAGGCACTGACGGATGGCGCTGGGTTTGCCGGGCAGGTTAATTATCAGGGTTTTGCCGCGAATGCCCGCCGTTTGGCGCGAGAGGATGGCCGTGGGCACGTAGGCCAAACTCACCTGCCGCATCAGTTCACCGAAACCCGGCATCATCTTCTGGCAAACGGCTTCGGTGGCTTCGGGGGTCACGTCGCGCGGGGCGGGGCCGGTACCGCCGCTGGTGACGACGAGGCAGCAGCCGTGTTCGTCGGCTAATTCAACCAGGGTTTTTTCAATCAATTCCTGCTCGTCGGGGATAACCCGGTAGACGGGTTCCCAGGCGGTTTTCAGGTACTCGTTGAGCGTGGACAGGATGGCCTTGCCGGGGATGTCTTCGTAAATCCCGGCGCTGGCGCGGTCGCTGACGTTAATGATGCCGATTTTGGGGGTCATGGGGAAAGAAAAAGCGTTGACGACTGGGCCGCCAACGCTTGGAATTTGAAAGTCTCCTATCGTTTCCGCAGGAGAATTTCCTTGAGTCTTTCAGGGTCGACTTTGCTCAATACCTCTTCTGCTCGTTCTCGTTTCCGACGAAGTAGTTCCTCCTCTGAGGAGTAATAGATTTCTTGTTTTGGTTTCCTTGCCTGTGCTGCTGTCTTCATGGCTGTGGTAATTTACGGTCTTTGAATCAAGAACGCTTCACACGAAGCATTTGGTCGATACTCGAACACGTCTCCCTCCTCCGATACGCCGAATAACCGAAAATTTTCCCGCGCCACCAAATAATTCTCTCGTTTCGACAGCGTCACCCGGTACATCCGGGTTCTGACCTCGTCACTCCCTTTGAAATACACCGTAGCGCCAGGATACTTCCTGAAAAACTCCAGAAGACACTGACCAACCGTGAGGAACACCTGTTCCATGTCTCCGTTCGAACTCCGGGTGGAATCACTTAGCCGTCCGTCTTTCAACACGTCCACCAACGCCATGTTGAATACCGATGCCTTCACTCCTCCTAACTCCATCTCTACTTCATCAAAAATCACTCGTTTCCTTATCTCTCCTCTCAGTCCTCTGCTCGTAAAATCAAATCGAAGGCTACTCCTTGTCCCTTCAATTGGGTATGAATCGTCTTTCATAAGCTCATTTGAGGAACGGTTTTAGTACGGCGTAGGAGCGTATTTTTTAATCCACAAATCCCCATCCTCATGGAAGAGAACGTTGCCTCGTTACTGGATACGTACAAAAGCCTGACTCCCGCGCAGCGCGACGGGTTTATGAAGTCGGCCATCGATTTTGAAGGATTGCCCCGTTTCGGAAGGCTCCTGCGCACGTTTGGACTGCACCTGGAAACGGAAATGTCGAGGGACAATCGGAACGAGACGGAAGTCGATCCCGAAGCGGAGAGCAGGGAATGAGTTTTCGTCGGAATGCCTGAACCGGATAGCCGCGTAACACGGGTTGTGATACGCGGCTACCCAGTTCGGTTCTATAGTGCTAACTCACCGTCCCCCCATTCCAAATGTTCTCGCCCGGCTGCACGAACTGAAGTTTGCCGTCGCGGTCTTCGGCCATCAGAATCATGCCCTGGCTTTCCTGGCCCATCATTTGGCGCGGGGCGAGGTTGGCGAGTAGCGTCACCTGTTTCCCTACGATTTCTTCCGGCGAGAAATGCTCGGCAATGCCGCTCAACACGGTGCGGGTGTCGAGGCCGGTGTTCAGCGTGAGTTTGAGCAACTTTTTTGACTTGGGCACCGCCTCGGCGGCCACGATGGTGGCCACACGCAGGTCGAGTTTGGCGAAGTCGTCGTAGGTGATGAGGTCTTTCTGCGGGCTGGGCGTTTTGCTTTCCAATTCGTTCATTTTTTTGGTGTTCAGCAATTTCTGCACCTGCGCTTCCACGACGCTGTCTTCGATTTTTTCAAACAACAGCCCCCGGTTTTCAATCGCATGGCCTTCGGGCAGCAGGTCGGGCTGACCGGCTTTTGACCACGCTTTTTCGTTGAAATTCAGCATTCCACGCAGCTTCTCCGCCGTGAAGGGCAGGAACGGCTCGGCCAGAATCGAGAGCGTGGCGGAGAGTTGCAGGCTCAGGTTGAGCACCGTCGCGGCGCGGGCCGGGTCGGTTTTCAACGCTTTCCACGGCTCGGTTTCGGCGAGGTATTTGTTGCCCAGGCGGGCCACGTCGAGGAAGAGGGCCAGGCTCTCGCGGAAACGAAAGTTGGCCAACGCCTCGTCGAGTTTCGCGGGAAAGGCGGTCAAATCAGCCAGCAGCCTTTCGTCCACTTCGGTCAGTTCGCCGCGTTTGGGCACGGCGGGGCCGAAATTCTTTTCGGTTAGCACGATGGCGCGGTTGACGAAATTCCCGAAAATCCCGACCAGTTCGGAGTTGTTGCGGGTCTGGAAATCCTTCCAGGTGAACTCGGAATCCTTCGTTTCGGGGCCGTTGGCGGTGAGCACGTAGCGCAGCACGTCCTGTTTTCCCGGAAACTCCTCCAAATACTCGTGCAGCCACACGGCCCAGTTGCGCGAGGTGCTGATTTTGTCGCCCTCCAGGTTCATGAATTCGTTGGCGGGCACGTTGTCCGCGCCCCCGATGAACCGCCCGTCGGCCATCAGCATGGCGGGAAAAATGAGGCAGTGGAACACGATGTTGTCCTTGCCGATGAAATGCACGAGGCGCGTGTCCTCGGCTTTCCACCATTTCTCCCAGTCGTCGCCCTTGAGTTCTTCGGTGAAGGTGATATACCCAATCGGCGCGTCGAACCACACGTACAGCACCTTGCCCTCGGCGTCGGGCAGGGGCACGGGGATGCCCCAGTCCAAATCGCGGGTCATGGCGCGGGGCTTGAGGCCCTCGGTCAGCCAGGAACGCACCTGCCCGGCCACGTTGGGTTTCCATTCCGGATGGCTTTCCACGTATTTTTCCAACTGGGGCTGGAGCGCGTCGAGGGGCAAATACCAGTTTTTGGTGGGTTTCATTACCGGCGGCTCCCCGCTCAGGGCCGATCGCGGGTTGATGAGTTCGGTCGGGCTGAGGGTGGAGCCGCAGCGTTCGCACTGATCGCCGTAGGCGGCCTCGTTGCCGCAGACCGGGCAGGTACCGATGATGTAGCGGTCGGCGAGAAACTGCCCGGCTTTTTGGTCGAAATACTGCTCGGTGGTTTCTTCGATGAAGCCGCCTTTCTCGTAAATCTGCCTGAAAATGTCCTGCGACATCCGGTGGTGTTTGGGCTTCGAGGTGCGCGAGTAAATGTCGAAATGGATGCCGAAGTCGGCAAAGGAATCGCGTATTTGGACGTAGTATTTGTCCACGACTTCCTGCGGTGTGATGCCTTCTTTCTGGGCGCGGATGGTGATGGGCACGCCGTGTTCGTCGGTGCCGGAGATGAAGGCCACGTCTTCGCCCTTTGCCCGCAGGTAGCGCACGTAGGTATCCGCCGGGATGTAGCAGCCCGCCAGGTGCCCGATGTGGATGGGGCCGTTGGCGTAAATCAGCGCGGCGGTGACGGTGGTGCGGTTGAAAGTCTTCTCGGCCATGAATTTTTAACTACTTTGGGCCGCGAAATTACGCCTAAACCACCATGAAAAACCTTTTCCTCGCCTTCCTGCTCGTTTCCGCCCCGCTTTTTGCCCAAAATCCCCAGCAACTCAGCCCCGCCAAATCCCCCGAAACCCTCGGTTTCTCACCCGAACGCCTCGCCCGCATCGATGCCGTCATGCAGCAGCACATCGACCAGCGCCACTTGCCCGGCGCGATGATGATTCTGGTGCGGCGGGGGCAAATCGTGTATCAAAAAGCCTTCGGGTACAAAGACGTGGAGGCAAAAACCCCGCTGCGGGTGGATGATATTTTCCGCATCATGTCGATGAGCAAGGCCATCACCTCGGTGGCCGTGATGATGCTCCACGAAGAAGGCAAACTGCGGCTCGACGACCCGGTGTCGAAGTACATTCCGGCCTTTAAAACCCCAAAAGTGCTGGTGAAATTCAACGAAAAAGACAGCACGGCCACCAGCATTCCGGCCAAGCGGGAGGTCACGATTCGCCACCTACTCAGCCACACGGCGGGCATTCCCTACAGCCACCCGCTGTACAAAAAAGCAGGCATTCCCGATTTTTTCAGCGTTGAAAATAAAACGATTGCCCAAACCATGTCGGCCCTCGGCGGCCTGCCCCTGCTCCACGAGCCGGGCGAGAAATACACCTACGGACTGAACACCGACGTGCTCGGCTACGTGGTGGAAGTCGCGTCGGGAATGCGCTTCGGAGAATTCTTGCAAAAACGCATCTTCGAACCGCTGGGCATGAACGACACGGGTTTTTACCAACCCGAGGGCAAGAAACCCCGCCTGATGCACCTTTACACCCAGAAATCGCCGGAGGCACCGATGACGAAACACCCGGATTTTGCCGAAGAAAATTACCCCATCGCTGGGGCCAAAACCTACGAATCGGGCGGGGCGGGACTGAGTTCGACGGTGCAGGATTACGCCAAATTTCTGCAACTGCTGCTCAACGGCGGCAAATTCAACAACCGCCAACTGCTGGGCCGCAAAACCATCGAGCTGATGACGACCAACCAAATCGGCGACCTGGCCTTCGGTGATGCGGGCAACCGCTTCGGGCTGGGTTTTGAAATCACCACCGCCGCCGGCCACGCCCGCGAACCGGGCAGCGTGGGTGCCCTCCGCTGGGGCGGTCGCAACTACTCCGATTACTGGTGGGATCCGAAGGAAGAACTGCTCGGCGTCTGGACCACCCAAATGCTCCCCAGCGCCTACGGCGGCATCGACCGGCAATTCAAGCAACTGGCTTACCAGGCGCTGGTGGACTGAGGAGTGGGCAGTTGGCAGTAGCAGTTGGCAGTAAAATTCAAACTGCCAACTGCTACTCCTCCTTCCCCTACTACCTTTGCGCGGGTTATTTTATTTGAAAATGCTTCTACTCACCGGGGCCACCGGCCTCGTCGGCAGTTTCACCCTCCGGCGGCTTTTGCGGGAAAACTACAAGATTCGTGCCCTCGTGCGCCCCGGTGCCGACCGCAGCCTGCTCGCCGGCCTTGAAACTCAGGTGGATTGGTGCGAAGGCGACGTACTCGACGTACTCTCGCTCGAAGGGGCGTTGGAGGGTGTCACGCAGGTCGTCCACGCCGCCGCCGTGGTTTCGTTCGTACCCAAAGACCGGCGGGCGATGTACCAAATCAACGTGGAAGGCACCGCCAATGTAGTGAATGCCTGCCTCCAGGCAGGGGTGAAAAAACTACTCTTCGTTAGTTCGGTGGCGGCCTTAGGGCGCTCGGCAAAAGTCGGGCAACGTAGCCCCCTGGTTATCGACGAAACCAGCAAGTGGGAAGATTCCCCGCTCAACTCCCACTATGCCAAAACCAAGTACGGGGCCGAACTGGAAGTCTGGCGGGCGGCCTCGGAGGGCCTGCCGGTGGTGGTGGTCAATCCCTCAGTGATTCTCGGCGAGGGCGACTGGCAGCGCAGCAGCACCCAGCTTTTCAAATACGCCTACGACGAACACGCCTTCTACCCCGCCGGCAGCCTCAACTACGTGGACGTGCTCGACGTAGCCGAAGCAATTTTCCGGCTGCTGACTTCCGAAATCGAAAACGAGCGATTTATCCTCAACGCAGGAAGCCTGCCCTACCAGGATTTTCTGGAAAAAACGGCCCGGGCTTTTGGTAAAAAACCGCCCACACTGCGGGTGCCCGGCGCGGCGGCGGCGGTGCTCTGGCGGCTCGAAGCCCTGCGCTCCTGGCTGACGGGCAAAGCGCCGCTGCTGACCCGCGAAACGGCGCAGTCGGCCAGTCATTCCTATTTTTACCCGAACGAAAAAATCCGGCGGGCGATTGGGTTGGAGTTCAGGCCGCTCGCCGAAACACTAGCGCGGGTAACGGCCTCGCTACACGCGTCGGGCTGAGCCAAAAACTTCCATTGCAGGGGTTGCTGAACTAACATTTGTTTGTACCTTTCCTTTGTTGAACCCAGCTCTCCCATGAATTTTCTCTCCAATCGACCCGTCGTCCCAATTCGTCATCCGTTTCGAGACCGTCGGGGTTTTTAGGGAAGAACATCGCGTGGGAAGCTTTTTCATTACCATTCCCGTTGAACGCCCATGATGGAGCAAGAATTTGACGACCGCCCCGGTGCCATCCAGGAGTCGGTACGGCGCTTCGAGCAGATGTTGCAGCGGAGCGAAGACTCGTTTTTCGACCTTGAGACTTACGAACAAATTGTCGAGCATTACCTCGACGAGGGCAAGATTGACGAGGCCCAGCAAGCCTGCGAGCGGGGCCTCGAGCAGTTTCCGTACTCGCTCGAACTGATGCTCCACAAGGCCCACTGCCTGGCTAACCTGCAACACTACGACGAGGCCCTCGACCTGCTCGACCGCGCCCAGCTTTTCAACCCCGCCGACGCCGACATCCGCTACCTGCGCGGCACCGTGTACTCGCTCATGGGCGACTACGAACAGGCCATCGGCATCATGGAGGAAGTGCTCGGCACGACCGAAGAAAAAGACGATGTGTACTACCACATCGGCCTGGCCTACCAAAGTTGGGGCAAGTACCCGGAGGCCATCGACAGCTACAAAAAGTCAATCCAACACAACATCGGCAACGAAAACGCCCTCTACGAACTGGCCTTCTGCCTCGACGTGACCGGCGAACTGGAGGCCAGCCTGGGCTACTACCAGCAGTTTATCGACAACGACCCCTTCTCGCACAACGCCTGGTACAACATCGGCATCGCCTACAGCAAACTCGAACGTTTCGAGGAAGCCGCCGAAGCCTACGAATACGCCACCTTCATCAAGGGCGATTTTGCCTCGGCCCACTTCAACCTGGGCAACACGCACATGAACCTGGGCCACTTCGAGCGTGCCCGCGAGTGTTACGAGGCTGTGCTCAAGCACGAAGACCCCACGCCCGAAACGCTCTGCTGCATGGGCGCCGCCTACGAGCGCCTCGAACACTACGACAAAGCCATCCGCTACTACAAACAAGCCGTGAAACTCGACCCGCTCTGGGACGAAGGCTGGTACGGCGTGGGCGTGTGCCTGAGCGAGCAGGACAAGTGGTTTGAGGCGCTGCACTTTCTGCGCAACGCCTTGAAACTGAACGAGAAAAACGCGGATTACTGGCTGGCCGTGGCCGAAACCGAGCGCAAAATCGGCAACCAGATGTCGGCGGTGGAAGCGTACACGACCTCCGCCGAACTCGATTCGAGCAACCCGGAACTGTGGCTGAAGTGGTCGCTGCTGTACTACGAGCAGGGCGACATGGACAAAGCCTACGACATCGTCCAGAGCGGCATCGACGAACTGCCCGAAGAGGCGATTTTGTACTACCAGGCGGTGATTTACCTCATCAACGAAGGCCAGTACCGCGAGGCGTTTCTTTACCTCGAAACCGGCCTCGTGCTCGACTACGACAAGCACACGCTCCTCTTCGACTACTTCACCAACCTCGAAACGCAGAAGGCGCTGTACCGAATCATTGAACAGTACCGGAAGAAGTAGTGAAAAGTGAAGAGGTAAAAGTGAAAAGTTGATGGTCTGAACTTTTCACTTTTACCTCTTCACTTTTCACTGAATCTTTCTTCCAAAACGCGCAGCAGTTGCGCCGTCTTAATTTCCTTCGCGCAGCGAAAATGCCCTTCGGGGCATTTTTTGTGGCCGTGCAGGCCGCAGGGGCGGCAGTAGAGCGGCTCTTCGATTTCCACGATTCTCGAATAATCGGATAGCGGACCGTAGCCGAAGCCGGGCACCGTCGAGCAAAATACGGCGCAGGTGGGCGCATTTACCGCCGAGGCCAGGTGCAGCGGGGCCGAGTCGTTGACAAAATTGAGCACCGCCCCGGCCATCAGCGTCGCCGATTGGAGCGGGCTGAGTTGCCCGGCCAGGTTGACGACCGAGTGCCGGAGTTCGTTGCCCATCGGGGAACGCATCGAAGCACCAACCATGAGTTTCATGCAAAATTCGGCGTCTTCTTGCGCACCGAGCAGGTACACGGTCAGGTCACGGGGCAGGGCTTGGAGCAGGTCGAGCCACTGATTTTCGGGAAATTGTTTGGTAAACCACACCGAGGTGGGCGCGAGGCAGACGTAGCGTTCGACGGGTTGGAAGGGCAGGCTGGTCAGGAACAGCCGGGGGGGAAAGCGGGTGTCGTCGGTGAAGTCCTCCACGAGCGCGGCGTTGCGGTCTACCTCGTGGGTATTGGGGTCAAACTGGTGCGGGTAGCGCCGGGTGAAAAACCGGGAAAACGGGTTTTTGTCGAACCCAATCGTTTCGGTTGCCCCCGAAAAAGCCGTCAGCAACCCCGTGGAGCCGAAGCGCTGGAGGTTGATGACCCGGTCGTAGCGGCGGGCGCGGATGATTTTCAGCAAACGCCAGAGATTGCGGTATTTGCCTTCTTTTTTGTCCCAAACCAACACATCGTGCAAAAACGGGTGGTTGGCAAAAAGCCCTTCATTGCCCTTGCGGACGAGGATATCCAGTTCGGCCTCCGGAAAATGGTAGTAGAGTTTTTCGAGCAGGGCCGTAGCCAGAATGGCATCGCCGAGGAAGGCGGTTTGGATGAGGAGGATTTTCACGGGGGTAAAACTACGCAACCCAGTGGGCTTTGAGTCAACTAACCCACGACTGAAGCATTTTCACCAGGCACCAGGTTCCCTGTCTTTTTTCCAGCAACAGCATTTCCCCCTCGCCGCACGCCGGGTCGCAGTCGTATGACCAGCCAACCAGGCACTGAGTCGCGTACCGTAGAAACACGGGTCTGCTGATGCGATACAGGTCGACAGCCACCGCAAAATCTTTCATTCCAGGCTGCCAAATGTCCGAGTTGGCAGGAAGCAACGGATACCTGACCCGAGCAGGGTACAGCCGGAAGGGGAGTGCGGTTTGCGCCTGTTGGATGAGTTGAGGCAATTCCCCTTCCAATCGCTCCAGCAACGTTCGGTCCGCTGGCGAATCCCAGCGTTGGGGTAAGGTTTTTGATTCCAATGCACGGCTTATCGTCTCAAGAATTCCTCGAAGTTCGCGGCTTGCGTCGTAAAGCGTATCGGCAATTCCGCGTCGGAACGCTGACCGGTATTTCGCGGCGGAGTCAAGTCGGCTCGCTTTGAGCCGGTCAACAACTACGTTGACGGCTTCATACACGTCGTTGCTGTCGGGTGTTTGCTGCGCCTGAGCGGCGAACGCCCCCAGCAGCAAGGCGGCGAGTAAGAAAGGTTTCATCGTTCTGACGGTTTTACCCCCTAACTTCGTACCTTTTTACAGCCCCTCCAAGCCCGCCGCGCCCAAGACTTTTAAAAGCCGGAACGGGTTGGAATCCGAAGCCTCTTTTTCCGGTTGCCATTCAGCCCTGGTTCACACGGCAACCCGCCGCCGCAAGACCATCGACAAAGACTATTGACTGACGACCATCGACTAAAGACTGACGACTTTCTGAATGGACGAATACCAACTTCACACCCTGCCCAACGGCATCCGGGTGGCGCACAAACAAATTACCACCAGCCAGGTCGCCCACCTGGGCATCATGCTCGACATCGGCAGCCGCGACGAAAGCCCCGACCAGCAGGGCCTCGCGCACTTCTGGGAGCACATGGCCTTCAAGGGCACCGAGCACCGCAACGCCTTCCACATCCTCAACCGCCTCGAAACCGTGGGCGGCGAACTGAACGCCTACACCACGAAGGAGAAAATCTGTTTCCACGCCTCGCTGCTGAAGGAACACTACGAAAAAGCGGTGGATTTGCTGGCCGACATCACCTTCCGCTCCGTTTTTCCCGAACGCCACCTCGAAAAAGAGCGCAGCGTGATCATGGAAGAAATCGCCATGTACTACGACTCGCCCGAAGACGCGCTGGCCGACGATTTCGACGATTTGATTTTCGCCGGACACCCGCTCGGCACCAACATCCTCGGCACGCCGGAAACGCTGCGCTCCTTCACCCGCCAGGATTTACAGAACTTCATCGCCGACAACCTCGACACCGAACGGGTGGTGTTCGCGACGGTGGGCAACCTTTCGTTTAAAAAAGTGATTCGCCTGGCCGAAAAATACCTCGGCGACGTGCCCGCCAAACGCAGCACCCGCGTGCGGATTTCGCCCAACGGCTACCACCCCGCCCAGGAGCAGATTGCCCGCCCCATCGTGCAGGCCCACGCCGCGCTCGGTCGCCGGGCCTACGCCCTGAGCGACCAGCGCCGGATTCCGTTTTATATGCTCATCAACCTGCTCGGCGGGCCGGGCATGAACTCGCGGCTCAACCTCTCCGTCCGCGAAAAACACGGGCTGGTGTACAGCATCGACGCCAGCTACACGCCCTACCTCGACACGGGGTTCGTGGGCATTTACTTCGGCACCGAGCGGCGGCAGTTGAACAAAGCCATTGCCTTGATTTTGAAGGAACTGAAAACCCTGCGCGAGGTGCCGCTCACCACCACGCAGTTGCACGTGACCAAGCAGCAGTTGATGGGCCAGCTCGCAATGGCCGAGGAGGGCAACATGAGCTACATGCTGATGATGGGCAAAAGCCTGCTCGACCTGGGCCGGGTCGAACCGCTGGAAGAACTCTTCGACCGAATCAAAGGCGTGACGACCACCGAATTGCAGGACATGGCGAACGAGATTTTCGTGGAAGACCAGCTTTGCCAATTGACGTTTTTGCCGGAGAACTAAACATGGTTTCCGCCCCCGTCATTGCGAGCGGAGGCGAACAAGATGAGCGGAGCGAGACTTGTTCGCCGGAGCGAAGCAATCCCCTACCGGAGACCGAGATAGTCTAAACCAAGTACTTTCCCGAAGCTATTTCGGTCTCCGGTAGGGGATTGCTTCGCTTCAGTAGCCAAACCTCGCTTCGCTCGTTCGGCTACTTACGCTCGCAATGATGCCAACGAGGACGCTATTCTGTTTGAAAATGGATGTAATTCCAAACGAAATCACCACCTACGCCGAAGCCCACACGACCCCCGAAAGCGAGGTGCTTCGCCGCCTCAACCGCGAAACCAACGCCAAAATCATGTACCCCCGAATGCTCTCCGGCCACCTCCAGGGCCGGGTGCTGTCGATGATTTCCTGGATGCTGAGGCCGAAATTTGTCTTGGAAATCGGTACCTACACCGGCTATTCGGCGTTATGTTTGGCGGAAGGTTTGGCCGACGGCGGCACCGTACTCACCCTCGACGTGAACGAAGAATTGGAACCCTTCACCCGAAAATTCATAGCCGAATCCGATTTCGCCGACCGCATCGACTACCGCATCGGCGACGCCCTCGACGTGATTCCCACGTTGACCGGCCCCTTCGACCTCGTGTTTCTCGATGCCGATAAATTGAACTACCCCCGCTACTTCGATCTGGTTATCGACAAAATCCGCCCCGGTGGGTTTTTCATTGCCGACAACGTGCTCTGGAGCGGAAAAGTAGCCGAAACTCCGCCGCCCGCCGACGAAACGACCCGCGTTTTAAACGAGTTTAACCAAAAAATCCACGCCGATTCCCGCGTCGAAAACGTGCTGCTGCCCCTGCGCGACGGGCTGCTGGTGGCGCGGAAAAAAGAGTAACCGATCAACCCCGCGAGGGTTTAAAACCCTCGCGGGGATAATCACCCTCCTACCCTCTTCATGCCACAAAAAACCTTCGTCCTCCTCCTGCTCCTGCCCCTGAGCGCGCTGGCCCAAAATGCTTACCGCGTACCGCGTTCGCTCGAATTTGCGGGCCTCAACGTCCGCTTCGACGAGGGTGCCCGGCAGGTCATTCAAACCGACGTGAACGCGCTGATGAGCAACCGCAAGGTGCTCGACGCGCGCCTCGACCGGGTGACGCAGTACTTCCCGGTGGTGGAAGCGATTTTTGCCGAGGAAGAAGTGCCCACCGATTTCAAGTACCTCGTCGTGCAGGAAAGCGGCCTGGTGCCCGATGCCGTTTCGACCTCCAACGCGGTGGGATTCTGGCAATTCAAGAAAGAAACCGCCGGGGATTTCGGCCTCCGCGTGGACGGTGAGGTGGACGAGCGCAAAAACATCCACGCCGCCACCCGCGCCGCTGCCCGCTACCTCAAGCGCAACAACGCCGTACTCAACAACTGGATTTCCACCCTCTATTCCTACTACCTCGGCCTGGGCGGCGTACAGAAACTCATTCCCGACGATTGGATGGGGGCCAACAACATCAGCGTCACCAGCCAGACCGACCGCTACATTTTGCGCTGCATGGCGCATAAAATCGTGTACGAGCAGGAGTTGCAGGTTTACAAAACGGCCCCCGTCGGATTTTACGAATACCGCTACGGCAATGGCAAGACCTTCGCCCAAATCGCCGCCGAATTGCAGGTGGACGAAGCCGAACTCCGCCGCCACAACCGTTGGGTGGGCGGCTCCACGATTCCGCCCGACAAGGAATACGTGATGCTGGTACCGACGGCCAACAAAGAGCAACTCGCCAGCGTGCGGGCCAAAGCCATGACCACCAACACGAAGGTGGACGTGACCAAAAACGCCCGCAACGACCTCGGCTTCCCGGTGCTGAAGCGCCTGACGCCCGCGATGAAAAACAAAAATCTCCCGGTTTTTTACGAAATCAACGGCAAGCGCGGCATCCAGGCCCAAGCGGGCGACACCCCCGGAAAACTGGCCGAACGAGCCGATATGTCGCTCGCGCGTTTTCAAACCTACAACGACCTGGCCGACAACGACCGCCTCGTGGCGGGCGAGGTGTACTACCTCAAGAAAAAATACCGCAAGGCCGTCGTGCCCTTCCACACCGTGCAGCCGGAGCAGACGCTCTGGCAGGTGTCGCAGGTGTACGGGGTGCGGCTGAGTCGTTTGCTGAAATTCAACCGGATGGAAACCGTGCAGCGCCTCCAGCCGGGCCGGGTGCTGTGGCTGCAACGCAAACGCCCGAAAAACAAGCCCGTCGAGGTCATCAACCTGCCCGACCCGCCCGCGCCGCGCCCGCAACCGGCCCCGCCCGTGGCCCAGCGACCGGTCTTCCCCGCCGACGCCAACCTCTCACCCACGGGCGGCTCCTCGGCCCCCGACCCCACGCCGGTGCCGGTTTCGCCCAACGACCGCGAAGTGACCATCAACGTGCCCAACTCGCCCGCTAACCCCGCCCCCAGCAGCGGGCGGGTGGTGCTGGTTCCCGTGGATGGGGCGGAAACCCAGGCTGCCGCGACGAAGCCGAGTACCGTTCCCCAAAAGTCCACGGTGTACACGCCCGCCCCCAAGCCCGTCAAGCCCGCCCCGATGGCCAAAAAAGGCGAAGACGTGGAGGTGGAGGTGGAATTTGAACCCGAAGCCAAACCCGCCGTGGCGAAAAAGCCCGCCCCGACCCGTCCGATTGAGGCGACGACCAAACCCGCCGCCCGCGCCAGAACCCACACCGTTGAGCAGGGCGAAACGTTTTTCAGCGTTGCCCGGAAGTACGGCGTTTCGGTGGCCGAACTGCGCGAATGGAACGGATTGACTGAAAACCCGGCGGTAAAAATCGGCGACCAGTTGGTGGTAGGCGCGGGCGAAACCCGCCCGGCCCCGACGACGGACGTTTCGCCGAAAAAGACCTCGGCTCCCCCAAAAACCGAAGCCTGGACGGAACACACCGTGCAACCCGGCGAGACTTTTTTCAGCCTCACCCGCAAGTACGGCGTCACCCCGCAGAACCTCCGCGACTGGAATGGCTTCAGCGAGTACCCGGCTTTGAACGTGGGGCAGGTGATTAGAGTGAGAAAATGAGTGCGGGTTTGGGATTGCGGATTAAGACCACAGTTCAGCATTCCCAAATCCGCATTCCCAAATCTGCAATCGAAGTGATTTTAATCGAAAACACCGTCATCAGCGACGACATCGCTGAGCAGTTTTTTGTCTGCGAACTCAGCCAGTGCAAGGGAGCCTGCTGCGTGGAGGGCGATTTGGGGGCACCGCTCGAAAACGTCGAGTTGGCGGCGCTGGATTCGGAGTACGAAAAAATCGCCCCCTTTCTGAGCGACGCGGGCCGCGCCGCGATTGCCGAGCAGGGCAAGTACGTGGCCGATTGGGAAGGCGATTTTTCGACGCCCACCATCGGCAACCGCGAATGCGCCTACGCCATTTACGACCAGCGGGGCATTCTGAAATGCGGCATCGAGCAGGCTTTTTTTGCGGGAAAAACCGATTTTCGCAAACCCATCAGTTGCCACCTCTACCCCATCCGCATCACGAAATACGAACAGTACCACGCCCTCAACTACGACCGCTGGCACATCTGCGCCCCCGCCTGCGACCACGGCGCAGCGCTGAAAGTACCGATTTACAAGTTTCTGAAACAACCCCTGATTCGGGCCTATGGGGAAGAGTGGTACGAACAGTTGGAGCGGGAGATTGAGGAGAAAGTAGACGGAAAACCTGTTTGACCAATAGCACTGTCATCCAGAGCGCAGCGAAGGAACTTTCGCGGCAAACCTCCAGACGGGCTGGCGGGTAACCGCGAAAGTTCCTTCGCTGCGCTCTGGATGACAGTGCTGTTTCTATATTTCTCCCCCCAAAAAATGCCCACCCCCAACTCCTTCGACGACATCTACGACGTCGTCCGGCTCATCCCGCCGGGGCGGGTGACGAGCTACGGGGCCATCGCCGCCTACCTCGGCTCGAAGGGCGGGGCGCGGCTGGTGGGCTGGGCCATGAACGCCTGCCACGGCCAGTCCGACGTGCCCGCACACCGGGTCGTCAACCGCCGGGGCTTGCTCACGGGCAAGCACCATTTCGGCGGGGAACGAATGCGGGAACTGCTCGAAAGTGAAGGCGTGCGGGTCGAAAACGACCAGGTGGCCGACTTCAGCGCCCGCTTCTGGGACCCGGCTTTGCTGCATCAGGAACTTTGAGTTCCCGTTTTTCACCCCGGTTTTGCCGCTCGAACACCTGCATCAGCAGCACGAAGTACGACAGCAGCAGCGGCCCAATCACCAACCCGATAATGCCGAACAGCGGCACCCCCAGCACGATGCCCACCAGCGTGATGAGCGGGTGAATGTCGCCCATGCGCTTGGCGAGCACGACGCGCAGCAGGTTGTCGACGTTGATGAGCACGACCACGCCGACGACCAGAATGCCGACGCCCTGGCCCGTGTTGCCCTGCGAGATGGTGATGAGCGCCGCCGGAACCCACACCAGCGGGGTGCCCAGGATGGGAATGAAGGCCAGAAAAAACGCCACCGTCCCCCAGAACGCCGCGTCGGAAATGCCAAAAATCCAGAGCGTCAGGCCGGTGAGAACGCCCTGCACCAGGGCCACCAGCGCCTGGCCCAGCACGTTGGCGTTGACCATGTTTTTGAGTTCCGTTCCCAGTTCGTCGAGCGTGTCGCGCTCGAAGGGCAGGTACTTGCGGAGGCCCTTGAGGAAGGCTTCTTCGGCCATAAACATGAAATACAGCGAAAAATAAAGCAGCCCGATGATGATAGCGAAGTCGAGCGTACTGCCCAGAACCGCCGAAAACTGCTTGCTGACCATCGCGCCCCCCTGTTTTACCAGCGACTGCACGTTGAGTTGGTTGGAAATGGACACGCCCGTCGCCTGCTCGACCCGTTGCACCAGTTTCAGAATTTCCCCGTAATGCTCGCTGTAATACCGGACGCGATCCACCAGCAGCACACTCAGCACCACGAAGGGCAGGATGATGACGATCAGCGAAAACAGCATGAGCAGGATGGTAACCAGCCGTCGGTTCCACTTTTTTTCGTGAACCAATTTCCCAAACCAGGGGCGGAACACCACGTACAGCACGCCCGCGCTGAGGAAAGCCGTGGCGTAGGTTCGCAATCCGAGGAAGATGAAAACGCCGATGAGCAGTAGGCTCGCGATGAGGAGGATTCGCTGCTGGCGGGGGGTGTAAATGGTAGCCATGCTGGAAAAATAAGGAGTGTGAAGGTTTGTACCAATTTCATTCCCCGAATATCCCCATCCTCCACTGGCACAGGATTTTGAAGCGTCGCTGCCGTTGTTTCCCCAAAAATTTTTATGGCAAACCGTTCTTCCCTTCCGCTCCTGCCGCTGGCATTGGGGCTGGGTGCCGTGCTGGTCACGCGGGCTTTGATTCGTAAAAGCCGCGCCTTCGATCTGCGCGGCAGAGTGGTTATCGTCACCGGCGGGTCGCGGGGACTGGGCCTGGTGCTGGCCCGCCAACTGGCCCGCGAAGGCGCAAAACTGGCGATTTGCGCCCGCACCGAAACGCAACTCCGCCGCGCCGAAGACGAACTCCGGGCCACCGGAGCCGAGGTATTCGCCCAAGCCTGCGACGTGAGCAGCCCCGCCGACGTGAAGGCGTTCGTGGAAGACGTACTCGACCACTTCGGGCGCATCGACGTGCTCATCAACAACGCGGCCATTATCCAGGTCGGGCCGTTTGGCAACACGGAATTGAGCGATTACCACGAGGCCATGAACACCAACTTTTTCGGAGCGCTACACGCGGTGCTGGCCGTGGTGCCGGTGATGCAGGCCCAGGGCGAGGGGCGCATCGTCAATATTTCGTCGGTGGGTGGGAAAATCGCCTCGCCGCACCTGCTGCCCTACTGCGCCAGCAAATACGCGCTGGGGGGCTTCTCGAAGGGCCTCCGGGCTGAGGTGGCCCGCGACAACATCGTCGTCACAACGGTATTTCCCGGCCTGATTCGCACGGGCAGTTCGCGCAACGCGGTCATCAAAGGCCAGTACAACCGCGAATACCTCCTCTTCAAAACCGCCGACGCCACGCCGCTCGTCACCGCCAGCGCCGAGGACGCCGCCGCCCAAACCCTCAACGCCCTGAAAAGGGGCCGCGCCGAACTGGTGATTACGTTTTCGGCCAAAATGCTGGCGCTGGTCAACGAATTATTCCCCGAACTGACTACCGACACCCTCAGCCTCATCAACCGGATGCTGCCCAAACCCGTCGAAGGGCCGAACCCACGCCGGAAGGGCCACCAGAGCGAAACCGCCGCCTCGCACCGGGGCATCGCCGCCCGGAGTGATGAAGCGGCGATGCGGAATAATGAGTTTTGAAAAAGGGGAATTACCGTCCAAAAAAATACCCTCCCGGTACTGGGAGGGTATTTTTTTGGTAAAGGGCCAAAAACAAAATAGGGCCTGGGGAAACCCCATGCCCTATCCACTTAACCTCTAAACCTATTTTACTATGAAAAAAACGCTACTCTTTTCCTTCCCGATTCCCTCCTCCTCACTGAACCTCTTCTACTTCAACCGGCTTCATGGTATCCACCGCGTTGCTCCACAGGAAGGCAATCGTGTTGGCGGTGCGGTTGACGCGCTCCTGCCAGATGGCGGCTTCCGGCCCTTTGGTGTTGACCAGAAGTGCATTGAGTTTCAGAACGCTGGCCCGGAACTCGGTCCGGGTTTGACCGTCAGCCTTCAAAAATTGGGCCGGGGCGGTGTCGTACTGATTCACAACGGTTAAAAATTGCGCCAACGCCGTGGCGTTGGTTTGATTCCCGTCTGCCTTCTGAAAAAACCGGGCGAAGCCGTTTTGGGCACCACCCGTCAGAAGCTGACGGCTCACGTTTGATTTGCCAACCGTATCTTTCATGCCGTCGTTGGCAAGCACTTGGTTATCGACTGCGGTAGTTGCGATCAGAACCGAAAGCAAAGCTACAAGGACTTTTTGACTTTTCATGGTATTTTACAATTTGCTTCTCTTTGGAAGACGATGCAAAAGTACATAATTACGAAGCGATTGTCAAGTGTCAAATGGGCCTAACACGGAATATTGTTCGGTAAACTATTTCAAAAAAGGCCCTTTTTCTCAAATTTGGTGGAACATCGTGGGGTCAACTCAAAATAAAATTTGGTACCCCACAAAAGGGCTTTAGTAAAATTCCAAAAACGGAATAATTCAAAATTCTTTTTTAAATTCTATCATTCGTTGAAATTATTCATGGTCATTTGCAAGCCCGCCATGCAAAAGCTGGTCAAAATCTCGCCCGCCCGGTCGAGTCGTTCCGGTAAAGCCGCTTCATCGGCGGCATCGAAGGGACTCAACACGTAATCCACCTGCCGTCCTTTGGGAAAATCACTCCCCACCCCGAAGCGTAAACGGGCGAACGCGTCCGTACCGAGGGCCTCCTGAATGTTGCGCAGGCCATTTTGCCCGCCGTGCGAGCCTTTGGGCTTCAGCCGCAGTTTGCCGAAGGGCAGGGCGAGGTCATCGCAGACCACGAGCAGGTTTTCCATTGGAATCTGGAGCGTCTTCAGCCAGTAATTCACCGCCTTGCCGCTCCCGTTCATGTAGGTGGTGGGCTTGATGAGGTAAATCTGGCGGCCTTTGTACCGAAACTCGGCTCCGTAGGCCAGCCGACCGGAGTCGAATTTGAGGTCGTGCTGGGCCGCGAAGCGGTCGAGCACCATAAACCCGGCGTTGTGGCGGGTGAAGGCGTATTCCGGCCCGATGTTGCCGAGACCGGCGAGGAGGAACTTGTTCAATTAGGAATTAGGAATTAAAAATTCAATGGTTCGTCAATCTTGGGCTGAATGGAGGGCACAAAAAAAGGCGTGGTAG
>CAXTIG010000037.1:0-74011 GCA_964244295.1 uncultured Cytophagales bacterium
CAGTACAAATATAGCGCAACTATCTGTAAATCAACAAAAAGACAAGTCTATTATCGAATTTTCGCCGCCAATTCCTGCGCAGCCTGGCCCAGCCGGGGGCTGAACCCGCTCAACAGGTGGCCGTCCATTTCCACCACCTTCCGGTTGCGGCCCGCGTTGGTTTGGGCGATGCCCGGCACGTTGAGCAAACCGTTCATGCCGCCGAGGCTTTCCAGGCCACTGGTGAACAGCAAAATCACGTCGGGGTTGGCGGCCAGCAACGCTTCGGGCGTCAGCGGCTTGAATTCTTCGAAGTCGTTGACGGCGTTGCGGCCCCCGGCCAATTCGATGACCTTCGCAACGCTGGTGTTTTTCCCGCCCACCATCAAACTGCCCGCGCCCCGGGCGTAGATGAACAGCACTTTTTTCGGTGTCGATGCCTTGTTGACCTTCTTCAAATCGGCATCGAGTTGGGCGATGAGGGGCGCGGCTTTGGTGGGTTGTCCGAACGCCGTAGCTACCTCCTGAATCAGTTTCCTGGTTCCGTCTACGCTGTAGTCTTGCTTGAAAAAATGAATTTTTACCCCCGCCGCCTTGAGTTGTTCGGCCAGTTCGGGCTTGATGCTGTTGGTGGTTCCAGTCACCACGCTGGGCTTCAGTGCCAGGATGCCTTCGGTCGAAAGGTTGCGGTTATGACCCACCTTGGGCAGCTTTTCGAGGCTGGCCGGGAAGGTGCTCGTCACGTCGACGCCCACGATGGATTTCTCCAACCCAAGCAGACAGACGATTTCGGCCACGGTGCCGTCGACGACAACGAGGCGCGTGGAATTCTGAGCGAGCGTGACCGAACTCCAGAGCAGGCAAAAAAGAACGAGTCGATTTTTCATGGTGAGTTTTTAAGTTGAAAAAATGAACCGCCGCAGGGCAGCGGTTCATTCGGGTTTACAACGAGCAAAAAAAGGGGTTGGACTATTGCAAATTCGTCGAGCCGTCGGGCTGGTACACGTACCGGAAGGTGTAGTGGCGGGCTTCGCTGGTGGGGGTCGGCGTGGCAGGGGCACCTTTGTAGTAGCTCAGGATTTCCACCTTCGCGTACTTGCCCCCGGCGGTTTTTAGGAAAATCACCTTTCCGGCCAGGGGCGTAATCAGGTTGGCCGTCGGGTTATAATTGTACCAGCCTTTATCCGAGCCGCTCGGGATGGCGTAAGCCGGTTTGGCATCCTGGGCGTAGCCGGTGGTGGGCGCGGTTTTCAGTTCATCGAAAATACCGCTCTGAATCAGTGCCGCGCCCTGACCGGGGCCACTGGTGCCGCCGTTGACGATAATCGTGGTGCCGCGAAAACCCAAATCCCACTTCGTGGAGGCCGAGTCGGCATTGGCGACGGTCGTGTTGCTGACGAAGCTGAAGAGCGTGAATTTGTTGGTACCCGGCAGGGGCTGGCCGGTGCCCGAAATCACGGTCGGATCGGCGGGGATGTCTTTCACGGTCGTGGCCGTAAGCGGTACGGGCGCGGGGTCGTCGGAGGAAGTGGAACAGGCGGCGAACACCGTCGTTGCGGCAACGAGGAGGAATAAACGAGAGGCGCTGAAACGAGTTTTCATTGGAAATTTACTGGATTAAAAAGTTAACAATTCGCATTCGATGCCAACCTGGCGCAGGGCGGCGACGATCAGCGCCGGGGCCACGTCGCGGGCCGTGACGCGGAGGGGATGGTTGGGGTCGGCAAAATTCAGGCTCCATGACACGATGCCGAGTTGACGCAGGCTGGCATCGATTCGCTGAATGCCCTGGGCGTTGGTTTGGTTGGTTTTGAAAAGCAGGTGATTCATGATGAAGTGCATTGTGACACGGATTAAGCAGCCTGTTGTAGAATCCGCCGGGCCTCAACCAGCAGCAGGGCCTCCGTGCAGAGGTCGCTGAGCAAGCCGAATTCGGAGGACGTGAAGGCCAGAAACAAATTATCGACGGGCGTGGCCAACACCCAGGTTTTGCCGTGGGGAAGCGGTTCTTCCATCCACCACATTCCCTGGCGGTTTTTCAAAACGCGATCGAAAAACCGCAGGTCGTCTTCGCTGAACAGCAGCATCGCGTTTTTGAAGGCCACGGTGTAGTGGCCGCAGCCTTCGCAGTGGCCGATGTAGTCTTCGGGACAAGTGGCGAGGAGCTTCAGGGCGTTGTTCTGGCACATGGGAGTTAGTCGATAGTCTTTAGTCGCCAGTCGTCACACCAGCAGTCACCGCCTTGCCTTTTTGCTGACGACTATCGACTAAACTTCACAACCGGACGGTAGAGAGTTTGATGGCATTCAGCTTACTGGGTCGCTTCACCTCGTAGGCCACGAGTACCCGGTCGCCGACCACTAGGCCGGTGGCGTTGGTGGCGTTGTCCGAAGCCTCAACCCAGCGAGTTTCCGAAACGGCGTTGGGGGCGATGCTGCGGTAGGCGATGGCCGTCACCGGGGTTTCGGGACTTTTGCCGTTGTTTTGCTCCCAGAGCAGCACCGAGGTAGATTTTGGCGCGGGCAACAGCCAGGCGTTTTTGGCCGAGGGGTCGTCGAGCACGAAGAGGCGCTTGCCTTCCTGGGTTACCACCCGGATGCCGGGCGAGTTGACCGTGGTGCCCGAGTACCAGGCAATCAGGTTGCTTTTCCCAAACCGGCTCGACGTGGGGCCGCTGTGGGGGCAACCGTTGACTTTCCACTGGTCGGCGTAGAGCGGAGTGGGTTTGGAAAACGTCGCCCCGTTGTCGTTCGAGGTCAGGTGGTCGATGTCGCGGGTGTTGTCCTTGTTTTCGCGGTAGTACACGTGCAGGGCACCGGCGGCATCCACGAGCAGGCTGATGTTGCAGCAATCGCACACGAAGGGTTCCAGCACTTTTTCCGGGCCGAAGGCATCGCCCTTTGACACCACCAGCCGCAAATCGCGGGAGTGGGGCTGGCCTTCGAGGTCGCGCAGGTACGTTACGGCCACCTCGCCGTTGTCCAGCACGATGGCGTCGAAAAAGCCCCGCACCATCGCCGTCCGGTCGGCGTGAACGGGTTGCGGAGCCGTCCAGGTCTGGCCGCCGTTTTTCGAGGTCGCGTACACGATTTGCGAATCGCGGGGGCGGCTAGGAGCGGGAGCCGCCGAGGTCGCCGGTTTTTCTGTGCTGTGCCCGGCGTGGGCGTGTTCGCCTTCGTGGGCCGAAGCGGCGGGTTTAGCGGCGGCAGGTGCGGTTGCTTCGCCCGGTTTGGAAAACACCACTACCATCGTTCCGTCTTTTTTGAACAACAGTTTGGGACGCATCAACCGGCTGGAGCCGAGGCCCGGCGCGGCGAAGATTTCCCGTTTCTCCGAAAAGTTCTGGCCCTGATCCTTCGACGTGGCGAAGTAAAAATGCACGGTTCCCTGCGGGTCTTTCTCCGTCCAGGAAAGTACCGCCTCGCCTTTCGGGCTTTGGGTTAGCGTGGGTGCGGCGTAGGCGCGGGTTTCGTCGTCGAAAACGAGGGGCGACGGCGGGTTGCTTGCGGGCGGCGTGAAGCCCACTAGCACCAGGACGGCGATGGCGTCAAATTTTTTGAACATGGTTGCTTGGTGTTTACTCGTTGGTTGGTTTAGAACTGGCTTTTTCCGGGAAAACTACTGGCCTGAAATCCTGGTCTGTGTGCCACAGACCAGGGTTGGGGGTTAGGGGCTTTAAAAAAACAGCCTAACTCAGTGGGTCGGTTTGGGCTGGAGCCGCCGGGCCGGGGGCGAAGCCGCCCGTACCGAGGCTCCTACGGGGTGGCGTAGGGGAGAGGAACGGGTCTTTTTCCGCTTCCGCCCCCGCCAAATCAGGAATCCCGTGACGGGCAGGCTGGCCGCAACCAGCGAGGCCAGAAACGCGATGATTTTTCCCGGCAACCCCAGAATGGCCCCGACGTGGATGTCGTAATTCATCCGGGCGATTTTATCGGCCACCGAAAGGCGTTGGTCAAACCGCCCGTAGAGGTGCGTCACCGGAATTTCCTTCCCGGTACGCTGGTCGTAGTAGCGGTGGTCGGCTTTCCAGTACGTACCCGCTTCGGGGTTGGTGCTGATGGCAATGGCCGCGCTGTCGGTTTCCGGAAAATGCGCCTCGATGGATTTGGCCTGCGGGTGCGTCGCCACGGTTTGCCGCCAGAGGCGATCCACGGCGGTGAGCGTGGCCGAGCGTTCGGCGCGGCTCCCGGCGGGTTCGTAAAACGCCACCTGGCTTTTCCCTCCCGACGTAGCCCAATACACCGACCTGGCAAACCACTGGAAGCCCCACACCAAGCCGGTGAAGGCCAGCAGCAGGAGCACGAGCGAGGCGTAAAAGCCCAGCACGTTGTGCAGGTCGTAATTTTTGCGTTTGGCCCCCGTGCTCGCCTTCCAGGCGAAGCGGAACCGCTGCCGGGACGCCGCCTTGTTTTTGGGCCACCACAGCACCAGCCCCGAAATCAGCAACCCCACAAACACCAGCGTGGCCGTGGCTACGATAGGCTGGCCCACGGCGGGCGGTAGCCAGAGGTAAAAATGCCCCTGAAGCACCTGGTAGAAAAAGTCGGAACTCATGTCCGTGACCTTCAGCACCTCGCCCGTGTACGGGTTGACAAAGGCCAGGTAGTAGTACGTCGGTTCGTCGTGGTAAAACGTGAGCATTGCCGCCCGCCCGTCGGCCAGGTACGTGGCGCTGTGCAGGGTTTTGCCCGGCAAAATCCGATGGCCAATGGCCTGAAGGCGCGAGGGCGGCAGCACCGGGGCGGCCTGGGTTGCGACGAACCGGTACGGCTGGCTGAGGTCTTCGAGTTCGGTTTTGAAGGCGTACAAACAACCCGTCACCGCTACGATGAACACCACCAGGCCAGAACCCAGCCCCAGCCAGAGATGCAGTGTACCGATTGCTTTTTTCAGGTTCATGTCAGGCTCGTTGAAACGGATAGATGCCGTGCCTCTCGCGTTAAAATTTATAAGCGATACTCCCCACGAAGCTGCGCGGCTTCTGCGGGTTTAGGGTCGTGTAGCCAATCCAGTACCGCTGGTCGGTGAAATTGTCGGCCTTGACGGCCAGCCGGAAGTGGGGCCGTTCGTAAAAGACTGAGGCGTTGAGCACCGTGTAGGCCGGCAGTACGAACGTACCCTGGCTGACGCTGTTGACAATCAGGTTGTCGCTGGCGTAGTTTCCTCCCACCCCCAGGCCCAGGCCTTTCACCAACCGATCGGGGAGGCGGTAACTGAGCCAGAGGTTGGCCAGGTACGGCGAGGAGGCCGTCGTGGGGCGGCGACCGTTCACGTCGGCGTCGGCATTGGTCAGGCGCGAATCGTTATAACTGAAACCCAGCACCGCGTTGAAGCCCCGGAACGGGTTGGCGATGACTTCCAGCTCAATGCCCTTGCTGAGTTGGGTACCGTCCTGAGTCTGGGCGAAACGAGCCGCCGCCAGCGGGTTGGGGTCGCTGCGCAGAATATCGCTGACGCGGATGTGGTAGTAACTCAGCGTCGTGCTGAGTTTGCCTTTCCATCCACTCCATTTCACCCCCGCCTCCCATTGATTGGCCTGTTCGAGCCGGGCGATGCGTTGGGTGAGGCTATCGGGAGCCGTTGCGTCGTAGGCGTTGTAGGTGCCCTGGTTGTTGAAGCTGTTCTGGTAATTGGCAAACAACGAGACCCGCTCCCGGACGGGCTGGAACACAACGCCAAACTTGGGCGACAGGGCCGTTTGACGGAACGGCGCTACCTCCGCCCCTTCCTGACCGCCCTGGTTGTCGAAGTGGTCGACGCGCAACGCCGCCAGGAGGCTGAGTCGGTCGCTGAGGTTGAGTACGTCCGAAACAAAGGCGCTGTACGTGTTGGTTTTGGTTGTAATCGGGTAGATGAATTGCGGCGGCCCGGCGGCGTAGAGGGCGTTCATCGCGGTGCCGTTGAACGCCCCGTAATCGAAACCGGGAACGTTGATGGGTACCACATCCAACTGACTGCCGAAGAACCGCTGCCGGGCATTCACGCGTAGGTAGTCCAGCCCCAGCACCACGCGGTTGCGGAAGGTCCCCAGGCGGAAATCGCCGTTGAAATTCTGCTGAATTTCCAGCACGTCGTTCCGGCTCCGGTCGGTCGATTGATCCGCCCGCGCCAGGTAATTGGCTCCGGTGGCGTTGGAATTTTGCGTGGCGACGGCGTCAGGAATGAGGTAGAAGTACGGCCCAAGCCCGTTGGAAAAACTGTGGCTGGACGTGACGTAGGTCGACGACGTGAAACGGGACGAGAGGCGGTACGTGATGCGCCCGAATAGGTTGGCACTCCGCGACTCCTGTTCCAGACCGCTGCCGGTGTACGACTGGCGGTAATCGAGATTCAGGTCGTCGGCCCGCGAAGCCCCCAGCGCGGTGGCTGGGAAATAGAAAAAAATGATCTGCTTCCCTACGCTGCGTCCCTGGTACAGTTCCGCATCGAGCAGTACCGAAAGCCGGTCGTTGGGCTGGTAAAGCAGGCTCGGTGCCACCGCCAGGCTGCGGGCGAAGCCCTGGGTTTGGAAGGTACCCTCGTGGGTGTAGGCGGTGTTGAGCCGGAACAGGAGCGTTTTGCGGCGGTTGACGGGAGCGTTTACATCGGCACTGACGCGTTGAAAGTCGAAACTCCCCGCCGAAAGCGCCACTTCGCCGCCGAACGTCTCATACGGTTTTTTCGTGACTCGGTTGATTAGTCCGCCGTACGAGGTCAGGCTGCTGCCAAACAGCGTTCCCGAAGGACCCTTGATCACCTCCAGGTTTTCCAGATTCGCCGCGTCGATGCTGCTGGTCACGTTGCCCGCCACCCCGTTTCGGAGCTGACTCTGCACGATAAATCCCCGGCTGCCGTAGAAGCTGCCGCCGTCGCCGGAACGCCCGGTGGCCTCCCACATTCGCTGCACGCCGGGGGCGTTGCGCAGGCCCTCGTCTACCGAAAAAACCAGTTGCTCCGTCAACAGTTCCTTCCCGATGGAATGGTACACCTGCGGGTTTTCCAGATTTTTCAGGGGCAAACGCGCCACGTACTCGCTTTCCGTACGGGCGAAGCGATTCGTGAGGGTGCTCGTCACGGTCACTTCCTCCAACTGCCGGGCGGTTTCGGCCAGCGTGACGTCGGCGGTTGTCGTTTCGCCCGCTCGCACGTCGACGGTTGTTTCTTCGGTCTGGTATCCCACCAGCGAAATTTGCAACGTGCGGCTGCCAACCCCCACGTTGCGCAGGTTGAAGCGGCCCGCTTCGTCGGTGAGGCCACCCCGGTTGGTGCCTTTCAAGGCGACGGTCACGAAAGCGGCGGCTTGCCCGTCGGCGGTCAGTACCCGGCCCTGAACGGCGCCTTTGGGCGTGGGTTGGGCCTGGGTAGGGAGCGAGCTGAAGGCCAGCAGGCTGAGGAAAAAATAGAGTTTGGTTTTCATGGGGTAGAAAGAATCAGGGTATTCGGGCGGATTTTTGGAGGGAAAGCCCCACGCTCACCCAGCCCAGCCGCCCGGCCAGGTTGGGGATAAACGTCGGGTTGGTGACGCCCAGCAGGTTGTCCACCCCGGCCTGCACCCGCAGCGGGCCGAGGGTTTTGGCCGCGCTCAGGTTCCAGAGCACGTAGCCGGGCACGTACTCGTTGGCCGCATCGAGGATGCCGTTGGAATTGGCATCCGAGAACCCATAGCGACCCCGATAAATCCCGCGCAGCGCGGCGCTGAGACCGGTTTTTGGGTTTTCAAAAAACAACTTCACGTTGGCCGAGTGCCGCGAGCGATTGAGCAAGCCGCCGTATTCCGAAGGCTTGACGCGGGTTGTGGTCAGGGTTTCCGGGTCACGGCGGAAGACGGTACCCGCCCGCAGTTTCTCTAAAACCTCCCTGTCTTTGGCTTCCAGAAATTGGTAGCCCGCTGAAAGGGTGAGTTGTGAGTGGTGAAGGGTGAAGGACTTCGTGCCATCCACCTCGACGCCCTGCGTGAAAACCCGGTTCAAATTCCGGTAGCTGAATACGTTCTGGCCGTTGGTTTTGCGGGCGACGGCCTGGGTTTCGATGAGGCCGTCGATGTCGTTGCGGAAGGCGTTGAGGTTGAAACTCAGGCCGTTTTTCAGGGAAATTTTTCCGCCCAAATTCAGCGCCACCGAGCGTTCGGGGCGAAGTTCGCCGAACTGGGTGGGGTCGAAGAGCAAGTCCGAAATTTGCCCTTGCACCTGGAGTTTAGCCAGTTGCGCGGCTAGTTCCTGCGAACCCAGCACGGTGTAGCCCACCACGGCGTTGCCGAAGTTGAGGTAGAGTTGCCGAAAATCCGGGGCTTTGAAACCCACCCCCGCCGAACCGCGCAGGGTGAGCCAATCGCGGAGGCGGTAGGCCGCTGAGAGCTTGGGGCTGAACTGGTCGGCGTAGGCCGAATGCGCGTCGTACCGGCCGCCGGCGATGAAATGGAGCCGGTCGTTGGGCGAAAATTCGTACTGGGTGAAGGCGTAGCTGGTCTGAAATCGCTTGTGGTCGTCGTAGCGGGTGGCCTCGACGCCTTCCCAAATCCGGCCCGCGCCCGCCGTCAGCACGTGGCGCTTGGAAGCCAACCATTCGCCCTGCGCTTCGGCCCGGCGGAAGGTTTGGTCGAAAAAACTTTCGTCGTAGCGCCGACCGTCGGTGGCGTAGTCGAGGGTCGCGTCGGTGCGGTAGCGGGTGGTGTAAAACCGCCCGGTGAGCTTGACGCGCTCCCCGAAGCGGTGGCTGAGGGAGGGGTTGAGGGTGGTTTCGCGGACGCGGCCCTGGCCGGTCAGCCGGGTTTTGTCGCCCAGTTCGGAATCCTGATTTTGGGTTTCTGAAAAAATCCGGGAGGAAACCACCAGCCGGGTTTTTTCGGAAAAATCCAGCGTGAGTTTGGGCGAAACGGTGTAGGTCGTGAAGGGCGAAACGGTCGCCCCGAAGGTTTCGGGCGTAAAATCGTAGCCGCCGGAGGCGTAGCGGTTGGCGAACAGGCTCAGCCCGGCGATGCTTTTTTTTAAGGAAAAATTTCCCGCAACATCACTCGTGCGGTTGCTGCCGTAGCGGGCCGTCAGACCCCCGCGCAAAGCCGTAGGATTTTCGGTGATGATGTTGATGACCCCCGCCAGCGCCTCCGACCCGTACAAACTCGACGAAGGGCCTTTCACAATTTCAATTTGCCGGATGTTGCCTACCGCCACGCGGCTCAAATCGAGCGTACCCGCCGTGCGGCCCACGAGCGGTTCGCCATCGACCAGAATCAGCGTGTAGTCGGGGTTGAAGCCCTGCACCTGCACGCCGCTGCCGTGGTCGTTGGTGATGAACAGGCCGGTTTGTTCGGCCAGCACGTCGTTCAGCCGTAGGCTGCCCATCGCCTTGATTTGTTTCCCCGACACCACGCTGACCGGCATGGGAAGTGCGGCGAGGTTGCGCTCGCTGCGGGTGGCCGTGACGACCACCTCGCCTAGGGTCGCCGTGCGCAGGCTGTCGGGCGCGGGCTGCTGAGCCAGATCCCTATTTCCGGCGAGCGAAAGAAGCAAAGCGTAGACAGTTTTCACGGAGCAGCAACAGAATCAGTGGATTTGCCGCTGCAAAGGTGAAGCCTGTTTAAATTCAGTCCAAATAATTATTTTGAATTTTTCTAAATAAGATTTCTATTTCTGCTTTTCAGAGGAGATAATTCCTTCCCAGAACGGCCCGCTGCGCCCCAGTATGTCGGTATAGGTGATGCTGGATTCGGCCTTGCCGTAGGTACGGATGGCTGGCTGGGGCGTGTGCCCAACCACTTGGTGGTACCCTGGCAGGAGATCCGTCGAGGTTTCTTCAAAATCGGCCCAGGTCGGACCGCCGTGTAAGTTTGGCCCGCCCCGGTAGCGGCTCACCGTGTGGAGGTAGCGGTTTTCGGGCGAGGTGAGCAGGGCGTTGAGGCGGTCGGCGAGGGGCAGGTGGGTTAATTCGGGGAGCCGGGTCGTTTTGGTTTGCATCCAATCCCACCAGCCCGCCGACACGCCCGCGTGAGTGAAAAGCCAGTTGCCCGCCTGATACGCTACCCGAAATAAGTCCTGGTACTGGGTAAACAAGTGAACCAGGGCGGGAGCCGCCTCAGGCCGGAAGCCGCTGCCCCGAAAGTGAGGAAAAAAGTGGTAGTGAATGTCGTGGTTGCCGAGTAGTAGCACTACCTTGCCGGGGTAAGTTTGCCGGAAACGGATGATGGCGAGCAGGTTAGCATACTGATCCTGGTCGCTGAAATAGGGGTCTTTGCTGTCTACGTAATCGCCCAGGAAAATAAGTTTGTCGTAAGCGTGAGGGTCGATGTCCTGCCAGGTGGTCTTACCGTGCAGGTCGGGAATGGCAAGAAGGCGCATGAAAGGCAAGCTATAAGGGGAAATCAACGTTTGAGGTAACAGACCGTTGGCCGCCCAAAAGAATAAATTTTACGACTCGGAAAAACAAGACGTACGCACCACGCGGGCAGATTTAACCACGAAGTTCGTTTAAAACCGCTGGGTTTGCCGTTTGTTCGGAGTGCTGCCTCCCGCCCGCCGTTACCTCTCAGACCGGCGCAGAAAACGGTGTTTAGCTACTTAGAACCTTCATTTTTTATGTGTTTCCTGAGTTTTCTTCTTTTAGTGGGAGGATGGGGTGAAGTAACCACACCGACCACCGAACCCACCAAACCCTTGACCATCGTCATCACCGACTTCACCAACACGCAGGCCATCATCAAAATAGGGCTTTACGATTCTTCGACCGATTTCCCCCGCCCCCGCAACGGCAAAGGTTCCCGGGGTTACGTCATCAAACCCAACGGCAAAACCACCGTTACGCTCACCATCACCGACGCGCCCTACGGCGAATACGCCGTGGCAATGTATCAGGACATCAACGGCAACGGCACTTTCGACCGGGGTGGGCTGATGGGAATGCCCCGCGAACCGTACTCGTTTTCCAACAACTTCCGCCCCATGAGCCACCTCCGGGGACCGCGTTTCGCCGATTGCCGCTTTGTGTACTCGGCCACGCAACGCGAAGTACAAATTCGAATGCTGAATAACTGAAGCCCCCGAACCGAATCGTCGGACCGCCCCAACCCCTTGAAGGGGGGCTTTTCAGGGCTGAAATTTTCAGTAGGAAAAGCCCCCCTTCAAGGGGTTGAGGTATTTTTTGGCGGGCGTGGTATGCGTTTTTTCTCCGAAAAAATCACACCGCATCAACCATCGAAGCCATGAACAAATCAGCCCTTTTCCTGACCGCACTACTTGCAGGTTGGGGACTTACCAACTGCCGAGGTATCCAGACGCCCGTTTCGGCTGACAGCCAGGCGGCCAACCCCCGAACCGCGACGGCGACCCCGGAGCGCATCAGCAGCGGAACCATGTCGGGTTCGACGGTGACCGATCAGCCCGCGCCGGTCGTCACGATTCCGTTGGGAAGCACCGATTCCAGCGCCAACCGACCCCGCCCCCCACGTGGCCCGGCTCTGGGTGAAATGCCCGGCGACACCGTGCCGCCCAACTCTAACCCCGAAGTGGTGCCGCCCGCACCGCCCGCCCGGAGCATCGACGACGACCGCCGCCTGAAAGCCGCCCAGCAACGCGCTCCCGAACAAGCCGCCCCCGTCCCGCCGCCCGCCATCCCGACCAACCCCACGGAGCGCGAACGCTACACCCGCGACCGCAGCAATCCTGCCGGGATGGAACAGCGCCGCGCCGCCCAGGACATGAACGCGGTGACCGAACTACCCGCCCCGGAAAGCCGGATTGAACGCCTTACCCGGCAACTCGACGCCGTGGACGCAGAACTGGAAACCACCCGCTCGGCCCGCCGCCGCGCCGCGCTAATGAAGCAGCGGCGGAGTTTGATGCTGGCGCTGGGGAAAGAAACGACGCGGGAGTAAAAATTCATGATTTTCGTGGGGGCAGGGCTTGCCCCTGCCCTGAGCCGTCTCCACCGGACAGCCAGGGCAGGGGCAAGCCCTGCCCCTACGTTTTGCGACAAACCAACTTTCTTTGTAGAAAATCGCCCTAACCCACCGCATGAATTACCTCGAATTACACCTGACCGTCGAACCTGATTTTGCCGAAATTCTGGTGGCCGAACTGGCCCAGGTTGGGTTTGAATCTTTCACCGACGAACCCGACGGCCTCAAGGCGTACATCCCCGAACCCGATTTTGACGAAGGCGCGCTGGAAGAACTACTTTCCCGTTACCGGAAACTCACCCCGCTGACCTACCAGACCCAGCGCATCGAAGCCCGCAACTGGAACGCCGAATGGGAACAGGCCTACGAACCCATCGACGTGCTGGGCCGTTGCCTGGTGCGGGCCTCATTTCATCCGCCCGCCGGGCAAGACTTTGAGGTCGAAATCGTTATCAATCCGAAGATGTCGTTCGGCACGGGGCACCACGAAACCACCGCGCTGATGCTCGAATACCAACTCGGCACCGACCACACGGGCAAGCGGGTACTCGACGTGGGCAGCGGTACGGGCATCCTGGCGATTATGGCCGCCAAACGCGGAGCCAGCCAGGTGCGGGCCTTCGACATCGAAGACTGGGCAACCGAAAACGCGCTCGAAAATGTAGTCCTCAACGGCGTTGCCGACCGCGTGACGGTGCGCCAGGGCACGCTCCAAACCGAGCCGCCCGCCGAATTCGGTCTGATTTTGGCTAACATCAACCGCAACATTCTCCTGGCCGACCTTGCGGGCTACGCCGGATTTTTAGCCCCTGGCGGTACGCTGCTGGTCAGTGGATTTTATGAAAGTGATTTACCCGACATCACCCGCGCCGCCGAAGCCGCCGGCCTGACACCCGGCCCGGTAAAAACCCGAAATGGCTGGGTGGCGGCGGGGTTTGGGAAGTAAAAAATTCCCCTCCTTTAGCAAGGAGGGGAATCTTCGTCGTCATCGTTGAAAAAGAAACCGTTCGATGCCCCTTCGCCTCACCCTATCCTTCCTCCTGCTCCTCACCGCCCCCTTCGTGCTGGCCCAAACCCCGCGCCTGAGCGAAAAGCCGGAGCAATTCATCACCGACGTGCAAACGGCGCTCGGCAACGCCCGCGTGGGCACCGACTTCGCCGCCGCCTGGAACGGGGGCAAATTCAGCCCCGCCCAGCAAACGGCGCTCATCGCGCTGAGCCGCACGATGGCGGGCAAGGGCTACCGCGCCCAGCCGCACCTCGCGCTGCTGTTCGACGCCGTCAACCGGGCCAGCGAGCAGGTTCAGCCGCTCGATAGCCTGCTTGCCACCAGCCAGAAATTCCTCGCTTCGACCGACACCAAAACCGGGCAGCGCTACCTCGAAACCCTGCGGAATCTGTTTGGCAACCGCCTGCTCTACACCTCCAACACCAACCGGGTGTACGCCACCGGCGGCACGCTCGGCTTCCGCTTCAGCGCGGAGCCGGTTTCGCCCTACGTGCCCGCTGCCGACACCGCCCAGGCCCAGGCCAGTCAGCAAGCGGCCAACGCCATCGACGACGACGGCTGGGGGGTTGACGAAAAAGCGGCGAAGGCCGACGAGGGCTGGGGAGATTCACCCCTGGGCACCGTCACCAACGCCGCCGGATGGGAAGAACCCGCCCCCACGCTGGCTGCCGGAGCCTTGCTCGACTTGAAAAACGTCACGTTGGCGCTGGTCACGGCCAGCGATTCGCTCGTGGTGAGCGGGGTCACGGCCACGGTGGGATTTAAGGAAAGTTTGCTGCTCGGCAACGCCGGGCAAGTGACCTGGCCCGCCGCCGTTTCTGCCGATAGCCTGCTGCCCGTCACGGAAGCCAGCGTGGCCCTGGCCCGCTACCGGGTCGATTTGAAAAATCCGCGCTTGCTCGCCTCCGAGTCCACCCTCACGGCCCCCGCCTTGCTGGCCGCGCCGGTGAAGGGGGCCTATGAATTTTTGAGCAAAAAACGCCCGCCCCGTGCGCCCTGGAGCTACCCGCGTTTCCTTTCCGCAGGGGCCGACGCGAAGTTCAAAACCCTCGGTACTGACCTCGACTACCGGGGCGGCGTGGCCCTCATCGGCCCAAAGGTGTACGCCGTGGCGGCGGGGGCACAACCGGCGGTTTTTTCGGTGAAAAAAGACGGCAAACCCGCCTTCCGCACCAGCGGACGGCGCTTTGAACTCGGCGATTCGCTGCTGCGCTCGGAGCAAGCCAGCCTGACGGCCTACCTCAGTACCGGCGACACGCTCACGCACCCAGCCCTAAAACTGCGCTACGACCGCGCCCGGAAGGAACTCCACGGCAACCGCGTCAACAAAGGCGGCTTCCGCGCTGCGCCGTTCACCGACCCCTACCATGCCGTGACCATCAACGCCGATGCCTTCAACTGGCCGCTCAACGGCCAGCGGATGGATTTTTACACCGTCAGCGCCCGCAACGAAGTCCCGGTTCGCATCGAATCGTTCGATTTTTTCAACCGAACCCGCTACACCAACCTCAGTGGCAGCTACGGCTTCCACCCGCTCACGGCGCTGGCGGCGTATTTTCGGCAAAAAGGCGGCAAGCAGGAAGTCGTCGTGAGCGATTTGGGGCCATTTTTCAAACGCCCCGACGCCAACATTCGTGAGGCGATGATGGAGATGGTTCAGCAGGGCTACCTGACTTACGAGCCCGCCCTCGACCTGCTGCGGTTCAGCAAAAAAGGACGGCACTACGTGCAGAGTTTTGCCGGGAAAGAAGACTACGACACCTTCATCATTCTCTCTACCTTCTCTAATTCGATGAAGGACAGCCTGTCCAACGTGACGCTCAATTTGCCCGACAACCAACTCATCATTCGCGGGGCGGAGCGCTTTCAGGTCAGTGATTCGCTGAAAATCTTCATCGCGCCTTCGGACAAGCAGGTGAAAATGGGCAAGAACCGCAACTTCACCTTCGATGGGGAAATGAAACTCGATAACTACCGCTTCGCCGGGAAAAACCTGAGTTTCAACTACGACGAGTTTTTCGTGAAACTTGACAAAGTCGATTCGGTCACGTTCGTCAGCCAGAAAGACAAGGGCAAGGCCGGTGCCCAGGAAATCGGCGGGGATTTGCAGTACGGCTCCGGTGGGGGCACGGTGTTTCTCGGCAAAAAAGGCAACAAATCGGGCAAGGCCCCCAACATTCCGCGCCTGGTGGTGCCGGGCGGGGCCAAAATTTACTTCGACCAGCCCGACCGTGCCGCCGGGGTGTACCACCGGAAAATTTACTTCCAGATTCCCAACCTCGACTACGACAGCCTCACCTCGCGGGACATCCGCTTGGAGGGAATGTTTTACTCCGACGGAATTTTGCCGCCCTTCAAGGCCTCGCTCGTGACCATGCCCGACAATTCGCTGGGCTTCAATTACAAAAACACCACCATTTCGCTCTTCGGCGGCGCGGCTTCGGTGAAGCTGACCGGCCCGCTGAAAATGGACAAGCAGGGCCTCCACGCGGCGGGTGAACTACTGCTCAACGGAGCCACGCTGCCCTCGAAAAACATCCGCTTTTACCCCGATTCCGTCGTGGCGAGCGGCGCGGGCGGGAGCATCGCGGCGGGTGGCAAGGCCAACCTCCCGGCGGTGACGCTCAAAAAATACGACCTGGCCTGGAAACCCAAACACGACAGCCTGCTCCTGGCCGACCAGGGCGACGGCTTCGATTTTTACAACGCCTCGACCAAACTCAACGGCAACCTCGTGCTCCGCTCGACGGGCCTGTTCGGCGAGGGCCTCGTGAAACGCAAGGATTCGCAGACCACCTCCGGTAAATTTCTGTTCAACAAAGACGCTTTCAGCGCCGAAGAAGCCGAGGTGCGCATCGGGGCCAACGTGGCCAGCGGTGGCGCGCCCGTGCTGCTGGGCACCGGTATGAACGTGAATTTCAACGCCCTCAACGGCAACGCGGTGCTGGTGAAACCCAAGCGGGACGGCTTCGAACAGGATTCGTCGGGCCTCGAATTTCCCTACGCCGCCTACCGCACCACCATCACCCGCGCCGAGTACAACGGAGCTGCCAAGCTGATTTCGATGAAGGGCGACGTGAAAACCTCGGCCTTTATTTCCACCGCCCCCGACCAGGAAGGGCTGCGTTTCAACGCTTCCGAAGGCAGTTACGACGTGGAAAAAATGACCCTGACCGTGCGGGGCGTGCCCTTCATCAAGTCGGCGGATGCGCGGATTACGCCGGCCAAAGGCCAGTTGGTCATCAAACAGGACGCCGCCCTGCAACCGCTCGTCAATGCCCGACTCACGCTCGACACGCTCAACGGCTACCACACGCTCGCCAACGGCAGCATCCGGATTTTGTCGCGGAGTAAATTTGAAGGCGACGCCACGTATTTGCTGGTAAAAAACCCCGGCGACACGGTGCGGCTGAAAATGAACGCCTTTGAAATGCAGGGCGGTGGTCCCGAACTGATCGCCAGCACCGGGCGCGGCAAGCGGGAGCGCAACGCGGTCACCCCGGCGGGGGGCCTCGGCGTGATGACCACCGCTTCCGCCAGCGTGAACGAGACCGATAAATTTTTCCTGACGCCCCGAATCCAGTACCGGGGCGAGGTGACGATGCGTTCGCCGGAGAAAAAACTGGGCTTCAACGGGGCGCTGCGGCTTAATCTGAAAAGCCGCCCCAACGAAACCGCCTGGATTGATTTCAACAACGCCGCCTCCGACGACGTGAACATCCGCGTGGACGACAAACTGCGCGGCGACGGCCTGCCGCTCTACGCCGGGCTGCACTTCCGCAGTGCGTCGAGCGGGCTGTACACGACCTTCGTTTCACCGAAAGAAAATCCGTCTGACCCCGACATCCTGCTCGCCACCGGCCCGCTCGTGGACGGGGGTAAAACCAACACGCTGACCGTCGAACCCGATGCCAAAACCGAAGGCAAAACCCTGGAAGGCAACCGCTTCGTGCTCGACGACGCCCGGAAAGTGGTGAACCTGGAAGGGAAGTTTAACCTCGTGCAACCCGCCGCCTACGCGCAGGCCGGGGGGCTGGCCCGGCTTCACCCCGACAGCGGCAAGTACCAGTTCAACCTGCTCCTGGCCCTCGATTTCCCGCTGCCCGCGCCCGTGCTGACGGCGATGGGCGACAAACTCGTGCAGACGAACCTCGACGAAAAAAACAACGACCCCGCCGAACCCGACAACGACCGGCTGCTGCTGAAACTCGCTCACGTGGCCGGGGGCAAAGCCGCCGATGCCTACCGCGACAAGGCGGCGGGCGGCTACCTGCCCCTGCCCACGACGGTGGCGTCGCTGAACAAATCGCTGGTGCTGTCGGCGGTGAGTTTGCGTTGGTCGGAGGAGCAGTCGGCGTTTTACAGCGTGGGCAAACTGGGCGTCTCGAACGTGGGCGGGGTGGACATCAACGCCAGCCTCGACGGACACCTGGAAATCCGCAAAAATCCCGGCGCGGGCGACGACGTGTTCGTGTACCTCGAAGCCTCGCCGGAGGTGTGGTACTACTGGGGTTTCCGGCAAAATCAACTCGGCCTGGTGTCGTCCGACGGCGATTTTAACAACGCCCTGACCGCCCAGACGAAGACCAAAACGAAAGGAGATTTCAGCTTTTCGCCGGTCGGCGAAGACGAAAAAGTGCTGTTCGTGGAGCGCTTTGAGCAAACCTATGTTCCGCGCAGCAAGACCAAATCCGCGCCCCGCCCGGCCAAACCGGCGGCACCCGTTGCCAAAACCGAAGAACCGGCGAAGGTGGAAACGACCCCGACCGAAGTCGCCGCCGAGGTGCCCGCCGTGAAAACCCCGGCCCCGGCTCCGAAGGGAACTGCGAAAAAAGGCGCGACGAAAAAAGCGCCCGTCGCGGTGCCGACGCCGAAGAAAATAGTGATAGCGGATTCGTTGGCGAAAAGTAGAGTCGTACTAATGGATTCGTTAGCGAAGACAGAAATGCGGTCGGATTCGACGGCGAAAAAAGGGATGGTTTCCGACTCGACCTCGAAGACCGGGGTGGCGAAAAAAGCCACTGATGAAGCCGAGCCGGAACTGGCTCCGGTGAAGAAAGTGGAGAAGAAGAAGACGGGTTTTTAAAACGCTCCTAAGCGCGTCATTGCGAGCGGAGGGTGAAAAGACAAGCGGAGCGAGGCTTTTCACCCGGAGCGAAGCGGTCCGCCGCTGCGGCAATCCCCTCCCGGAGACCAAACGATCCGTCGCACGGTAGTCCTCCCGAAAGCTTTCGGGACTATCGAGAGGCAAGTAGTTCAGTTTTAGCGCTCTGGTCTCCGGGAGGGGATTGCTTCCGCTCCGGCGTACCGGTCAGTCGCTTCGCTCCTTTCTCGCAATGACGCGCAGGGGAAAATATCGAATCACCCCACCACCACCGCTGACGCTTCCAGCAAATTCCGGGTCGTGTGGTCACCCAAAATCGAGGCGTCGGTGGGGGCGTGGGCGATGCGGATGGTGCGCACGCCCGCTTTTCGCCCCGCCAGCACGTCACGCTCGCGGTCGCCAATCATCCAGGAACGGTCGCGGTCGATGCGGTGCTTGGCGATGGCCTTTTCGAGCATCAGCGAATCGGGTTTGCGGAGCAGCGAGGCCGTGGTGTATTCGGGGTGGTGGGGGCAGAAGTACAGGTCGTCGAGCAGGTGCCCGCATTGTTCCTGAAAATAATCGTAGCATTTCCAGACATCCTCGCGGGAATACAGCCCCTTGGCGATGCCCGCCTGGTTGGTTACCACGATGAGCAGGTAGCCTGCTGCTTTCAGGCGTCGGAGCGCCTCGACGGTGCCGTCGGGAATGAGGAGGTCGTCGGGGCGGAAGATGTAGCCGTCGGTGTCCTGGTTCAACACGCCGTCCCGGTCAAGGAACACGCACTTCTTCATAAGCGGGTTTGTGGGTAACTGGTAATTGGGGAATTGGTAATTGGGTAAATCGGTAATTGGTTATTCCGAACCAGTTACCGATTTACCCAATTACCAGTTACCCTATAAATAGAATTATCGGCGAAGGATTTTGTACAAATAAAATAACAAACCGCCGGTTTTTTGCCAGTGAGCTGGGTTAAGTTTTTGTAAAATCTAAAAAAAAGCGCCTCAGGAGTCTCCTGAGGCGCTTTTTCGAGCAACGAAAAAATCAGCCCCGAATCAGGGGCCGGGCCGTCCAGGGCACCCGGCTCAGGATGAGCAGCAGCGCGATGCCGTAGAAAATCAGCGAGGTTTTATGTTTCGCCAAATCGGTGCGGGCCTTTTTGGCCCGGCTGCGGCCCACGTGAATCAGCACCCAGGCGATGAGCATCACCGCGATGTGCTCGACGGCGAAGTAGCGCAGTTCGGCTACTTTCATGGCTTGTCCGGTTTCAAACGCCTTGAATCCCACGGGACTTAGCCAGAAATAGAGCAGCAGGCCCAACAGCAGTTGCACATCGGCGGAAATCATGAAGAACAGACCGCTGCGGGTATCGGAGCCGGTAAAGGCTTTTTTCTGGGTAACGCCGATGAGCGCCTGCACAACGACCGCCACGGCCAGAATCAGCACCGCCCAACGGAGGTAGGAGTGGGCACTGCGAACGAGGGTATAAAAATCCATTGCAAAATAGGGTTGGTGAGTCGGGCAAAGGTAAAGGGAAATGGTTTGAGGTTGGAAGTTTGAGGGTTTGAAGGCGATTTTAACCTCAAACCTCAAACCTCAAACCTCAAACCCCAAACCCCAAACCTCAAACCTCAAACCCCAAACCCCTCACTTCTTCCCCTTCAAACCAATCAACAGCACCCCCGCCAGCACGAGCAAGGTGCCCAAACCCTGCCAAAGCCCCACCGTTTCGCCCAGCAGCCAGTACCCCAGCCCAATTGTGATGACCGGCCCGGCGCTGGAGACAATCGAGGTGTTGCCGGAGCCGATGAGCCGGATGCCCTCCGCCGTCAGAAAAGTGGGCAGTACCGTCGAAATAATGGCAATCCAGCCGCCCAGGGCGTACACCCCGGCGGGTAGGTGGGTGAGCAGTGCCAGGGGACGCGTCACCAGAAAATGCAGGAACGTCCCGCCCGCCGCCGCCAGCATGGCGTAGCAGGTGAAGCGCCCCGACCCTACGCGGGGAATGAGTTCGCCGCTGCCCACGAGGTAGAGCGCGTAGGCCAGCGCACTCCCGAAAATGAGCGCCGCGCCCAGGGGTAGGTTGGTTTGCAAAGCGGGGTCGATGTCGTCGAGAAACGCCAGGGCGATGCCCGCGTAAGTCAGTACCAGCGCCAAGACCTGCACCGCCCGAATGCGATGCCCGAACAGCAGCGCCGACACGCCCAGCACGATGGTGGGATACACGAACAAAATAAGCCGCTCGACGCTGGCCGTGACGAACTGCAAACCCAGGAAATCGAGCAGACTCGCCACGTAGTAGCCCAGCAAACCCAGCCCAACGACGGGCAGCAGTTGACGGGGCGAAAGCCGCACGTAGTCGGTCTGGCGGCTGAGGCGGTAGGCGATGAAGACGTAAAACGGCATCGAAAAAATCATCCGCAGCGTGAGCAGCGTCAGCGAATCGACGGGGTAGTGGTAGGCCATGCGGATGAGCACGGCTTTGGCCGAAAACCCCGCCGCCCCCAGCAACACCAGCACCGCCCCCAACCCGTACCGCGCCTGGGTACCAAAGCGGAGGGTGAGTTTCTCGGAAAAAGTCATGGACAAAAATAGAGGATAGAGAAGAGAGTAGAGAGGATACAGTAGAGCGAAATGCAGCAGTAGCTGCCTGCCTGCCTTTTCTCTATTCTCTCTACTCTATCCTCTCTACTCTCAAGAATATCGATCATTTCGCCAGGGATAGGCCGTGTTGGAGTAGCCGCGCTCTTCCCAGAAACCGAGTTCGTTTTTCGGTAAAAACCGGATGCGTTTAATCCACTTCGAGCCTTTCCAGGCGTAGAGTTGGGGGGTAATCATGCGTACCGGGCCGCCGTGTTCTTTCGCCAGCGGCTTTCCTTCAAAGGTGTGAACGAGCAGCACGTCGGACTTGAGGGCTTCGGCGAGGGAGAGGTTGGTGGTGTAGGTGTCGTAGCCGTAGCAGAGCACGTGGGTGGCGGTTTCTTTGGGCATCACCAGCGCGGCCAGGTCGGCGAAACGTACGCCCTTCCAGGCCATGTTCAACTTCGACCAGGTCGTGACGCAGTGAAAATCCGACACGTCGTCAATTTGGGGCAGGGCCATGAAATCGTCCCACTTCAGCACCACGGGGTGTTCCACCTCGCCGTCGAGGGTGAGCCGCCAGCGGTCCTGGCCCACCTCAGGCTGGTACCCCAGGTCGAGCACGGGCCATTTTTGGGTGAGGGTCTGGCCGACGGGCGTCGTCGGCATTCCGTGACGGTTGAGGGGGCCTTTGCCCTGCGGGCGTTCGTCGGCCATCGAAGGCGTGGCGGCCGTTTGCGCCTCGAAGCGGGCGCGGAGTTTCATCCGGGCTTCGACGATGCGGTCGAATTTGTCGTGGCTGGAGTCCATTGGAAGGGGCTTTTTCTGACAAACCCTTTTTCAATGTCAACGGTTGCATCAAAACCGTTCTTCGTCAGGCCCGAACGTACCAGCCCCGCACCTCTTCTTCGTGGGGCAGCAACCAGGCGACCAGCGCCCCGAGCGGAATCAGGCTGCACCATTGCATCATTTCCCCCACGCCAACCCAGTCGCTGAGGCGGCCCAGCGCCAGCGAACCGACCGCTCCCAGCCCGAAGGCCAGCCCGTAAATCAGCCCGGATACTTTGCCAACCTGCCCCGGCAGGAGCAGCAGCGTGTACGCCAGCGTGATGCTGAAGGTGGAAATGAGCGTGAAGCCCGTCAGACCCAGCAACACATAGGTCCAAAAACCCGTGGCGTAGGGCAGGGCCATCGCCAGCGGGGCGCAGAGCAGGGCCGCCCCGGCGAGGGTATTTTTCAACCCAAACCGCTCGGCCACCGGCCCGCCCGCTAGGGTGCCCAGCGCCGCCGAGAGCATGAAGGTAAACAGGTAGCCCTGCGCCTGACCCATCGAATCGCCGAAGGTTTCCATTCGAAAAAGCGCGTAAAAATTGGTCACCCCCGCCCAGTACCAGGTGCGGGCAAAGGTGAGCACCAGGATCAGGAACACGCCCCAGAGCGCCCGCTGCCGGAAGGCCGCCCCCACCGAAACCGCGCCAAGGACCGCCGTTTTCGGGCGGCGTAGCTGCTCCCGCTGCCACCGGGCGAGTTGGTACAAAATCAGTCCGCCCAGCGCCGCGACGCCCGCGAAAACCATCGCGCCCCGTTGGCCGTAGGGTTGGAAAATCCAGAGCGTGAACAAGGGCGCCAGGGCCTGCCCCAGGTTGCCGCCGAGTTGAAAAACCGACTGCGCCGTGCCGGTTCGGCCCCGCCCGGCCCGCACCACGATGCGCGAGGTTTCGGGGTGAAACACCGCCGAGCCGAGGCCCACCAGCGCCACGGCCAGCACGAGCGTGAAAAAATGCGCCGAAAACGCCAGCGCCACCATGCCGCCCATCGTGAAGAGCATCGACGTGGGCAGCAACCAGGCCAGGGCACGGCGGTCGGTGTAGGTGCCGATGAGGGGCTGGATGACCGAGGCCACGAGGTTGTTGGCGAAAGCGATGACGCCGAGTTGAGTAAAACTCAGCCCCAGCGATTCGTGCAACAACGGAAACAGGGCCGGTACGACGGCCTGCATCGAGTCGTTGAGTAAGTGACAAAGCGTGGCCCCGGCCAGTACGGGAGCCACGACGGAGTGACGCGGTAAAGCAACGGTAGTTTCCATGGAAGAAAGACGCAGAACGAACGCCACAAAGCTATCTTCGCCCCGCCGCCGCTGTGGTGCCCAAATCCGGGAAAGAATGGTCAATTTCCTGACTGATTGATGAAGAATTCCCTGCCCGTTTACCCCCTGACGAGTCACGGTCGGCCTTTTTCGGAGGGATTGGTCGTGGTGACGCTGGCCGAAATCAAAGCCAACACGCAGCACCTGAGCAATCCGCACCGGCACGATTTCTACGCCTTTCAACTTTTCAAGACGGGGACGGGGCAGCACCACATCGACGCCGAAACCCTGCCCATTGCGCCGGGAACGCTGTTTTACGTCGGCCCCGGTCAGGTTCACGCCTGGTACACCGACGCGCCGCCCGAAGGCTACGCGCTGCTGTTTACGGCGGCATTCTGGCTGGAAGCGGCGCAAACGGCCCGGCAGTTGGAGCAAACCGGAATTTTCCCCAAACCCGACGCCTTCCGGCTGGTGTTGACCGAGGAGGATTCTCCAAAAATCGAGGCCATTTTCGAGCGGCTCTACGTCGAATCCCGGCAACAGCAGCCGGGTAAAGCCCTCCTGCTGCGGGCTTACCTGACGGAATTGCTGATTGCCCTCGAACGAATCCCCGCCGGGCCAACCGAAACCGCCAGTGCCCCGTCGAAGCGGCAGCTCGTGGCGCGTTTCGAGTCGCTGGTGCAGGAAGAGGCCACCCGGCAGCGCAGCGTGGGTTTTTACGCCGACCAACTCGCCGTTTCGCCCGATTACCTCAACAGCCTGACCCGCGTGTACGTCGGCAAAACCGCCAGCGACCTCATCCACGAGCACGTCCTGACCGAAGCCGACCGCCTGCTGGCCCACACCGACCTGAGCGTGGCCGAAATTGCTTACGCGCTGCATTTCAGCGAACCGAGCCAGTTTGTGAAGTATTTCAAACGATACACCGGCCAGACGCCCCGCCAGCGACGTTCGGCGTTAACCGCCGCGAACGGTTGAAAGAACCCCGCCCGTCGGCTACCTTTGAGCCGCTCAATCCCTCCGGCCCGTGATTAAAACCTGGCTCAACGAAAACCTGAAGGGCGATTACCAAATCTGGCTCATCGTCTTTTTTCTCTGCGTGGGCAGTCTGGCCGCCGTGTACTCCGCCACGGGCACCATCGCCTACAGCAGTATGCGCAGCACGGAATCGTACCTGTTCAAACACGGGGTGCTGATGGTGGGCAGTCTGGCGCTGATGTACGTGTGCCACCGCCTCGACTACCGCTCCTACGCCCGGCTTTCCAAACTGGCGATGTGGGCCTCGGTGGTGTTGCTGCTTTACGCGTTTGCTTACGGACGCAACCTCAACGAAGCCAGCCGCTGGATTACAATTCCGCTCATCAATCAGACGATTCAGCCCTCTGACTTAGCCAAACTGGCCTTGATTGCCAACCTGGCCTCGATGCTGTCCAAGCGTCAACACCTCGAATACAACGCCCGGTTGCTGCTACCGATGGTGTTCTGGTGCGGGGTCATCTGCGCCTGCGTGGCCCTGACCAACTTCTCGACGGCGGTGCTGCTGGGAGCGACCTGTTTTCTGCTGATGTTCATCGGACGGGTGCCGGGCAAATACCTGCTCATGCTCGTGGGCGTGTGCCTCGTGCTGGGCCTCGTGGCGCTGGCGGTGGGGCAACGCTACGACACGGTGAAGGGCCGCATCGAGCGGTTTTTTGACGAATCAAAAGTGGAAGACCAGGTGGCCGACGGCTACATCGCCATCACCAACGGCGGCATCACCGGGCGCGGGCCGGGGCAAAGTCTGCAACGTAATTTTCTGGCGCACCCGTACTCCGATTTTATTTTCGCCATCGTCGTCGAAGAATACGGCCTGCTGGGCGGGTTGTTCACCTTGTTTCTGTACCTCTGGCTGCTCTACCGGGGGATGCGCATCGTGGCCATCAGCGATCGGGCCTTCGGCGGCTTGCTCGCGGCGGGGCTGAGTTTCAGCCTCGTTATCCAGGCCCTCATCAACATGGCCGTCGCGACGGGATTGGTGCCCGTGACGGGTCTGCCGCTGCCGCTGGTGAGCATGGGAGGCACCTCGTTGTTATTTACCGGCGCGGCCATCGGCATCATCCTGAGCATCAGTCGCGATGCGGTGGGGGAGGAAGCAAAAATTTAAAAATCCCGCTGTCATCCTGAGCTTGCGAAGGATCTTTCGCGGTTAACTCCCAGCTAATTTGTTATCCAGCGCGAAAGGTCCTTCGCAAGCTCAGGATGACAGGACTGTACCCGAATTAACCGCCTGCCTTTTATTTTTTCCATGACCAACATCATCATCTCCGGCGGGGGAACCGGCGGGCACATTTACCCGGCCATCGCCATCGCCAACGCGTTGCGCGAACTACGACCTGACGTGGAAATTCTGTTCGTCGGGGCCGAGGGGCGCATGGAAATGGAGAAAGTACCCCGCGCGGGCTACCGTATCGTGGGCCTGCCCATCGCGGGCATCGACCGCTCCAACCCGCTGGCCAACCTGTCGTTTCCGCTGAAACTTACCCGGAGTCTGATTCGGGCCAGGGCGCTGGTGCGCGAGTTCCGGCCCGCTGCGGCGGTCGGGGTGGGTGGCTACGCTTCAGGGCCGCTGCTGCTGGCGGCGGGGGCGTTGGGCGTGCCGTACCTGATCCAGGAACAAAACTCCTACGCGGGCATCACCAACAAGTTTTTGGCCAAAGGTGCCCGCAAAATCTGCGTGGCCTATCCAGGGATGGAGTCGTTTTTTCCGAAAGAGAAAATTAGAATCACGGGTAACCCCGTCCGCGCCGACCTGCTCGACGTGGCCGCTAAACGCCCGGCGGCGCTGGCGCATTTCGGGCTTTTGCCGGAGAAAAAAACGCTGCTCGTCATCGGCGGGAGCCAGGGCGCGCGCACGCTCAACGAAAGCCTGGAAACGGGACTGGATGAATTGCTGAACGCGGGCTACCAGGTGGTCTGGCAAACGGGAACCCTGTTCACCGAGCGGGCAAAAGCGGCGGCGGCGGGCAAAGCGGGCGTGTACGTTTCCGATTTTATTTACGAAATGGATCTGGCCTACGCCGTCGCCGACGTGGTGGCCTCGCGGGCGGGAGCGCTGTCGGTGTCGGAATTGTGCCTGACGGGCCGCCCGGCCATTTTCGTGCCCTTGCCCACGGCCGCCGAAGACCACCAGACCAAAAACGCCCAGGCCCTCGTGCAGGCCGACGCGGGCCTGCTCGTGCCCGACGCCACCGCCCGGCAGGAACTCATCCCCGCCACGCTGGGTTTGCTCCGAAACCCCCACTTGCAACAAACCCTCAGCATCAACCTCCGAAAACTGGCCCGGCCCGACGCGGCGCGGGAGATTGCGGAGGAGGTGCTGAAACTAACGCAACCCTGACCGGGACGCGCAGTCAGCGGTTCGCAGAACCCTGTCAGCGGTTGCTACTTCCCGGATAATCCAAGCTAGGCTACCGGCTGACGCGCAACCGCTGACAGGGTTCTGCGAACCGCTGTCAGGGTTGCTGCTCTTTTTATGAAACTCCATTTCCCCGACCTGATTCTGCTTGAAAACGACGATTACCTCGTCATCAACAAGCCGCCCTTCATCGCCACGCTCGACGAGCGCAACGCCGACAATCCCTACAGCCTGCTCCGGTTGGCCCGCGCGTACTCGCCCGATGCCCAGGTGGCCCACCGCCTCGACAAGGAAACCTCCGGTTGCCTCGCCATCGCTAAAAATCCCGAAGCCTACCGCCACCTGGCCATGCAGTTCGAGCACCGCGAGGTGAAGAAAATCTACCACGCCGTGGTGGGCGGCGTTCAGAATTTTGAAGGAATTTCGGTGTACCTGCCCATCCTGCCCCTGCCCCGCGACGGCGTGGTGAAGATTGACCGGCAAAAAGGCAAGGAAGCCGAGACGATTTTCAACACGCTGCGGGCCTTTCGCCAGCACACGCTCGTGGAGTGTATGCCCATCACGGGCCGGATGCACCAGATTCGCATCCACCTCACCTGCCTCAAAGCCGCCATCGTGCAGGACGAAACCTACGGCGGCAAGCCCGTTTTTCTTTCGCAGCTAAAACGGGATTACAATCTGAAAAAAGACACCGAAGAACTGCCCCTCATTAAACGCGTCGCCCTGCACGCCCGCTCGCTGACGTTTACGGGGCTGGACAGCCAGGAAATCAGCGTGGAGGCTCCGTACCCGAAGGATTTTGAAGTACTCGTGAAGCAGTTGGAGAAGTTTAGTTAGAAACAAGCGGTGAGAAACAGGAGACGAGAGAGGGATGAACCGTTTCTTGTCTCCCGTTTCTCACCGCTTGCCTCTCTAAAACAAACAAGCACGAGGCCGCCACCCCGTGCTGTTGTATCGTGAACAATGGCAACCGGATACCGGCGCTTTGTTGATGTAAATTAAGCAGGTTGCCGGGGGGCTGCGCAAGGGGAGGTGCAAGAAACTAGGGTAAACGTTCAAAATCCGGGGGCGAACGTCGGATTTTAGTGCGTGACCGACGAACCCACCACCTGCCCATCCTTGAGTACCCACCTTACCCGACGAATTTCCGAAATAGCGCGACTGGGGTCGCCTTCCACCACCAGCAAATCGGCCAGCAAGCCGGGTCGTACCCGCCCCAGCCGGTCACTTAGCCCGAACACGTCGGCGTTGGTGGCCGTGGCGGCGCGGAGGGCATCGAGGGGTTTCATGCCGTAGGCCACCATCAACTCCAGTTCGCGGGCGTTGTCGCCGTGTCGGAACACGCCCACGTCGCCGCCCATGCAAATCGTGACGCCCGCTTCCAGGGCCAGCTTAAAACTCCGGCGTTTTTGCTGAACGCGTTCCGGCTCCGGTTCGCTGCCTCTGCGCCAGCCTCGGTACTGGGCCGTGGCATCGGAGGCGGCCAGGGTGGGGCAGAGCGCCACGCGTTTTTGTTTCATCAAGTCAAACACTTCCTTCGTGCCGCCGTCGCCGTGTTCGATGGTGCGGCAGCCGGCCAGCGTGGCCCGGCGCATTCCCTCGGCGGTGGTGGCGTGGGCCACGACGGGCCGCCCGGCGCTGGCGGCGATTTGAACCACCAGTTCGAGTTCGCTTTGCAAAAACGTGGGTTTGGGTTCGCCCATCAGGCCCCAGCGGTAGTCGGCGTACACCTTCACCAGGTCGATGCCCTTGCCGAGTTGCGTCCGCACGGCGCGGGACAGGCGGTCCACCCCGTCGGCTTCTTCGGCGCCTTGGGGTACTTCGACGCTGGGTTGAAAACCCTTCGGCCCGTAACTGCCCGTCACGACCAGCGCCCGCCCGGCGGCCAGGATGCGCGGGCCGGGAATGATGCCTTTTTCGATGGCCTGTTTCAGGCCTACGTCGTCGTAATCGCTGCCTTCGGTACCGAGGTCGCGGACGGTGGTGAAACCCGCTTCGAGGGTTTTGCGGGCGTGAACCACCGCCCGCGCCACCCGCTCGGCGCGGGATTCGCGCAGCACCTGGTCGTCCCACTTCACTTCGTCGTAGGGGTGAAGCAACAGGTGCGAATGGCCTTCGATGAGGCCGGGCAACAGCGTGCCGTTGGGGAAATCGACCAGGCGCGTTCCCGCTGCTACCCGCAGTGCGGGGCCAACGGCGGCGATGCGGCTCCCGCTGACGAGCACCTGCCAGCCTTCGTGCATCGTTTCCCCGTCGAAGACCCGCGCCGGACGAATCAGAAACACCGAATCGGGTACCTGGGCGGCGGCGAAACGGGGTAGAAAAAGGAACAGGAGCAGGAGTCGGGGCATTCTTCAAACGGGAAAAGGAGGTGTAAGATAGTTGCTTGACTTATCTTTGAGTCGAAAAATTACGCGGTCACTTCTCCTTTCCTGTCATCCTGGAAGGACCTGGTTGGCCGACCGTTTAGTTTCCTGAAAGGGGAACGGTCGGCCAACCAGGTCCTTCCAGGATGACAGGAAGAAAAAAAATGCCTCCTTACGAACTCGTCATCGGGCTGGAAATTCACGCCCAGCTTTCCACCCAGAGTAAAATTTTCGCCCCCGATTCGGCGGCCTTCGGGGCCGCGCCCAACCGCCACGTGAGCGCGATTACCCTCGGACACCCCGGCACGCTGCCGCGCCTCAACCGCCGGGCGGTGGAATTTGCGGTGAAAATGGGCCTGGCCTGCGGCTGCGAAATCAGCCGCCGCACGGGTTTCGACCGTAAAAATTACTTCTATCCCGACCTACCCAAAGGCTACCAGATTTCGCAGGACAAAGCGCCCATCTGCGTGGGCGGAGCCATTCACGTCACCCTGAAAAACGGCGAGGAACGGGCGCTGGCCCTCCACCACATCCACCTCGAAGAAGACGCCGGGAAGTCGATTCACGCCACCGTGGATGCGGCCGAGGGTGAGCCGGATACCCTGCTCGATTACAACCGCGCCGGAACGCCGCTCATCGAAATCGTGACCGACCCGGTGATGCGCTCGGCGGAAGAAGCCGGGGCCTGCCTGGCCGAAATCCGCAAGCTGGTGCGCTACCTGGGTATCTGCGACGGCAACATGGAAGAAGGTTCGCTGCGCTGCGACGTGAACGTGTCGGTGCGGCCCGCCGGGCAAGAAAAATTAGGCACGAAGGTGGAAGTGAAAAACATGAACTCGGTGCGCTTCGTCCAGAAAGCCGTGGAGTTCGAGTACGAGCGCCAGGTGCGGATGCTCGAAAGCGGCGGCCGGATTATCCAGGAAACCCGCACGTTCGACGCCGCCACGGGTCGTACCGCCGCCATGCGCGAGAAGGAAACCATGAACGACTACCGCTATTTTCCCGAACCCGACCTGCCGCCGGTGGTGCTTTCGGAGGATTGGTTGAGCGACGTTCGGACCTCGCTTCCGGCTTTGCCCCGAGTGCGTTTTCAGCAGTTTGTCAGCGACTACGGCCTGCCCGCTGATGCTGCCAGCCTGCTCAGCGAAACCCGCGAAGAGGCGGAATACTTCGAGGAATTGTGCCGCCACGTGCCCCAGGCCAAAACCGCCGCCAACTGGCTGATGGGGCCAGTACGAAGTTGGCTGAACGAGAAAAGTGGGGAAATCGCCGATTTTCCGCTGACCCCCGCGCAACTGGCCGGATTGTTGGGGTTGGTCGAAGAAGGCCGGGTGAGTTACACCGCCGCCAGCCAGCGCCTGCTGCCCGAACTGGCGGCCCAACCCACCGCCGCCCCGCTCGAATTGGCCCAGCGCCTGAACCTGCTCCAGCAAAGCAATAGCGACTCGATTCAGGCGTTGATCGACGAGGTGCTGACGGCCATGCCCGCCAAAGTGAAGGAGTACCGCAGCGGTAAAAAAGGCTTGCTGGGGTTGTTCGTCGGCGAGGTGATGAAAAAATCGGGCGGGAAAGCCGACCCTAAGTTGACGAATCAACTTTTAGTAAAAACACTCGAAAACGCCTGAGGCCCCACCGCCGAACGGCTCGTTTTATTTTCCATGAAAAAAAGCATTTTCTTCCTCGCCGCCGGGCTGGTCGCCCTGACGGCCTGCGCTCAAAACCCTACTGAGTTCAGCCTTCAAGGTTCGCTGGGCGGCGGCACCGCTGGCAAGGTGTACCTCCAGACCATCAACGAGCGCGGCTTCCCGGCGACGGTCGATTCCACCGCGCTCAAGCAGGGTGCGTTTCAGTTTCGGGGGAAAGTGGTCAACGGCGGCGGGTTTTACCAACTCGCGGCCCCCAACGGATTGAAAGTGCCGCTGCTGCTCGAAGGCGGCGAAAACCTGACGGTGAACGCCGAGGCCCCCGCCGCCAAAGCCGGTCAGGCCCCGCGCCCGGCCACGGTGAGCGGCTCGAAAACGATGGAGTATTTCCAGAAAATCAACCAGTTGAACGTCGATTTTCAAGGCAAAGCCGCCAAACTGAACGCGGATTACCAGGCCGCTACGGAAAAGAAAAACACCAAGCGCCAGGCCGAAATCAAGGCTGAGTTCGACCGGGGTCAGCAGGCCATTTCCGAAAAAGTCCGGGCCATGATGCCCGAACTGGGCAGTTCGCTGGCGGCGTTGTACGCCACCAATTTTCTCGACCAGGAAAAAGATTTCGCGCTCTTCGAGGGCCTCGCCGAGCGCTTCGCCAAAGAAAAACCCGACACCCGGATGAGCCAGGCCTTCGTGGCCCAGGTGCGCCGGATGCAGGCCTCGAAAACCGGCCTGGCGCTGGGCAAACCCGCCCCCGAAATCAACCTGAAAAGCCCCGACGAGAAAATCGTCTCGCTTTCCTCGCTCAAGGGCAAGTACGTACTCATCGACTTCTGGGCCAGTTGGTGCGGCCCCTGCCGCAAGGAAAACCCCAACGTGGTGCGGATGTACGAGAAGTTCAAGAACAAAGGCAAAGGTTTTGAAATCTACGGCGTTTCGCTCGACCGCGAAAAAGCACCCTGGCTGCAAGCCATCAAAACCGACGGCCTGGCCTGGCAGCACGTGTCGGACCTCCAGTATTTCAACTCCGCCGCCGCCGTGGACTACGGCATCCAGTACATTCCCTACACCGTGCTGATTGACCCGCAGGGCAACATCGTAGCGAAAGAATTGCGGGGGGAGGCGTTGGAGAAGAAGCTGGAGGAAGTGTTGAATTAGAGGATAGTGGAGAGAGGATAGTGGATAGATGGCAGAGGATAGCGTTGAGTTGCTTATTTTGCGGCTCACCCCTATCCTCTCTCTTTTTATGAACGAAGGCATAACCCGGCAGAAGAGCTATACTTTTGCGTTGCGCATTGTCAAGCTGTACCTTTTTCTGAGTGAAACGAAAAAGGGCTACGTTCTTTCCAAGCAACTAATTCGGTGCGGCACGGCCATCGGCGCGATGGTGCGCGAAGCCGAACAGGCAGAAAGCAAATCTGATTTTATCCATAAACTTGCCATTGCCAACAAAGAAGCGAACGAAACGCATTACTGGATTTCGCTGCTCCGCGATAGTGGGTTGATGGATGAAAAACTGGCGGATTCGTTCCTGACGGATTGTGAAGAACTCCAAAAACTGCTGATCTCCAGCATCAAAACCGCCAAAGGCAGCATCCGTCTGAAGCTAAAATCTATCCTCTATTCTCTCTACTCTATCCTCTAAAAGTGAAGATCGCCATCATCGGCTGCGGAAACATGGGCATGGCCTTCGCCAAGTCGTTTTTGCAGTACAACCTCGTCGGGAAAGACGATTTGCTACTGATTGAAAAAAGCGCCGAACGCGGCGCGGCCCTCACCGCCGAACAGTCGGGCGTGGTGGTCGATACCATCGGCCCCCGCGTGGGCGAGGCCGATTTGATTATTCTTTCCGTCAAACCCCAGGATTTTCCTTCGGTTCACGCCGAACTCGCCCCCGTCGTTCGGCCCCATCAACTGGTGTTGAGCATCATGGCGGGCATCAACATCGCTAAAATTCAAGCCGTGCTCGGCCACCCGCTCGTGGTGCGGGCCATGCCCAACACGCCCGCGCTGCTCGGCATGGGCATGACGGCCTTCGCGGCGGCCCCGGAGGTGGAAATCGGGCAGTTGCGTCGGGTGGAAAACCTCATCAACGCCACGGGACGGGCCGTTTTTTTGGAAAACGAAAGCCTGCTCGACGCCGTCACGGCCCTGAGCGGCAGCGGCCCGGCGTATTTTTTCTACCTCGTGAAAGCGATGATTGAGGCAGGAAAAAAGATGGGTTTCGATGAGGCCCTTTCGGCCCTGCTCGTCAAGCAAACCATGCTCGGTTCCTACCACCTCATCAACACCGCCGACAAAAGTCTGGACGAGTTGATTCAGGCCGTGGCCTCGAAAGGTGGCACGACGGAGGCGGCCCTGAAACGGTTTGAAGAAGGCGTTTTGGATGAAACGCTGATTGCCGGCATCGAAGCCGCCCAGCGGCGGGCGACGGAGCTTTCGAAGTAGCGAACCGCTGACAGCGGGCAACGCCCCTGTCAGCGGGTGAGCGGACTCCAAAAACTTGAGGTGGTTATCCGGCAAGGCGCTCACCCGCTGACAGGGGCGTTGCCCGCTGTCAGGGGTTCGCTCACTTGAATCCCCATCTGCCGCATCAATTCCGCCGCGTTGAAACTGTGGCACACGCCAGGGCGGAGGGTGTAATCGAAAATTAGTTTTCCCGCCGCGTCGAGGTCGGAGCGGAAGTGGGTGTTTTCGACGAAATCCCAGGCCACGGCTTCATCGCCCAGTTCCACGTCGTGGGTGGAAATCATCCCGAACGACGCTGTTTCTTTCAACTGAAAAATGAGCGCCCGCGCCCCGCCGTTCCGGTCGCGGGAGTTGGTGCCTTTCAGGATTTCATCCAGCAAAAAAAGGACGGGCGGGCCGTCCGCTTCAACGGTTTCCAGCAATTGCCGCAACCGCTTCAGTTCGGCGTAAAACGAAGACGTGCTTTCTTCGAGCGAATCCTGGGTTCTCATGCTGGTAAACACCCGCAGCACCGGCAAGCTCATCGCCTGCGCACACACCACCGACCCGGCCAGGGCCAGCACCGCGTTGGTGCCGACCGTGCGCAGAAACGTACTTTTCCCCGACATATTCGAGCCGGTCACGAGCATCGTCCGGCCCGGCCCGCCGAAAGTCAGGTCGTTGCTGACGCGCTGCGGAGCGGGAATGAGCGGGTGGCCGATGGTGTGAGAAGTAAGAAGCGAGAAGTGAGAGGCAATTTTTGGAAAAACAAAGCCTGTTTCAGCGAAGGCCAGCCCGGCGAGGCTATTGAGGGCTTCCAGTTCGCCGACTACCGCCAGCCAGTCGGCGAGATGGGCGCGGTGGCGGCGTTTCCAGCGTTCGAGGGGGGCGAAGAATTGAAAATCCCAGAGCGAGGGCAGGCCGAAAAAAAGGATGAAGTAGGGATTTTGCCGGTAACTCAACAGCCCCAGTGTGCGGCTCAGGCCCCGCACCGCCGCCGGAGCGCCTGCCGCCCGGCGCTGCAAGTCGCGCAGTTTTTCCGAAGAAAACGATTCGGCTTCCAGTCGTTCCAGCACGGCGGCTCCGGCCCGCAACGCGGGAATGGCCCGCTCGCTTTGGTCCACGGCCCGTTTCACCGTCGCGTTGAGCCGCCCCAGCGCCCAGCCACTCGCCACCACACTCAGCACCACCGCGCCAAAGGGCAGCCCTTCCAGCACCCAGGCGACCACCAGCGCGACCGTCAGGAGCGGCAGACCGAAGCGGGCGGCGCGGTACCAAAACTGGTCGATGACCCCGTTTTCGGGTTCGGCAATCCAGGCCAGCAGGGCATCGGTGGATTGGTCGGCGGCATCGAGCAGGCCCGCCGTGGCTTCGGTGCGTTGCCGCCAGTCGAGGGCTTCGCTCAATTCGCGAACGGCTTGTTGGCGGGCCAAAATCTCAGTTTCGTCGGCGGGGGCTTTCAGCCAGGCGGCCAGCGTGCTGGCCCCGGCGTGGGTGCGGGTGCGGTTGAGCAGTCGGAAGAGCGAGCGGGAGCCGAACACGTCGAGGTCGGCGGTGTAGGGATGGAGCGGCGCGTCGAAATCGAGGCCGGTTTCGGGGCGGGTGAAGCGTCCGGCGAGGCGCTCGGCTTCGTCGGCGTTGATGGATCGCAGCAGCCGCGCTTCGTCGCGCTGCCGCCGCACCCGCTGGTGAACGCCCAGCAGCCAGAGGTACGCCGCGACCAGCGCCACCCCGGCGGGCAAAATCGGACTGGCCCAGACGGAGCCGCTGCCAAATTTTTGGAAAAGAAAGTACAGGGCAAAAATCCCCCCCACGAACAGGGCCACGCGGGCCACGGCCAGTTGGTTGAAGCGGCGTTGCTGGGCTTGCCCGGCCCCGGCAAACTGCGCCTGGCGTTGCTGGAAAAGGTCGGTACGCGTCACGCTCAGTTGGGCTGGCAAAGCGGGCACACGCCCTGCACGAGCAGGTTGGTTTCCTGGCGCTGGTACCCGGCGGGCAGGGCCAGGGTGGGGACGCGCACGTCGTCGAGGCAGTTGGTCAGCCCGCAAACGCTGCACTTGAAATGCACGTGGTCGTGGTGGTGCTGGTGGTCGGCGGCGTGGCAGGTGCTGCGGCAGAGAGCGTATTTCATCCCACCTTCGTCGTCCAGCACCTTGTGAATGAGGCCCTTTTCGAGGAAAGTTTTCAGGGTGCGGTACACCGTCACCCGGTCGAATTTTTCGGGCAACCGGGCCTCGATGTCGGCGTGGGCGAGGGCGTGGCCGTTTTCGTTGAAAATAGCCAGCATCTCCGCCCGGCAGTCGGTGAGGCGGAGGTTGAAGTCTTTGAGGGTGGCGCGTTCGGGGGTCATGGTTAAAACGAATTTCCTGGTCAACAGCCGGGAGCAGTTAGGGGTTTCGACGGGTGTCATGGACGGCCCTTATTTTTACTAACCTTTCTTCCCGCTCGTAGGTGTAAAAAATTTTGTAGTGCCCTTCCAGCAGGTATCGAATGACAATAATATCATTGCTTTTTTGCTGGTCAATGGCACCCATTTCAGGAAACTGGGATAGCCGACGCGTTTTTGCTGCAATTGTATCGGCCAATGCATTGGCTCGGTGCTCGCCGACTGTTCGTTCCCAGTATTCAAAAAGGTCGAACAGTTGCGCCAGCGCTTCGTTGGTCCAATCTACCTTTCGCGGCGATTCTTCCACGTTTGAATCTGGTTTTCAACTTCTTCCTGGGAGGTCACTTCTCCCTTCCGGATTTGATATTCCGAAAGGAAGAGCATTTTCCAAATGTCATTCAAACTTCTTCCGTTTTCCTGAAACGATTCAATTTCCTGCTTCACCGCCTCGAAAAGCCGGGCGTTTTCCGAGTGGGTCAGGTACTCGATGACTTCTTCCTTCAGGGTTTTTGTTGCCGTTTCCATCGTGTCAAAATTTAGGTTCAACTACTAACCCTCCGCCGACTTTTCCAATCCTCGATTTCCTGTTCCAATTCCTCCCTCGAAAGGACTTCGCCGCGCTCTGCTGCCTGTCGGGCGGTTTCAATTCGTGCCTGCACCTGTTCGATGGTGTACGGTTTCGGAAAATAATAATCCAACACCCGCCGCACACCTTGCAGCATTTCGAGGTCTTCCGATTCGCTCGATGACCTCTTCCTTCAGGGACTTCACCGCCGTTTCCATGCGCGTCAGGGGTTTGGTTCGACTTCAAATTGCAACTTAACCAAATTGCTGTAAATGCCCTCGTCGCGCAGCACCAGTTCTTCGTGGGTACCGGCCTCGGCGATTTGCCCCTCGCGGATGACGTAAATCTGGTCCACCCGGCGGATGGTGGCCAACCGATGGGCAATGACGATGGTCGTGCGGTTTTCCATCAGCGTTTCGAGGGCTTCCTGCACCAGTTTTTCCGATTCGGCGTCGAGCGAGGAGGTGGCTTCGTCGAGAATCAGAATGGCCGGGTCTTTCAGAATGGCGCGGGCGATGGCGATGCGCTGCCGCTGCCCGCCGGAGAGTTTCACGCCCCGCTCGCCCACCAGCGTTTGCAGCCCTTCGGGAAACAGGTCGATGAATTCGAGCGCGTTGGCCTTGCGGGCGGCTTCGAGCACCTCGGCTTCGGTCGCGCCGGGTCTGCCGTAGGCGATGTTTTCGAGAATACTGCCGCCGAAGAGCATCACCTCCTGCGGCACGATGGCGATGGCCCGGCGCAGGGCGGTGATGTCGTAGTCGCGGATGTTTTTACCGTCCACCAGAATCTGCCCGCTGTTGACTTCGTAAAACCGCATGAGCAGTTGGGCGATGGTCGATTTTCCCGCGCCGGAGTAGCCCACCAGCGCGATTTGCTCGCCCGCTTCCACCCGCAGGCTCAGGCCCTGCAACACGGGCACGTCGGCGCGGGAGGGGTAGCGGAAATGGACGTCGCGGTACTCGACGCGACCTTGAAGAACCTCACCCCCCGGCCCCCTCTCCTGCTGAGAGGGGGAGCCAATATCACCCCCTCTCAGCAGGAGAGGGGGCCGGGGGGTGAGGTGTACTTCCGATTCTTCCTCCAAAATCTCCAGAATCCGCTCCGAAGACCCGATGGTTTTCTGGATTTGGGCGTAGATGTCGCCCAAGCCACCCACCGAGCCGCCGATGAAGGCGGTGTAAAACAGGAAGGTGAGCAGGTCGGAGAGGATGAATTCACCGCTCGACACGAGTTGCGCCCCGTACCAGACCACCGCCACGATGGCCCCGAACAGCCCGAAAATCACGAACGACACGAAGGCCCCCCGCCAGGTGGCGGCTTTCAGGGCGATGGTCACGACCCGGTTGAGTGCGTCGGTGTAGCGGCCCACTTCGTAGCGCTCGTTGGTGAAGGCCTTCACCACGTTGATGGATTGCATGGTTTCCTCGACCACCACGTTGGTTTTGGCGAGTTCGTCCTGGGCCTGCTTCGAGATTTTACGGATGAATCGCCCGAAGAAAATCGACGCCACCACCAGCACCGGAAAGGTCGCCAGCATAAACAGCGTGAGCTTGGCGGAAATAAACAGGATGATGCCCACGCCCACGACGAGCGTGAAAATTTGCCGGAAAAACTCGGCCAGCGTGATGCTCAGCACGTCCTGCAACTGACTCACGTCGGAGGTGATGCGGCTCATGATTTCGCCCACGCGGCGCTGCTCGAAAAACGGGATGGGTAGCGTGACGAGCTTGGTGTACAGGCTTTTGCGCACGTCGCGCATGGCTTTTTCGCTCACCTGCGTGAAGGTGTAAATTCGTAGAAACGAGAAAATGGCCTGGAACACCAGAATCACCACGAACAGCCCCGTGACCTGCCCGATGGTGTACGGCGATTTGCCCTCGATGACCTCCGACATCTGGCCGATGAGCAACGGGAAGGTCATCGTGGTGAGGTTGGAGAGCACCAGGAAACCCATCCCCAGCAGGAAGGTGGTGCGGTAGGGCCGCACGAAGCGGAAAATGCGCAGGGTCTTGCTGAGGGCCTCGCGGTTTACTTTGCGTTTGTCTTTTTCGTCGGGCTGTGCCCCGAAACTGTCTCTGCGGTTAGCCATGAAGTTGAAAGGCGGATTATAAACGTTAGTTCAGCGAAGCTAAATCCGCAGCTATAGCGACCGGACGGTTCGCCCGTTCCACGTCGGGCTGCGATTACAAATCCGGTCGAGTGTTTTTTATCGTTCAATCAGGGGCGGCACCACGACGCACACGAGCGGGTCAAGCCCCCGGAAATCCTGCTCGTTGACGGTAATCAACTCGGCGTTCAAGCGCCGGGCCGTAGCCAGGGTGATGGCGTCGGGTAATTTTACTTTGCGGATTTTGCGGTAGCCGATGACGAAGTCGGCGATGAGAAAATCGGTGTGAATAATTTCTACTTGCCGCAGGAACTCTTCCGTACCCTGCTGTTCCTGCAGGTCGGTAAAGTTGTAGCCGAGCACTTCCATGTAGGCGACGATGGAAACGTACACCTCGTCGTAGTTCGACAAAAAGGCTTCGGCTATCTGCTTTTTGCTCAGATAGATGACGATGTTGGAATCAAGAACGACCCTATTCCCACTCATCGCGTTGCTTTCTTTGCCATTCTACCGGGTCTTCGATGTCCCGGAAAGGATTCATTTTCTGAAGTTTCTTCAATGCCGCCTGGAGCTTTTCCGGATCGTAATTCCGTCTGGGCGCTTCCTCCCAGGTCAAGGTCACCTTCACCAGCCCGTCGGGCGGCGGGGTGGGCAGGTCGGGCAGGTGAACCACGCCGTTTTCGACGGTGGCCGTTAGTTCGAGCGTTTGCATGGCATCATTGGATTTCTTCCACCTTCCCCCGGTAGCCCGATTCCTGGAGCATCCGGCGGGCGTCGGTGCGTTTCATCAATTCTTGAAAAGTCACGTCGGGGTGCGTTTCGCGGTATTTTCGAATTATTTTCCAGCCCAGCCACTGCCCAATCCGACCGGGGCACTTCGGCCCGATTTCCACCGTAATCGGGCGTTCGCCGAGGTACCGGGCTTTGCGCTCGGGGCTGGTTTCGTAGAGCAGTTTTTCCTCCACGAAATGCGCCCAGATTAAATCCTGTGCCCCGTCGTTGGCGGCGAGTTGCGGCCCGGTGTAGGCGATAATCAGACTGTCGGAGGTGGAGGGGAGGATATTTTTGACGAACTCAAAACTTTTCCCGAAATGCACCATCTCCGCCAGCAACGTCTGGTCTTGCGGGTTGGTTTCGTTGTACTTCCCCGAAAGCAGCAGCAGCACCTGGGGCACGAGGTACTCGCGCTGGTATTTGCGCAGCCGGTAGTTTTCGAGTTGCGGGCGGTATCGCGCTTTCGGTCCCAAAAAATAATCCAACCCAATGACAATCAGGCTGTCCGACACGTACAAATCGGGTCCGGTGAAACCGGTGAACAGCGTTACCACGCGGGGGGCTTTAAAATCGGGGTAGGTGGTTTTTAGGTTTTGAAAGGCTTCGCCGAAGGCGTTCTGGATGTCGCTCAGGTCGGCCAGCGGCGTTTTGGCTTCTTCGTAAAATTGCCGCAAGCCGGGGTTTTGGGTGAGGCCCGCCAGCGTAGCCGCCAGTTCGGCATCGGTTCCAAAATCAGCCTGGTTGAAATACGCGGCGCGGACGGAGGGAGCCTTTTTCAGAAAAATCTCGACTTCAGCGGGTGTTTTGGCGGCGAACAGCGCCGATTCGAGGCGCTCGATGGGGTAGGGGGTGGGGGTTGAGTCGGGTTGGCAGGACCAGAGCGCGGTGGTCAGGCCGAGTAGCAGGCCGAAGAGGCGTAGGGTTTTCATGGAAAGGAAAACGCAAAGGTACGCCGGGAAGTACCCCCAACCCCCTAAAGGGGGCTTTTCCTACTTAGAAAGTTCCGGCTACGAAAAGCCCCCTTTAGGGGGTTGGGGGTACTTCCAGCCGAAACCCCACCCCATGCACATTCACCAAATGCAGCGCCGGGTCGTCGCGGAGGTATTTTCGCAATCGGCTCACGAACACGTCGAGGCTGCGGCCCAGAAAATAGTCGGACTTTCCCCAGAGTTTGACCAGAATCTGGTCGCGGGGTACGACCTCGTTGGGGTGGCGGAGCAGCAACGCCAGCAAATCGGCCTCACGTTGGGTAAGATCGGTGCTGCCCGAAGGACCGCCCAGTTTCAGATTTTTAGGGTCGAACTGGTAGCACCCTACCGACAGCAGCCCATTGGTTTTTGCCGAAAAACCGTTCGTCCGGCGCCGGATGACTTCGATGCGCAGCACCAATTCTTCGATGCTGAAGGGCTTGGTCAGGTAGTCGTCGCCGCCGAGGCGGAAGCCTTTGAGCCGGTCTTCCTTGAGCGATTTGGCCGTCAGAAACACGATGGGCACTTCGCTGCCCGTGGCCCGGATGCGCTCGGCGAGGGTGAAGCCGTCGAGCTGGGGCAGCATCACGTCGAGCAGGCAGAGGTCGGGTTTCCGGGCCTCGAAGGCCGTCCAGGCGGCGAGGCCGTCGGCCTGCCACTCGACGGCGTAGCCCTCGGTTTCGAGGCTGTCTTTCACGACGAAACCCAGCGCGGGGTCGTCTTCGGCGAGGAGGATGGAGGTCAATTAAGAATTAAAAATTAGGAATTAAAAATTGGCAAGACAGCATGGAGTAAACTTAACAGCTTGACTTTTAAACGATAGCAAACAATTCGTAATTTTTAATTCCTAATTTTTAATTGAATTTCAAACGTGCTCCCTTCCCCCTCCACACTCGCCACCCGCACCCGTCCGCCGTGGGCTTCCACGAGGGTACGGACGTAGTACAGGCCCAGGCCGAAGCCCTTCACGTTGTGAACGTCGCCGGTGGGGACGCGGTAAAATTTGTCGAACAGCCGCTTCTGGTGCTTTTCGGCGATGCCGATGCCGTTGTCGCTCAGGCGGATACGCAGCGTGTCGCGGACGCTTTCGGTGGAAATCGTCAGGTGCGGCGGGCGCTCGTCCGCCGGAACGGTGTACTTCAGGGCGTTGTCGGCCAGGTTGTGGAGCACGTTGGTCAGGTGCATTCGGTCGGCTTGGAGGGTAGTGATTTTGGCGTTCAGGTTTAAAGTCAGGTGCCCATCGCGCTCGGCGAGGCGGGGGCGGAGGGTTTCGGCTAAACTCCTGAGCAGGTTGTGTACGTCCACGGTTTCCAATTTCAATCCCTCCGACGAGCGGGGCAGCCGCGCCGTTTGCAAAACCGTATCCACCTGGGCTTTCAGGCGGTGAACCTCGTTGCGCAGCAAGGCGGCGTAGGTCTGGCGTTTTTCGGCGGGCTGGTCGGGTTTAGCCAGCACTTCGCTTGAAATCAGGATGGTCGAAAGGGGAGTTTTGAATTCGTGGGTGAGCGTGTTGACGAAATCGGTCTGGAGGTCGGAAAGGCGTTTTTGTCGAAAAATCACCCAGAGCGCGTAGGCAAAAAACAGCACGACCACCCCCAGCGCCGCCGTCGAGAGCGAGAGCCAGTCGAGTTGGCCGAGCAGGTAGCCGCGTTTTTCGGGAAAATAAACCCCGAAGTAATAATTCTGCCCCGCCACCTGCGGGAAGCGGTAGCGAATGGCTGAGGACGAATCGCAGTTGGGCGTGGCGCAGACGAAACCGCCGTAACGGACGCGGTTGCGGACGCAGTCGTACACGCCGTACTCGAAGTTGGTGCGCACCTCGTGCCGGTCGAATTCCTGCCGCAGAAAGGCCTCCAGCACGGCGGGGTTGATGATGTCGTTGATTTGGACGGTGTAGTAATTGGCCGCCAGCCGCTCAATGGGCCGGAGCGTGAGGCGGTTGGGGTTGCGGTTGAAGTCGATGAGCCGCTGCCCCGCCCCCCGCAGTGCCGAGCGCACCCGCTGGTCGAAGTCGCGGTCTTCGAGCCGGTACGCCTGCCGGAACCACAGCGACTGCACCGCCCCCATGCCCAGCAGCACGAACACCGAGAGAATCGTAAACCAACGCAAGGCCCGGTTTGTCATGGGGCAAAAGTAGGGAATTGGGCGGTGGGGTGGGGGGCGTTAACAGGTTGTTAACAAGGACGCTACTTCCGCCCGGTCATCCAGAGCGCAGCGAAGGACCTTTCGCGGTTGTCAGCAAACTAATTTGGAGGTCTGGGGCGAAAGGGCCTTCGCTGCGCTCTGGATGACAACGGGTAGAGGCTTATTTTCAAACGTCAGGGACTGCTTTTTTTAGGAAAAGAAAATCTCCCCTTTCCGCAAATGCTCCCGACCTTTCCACCTACCGCCAGTACCCCCAGCCCGAACCCCTTCCAATCCTTCTGGATGGCCGGTTTTGAATGCACCGACCAGCTCAACGCCTTCGGCCACCGGGTGGATTTCCTGCGGATCACCGGGCATTTGCAACTGCTATCCGAAGATTATCAGCGCCTCGCGCCCTTCGGCATCCGCACGGTGCGCGAGGGCATTTGCTGGAGTCAGGTCGAGAAAACAGCGTATCAGTACGACTGGAGCACGGTAGCCACGATGCTGAAAACGGGCCGGACGCTGGGCGTTCAGCAGGTCTGGGACTTGTGCCACTTTGGTTTTCCCGACGACCTCACGCCTTTGCACCCAATGTTCGCCCGGCGCTTTGCGGCGCTTTGCCGGGCCTTTGTCCAGTTTTACCGCTCGCAGGTGCCCGAGGGTCCGCTCGTGGTGACGCCCATCAACGAAGTTAGTTTTTTGTCCTGGCTCGGCGGCGACGTGCGCGGCACCTCGCCGTACTGCGTGGGGCAGGGTTGGGAGCTGAAGTACGCGCTCATGCGGGCCTACATCGAAGGCGTGGCCGCGCTCCGCGAAATGGACCCGACGGTGCGCATCCTGACCACCGAACCGCTCGTGAACATGGTACCGACGCTCGACGCCACCCCCGAAGAAGCCGCCGCCGCCGCCGAAGCCCACAGCAACCAGTACCAGGCCACCGACATTCTTTGCGGGCGGATGTGCCCGGAGTTGGGCGGCACGCCGGAATACCTCGACATCGTGGGGCTGAATTACTACTACAACAACCAGTGGGTGCTGCCCACGTTCCGGTTTTTGCCCTGGGTCAACGAACCCTACGACCCGCGTTGGCGGCCCCTGCGCGGCTTGCTGCTCGAAGCCGCCCGGCGCTACAACCGCCCCCTGGTGCTCAGCGAAACCAGCCACCCCGGCGAAGACCGGCCGCTCTGGATTCGGTTCGTGGCCGAGGAGTGCGCCGCCGTGTTGCGTGAGGGGGTGCCGTTTTGGGGCATCTGCCTCTACCCCATCGTCGATCGCCCCGACTGGGATCACCTCCATCACTGGCACCATTCGGGTCTTTGGGATGTGGAAGCCGAACCGTTGCCGGGGGAATTGCCGGGGCGGGTGCTGTGCGAGGCGTACGCGGGGGTGTTGCGGGAGGTGATGGGAGGGGTAGCGGTTGGGTAAAGAAACCCGTTTGCCTATCACACAAAAAGAAGCTACCTTGCCTTTAGTTCAAGCAACAACCCCATGAACACCTTAGAGTTACGCGTCTTTGAAGTGTTGAAGGAGCGGTTCAATGAAGCCGACGCGAAGGATATTCTTCAGTACATCGACGAAAAGGCCGAAGAAAAAACGGCTGCATTTGTGAAACGCGAAGACTCCATCAAATTTGAGTCGACACCTCGAACCGATTTCACCAAACTGGAAGCGAAAATCGACGTAAAATTTGCTGCTCAGGAGACCAAAATCACGGAAGAATCGAAGCGATTGGAAATTCGCGTCGCCGAAACCAAGAACGAGTTGATTCGCTGGCTGTTTGGTTTTTGGGTGACGTTGGTGCTGATGATGCTGGCGAATTGGTTTTTGAAGAAGTAACTTATTTTTCACCGTTCGCTCAAAAAAACTACCCAGACCACTTGGCCGATATCTGATTTTTAGGCAGTTTTGCCAAAAGCCCTTCCCTGTACGCGCTCCCGCGTACAGGGAAGGGCTTTTGGCATTTTACCCTTTTCAACCCAAACCTCTCCAAATGGAACCTACTTTTACACCCACCACTAAAAAATGGTACGATAGCAAAGTTCTTGTCGCAATCCTTTGCGTAATCTTCTTCCCCGTAGGTCTTTACGCACTTTGGATGAATAGGACAATCTCCAAAGGATGGAAAGTAGGCGGCACGATCGTTATCGTGCTGTTTGTTCTCGCGGCAATTGGTGGAAACGAACCCAACTCTACCAAAACCGCCCACGCCGAGACCTCGACTTCGCCGCCAAGTTCTGCGCCAGAAGTTGAAGGACAACCTGCATCAACCGAAATAGGCGTTGGTTTAACCTTGAAAACAACGTATTTCGACGTGACTGTGAACAAGGTTGAACTGATGGATCGTGTAAAAACTGGGAACCAGTTCGCGAATCTTAATTCCGAGGCAGGGCATCAGTTCTTAGTTTTGAACACCACCTTCAAGAATGTTGATACCGAAAGTCGACTGATTGTCGATGGCGCGGTATTCATCACTTACAATGGCAAAGAATATGAGTTCGATAAGTCGGAGACGGTTATGCTTGAAGGGTGGGGCCTTTTATTGGATCAAATCAATCCGCTGACCTCGAAAACGACCAACTTAGTTTACAAAATACCGACTGAAGTAAAAGGCCCCGCGTACTATCACCCCGGAAGATCAGGAGGAAATGACAAAATATTTCTTGGCAATATCGAATAGTCTTCATCCTGAAGTTGAGAAACGCCCACTCCGGTAATCGGAGTGGGCGTTTTGTTTTGCCCGGCTCGCACCGATTTGCAATCGGTGCGCACATGGGTTTGCGTCTGAGACGCTTTGCAAATCGGTGTTAGCCTGCCGCACTACCCAACCACCCAAGAAAATGGCCTATTTTTACCGAAAGTAAAAAGAACCATGATCCGCTACGCCGCACTCCTTTTTTACTTTCTGTTCGGACTGAGCGCCACCGCGCAGGTTCGGATTGAAGTCCTGCGGTATCCCAAACTGCTGGCCCCCAACGCTCCGCTCTTTCTGGCGGGCGACGTGAACGGCTGGAATCCCGGTGACCCCAATTTTGCTTTCAAACGGGACAAGGCCGGGGTTTTTTACCTCGACTTGCCCGAAGCCCCCGACCGCTTCGAGTACAAAATCACCCAGGGAAGCTGGACGCTAGTGGAAGGCACCGCCGCCCGCGAGATTCGCACCAATCGGGTGTACGATCGCCGGGCCGAACCCAACCCCGACCGGGTGCAGGTGGTCATCGAAGGCTGGGAGAAAAAGGCTTCGTATTCGTTCGTGGTGAAAAAGTTGCCCGAAAACACGCCCCACGACGCCTCGGTGTACATCTGCGGCAACTTCAACAACTGGAATTCCGGCAGCCCGATTGCCAAACTTCATCCCAACGTCGACGGTACCTACCGCATCACGGTATACTCCGATTTGCCCCGGCTCGAATTTAAGTTTACGCGGGGTACCTGGCCCTCGGTCGAGGGCCGCGAAAGCGGCAAAGCCCGCCCCAACCGGGTCATTTTGCGCAACGCCAACATCGACCACGATGCCATCGAGGTGGAGATTGCGGGCTGGGAAGATCTCGCCAGCACGTTCCGGTTTTACTCGCTCTACGACCTGCTCCTCCTGTTTTCGGCCTTTCAGGGGCTGCTGCTCATCGTGGCCATCCCGACCATTCAGAATTACAACCGCCGGGCCAACCGCTGGCTGGTGATTACCATCGCGGCGGCTTCGCTGGCGGTGCTGCTCCAGGTAGTGGGTAGCTACCGCGAGGTGGCCCAGGCGTTTACGAAAATTCTGCTCTTACCCGACTTCATTCTGTTCCTCTACGCCCCGCTGTTTTATTTCTATCTCCAGAAACTGCTGTTTAACGTCAACTCGCTTTCCTCGCGCTGGTGGTTCCACTTCATCCCCACCATCGGGCTGGTGTTCGCTTACCTGCCGTATTTTTTGATGAACGCTTCGTCATTTCAGTCCAAAGTTATTAACCAGGCTTGGGACTTGCAGGCCGTTTTTCTGGGTGTCGGGCTGCTGGCACTGGCCTGGAACACGTACTACTGGGTGCTGTTTCGGCGGGCCATCGCGTTTTACCGGGAACAGTACCGGAGCCATTATTCCTACGAACAAAACCTCAATTACCTCAGCACGGTGCTCGTGATTCAGGCGGTGTGTTTGTGTCTGTGGTTGTTTACGTTCGCGGTGCTGGGGTTGGGGCGGGTCTTTTCCTTCGACGTGGTCACGGTGCTGGAGCGCAGCATCGACGGCATCTGGCTGGCGTTTTCGACCATCACCTACTTCGTGGGCTACTTCGCCATTCACCAGCCCGAAACCTTCAAGGTCGCGCCCCAGACCTTCTCGATTTTCGACGATGTGCTCGAAAGTCCGGCCCGCACCAACGGGGCACTCGCCGAAAAACCCGCCGAGGTGCCCGACGAAAACCTCCAGCCCTGGAAGGAAAAAGTGGAGGCGTTTATGGAGAAAAACAAAACGTACACGAACCCGCAACTCAGCCTGGCCGAACTGGCGACGAAGCTGAAAATGCCGCCCCACCTGCTCTCGAAGGTCATCAACGAGGGTTTCGACAAAAACTTCTTCGACTTCGTCAACACCTACCGCATCGAGGAATTCAAGCGCCGGGTGGAAGACCCGCGCTTCAAGCACTACACCCTGCTGAGCATTGCCTACGACGTGGGCTTCAACTCAAAAACGGCCTTCAACCGCTCCTTCAAAAAAATCACCAACCAAACGCCGAGGGAGTATTTCAATCTGGCGAATGAGGGGGTGGAGTGAGGGGAGGGGAGGCAGAGCGCCTCAACCTCGGCGTCATTGCGAGCGGAGGCAGACGAAACGAGCGAAGCGAGATTCGGCTGCCGGAGTGAAGCAATCCCCTCCCGAAGACCGAAATAGTGCTGGGCAAGTCGCTTGGGTTTTGCTCTCTTGGCTACCGGTAGGGGATTGCTTCGCTCCGGCCCCCATCCCTCGCTTCGCTCGTGCTGTGGGCCTCCGCTCGCAATGACGGGGGTCTCAAAGGTTTTTTGCTGATGTCTTCGAGGTTTTTGCCTCGAATTCCCCCCAACTCCTGGTGCCACTTTCCGAATCCGCACCGCAAAACCCCTACTTATTTTTCTGGAAAACAGGCGGTTGACTGTAAACGCGCCTCGCGGCAGCACGTTCCGCGAAGTGGGACGACGCACGTCTGAACGGCTGGTACTTTTGTGAGAATTTATTGACTACCAAACCAGCGTAAACCTAAATTTCTTTCAAACAATCCAGATTCGACCAGCATGAGGAACCATTTCCAACGAAAAAGCAAAGCGGCGATGCGGGCAATTTGCGCCCTGCTGCTGCTCTCCACGGCGACCTTCGCCCAAGACCGCGCCCTGACGGGAACCGTCCGGGAGACCGGCGGAACCACGCTTCCCGGTGTCAACGTACTGCTCAAAGGCAGTACGCAAGGCACCCAAACCAACGCCGAAGGAAAATTTACCATCAACGTCCCGACCTCGGCCACGCTCGTGTTCAGCTTCGTGGGCATGGTCACGCAGGAAGTGGCGGTGGGCAACCAGAGCACCCTCGATGTCACCCTCGCCAGCGATGCGCGGGCGCTCAGCGAAGTGGTTGTGATTGGCTACGGTTCGCAGCGCAAGAAAGATTTGACCGGCTCCATCGTGTCGATTTCCTCGAAGGAATTTCAGCCGGGCAACATCGTCAACCCCGAACAACTGGTGGCGGGTAAACTGGCCGGGGTGTCCATCACGCCGCCGAGCGGGCAACCCGGCGGCGGCAGTACCATCCGCATCCGGGGCGGCTCCTCGCTCAACGCCAGCAACGACCCGCTCATCGTCATCGACGGCGTACCGGTCGACAACAACGGCATCACCGGCGCGGCCAGCCCCCTCAGCCTCATCAACCCGCAGGACATCGAGACCTTCACCGTGTTGAAAGACGCCAGCGCGGCGGCCATTTACGGGGCGCGGGCGGCCAACGGCGTGATTCTGATCACCACCAAAAAAGGCACCCAGGGCGACCGCCTCAGCGTGAGCGTGAGCAGCCTCGGCTCGGTCTCCAACATCATCAAGCCGGTGGACGTGCTGTCGGCGGATGCGTTTCGGAACGTCATCAACACCACCGGCAACGAGGCCCAGAAAGCCCTGCTCGGCTCGGCCAACACCAATTGGCAGGACCAGATTTACCGCACTGCCTTCAGCACCGACAACAACGTGAGCGTGTCGGGGTCGCTGAAAGACGTGCCCTACCGCGTGTCGGTGGGCTACCTCAACCAGAACGGGATTCTGAAAACCTCGAACTTTGGCCGCACCACGGCTTCGCTGGGCCTCACGCCCCGCTTTTTCGACAACCACCTCCGCGTGGACGTCAACCTGAAAGGCTCGATCATCAACAACGTTTTCGCCGACCAGGGGGCCATCGGTTCCGCCGTGGCCTTCGACCCCACGCAACCGGTGTACAGCAGCAGTGAGTTGTACGGCGGCTATTTCGAATGGCTCGACCCGGCTTCGGGCAAGCCCAACACGCTCGCCACCCGCAACCCGCTGGGGCTGCTGGAGCAGCGTTCCGACAAAAGCACCGTGCAGCGCAGCATCGGCAACGTGCAGTTCGACTACAAATTCCACTTCCTGCCCGACCTCCGCGCCAACCTCAACCTGGGTTACGACGTGTCGTCGAGCCGGGGCAGCATTTTCGTGCCCGCCACGGCGGCCACGGGCTTCAACCGGGGCGGTACCAACAACGAGTACTCGCAGAACCGGACCAACAAAACGCTGGAGTTTTACTTGAACTACGTCAAAACCCTCGCCGCGATTTCGAGCCGGGTGGACCTGACGGCGGGGTATTCCTACCAGGATTTTATCCGCGAAAACCCCAGCTTCCCCGACCGCCTCGCCAACGGCACCGAGTTTGCCCCGGCGGGCGTGCCGTTCAAAACCCAGTACACGCTGCTGGCCTTTTTCGGACGCGCCAACTACACCTTCAAAGACCGCTACATCCTCACCGCCACGCTGCGCCGCGATGCCACCTCGCGCTTCAGCCCCCAAACCCGCTGGGGCTGGTTTCCCTCGCTGGGGGCTTCGTGGAATGTGATGGAGGAAGGTTTTTTGAAAGACTCGAAAACGATTTCGGCCCTCAAAGTCCGCGTCGGCTACGGCGTGACCGGGCAGCAGGATTTGCCCGCCGGCGATTACCCCTACCTGCCGCGCTACACGCTCAGCGACCAGACCGCCCAGTACCAGTTTGGCAGCACGTTTTACCGCACCCTCCGCGCCGAAGGTTACGACGCCAACCTGAAGTGGGAAGAAACCCAGTCGCTCAACGCCGCCATCGACTTCGGCTTCCTCGACGGACGGATTTCGGGCAGCGTGGACGTGTACCAGAAGAAAACCAAAGACTTGTTGAGCGTGATTCCGGTGCCCGCCGGGTCGAATCTGACCAACCAGATTCTGACCAACGTGGGGAATCTGGAAAACCGGGGCATCGAATTTACCCTCAACACCCAGCCCATCCGGCGCGAGGGCCTCAGCCTCGATGTGGGCTTCAATGTGACGCTCAACGAAAATAAAATCACCAAGCTCTCGAAAGTGCCGACGCCCAACGACCCCGGCATCCTCGTCGGCGGCATCAGCGGCGGGGTGGGCAACACGGTGCAGATTCAAACCGTCGATTACCCGACCAACGCGTTTTACGTGCTCAAGCAGGTGTACGGCGACAACGGCAAGCCGATTGAAAACCTGTACGAAGACCGCAACGGCGATGGCAAAATCACCATCGACGACCGCTACCGCTATCAATCGGCCAACCCGAAGGTGTTTCTGGGTTTCAGCACCTCGGTGACGTACCGCCGCTTCAGCGCCGGGTTCGTGTTGCGGGGCAACGTGGGCAACTACGTCTACAACAACGTCCGCTCCGGCAACGGGGCCTACCGCAACTTCACCAACGCGCTGGGTTTCAACGCCAACGGCTCGCCCGACGTGCTCGAATCGGGCTTCGTCAACAACCAGTACTTCTCGGATTATTACGTCGAAAACGGTTCGTTCCTGCGGATGGACAACGCCAACTTAGGCTACGATTTCGGGCGGGTTTTCAACGAAAAAGCGGCGCTGCGACTTTCGCTCACGGCCCAGAACGTGTTCGTCGTCACGAAGTACAAGGGCCTCGACCCCGAACTATCGGGCGGCATCGACAGCAATTTTTACCCGCGTCCGCGCATCGTGTCGTTGGGGTTGAATTTGAATTTCTGAGGGAAGGCTTGGCTTCGAATGGCCTGCCTGCCATCCGTCGGTGCCCCGTCCCGTAAACGGGACGGCAAGTGGTAAAAGTCCCTTCGGGACTGAATCCCATCTTGATTTTTAGCCCCGAAGGGGCTTCCACCATTTGCCGTTTGCTTTAGCTGACGGAAACGCGGCAGAGACAAAAACCCAATACTGGCGAATCCCTTCAAAGCCAACCAGAACAAAGCGAACACCATCATTTTCCAAGAAACCATGAACCTCACTTTTCTAAAATTTTTCGGCAAAACCGCCCTCGTCGCCGCGCTGCTGGCCCTGCCGATGGCCTGCACGAAAGACCTCGACCGGCTCCCGGCCTACGACGTGACTTCGGCCTCGGTGTACGCCGACCCGGCCAATTACAAACTCGTACTCGCCAAACTCTACGCCGTGCTCGCCGTGAGCGGGCAAGCCGGTCCGGCGGGCAAGCCCGACATCAGCGGCATCGACGAGGGCTTTTCCAACTACATCCGTCAGTACTGGAAAGCCCAGGAACTGACCACCGACGAGGCCGTCATCGGCTGGAACGACGGCTCGATTCAGGACTACCACAACATGAACTGGTCGTCGGGCAACGAGTTTATCACCGCCGTGTACAACCGGATTTTCTACCTCGTCACGGCCAGCAACGAGTTTATCCGCGAAACCACCGACGAAAAACTGGGCAGCCGGGGCATCAGCGGGCAGACGCTCAGTGACGTGAAAGCCTACCGCGCCGAGGCCCGCTTCCTCCGCGCCCTGGCCTACTCCCACGCCCTCGATTTGTTCGGGGGCCGGGTGCCCTTCGTGACCGAGGCCGACGCCGTCGGCTCGTTCCTGCCCGCGCAGACCAACGCAGCGGCGCTGTTTACCTACGTCGAAACGGAGTTGAAGGCCATCGAAACCGACCTGGCCGCCCCTAAAGCGGGCGAGTACGGCCGCGCCGACCGTGCTGCCGCCTGGACACTCCTGGCCCACCTGTACCTCAACGCGCAGGTGTACACCGGCACCGCCCGCTGGACCGACGTGGTGACGTATTCGAACAAAGTCATCGCCTCCAACGCCTTCAGCCTCGAACCCGAATACGCCAATTTGTTCAAGGCCGACAACCACCTGTCGAAGGAAATTATCTTTCCGGTGACGTTCGACGGCACCCGCACCAAGTCCTACGGCGGGATGACCTTCCTGATTCACGCGCCGGTGGGGGGCAAAATGAACCCGGCTGATTTTGGCATCAACGGCGGCTGGGCCGGGCTGCGCACCACGAAGGCGACCGTCAACCAATTCAGCGACCCATCAGGCAAAACCGATCGCCGCGCCTTGTTTTTCACCGACGGGCAAAGCCTGGAAATCAACGAGGTACTCAACAAATTTGAGGACGGCTACGCCGTGACGAAGTTTAAAAACGTAACCTCGGCGGGCAAACCTGGCTCCGACATCGAAGGCAATTTCCCCGACACCGATTTTCCGCTCTTCCGCCTCGCCGACGTGTACCTGATGTACGCCGAAGGCGTGGTACGCGGCGGCACCGGTGGCGACGCTGCGACGGCGCTGGGCTACGTGAACCAACTCCGCCAGCGGGCGTACAAAGGCACGACGGGCAACGTCACCGCCCTCACCACCGACTTCCTGCTGGCCGAACGCGGTCGCGAATTGTACTGGGAAGGCTACCGCCGCAGCGACCTCATCCGCTACAACCGCTTCGTGGAGGGCACCTTCCTCTGGCCCTTCAAGGGCGGACTGAAAGAAGGCCGGGGCGTGGAACCGTTCCGCACCATTTTCCCCATCCCGGCGGCGGATTTGGTAGCCAATCCGAATTTGAAACAGAATACGGGATACTGAAAAGGTAGCGTCATGCTGAACTTGTTTCAGCATCTTCCCGCTGGCTGGCCGAGTCGGTTGGCTACCGGCGAACGGCCTCAACGGAGAGAAGAAGATGCTGAAACAAGTTCAGCATGACGCCACCCCAAAATTTGACATTCAAACCTCACATTTAAAATGAAAACCTGGTTTAAAACCCTCCTCTTCGCGGCTTCGACGGCGTTAGCCCTAAGCGGCTGCGAGAAAGACGAAGAACGCCTTGTCGTGCAGCCGGGCGGTCCGCTCACGCTCACGGCCAGCGCGCCTACCGTGGCACTCAACAGCACCGATGCCGCTAAGGACGCGGTGACGTTCTCCTGGTCGCCCGCCTCCTACGGCTACAGTGCCGCCATCACCTACACGCTGCAAGTGGACAAAAAAGGCGGGGATTTTAAAGCTCCGAGTGAGTTTGCGGTGGGCAATGCCACCAAGAAAACCTTCACCGTGGCCGATTTTAACGCGCTGCTCATCAAACTCGGCGTGGCCGCCGGGAGCGCCGGGCAGGTGGACGCGCGGGTGAAATCGGACGTCAGTCCGAGCGTGACCCCGATTTTGTCGGGCACCTCGACCGTCAGCGGCACGCCGTACCTCGTCGTGATTCAGTACGCGGCCCTGTACGTGCCGGGGGCCTACCAGGGCTGGACACCGGCGAAGGCCCCGTCGATTGTTTCGGTGAAAGACGATAAGGTGTATGAAGGCTACGTCAATTTCCCCGATGCCGTCACCGAGTTTAAACTGACCGACACGCCCACCTGGGACAAAGGTATTTTTGGCGACGAAAAAGGCGGCACCACGGGCATCATCGTTTCGCCCGGCGACAATTTCAAAGTGACCGGTGCGGGCTACTACCTGCTCAAGGCCGACTTGAACGCCAAGAAATGGTCGGCCACCAAAACCACCTGGGGCATCATTGGCTCCGCCACGCCCAAAGGCTGGGACGCCGACACGCCGCTCACCTACGATGCCGCCAGCGGCACCTGGAAAACGACCATCGTGCTGAAAGACGGCGAAATCAAGTTCCGCGCCAACAGCGACTGGGGCATCAACTTCGGCGACACCAAAGCCGACGGTCTGCTCGATGCCGGGGGCGACAACATCGCCGTGAAAGCGGGTACCTACGTTCTGGCGCTCAATTTGAGCGTGGGTGGCAACTACACCTTTACTCTGACCAAACAGTAAGTACCCTTAGGTTTATGCGAATCGGAAATCGGCGCGGCGCTTGCCGCGCCGATTCTACTTGGCCTATCCGAAAATTCAAAAACTCATCGCCGAAAATACCCCCCACCCCCTAAAGGGGACTTACCCGCCTGAAATTTGGAGCAACGAAAAGCCCCCTTTAGGGGGTGGGGGGTATTTTCGGCGATGGGTTTTTCTCCCGAAAAGCACTTGTTTTCATGTCCGTTTTTATGAATCCCATTCGTCTCCTGCTTCTTGCCCTACTTGCAGTCGCTCCCTTGTTCGGCCTTCGCGCGCAACGCATCGAGCCGATGAACTGGTGGGTCGGCATGAAGAATTCCAACCTGCAACTCCTGGTTCAGGGCGAGAACATCGGCGAAACGACCCCCGTCATCGCCCATCCGGGCGTGACGATTGCGAAGGTCCACCGGGCGGACAGCCGGAATTACCTGTTCGTGGACGTCCGCATCGCGCCGACGACCAAACCCGGAACGTTTCCGATTAATTTTACGAAAGGGGGCAAAACGCTGTACACCCACCCGTACACGCTGCTGGCCCGGCAACCAAACGCGGCACAGTTGCAAGGCTTTTCGTCCGCCGATGTCATTTACCTGGTGGTGCCTGACCGCTTTGCGAACGGCGACGAAACCAACGACGTGGTTGCCGCCACCAAAGAGGCCACGGTAAACCGGAAAGCCGAAGGTGGCCGCCACGGCGGCGACCTCCGGGGCCTCATCAACAGCCTCGATTACCTGGCCGCGATGGGCTACACGGCCATCTGGCCGACGGTGGTGTTGGAGAACGATATGCCCGCCTACTCCTACCACGGCTACGCCATCACGAATCACTACAAAATTGACCCCCGGTTCGGGACCCTCGACGAGTACAGAGAACTCGCCGCGAAAGCCAGGCAGAAAGGAATAAAATTGATTTTTGACGAAGTCCTCAACCACACCGGCACGAACTACTGGTGGATGCAGGATTTGCCGTTTAAAAACTGGCTCAACTACCCGGATTCGCCCGTCCGCACGAACCACCGGCGAACGGTCAACCAGGACGTGTACGCCTCGACTTACGACAAGGCGCTGATGAGCAAAGGCTGGTTCGACACCACCATGCCCGACATGAACGGGGAGAACCAATTTCTGGCTAATTACCTGATTCAAAGTTCAATCTGGTGGATTGAAACGGGCCAGTTGGGGGGCTTGCGGCAGGACACCTACGGATATTCCGACAAAAAACTGCTGGAGCAGTGGAGTTGCCGCATTCGCAACGAGTACCCGAATTTCAGCATGGTCGGCGAAGAATGGAGCCTGAATCCGCTGATCACTTCGTACTGGCAGGCGGGAAAAAAAAACGCGGACGGCTACCAAAGCTGCCTGACCAGCGTGATGGATTTCCCCTTGCAGGCGGCCCTGGTCGAAGCCCTGAAGGAGCGGGGTACTCCCGATTCCGACCAGGGCCTGACCAAACTCTACGAAGCCCTGGCGAACGATTTTGCCTACGCCAACCCGACGACCAATTTAATCATGGGCGACAACCACGACATGGACCGGCTATACACCCAACTCGACGAAGACGTGGCCCTGATGAAAATGGCGCTGACCTACCTCTTGACCATCCGGGGCATTCCCCAGATTTACTACGGCACCGAAGTGTTGATGAAAAACACCGGCTTTCACAAACACGACGGGTTGATTCGGTCCGATTTTCCAGGTGGCTGGCAAGGCGACAGCGTGAATGCGTTTACCGGAGCGGGCTTGTCCGCCGAGCAAAAAGCCATGCAGGGGTATTTGAAAAAACTCCTGACCTGGCGGAAGGCCAACCCCGTCATCGCGACCGGGAAGACGATCCATTTCGCGCCGTTTGGGGGCGTGTACGCGTATTTCCGGCACGACCAGCAAAAAATAGTGATGGTGGTTTTGAATAAAAATTCGTCGGTGATCAACCTGGACACGTCCCGATTCCGTGAGTTGCTAAACGGAAAATCGGCGTTGAAAAACCCCCTGACCAACGAAGAAATCAGGCTGACCGACCCGGTGCCCATCCCGGCAAAATCAGCGGTGATTTTTGAGGTGAACTGACGCTGCCCATGAAAAATCTGGTTTTCATCGCGGCCTCGTTGGGTGCCCCGGCTGCCTGGTGCCAGGAGGTGACGGTGGCATCCGGAACCTGAAACGGCACGCCAATTTCCCGCCCGCTTGGTGGAGGACCGCCACGTGGACGTGTGGCTCCCGACTGATTACGTGTCGGAAGGCCACGCCCACCTGATGAATTTCGCGGTCGATGGCCTGGAAACCGGCCTCAACGACAGCCAGTTGACCTACCCCGGCCGCAAACCGTGACCATCACCGCCACCGCTTCGGCCTACCTGCCCGCGCAGCAAGACGAAGCGGGCGCGGCCATCGCCCAACGCGACCCGACTCAGTAACCCTACTGGCACATCGAACGGGCGCGAATCGGGACGTCCCGAACCGGGCGGGTCGACCTGGTGGTGAATGGCCTGGCCGTGGATTCCGCTAGCACCGTGGCCGATGGCCGGTTGCGGGACGTGCGTTTTTCGTACCCCATCGCCCGGTCGAGTGGGGTGGCCCTCCGGATTTACCCCGGTGCCCACACCAACCCCATCTTCGTTGAAGTGGGCGGCAAAGCCATCCGGGAGCGAAAAAGCATTGAGTGGTGCCGGAAATCCGTGGATCGGTGCTGGAAAACAAAGGAAAAAAACATCCGCCCCGCCGAACGGGCCGCCGCCCAGGCCGCCTACGACCAGGCCCGCGCCGTGTACGACCAACGGCTGGCGGAAGCAGCGGCGAACTAACCGGTAACGGGAAAGCGGTGCGGCTCTGATGCGCAGCTTTTTTTAGGTCAGTCGGGAGAGGTGAACAATCTTTCGGAAATAAAGCCGTATCTTCCGGCGGTTTTAACTTTTTCTAATGACTGGTACCGTAAAATTTTTCAATGACTCGAAGGGATTCGGGTTCATCAAGCCGGATGATTCTGGCGAAGACATCTTCGTTCACGTGTCGGGTCTCATCGACGAGATTCGTGAAAACGACAAAGTGTCGTACGACGTGGAGCGCGGCAAAAAAGGCATGAACGCGGTCAACGTGAAGATTGCTCAGTAACGCCAAACAGGATTCTTCGGAATCGGTTGAAGACCCGCTGCAAGGCGGGTCTTTTTTGTGCCCGCTGGTGTCGATGGGGAGGATTTAATGAATTCTTAACGTTCGGGAAATCAACCGGGGACGTTCCCGCAGTAGCTTTCGGCTCTGAATCCGCCGGACGCTTTCTCGTAAAAAAAGCGTTTGGTCAGTACGGGACGGTTCAACCAGAAACTCTTTCCAATCCGCATGGAATCCAGACGGGATTTTCTCAAAAAAGCCGCGCTGTTGTCGACAGTGCTGCCGGGCGTTTTGCCCGATGCCATTCAAAAGGCCTTCGCCATTGCTCCGGCCCCCGGCACGACCTACCTCGACGCCGAACACGTGGTGATTCTGATGCAGGAAAACCGCTCCTTCGACCACGCCTACGGCAGTCTGCGGGGTGTGCGGGGTTTCAACGACCCACGGGCCATTGACCTGCCCAACAAAAACAAAGTCTGGCTCCAGACCAACGCCGCCGGGGAAACTTACCTGCCCTTCCGGCTCAATATGCAGCAAACCAAAGCCACCTGGATGGGTTCGCTGCCGCACTCCTGGGAAAATCAGGTGGATGCCCGCAACGGCGGCCACTACGACCAGTGGCTGCAAGCCAAGCAATCCGGCCACGAGGAGTACGCCAAAATGCCCCTGACCCTGGGCTACCACACCCGCGAAGACCTGCCGTTTTATTACGCGCTGGCCGATGCCTTCACGGTGTGCGACCAGAATTTTTGCTCGTCGCTGACGGGCACCACCCCCAACCGGCTGTACTTCTGGACCGGTACCACCCGCGACCCGCGCGACCCCCAGGCCCCGGCCCTGGTGCGGAACGAAAACGTGGACTTTGGCTCGGAAGCCGACTGGACGACCTTTCCCGAACGGCTCGAAGAGCGGGACATTTCCTGGAAAATTTACCAGAACGAACTCACCCTGCCCACCGGCCTGACGGGCGAAGCCGACGCCTGGCTGGGCAATTTCGGCGACAATCCCATCGAGTGGTTTTCGCAGTACCAGGCCCGGTTTTACCCCGGCTATGCCGCGTTTATCGAAAAAGAAGAACAGGCCCTGCCCCCACGAATCCAGGCGCTGGAAGCAAAACTGGCCGGCCTCGAACCGGGCAAGGAACACGCCCGGCTCACGCGCGAACTGGCCCAGCAGCGACGCTGGCTCAAAACCGTCCAGACCGACCGCCTCGCTTACACGCCGGAAAAGCGCAGGGCACTGACCGAGCGGGAAAAGGCCCTGCACACGCGGGCCTTCGTCACCAACACCAACGACCCCGACTACCGCGCCCTCACCACGCTGAGTTACGGCGAGGGCCAGCAACAGGTAACCGTGCCGAAGGGCGACGTGCTGCACCAGTTCCGGCAGGACGTGAAAGCCCAAACCCTCCCGACGGTGTCGTGGCTGGTGGCCCCGGAGAATTTTTCCGACCACCCCAGCGCGCCCTGGTACGGGGCCTGGTACCTCTCGGAGGTGATGGACATCCTGACCCAGAACCCGGCGGTGTGGCAAAAAACCATTTTCATCCTCGCCTACGACGAAAACGACGGCTATTTCGACCACGTGCCGCCCTTCGTGCCCGCCCACCCCGACCGCCCCGAAACGGGCCTGACCAGCGCGGGTATCGACACCCGCGCCGAATTTGTGGAGGCCGGGCAGGAAAGCAAGCGCGGGCCGGGGCGGGGACGCACCGGCCCCATCGGTCTGGGTTACCGGGTGCCGCTGGTGGTGGCCTCGCCCTGGAGCCGGGGCGGGTACGTGTGTTCGGAGGTGTTCGACCACACCTCGGTGTTGCAGTTTCTGGAAAAATTTCTGAGTGAAAAAACGGGTAAGCCCCTCGAAGAACCCAACATCGGCCCCTGGCGGCGGACGGTTTGCGGCGACCTGACGTCGGTGTTCCGGCCTTACCAGAACGAGAAAATCGACTTGCCGACGTTCGTGCCCAAAGCGCCGTTTCTGGAGCAAATCCACCAGGCCCGCCTCCAGCCCCTGCCGACGAGTTTTGCTGCCCTCACGACGGATGAAATCCGGCAAATCAACCAGAACCCCGGCGCTTCGCCCCAGTTTCCCAAGCAGGAAAAAGGACAGCGCCCTTCCTGCGCCTTGCCTTACGAACTGTACGTGGACGGCCTGAACGCCGAAGGGCGCTTTACCCTGAATTTTGCGGCCCAAAAAGCGGCCTTCGGCGAGCGGGCGGCGGGGGCACCCTTCCAGGTTTACCAACTCGGTAAGGACGAACTGCGCGTGCGCTCGTACACGGTAGCCGCCGGAGACCAACTCCGCGATTCTTGGCCGCTCAACGAAGCCCTGCACCTGCGCGTGTACGGCCCCAACGGGTTTTTGCGCGAATTCAAAGGCAGCAGCGGCAACCCGCCGGTTGAAATTCGCTGCGACTACGAACGCGACGCAAAAAAGCAATTTACGGGCAATGTGCTGGTCGGCCTGACGAACACGGATTCCCAGCATCGCCACGCACTGCGAGTGGTGGACAACGCCTACGGAGCCAAAACCCAGGAACTTCGCTTGGAAAAAGGCGCTCGGCAGGCCGTCGTTCTAAACCTGCAGAATAGCCACCGCTGGTACGACTTCAGCGTTCACGTGTCGGGTTTTGAAGCCTTCGAGCAGCGCTACGCCGGGCGGGTCGAAACCGGACTGGAAGGATTCAGCGATCCGCTGCTTGGGTAGGAGGAGGGGTTTCGTCAGTCGCTTGGATGATACGGAGAAGTTGTAATGCGTTGGTAGTCAATTTTTACCGATGTCTCTGACCTACTCGCGCCAACCTTCGGGTTTGAACGGAGTCCGGTTTTCATCCGGTAGGCAGGGACTGGGGGAGACGACGTAGCCCGCCGTAATCGGTTTTCGACCGTGGAGCGCCACGAACAAGCCGATGGGTGGTCCAACGTTGCTCTTGCGCTCAAGCCAGTAGTACACGCGCGCGACGGACGAAACCACGAAATACCCCACGACCGATTCGCGCTCATCGGCCAGGTTCCGAATGTTCCCCACCAATGCCGAGGGGGGCGTGTCGGTCAGGGTACCGGTCGATTCCGTTTGGTCGGAGAAGAGCTTGAAATAGCGGTAGGCCAGCGGCGTGAGCGACGATTGCCGGACTTCGACCAACGCCGGACGATCCTGATGGTACGGAATCTGGGCTACGCGCCGACCCACGATGGTGCGGCCATCGGTGTACGTATCGGCAAAAACGGCGTTGGAGTAGCTGTACAGAATTTCCCAGCAGGTGCTGGCGCAGGGCGTGTCCACGTACTGGCCCGCCACGCACCAATCCTGACGTTCCCAAAGTTTCCATTCCCAGCGATAGAAGTTGGGGACATTGGCCGGATCCGGCGTATCCACGAAGATATCATTGGCCGCCGTGTAGCCCTTCAGGAGCGATTCCGGCAAGCTTCGGGCATTGAAGGCGTCGTAAATTTTCGCAATGGCGGGCCCGGCCCGCAGCGTTTCGGTGCTGGATTCGTAGCGGGTTCCGTCCCGCAATTGAAAGCGCAGTTGGTAGCGCGAACCCACTCGTCCCCGAAACTCAGCGGGCAGTTCGTACCGCCCCCCGGCAGTTTCCTTCAAAGCCAGCACCCGGCTCGAATCCTCCGTAATTGTTACCGTAGCGCCGGTCAGGGGTACCGAGCCGAATCGCCCGTTTATCGAATCAGATTTCGAGCGGCTGAGTTTGACGAACTGGGTTTCGGGTAAATCCGTCAGCGTCGCCTCCACGATCACCACGTTGACGTTTGCCCGGATGGCGGGGTCGTATTCGTTCACGCAGGCGAGTATCGCTCCCAGCAGCCCCAGACCGATGAGTGTGAGGCGGATGAAGGAGGGCATGGGGGAGGGAGTTAGAAGTAAAGCGCGTTCAGAATCAGGCGAAGGTTCGATTTGCTTGAAACGGCCCTGAGTATAACGTTTATATCGAGCACGATTCGGTACTCAGGCATTGGTGTTCAATTGCTTGAAAAATTCATCGGAATAGCCCTTTTCTTCCCAAACGGCATCCGCCTCCGTGCGCAGTTTTTGGAGGAAAAAAGCAGCCATCACTTTTTTGAGTTCCAGCAATGTCTCGTCTGAAATGCCCGTCGCGTAGAGCTTCAACAGTTCGACCTGGACGTTTGAGAGCGGGGGGCGGAGGGTCGGGGTCATGGCGCTTTGGGGTTGAATGGAAGCAGGAGCAAATATGCCAATCGGTGCGAGCTGGGGTCTGGGAGCCGGGATTGTGATTCAAACTTATTTGTAAAAAGATAACGCCAATACAGCAGGTTCTCCAACTTCTATCAACCGCCAATTTACGAATGCCGAACATTCGACTATTGCCTTGTATTGTTCGGGACAGCGTTCCGCAAAATCAGCAACGTGCTCCAGTTCTAGCACTAAAAAACCGCCAGCGGGCGCATGGATTGTAGTCATACCGTGTTCGGAGCATCCTAACGAAGACATACAATCAATCCATGCGTTCATGTTTTTGCCGTAGAAATCGGGAAAGCCGAATACTGCCGCAAATGCCGCGTGAAATGAATTCCAATCGTTGATAGGACGCGTGTCGAATTTTACGATAAGCATCATTTAAGTACGCTCACTTAAACTCAAAATTATAAGACAAGGTCGGAATCGGTGCCGCGAAAATCTGAAGCTGGTACGCTTTGGTCACCCGGTTTTCGGTGCGGAAAAAGACGGAGTAGGCGTTTCTGCGACCGTATAAATTATAGACGGTGAACGTCCAGTGGCCCTGCCAGCGGCGGGCTTTCATGCTGGGGTTGTAGATGTTCCAGGAGAAATCGAGGCGGTGGTAGTCGGGGATGCGGTACTGGTTGCGCTCGTTGTAGTACGGGTAAATCCGGCCCTGGTAGCCGATGTAGCCTTCGGGGGCGGTGTAGGGCCGCCCGGTGCTGTAGGCAAACGTGAACGAAAAGCTGTGGTACTTGCCCTGGTTGATGTTGAGGCTGGCGTTGAAGGTGTGCGGTCGGTCGTAGTTGGCGGCGTACCAGTTGCCGCCGTTGATGCGTTCGCGGAAATTGGCCCCTTCGTTCACCTGGTTGAAGGTGCGGGCAAAGGTGTAGTTGACCCAGCCGGTGAGTTCGCCCTTTTTCTTGGCCAGCATCATTTCCAGTCCGTAAGCTTTGCTGCGGCCCTGGAGCAGTTGGGTTTCGGGGTAGGGCTGGAGCAGGAAATCGGCCCCCGGCTTGTAATCGAGCACGTTTTGGGTGGTGCGCCAGTAGCCTTCGAGGGTGAGTTCGTAGATGTTTTCCTTAAAATTCTGAAACCAGCCTACCGAGAGCAACTGGCTGATTTGCGGCCGCACGTTGGGGTCGGAGGTTTTCCAGCGCGAGGTGGGCAGGGGCGTGGTGGTGTTGGTCACCACCTGGAGGTACTGTCGCATGAGGTTGTAGCCAAACTTCACCGAGGCGTTCGGACTCAGCGCGTAGCGAATGCCCAAACGCGGCTCGAAACCCCCGTACTGGTTGAACACCTTGCCATTGCCGTAGCGCACCGAATCGACCACCGTGGTTTCGTCGAGCGATTCGCCGTTGGCGTAGCGCCGCACCAGCGCCGGGCCGAGGTTCAGAAAACGCGAATACCGCAGCCCCGCCGACACGGCCAGTTCGGGCGTGAGGCTGATTTCGTCGTCGGCGTGAATGGCCAGTTCGAGGCCCGCTTCGGCGGGTGTGCGTTGGTAGTTGACGCTCGGGCTGGTGCCGGGCAGCAACTCGCCGGGGTTCAGTTTGTAATGCGTGGCGTTCACCCCGAATTCAATCTTCTGATTCTCCAACTGGTAATTCAGGTTCGACTTAATCTGCCGCTGGAGGATGCTCTGGCGCAGTTCGACTTTGTTCGAGGAGTTCAACTCCGGCGAGAGAATCTTGGGGGAATAGTTGGCGTAAATCGCGGTGGTTTGCAGGTTGAGGCGCGGGTTGATGACGTGAAACCAGCGCGCCATCGCGTTGGTGGCCTGGTAGTCGTACTGGGTGGAGGTGGCATTGATGTTGGCCAGACTGCCGAGCAAATCGGTCTGGAAAAAATCGCGGCTCAGGTAGCCCATTGCCGTGAAGGTGTTGCGGTCGTTGGCCCGCCAGAACACTTTCGCGACCAAATCGCCGAATTTGGCCTTGATGTTGTCGAGGCGTTTGGAGGCCAGCGGCAAGAGGAAGTCATTGACCGCCCCGCGCCCGGAGAGCATCACCCCGAGTTTTTCCTTCACGATGGGCATTTCCACCGTGAGCCGGTTCGAGACCAGGCTGATGCCACCCGACAGTTTGAACTGGTCGAGGGCGGGGTTTTTCAAACTGATGTCGAGCACCGAAGCGGCCCGGCCGCCGTAGCGGGCGGGCACGTTGCCTTTGTATAAATCCAGCCCGCTCACCGCGTCAGGTGGGAACACCGAAAACAGACCGAACATGTGGGTGGGGTTGAAAATGGGCGTTTCGTCGAGCAGAATCAGGTTCTGGTCGGTGGTGCCACCCCGGATGTTGACCCCGTTGCTGGCCTCGCCGACGCTGGTCACGCCGGGGAGCATTTGCAGACCCCGCATGATGTCCACTTCGCCGAGCGCCGAAGGCAGTTTTTTGAGCGTCGCGATGCTGATCTGGCTCACGCCCAACAGCGGTTGCCGGATGGTGCGGTCGAAGCCCTTGCTGGTCACGACCACCTCCTCCAACTGGCTCGACACCGTGTTGAGGTTCACGCTCACGCGCACGTCTCGGGTCATGCTGACGGGCGTTCGGAAGGGTACGTAGCCCACGTAGCGCACCACCAGCACGTGCGGGCCGGGGTTGAGGGCAATGTCGAATCGCCCCTGGGCGTCGGTGGTGGTACCGGTGCGGTAGCGGTCGTAGTCGATCACGATGGCGGCTTTCACCAGGGGCTGGCCCGTGGCCGAATCGCGCACCACCCCGCTGAGGGTAAAGTAGTTGCCGGTGGTTTGGGAAATCCCTCGTTGACTCAGGGCGATGATTAAAAACAGGAGCAAAGGAAGCGATCGGATCATGCAGAGGGTAGAGGTTTTAAAATTCGAACCAAGACGTTTGCTGAAGCAGTGTGAAATAAGAAATTCCCAAAAAAATCAAGCGACCAGGCTGCGCTAATCCCGCCAGCCCTCCGGCTTCACCGGCGTACGGGTGTCGCTCGGTACGCATACCGACTGGGGCGGGCGCAGCGGCGAAGGCGGCTCCGGGCTGACGGGCCGCCCGTTGAGGACCTGGAAAAAATTGAGGGGTACGCCGCTCGTGTTTTGCCGGTCGAGCCAGTACCGGGTGGTGGTTACGGCGGCGGCTGAAAAGTAACCCGCTACGTTTTCGTTGACGTCGGCGAGGTTGCGCACGTTGCCCACCAGCGGGGCGGGCGGGGTGTCGGCCAGGCCGCCCGTGTTCTGGCTTTGGGTTTCGAGGAGTTTAAAATACTGGAAAGCCTCGCTGCTCAGGGCGTACTGCCGGATTTCGACCAGCGCGGGCTGGGCTTGGTAAAACCGAATCGCCGCCACCTGTCGCCCCTTCACCGGACGTCCGTTGCTGTAGGTATCGGCGAAAAGGTTGGTTTCGGTGCTGCGAATAATTTCCCAGCAGCGGCCAAAGCACGTGTAGTCGTACTGGTTGTTGCGGGGCAGGTTGAGCTGCGTTTGGCAAGCCCCCGAAAGCCCGTCGCGGCTCAGGTTATAAATACCCTGGGTGCAGGTAATGCACCAGGATTGGGCTTCCCAGAGGGTCCATTCCCAACGGTAGAAATTACGCTCGGCGGCGGGGTCATCGAAGTCCACGTAAAGCAGGTTGGCGGGCGTAAACTGGGTGCGCTCGGCGTTGGGCAGGGCGGCGGCCTCAAAGCGGTCGTACACCCGGCCGATGGGCGCTACGGCGGATAAGGTCTCCTCGCCCGATTCGTACCGCTGGCCATTGGACAGGGTAAACCGCAGCCGGTAGCGGACCCCGTTTTTTCCCTGGAAACTCTCCGGCGCGAAGTATAGCCCCGGCGTGGTCGGTTTTTCACGCAAGGTCACTGGCTGCGCGTCATTTACCAGGATTTCCACCGTCGCCCCCGATTCGGGAGTGGTGCTCGAAAGCCCATTGAACACCTGCGACCGCGCCAGTCGAACGGTCTGAACCTCAGGCCGGTCGGTGAGGGTGGCCTCGACCACGAGCAACCGGGCGGTGAGCGTAATCGAAGGCGTGTAAGGCTCGACGCAGGCGTGAATTCCCGCGAGCGTCAGACTAGTCAGGAGCAGTCCACGCCAGCAGGGACGAAGAAAAAGCATTCGGGTTTGGTAGAGGTTAAGCCACAATGAAATTGTCACAAGGCTCTTGCGAAGGCGCAAGATACCGCAGCCTTAGCAATGCATTGATGGCAGTGTTCGCAAGAAAGCGGGCATTGGTCGCAAAAATCGAACGAGTGCTTGCTGAACCACCGCGCGCTGAGTAGCAGTTGACGAGTCGCCAGGTCTCATTCCTCCACCCGTCTGCCGATCGGCAGGAATTCGCTTACTTTTGGTTTATGGATTCAGCAGGAATCAGTACCGGGGCGAAACCCTTTCTTAAATGGGCGGGGGGGAAAGGTCAACTTTGGCCCACCATTCAGGCTGCGCTACCGCCACAGGCATCGAAAGAGCCGTTTACCTACGTCGAACCGTTCATTGGGGGAGGGGCCGTTTTATTCAAGATGCTGTCCCACGTTTCCACCGTCCGACACGCGGTTATCAACGACATCAACCCGGATTTGTACCAGGCTTACGTCACCATTCAGCAGCGCCCCGACGCCTTGATTACGCTGTTGGCGGGTATCCAGGAAGAATACGATCGGTTCGGGCGGGAAGAAGAGCGTCGCCGGTATTTTGACACGCTCCGGGAGGAATTCAACGGGCGGCAACTCGACGCTCTACGGAATACCGCACTGCTGATTTTCCTGAACCGAACGTGTTTCAACGGGCTGTACCGGGTCAACAGCAAGGGGAAATTTAACGTCCCGTTTGGAAAATACGACCGCCCCCGCCTCTGCGACCCCCAAACCATCCGGGCCGACAGTGCCCTCCTGCAAGGCGTTACGATCCTCAACGGAGATTTTTCCGATACCCTGAAACCGGTAACCGGTCGGGCCTTTTTTTACTTCGACCCCCCCTACAAACCCTTGAGTGCCACGGCCAGTTTTAACTCCTACGCTTCCGAAACCTTCGGGGATGCGGCGCAGGAGCGGCTGGCTGCCTTTTGCCGGGAACTCGACAAGGCGGGACATTGGTGGCTGTTGAGCAATTCGGACGTGAAGAATACCAACGCCGAAAATCACTTCTTCGATGAACTGTACCAAGGGTTCACCATTCAGCGGGTGAAGGCCAGGCGGGCCATCAATTCCAAAGGTGGAAAACGTGGGGAAATCAATGAACTGCTCATTTCAAATTACGTCCCGGAAGGGACTGTCCACCTAAATCCCCTTTAGCGATGGAGTACGCCGCTGCCTCCGCCTGGTTGAAAGAGCAATTTCACCAAAACAACTTCTCCGGTCACCTGGCCAGCGGGAGAACCCACGCGGTTTTACTGCCCGTCGATACCTGCGCCAGCGGCGCTGAGATCCTGATTTCGTTTCCGGGCTACAAAGCCAAAAACCAGAACGGTACCATCACGTACGATTACCGGGTGGATTTGAAGAAAGAAGCAATAACCACCTCGTTGTCACACGCCAACCTGATCGTAGACCTGTACAACAAATGCTGTTTCGGAGAAATGAGTACCGCGAATTTGCGGAGCGCCTTGCTGACCGCCGCCGAAGAAGGTTCCTTTGAGTACGGGCAAACGGCGGGTTTACTATCCTACCACCCTGTCGTTCCGACTCTTGATTTATTGAACCTGGTTCAGGCAGCCCACGGCGGCAAATCCTACAACCGGACGGGAAATCGGTTTGACCTCACCGTGGAAGAAGTGTTCAAATCCATCAAATGGATTGTGATTCAGGAGGATATAAATTATCCGATAGCCAGGGGTTACGAAGGACGAAAAATGCCGTTTGCCCGCTATCTGGAGGCCGTTTTCGCGTCAGAGAAAGACCGGGGAAATCGCTTAGCGGAAGTAATTGAGCGGGCATTGTTTCATTCCAGGCCACCCCGTTGGCCAGTGGTCGATTATTCACCGCTTGATCGGATCAGGTAAGGCTACCTCAGACTTTCAACGAATCATACACCACCACTTTCTTCCAGAGGTGGTGGTTTTTTTCGCCGAAGGCTTTGTGGTCGGGGTGGTAGAAGTAGGCTTTTTCATCTTCGGCGTTGTCGAAAAACAGGCAGGCCGAAAACGAATAACTAGCCTCGGTAACCGCCGCGTCGAAAGAGGTTTTGTACGCCGTACCGAGGTGAACGGCTTTCACGACCGGAATTTTAGCCAGGTCTTTCAAGGCTTGCAGCAACTGCGCTTTTTCGGCGGCGTTGTCCGGGTTTTTCAGCCAGAAAAATACGTGGTGGATGTAGCCGTAGTTGAGGGTCTGGGCCTGCGGAGCGGCTTCGGCGGGAAGAGCGGTTGCAGCCATTGCAGCGGCAGATTGTTGGACGAATTGACGACGGGTAGGCATGGGTTTAAATGAGTGAATGAAAGAATGAGTGAATGAAAGAATGAGTGAATGAAAGAATGAGTGAATGAAAGAATAAGTGAGGATACTACCTTTCTATTCATTCATTCAAAATTAATCACTGGTGTTCCTCTCTAAGCAAGTCGTTCACCGTCTTCACCGGATTGAACGTAATCAGTGGTACTTCCACAAAAATGGTATTCCAGTCGGCCATCGCGCCGTTCCAGAGGCCGGGGAGTTCCTGGGCTTTGAGGTCTTTGCCGTCTTTCGATTTAGGGGTGATGAAGCCCGTTTGCGGGTCGCGGTACCGGAGCAGGTCGTAGCGCTGACCCTGGCGGTTGGTCAGGCTGCAAATCAAATCGACGGGATTGAAGTGCGTGGCTTCACTGAACAGGGCTTTTTGGGCGGGGTCGTCCATGTCCACCTGCGCCGATTCGACCACTTGCAGGGCCGTCGTGCCGTCGCCGTTCTGCACCCAAAACGGCCCGCCGCCGGGTTCGCCCACGTTTTTCACCATGCCACACACCCGCAGCGGGCGGTCGAGTTTGGCCGTAAAATAGGCCGTTTGCTCTTCCTTGCTCAATCGGTTAAAATCTTCAGGCGGGCGCACGCTGAGCGTTTTTCGGAAAAAATCATCGAGTTCGTCGAGCAGCGAGCCATCGGTCACGGTTTGTTCAGCCAACTTCGTTTGAAACTCAAAAATTCGGTTGCGGGCGTTGAGCAGCACCCCGGCGAGGGCTTTTTTGTAAAGCACGGTGGTGTCCTTGAGCTTGTCGGGCACCACGTTGTCGATGTTTTTGATAAACACCAGGTCGGCATCGAGGGCGGCCAGGTTTTCGAGCAAAGCCCCGTGGCCCGCCGGGCGGAAGAGCAACGTGCCGTCTTTTTCCCGAAACGGCGTGTTGTCGGGGTTGACGGCGATGGTATCGGTCGAGGGTTTTTGTTCCGAAAAATCGACGTGGTACGTCACGCCAAACTCCTCGCCGTAGCCACTGGCTACCTCGGCGATGAGCGCCTCGAAGCGGCTCCGGTGTTCGGGCGAAACGGTGAAGTGCAGCCGGGCTTCTCCCCCGGCGCTGGCGTAGCGGGCGGCTTCCACGAGGTGTTCCTCCACGGGCGTGCGGGCGCTTTCCGCTGCGCCGGCAATCCCGTAGCGGTGAAATTTGAGCAAGCCCTTCGGTAATTGCCCATAGCCGAGGCCTTTTTCCGTTAAAAAATAGGCGGCGATCGTTTTCCGGTCGGTCGTGCGGATGGCGTGGCCGTCGGCTACCAACGAGTCCTGGAGGTCGTGGTAAAAAGCAAAATCAGGCAGGCGCTCAAAAAACTGTTCGACGGAGTTGTCACTTTTGTCGTTCTCCAAAAAACCAAACAGCGCCTTGAACATCCGCGTAGCGGCTCCCGACGCGGGCACGAATTTCAGCGGGCGCAAGGTGCCGCTGGCCGCGTCGTATTCCTCGGCGTAGGCGTGGGCCTGCCCATCGCTGAGGCGGACGATGCCCTCGCCCACGGTGGCGGCACTGGCCAAAGGCAGGAACGGAAAGCCCCGCCGAAAGTGCTCGATTTGCTGTTCGACCGTAGAAAGGTCAGCTCCCTGTTGGCCGATTTGAGCGAGGTCTTGACTGGAAAACATACGTAGGTTGAGAAGTTTTGAACGAAATGACGGAACTTGCCGGGCGGTTGGGGTTCTTGGTTTACGGTTTTTGGTTAAAAGGCATTTCAACCGCAGCGGCGGACCGTCGTAAACCAAAAACCCGGCTGGCCGCTCCAAAGATTATAAAATTTCCTCACCATGCCGTTCCGCTGTCTGATTTTTGTTGTGCTGGCCTGTTTTGTATCGGCTTGCCAGGAAACCACCCCGGACCCGAAGCCCAGTACGGGCAACGATTTGTTTGAAACCCCCGCCCTGAGCAGTGTGCCCGTGTTGAGCGTACCGGGCTTGAAAGAAGCCTCCGGGTTGGCTGCCAGTCGCCGGAATCCGGGCCTACTCTGGTCGCACAACGACAGCGGCGACGGGCCGCGCGTGTTTCTGTTTGGGGCCGATGGCAAAATTCGCACCGAATACCAACTGGGTGGCGGAGCCATCAACCGCGACTGGGAAGACATGGCGGCGGCTGAAATTAACGGCGTAAAAACGCTTTTCGTGGGCGACATCGGTGACAACGCCAACCACAACGCGCTCAAATTCATCTACCGCTTCGCCGAACCTGCCTACGCCGCCGGGACCACCAATGCGACGATTGCCAACGTGGAGACGATCACTTTCAAACTCCCCGACCGCTCGCGCAACGCCGAAACGCTGCTCGTCGACCAGCAGACGAAGGATTTGTACGTCCTCACCAAAGACGAAGCCTCGGTGTACGTGTACCGCCTGCCGTATCCGCAGGCCACCAGCGGGATTCTCACGGCGGAGAACCTGGGTCAGGTGCCCCTGCGCGGACTCACGGGCGGTAGTATTTCGGCTGATAACCAGGAAATCATCCTGCGCACCTACGAGCAGATTTACTACTGGAAACGCGCCAGCGGCGAATTGCTGATCGATGCCCTCAAACGCCCCCCGCTGCAACTGCCCTACCTGCTCGAACCCCAGGGCGAGGGCGTGGCCTTCGCCGCCGACGGAAGCGGCTATTTCTCCATCAGCGAAACACTGGAGAAGATTGAGCCGAGGTTGTTTTTTTATAAAAGGAAATAAAGCAGGGGGCGTGGGGCAAGGGCAAAATGTGGTTTACCCCATGCCCTATGCCCCACGCTTTTACGCGTAAAACGCCCCCGTTTTCGTTTTCAGGAACGTCTCCAGCGGCACGTCTTCCTGCTTGAGGAAACCGGTTTGGGGCAAGGCCCCGTCGGCCACCAGTTCGACCACGGCCACGATGGACGCCGCCGTGGTCCAGGAAATGGCCCGCCAGGCCTGGCCGTCGATGGTCCGGGGGTGGTAGGCGCGGTAAAATTCTTCGCGTTCGAGGCGCTCGCCTTTCCAGCCTTCCACCACGGCGTACACGTACACCACGTCTTCCTGCACGGGCGGCTTGGCGGCGGTCAGAATTTCTTCGGTCAATTGGCGGCGGTCTTTTAAGATCAATTCGTAGAGCAAAAACCGCATCAGCCGCCCGTGGCCGGGGTAGCGGATGGTTTTGTAGTTGAGCGTGTCTACCTGGCCCTCGTAGGTTTCGCAGAGCGTCCCCAGTCCGCCGGAGGTGCTGAAGGCCTCAAATTCCTGCCCTTCGATGTTGATCGTTTCCAGCCCTTCCAGCGCCGGAACCCACTTGCGTTGTCCGTTGTGAATCACCTCGCAATCGTTGAGGTATTCATTGATGACCCCCGCCGGCGACCAGGTAAACGAGTACCCCATCTGCCCGTTGGGGTGGGCGGGCAGGGCACCCACGCGCAGTTCGATGTCGCGCAGGCGGCTGAATTTTTTGGCTAAATCGGCCCCCACGATGCCGATAAAACCGGGGGCCAGCCCGCACTGCGGGGCCAGCACGGCGCGGCTGCCGTCGGCGGCCATTTCGCGGATGGCGTTGGTGGTGGGCACGTCTTCGGTAAGGTCGAAGTAATGCTTGACGAGGCGGTGGGCCAACCGGGCCACGGGCAAATTGAGCGAGTAGGGCAGGCAACTGACCACGCCATCGGCTTCGCTGAGGAGTTTTTCGAGTAAAACTTCGTCGGAAACCAGACCGGTTACGACGGGAAAGGGCACTTCGGTAGCGGGGTATTGCTGGTCAAAACCCGTGACGCGAAAGCGCTGGCTGAGCAACACGCCGACCAGCGAGCCGACTTTGCCTAAACCAATGACGAGAAGGTGGTGCATTTTTTTAATGTGCTAATTTCCAATGTGCTAATTTCCAATGGTTCCATTCGCACATTAGAAATTAGCACATTGGAAATTCATTTTTTTGTCATCTCAAACAAATTCGTCGCCTGCTCGCCGAGGAAGCCCTGGAACCAGACTTGTTCGCCGTTTTCCTCGATAAAATTCCGCTCGGCCAGTTCGTAGTAGGCGTAGGTCCACTCCAGGAGGCCGGGGCTGCCGTCGGCTTCGTGGACGGGACTTTTTTCCCGCATGGCTTGGGTCGAACTCTGGCGGAGTTTGCTACCGCGTTCACCCTCGATTTCGGCCTTCATCGGTACCCCGGCCTTTTTCAACCCTTCAATGGTGGCTTCGATGTTGGGCCATTCGGCCACGTGCTGGTGGTTGATGTAGGCCGTGAAGTGATTCACTGAATTGCCGTGCAACAGCGTCCAGGCCCCGAACTGTGAGACCGCATTCACCGCCTCGACCGTGCTGCGCAGGGGCGGCTGCCAGGGGCGGCTGAAAAACGTCACCAAAGCATCGACCAACGCCGTGCCCGCTTCGTCGGGCAGTTCGCCCTTGACGGTGAGTTCGGCCAGCCAACTTTCGGGGTCGTTCGCCAGCAGGTTGGGGGTGTGGGCTACGGCCTCGTCGATGAGCCGGGCGGTGGCTTCGGGCAATTCACCAACCTCCAACTGACTCACGAAAAACTTAGGAAATCGTTCGTTTGCGTGCTGAAAATGGTACGAGTTGAGGTACTTGCTCGGAAAGTGGTAGGGGTCTTTTTTCTGGTACCCCAGCGCTTCCAGCACCCGGCCAATGGCCATCAAACCGGGCATTTGCTGGCCAGTGTGGGTATGAAACGTGCGAAAGGCGCAGTGGTCGTTCACCACGGTGCCACCTTTTTGTTGCACCAGGTCGGCGTAGGTTTTGGCGTAGGGCACCCGCTCGCAGTAGTCGGCCCAGAGGCGGTCGAGGAGGTGCTCGGTGAGGGTTTCGGTGGTCATGGGTGGTGGTTTTTAATTCGTCCCGGTTCAGTGTGAAATTATAATTTTTTGTCATCCTGGAAGGACCTTGTTGGGGTACCGGAGCTTCCCCTGAAATCCCAGGATAGGTCAACAAGGTCCTTTCAGGATGACAAACTATGTGAAGGCTGTATCGTTAGCCAAACTAAAAACTGATTCATTCAGGCCAGCAACACCAGCCAGGCTTCGGCCAGCCGCCCTTCGGCCAGGTACTCGCGGGCACGCCAATGCCGGGCCTCCGAACCGGTCGGCAAATTGCCTATTTTTTCGACAAACTTCCGTCGTTCTGTCGAATCGGGCAGGCTTTCCACGTTGGCAAGCTGCGCTAACTCGTTGCCGGTCAGTACGGTGCTGCGGCGAATTTCCTCCGGTAAGCCGTCGAAGCCGATGCCCAATTTCTGGTTGGGCCGGGGCACTTCGAACAGCGCCGCGCCCGAAGCCCGGCAGTACCAGTCGCCGCCCAGGCGGGCCACCCAGTCGGTTTTGCGAGGGTCGATTTGACCGTGTTCATTCAGGATTTTTTCGGAAACGTGAATCAACACCACTTCGCAAATCACGAGGTTGGCCGAACCGCCACCGGGGCCCATCGTCACGATCTCGCGCACGAGGGCCTCCATCGCCACCGGGCACTCGGCTACGCGGGGCGGGCGCACCCGCTCGGAAGGTGCTTCGGTCAGCCCGGCCTTGCCAAATTCGTTTACGCCCTTCGGATACTCGGTACTGGCCAGCGAAGCCTGCTGTACGAGGCGGTAATCGAGTAGGTTCACGACCACTTCGGGCACGTCGCGCAGGTTTTCGAGGGTGTGCTTGGGCGTGTTGTCGCGGACGCGGTTGTTAGGCGAAAACACGAGCGTCGGCGGGTTGATGCCGAAAAGGTTGAAGTAGCTGAAGGGGCTGAGGTTTACCCGCCCGGCCCCGTCTACCGTCGAGGCGAAGGCAATCGGGCGCGGAGCCACGGCGCTTTTCAGCAGCGCGTCGATGTCGCGAAGGGGCGTGTGGGCGGGGTCGAAGGTTTGCATAAGAGTTTACCGTTTAGAGTTCAGGGTTTAGAGTTTGGCAGTTGGAGCGAATGCCGCACGGCTGTTCAACGCAAAACTCTAAACCCTGAACTCTAAACTCGGTAGCACCGTCCCCCGCATCTCCCCAAATCCCACCCGCCGTTCGCCCACGCCCGCGTGACCGCGCAGCGTGACGGTATCGCCGTCGAGGAGGTAGCGGCGTTCAGCCGAACGCGGCCCGACCCCCCCCAGCGGAAGCGGGATTTTTCCACCTTGCGTCATTTCGAGCAGGCACCCCAGGCTGTCGGGTGTAGGACCGGAAATGGTGCCCGAACCGAGCAAATCGCCGACCTGCATCGGGCAGCCGCCGACGGTGTGGTGGGCGAGCATTTGGGCGAAATTCCAGTAGAGAAATTTGGCGTTGGAACGGCTGATTCGGGTTTCGGGCAAGTCATTTCCCGAAAGAAAAACGTCGAGATGCAGGTCGAAATGGCCGGGCGCGGTGGTTTGCAGGTAGGGCAACACGGGCGGGTCTTGCGTCGGGCCGGGTACCCGAAACGGTTTCAGCGCGGCCAGCGTCACGATCCACGGGGAGATGGACGTGCAAAAATTTTTCCCCAAAAACGGCCCCAGCGGTTGGTATTCCCAGCGCTGAATGTCACGGGCCGACCAGTCGTTGAGCAGCACGAAGCCGAAGAGGTGGTCGTCGGCAACCGTCGGCCTAACGACTTCCCCCAACCCGGTTTCCCGGCCTACGACGGCGGCCAGTTCCAGTTCAAAATCCAACGCTTTCGAGGGGCCGAACTGCGGCACTTCGCTGTCCGGCGGCACGGTCTGGCCGGAAGGCCGGTGAAAATCCGTGCCCGACACCACCACCGACGAAGCCCGCCCGTGGTAGGCCACCGGCAGGTGTTTCCAGTTGGGCATCAGCGGCTGCTCGGGGCGGAAGAGGCGGCCCACGTTGGTGGCGTGGTACTCGCTGGCGTAAAAATCGGTGTAATCGCCCACCTTCACCGGCAGGTGCATTCGGGCGTCGGCCTGGGGCACGAGGGCCGGAGCGAGGCGGTCTTTTTCGGGAAAATCAACGTGCAGTAATTCGGTAAGCCGCTGCCGGACGGCCTGCCAGGCGGGTTGGCCGTGGGCGATGAACGAATTCAAATTCAGGGCAAAGGCCGTTTTCATCAGGTCGATTCCCGCGAAAAAACCGAGTTCCTGCACCGCCCAGAGGTCGAGAATCTGCCCGCCGATGGCCACGCCCACGCGCCGGTAGCGGTTTTCCGAAGAAAAAACGCCGTAGGGCAAGTTGGCGAGGGTAAAGTCAGAATTGGGCGGAATGGAGACCCAGGAAGCAAGCGGATTACTCAAAATCAATGACTGATGTTTCGGTGAATGGAATCCAGAATCCGGGTGAATTCCCGGTAGTCCGTGTCGGAAAGCTCACCCCAGGCCCGCCGCCGCACGTCGACCACGATGGGCAGTGCCCGCTCGTAGGTGGCCTCGCCCGCCGGGCTGAGGTGGACGCTGAACTTGCGGCGGTCGCTGGGGTCGGGACGGCGCTCGGCCAGCTCTTTTTTGATGAGCAAATCGAGCATCCGCGTCACGGTGGGCGTGTCTTTCACGGTCATTTCGGCCAGTTCGGTCTGGCTGATGCCGGGGTTACGCCGCACGTGGTCGACGAGCACCCACTGGTCGACGGTCAGGTCGAGGCCTGCCTCGTCGAGGTTACGCTGGAGCGAGTTGCGGATTTTTTTAATCGTCGTATCAATCTTGAAAAAATACGCGCGCTCGTCGGCAGGGTTAGTCGTCATGACTCCAATTAAAAATTAGGAATTAAAAATCAATGGTTCGTCAATCTTGGGCTGAATGGAGGGCACAAAAAAAGGCGTGG
>CAXTIG010000038.1:0-73888 GCA_964244295.1 uncultured Cytophagales bacterium
TTTCAATTGAGTTACTGAAAGTTTCATGTCCAAATTTAATATTTTCCTTGCTTATTGCAACAACTCTATTGGGTTCCGACTCCGAACACAACTTCACGAATTAAGCTGATCTATCCTGGTGAAACATATAGTTCGTCTAATAAATTTAATTGTCATGGTTACGCTTGGCATATGCATGAAGGAGGGTCTATGAGATGGATCGGATGGCAAGCCTCAAATGGAGAGGATGCTTACATGACGGATGGAGGCTACATACAGGTTTGTAGTGCCGTGTTTCCGGGTAAAGTAAGTTGGGGAAGTGATGATCATTCAGCCGTGACGACCGCCACGTCTGGTCGCTGGGTCTCCAAGTGGGGGCCGCAGGTGTACGTACAACACGACTGGAATGATACACCGTATGATGGTAGTAACCTTAAATATTTTTCGGCCACTACAGTGCAGGGATCCAATTACGTTAGCACCTCCGATATGACTTTTTCGGTGGGACCAGGAGCCACTTATTCATGGTCTTACAGTGGTCCGTTACAAGTCGTGGGAAGTAGCAATCAAAAGGATTTCACTGTGCGTTGCAACGGTACGGGTGCAGGTTGGGTTGAAGTCAGTATTACGAGTTCTTGCGACAGCCGTACAATTACTTCACGGAAAAATATTCAGATTGGAGCACCTAACGTGCAAACGATGCGTTTGGACGGGAACGTGATTCAACCCTATCCTCCAAACAACGTTTGTGTAAATACTTCTTACAATTTAAATGCTGACATTCTCGGAAGCGGTAGCAGTACATGGCAAATTCTCAACAACTCATCAGGGGGTTCTGTTTCGTATAGCTCGTTCAACACGGCCACTATTTCATCAGGCAGCAATCAAGGCAATTTTGTTGTCAAATTAACGGTGTTCAATTCCTGTGGCAGCCTGGATTACTGGTATCCCTTTATTGTAAATTCTTGTGGATACAGAATGTACACAGTTTCCCCAAATCCCACTAAGGACGAACTAAACGTTGAATTTGAGGCCAGCGAAGAGGGGAAAGATTTTCGGAAACAATTGAACTTCTCGCTGAAAGCACCCTATCCTCTCCCGGTTCGGGCTTGAAAATCGAACTCAAATCAGAAGCGGCAAAGCAGCAGGCGAAAGCCAGTCGTAAAGTGTCTTTCGCCGTGCGGAATTTACCTCGCGGTCGCTACGTGTTACGCGTTACCAAAGAAAAAGAAGAGAAATCCAAACAACTAGAAGCCTTGCACATCCTTCTGGAGTAATCATTTCTTCTCACCCAACGAAAGCCCCACCCTCCGACCCTCCCGCGTCGGAAGGTGGGGCTTTCGTTCTTTCCGCTCCTTTTCGTTACTTTACCCCACCGCAACCAAACCACCAACGCCCCTAAACCCATGTCAAAACGCTTCCTTACTGCCTGTCTCCTGTTTCTCGTTTCTCATTTCTCAAAAAGCCAGGACCCCTGGAAAGTCACCGCCCAGAATTTTGACCCCAACAATTACTACGGCGTCACCGTCGCCAACGGCATGGTGGGCATCGTTTCCTCGCCGGAGCCGCTGAAGGTGAAGGACGTGGTGCTCAATGGGGCCTTCGACACCTACGGGCGCGGGCGGGTGTCGAACATCCTGAAGGTGTTCGATTTTGCCAACATGGATTTGGACGTGGATGGCCGTCGCCTCGACCGGAAAAGCATCCAGAACTACGCCCAGACCCTCGACATGAAGGGCGCGAGCCTGACCACTACCTTCGACCACGACGGAAAATTGTCGGTGAAAACCACGCTCGTCGCCCTCCGGCACCTGCCGCACACCGCCCTCATCGAGGTGACGCTCACCGCTAAACAAGCCTGCGAAGTCACCCCGCATAGCGTGCTTTCGGCCCCGGATATGCTCCGCGACGTGCAGAACCGCTACCACCTCATCGACCGCCCGCACTCCCTGATTCCGCTGATGACCTCGGTGGCAAAGTCACCGACGGGCAAGCACACGGTGGCGGCGTCGAACTCCATTATTTTTGAGGAAACCCGTGGCAAAGAGCCGAGCCTCGTCCACGAAGAATGGGATTACAACCTGCACCGGCTCAAGTTTACCCGGCGGATGCAGGCGGGCGAAACCTACCGCTTCTGCGTGGTCGGTTCGGTCACCTCGACCGAACACGTGGCCGACCCGCACAACGAGGCCGAACGCCTCACCATTTTCGCCGCCCTCGAAGGCCGCGAACGCTTGCTGAAACGCCACCGCGAAGCCTGGGAGGAGCTTTGGACCTCGGACATTCAAATCGAAGGCGACCCCGAAGCGCAGCGGGCGGCGCATTTTGCGCTCTACCACCTCTACTCGTTTTGCCGCGAGGGGCAGGCGTACAGCCTTTCGCCGATGGGCCTGAGCGGGCTGGGTTACAATGGGCACGTGTTCTGGGACACCGAAATCTGGATGTACCCTCCGCTGCTGTTGCTGAAACCTGAAATGGCCAAATCCCTGCTCGAATACCGCTTCGACCGGCTTGATGCCGCCCGGCAAAACGCTAAGTCGCACGGGTACCGGGGGGCCATGTTTCCCTGGGAATCCGACGACCGGGGGCAGGAAGCCACGCCGGTTTGGGCGCTCACCGGGCCGTTTCAGCACCACATCACCGGCGACGTGGGCTGGGCCTTTTACAAATACTACCAGGCCACCGACGACAAGGAGTTCCTGCGCGACCGCGCCTGGCCAATGCTGAAGGAAGTGGCCGATTTCTGGACGAGCCGCGCCGAGAAAGGTGCCGACGGCAAGTACCACATCATCAACGTGGTCTGCGCTGACGAGTGGGCCGAAAACGTGGACGACAACGCCTACACCAACGGCGTGGCGAAGGAAGTGCTCAACTACGCCCTCGAAGCCGCCGACGAACTGAAAATCAAACCAGACCCGCGCTGGGCCGAAGTAGCCGACGGGCTGGTCATCCTGAAATTCCCCGACGGCACCACCCGCGAACACGCCAGCTACAAGGGCGAAGTCATTAAGCAAACCGACGTGAACCTGCTCTCCTACCCGCTCCGGCAAGTGACCGACAAGGCCAGCATCGCGAAGGATTTGGCGTACTACGAAAAAGTGTTGGCCGACAACGTGCCGGGTCGCGAAGGGCAAAGCCCGGCCATGTCGCACGCGATTTTCTGCATCCTCCACGCCCGCGCGGGCAACACTGAAAAGGCGACGCAACTGTTCACCAAAAGCTACAAACCCAACGAAGTGCCGCCCTTCGGCGTGCTGGCCGAAACGGCGGGTGGCACCAATCCTTACTTCGCCACCGGCGCGGGTGGTTTTCTGCAAACCATCCTGAGCGGCTTCGGCGGGCTGGACGTTGGGGAAGACGGCATCGAGCAGTTGAAAGTAAAACTGCCCGCCAAGTGGCGCTCGCTCACGATTACCGGCGTGGGGCCGGAAAAAAAGACGTACTCGGTGCGGCAGTAGGGTTTAACTTCCCTCCTTTAACTTCCCGGAAGTTCGGAACTTCCGGGAAGTTAAGTCATTTCTTCCCCGGCGTGGTCGTATTCGACGTTTTCGTCAGGGCAATCGTAAACGAAAGCGACTCGATTTTAGCCAGCACCTCGGCGCTGGGGTCGGTGCCGCCCATCGAACGGCTGAAGGCCAGGAAGGTTTCCAGCGTGTTGGCTCCGTAGCGGAATTCGGTCATGGTCAGCGTCTGAATGTCGAGCGTCGTGGTACCGCGTTGGCCGTCGGTGCTGAGGTGGAGTTTGTCGGCTTCGCTGGTGTAGCGGCCCGAGGCCGTGCCGTTGCCCCAGGTGCCATCGGCGCGGTATTCGTAGCTGACCGGGCTGGGGGGAAACTCGGTGGCGGTTTTGGCGGCCTGGCCTTTTTCTTTGGCCGTCACCGTGAGCGAAACCAGCCGCCAGGTGCCTTCCATCCGGGCGTCGTGGGTGCCGCCGGGCAGCACATCCTCACTTTTTTTGGAACAGGCCGCCAGGCCAAGCAAAAGCACCAGCAGCGTGATTGGGCGTAAAATCCGGGTTAGTTTAGTCATCGTTTTAGGAAAAAATGAGTGTACGAAACAGAATTTAACCAGTCAACCTCCGCGTCCAAAAGTCCGCCGGGTTTGTTGGTGAGCAGGACGATGCGGTACCGGTTGTACGCTGAACCGTTCAGATAAACCGCCCGGCCAATGGCTGGGCGGTTTTGGTTCATCCCTAAAAAAATAGGCGCGGGTACGGCGGTGCTGCCCCAGGCAGTTTAGTTTTCCTTCCCAAAAAGTTTGTTCAGCGAATACCCCACGCTGACGCTGAGCGCCCGATTGGTGGTTTTGTTGCCCGGCCCGGTTTCGATGTTGGCCAGGCCCAGTTCGTAGGCCAGCCGGAATTGCAGGCTGCTCGGCAACTGATAGCCTGCCGTGAAAGCCAGCCCGCCATCGAAGCGCCGCAAGCCGCCGTTATTCTTGTCGAAGGCGTTGAAGCTGGTGGTTTGCCCGTTGAAAGTGGACTTGTATTTGCCCGTTAGTCCGTAGCCGAAGTACGGTCCCAACCCGCCGAAGACGAGACCCTTGCCGGGTAGTTCGTGCCGGTAGAGCGCGTAAACCGGTACTTCGAGGTACAGCAAATTGACCCGGTCGGTACCGCCGAAGTCGTTCAGTTTTCCTCCCTTTCCAATCAGTTGCAGGCCCGTCATCAGGGCGAAGCGATCACTGGTGAAGAAATTATCCGGGTCGGGAGCGGCGTAGCCGAGCGGGTCGAGGTCGGTGGATATGCTCCCGCCGATCGCTTGCCCAATCTCACCCGCCGTTAGCATGGTAAGTACCATGAAGTTGCCTTCAAGTTGATTATCGGTGAGTTGAGGACCGGTGTACGATTTGCCCGCCAGGCGCTGTTTTACCAGGTCAGCAGAGGCTTCTCCGATCAGCGGGACGCACGAAAGAACCGCTGGCACCATCAGGAGCAAAATCAGAAAAAAAAGGAGTCGTTTCATGGCTGAAAAATGAGGGTTGAGAAAAACACGCCGGGACGGGTGAATCGCTCCGGTACCCCAAAGTTCCGGCCCTCGCGAAAAGGGGGAAATAGGTAGTTCTAACGATTTTTGCCGATGCGGGCGAAGGATTCCAGCCTCGGTTGGCAACTTCCCGGAATGCCTCCACGCCGGGTTTAAACCGGTCGGCGCTCCGATTCCGGGAAGTTCATTATTTCTTTAACTCAACGTCATACTTCACCGTTTTACCAGCTTCCACCCCACTCATGGTTCCCGTCACGTTTGAGTTTTTGTCATCGATGTTGCCCGAAAACGTGTAGGTTGTTCCGGTGGCATCGGGTTTAAAGGTCAGGTTTAGAATGAGACCCAACACGCTGCCCGTCACTTTCCCCTGAGCGTTCACGCCACCACCGCTGAGTGAGTATGTCCCGGCCACGGGGTTACCGTCACTAGTGATGGTCATGTTCATTGTTTTTTTATCGGCGCTGTTGGCCGAGTTGGTGGCCACTCCGAGATAAAATCCTAAAAAGGCTACTAATCCCTTAGGCTCATCCTCTCCACAATTCACTGAAAAAACAGCCACCAAAACGAATAATAACAGGGATAAAAATGCGGATTTACGTTTCATGTCCTGAATATTTTAGGAGAACGGTTGAAAAATCGAGAATAGGCAAGTTCTTCCGGTGCGCCAACTTCACAAAAGTCCACAGCGGCAAATTGGTACGGAATAGTTAGTGCTAACGGTTTGGCGGAACGACAACTTCCCGGAAGTTTTAAACTTCCGGGAAGTTCACACCCCTCACGCCAAGCCCTGCTCCCGGGCGAAGTTGAGCAGCCCCACAGGCGTATCCACCCCTACTTTCCGGCAGATGTTGCGGCGATGGGCGTTGACGGTAAATTCGCTGACGAAGAGCCGATCGGCGATAATTTTCGTAGTCAAACCCCGCCCCACCATCCGGATGATTTCCACCTCGCGGGTGGTGAGGCCGTATTTCCGCATGAAATCATCCACCAAACCGGGGGGGGTGGTGGCTCCCGGTTTTTCTTCCGCAAGCCAGGTTCCCCCGGCGGCGACGGTGGCGATGGCTTCTTTGAGCACGGGCGCGGGACTGTTTTTGAGCAAATACCCTTCGGCCCCCAACGCCCGGATTTCGCGGATGAGTTTGGGCTGGTCGTAGCTGGTGAAAATGATGACTTTGGTTTGGGGAAAATCGGCCTTGATGGTTTTCAAGGCCGCGATGCCGTCGAGTTTGGGCATGTTCAAATCCAGCAGCACGAGGTCGACAGGAGTTTTGTGCAAACGGTCGAGCAACTGACGGCCGTTTTCCACCGGTTCCAGCAGTTCCACGTCGGGCAGTTCGGCGAGTACGGCGGAAACGCCGCTCACTAGTAGCGGGTGGTCATCGGCGATGAGTAGGCGCATGGGCGTTTTTAACTTTACCCGGATTGTTTTGAATTTACCTGGCTTGTCATCCTGGAAGGACCTGGTTGGCCTACCGTGCCCTTTTCAGAAGCGGGCACGGTAGGCCAACCAGGTCCTTCCAGGATGACAAGCCAGGTAAATTACGTTAAAACCTTCGCTACTTCCATCTCAATCACCACCATCGTCCCGCCCTCCGGGCGGGGGCTTACTTCCATCTGGCCGCTGAAATGGGCGACCCTGGCCTGGATGGTGCGCAGGCCCTGGCCGGGTTCGGGGGTGTCGGGCAGGCCCCGGCCGTTGTCTTCCACCAGCAGCGAAACGGAGTCCTCGTGCTCGACCACTTCGACGGTGGCTTCGGTGGCCTGGGCGTGTTTGAGCACGTTTTGGAGCAGTTCCTGGATAATCCGGTACAGGTCGTTGAGAAAATGGTCCGGATAGATTTTATCTTGGTCAAACCCCACGAGCAGGGGCACCACGCGCAGTTTTCCCGACAACGAAATCGCCTCGGCCAACTCCTCGACGGCGTGCCGGAAGCCGTGTTGCTCGATGGCCAGGGGCGTGAGCCGGTGGCTGATGTCGCGGACGGTGGCGCTCACATCGGTCAGCACGTCCTGAGTTTTGCGGAGTTTCTGCTCGGATTGTCCGTGGGACAGGCCATTTTCCAGCGTCGACGAAACCTGGAGCGTCGCCAGGGCGAGCATCCCGGCCACTTCGTCGTGGAGTTGGTCGGCGATTTTGCGGCGCTCCGATTCTTCGGCTTCCATCGCGCCCTGCATCCGCTCGATGCGGGTTTGTTTTTCCAGTCGCTCCACCTCGCTCTGGTGCAGAGCATCCCGCTGCCGACTGCGAATCAGGCGGTTGCGCAGCAGCAACCCCAGTAAGCCGATGGTCAGAATCGCCAGCCCAAACAGGGCAAAGTAAAACCGCCGCTCCCGCTGCGCCCGCTCGGCCTGGGCCGCTTCCTCCGCCCGCATCCGCTCGATTTGCTGTTCCTTGTCGCGCAGGCGCACCTTCGCCATCACCTGCTGAATGGCCCGGTAGCGGTTGAGGTTGGTGAGCGAATCCTTGATTTCGTAAAACGTTTCGAGCGAGCGGGCGTAGACCGGGTAATCGCCGCTGGCTTTCTGGAGCGCGGCCAACGTTTGGTAGTAATAATGGCCGATGGCCGTGTATTTCCGCGCTTCGGCACTGCTGCGAAGGGTTTCGAGCACGCGGGCCGCTTCGCCCAGCCGCCCGGCCTGGGTAAGGGCGCGCACGTAGTGAACGGCGGGCGGAATCAGGTACAGCCCGGCCCCGCTGGCCTTGCCCTCGGTTTGGGTTTTGGCAAAATACCGCAGGGCCTCGCCGGGTCGGCCGTCGTGTTCGGCCAGTAACCCGGCGGCCTGAAAATAGCCCTGGTAAGGAATCTGACTTTCGGCTACCTTGAAAACGGCCCGGCTCCGGGCCAGGAAATCCCGCGCGGCCGCGTACTGGCCCTGGTAGGTTTTCACCGTCGCCATTTCGGCGTTGAAATACGCCGCCTGCACCCCGGCGGGGTTTGGCTTCACGGTGGCCTCGTAAAACAAGTCGGCAAATTTTCCGGCGTTTTCGTAGTCGGTCAGGAGCAGATTCAACTCCATCAACTGGAAATACACCGAGGCTTTGGCGTTGCGAAACGTAAAGGCCGTGCGGTCGTACAGCCGCCGGGGGTAGCGGTTGAGGCTCGAATCCTGGGCTAATTCGAGCAGCGATTCAAACGCGGCGACCTGCTGCTGCGGATTATTTTGCAGGTACACGTTGGCGTAATTGTACCGGGCGGTAAACAGCGCATTTTTATCCTTCAGTGGGGTTGCCAGCCGGATGGCCCGGTCGAGGTACCGGCGCAGCGAGGCCGTGTCGTCGGCGAGGGCGACGGTGTGGAGGGCGTACAAAAAGGAGAGGTTCTCGCGGTCACCCGCTCGGCGGGCATCGGCCTCACCGAGGGCAAGGTATTTCCTGAGCGAGTCGAGTTTTCCCCATTCACCGTACATCAGCGCGGTACCCACCACCGCCTCCCGGTAACCGCGAGTACCCCGCCCGGCGTTTTCACGCGCCTGCTGGTACAGCGTTTCGGGCTCCGCCGAAAAAACCATCGACGACTTCGCCCGCGCGTGGCCCATCAGCAGCACGTGGGTCCAGGCACGGTTGCCGCCGATACGCACCTTCACGGTGTACGTTCCCAGCAATTCGTAGCTCAGAGCGGCGTTGGTTTTACCGATTTCCTGGAGCAAATCGCAGGAGGCACGGAAGGTGGTTTCGCCGAGGGGCTGGCGTTGCAGACGCGCCCAGCGGGCGCGGTGCTCGGCCTCGGTTTGGGCCACAGCTTGCCCTCCGCACAGCAGCCACAGGCCAATTCCTACTGAAAAAAGGAGGCTTCGCTTCACCGGACAAGTTGTTGGTTTTCAAAGTTAACCGGACTTTCGGTTTTGTCAATTGGTTTTGGGGAAGGGCTGAGCGGAACGGCCTGCCGCTGCGGTCGAAGCGCGGTGCGGTGGGTCAGCGTTTACCCCGTAGCGCTTCAACCGCAGCGACGGACCGTTCCGCTCAGCGTGCCCCTTCTCTTCAACTCTCAAAAAATTTCTCAGCCTGATCATTGCACAACTAAAAAATTAGTTTAACATTTGCCCCGTAACCACGACAACCATGATTGAAAAAGAACTCACCCGCGCCGAAGAGCAACTGATGCAGGTACTCTGGCAGTTGGAGAAAGGGTTTGTGAAAGACGTCATCGACCAGTTGCCCGCGCCCAAACCGGCCTACAACACCGTTTCGACCATCATCCGCATCCTCGAACAAAAGGGCTTCGTCGACCACCGGGCTTTTGGCAAAACCCACGAATATTTTCCGAAAATCACGAAGGAACAGTACCGATCCTTCGCCACCGAAAAGCTGATGACGGGATATTTTGAAAACTCGGTTGGCGGCCTGGTTTCGTTTTTTGCCAAGAAAAACAACGTGGATTTGAACGATGCAGACGCGATTTTGAGGATGATTCAGCAGATGCGGGAATCGTAGGAAACACCCGGTAAATTTCTACAGCCATGCGGTTACGAATTCCGACATTTATTTTCCTACTGGTTCCGCTGATAGGCCAGAGCCAGGCTCTTGATTTTTCCACCGTCAAGCAGCATTACCCAACCTATTTCGGCTTGTATGTTGGAACTCACGAAGGCCGCAACTGGTTCGCTCCGTCGCCGCGCGAAGACGTACCGACCACCGATCCTCTGGCCGTCTTGTTTAGCCAGAATCGCCTGTACGTAGACTACCTACTTCAAAACTACCGCAGCGGTGAGGTCGGGGTGATTGAAAAAGTGCTGCCCGATTCAGTGAAAGCGACGGATCTTTTTATGGACCAACTTCGGAAGGACCGTCGTTTCGAGCCGCTGTTTAAAGAGCAAGTGGCTCATTTTCTAAACGCTTCGGGTCGGTCGGTAACGGCCTACCAACCGCAACCGAAATTAAGCCTGGACATCGACAGTTTGATGACCATCGCCGCGCAGTTTTTCTACGCCATGCGCGAACGGCCGGATAGTTCGCTTTCCTGGAAAGTATGCGTCGGCGTGAATGGCTTCATGCACGAGAAACACACCGATATGCGCCCCTTGGTGGAAGCGTTTTGCTTCCAGGCGGTCTTCGAGCACTACGAACCCGATAAACCAGGATACACGACTGATTTTTTGGCGAACGCCCGTCAAGTCACACAAGAAACCCGCGCTTTCCACGGGGAAGAGCGGCTCGGTAAAGCGCGGCGGCGCATGACTGCCCTCATGAAATCCAACGCCGCTTTACGGACTACGGTAGTGGAAGAGTACGAAAAGAAAAAGTCGATTTTGAATTTTACACTTCGCTAAAAACCGCTAAACCAGCCATGAACGCCCTGCACTACCTCCTGCAAGCCAACCTGTACCTCGCGCTGTTTTACGGGTTTTACTTCTTCTGGCTGCGCCGCGAAACCTTCCACCAACTCAACCGCGCCTACCTGCTGGCGGCGGCGGCGCTGTCGTTGTTTATCCCGGTGCTGCAATCCGACTGGGTGCGGAGTTGGTTTCTGACCGAGCGCGTCCACGAGGCGGTGTACACCTACTACGACCTCGACGCGGTGTTCGTCACGGCCCTGCCGCAGCAGGCGGTGGGCCTCACCTGGGGCGATGCCTTCGCCTTCGTGTACATGGCGGGGGTGCTGGTGGGGCTGGGACGGCTGTCGTTTCAACTGGCTCACCTTCAGCAGTTTTTAAGCCGACGGAAATCTACTGCCGGACGGATGGCGTTTTCGTTTTTCAACCACCTCGTCGTGGGGCGGCACCTCGACGGGCACGACACGATTCTGATTCACGAGCGGGTTCACGCCCGCCAACTCCACTCCGCCGACGTGTTGCTGGTCGAATTGCTGGCCATTTTCAACTGGTTCAACCCGGCGGTGTACGCCTACCGGCAAAGCCTGCGGGCCGTCCACGAGTTTATCGCCGACCAGCACGCCAGCCGCCACGCCCCCACCAAAGCCGACTACGCGCTGCTGCTTTTTGCCAAACAATTCGGGATTTCTCCCCAACTGACCAATTCGTTTTTCAGCCAAAGCTTGTTGCGGCGGCGGGTGGCGATGCTGCAAAAAGCCCACTCCCCGCGCCGGGCCTTGCTCAAGTACGGGCTGACGGCCCCGCTGTTTGGCGCAATGCTCGTGTTTTCGTCCGCCGCCGTGAGCGACAGCCGGGCGCTGGAAGCCGTCGAGCGGGTGGTGCAGTCGGCGCAGCCCTTGCGTGCCACGCCGTCGGCTAGTTTGGAGCCGAACGGCAGCGAAGTGACCTTCCCCGACTTGGCCGAGGCTGTGGCCCTCAGCCCCGAGTTGCAGCGGGAACTGCCCGGGAATACGGCGGAGCCGGTGTTGACGACAGTGGAAGAACCGGCGGAGTACCCCGGTGGGCCAGAGGCACTGGGCCGATTTTTAGCGAGAAATCTGCGTTATCCGGAAGAGGCCAAAGCGGTCAGGGCGACGGGGAAAGTGTTTGTCCGTTTTGTTGTCGAGAAAAATGGTGCCGTCACCAACGCACGGGTTATGAAAGAGGTGGGCTACGGCACCGGGGCAGAAGCGTTGCGGGTCGTCCGGCTCCTGCCCACCTGGAAACCGGGGCGTCAGCGCGGCAGGGCGGTGCGGAGCCGGTTTACGGTGCCCTTCACCTTTGCGCTGGACGGCCAGGGATCGTCTGACGAGGCTGCTCCGAAAATGACTAATGGTGTTGTCCTCGCTGAGATAGTCGCTGTAGCGTACTCACCGCTGGCAGCCAGGCCGGGCCGTACCGAAGTGCGTTCCCCCGACCCGGCGAAGGCGGTGGCACTTAGCCCCGTTTTGCAGCGGGAAATGCGGGGGGATACGGTGGAACCGCTGTTTACGGTCGTGCAAAAACAGGCCGGGTACCCCGGCGGATTCAGCAAACTCACGAAGTTTCTTAAAAAGAACCTAACCTACCCCGCCGCCGCCCGGCAAGCGAACGTGCAGGGAAAAGTGTTTGTGTCGTTCATCATCGAAAAAGACGGCGCAATTTCTACTATCCAAGTCATGAAAGGTCTCGGCTTTGGCTGCGACGAAGAAGCCGTGCGGGTAATGGAAGCCATGCCTAAGTGGACACCGGGCAAGCAGGATGGACAGGCAGTGCGGAGTCGGTTTACGTTGCCGATTGCCTTCGCTCTGGATGGAAAAACCATTTCCTCACCTCGACTCCCTGCCCCGCCCTGACGGGCCAATCCCCGCGAGATTGTTTCACAACGGGTTAAAACTCTTGCGGGGCCGTTTTCCAAGAAAATAACCGACTTTCCTTTCACCCGCTGGACGGCCCCTGCCCCCGCCAGCCGCCCGACGGGCTCGCTCCATGCCTGGGGCTTTTTTCAAGCCTTTTTCAACTAAAAAATTAGTTTTATGGAAACGCTCACCGACATCGTGTTTGCCGCCCGCAACCGGGCTTACGGGGCCTTTGCCCTCCGCCAGAGTTACGCCCGCACCCTGCGGCGGGCCACCGTGCTGGGTTCGGTGCTGGTCAGCGCGGGCCTGATTGCCCCCGCTCTGCTGGCCCACTACACGCCCCGCGACCGCGTGACCGCCTTCCAACCGGAGACCGTCGTGCTGCCTCCGCCGCCCGAAGAAACCGTGAAGCCCGTCGTGCCACCGCCACCCGCCGAAGCGCCGAAGGTGAAAACCTCACGCTTTCTCCCGCCCGAAATCACGGCGGAAGAAGTGCCCGAAGAACTGCCACCCACCCAGGAACAGTTGGTTAAAGCCCCCGGCAGCGACCTCACCCGCGAAGGTACTTTCGACCCGAATGAGGTGGTGGATATTCCCGCCGAATCCGCCGGGCGCAAGCCGGAGGTGGTGGAGTTGAACCGCACGGGCGAGGAAGTGCCGTTCACCCGCGTCGAGCAGCAGCCCGAATTTCCGGGTGGTTTGGCGGCGTTGGGTGAGTTTTTACGGAAAAACCTGCGCTACCCAAAGGAAGCCAGCAACGCGGGCATGGCGGGCAAGGTGTACCTCGAATTCGTAGTACGGGCCGACGGCTCCATCGACCGGATTCAGGTGCAAAAAGGAGTCGGCTTTGGCTGCGATGAGGAGGCCCGGCGGGTGGTGGGGTTGATGCCGAAATGGAGGCCCGGCAAGCAGTCGGGGCGGGCGGTTCCGACGCGGTTTACGCTGCCCATCCTCTTTGCACTCGAATAAGCATTTTTTGGATTGAGTCGCGAAAATAGCATTATCCCGCGCAGCATAAATGTTAAAAACCTGACAGTTAGTTTTTTGCAAAATCTTTATGTTGCATCTTTGCGCCCAGAATCAATCAACCAATCAAAAAATGAGCTTAACCAAACAACTTTTGAAGAGCAAACCCGTCGTAAAAGTGACGTTTGCCATTCCCGCCGAAGCCGCTGCCGAGGCTAAAACCATTGCCGTGTTGGGCGAATTCAACGGCTGGGACGCCGCCGCCGCACCCCTTAAAAAAGGCAAGGACGGCGTTTTCAAAACCACCGTCGAACTCGAAGCGGGCAAGGAATACCAGTTCCGCTACCTCATCGACGGCGAGCGTTGGGAAAACGACTGGGAAGCCGACAAATACGTGGCCTCGCCGGTTTCGCTCGAAGAAAACTCGGTGGTGGTGCTGTAGGCGTTTGTCGTTTACAGTGTACCGCCAAACGCCCCGGTCGGAATTCCGACCGGGGCGTTTTTGATTTTTCGGTACCTTTGAAAATGCCAACGTTTTTTGAACAGTTCGGCTGGCGCTTTTTCGCAATCAGGTTCGACCTTCTGAACGAACCGTTTCATGTTCACGTCACCGATAAAATAAAAAAGAATGCAAATTTTGGATACGTGCCGATCATTCTCTGAAATTGGCTTACAACCGGGGCTTCAGCACCGCCGAACTTCGGAAAACTGAACCCGCACTTCTTGAGCACCAAGATAAAATTCTGAAACATTACGAAACACTGTGCCATGACAACTACATCCGTCCGCACGACAAGCGCCCACGCCCGGCGTAAACGTCGGAATCCGGTAGCGAACCTGGCACCGGAACTGCTTCCAGGCCTCAAAGAGGATGGTCGTGTGGTCACTTTTCCGTTGAATTGGTCAGAGAAGTTACTGGGGGCATCGCCGGAGCAACGCCAGGAATTTGAGTTCAACGCGCACTATATTTTCTGGGACAACTTGGATGAAATCATCGGGGTACGAAATATTCTGTTTGGCGAGACCCACTATTTATGAATGCTCACCATCAAGAAACGACCCCGTCAATCTTGCAGGGGTGTTTCTTGGTTTAACGGAACGTCATTTCCCCGGCGGCTTCCAGCTATCTTTCAACGTCACTGTCCGGTTGAAAACAAGGTTTTCGGTAGTAGAATCCACGTCGAGGCAGTAGTAGCCTTTCCGCATGAATTGGTAGGTCTGGCCGGGGGCAGCTTCCAACAAACTCGGCTCCGCGTAGGCGCTCACCACCGTGAGCGAATCGGGATTTAGGTATTCTTTGAAATCCCCTTCGGCAGTGCTGAGGTCTTCCACCCGGAACAGCCGGTCGTAGTTGCGCACGGCTACCGCCACGGCTTCCGCCGCCGAAACCCAGTGCAGCGTACCCTGCACCTTCAGGCCGGAGGTATCGCTGCCCGACTTACTCTCCGGAATATACGTACACCGCACTTCGGTCACTTTCCCCTCGGCGTCTTTCAGCACCTCGTCGCAGCGGATGATGTAGGCACTCTTGAGCCGCACCAGTCCGCCGGGGGCGAGGCGGAAGAATTTCTTGGGTGGGTTTTCCATGAAATCCTCCCGCTCGATGAGTAATTCCCGGCTGAAGGGCAGGTCACGGCTGCCCGCTTCGGGGTTTTCGGGGTTGTTTTCGGTGGAAAGCCACTCGGTCTGGCCCTCGGGGTAGTTGGTCAGCGTGACGCGGAGGGGGTCGTCGTCCACCACGGCCATCACGCGGGTGGCGGTTTTGTTCAGGTTTTCCCGCACGAAAAACTCCAGCAGGCCGATGTCGATGAGGTTGTCGCGCTTGGCCACGCCGATGCGCTCGCAGAATTCGCGCAGCGCCACGGCCGGGTAGCCCCGCCGCCGCACGCCGCTGAGGGTCGGCATCCGGGGGTCGTCCCAGCCGGTGACGTGGTTTTCGTTGACGAGTTGCAGCAGTTTGCGTTTGCTCATCACCGTGTAGGTAAGGTTGAGGCGCGCAAACTCGATTTGCCGACTCGGGAAAATGCCGAGTTTTTCGATGAACCAATCGTACAGCGGGCGGTGCGGAATAAATTCCAGCGTACAAATCGAATGCGTGATGCCCTCAATGGCGTCGCTCTGCCCGTGGGCAAAATCGTACATTGGGTAAATGCACCAGGCATCGCCGGTGCGGTGGTGGTGGGCGTGTTTGATGCGGTACAGCACCGGGTCGCGGAAGTGCATATTGGGCGAAGTCATGTCTACTTTCGCCCGCAGCACGCGGCTGCCGTCGGGGTATTCCCCGGCTTTCATCCGGGCGAAGAGGTCGAGGTTTTCGGCGATCGATCGGCTCCGGTATGGACTCTCCACCCCCGGCTCGGTGGGTGTGCCCTTCTGGGTGGCGATTTCTTCGGGCGTGGAATCGTCCACGTAGGCCAGGCCGGCCAGAATCAACTGCACGGCGAAGTCGTAGAGTTGGGAGAAATAATCGGAGGCGTAGCAGAGGCGTTCCCAGTCGAAACCCAGCCAGCGCACATCGGCCATGATCGACTCGACGTACTCGGTTTCTTCGGTGACGGGGTTGGTGTCGTCGAAACGCAGGTTGGTTTTACCGCCGTACTCGTCGGCCAGGCCGAAGTTGAGGCAAATGCTCTTGGCGTGGCCCAGGTGCAAATACCCGTTGGGTTCGGGCGGAAAACGGGTGTACACCAGCCCGCCGTTTTTCCCGGCGCGGCGGTCTTCCTCGACGATTTCTTCGATGAAGTGAAGCGAGCGAGTCGCGTTGGTTTCCTCGGTCATGGCAGATTACGGCAGGTTTGAAACGCCGAATTTACGCAGGAACCGGCAATTGCCGAACCACCCGCTTCCGGCGCGGCGGCTTTTCCGCCCCGAACGTCACAATTTCTTAACCCGGTTTGCTTGGTGTTTCGGGGGAAAAGGCGGTGATTGCTTCCGTTAAATTTGCCTCGCTTGCCATGAAACGCCTCCTCGTCGCCACTGATTTTTCGGCCCAATCCCGCCCCGTGCTGGCCTGGGCCGCGCAGTTTGCCCTCGTCCTGCCCGCCGAGGTACTGCTGCTCCACGCGCAACCAATCACTTACCCGGCCACCGAACTGCCCACCGACCCGATGGGGATGCTGGCCCCCCTGCCCGACGAGGGCGCCGCCCAAACCGCCCTCGACCGCCAGGCCGACGGCCTCCGCCAGCAAGGCATTGCCTGCGAAACCCGCCTCGTGCTGAACGACCTGACCGACGCCCTCCGCGACGCCGTGGCCGAAACTCCGACGGATTTCGTGGTGTTGGGCCGCCGCGCCGAAGCCTCCGACGGCTGGCTGGCGCAGCTTTTTGGCACCAGCGCCACCGACGTGGTCGCGAAACTCGACGTGCCGGTGCTGATGGTGCCCGGCGAAGCAAGCGCAGCCCCGGTGCGGCGCATCGTGTACGCCACGCAGTTGGAGTGGAATGAAACGGCGGTGCTCCGGCAAACCTTCGACCTGGCCCGCGCCCTGGGGGCCAGCGTGCAGTTGGTCAAACTCAACGCGCCCTTCGAACCCAACCTGGCCCGCGACGAGGATTTTATCGCCGACATCCGCCGGAATTTTTCGGAAGAATCGTTTGAACTCACCACCCGCGAAGCCGACACGGTGAGCGGGGGACTGGTGGCTTTCGCCGAAGAAGCAGGGGCCGATTTGCTCATCCTCACCTCCCACCACCACAGCCTGCTCGACCAACTCATCACGCCCAGCAAGGCGAAGCAGGTGCTGGTGCAGACGACGGTGCCGACGTTGGTGTTTCCGGTGGGGAACGATTGAAGAGTGGCCGGGGCGGGCGTAATCTACTTTTTGCCCGTCAGACTATTTTTTACCTCCAACACAAAATCGGAAGGCGATGTCGGCGATTTGCTCAACGGTCAACTTCATTTTTTTGAGCAGGTTGCGGACAAATTTGCGCTTGAGGTGGTCCGGGTTTGCCGGACAGTCGAGTTGCTTAACTTCGCTGTCCCATGAGTACTTCTAAAAAGCCATTGCTCCCGCGCCGAAAGTACGACGACTTCAAAAATGAAGCCGTCCGTCTGGTTACTACCGGCATGACGTTTTTAGATGGCTGGAAGATGCGTATACTGAGTTGTTTGAGCGATCCGCCGCTGCGGTACATCGAATGCTACTATAACCGAAAACGTCGACATTCATCGGAGGGCAATATCAGCCCTGAGCAGTTTGGGCAGAACTAGTACTTACCTTTAAAACAAAACGTGCACCCTGACTGTCCGGCAAACCCGGACCACCTCAACATTCTCTTTGAGGAACGTAGCACACCACACCGCTTCGACTGACCCCGATGGCACAGTTTAAAGAACACTCCCACGCACGTTGTGCTTCCGCAGTTCCTGCCGCCAGCAGTCGGTCATGCCGCGCAGAGCAAACTTGGAGGCCACGTAAGCCGTGCCGCCCGCCGAGTCGTTCAAGCCCGCCGTGGAGGCCACGTTGACGATGTTCCCGTAGTTTTTTATGACAAAATGCCGCACCGATTCCCGACCCGCCATCACGGCCCCGAGTACGTTGGTCGCCAGGAGTTCCTGCATTTTGTGAGTGTCCAGATCCACGAGCGGGGCCATGTACCCGAAGGCGGCGTTGTTGATGAGCACGTTGTAGTCGAAGGTTTCCACGACGGTTTGCACCATGCCGCGCACCTCGTCTTCGCGGCTCACGTCGGCGTGGATAGGCAGCGCCCCGGTGTCGGCGGCGGCCCGCTGGAGGCGGTCGTAGTGTCGCCCGCAAGTGGCGACTCTGGCCCCTTTGGCGATGAGTTGGCGGGCGGTTTCAAGGCCGATGCCCGAACTACCGCCGGTGATGAGGACTTTGGCATCTTGGAGATTCATGGAGGTAAGAAGTCAGCAGTGAGAGGTAAAATTTGGGCTGCGGAAAATGGCAATCCGGCGGCATTGGCTTGTTTCTAAACGCACGTTTGGCAAACTTGCCTCTTTTGGTCGGAAGCCCGATGCGAAGCTAATCCGCAAACCGCATTCCTCCACGCCCCGAAGCTCCCCATGCCCGTTATCGAAACCTCCGCCTACCGTGCCCCCCGCCTGCTGCGCGACGGGCATCTTTCCACCCTGCTGCCCAGCGTGGCCCGCCGGGTGCGGGGCGTGACGTACGTCCGCGAACGCCTCGACCTGCCCGACGGGGACTTCGTTGATTTGGACTGGAGCTACGCAAAAGTGGGCAGTTTTCAGTGGGCAGTTGGCAAAAAAGAAACCCCGATTTCCTGCCAACTGCCCACTGGAAACTGCCCACTGGTTATCCTCACCCACGGCTACCTCGGCAACAGCACCCGGCCCTACATGCTCGGCGCGGCGAAAGCCTTCAACGCGGCAGGTTACGATGCCCTGGCCTGGAGCCACCGGGGCCTGAGCGGCGAGTTGAACCGCCTGCCCAAACTCACCACCCACGGCAGCACCGAGGAACTGGCGGCCATCGTGCCCCACGCCCTCGCCAAAGGCTACACCCGCCTCGCGCTGGTCGGATTCAGCAAGGGCGGCAACATGACCCTCAAGTACGCGGGCGAGTTGGGCCCCAACCTCCCGCCCGAAGTGCAGGCGGTGGTGGCGATTTCGGTGCCCGCCGACATGGTGGGCAGCGTCGGGGCCTTTCGGGGCTCGTTTTACGAGCGGCATTTTTCGCGGAAAATGCAACGGTTCATCGCCTTCCGGCAACCGCTTTTCAGCCCCGGCGATTTTCCGGACGTGGCCCGCCTGCGCTCGCTCGACGACCTCACCACGCACTACGTGGCGCCCATCATGGGTTTCAGCGGCCACCGTGCGTACTACGAACAAACCAGTAGTTTGCCGGTTCTCCACCACATCCGCGTCCCAACGCTGATTCTCAACGCCCAGAACGACCCGGTGCTTTCCGAAAGCTGCTCACCCCGCGACCTGGCCCGGAACTCCGACTTTCTTTTCCTCGAAACCCCTACCTTCGGCGGCCACTGCGGTTTTTACGAAAAATCGCCCGACGACCTCTACTGGATGGACCGCCGGGCGGTGGAATTCGTAGTAAGCAGTGGCAGTAAGCAGTTTTACCTCTAACCTCTCACTTTTCACTTCTTACCTACCATGTCTTTCCAAGGAAAAACCGTCTTCATCACCGGCGCGAGCCGGGGCATCGGCCACGCCATCGGCCTGCGCCTGGCCCGCGAAGGGGCCAACATCGTCGTGGCCGCCAAAACCGCCGAACCGCACCCCAAGCTACCCGGTACGATTTACACCGCCGCTGAAGACATGGAGCGGGCGGGTGGCAAGGCCCTGCCCGTACTCCTCGACGTGCGCGACGAAGCCGCCGTGCGGGCCGCTGTGCAGCAGGCCGTGGAGGCCTTCGGCGGCATCGACATCCTGGTCAACAACGCCTCGGCCATTCAACTCACCGGCACGCTCCAGACCGAGATGAAGCGCTACGATTTGATGCACCAGGTCAACGTGCGCGGCACGTTTTTGACCTCGCAGGCGTGTTTGCCGCATTTGCTCAAGGCCGAAAACCCACACGTGCTCAACCTTTCGCCGCCGCTGAACATGGAAACGCGCTGGTTTCAGAACCACGTGGCGTACACGATGGCGAAGTACGGGATGAGTCTATGCGTGCTGGGCATGGCGGGAGAATTTGCGGGGAAAGTGGCCTTCAACGCCCTCTGGCCGCGCACGGCCATTGCCACGGCGGCGGTGGAATTCGCCCTCGGCGGCGACCACATGATGCGCCACAGCCGCAGGCCCGAAATCATGGCCGATGCGGCGTATTTTATTTTTGGAAAAGACGCTAAATCCTACACCGGCCAGTTTCTCATCGACGACGAGGTGTTGGCGGCGGAAGGCGTGACGGATTTGGAGAAGTACAAGGTCACGCCGGGGATGCCGGATGGCGAGTTGGTGGGGGATTTCTTTGTCTGACCGTGCGACGGACCGCCACGATTGGCCCGGATTTATGGATTTTCAGGATGGTTGATTCCCGAATTCTAATTTTGAATTTAGTCACCCTGAAAATCCATAAATCCGGGCCAATCGTGGCGGTCCGTCGCACGGTCAGACAGCCTTTGGTTTGAGCTTCGAGTTAAAAAGCCTTTTAAACTGAAGACTAACGGCCCCGAAGTTGATGAGCAGGCCGGTTTCCATCTGATACGCTTCGAGGTAGTTTTTACCCTGCGCTAAGTGCGAATTCGCTAAACTGATGATGGCTTTGAGTTCGACCATGATGGCGTTTTCAACGAAAAAATCCACCCGCCGTTCTCCAATTTGAACGCCTTCGTAAAAAATAGGCATCTCTAATTCACGGGCGAAAATTAATCGCTGGCGTTCCATTTCGATAGCTAATGCCCGCTGGTAAATGACTTCATGAAACCCATTGCCCAGTGTACTATGCACCTTCATGGCGCAGCCGATAATGCGGCGGGTGATGTCTTCGCGTTCCATGAGGTTCAACTTTTTTCAAAAATGTCGAAAGGAGAGCGCGGCTTCGGTACCGTTCGCTAAGTCTGAACCGCGATTGGCCTGGATTTAAAGATTTTCAGGATGGTTGATTTCTAATTGTCGAATTTCAATCCTGAAAATCTTTAAATCCAGGCCAATCGCGGTTCAGACAACCACCCATCAAAAACCCGCCCCATCACTCAGCCCCCCGCTTTATCTTGCTCCATTTTCCGGTCCGAACTTTTTCACCGAAACCCGTTTTTAAGCCATGACCAAACCCGTACTCCTGGCGGGGGCGCTGCTGCTGACGAATGCACTGCTCGCCCAAACTTCAACCGCCCCGAAACTACCCCCGATGAACAACCCGCTTTTACAGCCCTTCACGGCTCCCTTCCAAACGCCCCCCTACGACAAAATCAAGGTCGAGCATTTCCTGCCCGCCCTACAGGAAGCCATGACGCAGGGGCGGCGTGAAATCGACGTGCTCGTCAACAACGCCGCCAAACCGACCTTTGAAAACACCATCGTGGCCCTCGAACGGGCGGGCGAGCAGTTATCGCGCATCACGCCGATTTTGTTTCACCTCAACGGGGCCGAAACCACGCCGGAAATCCAGAAAACCGTGAAGGAAGCCAGCCCGCTCCTGACCGAGTACGGCAACGACATTTCACTCAACGAGAAACTGTTCGCCCGCGTGAAAAGCGTCTGGGATGGCCGCGCCAAGCTCAAACTCGACGCCGAGGGCACGATGTTGCTCGAAAAAACCTACAAAGGTTTCGCCCGTAACGGGGCCAACCTGAACGAGGCCGACAAGGAAAAACTGCGCAGCCTGAACAAGGAGCTTTCGCAGCTTTCCATCTCGTTCAACGAACACAACCTGGCCGAAACCAACGAATTCGCGCTCCAAATCACGGACGAGAAAGACCTCGCGGGGCTACCTGATTTCGTGCGGGAAGGGGCCAAAACCGAGGCCAAAAAACGTGGCAAAGAAGGTTGGGTTTTCACCCTGCAAGCCCCCAGCTACGGGCCGTTTTTGCAATACGCCGACAACCGGGAGTTGCGCCACAAACTCTGGCTGGCCTTCGCCAAACGCGGTTTCAACGGCGATAAAAACGACAACCAGACCCTCATCGCCAACCTGGTGAAACTGCGCCACGAAAAGGCCACGCTGCTTGGCTACAAAACCTGGGCGGATTACGTGCTCGAAGACCGCATGGCCGAAAACCCGCAGAAAGTCCGGGAGTTTGAACTCAACGTACTCAGCTACGCCAAGCCCGCCGCCGAGCGCGACCTGAAAGAACTGACTGCTTACGCCAAATCGCAGGGTTTCTCCGAAAACGTGTTGCAACGCTGGGATGCCGCGTACTATTCGGAGAAGTTGAAAAAGGAAAAATACGCCATCAACGACGAGGTGCTGAAACCGTATTTCAAGCTCGAAAATGTGCTCGACGGGCTGTTCCTGCTCACCACCAAACTCTACGGCCTCACGTTCAAGGAGCGCAAGGACATCCCGACCTGGCACCCGGAGGTGAAGACCTACGAAATCACCGACGAGCGGGGCCAGTTGCTCGCCATCTGGTACGGCGATTACTTTCCGCGCCCCGGCAAGCGGGCCGGGGCCTGGAATACCGGCACGCGGGCGCAGCACTTCGAGGGCGGGCAGGACGTTCGTCCGCACGTCATCAACGTCTGCAATTTTACCCGCCCGACCGAGACCATGCCCTCGCTGCTGACTTTCCGGGAAGTGGAAACGCTCTTCCACGAGTTCGGCCACGCGCTCCACTCGATGCTCTCGCACGCGAAGTACGAAACGGTGAGCGGCACGAGCGTGGCCTGGGATTTCGTCGAACTGCCGAGCCAGTTCATGGAAAATTTCTGCCAGGAACCCGACGTGTTGAAAATGTTTGCGAAACACTATCAGACGGGCGAGGTGATTCCGGCGGATTACATCGAGAAAATCCGGGCCTCGTCCAACTTCCTGGCGGGCATCGGCACGGCGCGGCAAGTCAACCTCGGCCTGACCGACCTGGCCTGGCACGGGCAGGCGCCCACGGGCGAGTCGGTGAGTGAGGTGGAATCGAAAGTGGCGGAGCAAACCGAAGTGTACCCGCTCGTGCCCGGCACGGCGGTGAGTCCGGCGTTTGCGCACATTTTTGCGGGCGGGTACTCGGCGGGCTACTACTCGTACCTGTGGAGCGAGGTGCTCGACGCCGACGCCTTCGACGCGTTCAAGGAAAAAGGAATTTTCAACCCCGAAGTCGCCAAATCCTTCCGCGAGAACATCCTCTCGAAGGGCGGCAGCGAAAAAGCCGAGGTGCTCTACCGGCGCTTCCGGGGCCGCGACCCCAAACCCGAAGCCATGCTGCGGCGGGCGGGGTTGGTGCAGTGATTGCGGATTGACTGAAGTCGAATCTGGCGATTTGGCGAACGCGGATTGCGGATTTTTGGGAAACCGTCCAGGCTTTCGGGCTTGGGCGGTTTTTTCGTAAAATCAATTCTTGTTTTTTGCGTACCCGGCCGGGTCTAACCCAACGGAAACGGGCCGCACCTGCCAGGTTAGCCCGCCGCTGACGATCAGGGCCAGCTGCTGGGGCACTTTCAGAATTCCCTCCGAAACGCACCGGATGGGCAATAGACCCCGCAGGCCCGGTTGCCAGTAGTCGCCCGTGGTGAGGAGCGTTTCAAGCGAACTCCGCTCCGGTACGGCGGGTAGCAGAAAGCCCCGCGTGGGGCTGTACAGCAGGAAAAATGCCCGCTGCTGCGGCGTCAGCGTGAGGGCAGGGGCGTAAAATGTCAGGTATTCTTCGTCGCGCCGACTCAGTTCAATGCCCGTACCCGATCCAATCGGTGTAGCGGCGGGCGGCACGACATCGGCCAGCGTTCCCAGCGAAGGAGGGCGGTACAGCTCCGTTTGGACGGCCCGGCGGGGCGCACCGGGAAATACGTCCTGAAATTCTTTCGAGGTCGAAAGCCAGATTCCGTTTTTTTGCCAGTTGTACAAATCCGCCCGGCGTAGCTGTTGCTGGTAGCGGGCATTCTGAATTTCGCGGTGGTAGGCTTTTCCAAAAAGCAGCGCGGTCACCGGCAACGCGACCGCCAGCACCCAGGCGCGGCGGGCCGGGTAGCTGAGTAGCAGCAGGTACAACAAGGCAAAAAGCAGCAGGGAATGCACGCTGTACCGGCTACTAAACATGGCCTCGATCCCGCCGTCTGATTTGGTTAGGGCCGCCGACAGCGCAATCACGAGCAGGTAGGCCATACCCGAACCGCAGAACGTCCGGACGGAATCGGGCAGCGGGTTAGTCGCCAACGGGATACGAAACCGTAGCCCAACAAACACCTGCCATGCGCTCCAAACAACGAAAAATACCACCCCCGCCAAGCCAAACCCCAGCGACAGCCAAGCCGACACCGAAAACGAACTCAGCGCTACCGAAAAAATGGAACCGCAGAAATACAGGGCATTGGCGAGCAGGATTGACGGGGCAGGCGGGGCGAGGTGCGTCCATCCGTGGTAAACGTTGGTGTAAAACCAATAACTACCCAGCCCACCGACCGACCAGAGGAGTAGTTTGGAATACTCCCGACGCAGGAGCAGTGCGTAGCCGCCACCGAAAAAAACGGAAAGGCCCGTTCCCGACGAGACGGAAGCCAGCATCGCCACGCCAAGCGCCAATGGAAAACGAAGCCGGGCGTTCCAGCCGACCGGCCCGCAACAGAGCAGGTACAAACTCCCCAGAATCAGGAGGTGAATGGAATAGTTTTGAATGGCCGCGAAGGCGAAGAACAGGTTTTCGCCCGTGATGGGATTGAACAGTAAAATAGAAACCGGGAGGAAGAAAAATAGCGGCACCCGAATTTTCAGGAACACCCGAAAAAGTAGCCCCGCAACCCCAACCCAGTGCAGCAGGCCCAGCAACATCAGCCAGGTCAGGTTGAGTTGCCCGGCCACCTGCGTAAGGGCGTAACTGACCAGCCGGGGATACACAACCTTGTGGCCGTTGATTTCGCCAAACAACAGCGCGAGGCGTTCGGAGGTACTGACCGCTTTTTCAAACGGCACTAAAAAGCCGTCGAGCAGGTAGAGGTCGTCCCAGTACGGAATGTTGCTGGTGTGCAAGACCCAGAATAAAAGCAGGCAAGCCGGTGGCAGAAGCAGCAGGAATAGCGCAACGCTGGTTTTGAGCCAACCCCGTCGGCCCGGTTTTTCCAGAAGGGTCATCGGGCGCAAGTTGGCGGATGCAGTTGGATTTCCGTCAACGAACACCCTGGTTTGTCGGGCGCGGCAGGTTCGGGGCTGAAAAACAACGGCTGCACACTTTTCGCTAACTTGCCCGGCCAATCCTCGCTGACCATGACCGCGATTCCCGAAAAGAAAACCTACACCTTCGAGGAGTACCTCGCTCTGGAAGAAGCCAGCGAAAGCCGCTACGAATACTGGGACGGCGAGGTGTTTGCGATGGCCGGAACCACCCGGCGGCACAACGTGATGGTGCAGAACCTCACTCGCTTGCTCTACCCCTTCGCCCGTAAAAATGGCTGCCAAACCTTCGCGGAAAGCGTGAAGCAGGAAATCTGGAAACGTCAGCGGTACGTCTATCCCGACGTGATTTACACCTGCGACCCCGACGACGTGGAAGCCGACGAGGGCAAATGGGTGAAAAATCCGGGTTTGCTCATCGAAGTGCTTTCCGATTCCACCCGGGGCGTTGACCTTCACACCAAGCGGCTGGCGTATTTCAACCTGATTTCGTTGCAAGCCTACGTCATTCTCGCCCAGAAGCAATGCCAGGTTGAGGTATTTGAACGCGCCAACGATTTCTGGACGTACCGGATTTTTGAAGATCTCAACGACTGCATTCGGCTGGAATCGCTCGGCATCGAATTGCGCCTGTCCGAAGTTTATGAAAATATAAAGCTGAAAACTCCCTGATTTCTTCCCATGCCCGACCTCGACTCACTTCGCTACCCCATCGGTCGTTTCGTTTACGAAAAACCCTACACGTCGGAACAGCGCCAGGCCCTCCTTGCCGACCTCGAAGCCTACCCCAGCCAACTCCGCCGGGCCGTGGAGCCGCTCAGCGAAGACCAACTCGACGTGCCCTACCGCTCCCACGGCTGGACGCTCCGGCAGTTAATTCACCACGTGGCCGACAGCCACCTCAACGGCTACCTCCGTACCAAACTGGCCCTGACCGAAGAAAACCCGACCATCAAACCCTACGAAGAAGCCCGCTGGGCCGACCTCCGCGACACCGCCGCCGTGCCGGTGCTCACCTCGCTAAACTTGCTCGATGCCCTCCACGCCCGCTGGGTGGCCGTTTTCCGTTCGCTGACCGAGGCTGATTTTCTCGGAAAAACCTACTATCACCCGGCCAACCAGGCCACCGTTCCGCTCGACCGGCAACTGGGCGAGTACGTCTGGCACGGGAAGCACCACCTCGCGCACATCACAAGACCACTGAGTGAGGGAGTGATTGAGTGACTGAGTGAAAAGACACCTGCCTTTTCCTCACTCAATCACTCCCTCACCGCAGCGGCGGACCGCTCAATCACTCAGTAAAAATGTCCTTCCTCAAAAAAACCTCCCTCCTCCTCGCCCTCGCCGCCCTCGGGTACGGCGGGTACTACGGCTACACTTACATCTCCATCGGCGCGGGGCACGCGGCCAAAGCCCTGTGTTCCTGCGTGTTCGTCTCGGGCCGGTCGCTTGAATCGGTGCAGGCGGAAGATTTGTACGCGGTGAAAGGCATCGCCACGGAAGTGGACCGCACCAACCGCACCGCCACCGCCCGCGTGTTGGGCATTGCCTCGAAAACGGCCGCGTACCGCGAGGGCCTCGGCTGCACGCTGCTCAACGGCGTGCCCGCCGAAGCACTCCGCGCGCAGCCCACCGTGGCGAAAGCCCCCGCCGCGCCCGATTCGATGACGGTGGGCGAGAAAATTCCGGCATTGGAAAAAACGCTGGATTGGGCCTTTGCCGAACCCAACCCCGAAAAGCCCGTCCGCACCCGCGCCGTGGTGGTGCTGCACCGGGGGCAAATCGTGGCCGAGCGCTACGGGCCGGGCATCACGGCCCAAACCCCACTCACGGGCTGGTCGATGACCAAAAGCGTGACCAACGCCCTCGTCGGGATGCTGGTGAAAGACGGCAAGCTTTCGGTCGAAAAACCCACGAACCTCGCCGAATGGCAGGCCGACGACCGCCGCCGCATCACCCTCGACAACCTGCTTCGCATGAGCAGCGGCCTGACGTTTGGGGAATACTACGGCATCGTCAGCGACGTCACGCGGATGTTGTGTCTGGAAAAAAGCGCCGGGGGGTACGCGCTCCGCAGTCCACTCGGCGGGGAACCGGGCAAAACTTGGTACTACTCCAGCGGCACGACCAACATTTTGCAGGAACTCATCCGACGGCAGTTTCCGAACCATGCCGCGTACCTGGCTTTCCCCCACGAACGGCTGTTTCGAAAGCTCGGCATGACCAGTGCCGTGCTCGAACCCGACGCTTCGGGCACCTACGTCGGCTCGTCGTTTCTGTTCGCCACGGCCCGCGATTGGGCAAAGTTCGGACAGTTGTTCGCGCAGGATGGCGTCTGGAAGGGCGAGCGCCTCCTGCCCGAAGGTTGGGTGGCCTACTCGGCCCGTGAAACGCCCCACTCCGAGGGGCGCTACGCGGCGCAGTTTTGGGTGTACCCGCGTCAGTGGGGCCTGCCCGCCGATTTGTTCATGGCGAATGGCTTCGAGGGCCAGTTCGTGCTGGTGGTGCCCTCGAAGGGCTTGGTCGTCGTGCGCCTGGGTTGCACGCCCGACGAGCGGAATTTTGACGAAAAACGGTTTTTGCAGGAAATCAACGCAGCGGTGGAGTGAGTTTGAAGGTTTGAGGGAGTTTGAGGGTTTGAAAAATTCAAACCCTCAAACCTTCAAACTCACTCAAACTTTCAACCCTTTTGAAACCCGTTTTTCATAGCAGAAAAACCGCAACCCTGGCCGGAATCCCAGCGGAATTTCTCCCGCAAAGCGGTACCCAAGTTTCGGAAAAAGCGCCTGCGTTGCCGCATTTTCGGAATTCGTATCCACCCGAACGGCGGGAAAGCCCCGTTCAGCGGCGAGCCGCTCGGCCTGAACCATCAGCGCCGCCGCCACGCCCCGACCCTGAAACTGGGGATGCACCGCCAACCGATGCACCGTGATGGCCTCCTCGGCGGCATCCCAATCGGCCTGGGCGTACTCGACATCCTGCTCCGGCGTAAGCGCGGCGACGCCCGCCACCTGCCCGTCGAGTTCAACCGTCCAGAGCCAGCCGTTTCGGAGGTCGTTTTGAAAAACGGCTTCGTTGGGGTAATCGGCCGTCCATTGAAAATTGCCGCTGGCGTTCATCCCCGGCACCACGGCGCGGAGGAGTGCCAGCACGGCGGGCAAATCGGCGGCGGTGGCGAGTCGGAGGGTCATTGGTTTTCGAGAAAAAGCACCATCGATTCTTCGTCCAAATACGTGTCACCCCACTTGATGGCGCGGCGGCCGTAGCCGTAGGATTCAAAGCCGCAGGCGGCGTAGAGCCGTTTGGCCCGGTGGTTCGTGCCCACCACGGTCAGGACGACCTGCTCCACGTCGGTTTGGCTACGCACCCGCGCCAGCACGGCCTCCACCAAAGCCCGGCCCACGCCCCGTCCGGCGGCTTCGTCGGCCACGAACATCCAAAACAGCAGCCCCCGGTGGCGCAGGCGCTCGCGGTCCTGGCCTTCGCGCTGAAAACTGACCGTACCCAGCCAGTCGCCCGTTTCGCCGAAGGCCCCCAGCGTGAAACTGTCGGGCGTGCCCTGCGTGGGAAAAGGTAGTCCGTCGAGGTCGGCGGGGCTGATGCGGAAGCACTCGGGGCGCTCGACCAATCCACGCCGGAAAAAGGCCTGGTGCGTGGTGGTTTCGTTGTCAAAAACTTCGAGGATGGTCATTGGGAGCGGGTTTTATAAATCCAACTGCATTTTGATGTTGGAGCGGGTAAACGGCGTGGGGGTGCTGTTGACTTTGTAAAAACCCAGGCTCCGGTACAGCGTCAGGGCGGGTGTCAGGCCCGTGTTCGATTCGAGCCAGAGGGATTTAGCGCCCGCTCGCCGCGCCCACTCGATGGCCGCCAACCCCAGTTTTCGCCCGACCTGCTTGCCCCGCACCCGCTCGGAAACGGCCATTTTGATCAGCGCAAACGACGCTTCGCCGGGGTCTTTTTCCAGGCCCGCCGTCCCCACGATCTCCCCGTCGAGGCGGGCCAGCAGGATGTGTCCGCCCTGGTGAATGATTTCCTCCGGGTGGTCGAGTTGTTCCAGGTCCTGGGCTTCCAGAACGAAGTAGTTGCTAATCCATTCCACGTTCAGGCGTTTGAAATCAGCGGCAAATTCGGGTCGGAAATCCAGGATTTCCACCGCTTCCTGCTGACGGGTTTTGAGGTGGTCGGTAAAGCGACTCAGGTAATTTTGCGTGGACAGGGCCGATTCCAGTTCCTCCGCCGCCCAGAGGATGTTGTGTTTCTGCGAACGAATCAGGTGTTCGTTTACCTCGCGGATGAGTTGCCAGATTTGCTGAAATTCGGGCAGTTTTTCCCGGCCTTCGTCGCTCAGGTTGAGCAGCCGAACGCGGGCGTCGCGCGTTGATTTTTCCGAAACCACTAGCCCGCGCCGTTCCAGTTCGCGGGCCACCTGAATCACCGCCGGGTGACTCACGCCAAGTTTATCGGCCACGTCCGTCACCGCCAGCGGGCCTTGCTCGCTCAACAGCCGGAACACCGGAAAGCATTTCGGGTCGAAGTCCAGGCCGTAGCGCTGGTACACGGCGGCGGCCTGGCTGCTGATGGTATCGCTCAGGCGGCGCAGGCGGCTGCCCCAGGCCAGTTCGCCCTGTTCTTTGATGAAATCCATTTTCCGTAAAAAATTAAGTAAACGATTACGCAAATGTTTACCTAAAAAATTCAGCGTGCAAGGAGGGGAACGAATTTTTAGGTTGGCGGGGTTGGAAAACCAATCCGTCCTTTTTCGTAGGGGCAACCCTCGCGGTTGCCCGAACTCGCCGGATGGCAACCGCTGCGGGCAACCGCAAGGGTTGCCCCTACGATGACGAATACAAAAAATTTCATGGAAAACTTCGACGTGCTCATCATCGGCGGCGGCCCCATCGGCCTGGCCTGCGGGCTAGCGGCAAAACAAGCCGGGCTTTCCTACGTCATCGTGGAGAAAGGTTGCCTCGTCAACTCGCTCTACCACTACCCGCTGACGATGACCTTTTTCAGCACCTCCGACCGCCTCGAAATCGGCGGGGTGCCCTTCACCTCGCTCAACGTCAAACCCACCCGGCACGAATCGCTCGAATACTACCGCCGCGTGACCCAGTCGGGCGGGTTGAACATCCGGCTGTTCGAGCGGGTGGAGCGGGTGAACGATGCCGCCGAAGGCTTCGAGGTACTCACGACAAAGGGCCGCTACGCCGCCCGCTACGTGGTGGTGGCGACGGGTTTTTACGACATACCCTGCTTCCTCGGCGTACCCGGCGAAAACCTGCCGAAGGTGGCGCACTACTACCGCGACCCGCATTTTTACGCCGGGATGAAGGTGCTGGTGGTGGGCGCGAACAATTCCGCCGTGGACGTTGCCCTCGAAACCTTCCGCAAGGGTGCCGAGGTGACGATGGTGGTGCGCGGCCCCGAAATCGGGCGACGGGTGAAGTACTGGGTGAAACCCGACATCGAAAACCGCATCGCCGAAGGCAGCATCCGGGCACTGTTCAATTCCTCCGTGCGGGAAATCCGCGAAACCGAAGTGGACGTGCAAACCCCCGACGGATTGGTGACGGTGCCCAACGATTTCGTGGTCAGTGCCACCGGCTTCCGGCCCAATTTTGAGTTCCTGGAAACCCTCGGCGTGGAATTGTCGAATGACGAAAAACGCTACCCCACCTACGACCCCGACACCCAGGAAAGCAACCGCCCCAGCCTGTTTCTGGCGGGCGTGGTCTGCGGCGGGATGGACACGCACGTGTGGTTCATCGAAAACTCGCGTGTTCACGCGGAGAAAATCGTCAAGCGGATTTTGAAGCGGGAGGCGGTGGGAGTTTGATGGAAGAGCGACGGTCACGCTGAGCGGAGTCGAAGCGCGTGCGGCTGGTCAGCGTCGGCCCACCGCACGCGCTTCGACTCCGCTCAGCGTGACCGTCGCTCCCCTTCAACCCCTCAAACCAAACTTTCCCCCCAAACCGCCAGCGAATGCGCCGGACAGCGCCAGCGGAAGTGCGTAAACGGATGGTGTGCCCAGCGGTAGAGCAGGGCGGGGCGCTCGAAAGGCGTCAGCATACAGCCGACGAAAAAGGCGTAGTTTTCAATTTCTTCTTCAAAATCAACGGGTTCGTTCAGTTTCGGCGCGTCGCCGCCGAGTCGCCGCAGCGAGGTACTGACCAGCACCCGGTCGAAAAATTCCAATTTTTCCTGTAAAATCTGCGGTCCATCGGTCATAAGACGTTCGCGGCAACCGGCCAGTGGGGGCGGATCGTGGGCGGCCAGCAAGCGGGCGACGTGGTAAAAAATCAGCGCCGGGCGCGGGTAGTGGTGCGACACGTCGAAGGGGCGTCGGCGGTAGTCGCCGGAGAGTACGACGCGTTGGATGAGTTCCAGGCTGGCGAGGTCGGACTCGTTGAGCGGTAAATTTTCCCGAAAAATCAGCAAAAACAGGTTGCAGAGCGCGCAGACGTCGAAATCAATCGCCATGTTTTTGCCGAACCAGGTGGAGTAGGCCCGTAACTTCCGGTAGTCGGGAAGGGTATTTTTTATCCAGCGCTTCGCGCCGTTGGCGTAGTGGGGCAGCCGGGTTTTCACCGCCAAAACTTCTTCCCGCAAATGGGGTTTCGTCAGGTAAATCAGCGCCGTGTCGTCGATGTCGTCGGGCAGGCGGAAGTGGTCGAAGCGGTGGAAGAGGTGCCCGGTCTGGAACTGCCCGCCGGGGCGGGTTTCGTAATTGTTGTAGGTCGGGCCGCCGTGCCGGTTGCGGTAGGCGGGGTAGGCAAGTTGGGCGCGGCGGGTGATTTCATCGACCAATGCCTGACTTTCCAGCGAGAGCTTTTCCCGAAACCCATTCAGCGTAAATACGGTGAGGGCCGTGTTGAAAATATTCGTGTCGGGGCGCTGGTACGGCAGCGTGGCGTGAAAGCGCCAGGTAGGAAACAACCCCGCCGGCCACGGCCCCGGTCCGTCGCACGGCGAACCATCGGATTGCAGGGCGGCGATGCGGCGAACGAGGCGGTCGGGGTCGGACACGGGCACTGAATTTTAGGCGCTGGTTTGGTGTTGAAAAGCGAGTCGCAAAAGTAGCTCGAAAAGCCGTGCGTCGTCCCCATCCTAAATTCCTGGGGGCCGCGCCGGACGAAGCGACCGCTGACGTAGAATCCGTACGATTCAGACCTTGCATTCACCTACTTTTGACCCATTCTTTTTCAACCAAAAACGACATGACCATCCAACGAAAAGGCAGTTCCATCCGCCGCGTGGGCGAAATTGCCATCGGCAGCGCCCTCAGCCTGGCCCTGCTCGCGGGCACGCCCCTGCTGCAAAGCTGCGGCGGCAACGAGGGCGACACGGAAACCGTATCCCGCCAGGAAACCACGTTTTCCAAAGGCGTAAAAACCTACATCACCGAAACCGCGCCGGGGCAGTTTAAAATCACCGACGAAGTGCCCACCTCCGCCGACAGCGCCGTCGCCATCGTGCGGTACTACGACGGCCACCGCGACACGCTCAACGCGGCCTCGGCCAAGTCGCTCATCGACAACGAAGTAGCCCAGGGTCGGCACGTGGGCGGCACCGGCTCCCATTTTTCGCTGGGCAACGCCCTGCTTTATGGCGGCATGGGGTATTTTCTGGCGAGTAGCCTCAACAACAACCGCTACGCCGGGTACCGGCAGCAGTACGGCGGCAGCGGGTACTACGCCAATTCGGCGGCCTACAACCGTTCCCAAAGCGTGAGCCGCGAAATCAGCGCCTCGCGCAGCACCCGCACCGTAACCAGCACCCGCCCCCGGTCGGGCCGGAGTGGATTTTTCGGGCGGAGCGGCGGGCGGAGTTTTGGGGGGTAACTTGGAGTTTGAGGGTGTGAAGGTTTGAGGGTTTGATTGGTTTGAAAGTTTGAAAATACCAGGTCTCTTTTCAAACCTTCAAACCAATCAAACCCTCAAACCACAAACTGAAAACCATGAAACTAAAAACCCTACCCCTCAGCCCCGAAAGTCAGCTCCGGCAAATTGGCTGGGACTGGATGCTCGGCACCGATACCCTGCCGTACCTGACGCACGAGTTGGTCACGGTGGCCGAAAAAGAAGCCCAGGCGTACTACGACGCAGCCAACACGCTCTACGATTTGTTCGTGGAAGCGGGCCAACACGTACTCGACGCCAACCGCCTGCTCGAACTCGGCATCCCGGCCAATCTGCACGAACTCATCCGCCTGAGTTGGGACGACGACCGCCACCTTCACCTCTACGGCCGCTTCGACCTGGCCGGGGGCGTGGACGGGCAACCCATCAAACTCATCGAATTCAACGCCGACACGGCCACCTGCCTGCCCGAAACGGCGCTCGTGCAGTGGGCGCACCTGAAGGCCAACGGCCTCGACGACCAGCGGCAATTCAACACGCTGTTCGAGTCGCTGGTGGAGAATTTTCAGGTGTTGCGCCAGCAAAACGCCGACCTTACGCCTTCAATGTTGTTCAGCACGATGCGCGATTTTCCGGAAGACGATGCCAACGTGAACGTGCTCGGCGAGGCGGCCCGCGAGGCCGGTTTCGACGTGGAATACGAGCACATGGACACCGTGGAATTTTCGGCCACGGACGGCATTTTCCGGCAAAATCCGACGAACGGAACGTTTGAAAAATTCGATTTCTGGTTCAAACTCGTGCCCTGGGAATCCATCGGCTGGGACGAACCCGACCTCACCGACATCCTCACCCAACTCGTCCGCGAGCGCAAGGCGGTCATCGTCAACCCGGCGTACACCTTGATTTTTCAGTCGAAAGGGATTTTGAAAGTGCTCTGGGAATTATTCCCCAACCACCCGCTGCTGCTCCAAACCCAGGACGGGCCGTTTGACAACCGGAGCGCGGTGGAAAAAGTCTTGTTTGGGCGCGAAGGAGCCAACGTGCGCCTGCTTGACGCCCGGGGCCGCGCCACCGCCGAAGCCGGGGGCGAGTACGGCGAACAACCCCGGATTTACCAGGAATTCGTCCAGTTTCCGAAAGACACCCTCGGCCACCATTACCAGGCGGGCGTGTTTTTCGCCGGTGAGGGCTGCGGCCTGGGCTACCGGCGCGGCGGGGCGATTCTGGACAACACGGCGCAGTTTTGCGGGCATTTGATTGAGTGATGCCCCATCACTCTGCTGTCATCCTGAGCTTGCGAAGGACCTTTCGTGGCAACCTTCAAAGTAGTTGGGAGACCACCGCGAAAGGTCCTTCGCAAGCTTAGGATGACAGCAGGTTTTTCGCAACGCTTTGCGGAAAACGGCATTTCTTCAAAACCGGCTCCCAACATCATGAAACCCAACTTCATCCTGCTTTTCAGCGCCCTCCTCCTCACCGCCTGCGCCACCGAGCCGATCCTGACCAAAAAATGGACCATCGACGGGGTGAAGGTTTCGACGCTGCTTCAGGAATACGACGAGTCGTTCAACGCCCTGCGCGAGTCGGCGGTGAAGTTTGATTTTTTCTTCCGCTTTTACCCCGACGGCAGCTTCACGGCGGGTTCCAACCGCTCGCCGCTGCTGACGGGAACCTGGGCGCTGACCGGCCACGACCTCATGCTTGACCTCGCGCCCTCCGGCAAAACGATGCGCTTCAAGGTGCGCGAACTGAGCAAGACCCAACTCACCCTTCAAATGCACACGGCCAGTCGCCGGTTACCCGACGCGGGTTCTTCGACCATGCCCCGCGTGGTGCCGCAGAACGTGCTGCTTTCGGGCGCGGCGGACAACTACGATTTTTCGGAAAAAACCGATTACTACAGCCTGCGGCTCAACGCCTGGCGGCTGAAAGCCACCCAGCGCGAATCGGAAGCGCAACTGCGCGAACGGCTCGTCAACCACCTCGATTACCTGATTGCCTACCTCGGCGTGACCATCGACCGCGAAGGCGGCGAGGTGGATTTGTCGGAACTGGCTTCGCCCATCACGATGGCCCGCAACGGCATCGGGCTGAAGTTTTTCGATGATTCGGAAGTCTGGGCGGCCTCTTTTTTCGACCAGCGCGACGCGCAACTCGCGCACGGGATGCTGGCGCGGGCCATCCGGCGCTACGACCCGGCCTTCCAGGCCGAACGGCCCGTTCTCGAACGGGAGTTGAAGGGAGAGCATTCCGACGAGGTAAACCGGGGCCTGGCCTTTTTCAAAGCCTACCTCGAACGGCTCCGCGAGCGAATCGGTAAGAGTGGGGTGACGACGTAATTTCCCTGAAATAAAATTGTCATCCTGGAAGGACCTGGTTGGCCTACCGTTTAGTTTCCTGAAAGGGGAACGGTAGGCCAACCAGGTCCTTTCAGGATGACAATTTTTTTTTTGTTTCTATTCAAACTGGCATCTCCTCCCCCCGCCTCGCCTCCTCCCGCAACTGCTTCGTCGTTTTCCGCGAACCGTCGTGACTCCAGCCCGGCGGGCCAAACAAATACCCCATCGCATTCCACAGCGACCCGGCCCGGCGCAGGTCGCGGGCAATGTCGGCCCACTCGTGAAAGGCTACCCGAAACGGGTTATGCGTCGACAGGTTTTTGGTCAACCCGTAGATCGGACGGTTTTCTTCCTCCTGGAAGGTGCCAAACAGCCGGTCCCAGACGATGAGCACGCCCGCGTGGTTTTTGTCCAAATACTTCAACTCGCTGGAATGATGCACCCGGTGGTGCGAGGGCGTGTTGAGCACCCACTCCAGCGGGCCGAGTTTGCCCACCGCCTCGGTGTGAATCCAGAACTGGTAAATCAAACTCAGCGACTGCAACGTAATCACGATGAAGGGGTGAACGCCCAGCAACGGCATCCAAAGCCAGAAGATGAACGAACCGCTCAGGTTGCCCGTCCAGGTTTGGCGAAGGGCGGTGGCGAGGTTGTATTTCTGCGAGGAGTGATGAATCACGTGTGAGGCCCAGAAGTACCGCACGCCGTGGCTCAGCCGGTGAAACCAGTAATAGCTGAAATCGTCGGCGAAAAAGGCCAGCACCCACACCCACCAGGCAAAACCGAGGTCGAACAGCCGAATTTCCCACACCAGAAAAAACGCACCCACCACCAGGAGTTTGCTCACCAGTCCCGTGACGACGTTGCCGATGCCCATCGTCAGGCTGGTGGCGGCGTCGCGGGTGTCGTACCAATCCTCCTGCCGGTGCCGCGCCCAGAGCACCTCGGCGGTGAGCAGCAGGATAAAGCCGGGGATGGCGTAGTAAATCAGGTTGGGGGGAGTTTCCACGGGGAAGGTTTGAATGGTTTGAGGTTTGAATGGTTTGAGGTTTGAAGGTTTGAGGCGAAGTTAGTTTTTTCAAGAACGAGTTGATGCGGCCAATGGCTTTTACTACTTTCAAACCTTCAAACCTCAAACCCTCAAACTTGTTACTCTTCTCCACCGACCGCTTCATTTCTGCCAGTCAGTTTATCGACGTGCTCAACCGCTCGACCCTCGGCGAGCGCCGCCCCGTGGACGACGAGGAGCGCATCCAGCGGATGCTCGACGAGGCCAACGTACTCGTCACGGCCTGGGACGGCTCCAAACTGGTGGGGGTGAGCCGCGCCCTGAGCGATTTTGCCTTTTGCTGCTACCTCTCCGACCTGGCCGTGGACGAAGCCTACCAGCACCGGGGCATTGGGCGGCGGCTGGTCGAACTCACCCACGAAGTAAGCGGCCCGCAAACGACGCTGATTCTGCTCGCCGCCCCGAAGGCGGTGGACTACTACCCCAAGATTGGGATGAAGCGGCATGGGGCTTGTTTTGTGGTGGATCGGGAGGAGTAATCAAATCAAGCTATGCATGACTCGAAAATCCTCACCACGTTTGAGGAACACCTGGAAAAACGCTACGGGAAAATCGGGACGCCCATCCGTGATGCTTTTGAATTGAAATCTAAAGCATTTGCCATCGGGGAATTAGTGAAAGAAAAACGAAGGTTAGCCAGACCGACTAAAGAATGCTTGGCTGAACGAACCAGTACCAAGAGGCTTGTCGTACAAGTTAATTGAGCGTTTGTATTTATATCATTACGTTCGCCCTTGACTAAGTGACGTTATTCGTCATAACTATTTGATTATTAGAAATTTAAAAAAAATACATGATACTATTTGGTAAATTGACCAGATAATGTGTATTTTTGAGTCAAGCGTAAGAATGGAGAACGACACAGCCATGCTAATTTCATTGAGAAACGAAATATTTTTGGATTTCAATAATAGCTTTACAATATAATGAATCAGTTTCCATATGAAAACCTAACTGACGAAGAGTTCGAATCTCTTGTCATCCGTATTGGAAAGGAAATCTTAGGCATCGGGTGCAAAACCTTTTCAGTTGGTAAGGACGGAGCAAAAGATAGCTGGTTTACTGGAACGGCAGAACTTTTCCCCTCAAAAGCGGCACCCTGGCAGGGAACTTTTAATCTTCAAGCTAAACATACTAAAATTCAAAATGCCAGTTGTTCTGATAATGACTTTTCAGTAAATCAAACCAGTGTATTGGTGAAGGAAATTATAAGATTACGTGAAGTAAAACAAACTACTCCGTTTGACAATTACATAATTTTTACAAACAGAAAACTTTCAGGGGGAGCTCACCCAATAATTATAAAAATGTTGCAGGAAGGCATAGGTATTCAGTATGTAGAAATTGTTGGACGAGAGCAAATAGATACTTATTTGACCGATTATCCAAATATTGCTTATCAGTTCGGTCTATACAAATTCATTGCTCCACTTCGTTTTTATGAAAAGGATTTGAGAGAAATAATAATTGTTTTTTCCGAACAGAGTAAGGCGATTTCTGTCGAGGCTAAAAATTATATTACATCTTTCATAGTTATTGACAAAGAGAAGAAAAACGAGTTAAATAATTTAAGTAAAGAGTATTTTGAATTTCTAAAAAATAACTCGCTTCAGTATTTTGAAGAAATTAAACAATTCTTACGCGATCCAAAGAATGAAATTTACACTATAATGTACTCAAATACAGTTAGTGATTTGCAAGAAGTAATAATAATTGAGCGGAGTCGGTTTAATGAATTTGAGCATATAATAAAGCATTTAGTAGAACATATTGTTGTAAATAACAAAGATGAATTACAAAATTTAAGAAAAATCGCGAGAGTATTCATTCATTTTATGTATTTCAACTGTGACATTGGAACAACAGAATGATATCACCTCATAAATATCTTGATCTCAATCTGTCCATCTTAAATTTAGGTGGAGTGATTCTTAACATCATTAAAAACGATGAGGTAGTAAAATATGGCGAATTACTGGATAAAGTAATTTTAGTGAGAGGTATTGGTGCGAAAGACATTTTTATTCCTACACTGAGTTTTTTGTATATTTTAGGAAAAATTGAATACCAAAAAGACATTGACGCTATTGAGCTTATCAAATGAAACTCAGTCAATTATACGCAAATAAAAGCTTTAAGAACATCGTTTTTAACGATGGGCTAAATCTTATTTTGGCTAAGGTTACCCGGAAACTTGATCTTAACAAGGATTCACACAATCTCGGTAAAACAACCTTGATTGCAGTTATTGATTTTATGCTTCTGAAAGAAGTGAAAGAAGAACATATCTTCAAAACTTATCAGGATAAATTTTCTGGTTATATTTTCTTTCTTGAACTTCTTTTGAATAGTGGAGAGTATCTTACAATAAAACGAGCCGTTGAGGCGCCAACAAAAATATCATTCAAGAAAACTAAAATTTCAACTAATCTATTGAACGAAGAAACATGGGATAAATCGGGTATAGGTTTTGATAAAGCAGGAATTGTTCTTAATGATTATCTGTCTTTCGACATTCTAAAGCAGTGGCCATATCGAAAATCATTAACTTATTTTTTGCGCTCACAAAAGGACTATAATGATATTTTTCAACTCTCAAAATTTTCTAAAGGAAAAGATATTGACTGGAAACCTTTCATGTTTGATTTGCTTGGCTTCAACGGTAAATCTTTGAACGAAAAGTATGAAACAGATGCAAAGATTGCAGAACAAAAAAACTTTATTAGCAGTTTGAAAAACAAGTTTGCTGTCGATACAGAAGAAGTTGATAAGATTAAAGGTGCTATTGATTTGAAAACAGCGGAACAGAAAGAGCTACAAGAACAAATTGACAATTTCAATTTTTACCAACAGGAAAGAAAGCTAAATAGAGAGCTTGTTGAAGATGTTGAATTCCAGATTTCAGAATTGAATTCTGCTGAATACAATTTGGAATTTGATTTGGATAAAACCAGACAGTCTTTTTCTCAGAATATTTCATTTGATGTAGATCAGCTAAAACGAATCTATGCTGAGGCACAAATTTTCTTTCCTGATAATCTTGTGAAAGATTACAAAGCACTTGAGGAATTCAACAAACGAATAACTGAGGAAAGAAATAAATTTCTTGAAGAAAAGATCGAAACACTTACAAAACAACTCAAAGAGATAAGAGCATCTCTATTGAGTTATGATGAAAAGAGAAACCAAATTCTTTCAGTTCTCCAGGATAAAGATTCGTTTAAGAAATTTAAATCATACCAAATTAACTTGACAAAAGTGGAAGGTGAAATTTCGAGGCTAGACGAGAAACTGAAAAGTATAGATAAAATTGCTATCCTTAACGAAGCAACAGTTAAATTTTATGAAAATCTTGAGATATTGATTAAGGAAATAAGTGCTCAAATTTCATCAAATGACAACAAGATCTATCCTGAAATTCGAAGAGTATTTCATAATATTTTCAAATACATTTTTAACGCACCAGCAATAATTTTTATGCGTCAAAATGGGCAAGGAAATATTGAATTTAGGGTTGAAGTAACGAAGGAAAATGAGGTTGATATTACTGCGGCTGGCAAAGGAAATACATACCAGAAAATGCTTTGTATTTCTTTTGACATCGCTATCTTGGTTGCCTACCACAAGAACTCGTTTTATCGTTTCGTTTATCATGATGGAGCGATTGAAGGGCTTGATAACAGGAAGAAAATCAATTTTATAAATATTGTGAAGGAGTATTGTTTAAAATATAATTTGCAGTATATATTCACTTCTATCGAGCATGATATTCCATCTGAAATTTTAAAAACATTTTCCGAAAAAGAAATTTGCTTGACACTAAATGATTCAGGCGAAAACGGAAAATTATTTGAATTTAGCTTTTAAATATAGGTTGACAGAAACTCTAATACCTGCATGGGATTGTATTAAAGAGCAGGTTCAATGGCAAATTGAACATACTACCTTGCTCCCATTGCCCTTGCTTTATACCCCAACGCCGTTCGCTAACTTTCCAGCCCCTCACCCCCGCGAATGGCCGTTTCGCTGAACACCCGCTCGTTGGGTTCGCTACCTTCGCAACGTCAACGAATCCAACCTCACCAATGGGCAAGTTCGCAGCGAAAACCAGGGTGCTTCAACCCAGCCGAAGGCCATTCTTCCCGCCGCCGGGACAGGGCTACTTCCGCCCGGCCCCGCCGAAGGATGTCGTGCAGCGGCAACCGGCTGAACCGACGAAGACCGAACCCGCCAAAACCGCCCCACCCAAAACCCTCGGCCAGCAGGGCGTAAGCGCCAACGACCCGGTGACGGTGAGCAAAACGCCCCCGCTCATCGACGCCGTTTTTGCGCGCAACAAAACCTTCGCGCCGTACCTCGCCTTCCGCCTCGGCGAACAACGGCCCATCGCCGAAAAGGGGAAATTCATCCTGTACGCCCGGCAGGCCCTTTACGAAGACGCCTTCAACGCCTACGCGGCGGGCCGGAGCGGGGGCAAGGGGGCCGTGCCGACGGGGTTTTACTGGGAAACGGAAACGAAGAATAAGGTGACCACGACGCGGGACGAAATCCACCTGAGTCCCAACGCCACGTTTGGCATCGCGTTTCACGAAGCCGTCCATAAAATGTCGTCGGGCAACGTGGTGGCGTTCCTGAGCGGCGACCCCGACCTGGCCTTCGAGCTGAACGAAGGGTTTACGTCGCTTTTCTCGAAACAAATTCTGGAGGAAGAAGGCGTAAAAGACTACCGCGACGGCTACGCCTTCCAGCGCGACAAAGCCAAAAAAGTGCTGAAAGCCATTGAATTCGACGCCGCCGCCGACTGGTATTTCAATGGCAGTCACCGAAAACTGCTGGACAAACTGAAGATTGGCAGCGCGGTGAAAGATCCGTCGAAAGAAGCCATCAAACGGCTGAAGGCCTATTTGTAGTCGCCTGGGTCGGCCAAAAGACTTTTCGGACGCGGGTTCGTACCTTTGGGTACAGCCAAATCTCCCGTTTATGCGCCTCTTCCTGCTTCTCGTCTCCTGTTTCTTATTTCTTGTTTCCTTCCAAAGCGACAAACCCGCCTACCTCCTCTACGACCAGAAACTCAAGCGCACGGATTACGAGAAGCTCCTGAAAACCGCCGCCCAAGCCGACGTGGTGCTCTTCGGCGAGTTGCACAACAATGCCATCGATCACTGGCTGGAGTTGCAACTGACGAAGGATTTATTCGTGGAGCGCGGCCAAAACCTGGTGCTGGGCGCCGAAATGTTCGAGGCCGACAACCAGACCGCCTACGCCGACTACCTCGCCAAGCGCAGCACCGACAAGCAGCTAAAAACCGACGCCCGCCTCTGGCCCAACTTCGCCACCGACTACAAACCGATTCTGGATTTCGCCCGCGACCACGCCCTGCCCGTCGTAGCGACCAACGTGCCCCGCCGCTACGCCAGCCTCGTGGCCCGTAAGGGATTTGCCGCCCTCGACACGCTGCCCGCTGCCGAAAAGGCCTTCCTCGCCCCGCTGCCCATTACTGCCGATTTGACTTTGCCCGGCTACAAGAAAATGCTCGACATGGGCGGAATGCACGGCGGCAGTGGAAGTGGAATGCCCGGCATGAGCGCCGAAAACATGGCCCGCGCCCAGGCTACCAAAGACGCGACGATGGCGCATTTTATCCTCAAAAACCTCCAGCCGGGGAACACCTTTTTACATTTCAACGGCAGTTACCATTCGCAGAATTTCGAGGGCATCGTCTGGCACCTGAAGCAAGCCCGCCCCGATTTGCGCGTGGTTACCATCCATTCGACGGAAGAAGCCGACATCGCCAAACCCACCGAAGCCAAAGCGGGCATGGCGACGTTTACGGTATGCATTCCGGCGGATATGACAAAGACGTATTAATTGATAATGGAGAATAAAAAGACAAGGCTGTATTTTATTGTCCATTCTCCATTCCTTTATGCAGGACATCGAACCTTTCGAGAATTTGCATCCGCTGTTGTTTAATCAATTGATTTTTATGATTTTATATTCAAAGAAAGCGTCTCTATTTTTTTGTCAGTACAACAATAGGACAACAAATTGACCTTATCCAATGCGAAGTGTTTCCCGGAGAATTTTTCTTATCAAGAATCCAAGTGGACAGAGAGTCGCGTCTCTGGCGCTGTTTGTTGTAAACCAGATACCGCCTTCGGGTAATGAGCGCCAATTCAGCAGAACCGTTATTTTTGCTGAATGCAAGTCATCTACCTGCAGGACAAAGCCTTTTACGCGTTGATTGAAGAGGTCGTCGTCCGGCTGCGTGAAAAGCACGGCGATGAAAAAGAGAAGTGAGTTTCCGACGAGCAGGCCATGCACCTGTTGAACATCAAGTCCAAGACGACCCTGCAGAAACTTCGCGACGAAGGAAAAATCCGCTTCTCCCAGCCCCAGAAGAAAATCATCCTCTACGACCGGGAATCCATTGATGCTTACCTGGAGAAGAACGCCCGTAACCCCTTTCGCTGATGGAAACGACCGAAACGCCCCCGCCTGATTTTGTGAAAGGCTTCAACGAAGGCTACATCCTCGCTAAACGCGCTCCGCACCTGGCCGCACCGGATTCGTGTTTTCTTTCGCAGGGACAGGCTGGTTCCTGGTAAACATCGAGTCCATGTAGTCCTGTGTCTGCTCAAGGTCTCTGGTTTGGCCCCGGAATTTCTGTTTTTGCGCCGCGTCCATTTCCTTGAACGGATTTGGATACAAGTCTTCCCGCACCTGGTCCCGAACCAGCCGCGCAGAGGTGGGGTCGGTGTCGCGCAAAGCCTCTTCCGCCCAGGCAATGGTTTCCGCTTTTACTTCATTCCGGTGCTTTTCCAGCGAAGCAATCCACTGATCGCGGTGGCCGGGTTGCCGCGAGCGGATGAAACCCGGAGCCGGGTAGCTCAGTTCGGGGCCGCGATCCTTCGGCGCGTTTTTGATTTGCTCCTCAATGGCCCGCAGGCGCTCGTTCGTTTGGCGCATTCGTTCAGCGACGTGGGCAAAGTCAGCGAGATAGGTGCTTTCTTCCGGGTTGGTCTCCATCCTCCAGGACAGTTAAGGGTTGACGAGCCACTTGATTATGCGAATATAGAAAAGAGTCCGAACACGTTGGGGCGGGAGGCATGCCGATGGATTGGCGCGAAAAACACATCGACGACCAAAACGCCAGGGATCCTGCACGGTGCAAAGCCGATTACGCCGAGGCCGTCGCCGACGGTCGGCGTAATCTGATTCAGTGGCAGGACGTGGCCGCGTCCGCAACAGTGGTGCTACCGGAATGGGAAGCCGAAGGACGCAGGCTCATCGAACAACGCCTGGGTTACCTGCCCCACGAATGCCATTACCTACCGCCTGAGCCGTTCATCCGGGGTTTGTTGCATACCCATCACCAGGGACTGATGACTGAGGACAAGTTCCGACAGGAGACGGATGAGCAGGTCAAACTCATCCGCAATTCGGACATGCAACACAATACTTGCCTGACTTACGACGAGGCGATTTACCGCACCTACGCCAAGTACGTCGCGGCGTATGGGCACGCCGCCAAAGAGCGGCTAACGCGCTTCTTGGTTTACGAGCCGCTGCTCGAACACTCCCTGATTGCCGAACTCTGGTTGCAGGAAATCCTGGCCCGCGACGATTGTCGGTTACCGCCTTCCATAACAGAGGTTGACGTCAAAGCCATGACGCTGATCAAATACCGTGAGGTTCTACTCAAGTAGAATAAAGAAGCCGCCGATGCGTCGCCTCTTTTACGAATAACGATTCAAAGCGGCGACTAAAAAAGTACCGACCCGCTCGATTAACGCGTCCGGAGCCAGCACCTTGACCTGGTCGCCCAGGCGGGCCAGTTCGTAGACGAGTTCTTTGTTGACGATCAAATGCAGGCGAACCCGGAATTCATCCTCGTCGTCGCCGAGCACGTCGGTTTCAGCATAGAGAAAAAAAGGTTGGGCGCGAAAGTAGCGCCCCTGCTGGGCGGTAAACGACAGCACTACCGCTTCGAGACGTTGGTCTTCGTAAACGGCCACCCCCAGCGAATGCCGGAAATAGGTATCAGCGTCAAAGTCGGGTGCCGAACTGATTTCGGCGGTTACCCGCAGACTACCGGGTACGATCCGGTCCAGCCCGAAAACCCGCAATTGCCCGTAATCGAGTTGATAGCCCAACACGTACCAGCGGTTGCGGTGTTCTTTGAGGAGGTGCGGCACCACGCGGTGCGCCTTTTCGGCATCCGTGTCAAAACGCTGGTGGCTAAACGCGACGATCCTCCGTTCCTGAATCGCGCTCAAGAAGTCGTCGCCGAAACTCAGTTTAAGGCCCTGCGGCCCCAGGTGAACCCGCATTTCATCAACAACGCGCTCAGTTCCATTGGCACCTACGTACTCCGCGAAGAACCCCTGAAGGCGGATCGGTACCTGAGTCAATTCGCCGAACTCATGCGCCGGGTGCTCGAAAGTTCCGACCGGCCCACCGTTACGCTGGCGTACGAGTTGGAAACGCTCAACCTGTACCTGCAACTGGAAGCCCTGTGCAACCCCTTTTCCTACCGGATTGCCGTGGACGAAACCATCGACCCGCACCAGACCCGCACCCTGCCGCTGCTGCTCCAGCCCCTGCTTGAGAACAGCGTCAAACACGGATTTGCGCACCAATCCGGGGATGGTCACCTCCAGGTTCGCATCCGGCGGGAGGGTGAAGCGCTTCACTACACGGTCGAGGAACGGGGTAGGCCGGAGCCGTTCGGCGCGGCGTGAAGCTTCGGAACCAGGTCGGAAATCCTTCGGGATGCAACTCGTTCGGGAGCGGTTGGCCCTGTTCAACCAGGGAAGGCGCACCGACGCCACCCTGACCGTGACCGATCTGGAAGGAGGCACGCGGGTGGAAGTCCGCCTGCCTTCGATTTTTCCGTTGGAAACCGCTCCTTCGCTCCCATGATTCGTGCCCTGATCATCGAGGACGTAGCGCTCAACGCCGAGCGGCTGAGCCGTCTGCTCGACGCGTGGTGTCGGGAGCGCGTGACGCTGGTTGGTTCGGCGGCGTCGGTGGAAGAAGGGCGGCGCCTCATCGCTCAAACGCACCCCGATTTGGTGTTTCTGGACGTGGAACTGGGCGGCGAAACGGGTTTTGAGTTGTTGCAGTCCCTGAAGCGGATCGACTTCGCGGTCATTTTTACGACCGGCCACCAGCAATACGCGGTGCGGGCATTTGAATTTGCCGCCGTTGACTACCTCCTTTAACCGGTCGATGCCGACAAACTGGTCCGGGCCGTTGAACGGGTGATCTCCAATCGGCAGCGTACCGTCAACCAGCGCCTGCTCGAAAACCTGCTGCACAACCTGAACCCGGCCAATTCGCCCAAGCTGTCGATTCCTTACACCGAACCAACAACCCGGCAAAAAAAGCTGCGCATCGTTGATCCGTCCCAGGTTCTTTACCTTCAGGCGGACGGGCAATACACCCGGATTTTCGTCTGCGATGGATGGCACGGGCTGGTCAGCAAACCGCTGGACTATTTCCTGAAGGATTACTTTGGTACTCATCCTGATTTCTTTCGGACGCACAACAGCTACCTGATTAACCTGAAGTACGTGAAAGCAGTCGATCAGGGCCGGGGCGGTGACGTTTTCCTGGTTGACGAGAACGGGAGTTCCTCCAACGTACCGGTTTCCTATTTGAAAAAAGCGGATTTCCTTCGCCGCCTCAGGGGAGTAGAGCCGTAACGTTGGCTTAAGCACGTGCAGCAACACTATTTCCACGGAGCAAACCACGGCTTTGACCGGGGGGCAACACCCCACCACGAGTACAATGTTGATACGACCTCCGGCGACTGCTGTTCCGGCGAACCGAACCAGCAGGGCAGGGGTACCCGTATCGACCATACGTGATGGCACGCCCAAGGGGTATTGTTTGCTGACGTTCGAGGGCAATCACTATGCATTTGATTACCGGAGTGCAGGCCCGCCTGCGGATTGTAAGATCAGTCTCTACGCGCCCAGGATCGTTACGGAAGGACAGAACGGGCGCTACGACGGGTACGCGAAACGCGAACTTCTTTCGGGGCAGTGAGCGGGATTCGCTGCGGTACCGCCTTGACGGTGGACTTGGGGACGATGCAGCGAATCGATGAACCGGACCCAAGACCCGCTCCTGAGCGGCGTGCGCTACCGTTGAGATGCGACCGAAAAACCGTTGCTCGGCGCCCGGCCTTCCAATCCGGTTCCGTCTACCCATTTGTGGAAAGCCCGATTGGGCGGGAAACGGGCCGTCGGCCAGCACACGATCGACGGGCGGGCTCCGGATCGACGGGCGTACGTTTACCGCCAGAACCGCCTTCAAAAGCGTAGCGGGTTCCTCACGGGCGGGTAAGTCGCCCGACTAACTGCTTCCTGCCCCCGGCGGGGCGTACCACCGATACCGCTCAGGCCCTGAGTCCGTTACCCGTTTCTTAGGGCTCTACTCTTGTTTAGCTTGCTTGCGGGCTTTGTACTCCTGAAACCGGTTTCGGTATTCCTCCCGTTGTTCGGGCTTGTAGCGTCGCTGATATTCGACGGGTAATTCGAGCCGCTCGGGGGCTAAGACGGGGGCCTGATCGCGAAGCGTATTCTGTCCTTTGTTGTTCTTGATGAGTTCAAAAGAATCGTAGGGCTCGCCCGTAACGGTGTACGCCTGATACGTCAGCTTGTCGCCGTTAATCGATACGGTTTGGTAGAGTTGCGTGTTCGAAGCAGCCCGGTCCATCCAATCCTGCAAGCCGAGATCGTACATTTTGGGGCCGCTGACCGAAACAACGTAAATGGGGCCGTCGGGATGTTTGCGGCTCTTTCCCAACGGCATGTTCAGCCCCCGGCCATACGTATGATCGTGGCCCTGGAGCACCAGATCCACCCGGTGGCGTTTGTAAATCGGCTCCATGCGTTCCCGCCATTTGCGGTTGTCACGGCCGTTGGCCGTTGAATAAATGGGGTGGTGGTGCGTGACGACAGTCCAGCGATTGGGGTTGTTGGTCAGCACCTGCCCGAGCCAGGTTGCCTGGGTGGCCATCGCTAACGAGTCGACCAGAGCGAGTTGCGAGTTCAGGGAGATGAAGCGCGTGCCCTGGTAGTCCACGTAATAGGCCGTTTCTTCGAATCCGTCGGGTCCGTTGGTCGGCAGGACAAACGAAGGTCGCCAGTGACGGGACACGCCCGGCTTGCCCTGCTCATTCCGAAAATACTCGTGGTTGCCGGGGGTGGCCAGCGTGGGCACCATGCCGTTGATCCAGCCACCGGCTTCAAACCATTCCCCCCACTGCCAGTCGGCGTTCGAGGTGTTGATCAGATCACCGGCGTGAATCATCAGGCTCACGGTCGGCAGCTTGGAATACGCCCCGCGAATGGCCCGTGACCAAAGCGCCCGGATGTCGTTTTGCGCGTCGCCGAAGTAGAGGAACGAGAACGGAGCCGGTTTGTCCTGCGCCGTTTTAAAGTGAAACCACTCCGTCCAGTGCGTGCCGTCGCCAACCCGGTAGCTGTACTGCGTGGCGGGTTTGAGGTGAGTGAAGTGAACGGAATGGTAGAGCACCGTCTTTCCGTCGAGGACCACGCGTTCGGTCGTGGCGGGAATCAACGTGGCCTTACTGGCCAAATCGGGTGAAGGGTCCGCCTCCGTAATGGCTCCTACCGCTTGGCTCACCGTCGAATCGGTTCGCCAGTTGACGGACTGCGACGTAGCCGGAGGGGCCTGCCAGCCCAGAATAACCCGGTCCGGATACGCCGATGGTGGATAGTCCCGGTGGGTCTGCGCCTGAGCCGGGCATACCCCCAGAGCAGTGCCTACGGCGAAGAGAAGCGGTTTCATGGGATGGGATTAGTGGGCGTTCGGTGGAGTAGCCGACTGGTATTGCTGCAAAATCGCCATGATTTTTCGTTGAATCTCGGTGTTTTCGTACACCCCCCGAAAATCCAGGGAGTGCGGGCCGTACGCAAAAACCGGCACCATGACGCCCGTGTGATCATTGGTGCTGAAGTGTCCATCGACATAGCCCCGCCGGAGATCACCATCCAGCAAGCTGAGTCCACCCGTTTCGTGGTCAGCGGTGATGATGACCAGGGTTTCGCCGTTGGAGTCGGCAAACCGGAGGGCCTCGCCAATCGTCCGGTCGAAGTCCAGCATCTCCTGCACGACGTAGCGCAGGTCGTTCGCATGGCCACCGTAGTCAATCTGAGCCCCCTCGGCCATCACGAAAAAACCCGGTCTGTTGGTTTGCAGGTCGGTCAGCGTTTTTTGCAGGCTTCTGGCCAGGAAGTCGTTCCGTCCTTTGCTCATGGCCACGACGGCCTGGTCGTCGAGGAGCACGAAGGGGCGTTTCAGGCTGGCCAGTTGCCCAAACGCGGTGCCGATCTGGTACCCCCGCTGGCGAAGCGTATCGAGTACGTTCTCTTCCTTAAAATACCGATAACCACCCCCGATGAGGATGTCGACCGGGTTACGCAGAAAATCGTGGGCAATTTCCCGTTCAAACATCCGGTCGGGCTGGTGGGCGTAAAAAGCAGCCGGGGTGGCATCGGTGATCGCCCCCGCTGAAATCAGCCCACTCGCCATGTTCCATTTCCGGATGAGGGTCGGGATCGCCGGTACCGATCCCCCCGCCGGGTCAACCCCGATGGCCCGGTTGTTCGTTTTTTGCCCGGTCGCCATCGCCGTTCCCCCGGCCGCCGAATCGGTGATGTAGGTATCGGCCGCGCTGGTTTTTGAAAAGCCGAGGTTGAGGAGTTTAGTCAGGTTCAGGGCACCCCGGTTTGCGGTCAGTCCCGCGTAGATCTGGGCCAGCCCCATCCCATCGCCAATCAGCAGAATGACGTTCCGGACGCGGCTGCGGGTGTCGTTGTTGCGGTACGTGGGCTGGTAGAGGAGGTGGGGGGCGGGATGCTGGTATTCGGCCGTTGGGCGTTGGCGTAGAAACTGCCCAAGCCCCGCTACCTGATCGGTATTGATGTAGTCAACGCCCAGGTTCATCAGGGCTTTCCAGGTGTTTACGTTATCGGGGGTGGCCCAGAATCGGATCTTTTTGCCCTGCTGGTGCACCTGCTGGATAACCTGCTGAAGCCTTTCCCGCTCTTTTTTGACAATCAGTCCTTTTCCGTTCCAGCGCGTATACGTGGTGAAGTCCTGGCTCATCAGGCCGATACGCGCCAACTGGTCGGGCGTGTAGGTAACTTCGGGCCGACCGTCGAACTGAATCCAGTGGGGGTAATCGGCCAACTGGTCGGGGGCCGGAACAGGACCACTCACGACAACCTGCACCGGACCACCCGGACCAAAAACAGCGGGGTACGCCTGTAGCGAACGGATCAGCAGGGGTAACGCGACGGCGGCGGGCGTTTTTAAGTCGATCACCCATTGCAGCCCGTACTCCGCGTCGGCGTATAACTTACCCTTGTTGGCTCGTATTTTTTCAACGATGGGGGTAATGTACAGGGCTTCCAATGTCCGGGTGGGCGTGACACCGGCCGGGTCCCGGGCGACGTAAAGCGTTCCATCCCGCGCAACTACGTCCGCTTCCATCGAACCAAACTGCTGATCGTAGGCCTTCCAGAAGGGAATGGTTTGCTCGTAATCGGTATGCGAGTGCGCTTGAGCCGGGGAATGAATTCGGATTCTTTCAGACTGGGCGCTGGCCATCGAACCCTGGCTAAACCACAACAGCAGCGCTGACAAAACGGGTTTGTACATTCCTTTTTTCAGAAAAATACTGGACTGGCCTTAATAGATACGGTACGGCACTCGGGAACCTACTAACCAGTTAGGTTAGCCATCCCTTGGTGGGTAGTTTGGATCAAACAAATTAGCCAGGGAGTGGATGTAGTCAGTTTAATGCCCTAAAAGTAGAAATTGCCTATCCATTATTAAGTTGAAAACGGCACTCTTAATGGATTGATAATACAGCAACGACCTTTCAAAGGTCGAGCCGTTCAGTCGCGCAGGGGTCAGAACGCAGCTAATGAATTTCCCTGCAAGCGGGCCAGTGCAAAAGGGAACAAGCCGTTACGTTTCATGGCACCCCGCAGCAAAGAGGAAAAAGCAATGCTCCTTCGAAGCCTAAATCGTCAAGTCCGCTGCTGCGGCCATCCTTACGTATGCAGTAGACTTAAGGTATCTCACCACAGCTAATCAGGTCCATTGAATGCAATGCGAGCCTCCCTTCCCCGAGCGGGCCATCCGCCCATCTCAATATTTTAACATTGGGTACGCATTGAGGTAACACGCGTAGGGTTCCTTTGGCGAATCGTTCGTTGTTGACCATGAATCGAGGCGTACTGACTTGCTGCTTTTGGATACACCTGCTGAACGGCTCCGCCCAGCAACCTCCCGTGGTGCGGGGCCATCAAGACGGTTTACCGGTTACTTCCCAGCCACGCTGGGCTGACCCCGGCTACATTCAGCGTAAAAATTATCCCCTGCTCACGCTCTTCGGGCAATTGAAACCCGTCCGGGATTTGCTGGAACGGGATCCGGACCTGACCCGGCTCGTCCGCGCCAAGCGTGACTCACTCGCTCAGGTGCCCATTCGTTGCGGCACCGATCCTGGTTGCTACACCCGATACCTGCTCTTCAGCGAGGCTGAACTGGCCCTCGTGAGCCATCGCCTGGCCGCGCTCTACGCCCCCGGGAATGCGCTGGATAAACTGGTCACGGAGCACCTCCGGCCATCGGGCTGTTACCACTTGCTGAGCAACCTATCCACGAAGGAACTGCTGCTCCGGGCCTGGGAGCAGGACGCGCGGGGCGTCAACTACGCCCTTGAGGTGTACGCCAATGGACGAAAGCCCAACTACCCCGCTATCGATTCGATCAGCTATACCACCAGCGACCGGCGCTACGCGGGGTTTTTGAAAACCGCCCTCGAAACCCTCAGCGCGGAGCTAAAACCCGCCACGTTGTTCTTCGAACCGTCGCTCACGGCGGCCCTGCGGTTTCTGGAAGTCAATGGCCGCCAACAGGCCGCCGATTTTGAACCTCTGGCCGAAACCGTCAACCGCGAAACCCTCGCCAAAGCCCGTACCCTGAACTGGGCGCGGTATCCTTACCCGCTGATTCTGGTGCTCGGCTCTGGCCCGACGGACCGCACCACGGCGCTCAGCGGCGAGGCCATGCTACGGCTTCGCATGGCCGCTACGCGCTACCGCGAAGGGCTGGCCCCGTTGCTGGTCGTGTCGGGCGGCCGCGTGCATCCGTACAAAACGACGTACTGCGAAGCCGAGGAAATGAAACGCTACCTGATTGAGACCCTGCACGTTCCAGCCGACGCGATTCTGATGGAACCCCACGCCCGGCATACCACCACCAACCTTCGGAACACCGTGCGGTTGCTGTACCACAACGGCTTGCCGACCGACAAACCCTGCGTGGTTTCCTCGGCGTCCAGTCACATCGACCTGGTCATGAGCGAGGCCTTCGACCAGCGCTGTCTGCGCGAGTTAAAGCTGGTGCCCTTTCGAAAAGGAAAACGCCTGACGGCCACCGAAGGGGAATTTTACCCGTTGCCCGTGGCCCTTCAGGTTAACCCAAACGAACCCCTTGATCCGTAATGCCGCCCGATCAGCGTGCGTTCGCTCGGGTACTCTAAAAAAATAAAACGTTGATGATCAGATTTTTTAAAACAAGAAAGTTCTGCGTGCTATGAAAGAATTGGTCTTATTGACTGCGTTGGCAGGGATTGTCGGCTGGGCCGGCGGCATCGATACGGTCATTACCCGCCCCCTGACGCTCGACTCGCTCGGCGCTTGCCAGGGCGTCAGTTACCTCGACGGGCGCGTGTACCTCTACGGCGACCGCGAGGTAGGCGTGATTCGGGCCTACACCCTGGCCGGTGACTCGATGCGGTACGTGTCCGGCTCGGAGGTCAAACTCACTCAGCAGGGGCAGGACCTCATCAACCACCCTACTGGCATTGCCCACTCAGGCCACGGCCCCACCTTCATCGGCAACAGCATCCGCCTGAATCCCGAAGGCACCCGGTGGCGGGCCGTGCTTTACCACGTGGACTGGGAAGGGTTGCAGCGCACCAAAACCCTCGACGGCAACCTGCTGGCCATCATCGACGACGACACCTGCGTGCAGGGCACCCGGCCCGAATACGTGCGCTACCAAAACCAGGACTACGTAGCCACCGCCGACTACGGCCCCGTCCGCAACGAAGTGCGTCTCTACGACCCGCAGCGCCTGGCCCAAGCCAAAAAAACCAGCGAACCGGGCGTACTCGTCAAAAAATTCACCTGCGGTCCCTGGGTGCAGAACCTCCACTGGATTCCCGAAAAAAACGTGCTGGTGCTGATTCAAAATCAGATCGAAGGGCGGCGTTGGCGATTCACGTTTCTGGACTTTCCAAAATCGGTGGAAACGGGTCAGGCCGTGGTGCTGAAGACGGTGGACCTCGACCGAGCCGACGAACTCGAAGGATTTACCCTGCTCGGAGGCCCCGAACGGGGCGTAGCCGTATCGTCGTCGCGGAAGCAAAACGTGAATCTGGTGCAGGTAAGCTGGTAAAAACGCATTCAACAAACCCGTAAAACGCCATGAAACAGTTCCTACTTTTTCTGCTTGCAGGCGGCCTGAGCCTGACTGCCGCCCGCGCCGAACGGGTGCGCCTGACGGGTCTCGTCACCGACGAGGCCAACGAACCCCTCGTGGGCGTCACCATCGTCGAGAAAGCCACCCAACGCGGCACCGTCACGGATGCCAACGGGCGGTTTGTTTTCGAGGCCGCCCCTGGGGTCACGCTCGTGTTTTCGTTCATCGGTTACGAGGTGAAGGAAATCGTGGTGGGCAACCAGACGACGCTCGACGTGCAATTGGTACCGGGTGCCCAGCAACTCAACGAAGTAGTGGCCGTGGGCTACCAGACCTTTCGCAAGAGCGACGTAACCGGCTCGATTTCCAGCCTGAAAGCGGGCGAACTCAACCTCACCACACCCACGTTAGGCCAGTCGCTGGTGGGCAAGGTGGCCGGGGTGCAGGTGGCGCAGGTGAGCGGCGCGCCCTACGTGAGCACCAAGATTCGAGTGCGGGGCGTGGGGTCCATCAACGCCAACTCCGACCCGCTGTACGTCATCGATGGCTACCCGGTCACGGACCTGTTCATCAACCCCAACGACATCGAGAGCATTGACATCCTCAAAGACGCCGCCTCGGCGGCCATCTATGGCTCACGGGCGGCCGGGGGCGTGGTGCTCATCACGACCAAGCGCGGCAAGGAAGGCAAGGGCCGGTTTGAGTACGACGTGCAGTACGGCGTCAACCAACTGGCTAAAAAGGTAGAATTGCTCAACGCCACGGAGTTTGCCCAACTGCTTATCGACGCCCGCAACAACACCTACCGCGACCTGATGCAGAACGCGGGCAAACCCTTTTCCGGCGCCAATTTCTCGGACCCCAACGCCACCCGCATCGCCAACGTCGGCAACGCCAGTGCGGTGAGCATTCCGGCCGAGTTCTACGATTTTGCCTCGCAGAAACTCATCGCCCCGACCGTCAACACCGACTGGCAGGATGAGTTGTACCAAAACGCGCTCGTGCAGCGCCACAACCTGTCGTTTTCGGGCGGCACCGCCGGCACGCGCTACGCCATCAGCGGGGGCTACCAGGGCCAGCCGGGGATTATCCGCAGCACCAGGCAGGAGCGCATCAACGTGCGCGCCAACATTGACGGGCAGCTTAACCCCCGCCTGCGGGTGGCGGCCAACCTGGCCGTGACCCACACCCAAAACCGCGAGGTACGCGAGGGGCGTTTCAACCAGGGGCCTATTCTGGGCGCGCTGATTTACCCCCCGTTTTTCCGGGCTTACAACGACGACGGCTCCCTGCGCAAGAACGAAGCCGCCGCCCAGCAGCCCCTCTACGGCTACCAGAGCATTGAAAATCCGGTGGCACTGGCCACCGAGGTACACATCGGGCGACGGGGGCTGCGGGGCACCTACAATGGCAGCGTGAGCTACGACCTGCTGCCGGGCTGGCAGGCCAAACTCAACCTGGGGATGCAGACCTACTCGGAAAAGTACGATTTCTACTACCCCACCAGCCTGAGCAGCGGGGCCAACCCGCCCGGCTCGGCCCAGGCCATTGCCGCCGCCACGGTGACGGCCCAGAACCTGACCCAGATGGACCGGCTGGCCGAGCTGACCACCACGTACACCCGGCAGTTTGGCCGCCACAGCCTCAACGCCCTGGCGGGCTACACCGCCCAGCGCTTCGACGCCGACCAGGTGAGCGTATCGGCCAACGGGTTGCAAAACGACCGCATCGAAGAAATCACCGCGCGCGGGGCCGACCCCACCAACTTCTTCCTCAACGCGGGTGGTACTTTCAAGACCACCAACACGCTGCTGTCGTACCTGGCGCGGGTGGCTTACAACTTCGACGAGCGGTACTTCCTGACGGCCTCCATCCGTCGCGATGGGTCGAGCCGGTTCGGGCCGCTCAACCGCTGGGGGACGTTTCCGTCCGTCTCGGCGGGCTGGGACCTTTCGCGCGAAGCGTTCTACGGCGATTGGCTCGGGGCCGCTTCAACCCTGAAACTGCGGGCGAGCTGGGGACTGAGTGGCACCAACAACATCGCCGGGAATTACAACTACCTGCAAACGATGGCCAACCCCAGCGGGGTGGTGTTTGGTACCAGCACCATCAACACGGCGGCCTGGGCCGGGGCCATCAAAGACCAGCGCATCGGCTGGGAATCGACCTCGCAGTACAACCTCGGGCTGGATGCCGGGCTGCTCAACAACCGGCTGTCGGTGCTCGTCAACTACTACCTCAGCCGCTCGTTCAACCTCCTCTTCAACCAGCCCATCTCGGCTATCGCCGGTTCGACCAGTATTTTGACCAACCTGCGCGACTCGCGGGTGCAAAACCAGGGCTTCGACCTGCAACTCGACGGCCGGGTCATTGCCACCCGCGACCTGAAGGTAAACCTGAGCGGCAACATCGGGCTGAACCGCAACAAAGTACTCAACATGGGCGGGGCCAACACCATCTTTTCCATCGGGGCCGAGCGCACCTACATCACGCACGTCACCCAGGAGGGGCAGCCCATCGGCATGTTTTACGGCTTTCGGGTGAAGGGCATGGTGCGCGAAAGCGACCTGGAAAACCTGGCCGCCGACAACGCCGTCTACAACGCGGCCACCCAATCGTTTCCCAAAGGGTACGTCATCAAAGGCCCGCCCCGCTCGACGGCCTCGAGCAATCCGCTCCGGCCCGGCGACTTGTACTTCGAGGACGTCAACGGCGACGGGGTGGTAACCGACGCCGACAAGACCGTCATCGGCAGTCCGTACCCAAAGTTCATTTACGGCCTGTCGCTCACGGCCAGCTACCGGGGCTTCGATTTGAGCAGTTCGTTTAATGGCATTTACGGCAGCCAGATCCTCGACGGGCAGGATTACTACCTCTTCAACCTGGAAGCCTCGGGCAACCAGTATTCCGTGGTGGCCGACCGCTACCGCTCCGAATCCGAGTCGGGCGACGGGTCGGTGTACCGGGCCGCCCGGGGCGGCACCCAGAGCAACAGCACCCGCCTGTCGAGTTTTTACCTGCAACCCGGCTCGTACTTCCGCTGCACCAACATCACCCTCGGCTACACGCTGCCCGCCAAGTGGCTGGGGGGCGGCAAATTTTTGAGCAACGCCCGGGTGTACGTGGCCAGCGACAACGTTTTCACCCTGACCAAGTACAAGGGCTACAACCCCGAAGTAGACTACAACAACGGCGCAAACCTGACCCCGGGTGTCGATTACGGCAATTATCCCCTGGCCCGGGGCTACTACGTAGGCGCGAAACTCACGTTTTGAAAAGTACCCTGCCTCGCAGGCAGGGCCTAACGATCCAATACCATGACCAAACCCACGCGCGTCCTCTGGGGGCTGTTGCTCCTGGCAGGCTGCAAAGCCGATCCGTTTCTGGTCCAGACCGACCCCAATGCCATTGCTTCCGCCACGTTTTACCAAACTGAGAACGATGTGTTGCTTGGGCTGAACGGCGTGTACCAGTCGCTGCGCAACAACAACGGCCTGGCCGAAGGCAGTGGCCTTTACAGCGAAGAGCGCTCCGACAACACGGGCCGCAACGACACCCAGTCGAACGCTGGGGAGCCATTTCAGTTCAACGATTTTTCATTGCTGCCAAGCAATTCCTACCTCCGAAGTCACTGGGGCGTCCTGTACCAGACCATCACGCGGGCCAACCAGGTGCTCGCCGGGATGGAAACGGTAACGTTCACCGCAGCAAACGCCGATTTGAAAAAGCAGTACGCCGCCGAGGCCAAATTCCTGCGGGCGCTGGTGTACTTTCACCTCGTGCGGAAGTTTGGCGATGTACCCTTAGTTACCAGGCCGCTCAACACCGCCGAGGAGGTCCAGGCCAGCACCTTCCGCGAGAAACGCGAAACCGTTTACGCCCAAATCGTGGCCGATTTGCAGGAAGCCGCCGCCAGCCCCCTGCCCACCCTGCAACCGCTTACGGGCAAGGGCCGGGTGTCGAAGGCTGCCGCCAACGCCCTGCTCGGCCAGGTGTACCTGACCATGGCCACCACCCTCGACGCGGCCACCCGCACGGCCAACCTCAACGCCGCCAAAGCGGCCCTGACCACCGCCTACGGCATGCGCAGCTTTGGGTTGCTCAAGGAAATTCCCTACGCCGACGTGTTCGACGTGGCCAAGAAATCGACCAATCCCGAAATCATCTTCCAGATCGTGTACCGGCAGGGCGACGCCAACTTCGCCTCGGGCATCGCCGCCAGCAACCAGGCGCAGGGCGAAACCGTCAATTCGCTGCGGCCCAACACCGGCGCGGGCGGGAACGTGACGCCTGACTTGGTAAAAGACTACGAGGAGAATGATGTACGGAAGGATTTTTCCATTAAATACGCCAACGCGGCCAACGTCAGGGATTGGTTCATCGCTAAATTCCGCGACCCCAGCCCGGCCGCCGGTACGCTGGGGTACGGCGGCAACGACTGGATTCTGCTGCGCTACGCCGACGTGATCCTCCTGCTGGCCGAAGTAAACGTGTACCTCGGCGACGAAACCACCGCCATCGGTTTTCTCGATCAGGTGCGCGAGCGAGCCAAATTGCCGCTCTACGCCGTGGCCCGCCTCAACCCATCCTACAGTACGAAATACCCGACGCTGAAACTGGCGATTCTGCATGAGCGTCGGGTGGAACTGGCCTTTGAGAACCACCGCTGGTACGATCTCCTCCGCACGTTCACCCCCGTTGAATTGGTGGCGTACGTCGGGTCCAAAGCCCAGGCGGACTTCGGTGCGGCGCGGCTCATTAATTTTGGTCCGAAAGACTACTATTACCCCATTCCACTTGATGAAGTAAAACTTAACCCCGAGCGGATGTACCAAAATCCGGGCTACTGAATGAGTGTCTTCGAAGAGGAAGCCCCGCCCGACTTAATCGGGCGGGGCTTTTTTTGCCGCGCTCCTGGTTGGCCACCGTCCGCTCGGTGATGGTGCGCGTGGATTTGAGGTGAGCGATGAATTTTTTCAGCAGGGCGGGTGTGATTTCGGCGAAGTGAATGTCAGCGCCTTTCAGGAATTCTTTGAAGTGCTTGACGTGCGAGGCGTCGGAAGAGAGTTGGTTGAACTTGCCCGTTTTTTCCAGGTGTTCACAATACGCCTTAGCCTGGTTGAAAAAGGTACTCTTTCGGGCCGAGACCGACGTGCTTCGGATCGCCCGCGAAGACGTGTCGGTGTGGTTGGTTTCCATTTCCAGCAGTTTCTCGGTAAATTCAACCAGTTTCTTGGCCAGAAACTGGTTGTACCGCGTGGCATTTGGGTACGACTTTTTGACCCGTTGGGCGTTGGCGTCCCAATCGGCAAGCCGGAGGGAATACCCCAGGTAGATGTAGGAGGTTTCCGTAGACGTAGGAGGTAGGGCCAGGGGATAGGTACCGTGGGCTTTGGCATTTTTGCGGAGAACTACCTTCACGGAAGCCATTTTGGGGTGTGTTTTAAGTCGGTATCAGGACAACAATTTACGATTTCGCGTGAACTCATACAAATTTATCTTTTTGTAAACATCTGAATATAAACCATATATAAACAAATCAAACCACATCAAACCAGAATATGCAGGACATCGAACCCTTTTTTGGTTGGGAAGACCGCTACACCGCCGACGAAGACGAGCGTTCGCCGTTTTTTGGGCGGGAGTATAATTTCCAGCAGTACGAAAACGACATCTACGGCTACTACATCCACCCGTCGTGGGACGAAATTGGCTCCGAAACGCTGTACTGCAAGATTCTCTACGCCGACTACGACCGGCGCTACGCGGTCATCGAGTTGTTCGGCGAGTGGAACGACACGCTGCACAACGACGTGATGCACCTCAAGCGCAACGTGATTGACGTGCTCACGCACGAGGGCATTAACCAGTACATTTTGATTGGCGAAAACATCCTCAACTTCCACGGCTCCGACGACGAATACTACGCCGAGTGGTTCGAAGAGGTGGAAGAAGGCTGGATTGCGGGAGTCAATTTCCGCGCATTCGTCGAAACCGAGTGGCGTCGCTACCACATCGACAACTACATCAACTCCGGCGGTACGCTCAACGACATCGCCAACTGGCGCACGCTCAAACCGAGTTTGTTTTACGAGTTGGTGAGGCGGTTGATTCAAAGAAGGTTGGCCTGATCTTCCTGTCTGTCATCCTGAGCTTGCGAAGGACCTTTCGAGGTTATCAACCGAGTAGTTGGCTACCTACCTCGAAAGGTCCTTCGCAAGCTCAGGATGACAGGGCAAGAAGCACTTGAAAAATAAGCCATTGCATTGGTTTGTTAACCGGAATAATTCTTCTTTGTAAAACAATCCCTGCTAACCACCCTACCCCAATGGCGAAGACGAACAAAAAACCCGCACCTGCTCCGAAAGCTTCCGCACCAACATCCCCCGCACCCAAACCCGCTACGCCCAGTGTGAAAGCAGAGGCGAAAGTCGAGGAAGTTCAGGTGAAGGCCGAAAGCAAGTTGGAAGAACTGAAAGACACCGCCGTCGAAAAAATTGAGGCCTTGGCCACCGCCGCCAACGACAAGGTCGAAGACCTAACCGGCGTGGACGTGGCCGAAAAAGCCGCCGAAATCTCAACGAAAGCGGCTGCGAAACTCGAAGAAATCAGCGACGCGACCGCCGAAAAACTAAGCGAGTTGCAGGAAGCTGCTTCCGAGAAATTCGAGGAAGTAAAAGCCGCCACCAACGCCAAAATCGCCGACCTCAGCGACGGGGATGTGGGGGCGAAAGTGGCCGAAATTAAAGCCGATGCCGCCGAGAGCATCGCCGAGTTGAAAGCCGAAGCCAAAGAGCAACTGGCTGTGGCGCAGGAGAAATTTGAAGAAGTAAAAACCGAAGCTGCCGAAAAATTCGAGGAATTGAAGGCCGAAGCCAGCGAGCAATTCGCTGCTGCCGGGGAAAAATTAGAAGACCTGAAAGAAGAAGCCGTCGAACAGGTAGCCGTCGTGAAAACCAAGGCCAAAGGCTTCTGGGCGCGGTTGTTTGGGAAGTAAATTCCCCCTTTGAAGGGGGGTGCGTAAGGTGGTGCGGCGGCAGGGGGATGTTGGCCGGACGCGCGCGGACATCCCCCTCCTACCGCACTGCCTACCGCGCCCCCTTGAAAGGGGGAATTCTTACCTTACATCTTTCCCCCCGCCCACGTACCGCTCAAAAAACTCGTAAATCCGCAGCATCCGGTCGATGCGCTGACGGGGATTGCCGCTGCGCGAAAGTTCGTGGGTGGCCCCCGGTATCCGTACGTACTCCACGGGGCGGTTCAAAATCTTCAAACTCTTGTACATCATTTCACTCTGAATCGGGCCGGTGCGCAGGTCGTTTTCGCCGTGCTTGATGAGCAGCGGCGTGCGGATGTTTTGCACGAAACTGTAGGGCGAATTGCCCGTCAGCACGTGTTCCTGCCCGTCGAGCCAGGGGTACTGAAAATAGCCCGGAATGAGCCGCCAGGCGTTGCCTTCGCCCAAAAACGTGGTCAGGTCGTACACGCCGCGCTGGGCGAAGGCGGCCTTGAAGCGGTGGTCGTGGGCCACAATCCAGGCCGTGAGGTAGCCCGCGTAGGAGCCGCCCGTGATGACTTGCCGACTCGTGTCCACCCAGGGTTCGCGGGCGGCGGCACTGGCGGCGGCCAGCACGTCGGAGGCCGGGCCGGTGCCCCAATCCTTGATGTTGGCCCGCTGAAACTCCAGTCCGTAGCCCCCCGACCCGCGCGGGTTAGCGTACACGCTGCCGTAGCCTTTGCCGCACAAAAACTGGAATTCGTGCCACATCGAGGCTTCGCCCGGCCCCCACATGGCCGTAGGGCCGCCGTGCATGTTGAGCACGAGCGGGTATTTTTTCCCGGCGTCCACCGTCGTTGGTTTCATGATCCAGTACTCCACCGTCTGGCCTTTGTCGTTGGCGAGCAGGTATTTTTCCGGAAAACTCAGGGCTTTGTTTTTGAGCCAGTCGAGGTTGTGGCTGCTCAGGCGGGTTTGTTTTTTGGCGCTCAAATCGGCGGCGTATAGTTCGGAGGGGTTGGCTACTTCGGTTTTAGCAAACAAGAGCCGATTGTTGGTCAGGTCGAAATCGCCCACGCCGCTGTCGAAGTCGGTCAGGCGCTCCAGTTTCCGGCTTTTGGTTTCGAGCCGGTGCAGCGGCACGCCGCCGTTGGAAGCAGCCGTGAAGTAGAGCGCACGGCTGTCTTTGGCCCAGGTGAGGTTACCCGGCGAGCGGTCGAAATCCACCTCCGCCGCGTTGCGCAAGGTAGGCGGGCCGGAGTTGCTCAACTTCAATTCGGCCAGCATCAGTTTCGGGAAATTCACGCCTTCGGAGGGCGAAGTCAGCCAGGCCAGCCACTTGCCGTCGGGCGAGGGCGTCGGGGCCGTTGCCCTGGCTTGGCGGCGTTGGAGTTCGTTGAGCGCGTAGTCCGACTCGATGGCGTTGACGGCGTTGAGCCGGGCAATGACGAGGCCCGCTTCGAGTTCGCGGTCGGGGTGCTGGTCGGGGTTGAGGCCGGTGCTGTACATCAGGTGCCGGTTGTCGGCCCAGGCTACGCCGCCGTAACTCTGAAAACCCGTAGTCAACAACCGGGGTTTGGCCCCCTCCACCAGGTTCAGGATGACCAGGTGGCTGAAACTAAAATCCGGCTGGGTCGTGGATTCGCCCTGAAAATTGAGCCGGTTGAACACCTTCGCTTTTTTGTCGACCACGTCCTGGTCGAGGTACGCGCGGATTTCGGCCAGCGAGCCGTCGGGATTCGCCTTTATTTTTTTGTCAACCCTTAAAAAATCGTTGCTGGCAAAACCCGGTTTTTCCGTCGGCCAGGTCGGCACGGCCTTGTTGGGGTTGAAGAGCGAATCGGTCAGCAAGTCGGCCTGCGGCAGGCTCACCGAAAACACCACCTTCGTGCCGTCGGGCGAGAGCACCGGGTTGCTGGCCCCGTACTTCCAGTCGGTGAGTTGTTGGGGTTCGCCCCCGTCGAGCCGGAGCAGGAAAAGCTGGGATTTTTCTTTCACCGTGCGGGTAAAAACCAGCGAGTTGTTGTCGGCCCAAAGCCCCTTGCTCACGCTTTCCTTGCCCCGCGTGAGTTGGCGCGGCGGGTTGTTGAAATCGGTCAGCCAGAGGTGGGTGCGGTACTCGTAATCGAGCTTGTCGGTCTCGTGGGGTTCGAGGCCCTGTACGGCGTACACGGCCCGCTGCCCGTCGGGCGAGAAGGCGATGGCCTGCACGGTTTTGATTTTCGCCAAATCGCTCACCAGCACGCGGTCGGTGCCGGTTTGGGCGAGCAGCGCCAGGGGCAACAGAAAGAGCAGGAGGGGTAGGGATTTTTTCATGGGGGAAAAATAGCCAAAAATGGGGTTAGTTTTCAAGGAGGAATGTTTTGTCCGAAACGCGGGGGTCACCCTGAGCGGAGTCGAAGGGTGTGCGGTGGGCCAACGCTGACCAGCCGCACACCCTTCGACTCCGCTCAGGGTGACCCCCGTTTGAACCCTTAAGTACAAACGGAGTTCGAGAAAACAGATGAGGTTCCCGTAAAATATCCCGTATTTTTCCGCCAATTCCTTCCCCTTTTTTCTATGCAACCAACGGCTACCCTTTCCCCCGCCCCGGTTTGGAGCGGCCCGCAGAAAATCGCCTTCCGGTTCTTCTTCGGCTACTTCGTGCTGTACACGCTCCCCTTCGTCGACGGCCTCTGGCACGCCCTGATTCCCTGGGTAGGGGCGCACCTGCTCCAGCTTCCGCAGCCCATCACCACCTTCACCAACGGCAGCGGCGACACCACCTACGACTACGTGCTGGTGGGGTGCATGGTCGTTTTGGCCTGGATAGCCACGGTCGTGTGGTCGGTACTCGACCGGCGGCGGGCCAACTACAACGTGCTGCTGTACTGGCTCACCGTGCTGGTTCGGTACTACCTGGCCTTCGTGATGTTCAGTTATGGCTTCGCGAAGGTGTTCAAAACGCAGTTTCCCTACCCCGACCTCCGCCGCCTGCTGCAACCCTACGGCGACTCCTCGCCGATGGGCCTGGCCTGGACTTTCCTGGGGTTTTCGCTGGGCTACAACTGGTTTATGGGGCTGGCCGAGGTGGGCGGGGCGGCCTTGCTCCTGTTTAGGCGCACCACCACGCTAGGGGCGCTGGTGCTGGCCGGAACGAGCGCCAACATTCTGGCAATCAACCTGTTTTACGACGTGCCGGTGAAGTTGTTTTCGTCGAATCTGCTCCTGATGGCGCTCTTCCTGGCGGCGCTCGACGGGCGGCGTTTACTCAACCTGTTTTTCCTCAATCGCCCGGTCGCGAAGGCCAACCACGCGCCGTTTTTCAAGGATCGCCGCTGGCGCATCGCGGGCTGGGTCGTGAAGGGGATTTTTATCGGGGGAAATCTGTACACCAACGTAAACCAGGGCTTTGAAAACGCCCGGCAGTACGGCGACGCGGCCCCCAAACCGCCGCTTTACGGGTACTACGACGTGCAGACCTTCGCCGTCAATGCCGACACGCTCGCGCCCCTGACCACCGACACCACCCGCTGGCGCAAGCTGGTGATTGGCAGTAGCCGCTTCGCCAACGTGCGGATGATGAACGACACGCTGCAACGCTACAACCTGAAACTCGACCCGGCAAAACGCAGCCTCCTCCTCACCAATCGCGACGATACCCTGCGGCGGTACACGTTTACTTACGTCCGCCCCGACTCCGGCACGCTCGTGTTGCGCGGCAGCGGCTACCGCCGGGATTCGCTGTTTTTGCGCCTACACGCCCAACCAGTCGAGCAATTTTTGCTGACCAGCCGGGGCTTTCGCTGGGTCAATGAATTTCCGTTTAATCGGTAAGCAACCACGATTCCCCTCCTTGATAAAGGAGGGGTGCCCCGTAGGGGCGGGGTGGTTCGGTGGAAGATGGAAGTACTTGGCGGGCAACCCAACCACCCCGGCCTAAAGGCCACCCCTCCTTTATCAAGGAGGGGAAATTTTCCTACCCCATCTCATTCTTCACCACAAACTCCTCCGCCTGCGTATCCCCCTTCCGCACGAAGGGCCGGATGATGAGGCGCGTGCCGCGCTCGTAGGTGAAAAAGCGGTACATCCAGTTGCTCAGCACAACCAGTTTGCTGCGGAAACCGATGAGGTAAAAAATGTGGACGAACAGCCAAGCCATCCAGGCCACGAAGCCGGTCAGGTGCAGGTTTTTGGGCAAATCGGCCACGGCCCGGCTGCGGCCCACGATGGCAAGCGAGCCTTTGTCGAAGTACTCGAAGGGTTCGGGGTCGTGCTGACGGCGCAGACGCTCCAGGTTTTTGGCTAAATGCTGCCCCTGCTGAATGGCCGGCTGCGCCACGCCGGGGTGGCCGTTGGGGTACTTTTCGGTTTTCATCAGCGCCAGGTCGCCAATGGCAAAAACGGCTTCCAGGCCCTGCACCTGGCTGAAGCGGTTGACCAATACCTTGCCTTTTTCAACGACCTCCTTCGGAATCCCGTCGATGAGCGCCCCCGACACCCCGGCGGCCCAAACCAGCGTCTGGGTACGAATCTGTTCACCGCCTTTGAACGTCACCGTTTCGCCGTCGTAGGCTTCTACCATCGTTTTCAGCTTGATCACGACCCCCATGTTTTCCAGATACCGCCGCGCCGTCTGCCCCGATTCGGGTGACATCGGCGGCAGCACCCGGTCGAGGCCCTCGACGAGGTAGAGGTTCATTTTCGAGAAATCCAGGCCGGGATAGTCGTTGGGCAGCACGTGCTTGCGCATTTCGGCCAGCGACCCGGCCAGTTCTACGCCCGTCGGTCCGCCGCCCACGATGACGAAATTGAGCAGGGCCTGGCGCAGTTCGGGGTCGTTGGTGAGGTTGGCCTGCTCGAAGCTTTGCAGCAACTGACTCCGCAAATTCAGCGCCTCCGGGATGGTTTTGAGCGGAAACGCATGGGCCTTGATTTGTTCATTCCCGAAAAAATTGGACTTCGACCCGGCGGCAATCACGAGGTAATCGTAGCGCAGCTCGCCGATGAGCGTCTGCACGGTTTTCCGGGCCGGGTCCAGGCCCGTCACGCGCACGAGTCGGAAGTGGAAGTCTTCGTATTTCTCGTCGAATAGCTTCCGCAGCGGCTCGGCGATGGCGTCGGGTTCCAGCCCGGCGGTCGCCACCTGGTAGAGCAGCGGCCAGAAGCCGTGGTAATTCTGCTTGTCGAATAACACCACCTGGAAATCCTTGTTGTTCAGGTTTTTAGCCAGGTTGAGCCCCCCAAACCCGCCGCCCACGATGACGACGCGGGGCTTGGTGGTGTCGGGGATGTTGAGCGAAAGGGTCGCGAAGTCGAGCATGATTTTTCGGAAAAAAGAACGGTTGACTGGGGCTTAAAAAGTTGGGCCATTGGGGTGAAATACCATGCTGTCATCCTGAGCTTGCGAAGGACCTTTCGCGGTTAACTTCAACCTGCTTTGTTACTACCGCGAAAGGTCCTTCGCAAGCTCAGGATGACAGCGCGGGTAATTTATCCCAAAAAAAAGTAGCTTTGTCCAAACCCCTGTTGCCCGTGAAAACGCTCCTCAACCGGCTCGGTACCGGCCTGGCCTACTTCTTCATTTTTGGCGTGGCGCTGTACGCCCTGGCCTATTTTATGCCCGGCTACCAACCGGGTTTTCTGAGGGACAAACCCCTCGGCAACGTCTTCTGGCGGGTCGTTTTCTTCACCCACGTCGGTCTGGGGGCTACGGCGTTGGCCCTGGGGCCGTTCCAGTTTTCGCGCCAACTCCGCCAACGCCGCGTGCGGTTGCACCGGAATCTGGGCAAGGGGTACGTGTTCGCCATCCTGACGGGGAGCGTGTGCGCGTTTTGCGCCGCGTGGTTTGCCAGCACGGGTTGGGTGGCGGCCACGGGTTTCATGGGCCTGGCGACGGCCTGGTTCTACACCACCCTCCGGGCGTACCGGGCCATCCGGCAGCGGAACCTGCGCAGCCACGAAGCCTGGATGTACCGCAGCTACGCCGTGACCCTCTCGGCGGTGACGCTGCGGATTATTTTACCGATTGAAATCGCGGCCTTTCGCCTGCCGTTTTCGGTGGCGTACCCGATTGTGGCCTGGGCGTGTTGGGTGCCGAATTTGATTTTTGTGGAGTGGTGGTTGCGGAGAAAGAAAATAGCCAAGTCTCAGGCAGTCAGGGGGGAATTAGCTTAGATTTGTTAAAAATGGGTATTTCTATCTTTGAATGAGTTATTCCATTCGCCCACTCGTGCTGACCGACGAGCCGTTTTTATGGCAAATGCTCTACCACGCGATTCACGTTCCGGAGGGTTACCCGGACCCACCGCCTGAACTAGTTTTCCTTCCCGAGTTGGCTCGTTACGTGAACGACTGGGGACGCCAGGGCGATTTGGGCTTTCTGGCTTACGAAACAGCAACTAATTCTTTTGTGGGCGCTGTGTGGTTACGCCTGCTGACGGGCGAAAAACGGGGTTATGGATACGTGGATGATGCCACGCCCGAACTCTCGATGGCGGTCTTACCAGCCTACCGAAGTCAGGGCTTGGGTACCCAGTTGCTCAAGACACTTTTCACCTCAGGGTGGGGCAATTCTCCGGTTTCGCTCAGTGTATCAGCAGACAACCCGGCGCGGCGGCTTTACAAGCGTTTCGGGTTTGAAGTCGTGGGTGAAGAAGGGCCATCACTCACCATGAAAAGAAAGGCTAATTCGTCGGAGCAAATCTGAAACTTTAAGCCACCATGCCCCCTTCAAAAAATCAGTTACTTCGCTCGCTTTTTCTTTTTTTCTGCGTCGCCGCCATCCCGTGTTTCTCCCCCGCCCAATCCCTCGATTCTCTCCGCCACCGCATCACCACCGAACTCGCCAAACACCCCGGCACCTTCGCCGTGGCCTTCAAAGAGCTGCGCACCGGGCAGGAATTGCTGATTCGGGAACGGGAAACCTTCCACGCCGCCAGCACGATGAAAACGCCCGTGCTCATCGAGGTGTACAAGCAGGCGGCGCAGGGGAAGTTTGCGCTGACGGATTCGATGGTGGTCAAAAACACGTTCAGCAGCATCGTGGACGGCAGTCCGTTCAGCCTCCGGGCCGAGGACGACAGCGAGAAAAAGTGGTACGCCCAACTCGGCACGAAGCAGCCGATTTCGGCGCTGGTGCAGTCGATGATTACCTGGAGCAGCAACCTGGCGACCAACCTGCTAATCGAGTTGGTGGACGCCAAGGCCGTCCTGCAAACGATACGGGAATTGGGCGCGAACGACATTCAGGTGCGCCGGGGCGTGGAAGACACGAAGGCCTTCCGGCAGGGCCTTAACAACACCACGACGGCCTACGACCTGATGTTGATTTTCGAGAAACTGGCGAAGGGAGAGGTCGTCAACCCGGAGGCCTCGCGGGCGATGGTGGGCGTGTTGCTCGACCAGCACTTCAAAAGCCTCATCCCGGCCAAACTGCCCAAAACCGTGAAGGTGGCCCACAAAACCGGCAGCATCACCGGCGTACAGCACGATTCGGGCATCGTGTTTCTGCCCGACGGCCGGAAGTACGTGCTGGTGTTGTTGTCGAAAGACCTCAAGGATGAAAAAGCCGCTACGGAAGCAATGGCGATGGTTTCGGGGTGGATTTACGAGTTTGTAACGCGGTAAACCGGAGGGGTCACGCTGAACGAAGTCGAAGCGTGACCCCTCCGGTTTACCGTCTTTTTTAGAGAGAAACCTGACTCGCTCCCCGTACACTGCCATCCGCCGCCTGCACGAACAGCACCACCGCCCCGTTGGCCCGGTCGAATCCGGCGGGCGCGGTCAGGGTCAGGTTTCCTGACGTGCCCGGTTTAGCGAGACTTTGAAAGGCCCGCACCGCATTGACCGCCGACAGGCGGGTGCCCGCATTTTCGCCACGCGGCACTTCGTTGTCGCCCTTTTTGCTGATGAGCGCGGCCTGGAGCATGGCGCCCTCAATCTGGCCCGTGAGCCGGTAATTCAGCGTCACGGTGGCCCCGGTGCCCCCGGCGGTTTCGGCCTCGACGCGCACCGTGGCGGGTTGAGCCAACGCGGCGCTCAGGCTGGCCTGCATCCGGCCCGCGCTCGAACCCACAAACTCCTGCTGCCCGTTGACGACCGCCTGCGGGGTGTAGAGGCTGTTGAGGTGCATCCGGCGCACGTAGGTTCGCTGCCGTTCGGTGGCCTGCGGACTGCTGAAGGGGTCTTTCCACCCCAGGTGATCCCAGTAATCGACGTGGTACGACAGCCCGAAAACGGGCTGGTTTTTAGCCTGCGCCGCGTGGATGGTTTGGGTCAGCAGCCGGTCGGCGGGTGGGCAACTGGAGCAGCCCTGCGAGGTGAAAAGCTCGACCACGGCGACGGGTTCGTAGCCCGCCAGGGGCGTTTTTTCGGTGCGGAAAGCGACGATGCCGAGTAGGCCGAGGCCCGTAACAAAGAGCAGAAGAATTATTGACGTTTTCATATTTAAACTGGTTATGATGAATTGTTTACGAATTACTTCCAGGCTGTCATCCTGAGCTTGCGAAGGACCTTTCGCGGTTAACTTCAACCTGCTTTGTTACTACCGCGAAAGGTCCTTCGCAAGCTCAGGATGACAGCGACGAGGAGTTACTCACTCACAACCCAATGAAGTAATCATACCCCCGCTCGGCCCAGAAATCGCGGGGGCGGGTGTCGGTGAAGGCAATCGTACCGATGCGCTTGAGGTTTTTTACGCCGTACTTCACCGGAATGATGAGCCGCAGCGGCGCGCCGTGGCGGAAGTCGGTGAGGGGTTGGCCGTTGAGTTCGTAGGCCAGCATCGTTTGCGGGTGCAGGGCGCTGGCCGTGTCGAGGCCGACGTAGTACTTCCGGTCGGGCGTTGCCATGCCGACGTAAGCCAGGTCCGTGGGCAGGCCGTACCGGTTCACGAAGTCGGCGAACGCCACCCCACCCCAGTGCTGCACCTGGCTCCAGCCTTCGATGCACTTGAGTTCAAACACGATTTCCTGTTTGGGCAAGGCCCGCAACTCGTCCAGCGACACGTCGAGGGGCGGGCGGTTGGGCTGTTCCACCCGGATTTTGTAGCCCTCCAGTTCCACCGGGCTGCGCAGCCCGTCGGAGCCGTTGACGCGGGCCACGCGGGCGGCTTTATTTTTGGGAAACGTCGGCACCCGGCTGCCGGGGCGGAGCGTGCTTTCAAAAACCCGTTCGTTGGCGCTCAGCGCCCGGCGAAGCGGCTGCCGCAGGCCCGCTTCTTTTGGCGAACCCGTAATCCATTTCCACACGCCCACCGGCACCAGCGCGGCCAGGCCAAACCAGGCGAAGGCCTTCAGCGTCCGCCGCCGGACTTGCTGCTCGGTAGTCAATTCTTCGGGTTGGAGGTCTTTTTTGGAGGAAAATTTCATGTTGAAGTTATCTGGCATTTCGGTTTTTGGGGAAAAGTAGCCCGTTCCACGGGGGCTGTTCCACGGGGGCTGTCATCCCGACGAAGGAGGGATCTTGTTGGTGTACCGAATACTCGACTACCGGCAAGGGGCTAGACAGGCCGACGAGATCTCCCTCCTTCGTCGGGATGACAGCCCCGGTGGAACAGCCTATTTTTTCCTGAATCCTAACTAGCTTCATTCCTACTTTTTTACCTCAAACCCCGTCACGATGCCCCGGAAGTTGTTCCAGCCCGCCCGAATCACCTGACCGACGTGGACGAGGAAAAACAATACGTAGCCCACCGTGAGCGCGAAATGGAGCAATCGGGCGAACTGGTAACCACCCAACAGCGTGGTGAGCCAAGCCAGTTGCACCGGTTTGTAAATCGCCAGGCCCGTCAGCACCGAGCCGATGCCCATCACGATGATGGCCGAGTAGGCGATGCGCTGGGCGTCGTTGTACTTGGTCTGGGGCGGACCCGTTTTGCGCAATCCCAAATCGTGGAGCGTGACCAGCCAGGCGTTTTTGAAGGAATGCCGGTCGGGCACGAGCAAGCGCCATTGCCCCGAAAAGGCGGTGAAGGCCACGTACAGCAGGCCATTCAGCGTAAAAATCCACATGAAGGCAAAATGCCAGGCCATGCCTTCGGCCAGTCGGAAGGGAATACCCAGCGCCTTGTAAAATCCGTCGGGGAAAAACTGGACGAGCGTGATTGACCCCAGCGCGATTTTGTAGGGGTCGTAGGCCCAGTAAATCAGCAGGCCGCTCCAAATCATCACCGCCAGCACCGGGAAATTGACCCAGTGAAACCAGCGGATGGCGAGCGGATGCTTGTGAACAATCCGTTGCGGGGGGCTGAATGGCCCGGCTTTCGGGGTCGTGGTTCGTTTCGGTTTCATGCGGAGGCGTTTCGATTCAGCAAAGTACCGGCTTTTAGCCTGAATCGTACTGTCGGCCCGCTGACCCGAAAGGCAAAAAAAATCTCGTTCCCCAGGGACTATTGATAAGATTTTGTGAGGAAGGCGGGTGAGATGAAAAGACCTCATCGGTTTTTTTAAACCGATGAGGTCTTTCACTTTTTAAACGGTACCGAACTTCCAACGCCAGCCCCGTAGTTTTGGTGCATGGCCCTCGACAACCTCCACGACCGTTTTTTCAAGGAAACCTTCTCCCGCCGCCGGGTCGTTGCGGCCCTGATTGACGAACTGCTGCCCAGTGATTTGCGCCAGCGCCTGCGTCCCGACACGCTCGAACTCAGCAACGCTTCCTTCGTAGACGAAGACCTCGGTGAACACTGGGCCGATTTGGTGTACGAATGCGAGTACGAAGCGGGACAAACCGTGCGGGTGGCGCTGCTCCTCGAACACAAAAGCTACCGGCCCGAACGGCCTCATTTCCAGTTGCTGCGCTACCTGATGAACGCCTGGCAGGCCGACCTCAAACAAAAACGCCCACCGCGACTGGTGATTCCCATTGTGATTTACCACGGCACTGCCACATGGACCTACGCGCCTCTATCCAGTTATTTCGAGGGCATAGGCATAGACGACACCTTACGGGCTTATCTGCCCGAATTCCAGTATGAATTGTTGGACGTTTCGCGGTTTTCGGACGAACAAATTCTGCAACTCCGCGACGGCTTTCTGGCGCTCTCGGCGTTTTTGCTGAAGTACAGTCGGATTCAGGATTTTTTGGCGCAAACCATCGACACCTTCGCGGCCTTACTTCAAAACCCCGAAACGACCACCGACGAGGGTTTTCTAAACACCGTTTTCGTGTACGTTTACAAATCTGGTGACTTGACGGTCGATGAAATCGTGGCTATCTTTCGGCAAGCATCTCAACCAATAACTGAACGAATCATGACAACCGCTGAACAATTGAGAGCCGAAGGCCGCCAGGAAGGTAAGTTAGAAACTGAACTCCGTGCCATTCGTGCCTTTCTGGGCCTCAACATGAGCATTCCGGCCATTGCTTCCGCCCTGGAACTGTCCGAAGCTGACGTTCGCCAGCGGATTAAATTGGTGCGGAAAAAGGACTGAAATCCCCGCTCCTGCTCTCAATTCCCGCCCATTCATTTTCACCGCCGTCGGAGTCGGCGGAAACGAATGGGGCAGTTGGTATAAGCCCAGCCTGTTGGAGAAACGGGCTATTGACCGTCGGCGCGTTGCCGTTGAATTTCGAGAACGAAATCAACCGGAACGCTGCTGTCTTCGGCGATTTCCTCGACCGTGAGTTTTCCGCGCTTCAGGGCTTTCGTGACCAGTTCGGTTTTCACGGCTACGTTTTCAGCTCTCTTCGCTTCTTCGATTCGCCGCTTTTCGACCTCAACGGCCTCGGCGTTGGCCGCCGTCACGCGGGCGTAGTTCGCCCGCTCTTCGGGCGTCATTTTTCGGAGGTCCAACCGGTCGATGGCACTGCGTAGCCATTCCTCGTCCCAGAAGGCGGGGTACTGCGTGGGTTCGGTCGTGTTCGGGGTTTCCATTGTCAATGTCTGCCCACCGTCAGATTGAAAGTTCTTGTTTGACGGACAAAACGAAATCGACGGACGTGTTGCTGAAATTTGCGATGTCTTCGACCGACAACTGGCTATCTGTTAGCATTTTCTTTACCGTTTCAGTTTTTACGAGATTTTCCCTTCGTTCCTCCGCTTCCCGTATTTTCTGCTTCTCGGCTTTCACGGCTTCGGCGTTGGCCGCCGTCACGCGGGCGAAATGAGCGCGCTCTTCAGGCGTCATGTTTCGGGTGTTGAGTTCCTCGATGGCCCGTCGCAGCCATTCCTCGTTCCAAAAAGCGGGGTACTCCGAGGGTTTGGTCGTGTGCAAGGTTTTCATCGTGTGCAGCAGTTTTTCCAGGTCCGTTTGAACGTTGCCGACCGGCAAGTCAAATTTAGCTAATTCCACCAGAATGAATGTCATCTGGCGGTCGATGAGTTTGCCCTCTTCGCTGCGCAGGTTGGCGACGGTGCGGTAACTGGCTGTGGGCAGAATGCTTTTTTCTAAAAACGCGATGGCGTAGATTTTGGGCAGGTTGGCGTAGTCGAACTCGCCCCGTTCGACCAGGGTGTTGAACTTGTGCAAGGCGTAAAACTTCATGCGTTGCACGAAATTCAGGGCGTACCCCAACTGCATTTCCACGATGAACTGCGTACCGTTTTCGTCAGTGCAAGCCAGGTCGAAAATGCCACTCCGACTGTCAGGAGTCAGGGCCTCGAAGGCGTTTTTGTCGAAACGCACTTCGCGGATGGGCGTGGGCGATTGGATGAGCGCCTGCAAGGCCGTGCGCAGGAACAAGTCGTCGGCTTCGTTGCCGAAAGTGGCTTTGAATCGGACCGCCGATGCGGCCGTAATCGGAGATGATGGGGATGTATAGGCCGGTGGTCATGCCGCGAAGATAGCGGAGAAAGACCTCTACGCGTGGTGCCTGAGCGAAGCGTCGCACCGTGACCAGTCCCATTCACCTCGTGATGGGTACGCGCGGCGAGCCGATGGAAAACATCCTGCGGGACATGAAAAAACACACGTCGAAGAAAGTGACCGAGGCCATTGCCACCAACCCGACCGAAAGCCGCCGGGAATGGATGCTGGAGATGATGGAACGCGCCGGAGCCGCCAATAGCCAAAACAAACACCGGCAGTTTTGGCAGCAGCACCACAAACCGATTGCACTCAACCCGGTGGACAAGCTACGGCGGTGGTTGAATGACGTGCATCAGAACCCGGTTGAAGCCGGTTTTGTGACACGGGCCGAGGATTGGTTGTATAGCAGTGCGGTCAATTACTACACGGGTGAGAAGGGTTTAATTGATGTGTTAATACTGGAAATTTAATTAGGTTGATTGTACGGAATCAGCCTGAAATGAATATGATTTTCGAGCCTGAAAGTGAAAAGTAAGTAGCAAGAAAATGGCGCGAGTTTGCAACTCGTGCCGGAGCGAATGTGCTGAAATTAAGCGGTTTGAATGTGAAAGAGAATGCCCGCCTGACCCGGCACGAGTTGCAAACTCGCGCCATTCAAACTCATTACAGACTCGCGCCAGTTGGGGCAATTAAAATTCATTACAGACTCGCGTCAGTTGGGGCGAGTTTGCAACTCGCGCCGGAGCGAATGTGCTGACTTTAAGCGGTTTGGAAGTGAAAACGGATACCCGCCTGACCCGGCACGAGTTACAAACTCGCGCCATTCAAAGTCATCACAGACTCGCGCCAGTTTGGGTTAAGAATTATATATCCGAGACACATTTGAGTAGTCTACTATACTCTCGTTTAATAAGCTTTCGTCGCTCTCCAAATTAGAGAATCTGCTTTCCAAGTATTTAATCATATCAATTATTTCCTGCTCATAAGGATGATGTTCCATTGTAAACGGTCCATATTGTTTGGCTGTCAAGCACAATCTGTATGCCTTTTTTACAAGCAAATATGCTTGCTGAAAATTAGCTATTGATAGACAGCCATAGGCCAATGAGTACAAAGCAATAGGTTTCTCAAAATCGCTATCGGCAACTAAATGATTTGCTTTTTTGAATAACTCAATCGCTTCAACAACCAGTTGCGCATTGCGTGATTTTAATAACGCTTGCCCTTGTTCGATGTAATCTGCAAATACCATGATGTCAAAAATTGTGACTAAAAAATGTTTCACTCACCAACACATTCAACTCATTTGCTTAATTTGTCTTTTTAACATTCGCCTAACCGGACCTAACCGGAATTTTCGTACTGCCGTACGGAACCGAAATGAAAACCAAAACGCTTGCATACCTGGGAAGTGCTGCCTGTTGCCACAGCTAAATAAAACTACAAATGTCGGTCCATAAAATTAAATCGGTTCCAATAGACTTGTCTTTTTGTTGATTTACAGGTAGTTGCGCTATATTTTTACTGTACAAACGTCACACCCCAATATGAAAGCGGAACGGGTTAGTTTTTTTGTA
>CAXTIG010000039.1:0-73632 GCA_964244295.1 uncultured Cytophagales bacterium
TTGCCTTCAACCTGTGCAATCTCGTTTTGCTAACCTTTTCCTGAACATCTATAAAACAGGCGGAAAGCATGATCACGAAGGCCAGACCACCCAATATCCACACGACAAGGGGCAGCATGGTCGGCCCGATCTGATTGGAAAGCTTCCGGCCCAATGCTGCTTCTTTGAGCGGTTGCAGGGCTACCGTAATCTTTTTAGTCTTGAGGGCCGCGTTTTCCTGCGTACCGAATTTATCCAGCGTTGCCTGTACCGATTGAGGATCGCTGGTTTCGGGCAGAACGAGGTACACGTAATTCTGCCAGATGTTTTCCCAACTGTAAAAATTGGGGTCTTTCTTTGGCATTTGGGCTTCCGCCGTGGCGAACGAAATCAACGCTTCAAACCTCAGGTGCGACAATTTCGGGACATCTTTCGCTACACCGGTCACCGTGTAATTCAGCGTATCAAATCGGACGAATTTTCCCAGCGGATCGGCTTCTCCGAATAGTTTTTTCGCCGTCTTTTCGGTCAATACCAACGAGTAGGGTTCTTGCAGGGCGGTGGCTGGATCGCCTTTTAGCAACGGAAATGTAAATACCTTGAAAAAGGAACCATCCGCCCACAGGGCTTCGAGCGGTAAAGTCGTTTCTCCCACGTGCGCATCGCCGCCAAACCCATTCCGGAGAATCGTTACGTCTTCCACACCGGCGAGCGATTCCTTAATCTTGTTTCCGGCCTTTACCGACGTAGAAGCGAGATCCATGGCGGGCTGATCCCGGTCTTGGTACGTCGTAATCACTCGGTAGATCCGATCCTTCTTCGTTTGAAAGTCATCGTACGAGCGTAAGTCGGTGACAAAAGCAATCACGAGCAGCCCCACCGACATACTGACGGCCAACCCGATGATGTTGATGAAGGAAAATAACTTGTTGCGCACCAGACTGCGCCGGGAGGTTTTGAGGTAGCTGCCGATCATGATCCAATGGATGAAAAGGGTGAAGAATTCGGGCTTGCGGACCGTGTAGGGCCGGAGAAATTTCAGAACATCGACGACGTAAATCAGCCGGGCGCGGGTGGCTCCTTTGGCTTTCAGGTTGCGCTCGAAGTACTCGTTCAGATCGCCCTGCAAATCTTCGAGTACCCTGGGGCGGCAATACCAGCGAAGCAGCCGCTGCGCCCAGCGGGGCGGTTCTGCGGCGCGGTTCTCCGTCGGAACGGCTCGGTGGGTCGGGGTTTTCATAGGGAACCTTCCAGGTTAAAGCCGGGGATGAGGCGCCAGAGCGATTCGCGGATGTCTTTGGCGTGGGTCAGGGCCACTTTCCCCGTGTGAGTAACTTCGTAAAAGCGTTTGCGTTTGCCCCCCCGGGCGCTGGTCGCTTCGCCCAACCGGCTTTTTACCAGGCCCTTTTCTTCCAGCCGGTTCAACACGGCGTGAACCACGCCCAGCCGGGCATCCCGGCCGGTGTGTTTTCCCAACTCATCGCAAATGGCCACGCTGTACGCCTCACTCACCAGGGCGGCAATCGTGAGCAGCACCAATTCTTCAAATTCTCCCAGGTTGGTTCCCTTCATGGAGTCGCTAGCTTAGCGGTTATGATTTATTAACTCCGTAAATGTATGTAAAACACATTTGTTAATTCTTTATTTGTATGTAAAAAATTTGCCTGAAAAATAATGCGTGTCTTGAGCCGGTCGGTGACTACGGCCCGGCTTAATTCCCTCAGGGGTGGTACAGTACGCAAAATGGGAGGCGACGCTGCGTTTGACAGCGTCACCTCCCATTTTGTATTTTACCGCTACACGTGCCTCGGCCGGAGCCTTCGCTCATACTTCCAGCGAGTGCTCCGGCTTGGTTTCGGTTTGTTTGTTACGCCCCTTCATAAACTTCGTCGCGATGAAGTAGATCACCATCGCCGAGAGTACCCCGGTCAGGAAGTCGGTCAGGGGTACCATCACGGCGGTGTACACCATCATGGCCAGTTCAAACTTGCCGGAATGCCGGATTTCCCGGATTTCGGAGGGTTTAATCATGTTGCTGGCCACCCACACCAGAATCCCGCCGATGCAGGCCATGGGAATCAACTCCAGGTACTGGGCCAGGTAGTACGCCATCGTCAGTTTCAGCACGGCCTTGAAGTACCCGGCCAGGGGCGTCACGGCCCCGGCTTTGATGCTGGTGGCGGTTCGGGCCAACGCGCCCGTGCAGGGGAATCCCTGCACCAGCGGCGTGATGATCTGCACCAGGCCCTGCCCAAAGAATTCCTTGTCGGGGTTGAAGGGGGTTCGGTGGTTGTTGGCCAGTTTGTCGGCCATGGTCGAGCACAAAATGCTTTCCACCCCCGACACGAACACGATGGCCCCGACGAAGTAAAGCACGTCGAGCAAAACCCCGGCGCTCCACCCCGGCAGGGAGGGAGCCGTGAAGACGAAGAAATTATTGGGAATGGACCCGTAAATGTCCCGCACCAACACGATGCCTTTGTCGGCCAGCACCGTGGCCGAGAGCACCGTAGCCAGCGTTATGGCCAACACCGGACCAGGAATAAAGATCGATATCCGCAGGGCACCTTTCGTCACCACGAAGGTCAATATCCCCAGAAAAATGGACCACCCGTTGATTTTGTCCAGATTCTGAAAGGCCGCACGCAGGTTTCCGAGTAGCCCCCCCTTGATGTCTTCGTCCTGCCCCAGCAAGCTGGCAAACGACTCGATGCCCAGGATGTCTTCCAGGTTGGTGAGCGCAATAGCAACGGCAATGCCAATGGTAAACCCGACGATAATTGAGTTAGGCACCCGTTTGGCGTACCGGCCAAAGCCGTAGGTGCCCATGACGATGAGGATGAGGCCAGCCAGGATGGAAACCAGCACCAGAAAACCGTGAGCGGTGGCGAAGTCACCGCCGTTGGCCGGGCCGTACTTGGTAATCAACCCGGCGATAACCGGGATAAACGCGGCGGTAGGGCCGTAAACCTGGTATTTTGAACCGCCGAACGTGCGCCCCACCACGCAGGCCAGCGCCCCAGCGATGATGCCGTTTTCGGGCCGCATCCCCATGGCCATCGCAAACCCCATGGCCATGGGGATGGCCGTCATGGCCACGATCAGGCCCGCGCTGAAGTCCCGGTACACGGTTTTGGCCCAGTTGTTCCGGGTCAGGTCTTCCCAACGGGAATCGAAAAACGTGAAAAACAACTTCCACCGGCCCTGCGGTGTGGTTGGAAAAGCAGATTTTGTCATAAAAATGAATGAAAAAATAAGGCTTCCAGTTTGTCTTTTTCGGAAGAAATTTCCTTCTGATTCCACTCCAATTTATGGTGGGGAATCTTCCCACGAATGATGTAGGGTGTGGAATCGAAGGCCCGGTTACGCGTGTGTAATTTGTACGAACCGCAGTAGTAGATTTCGTCGACGTTCAAGGTGTTGAGGACTGAATCAAAAGCGGATTGAGCGTGCCCGTGAAATAATTCTACCCCCAGTCGGTTAATTTTTTCCCCGAATCGGTTTTTCAGAATGGTAAGCGCTTCCCTGAAGTCGTCACTCATCAAGTCATTGACAATCCGATTTGGTGAATAAAACAGTAATTCGGTAATGGAATTGTCAGGCACTGCGCAGTAGAGTAGCACGACATCGACGTGTGATTCAGCCGTATGTTCGAGCGCTAACTTTAGCGTCGTGAGCGAAGCCACGCGAAAATCAGTTGGAATCAAGATCGTTTTGGTTGTCGTCATGCCCTAGTCGGAACTGGGTTGGGCACCAAAGGTCTTTATGCGGAATTAGAGCGCATTAAGAAGAGGATTAGAATCCGATTAAAATTTAAGGCCGACCCGTTTTTTTTGCCTTGTCCCGGTATTCAGCCCTGGCACGAGACAGGTTGGCGTACGTCCTCGCCGCATCGGAGAAGCGAGTGGGTGTCCGGCTTGCCAGGGAAACAAAAAAACGCAGAACACCGGGTAGGGGATGAACCGCACCGACGTTTTTGCCGTTCGTCGGCAGGTGCCACCCGGCAGCGATGGGCCGGACCCGCCGACCCGACCAGTCACACGCTCCCTCCTGTACGTTACCTAAAACCGACTCGCACCGTGAAATACATTCTGCTCGTGGAGGACGAAATCAGCGTAGTCAATTTCGTCAAGCGGGGGCTGGCGGAGGAAAATTACGTGGTGTCGGTTGCGTTCGACGGGGCGACCGGGATTCGCATGGCACTCGACGCGGTCTTCGACCTCATCATTCTGGACATCATGCTGCCCGATAAAAACGGCCTGGACGTTTGCAAGGAACTGCGCAGCACTCATCTCCAGACACCCATTCTGTTTCTCACCGCACTGGGCACCTCCGAAAACATCGCGATTGGATTGAATTACGGCGCGGACGACTACCTGGTCAAGCCCTTTAAGTTTATCGAATTGAGCGCCCGGATTAAGGCGCTTATCCGCCGGTCGAACCGGGTCAGCGAATTCGACGCCAATTCGTACCACGATCAGTATTTCATCGCGGACCTGAACGTGGACGATACCGCAAAAACAGTGAAACGAAACGAGAAGATTATCACCCTGACTGCCACAGAATACCGCTTGTTATTGGCCTTGATCAAGAACAAGGGAAAAGTGCTTTCGCGAATGGATTTACTAGAAACCGCCTGGGACCTGAACTTCAATTCGGGAACCAACGTCGTTGACGTGTATATCAATTACTTGAGAAAAAAAATCGACTCGGATACCAGTAACAAGTTAATTCATACCGTGGTGGGTATGGGTTACGTCCTGAAAGAGACATGAAAACGCAAACCAAAATCGCCGTGTTGCTGGTAGTCGGCAATCTCACTCTGCTGGTTATTTTTGGGAGCGGAATTTATGTTTTTCAGAACGAGTACTCGTACGTTGATTTTTACAAGCGCCTGGAAACCAGGGCTACTATTGCCGCCCGGTACAATTTTAAATTGGATTTGGTGAACGCGGAAAGTTTTAAAACCATCCGCGAGCAGCACCTGGAAAAACTAGAACGGGAACGGGAGTACATAATTGAAATCAACCCGAACGCTACCCCTGCCCAGGCAACCCGGCTCTACAACTTGCCGCCTTCGCTGATTCAATCCATTCTACGCGAAGGAAAAGCCACGGCAAAGAAAGGAAACACGCTCTACGCCGGTGTACGCGTCACGGGGAATGAAAAAAACTACGTGATTATCGTATCGGCTGATAATTATTACGCCTCTCACCACCTTCGGTTTTTAAGAAACATTCTTGGTTTGGGTGTTTTATTTATTTCATTGATTACCGCATCTCTTTCTTTTTATTTTTCAAAATATGTGTTCGATCCAATCAATCAGATTACGAATAAAGTAAAACAAATCAGTACTGAAAATATTTACCTGAGACTGCACGAAAAAGAGTATTCTAATGAAATTGCAACGCTGGCCTCAACCTTCAACGATTTATTGAACCGAATAGAAACAGCCTTCGAAACGCAGAAAAACTTCATCAGCAATGCTTCACACGAATTGGCGACTCCGCTCACGTCCATCATCGGTGAAGCCGAAGTCACGTTGAAGAAAGAACGCCATCCGGCAGACTATGAGATGGCCCTTCACAATATTCTTGCTCAGGCCGAACGACTCGATCAGATCACCAAATCGCTGTTGTTTTTAGCGCAGATTGGTTTCAAAGGAAATCAACTGGTTTTTGAACCCATTCGCATTGACGAAATTGTGTGGGAAACCAAAGAAATGATCGATCGGCTGAACCCTAAAAATGCCATTGCGGTGGACCTGAGCTTCTTGCCCGAAGACCCAAAAAAACTAAGAATAACCGGCAACCGCCAACTGCTACACCTGGCCCTGGCCAACCTGCTCAACAACGCCTGCAAATATTCTCACAACAAGCCCGTGTCGTTCCACATCGCGGCAACCGATCACCAGGTGGTGCTGGCCATCGTCGACCAGGGGGTGGGGATTCCGCCGGAGGAAATCAAATTCATTTTCGATCCGTTCTTTCGGGCATCCAATGCGCACGTGTTCGAGGGCTACGGAATCGGACTTCCGTTGGCCAGAAACATCGTTAAACTCCACAACGGGAGCCTCGCCGTATCGTCTGTCGTTGGCAACGGTACTTCCGTACAAATCAAATTTCCTTCACTGGGCGAGCAGTAACGTCGGCGCCTCGCTCGCACCGATTTGCAATCGGTGCGTCTGTGGTTTTGCGTCTCCGACGCCTTTTTTCTTCAGTGCAACACCTCATAAATCCCCAAATATGCCAGCGCCCCCGCCGCATAGCCCAGCAGGGCCAGCCAACTGATGCGCCGCAAGTACCAGAGAAAATCCAGCTTTTCGAGGCCCATCACGGCCACACCAGCCGCCGACCCGATGATGAGAATGCTGCCGCCCGTTCCGGCACAGTAGGCCAAAAATTCCCAGAGTTTGGCATCGGCGGGAAACTCCACCAGCGGGTACATCCCCATCGAAGCGGCCACCAGGGGCACGTTGTCGATCACCGCCGAGGCCAGGCCAATCACCACCACGATGAGGTCCTGATTGCCGAGGCCATCATCCAGGCCGCTCGCCAGCGCGCGCAGTAATCCGGTCGCTTCGAGGGCACCGATGGCGAGGAGGATGCCCAGGAAAAACAGGATGCTCGGCGTGTCGATGCGGGTCAGGGCGTAGGCCGCCGTGAGGGGCTCTTTGGCTTCGTCGTCTTTGCCGCTGTGCAGAATTTCCGACACCACCCACATCACGCCCAGCGCCAGTAGCATTCCCAGGTAGGGCGGCAGGTGAGTGACCGTTTTGAAAACCGGCACGAACAGCAACATTCCCATCCCCAGCCCAAGCATCACGTTGCTTTCGAAGGTGCGAATGGGCACCGCGTCGTCGTTGGCAGGCAGCAGCGCAGAACGTTCGAGCGAACCTTTTAGGGTATAACTCAGGTAGGCCAGTGGCACCAGCAGCGACACGAGGCTGGGGATGAATAATTCTTTCATGATATTCATCGCCGTGATTTGTCCCCCGATCCAGAGCATCGTCGTGGTCACGTCGCCCAGTGGCGACCAGGCCCCGCCCGCGTTGGCGGCGATGATGACCACGCCCGCGTAGAGGCGGCGGGTTTCGTCGTTGCGGATGAGTTTGCGCAGGAGCGACACCATCACGATGGCCGCCGTGAGGTTGTCGAGCACCGCCGACAGAAAAAAAGCAAGCATCGACACCAGCCAGAGTAAGGTGCGGGCGTTGGTGGTGGTGATGCGGCGGGTAATGGCCTGGAAGCCGTCGTGGGCATCGATGAGTTCGACCACGGTCATGGCGGCCAGCAGGAAGAACAGAATTTCGGCCACGCCGATGAGGTGTTCGCCCAATTCGCTGCTAACGTGCTCAGGAGCCTGGTCGCTGCCGAGAGCGTAAATCGTCCAGCAGAGTACGCCCGTGAGCAAGGCCGAGGCCGTTTTATTCAGGCGAATCGGGTGCTCAAACGCGATGGCCAGGTACCCCACCACGAACACGACCACGAGAGAAACTACCATGAAAAGAATGAAAAAAGTAGAGTTGAACTCGCGTAAAACTACGGAAACCGCATGAAGCAGCGGCGGTTTGTCCTCTACTTCGTCGTTCGGTGGCCGTCTTTACGGGTCAAAGGCATGGCGCTTTGGCCGTTTATTCTGGTGCAGCGGGGTAATCCCAGCGCCCGGCTGCTCAACCACGAGCGCATCCACCACCGCCAGCAACTCGAATTACTTCTGCTGCCATTTTACGTCTGGTATATCCTCGAATACGCCTACCACCGCTGGCGCGGCTTCGACCACTACGACGCATACCGGGCCATCCGCTTCGAGCGCGAGGCGTACCGGCACGAGGGGGATTTGGAGTATTTGAAAAAACGGCGGTTTTGGGGGTTTTTGAGGGGGTAGGAGTTTGGTACATCGGGTTGTCATCCTGAGCGCAGCGAAGGACCTCGTTGGACGACCGGATAATTGGCCGGTGACCCAGCGGTAGCTAACCTCAAACTATCTGGTCGTCCAACGAGGTTCTTCGCTGCGCTCAGAATGACAGAGCGGACGTGTAATTTCACAAATACCTCAACCACCCCTTCTCCCGGTGCGCCGTCTTGTAGCGCCCGTACCAGCGGCAAAGCGGGTACAGGCTCAACACCACGCCGGCCCAAATTAGGTACACCCCCGGCAGTTCCAGTCCGAAACCCACACGCGGGCGACCAAACTCAAACGGCCCGAAGGGCATTTGTTCCCAACGAAAACCCTGCGCAACTACCATCGCCAGCATCAGCGAGTGGATGAGGTACCAGTGGATGAGGTAGTAAAAAAGGGGCACTTTGCCGTATACCGAAATGGCGCGGGTAAACCGATTTTCACGCCCATCCGCCGCCGCGAGAATCAGGAAGGCCACGCCCAGCGTCAGCAGCGTGTACACCAGCGAAGGCGGGTATTTCGAGCAATTAAGGAAGGAGAGGAAGGTAAAAAGCGAGTTTTTCTGAACCGCCCAGGGGGCCGGGTCGCCGTAAAAATTGAAGACCCGGATCAAGCTAAAAAGCGCCAGTGCGGCGGCACTGAGGAAGAGTAGACTCTTCCGCCGCTGTGGCAAGGTTCGCTCAAAAAATTGCCCCGCCGCGTAGCCCACCAGCAAAATCCCCAGCCAGGGAATGAGCGGGTACAGCACGGCGAAGGTGAACCGGGGTGTAACCGGAAACACGCCGGGACGAAACAACACCGACCAAAGAACCCCCAGCGGCCCTTCAAAGGCCACGCCCGGCAAGAGGTTGTGGCCAAATACAACGCCCAATCCCAGCAGACCAACGGCCCGCACCGGCATTTTCAACAAAAAAGAAAGCACCAACAACCCGAACCCAATCGCCGCGATCACCTGCATGACCAGCAACCGGAACTGAAGGTCGAACCAGAGGGCGAAGTTGATGAAGGTAAATTCAAGCAAAATCAGCCAAAGCCCCCTCGAGCGCAGAAACCGACGACCCGAAGCCGGATCCCCCCCGTTTTTCAACGACAAGTACGCCGATGTTCCCGATAAAAAAACGAACGTCGGGGCGCAGAGGTGGGTAATCCAGCGGGTCAGAAACAAGCCCGCCGTGGTGGTGTTCAGATCGGTCGGATCCTGGGTAAGGGCGGTGGTGTGCATCAGGTCGCGCACATGGTCGAGGGCCATGATGACCATCACCAGCCCACGGGTGAAGTCGATGGTAGAAAGGCGAGGCATATTTTCAATAAGTGAATGAAAGAATGAGCGAATGAAAGAATAAAATGCTTCTGCTATTCCTTCATCCACTCATTCTTTCATTCGCTCATTCTTTCATTCACTCATTGACTCAGAACACATTCCTCGGGCACAAGAGCCGTTGGCGGTTGCGGAGTTGAATACCGAGCACGATTTCGTGGGTGCCGCGCGAGGCCACGCGGAGGTCGGACAGGGTGAAGTCGTAGGAGTAACTCAGGTTGAGCAGGGGATTGAGGTAGAAACCCACCAAGCCCACCACCGCGTCGCGGTGCCGGTAGGAGACGCCCATCCAGAACCGATCCTGGTACAGAAAGCGCCCGTTGACGTCGAACGACACCGGGACGGGGGAAGTCCATTTCACCAGTGCCGACGGCACAAACGTCCAGTCCAGCCCGACGGGGAAACGCAGCCCGCCCGTGAGGAAGTAGTGAGTGGAAAGTTGCCCCAGAAACGCGTACTGGTCGCCGCTGGGCAGGGTTTCGGCGTAGTTTATTTTCCGAAAAAGCAGTTGCTGCGCCGAGGCACCCAGGTACCAGCGGCGGCTGTAGAGCAGGGCACCCACGTGCAAATCGGGCGTGATGGCGTTGATTTTCCCCTGCTGGGCCAGCACGTCCTGCGGGTTGGCGAGCCGGAGCTGGTCGAAGTCGAGCGTGTGCTGGGTAAAGCCGCCCGCCACGCCGACCGAGAGTTTCAAGCGGTTGGTCAGGGGTTGGTGCCAGGCGTAACTCAGGTTGAAACTAGTGCGGCTGGTGGGGCCGGTGCGGTCGCTGAGCAGCAGACCACCGATGCCGTGGTGCCCCGGCCCGGCGGGTTGGTTGTCGAAAATCGGACTTTGGCGTTGCTCGCGTCCGTAGCGGTCGTACACGGGGGCGGTGCTGCTGCGCTCGGACTTGCCCAGGGCCAGGTGGCCGCTGAGGTAAAACGTGACGGGTGCGCCCTCGAAACCCGTCCACTGGTTGCGGTAGCCGGTTTTTACGTCCACAAAATCTTCGGTGCCGCCCAGGGCCGGGTTGAGCAGGTAGCCGTTGAGCATGTACTGGCTGTACTGCGCCCGCTGCTGGGCCGGGGCCACGCCCAGCCCGAACCACCATCCCAGCAGAATTCCCACGAAACGGTACCGGTTGCCCATGCGTTTAGTTTGCTCCAGAGGTACTAACGAAAAAAGAGGCGGATTACGAAGGTAACAAAATGGGTTTCCCGGAAAACGACAAATAGAACTACTTAGCCGACAAGATTACCGGCTTGGTCGCAAACCGCCGAAATCGCTCCGATTTGGCTTGGCAACGGAGTGAACTTTGCCCTCACTTGCGAGTTTAACCGGTAGTCTGTCGTTCCGCCACTCCTCAAAAATCGGTCTGATGCGGTAAGTTAAGAGAAAGTACAAGACAGAAATTTGTTGGAAAAATTCAATCCGGTTTTGCAACCTCCCATTCCGCAAAGACTTATTTCCCCACCGGGCACAGTTTCTTTCAAGAACTTAGGTAGAATCAACTAAGGGTCAATCCCCGCGCACGGCGCAACGAGCATCATGAAAACCAGTTTTAATTTCCTTCTTTTTAGTCTGATGGTCGGGTCAGCCCTGGCTCAAGTTCCGGTGGATAGTTCCGGGTCGGGTCAACTGCCCAGGCCGGTTGTCGTGGCAGATACAACGTTGCCGACATCCGCAGTCGTTTCCGATACGACCCGGCCTCTTCCTTCCGGTGTGCCATCCGCACCGGCCACCGTTCCGAGTGCGCCAACCCAAGCGGCGCCCGGTTTGGGCGGTCAGCGCCCGGCCCAGCAATCCGCCGCCCTACCCGGTGCAGTTACCGACCCCACGCCACGGGGCAACTCCCGCATTACGGGCTACGTCGTGGACTCCGCCATCACCAAAGCCGTGGAATTTGCCAGCGTGGCTCTGTTCAGCAAAGCTACCAACAAACCCGTGGACGGAGCTGCCGCTGACGACAAGGGTAAGTTTACGATCAACCGCGTGGCCGCCGGGGACTATAAAATTCTGATTACGTTTATCGGATTCAACACCAAAACCATCGACAACATCCGCGTAGAGCGGGGCCAGACCCTCGACCTCGGCGTGATAAAACTCGGCTCTCAGGTGACTACCCTCGCCGAAGTGACCGTAACCGGGCAGCGGGCTTTGGTGGAAGAAAAAGTGGACCGGCTCGTGTACAACGCCGACCGGGATGCCCTGGCCAAGGGCGGCGATGCCACGGATATTTTGCGAAAAGTGCCCCTGCTCTCGGTGGACCTCGACGGCAACGTGCAGTTGCGGGGTAATTCAAACATCCGGGTGTTGATCAACAACAAGCCCAGCACCATCATCGCTCAAAGTGTGGCCGATGCGCTGAAGCAAATTCCTGCTGACCAGATTAAAACCGTGGAAGTCATCACCAGCCCCTCGGCCAAGTACGACGCCGAAGGGTCGGGTGGGATCATCAACATCATTACCAAGAAAAATACGTTGCAGGGGTTGACCCTCAACCTCGATACGGGCTTGGGCAACCGGGGAGCCAACCTGGGCCTCAACGGCAATTACCGGAAGGGCAAAATGGGCGTGGGTCTCGGCGGGTTCGGGCGGTATAGCTACAACGTAAAAACCGTTACTTCCTTCGACCAGATCACCCGGGCCAACGGCACCGAATTTCGCACCAATCAGATCGGCGAAGGAGTCAACAGCGGGGGATTCGGTCGCTATAATCTTAACTTCGACTACGACCTGTCGAAGGAAGAATCCATCACCGCCTCGATTTCCTACGGGGTGCGTAACCAGTTGAACCAGCAGGATTTTACCATCAGCCGGTTTCAGAACAGCCTGCCGCTCACCCAAACGAACCGCAACGTCGATACCAAGGATCTTTCGGGAACGGTAGACATCAACCTCGACTACACCCGGATTTATAAGTCGCAGAAAGAATGGAGCGTTTCGACGCAGTTTAGCCGGAACAACCGCACCAACAACTTCGACGCTGAACTCTTCAACGGCATCGGTAACTTCACTAGCCGGGAAGGCAACCGCAACAACAGCACCAACCAGGAAATCACGCTCCAGACCGACTACCAGACGCCCATCAAGACGAATCAACTCGTTGAATTCGGCGCGAAAGGCATTTTCCGGAAAGTGCTCAGCGACTACCGTTACCTGGTAGGTACCCCCACGGGCGAGTTTGACGACGATGCCCAACGCCCCGCCGGTTCGCTCGATTACGACCAAAATATTGCCTCCGGCTACCTTTCGTACACGCTCACGACCAAGAGCAAATACACCTTCAAAGCCGGAGCGCGCTACGAGCACACGTTCATCGAAGCCAGCACCCGCGAGGGCGGCCCGATTTCGATTCCCGACTATAGCAACCTGGTGCCGAGCATCAACGTGTCGAAAACGTTTAAAGCCAAGACCTTCAAACTGGGTTACAACCGGCGGCTTCAGCGCCCCGGCATCCGGCAGTTGAACCCCAACTTCAACGCCGCCAACCCGCAGAACATCAGCGTGGGGAATCCGGGTCTGCGGCCCGAACTGACCGACAACTTCGAGTTGAGCCTGAGTACGTTTTTCAAAAAAACCTACGTCAACTGGTCGGTGTTTACGCGGTTGACCAACAACTCCATCGAAGATTTCCGTCTCCCCGTGAGCAGCCCGCTGCTGCCTGCCCTGTTGCCCGACCTGGTGCTGCCGCCCAACCTCGACCCCGGCGCTACCGTCTCGACTTTCCAGAACATCGGGCGACAAACGTCGTACGGTACCAACTTTTTTGGCAACGTCAACATCACGCCCAAATGGCAGTTTGGCGGGGGTTTCGACATTTATTATTCCTTCCTGAGCAACAACGTGCCCACACCCGAACTCCGCGCCAGCAACCAGGGCTGGAACTACGGCGGGCGCCTCAACACCAGTTTACAATTCAACAATGGCTGGGCAGCCCAGGCGTTCAGTTTCTTACGCGGCCGTCAGGTTTTATTGCAGGGCCAGCAAGGAGGTTTCGTGTTCTATTCGGCGGGGGTGAAGAAGGATTTCAAAAACAAAAAAGGAAGCGTGGGGCTGGCCGCCGAAAACTTCCTGGCCAACAGCTTCAAGGTTCGCAGTTCGTCGGCTTCGGCGCTGTTTACCCAAAACAACCTCGTCGAGCAATTCAATACGGGTGTGCGGGTGACCTTCAGCTATCAAATCGGTAAAATGACGATGAACCCACAACCCCGTCGCCGCCGGGGCATCAACAACGACGACGTGAAATCGGGCGGCGAAGAAGGCGGCGGTGCTCAACCCCAGCAGCAGACCCAACCGCAACCCCAGCAGCAAAACCCGATGGGTGGTGGCCGCCCCGGGGGTGGACGACCCGGGGGTGGCGGTGGGGGTGGTTTCCGGCCGGGAGGGAAATAGGGTTTGAAGGTTTGAAAGGAAACCCGCTGGTCGCCCGAAAAGCAACCAGCGGGTTTTTTGTTGATCCAAAGTGGCACATCGCTCCATCAAACTTTCAAACCTCAAACCCAAACCCACCGACTACCTTTGCTAAATGAATCCCCGCCAAGCCGCCATCGAGCGCATGAACGAGTTGGGGAAACGCCGCGAACCGTTTCTGTTCCTGGTCGATTTCGAGGAACAAACCCCGCTCGTGTTGCCGCTGGCAGCCGTTGACCCGGCTACGCTCCAGTACGATTTCAACGGCCTCAGCAATGCCCCAGAACGGCAGAAGTCCCGCCCGCCCTCGGTCGAAATTCAACCGTTTCCAATTTCGTTTGAAACCTTTCGCCGGGCGTTCGACCGCGTGCAGGCCGAACTTCACGCGGGCAATACGTTTCTGCTCAACCTCACCGCCCGCACGCCCATCACCCTGCCGCTAGGCCTCAACGACGTGTTTCGGTTTAGCGAAGCGAAATATAAAATCTGGTGCAAAACCCTGCCTGACAGTACCCGCCTGACAGTACCCCCCACCCCCCCTAAGTGGGGGACTTTCTTGCCCGATAATTTCAGTAGTGGAGGTGAAAAAGCCCCCTTCTTAGGGAGGGTGGGGGGTACTCCCGTCACCGAATTCGTCTGCTTCTCCCCCGAACCCTTCGTCTGCGTCGAGGGCAACCGCATCGCGACCTTCCCAATGAAAGGAACGCTCCCCGCCGAGCCAGGAGCACGCGCCCGCTTGCTAGCCGACCCGAAAGAAGAAGCCGAGCACTACACCATCGTCGATTTACTTCGCAACGACCTCAGTCAAGTGGCCCGGCGGGTGCGCGTCGAGCGGTTTCGGTACCTCGAAGAAGTCACTACCCACCGGGGGCCGCTCTTGCAGGCCAGTTCGGAACTAGCGGGCGATTTGCCCCAAAACTGGCCCGACACCCTCGGCGACTGGCTGTTCCGGCTCCTGCCCGCCGGGTCGGTGTCGGGGGCACCGAAGCAGAAAACGGTGGAAATCATCCGGGAAGTCGAAGGCCAGCCGCGCGGATTTTACACGGGCGTAGCGGGGATTTTTGACGGAAAAACCCTCGACAGCGCCGTATTGATTCGATTCATCGAACGCACGGACACGGGCCTGGCCTTCCGCAGTGGCGGGGGGATCACGTTTCAAAGCGACCCCGAAGCCGAATACCGTGAGTTGCTCGCTAAAATCTATGTCCCGATTTCTTGAAACCATCCGCTGCCAAAACGGGCGGCTTGAAAACCTGCGCTACCACCAGAAGCGCGTCCGCCGCACTCGGAAAGCGGTTTTTGGCATTACCGATGAGTTGGATTTAGAGGAAATTTTGGTGGTTCCCCACGGAATCGAACCGGTCCAGACCTTCCGCTGCCGGGTAATTTATGGCCTCGACATCGAATCGGTCGAGTTCATTCCCTACCAAATCCGCCCCATCCGTTCGTTAAAACTCGTCCACGCCGACGGCCTCGACTACGCTCTCAAGTACGCCGACCGCCGCGCCCTCGATGTGCTCCGGGCTGGATTATCCGCTGACGAAGAAGTTTTGATCGTGAAGGCCGGGTTGATTACCGACACCACCTACGCCAACGTGGCCCTCTTCGACGGCGCGTACTGGTACACACCCGCTCAACCCCTGCTCGAAGGCACCCGCCGGGCGCAACTCCTGGCCGAAGGCCGCCTCATCCGTGAGCGCTTAGCCCCCGACGATCTCCGGTATTTTCAGAAAATCCGACTCCTCAACGCGATGATGAACTGGGAAGAAGGGCCGGAACTATCTACGGATCAGGTCGTTTAGCGGCTTCTGTTTTTGTATCTTATTTTTTGCCAAAAAATAAACGAACTATCATATAATTATAAAATAATTCACTTATACTTGCAGGGTAATCAATCCCTTTCATTATGTCTATCGTGTACCGCATTCATTCACTGGTGCCGGTTTTCCGACCCGAACCCAATGCCCAGCCCGACCCCTGCCCCGCCCGGCTCGACGACCTTCTGGTGGATGAAGCGCCGGTACACTTCCCCGAAATGCGTTCACAGTACCTCGACATCCGGCCCGGCGGGTCGGAGCATTCGCTTCAGCCCAAGGAAGCAGAAAGCGACCTGCTGGAGTTTTTCTTTCTCTCCAGTCGGGGGTAGTTAAACGCGTCTGCTGAAACCCTGCGAGGGTGCAACACTTCGCAGGGTTTTCAGCTTTTCTGGCCCAATCCTTGCGGTAGGCTACGCGAATGCCTTTTTTGCGTAGTTTTGAACAACCGTTTCGTTTGTTTGCCATGAAAACCTTTCTCAGCGTCGCCGCGATTGTAGGTCTGAGCCTCGGCCTTGTGGCATTTTTGCCAACTAAAACCCCGAACCCGGCCCTCGCCCCCCAAGAAATCCAGTGGCTGAGCATCAGCGAAGCCCACGCCCGGAACCAGAAAGCCCCGCGCAAATTCCTTATCGACGTGTACACCGACTGGTGCGGCTGGTGCAAGGTGATGGATAAAAATACCTTCCGCGATGCCCGCGTGGCTGCGTACGTCAACCAGCATTACTACGCCGTGAAACTCGACGCCGAGCAACGCGCGCCGATTACATTGGGCGAGCAAAAATTTGAGTTCGTGCCTCAGGGCCAGAAGGGTTACCACCAACTGGCGGCTTCCCTACTCAACGGGCAGATGAGCTACCCCACAACGGTATTTCTCGACGAACAACTGAAGATGATCCAGCCTTTGCCGGGGTACATGGACGCCAACGTATTCCACCAGGTCATCACCTTCATCGGCGACGGGCACTACAAAAACCAGCAGTTCGAGAAGTACAAAGCCGAGACGTACCCGAAGTTGTTTGCGAAGAAATAAATATTGGGAAAGGGTCACGCTGAACGGAGTCGAAGCGCGTCGTCACCCCCGCCGACGCGCTTCGACTCCGTTCAGCGTGACATCCCATCAAACACAAAAACGCCCGACGAAACTTCGCCGGGCGTTTTTCATGTTGCGTTCTAACTCAGTCACTCCACCATTATATTTTCATGGCCACCCTCCTCGATTTCGTCGGCAATACCCCGCTCGTTGAACTCAAAAAACTGAGTCTAAAACCCAGCGTGCGGATTTTTGGGAAACTCGAAGGCCACAACCCCGGCGGCAGCGTGAAAGACCGCGCCGCGCACAGCATGATCAAAGGTGCGCTCGACCGGGGCGAAATCAAGGCCGGGAGTCGGCTCATCGAAGCCACCAGCGGCAACACGGGCATTGCGCTGGCGATGATTGCCCGGTTGTTCGACCTGGAAATTGAACTCGTCATGCCCGAAAATTCGACCCGCGAACGGGTGCTGACGATGGCAGCCTTCGGGGCCACCGTCACGCTGCTCGACGGCATCGAAACCTGCCGCGATTACGCCGAAGAAAAGGCAGCAACGGGCGAGGCATTTTTGCTCAATCAATTCGCCAACCCCGACAATTACCTGGCCCACTACCGCACGACCGGTCCCGAAATCTGGCGCGACACGGAGCGCAAAATCACCCATTTCGTCAGTTCAATGGGCACGACGGGCACGATTATGGGCACCTCCCGTTTTTTGAAAGAACAAAATCCAGCCATTCAGATTATCGGTTGCCAGCCCACCGAAGGCTCCTCGATTCCGGGCATCCGGCGCTGGCCGGTGGAGTATTTACCCAAAATCTACGATCCCAGCCGGGTGGATCGCATCCTCGACGTATCGCAGGACGAAGCTACGGAAATGACCCGTAAACTGGCCCGCGTGGAGGGGGTGTTTGGCGGCATGAGCAGCGGCGGGGCCGTGAGCGCGGCCATCCGCGTGGCCGACGAGTTGGACGAGGGCCTGCTCGTCTGCATCATCTGCGACCGGGGCGACCGGTACTTGTCGAGTGAGTTGTTTGGAAAGTGAGTGGTTTTTGGTTCTTCTGAATTTTAACCGTAAACCAAAAACGGTCAGATCGCCCCCACCCGGTGCAGCACGTAAATCCGAGCGAGTAAGCTAAGCTTTTGAAAATCAGGCACCCGAATCCGGGCTTGGCGGATGCGCGACGGGGGCAAGGCTTTGATTTTGTCGAACAGCCGGAGGTAGTACCGGTAGGCCAAGTACACGCCCATCCGGGCGGAACGGGGCAGTTGGCGGATGCCGCGCAGGGCCTCGTCGAAATCCTGCTGGATGTCGGCTTCGATGCGTTGCTTGTCGGCGGCGGTAAAGGCGTTGAAGTTGACGCCGGGGAAATACGTTCGACCCCGCTCGTCGTAGTCGGCCTTCAGGTCGCGAAGGAAGTTTACTTTCTGAAACGCCGCCCCCAGTTTGCGGGCGTCGGCCCGGAGGCGGTCGTAGAGTACGCCGTCACCGTCGCAAAATACCCGCAGGCACATCAGCCCCACCACTTCCGCCGAGCCGTAAATGTATTCCTGGTAGCCTGCTTCGGCGTAGTCCGTTTCGGTCAAATCCAGTTCCATGCTGTGCAAAAACGCCTCGATCAGGTCGTGGTCGATGCCGTAGCGGTTCACGACGAGTTGAAACGAATGCAGCACCGGATTGAGGCTGATTTTTTCCTCGATGGCCCGGTAGGTATCGGCGCGGAAATCGCTCAACAAGCGCACTTTGTCGAAGCCGTGGAAGGTATCCACAATTTCGTCGGCGTAGCGCACGAAGCCGTAAATGGCGTACACCGGCAGGCGAAAATGGGGCGCGAGCGTTTTAATGCCCAACGTAAACGAGGTGCTGTATTCCTGGGTAATCAGTCGGCTACAGCCGAAGCTGGTGCGGTCGTAGAGGTTCATGTGTTGAGATGCAGGAGGCAAGAGACAGGAAACAAGACAAATGCAAAATCTTGTTTCCTGTCTCTTGCCTCCTGTTTCATTTTCCAATTTCTTTTTCCACTTCCCCCGCCACAACCAGCCCTGAAATGAGCGAGGGTGGGACGCCGGGGCCGGGAACGGTCAGTTGGCCGGTGTAGTACAAATTACGGACGTGGCGGTTTTTGAGCGAGGGTTTCAGCAGCGCCGTTTGCCGGAGCGTATTGGCCAGGCCGTAGGCGTTGCCCTTGTAGGCGTGGTAATCGGCACTGAATTCCCGGTGGGCATAACTGCGTTTCACCGTCACGTGTGAACGAATATCGTGACCCACGTAGCGCTCCAACCGATCCATGAGCAGGTGGTAGTATTTTTCACGAATGCCTTCGGTTTCCTCCAATCCCGGCGCGACCGGAATTAGTAGGAACAGGTTTTCACAGCCTTCGGGGGCCACCGAGGGGTCGGTTTTCGAGGGGGCCGAGACGTAGAACAGCGGGCGTTCGGGCCAGGCCGGGCTGGTGTAAATTTCGTGGGCGTGGCGGCGGAAATCTTCGTCGAAAAACAAATTGTGATGGAGTAGTTTGTCCACCCGCCGGTTGATGCCGAGGTAAAACAGCAAGGATGACGGAGCCAGCGTGCGTTGGTCCCAGTAGTCCTCCGAATAATTGCGGTACGGGGGTTCGAGCAGGGCATCGTCTACATGGTGGTAATCGGCCCCGGCCACCACGGCATCGGCCTCGTAGCTTCCCTTTGTGGTGCGCACGCGCCGGGCGGTACCTGCCTCCACCTCAATGCGCTCCACGGGTTCGCCGAAGCGAAAGGTAACGCCTTTTTCTTCGGCCAATGTCACCATGCCCTTCACGATTTCGTGCATTCCGCCCATCGGGTACCAGGTGCCCATCGTGATTTCGGCGTAGTTCATCAGGCTGTACATCGCCGGGGTATTTTCCGGCACCGCCCCCAGAAACAGGATGGGAAATTCCAGCAGTTTCAGGATTTTTTCTTCCTTGAAATACTTTCTGACGTGGCTGTAAAACGATTGCAACACGTCGAGGCGCGCCACGTCGGCGAGGAGTTTCAGGCTCAAAAATTCAGTAATCCGGCGACTGGGTTTCCACACAAAATCGCCGATACCGACCTTGTATTTGTACGCGGCCTGATCGAGAAATTCGCGAAAGCGCGGGGCGCTGCCTGGTTCGAGTTGCTCAAAAAGCGCGGTGAGATTTTCAATACCCACCGGGAGGTTGATGACTTCCTCGGGCCCGAAAATCACGGCGTAGGACGGATCGAGGCGCAGGAGGCGGTAGTAATCGGAGGGTTTACGTCCGAAGCGAGCGAAGTAAGTTTCGAACACGTCGGGCATCCAATACCAGCTCGGCCCCATGTCGAAGCGAAATCCGTTTTCGTTAAACACCCTTGCCCGCCCGCCAGGGGTTTCGTTCTTTTCCAGCACCGTTACCTGGTAGCCCCGGTCGGCCAGCGCGGTGGCGGCAGCCAGCCCGGCAAACCCGGCCCCGATGACAATCACTCGTTTTGCAATCATGAATAAAAATAGCGCACTCGCTCTTCCACTCCACCGCAAGTTGGGCGATTCGGGGGGAAGCTGCAAGCCGGATGCGGGTGATTTTGAGAACTCCGTAAAAACAAAAAAGTTGGAGGAGACCCCCAACCCTTTGCAACCTTCTTCTGTTAACCAAAAAACGTGCTATCGTGGGTGAGAAGCGTTCGGTGAGAAGTGAGATGGTTCGAATGGCTACTTCTCACGGCTCACCGAACGCTTCTCACAAAGTTCAATTCCAGTGCGCGTACATATGAAGTTTCCCCTTCAATTCTTTTCGGGCAATGTGAATCCGGTTTTTCACCGTTCCGATGGGAATATTGAGTTTCTGCGCAATCTCGTGGTACTTAAAGCCCCGGAAGTGCATCATAAACGGCGTTTTGTAAGCCTCTTCCAGGGCATTGACGGCCCGATTGATGTCGTCCAGCGTAAACGTGGAATAGGCACTGTTGCTGGTGCTGCTTTCCACCGAGTTGATGTAATGTAGGTTTTCCGAGGTATCGATGAAGGTGTTCTTCCGCACCATCCGCTGGTAGTTGGTGATGAACGTATTCTTCATGATCGTGTAAAGCCATGCCTTCAGGTTGGTGCCGTCGGCGTACTTTTCGCGGTTGGTAAAGGCCTTCATCAAGGTGTCTTGCAAAAGGTCATTGGCATCTTCTGCGTCTTTCGTCAGACGCAGGGCAAAGGGCCGAAGTGACTTGGATACCTTGCCAATGGTTGAAGTGAATTCCAGCACCGTCATGGAAATAAGGTTTTTAGTTTGTTTAAGTCAAAGTAAAATACGGTTAAACAAAATTCCAAAGGAGGATACTAAAATTTCTATAAAAAAGTGTGACTTTGTTAAACAAAGCTGCTAAAACACTCCAACAAAACTAGCACTAAGGCGTTGGCAAACCAGCCAAAACTACCCCGTTTCGATTTGAAAAGCCTTTTTGGATACCCTGGTTGCCTGGTACTTAAATAAAACTACTCAGTAGCCCAACTGTCCTACCCATGAGGTTCCAATTCTACAAAATGGGGAATAAGAAATCAAGTGCAACGCGATTGCATGAATAGGCCTATCTTTGTGGCCCGATTTATGACCCGACTATGCGATGGCATTCTTGGTGGTGGTTGCTGGTTAGTGTAACCGCTCCCACCCTGACAAAAGCACAAACTCAGGAATGTACCTGCACCATTCAGGGGCGCATTACCGAACGCACCAACAAGCAGGCAGTCGTTGGGGCGTTAATTTACTTGAAAGGAACCAATCAGGCGGCATTGAGCGATAGTTTAGGAACTTACGTTCTAAAAAATCTCTGCCAAGGGCGCTATACGCTGGTTTGCCAGCTCATCGGCTACGCCCCCACCCAAGTGCCCATTACCCTCAATCATGACGACGCTTTTCGGCAAAACCTGGCGCTTCTCGAAGAAGACGTACACCTCCAGGACGTGGTGGTTACTGCCCGCCGCAACATACCGAGTACCCAGGCCCGTAGCGAACTGAGCGGTGCTGACCTTGACCGCAGTAGGGGGCAATCGCTCGGCGAAGTCCTCAAAGCCGTGACCGGCGTCACGACGCTGCAAACCGGCAGCAACATTTCCAAGCCTGTCATCCACGGCCTGCACTCCAACCGGGTACTGATTCTCAACAACGGCATCCGGCAGGAAGGCCAGCAGTGGGGAGCCGAACACGCGCCGGAAATCGACCCCTTCGTGGCCAAAAAAATTTCGGTGCTAAAAGGCGCGGCGGGTGTCCGCTACGGGGCCGATGCCGTGGGCGGCGTGGTGCTGGTCGAACCCGACCCGCTGCCCGACACGAGCGGGGTTTCGGGGGAAATCAACTTAGTCGGTTTTTCCAACGGGCGACAAGGCGTGGCTTCCGGATTGGTGCAGGGGGGAGTTGGTGGGTGGCAGGGCTTCGGCTGGCGGGCGCAGGGCACGGCCAAACGCGGCGGCGACGTGAGCGCCGCCGATTACCGGCTGGTCAACACGGGCATCCGCGAACTCAACTTTTCGCTGGCGGCGGGCTACCGCGCCCGGCGGGCGGGAGCCGAGGTGTTTTTCAGTCAATTCAATACCCAACTCGGTATTTTCAGCGGCTCGCACATTGGCAGCACCACCGACCTCCGAACGGCGCTCGACTCTCCGCGCCCCCGGCCTGAGTACACGCCCGATGCCTTCAGCTACCGCCTCGACCGGCCTTACCAGGATGTGCGGCATACCCTGTTGAAAACCCACGCCTATTGGCGACCCACCCCCGGCGGCACCTTCACGCTGACGCTCGCCCGGCAGTTCAATTACCGCGCCGAGTACGACATCACCCGCCAAAGCACCGCCGCCCAGCAACGCTTTCGGCTCAACACCTACACCGGCGAACTGCTCTGGGAACATCCCAGGGTTTGGAAACAGCTTTCGGGCAGCGTGGGATTGACGGGGCTTTGGCAGGAAAATCTGTCGTCGGGGTTGGAACTGGCCCTGCCGCTTTCCCGCACCGTGCTAATTCCCAATTTCCGGCAATCGACGGGTGGGGTGTTCGTCATCGAGCGCCTGGTGTTGCCCCGCTGGGAACTGGAAGCCGGGCTGCGCCTCGACGGGCGGCAGTTGCACACGTTTCAGAAACGCTTCGCCGCCGCCGTGAGCAGCGAGGTGAGCGAAACCACCCGGTTTAACCACAACCTGTCGGGTACAATCGGAGCGATTTTCACGATGAAGGAAGGATTGACGGCCCGCTTCAACGCCGGGTCGGCCTGGCGACCGCCCACCGTGAGCGAGTTGTACTCGGAGGGCGTTCACCACGGCGCGGCGGCTTACGAAGAAGGCGATGCGAGCCTCGGTCCCGAAACCGCTTACAACACTTCGCTGACGCTGAATTACGCCAACAAACGCGTGGCAGCGGAACTGAATTTGTTTACGAACTACATCCAGAATTTCATTTACCTCCAGCCCCAGGATTCAGCGCGGCTCACCGTGCGCGGGGCCTTTCCGTTCTTCAAATACACCCAGGTGGACGCCACGTTCCGGGGCTTCGACGCTTCGGTGTCGGCGCTGCTCACCGAGCGCCTCACGCTCACGAGCAAGTATGCCTTCCTCCGCGTCCGCGACGTGCGCAACGACCGGTTTCTGGTCAGCATTCCCGCCAATCGTTGGGAAAATGCCCTCCGGTACGCGTTTCCAAAACGCAGCGCGTATATCGGGCTGGGTTCACTTTTCGTAGCCCGGCAAACCCGCGTTGAACCCGGTAGCGACTTCGCCCTGCCTCCGCCCGCCTACTGGCTTTGGAACGCCGAAGCCGGGCTGACGCTACGCAGCGCCGGACATCCCCTCGACCTGAGCCTGAACGTCAGCAACCTGTTTAACGCCAGCTACCGTGAGTACCTGAATCGCTTCCGGTATTTTGCCGATGACCTGGGGCGGAACGTGGTCTTGCGGACGAAGTGGGCGTTTTAAGCAGTTGGCACTTAGTAAACGGGTAAATTGGCACTTGGTATCTCAAAATAAAGTATTGATAATCAAAAAATTATTCAATTACCACTTTGCTCAATTACCTCTGCACAGGTACTTAAGTGAGAATGGCCGTACCCGGCTCAGGTGATTTATTTTTTTGACTCCCTGTTGCACGGTTCGCCTTTCTACCTTTGAACCATGAAGTTCCTCAGCGTTGTGTGGGCTTGCTACGTGCTGGTGTTGTCGTGCTTCCCCTGCACGCACGACCACGAGGCCGCGCCGCACCCAAACGCCGTTGCTTCCCTTCGGGTAGACGCCGATGAACCAGTGACAACCTCCCGCGAATCCCAGGCACCCGACCACGAGGAAGACCACGCCTGCTCGCCGTTCTGCACGGGCGCCTGCTGCGTCGCCTCAGTCACGGCTCCGGCCTCCGTTCGTTGGTTGCCACCCTCCGTGCTGAACATCGTGCCCGCGACTCGCCGTTCTTTTTCGTATGCTTCTCCCCGGCTGACGACTCCCATCGTCAGCATTTGGCAACCGCCCAAATTGTCCGTCTGAACCAGCCTTTTCAGAGGCTGGAATGACCCCGTCGTGTGGTTTTCCGTACCAATGCGATGGGATTAACTCGTCTTTTTTCCTGACGCGTTCAGACGCTATTCATGCGGGAACCTCCACTTCGGGTTTTCACTCGAAATCAATTCTCGCTATTCCGACCGGTGGGCACTGCATTGCTTGCTTTACTGGTATTCCTGTGCGCCTGCCACCCGCTCAAATCCCGCCTAAAGCGGGCTGCTTAACGACTGAATTGAACAAAAAATTATGCTGGATTCCATCATTCGGTTTTCGATAAAAAACAAACTCATCGTCGGGCTGTTCACCCTGGCGCTGGTGGCCTGGGGGAGCTATTCGCTCAGCCGCCTGCCCATCGATGCCCTGCCCGACATCACCAACAATCAGGTCCAGGTCATCACGAGCAGCCCCTCGCTGTCGGCCCCCGACGTGGAACGGCTCATCACCTTTCCCGTCGAACAAACGATGGCTAACCTGCCCGATTTGGTCGAAATGCGCTCTTTTTCGCGCTTTGGGCTGTCGGTCGTCACCATCGTTTTCGAGGACGACGTCGACGTGTACCTGGCCCGTCAGCAGGTGTTCGAGCGCCTCCAACAGGCCCGCAACCAGATTCCGCCCGGCGTGGGGTCGCCCGAACTGGCCCCCGTCACGACGGGCCTGGGCGAAATTTATCAGTACGTGCTGCGCCCCAAACCCGGCTACGAAAAGCGCTTCCCCGCCACCGAACTCCGCTCGATTCAGGATTGGATCGTGCGGCGGCAACTCCTCGGCACCGAGGGCGTGGCCGACGTGAGCAGCTTCGGAGGTTATTTGAAACAGTATGAAATCGCCCTCGACCCCCAGCGCCTGCGGGCCAGCGGCGTGACGATGGACGACCTGTTTTCCGCCCTGGAAAAAAACAACCAGAACACCGGAGGGGCCTACATCGACCGCAAGCCTAACGCCTACTTCATCCGCAGCGAGGGCCTCATCGGCACCCTGGCCGACATCGGCAGCATCCCCGTCCGGCGCACGCCCGAAGGCCTGCCCGTGCTGGTGCGCGACGTGGCCGAGGTGCGCTTCGGCCACGCCGTGCGCTACGGGGCCATGACCCGCAACGACCAAAGCGAAGTGGTCGGGGGGATTGTGATGATGCTGAAAGGGGCCAACTCCTCGGAGGTGATTGGCAACGTGAAGACGCGCATCGAACAAGTTGAAAAGTCCTTGCCGGAGGGCGTCGAAATTCACGCTTTCCTCGACCGCACTGACCTCGTGAACCGGGCCATCGGCACCGTCACGAAAAACCTCATCGAAGGCGCGCTCATCGTGATTTTTGTGCTCGTGCTGATGCTGGGCAATTGGCGGGCGGGACTGGTGGTGGCCTCGGTCATTCCGCTGGCCATGCTTTTCGCCATCGCGCTGATGAATCTCTTCGGCGTGTCGGGTAATTTGATGAGCCTCGGGGCCATCGACTTCGGCCTCATCGTCGACGGGGCCGTCATCATCGTCGAGGCCACGCTGCACCACCTGCAACGAAAAATGAATGAATTAACGAATGAGCGAATGAATGAATGCAATTCTGAGGGTACCCTATTCACTCATTCACTCATTCCTTCATTCACTCAATCTGAAATGGACGAGGAAGTGTACGTCTCGGCCAGCCGAATCCGTTCGTCGGCGGCGTTTGGCGAAATCATCATCCTCATCGTGTACCTGCCCATCCTGGCGCTGGTGGGCGTGGAGGGCAAAATGTTCCGCCCGATGGCGCAGACCGTCGTGTTCGCCATCCTCGGCGCGTTCATCCTCTCGCTGACCTACGTACCCGCCATGTCGGCGCTTTTCCTGAGCAAAAATCCCGTCCGCGAAGGCACCCGCACCCTTTCCGACCGCATCATGGCGACCTTCCACCGGGGGTACGACCCGCTCATTCGCTGGACGTTGCGGAGCAAGGGCCTCGTCGTGGGCACGTCGCTGCTGCTCTTCCTGGGGTCGGTCTGGTTGTTTTCCCGGCTCGGCGGGGAGTTTATTCCTGAATTGGACGAAGGCGATTTTGCCATCGAAACCCGCGTCATGACCGGCAGTTCGTTGTCGCAGACCATCGAGGCTTCGCTGAAAGCGGGCGCGGTGTTGAAAAGGGAATTTCCCGAAGTCAAAGAAGTTATCGGCAAAATCGGCTCCGGCGAAATTCCCACCGACCCCATGCCCATCGAAGCCTGCGATTTGATGGTGATTCTCAAAGACCGCGCCGAGTGGACCTCGGCCAAAACCCGCCCCGAACTGGCCGACAAAATGCAGGCGGCCCTGAGCAAAATTCCGGGCGTGGAGTACGGTTTTCAACAACCCATCCAGATGCGTTTCAACGAACTCATGACTGGCATCCGGCAGGACGTGGCCGTGAAAATTTACGGCGAAAACCTCACCGTGCTGGCCGACTACGCCGCCCGCATCGGCAAGCTGGTGCCGGGCGTGACCGGGGCCGCCGATTTGTACGTCGAAGCGGTGTCGGGTTTGCCGCAAATCGTGGTCAACTTCGACCGCGAAGCCCTGGCCCGCCTCGGCCTGAGCATCCAGGACGCCAACCGCACCCTGCAAACGGCCTTCGCCGGAGCCACGGCGGGGCTGGTGTTTGAGGGCGAGCGCCGCTACGACCTCGTCGTGCGCCTGCAACAGGACAACCGCCAGCGCCTCGACGACGTGCAGAACCTGCTCCTCTCCACCCCCGACGGCCAGACCGTACCGCTGAACCAGGTGGCGAAGGTGTCGTTTGAAAATAGTGTCAACCAGGTGCAGCGCGAAAACGCCCAGCGCCGCATCACCGTGGCCTTCAACGTGCGGGGCCGCGATGTGGAAAGCGTGGTAAACGAACTGCGCACGAAGATTGAAACGGGGGTGCGCCTGCCCGCCGGGTACTACCTCACCTACGGCGGCCAGTTTCAGAATCTGGAAGAAGCCAAGCAGCGGCTCTCGGTGGCCGTGCCCGTGGCGCTGGGGCTGATTTTTCTGCTCTTGTTTTTCACCTTCGGCTCGATTCGGCAGAGCCTGCTCATTTTCACGGCCATTCCGCTGTCGGCCATCGGCGGCGTGCTGGCGCTCTGGCTGCGCGATATGCCCTTCAGCATTTCGGCGGGAGTCGGGTTCATCGCGCTCTTCGGCGTGTCGGTGCTCAACGGCATCGTGCTCATCGGCGAGTTCAACCACCTCCGGCAGGAGGGCGTCACCGCGCTCCGCGAAATCATCCTGCGCGGCACGGCCACGCGGCTCCGGCCCGTGCTGCTCACGGCCCTGGTGGCTTCGCTGGGCTTTTTGCCAATGGCCCTTTCCAACACCGCCGGGGCCGAAGTGCAGAAACCCCTGGCTACCGTAGTCATTGGTGGGCTGGTGTCTGCCACGCTGCTCACGCTGCTGGTGCTGCCCTGCCTGTACTGGTGGGAGCAAACGGGTTTTGGCCGGAAAAAGGCCCTGCGCGCTCAACCGGGCACGGTGGCTGGGTTGCTGATGCTGGGGTTGCTGGCGGTCGGTGGACCAGCCCTGGCGCAAGTTCAGCCCAGTCCATCGGGGCCGCTTTCGCTGCAAAACGCCATCGACCGGGCGCTCACGGGCAACGGTTCCGCCCGCCTCAGCGCCCTCAACACGACCCTGCAACGCACGACCCGCCGCACCGCCCGCGAGGTACCCCGCACCGACATTTCCTGGTTGGGCGGGCAGTACAACAGCAAGCGCTTCGACAATAATTTTACGTTGGCGCAGAAGTTGCCCAATTTTAAGCTGATGAAAACCCTCGAACGCCTCGGCGACGCCAGCATCCGGGGCAGCGAGTTAGGGGCGCAGGTCACGCAAAACGACCTCCGCGCCCAGGTGAAGGCCACCTACCACCAGCTTGCCTACCTCGCCGAGCGGCAGCGCCTGCTGGCCACCCAGGACAGTCTACTCGTGGAGTTTCGCCAGGCCACGGCCCTGCGCCTGAAAACGGGCGAAGGCACGGCCCTCGAAGTGGCCACCGCCGACAACCTCCTCGGCGAACTCCGCAACCAACAAGCCCTCACCAACGCCGACCGGCGCATCGCTCTCAGCGCCCTGCAAACGCTGCTCAATACGACTGATTCACTGACGGTTACGGCTGGAACCGTGCCCCGCCGCCCGTTGCCCGTTTTCTCCGATTCGGTGCTGGCCCAAAACCCGACGCTGGCCCTGCTGCGCCAGCAAACGGAAATTACCGGGCGGCAAACTGAGGTGGAACGAGCGCGGCTGGTGCCCGATTTCACGCTGGGCTACTTCAACCAGTCGCTCATCGGGACGCAGAACGTGGACGGGCAGGACGTATTTTTTGGGGGTGGAAAACGCTTCCAGGGCGTGCAGGTGGACGTTTCGATTCCGATTTTCGCCCGCGCCCAGCGCGCCCGCATCGAAGCGGCGCAAGTGGGCCAGCAACTGGCCGAGGCCACGCTGGCTTTCAACCAGCGGAACCTGCGCGGCGAGGTAACGGCGGCGGTCGAGGAAATCCGCAAGCAGCAGTCCAGTTTGAGTTACTACGAAAACACCGGCCTGCCCACCGCCCAACTCCTGGCCGACAAAGCCCGCGTGGCCTTCCGCGCGGGAGAAATCAACTACCTCGACGTTTCGCAGGCCCTGACGCGGGCCATTCAAACCCGCAGCAATTTTCTCGACACCCTCAACCAATACAACCAGGCCGTCATCGCCCTTGAACGGGTGCTGGGGTTGCCGTAAGGTTTTTAACAAAATAGGTGTCACGCTGAGCGGAGTCGAAGCGCGACGGGGGTAAACGCTGCGCTTCGACTCCGCTCAGCGTGACACCTTTCCTTCCCACTTTTTTGAAATCATAAAGTTCTTATGAAAAAAATCCTGATTTTCACCTTATTAACCCTCCTTTCCCTCACCTCCTGTCAGGAAAAAACCGGCGAAACCGCCGCATCTGCCGCCACCAAAGAGGCCCACGACCACGAAGAAGCCCCCCCGGACGTGGTCGAACTGAACGCCGACCAAGTGCGCCTCGGCGAAGTGAAACTCGGCAGCGTGGAAGTTCGCAGCCTCGGTCAGGCGCTGACCGTGAGCGGGCGGCTGGCCGTGCCCGCCCAGAGCATCCTCAGCCTGACGGCGGTGCAGGGAGGCTTCGTACGCAGTTTGCCCTTGCTGCCCGGTCAGCGGGTGCGCAAAGGCCAGGTGCTGGCCCGCATCGAAAACGGGGACTTGATTCAGATTCAGCAGGAGTTGGCCGAAAACCAAAGCCGCCTGACCTACCTCGAAAGCGAATTTACCCGCCAGAAAGAACTCAGCGAACAGGCCGTGAGCGCGTTGAAAGTGTTCCAGCAAACCACCGCTGACCTGGCCGTCACCAAAGCCCGCATCACCGGCCTGAGCCAGCGGCTGCGGCGCGTGGGCATCTCGCCGGAGGCGGCGCTACGGGGAGAATTTAGCGCCTTTTACGTCGTCACGGCCCCCCAGGCGGGCGTCGTGACCGACGTGCGCAGCAACCCCGGCCAGTACGTGCAACCCACCGACGTGCTGGCTACGCTCACCGGCAGCGAGGGGCTGTACGCCGAACTGGCCGTGTTTGAGCGCGATTTGCCCCAGGTGCGGGAGGGGCAGCGGGTCACGCTGCGGCTCAGCAACGAAGCCGGGCGCGAGCGCGGCGGACGGGTGTTTTCCATCAACCGCGCCATCGATACCGACCGCACCGTGCGCGTGCTCGTCCGCCCTGACCAGCCCGACGCCCGGCTGTTGCCCAACACCTTCCTGAAAGCCAGCCTCGATTTGGGCGAAAGCAAAGTCACGGCCCTGCCCGAAGGGGCCATTGTCAGCGCCGAAGGCAAGGACTACATTTTTGTGTTGACTGAGGAGAAAGCAGAAGAACACCACCACGAGGAAGGCGAAAAGCACGAAGCGGTTGAAGAAAAAGAAGGCCCGCACGCGGCCTTCAAGCGGCTCCTCGTGCGCCGGGGCGTAACCGAAAACGGCTACTCGCAGGTGATGCTGCCCTCCACCCTCAACCCCGCGACGACGCGGGTGGTGGTGCAAGGGGCCTACGCCCTGCTCTCGCAACTCAAAGCCGCCGGGGGCGAGGAAGAAGGGCACCATCATTGAATGGCTGGGTAGAATAATGTTCCATGCTCAATTTTCAATGTTCAACGCTCAAGTCATTGAAAGAAACCTGTTTAAGTTGAACATTACTTCGCTCTAAAACTCATTTCCCCCATGAACGAACTCCTCGTCGGTGCTTTAGTCCTCAGCACCCTGCACGCGCTGATTCCCAGCCACTGGCTGCCTTTCGTCACCATTGGCAAAACGGAGGGCTGGAGCGAAGGCCGCACCCTCGCCGTGACGGGCCTGGCCGGGCTGGCCCACACGGTGAGCACTACGCTGCTGGGTTTGCTGGTGGGTGGGGCCGGGTTTGCGCTTTCGGAGAATTACCACGAACTGGCCGAACGGGTCATCCCCGCCGTGCTGCTCGTGCTGGGGCTGTGGTACCTGATGCAGCACCTGCGGCATTCGCACGCCCATTCGCACGTCGACGCGGGTACGATGCGCGGGAAATCATTCACCGCCCTGCTGCTGTCGCTGTGTCTGGGGATGTTCCTCTCGCCCTGCATGGAAATCAACGCGTATTTTCTGAGTGCCGGGGCCCTGGGCGCGGCGGCCCTGGCGATCGTGGCCTTGATTTACAACGTCGTCACGCTGGCGGGGATGCTGGTGATGGTCTGGCTCGGCAGCCGGGGCTTGCGGCGGCTGAACGCGCACTGGTTTGAGCACAACGAAAACCTGATTACCGGCCTGACGCTCATCGGCCTGGCCGTTTTCAATTCTTTTTTTGAAGCTTGACATGGCAAAAAACCCACTGGACGGCCCGGCGACACCATCCGCACCGCATCGCGAAACCGACTGCTGCGACCACCCCGCGCCCGTTGCCGTCGAAGCCCAGGAAAGCATCCTGAAAAGCAACGGGGCCTTGTGGCTAAGTCTGGGGTTACTGCTGAGTTTTCTATCCCTAACCTACCTCTTCGACGTGGGTGTTCCCAAGCCCGTCGAACTCGGCTGGATGGCCGTGGCGTACCTGCTGGCGGGGTACAAAACCATCTACACCGCCGGACGGAAGGTGCTGCTGCGGAATTTCTTCAACGAATTCACGCTCATGACCGTCGCCACGCTCGGCGCGTTCTACATCGGCGAATACGCCGAAGGCGTGGCCGTAATGCTGTTTTACGGCATCGGCGAGGTGTTTCAGGACCTGGCCGTCAACCGCTCGAAGCGTTCGATTAAAGCCCTGCTCGACGTGCGGCCCGACACCGTGAACGTGGTACGCGGTGAAAAAACCGCCTCCGTCGCCCCGGCCAGCGTGGCGGTGGGCGAAACCATCCGCGTCCGCCCCGGCGAAAAAGTGGCCCTCGACGGAGATATGGTTTCCGACCGCGCCGCCTTCAACACCGCCGCCCTGACGGGCGAGAGCCAGCCCGACACCAAGCGACGCGGCGAAGCCGTGCTGGCGGGCATGATCGCCCTCGACCAGCCCGCCGACCTGCGCGTGACCGCGCTTTTCAACGATTCCAAATTGTCGCTCATCCTGGAAATGGTGCAGAGCGCCACCGCCCGCAAGGCCCCGACCCAACTGCTCATCAGCCGCCTGGCGGCGGTGTACACGCCCGCCGTGTTTGGACTGGCGTTGCTGATTACGCTGGTTCCGGCGCTGTTCGTGGACGAGTACATTTTCAACCAGTGGTTTTACCGGGGCATGGTGTTTCTGGTCATCGCCTGCCCCTGCGCCCTGACGGTTTCGATTCCGCTCGGCTATTTCGGCGGCATCGGGCTGGCCTCGCGCCACGGAATTCTGGTCAAAGGTTCCAACTTTCTCGACGTGCTCACGAGCATCGACACGCTCGTAACGGACAAAACCGGCACGATGACGAAGGGCGTTTTCAAGGTACAAGCCGTTGAAACGGTGTTGGAAAAAGAAGAATTCATCCGCCTCGCCGCCTCACTCGAACAGCTTTCCACGCATCCGGTGGCCAAAGCGGTGGTCGAGTATGCGGGCGGGGCTACGTTGGGGCACCCCACCGAGGTGGAAGAAATCGCCGGGCTTGGCCTGAAAGGTCGGGTGGACGGAAAATTGGTGCTTTGCGGGAATTTAACCTTACTCAAAAAAGAAGGCATCGCCTACCCGCCCGAACTGGAAACCGTGGTCGAAACCATCGCCGTGGTGGCCGTTGAAGGTCGGTACGCGGGCTACCTGACCATTGCCGACGAGGTGAAGGAAGACGCCGCCCAGGCCGTCGCCGAGTTAAAGGCGATGGGCGTGAAAACCATCCTGCTCTCCGGCGACAAAGACGCCGTGACCCAGGCTGTGGCCCGAAAACTCGGCATCCCGGAAGCCTACGGCGATTTGTTGCCCGAAGGCAAAGTTGGGAAAGTTGAAGAACTGAAGAAAAAAGGCGCTCGCCTGGCCTTCGTCGGCGACGGCGTGAACGATGCCCCCGTGGTGGCCCTGGCCGACGTGGGCATCGCGATGGGCGGGCTGGGCAGCGACGCCACCATCGAAACCGCCGACGTGGTGATTCAAAACGACCAGCCCTCGCGCCTCGTGTCGGCCATTCGCATCGGCAAAATCACGAAGTCGGTCGTCTGGCAAAACATTACCCTGGCAATGGGCGTCAAACTCCTCGTCATGGCCCTCGGCGCGGGCGGCGTGGCCACGCTCTGGGAGGCGGTGTTCGCCGACGTGGGCGTGGCCCTGCTGGCGATTCTGAACGCGTACCGGATTCAGGGGAAGACGGTTTGAGACTTCGCTACAACTCGTCGAGGCGCTCCCGGTAGCCCCGCCCGATGGGAATCGAAATGCCCTGAACCTCGACGTAGTCGGCAGTGTACGACTCGATTTTGCTGACGGCCACGATAAACGAGCGGTGAATCCTTTTGAAGCGGTGCGGCGGCAAAACCGCCTCGATCTCATGCGTACTCATTTTTGAAACGAACACGGCTTTGGTCGTCACCAGTTTGACGTACTCCCGCTGGCTTTCAACGTACACCAGTTCCGAAAACAGCAGCTTTACCTTCTTTTTCTGCACGTTCACAAAGAGGTAGTCTTTTGCCTCCCTGCTCTCCGCAAACTTTGGCGGCGCGGGTTCCCGGGCTTTCACCTTGTTGACGGCGACCAAAAACCGTTCGAACGCAATGGGTTTCAGCAGGTAATCGGTCACGTTCAACTCGAACCCCTCCACGGCGTACTGGTGATAGGCCGTGGTGATGATCACCGCCGGGGGCTGCGTGAGGGTTTTTAAAAAGGCCATGCCTTTTAATTTGGGCAGGTGGATGTCCAAAAATAGCAGATCGACGGCCTTGTCGCGCAGGTAGTCCGTGGCCAGGAGTGCATCCCTGAAGGTGCCCTGCAACTGGAGGAAGGGCACCTGGGCAATGTAATCCGTGAGCACCTTCACGGCCAGCGGCTCGTCTTCAACGACAACACAAGTGAGTTTAGACATGGCTGGCCAGGTTGATTTTCAGTGTCGCCGTAAACTGGGATTCGCCCGGCTGAACTGCCAGGGAGTACTCGGTGTAGAGCAACTGGAGTTGCCGCCGCAGATTGGAAAGACCGATGTTTTCCTTTACCGCTTCGTCGGAACCCGCTTCGGTCGAGTTTTTCACCCGGAACGTCAACTGCCGCTGTTTCACCGACAGGTGAATGTCGACAAAGGGCTGATTTCTCGTTTCGGAAACCCCATGTTTAAACGCATTCTCCACCAGCGGAATCAGGAGCAGGGGCGGAATGGCTTGTTTCGGATCTTCGAGGTCGTGGTTGAAATTCACCCGGAGCGACTCATCGTAGCGCAGTTTTTCGAGGGCGATGTAGTCGTTCATGATTTTCAGTTCGTGTTCGATGGCGATGTAGTCGCCGCTGGTTTCGTAGAGCATAAACCGCAGCAGTCCAGACAGCCGCAAGATGGCCTCCGGGGCCAGGTCGGACTTGTCTTTTGCCAACGCGTAGAGGTTGTTGAGGGTGTTGAACAGAAAATGCGGATTGGTTTGCGACTTGAGGTAGTTCAGTTCGGCGGCTTGTTTTTCGATGCGCAATTGCTGGGCGGCCTGTTTCAACCGGAGGTGGTCGTGAATGTGCCGGATGAGGCCGAAAAAGAACGTCGAGAAGACACTGGCCGAAAATTGCTCGGCGATCCCTTTGCCCGTTGAAGCGTAGGTTTTGGCCACCGTGTACACGTGCAACTGAATGCCCAACGCCCGCCAGGCATAAAAGCCAAACGAAAACAAAAAAAGCTGGACGCCGATCCGAAACAGGGAGCGGAGCATCCGTTTCCGGGTCAGCCGGGGCAGGGTATACTCGAAAAACAGGTAATTGACCCCCACGATGTAAACCGACCGCCAACAGCCACTCAGCACGGTGGCCGGAAACGCATCGGGGTGCTGAATTAACTCGCCCACCATCCACAACAGCGTGTAGGCAATTCCAATCCGGCCATATAGCCGGAGGCGCGCTTTGTTGAGGGGCAGTTGCATGGCGCGAGTTAAGGGATAAATGGCAAACGGCCAGTCATCGGCTTCCGAATTGAGTTTTGGGTCAACGAATGACCGGGAAACGTCAACCAGTCAACCAGCTGACAAGATAGCTGAATCGCGGGGGTCACCCTGAGCGGAGTCGAAGGGTGTGCGGAGTCGAAGGGTGTGCGGCTGGTCAGCGTTGGCCTACCGCTCGGTCGAAGGATGCGCGAGGGCCGACTCCGGTACCCACCGCACCACCCTTCGACTCCGCTCAGGGTGACCCCCCGCACCTAAAAAATCGAAATCCTGAACGCTATTTTTTTCGATGATCAACCCGCCTGCGTCGTTTGTTGACCCAAAGCCGCTGTTGGTTGACGACCGCTTTCAGCCCTTTTTTTTGTGACTAGGATTGCAAAAAAAACGTCCTTTTTATGAAAACGAAATTACTCCTCCTCGTGGCCGTTGTCGGCATGGCTGCCCCTGGGCAAGCCCAGGTAGAATCCAAAGCCGGTACCTGGAAACCCTGGTTTATCCCCTCCGGCAAGACGTATCGCTTGCCCCCACCGCCCTCGTACAAAGCAGAACTGGCGCCCGTGCTGGCGCAACAGCAAACCCTGACTGCGGCCACCCGGCAGCACATCACCTACTGGAACGCCGGGGCGCCGGGCTACCGCTGGCAGAATCTGATGGGTACCCTGTGGATGAATGGCACCTCCAACCACGGTGCCCTGGCGAATATGCTGCTCGGCGTGGCTACCTACGACGCCACCCTCGCGGCCTGGGACACCAAGTACGCGTATGGTCGCCCCCGTCCGTTTACGGTCGACAAACGGATCGTCGGCTACGGCCCGAAACCGGACAGTCCTTCGTACCCCTGCGAGCATTCGGTGGCGGCGGGCGTGGCGGTCACGGTCATTGCCCATTTTTACCCGGCGATGGCCGATTCGGTGCAGCGTCTGGCCCAGCAACTGATGGCCTCGCGGATTGCCGCCGGAGTGGCCTTTCCCAGCGACACCCGGGCGGGTTTTGACCTGGGCAAACGCATCGCCGAACGGGAAATCGAGCACACCAAAAACTTCGCCCCCCCAGGGGCCTGGGACGGCAAGCGGCCCCAGGGCCAGGGCTACTGGCAGGGGAAAAAACCCTCCTTCCCGCTGGCGGGCCTCAACAAAACGGTGGTGCTCGACAGCAGCAGTCAGTTTCGCCCCGGCCCACCGCCCGACTTTGCGGCCGACATGGCCGAATTGAAGGCCTTCAAACCCACGTTCCGCTCGCAGGCCAACGCGTTTCTGTTTGCCAGCCAGCCCGTTTGGGAGGAGTTGCTGCACAAAAAAATCTTCGAGTACAACCTCCACCTCAACCCGCCCCGGGCCGCCCGGCTGTACGCCCTCACGGCCATCGGCGTGTACGACGGCTTCACCGCCTGCTGGGACGCCAAGTACACCTACTGGGGTATCCGCCCGGAAGAATACGATCCCAGCTTCCGCCCCGCGCTGATAGCCAGCCCCCCGTTTCCGGGGTATCCCTCTGGTCACGCGGCCATCGGGGGCGTGATGGGGGAATTGTACGCGGCGTTCTTTCCCGCCGAGAGCGCCTCCTTCCGGAAGAAAGCCAACGACGGAGCCGAGTCGCGCTTTCAGGGGGGCATCCACTTCCGCACCGACAACGAAGTGGGCCTGCAACTGGGCCGGAAGGTGGCCGCCCTGATCGTTCAGAAGGCGAAACTCGATGGCTCCGAGGAGGACGTTACGTTGGCAGCGCGGAAAAAGACCGGCCCTAAAGCCAGGGAGTAACTGGTCGGTTGGTTTGGAGTTGCAATGTTGCAATGCCCCAGTCCGCGTCCGTGACGCGGCGAACTGGGGCATTGCGCTAAACTTGCAGTAGCATAAAATGCCAAGCTACTCTTAGCCAGCGGAGAGTTTTTGCTAAATGGTAAGAACAAACTCAACTGAAACGCCTATCGAACCGGCGGAGAAGGCGATGGAGGTCGGCGGGTTTCAGGACGGGTACCAGTGAGCGATAAACCGAGCAACAGCACCGCGTTGAACGCGCGTTTTCTGTTTAGGGTCGCAACGTAAATCTCCTGGGCGTTTCCCCCTGAAAACGAATGTTTTCAGGGGGAAATCGAAGCTGTTTAGACTTTAAAAAAAGAGGCAGTTCCACGGGGGCAGTTCCACGGGGGCTGTCATCCCGACGTTAGGAGGGATCTCGTTGGCCCCACAGACCCCTTGCCGGTAGCCAACGTACCTAGTAATCCAACGAGATTCCTCCTAACGTCGGGATGACAGCCCCCGTGGAACTGCCCTTTTTTTTAAAGATTGAAATCCAGGCTCCTTAAAAATACGTCGAAAAGCCCACCAGAAACCCGGCGGTTCGGGCGGGCGGATTGCCCAGCAAATCGGTGTCCCATTGGTACCGGTAGTTGGCCCGAATCACCGTCACCGGCGAAGGCCGGAAGCTGAGACCCGGCGACACGGCCCAGATATCGTCGCGTATGCTGTCGCCGGTTTCGTTGAAGGTGCCCACGTTGTAATCCACCCGCTCCACCCGCAGGGCGGCGTTGAACACGGCGTTGTTCCAGCCCAGCACCCGCCGACGGACAATCGGCTGCACCACGTCGAGCCAGCCGCCCTGCTGCTTCCGCCCGAATTGCTGGGAGTAGGTTTCGGGCACGTTCACCATCGCCCAAACCCACTCGCCGGTCAGGTAGGTTTTCGTCACCGGGAGTGTGGTGTTGAAATCGACGGCCACGAAATCCACCCGCCGCCGCTGGTCGAACACCAGCCCGTCATCCTGGAATTTGTTGTACACCCCACCCATCCACGAGAGGCCGATTTCTCCGATTTTCCGGTGTTTGATGGCCCCCTTCACCGTTACCAGCGGCACCCCGTTGAAACTCTCCTCGAAGCGGTCGGCATTGCCCTTAGTTGCCGGGAAAAAGGTGCGGCCCTGGTTGTTGGCGATGATTTGATCGTCGAACCCATTGGTCAGGTAGGCTTCGTAGGCCAGCACCCAGTTTTTGCGGTAGTATTTCCCAAAAATCCCGAAGCCCACGTTGCTCCAGGTCGAGGGAATGATGGTGGTCGAGGAAAGGGGCCGGTCCACGAATTCCCACTTCGGCCCGTCATGATTCTGGTTGAACGAGCCGATGGGATTCATCACCACGCCGCCGCGCAGGTTGAAAAGCGGGTGCAGTTCGATGTCCACCGAGGCGAATTCAATGTTGATTTCCTTCGTGCCGTCCTCGAATTCGAGTTCGGTCAGAAACTTGATGCGCCGGTTGATGGTCGCCGACAAAAACAGCGTCAACCGGCGCATCTGAAACGACAGCCCTTCGGTCACGCCGTCGGTAGCGAAGTAGCTCGTGTTGGCCTCTACGTACCCGCCCACGGCGACGGGCGATTTGTTGACCGCCAGAAACGGGCGGTTGTACACGGCGTCCATATTCAGACTGAGTTTGCTGCTGTCGGTGGTAACCCGGCGGCTGAACAAGCCCGTCGAGTCGGTCTGGGCCTGGGCACCGAGCGCGGCCAGGAGCAGGAAAAAGAGTAGGCGTTTTTTCATGGCATCAGGCGATTTGAATGTACACGTTTTCGGCATCGCTGGTCACTTTGTAGGCCGTCAGGTTTTTCTCGGCGGGGCCTTCGGTGACTTTCCCCGTTTTGTCAAACTCGCTGCCGTGGCTCGAACAGGTCAGGTAGCCGTCGTGGGGGCTGAGTTCGTTGCCCTGGTGGCTGCATTTCATCAGCACCGCCGTGTAGTCGGCATCGCTGACGCGGTAGAGGTAAATCGGAAAATTCTGGTTTTCGAGTTTCACCAAAACGTAAGGCCGGATTTTCGTCCCCTTCTTGGTGACTGCCTGAAACTCGGTTTTAGCCACGACGATGGCCTTGTCGCGGAGGGCCGGTTTCTGGGCGTAGTACGCCCCGCCGCAGCTTTCGAGCAAGGTCAGGGCGCTCAGGCCGAGGCAGGCGCCGCCGCAGGTGCGCAGAAATTGGTTGCGGTTCAGGACGGGTTGTTCGGTGGAATTTTTCATCAAAAAAGGAGTCAAAGGGAATCGAGAAATTTCAGGAGATTTTCGCGGTCGCGGTCACTGAGTTTGCCGAAGGCATCGGCGCTGGTTTTCGCTTCGCCGCCGTGGAGTCGGATGGCTTCCTCCACGCTGCGGGCGCGTCCGTCGTGGAGGAGGAACACCTGCCCGCCCTGCGAGTTTTTCGACAGTCCGAGGCCCCACAGCGCGGGGGTTTTCCATTCCGAGGTTTTGGCCGTGCCTTCGGTATAGCCGTCGTTGAGGCCCGGCCCCATGTCGTGCAGCAGCAGATCGGTGTAAGGCGCGAAGGTGTGGTTGCCCAGAACCGCCACGTCCGACCGGGGCGTGGTCCATTCCGGCGTGTGGCAACCGCCGCAGTTGAGGGAGAGAAATACCTTTTTCCCGGCCTGTACGTCGGGGTCGTCCTGGTTGCGCTGGATGGGGACTTTCAGGGTGCGCAGGTAAAACACCACGTTGTTGACCGTCGAGGCGGGTACTTCCGGGTCGGGGGCGTTGTCGCCCGCCTGGTTGGAGACGGCGTAGTTGATGGGGTCTTCGGTGTCGAAATCGCTGGTGATGCCCATGTCCTGCTTGTAGGCGTTCACCGTCTGCTGCAACAGGTCGATGGCGGCGGCTTTTTTGCCGAAACGCCCAATGAACATCCCGTTTTTGGGTTGGTGAAACCACTGGGCTTTGAAGAAGTCCGGCGGGTGAATCCAGTTGGGTACGCCCGAAATGCCGTCGCCATTTTTGTCGGTCGGGTCGGCGTGGCTCAGAATCTGCTCGTCGGTCAAGGCCCCCAGCAGGCCCAGGCCCGTGTTGGCCGGGGGTGTGAATTTGGAAAAACTGGCCCCCGCCGGAATCGCTTCGGGCGCGTGGCCGGGAATGGCGCGGTTCTGGAGTTGCGGCCCGCCCTGTTCCAGAAACGTGTTGCCCGTTTCGTCCACCTGCCCGAAGCGGGTGAGCGTGGTGAAGGGGTGGCCCTTGCCGTCGCCCGCGTGGCAACTGCCGCAGGAGGAGGAAACGAAGTAGGGGCCGAGGCCCGTGGCGGGGGTGAAAATTTCGTCGTTGAAGGCAATGTCGCCCGCCAGGAATCGGGCGTTTTGTTCGGGCGTCAATTCGCCGATGGGGCCGTCGAGGAGGCTGTCGTCCTCGGGGACACCGGGCAGGAGTTTCTGGCAGGCGACCGTCGTCAGGAACAGCGCCAGCGAAACCCCCAACAAGAGTGTGGAGATTTTTTTCATGGAGATGGTAAAAAAGAGGAGATAGAAATCGGGTGTTCTTCCCCGGATGCCCGCTCCCTGCAAGGCGAGAAACAAGGGCAACGAGCCGAACGCCCGTGGCCGTTCGGAGGGGAAATTCACCGTGAAAAAGAAGCGAAGAACTCAGGCAGCGACCGGCGGGCCGCGTTGCGAAAAGGCCCGCAGGAGCGGGGAGAAAGGCTGATTCTCGTCAAAAGTTAGCGTCGCTGTCGCGAACACTAACTCGGTCCGGGGAGCGACAACCAGAGTCGGCACTTCGGGCAGGAAAAGCGCGTGGCTGAGCGCATCCAGCAGCACCAACTGGCCGTTGGTGTGGTGGTTGGGCTGGTAAGGACATTTGCTTTTCGAGGGCCAGTACGGGTGGGCGTGAGTGACAATCTGCCCGTTAGCCAGGCGGTGCGCGTGGCGAAATACGATGTTGTTCAGCGTCAGCAGCGCGAAGAGCGCGAACAAGCCGCTGGCAACAGTGGGGCGATATCGGTGCAGAAAGCTCGCCATTCGAGGGATTGGATCGGCCAAATGTACTGATTTGCTTGAAATTATAAGCCTGGTATGACCTTGCCCACGGTAAGCAACCCTGGCATTACTACGAAACGGGCCAATAATTGGGGGGAAACCGGGTTTGAAAGCGACTAAGCCAGATTTTCTAGTTGATTACCCCGCCCACTCCCAACGCTTCCATTGGCCTAGCCATCCCGCCAAAAGTCTGGTCAAGCTCCCCTTTTTCGAGGATTTCCGTGACTAAAAATCCGCAGCCGGTCAGCAAATCGCGCGGTTGACGTGCTCGTTGCCAACGTTCATTTTTTCGCCCAGATCCCGGCCCGGTTCGCCGCTGGGTTGGCGGAGTTGTTGGGCGATGGAGCGGGGGGTGGTTTCGTCCATGATTTTTTGGGAAAGTCAGGGGCAAAAGTAGCGCGTTTAGGTCGCCGGAAAGTCCTCTTCCACCAAGTCGCGATTGATAAACCCTGCCGCTGTTGCGCCCCTAGCCGCCGCCGTGACCACCTGCCGCATGAGCGTGGAATTGTCGCCAGCGGCAAAAACGCCCGCTGTTGAAGTTTTGCCGAAGTCATCGGTTTTCAACAAACCCCAGTCGTCCAGTTCGCAGCCCAGTTGCTCGCCCAGATCGGACGACTGCGCGAAGGGCACCCGCGCAAACAGCGCGTCGAGCGCATGAGTACGCCCGTCGGCCAACGCCAGGCCGCTCAGGTACCCCGATTCGTGGGGAATCGCGGTAAGCGGCGTTTCCACCAGCCCGATGCCGAGGCGGATCAGCGTTTGGGCCTGCGCTTGACTCAGCGTGGACGGGCCGTTGGTGAACAGCGTCAGGTTGCGGCTCCAGTTGAGCAGCAAGCGGGCAAACTCGAAGGCCGCGTCGCCGTTGGCCAGCACGCCCAGGCGCTGGTCGCGCACTTCGTAGCCGTGGCAGTACGGGCAGTGCAGCACCGAAATGCCCCAGCACGCGGCGAAACCGGGGAGGTCGGGGAGTTGATCGGCCACGCCGGTGGCAAGCAACAGCCGTTTGGCTTGAAATGCCTCGCCTGCCGCTGTTTTCACCGAAAATACTCCGTTTTCACGAGTAGCCCTAGTCACGGTAGCACTGCGCAGGGTTACGGTCGGGTAGGCCAGCGCTTGCTCGCGGGCCAGGGCGGCGAGTTGGGCGGGTGGGGTGCCGTCGCGGGTCAGGAGACTGTGGGAATGGGGCGTTTGCCGGTTGGCGGGTTTACCCGAGTCGAGCACCAGCACGCTGCGCCGCGAGCGGCCCAGCAGCAGCGCCGCGCTCAACCCGGCCACACTGCCGCCCACGATGAGGACGTCGAATGGAGTTGATGAAGTCATGGTAAACGAAAAAAGTTACTCCCACGTCGGGAACGGGTCGCGGAAGCGGGCACCGCTTTCCATCTGCCGGAGTTCGGCGGGGGTGCAGAGGCAGTCGGTCAATTCGCGGCGGATGGTGGCCTCGGCCAAATCCTGGCCGATGATGACGAGTTCGTTCACGCGGTCGCCGAACTGCTCGTGCCAGCGGCTGCGAATCAGTTTTTCGTTTTCGAGGTAAGCCGGGTACATCACCCGCTCGTTGGCCGGGATGCCCGCCCACCAGGTGCCCGCCGGGTCGGCGCGGAGCGAACCGCCCGCCTGCCCCCAACTCAGCGCCTTCGCGGGCCGGGAAGCCAGCCAGAACAGGCCCTTCGAGCGGATGATGCCCGCCGGCCAGTTCTCGCTGAGGTAGTTCCAGAAGCGTTCGGGGTGAAAGGGCCGTTGGTCGCGGAACACGAACGAGGTGATGCCGTATTCCTCGGTTTCGGGCGTGTGGTGGCCTTTCCGCAGTTCTTCGACCCAACCCGCCGAGGCCGAGGCTTCCTCAAAATCGAACAGGCCGGTGTTCAGAATTTCTTTCGGGGAAATCTTGCCAAAGCTGGAATTCACAATCTTCGCCGAAGGATTGAGTTTGTGCAAAATCGCCCTCAACTCGCCGAGTTGCTCGGGCGAAATCAGGTCGGTTTTGTTCAGCACGAGCACGTTGGCAAACTCCACCTGTTCGGTGAGCAGGTTGACGATGGTGCGGGTGTCGGCCCCATTTTCCTCGTTCAAACTGCGCGTTTGGAGGGTGTCGGTAGAGCCGAAGTCTTTGCCAAAATTGAGGCAGTCCACCACCGTCACCATCGTGTCGAGGCGGCTGAAGCGGCTCAGGTCGATGCCCATTTCTTCGTCCACGTAGCCGAAGGTCTGGGCCACGGGCAGCGGCTCGGAAATGCCGGTGGATTCGATGAGCAGGTAATCGAAGCGGCCTTCCTTCGCCAGTTTTTCCACCTCCACCATCAAATCTTCGCGCAGCGTACAGCAAATGCAGCCGTTGGACATCTCAACCAAACGCTCCTCGGTGCGCGACAGCACGTTTTCATTTCGCACCAACTGCGCGTCCACGTTCACCTCGCTCATGTCGTTGACGATGACGGCCACGCGCAAAGCCTCCTTGTTGTGCAACACGTGGTTGAGTAGGGTCGTCTTGCCCGCGCCGAGGAAACCACTCAGCACGGTGACGGGTAATTTCTTTTTCAGGGAAGTAGTCATCGGTTAAATTTATTTTCGCAACTGTGTTGCAAAAATAAAGAACTTGTTGGATACATTTGCAATGCAGTTGCGAGTGGAATGAATTTTTACGCAACTTTGCAACCGTAGTGCGCAAACCAAACCGCACTGGTTTTCCAACCATGAAGAAGCAGAACCGAGTTTTGTGGGCCGTATTGCTGGCCGCCGCCGTGACCGTTACGGCCTGTAAGAAAGACGACGAACAAGTCCCCGAAGAAAACGAACTCATCACCACCGTGACGCTGACGTTCACCGAAGCGGGCACGACTAACGTCCGCACCGTCACCTATAAAGACTCGGATGGCGACGGCGGCGCGGCCCCGATGATTGGAAAGTTGTCACTCGCCCCCAATAAAACCTACAACCTGACGGTGCAGATTCTGGACGAGACGAAAACTCCGGTCGACAATGTGACGGAAGAAATTACGGAGGAGAAAGACGAGCACCTATTCGTGTACACGCCAACACCCGCTACCCTGTTGACGGTCACGATTACCGATAAAGATTCGCGTAATTTCCCTGTTGGTTTAACCGGCACGGCAGTGACCGGAGCCGCCGGAACGGGCAAGTTGCAAGTCGTGCTGCGGCACCAGCCACCCGTGGGCGGGAACCCCGTGAAAAACGGTACCGCTGGCCCCGGCAGCAGCGACTTCGATGGCACTTTTGATGTGGAAATCAAGTAGCAAGGTAGCGCAAGCTGCCCGGAAACGGCGGTACCTCTGGTGCCGCCGTTTTTTTATTTAGTCTTCCCTGTCATTCTGATTTCGCAAAGGCTGAAAGCGGAGGAATAAACCAGATTGCGCTATTTTGCCGGTCAAAAAACAGCAGCCTCCATGCCCATCCCCCTCAAAAAACACCTCCAGGAACTTACCAAAGACGAACTGGTCGAGGAAGTGGTGAAACTGTCCAAAAAATTCAAGGACGTAAAATCCTGGTACGAAATGGAACTCGGCGACAGCCGCCAGCAAACCGCGCTGCTCGACGAGGTGAAGGCTAAAATCAAAAAGCAGTACTTCCCCAGCCGGGGCTACGGCTCGCCGAAAGCCGCCGTGGTGCGCAAGCTGATGCTGGATTTCAAGAAAATCTCCGTCTTCCCCTACGACCTGGCCGACCTGCTGCTCTACCGCGTGGAACAGGCCGTGGCCTTCACCGCCGCCTACGGCGACATCGACGAGCGTTTTTACATCGCCACCGAAACGGCCTACGAAGATGCCCTAAAACTGATGAAAGCCCACGGCTACGAAGCCCAGTTCCGCGACCGTTGCGACGAAATTCTCCGCGCTACCCGGCACATGGGCTGGGGATTTTACGATACGCTGAAGGAGGTGACGGGGGAGTATTTGGGGGAGTGAAGCAGCAGGATTTACTCAGTGCATTGCCCCTACCCGACTGACAATCTTTTGGATATATTTGAAAAAAAGAAACGTATGGCACCCAAACCAGTAAACCGCCCCCGACCGAAGGCCGAAATGCGCGGCAGGATTGACGCCCGCAAAAAAGAACTGGCCCAATTGATTGCCGACAAGGCCGGCTTCAACCTCAGCGATTTGCTGGATTCCTACGTAGGGGCGATTATCCAACAAAACGCTGATTTGCTTACGCCTGCTGAAAAAGCGCAGTTCGACGAGTTTTTCCCGGCGGTGAAATGACCCGGCTCCAACCTACGCCGCGACGAGTTTTTGTGGATACCAACGTGCTCATCAATGATTTTTTCTGTCGGGGAAAACAGCAGGCAGTAACCAAACCCCGCCCCGCCGAAAAAGCGGCCACTTCTGCGGTAGCTTATCTGAGGAGCCTGACGGGAATGCGATTGTACGTCGCGAGTTTTTCACTGGTGCAGGTTATCTCGACGCTGAGCCGGGCCAGGCAGACGGACGCGACCATTCGGGAAGAATTGTACCGCATCCTATCGCATTTTGAGTTGGTCAACCTGAGCGAAGCCGACATTGCCGCCGCGCTCGCCCTCCAGGGTCGCGACCTCGAAGACGTACTTCAATACGCCATTTGCCGGAAAGCAAAATGTGCCTTGCTCCTGACCGATAACGTGAAAGACTTTAGAGAGTTCGCCGAAGTTCGTTCCGTGGCACCGGACAAGATTCGGACGGTGCTTTTTTGAGGAGTGGCGCCTTGCCCTGTGATACGAGTTGCAAAATTGTAAGCGCAGCACAGTGCATTAAGATAGTAAACGATTTATTTTTGACCCCTCGACCTTTTGTTCGAGCATTTTTCCATTTTTCAAGTCAAATAGATCTTTAGTATCAATAAATAGAACTGAGAGAGGCGTTAGTAATTTTTTACGATCTAAAAAAGTCGAGTTTGATATTTGGTGATTTCGTGTTAGAAATGTACTTGTCGCAACACTCACGCTCGTTTCAAGTACTACTTTGGAGTCTTTAAAAAGATTGAATCCATATCCAGACTTAATTATCTGATAATTTGTCAGAATAGTTCGATCATGGACTTTCTCTTTGATTAAATACAATTCAATTGAATATGTAAACATTTCATGCAAATACTCAGTTAATTTTTCATATCTAAACTTTATATCTGGCAAATCTTCTGAAATTATAGTCAAATGAAATGAGTTTTTGTTTAGCTTTTGAGGTAAAATGGTTTTTAGAATTTCGTAAAGATTTTCATTTAATTTATCCTTGTCTTTCAAGAAATGGTTATCAACGAGAACGGCGCAATTACAGGGCAAAGTAAGCTGTTGTAAGAAAGACCAAGTTGAGTTTCCTCCTTTAAATACTGGATGGGAGTAAAAATTAAATAGTCGACTAACATCCTCTATTTTTTCACTACTGAAACATAGATAACCATAGTCCTCTTCAATCCTCTTGCACTCTTTTTGAGACAAATCTAACAAAAAGAATGCTTCTGGCTGCGATAAGTTCTGGAAAAACCCTTCCTCATCGTCAGCAATATCCATGAAAATTTCTGGGCTTGAATTAATTTTATCATTTTTAATGATTTTTTTCATCAGCGGATTCTCCTGGAATAACTCTTTTAATTCGTCATCCGAAAAATCTCGATCAATTATTACCTCACTGTGCTTAAGAAGTAATACGTACAAATCATACGACGAGGTTTCAAGCAAATTGTTACCATCGAAATTCAATGGCACTTGAACTTCATCGCATAGCTTTTGAAGGTATTCCCACTTACAGTAAACTTCAAACTTCATATTAATTTCTTTGTGATTTACGAAGTTGAAAAAGTTGAATAGCTAAATTATCTGCTTCGTCGAAAAAGCCACTTCCGAAGTCATCGGATAAACTCCCATCCGATTCTATGGTAATTTTACTCACTTGTTTAGCGCCTTTCGCTCGTTTTTCGGGGTCAGGATCATCAAGGTAATAAATCACCACATCCTCCGGCTTCATCTCCCCCTTCGCCACAAGGTACTGAAACTTGCGAATCATGTATTCGCTGTGAGTTTCGATGATGAATTGATGCCCAAACTGTTTTTGTGCGTCAATAAATAAATCGGCTACCATACTCTGAAATTTGGGATGCAAATTAGATTCAGGCTCTTCAACTATCAATAATTTATTATCCTCTGCAACAATGATTTGCAATAGCAAGGCGGTCAATTGTGAAATTCCGAATCCAATATCGGTAAGAGAACGTCCTCCAATCAAAATAAAGTTAACGTTCAATTTTTCGTTTCTCTCTACGGTAATTGGTTCAAGTGAAAACTCTGCTTCCCAAGCACGAAGAAATATTTTTTCTTTTTCTCCAATCCCCTTAGTAATAATTTTTTTCACAATTATTCCTAACGTACTGTCGTCGTTAGGCTGATAGGCTCTCATTGAAAGACCCTTTATTGATGGAAAATATTCCAGTTTTTTAATTACGTGAAATGATTCCTGAAGAGTATTCTCATACTTTTTATTATACAGGCTTTGGTCTGCAAAACTAGAGGGTATTTCTGGGAGTTCCTCATCATCATTTGTTTCTGGGTATCCATTAGTGCCATATATTTTATTTCCATACTCAATTTTGAAAATAATCTGAAAAACAAAATTACACATATCGCTTAATAGTTGTTCATCTACGTCTTCAGTATTGTAGTTTGCCTTAAATAGCAAAAACAAAAGACTATAAACTGAATCGTCTGATTCTGGATCAGAAAAAACAGAAATCGTTTCATTCATTACATGAAAATGATAATCGTTGTCAAGCCATTCTCCATCCTCACTTTGGAGGCCATAGGAATATTCTATTTCATTTTTTGACCAATGATTTGATTCAGTGAATTCTAAAAATTTATTGAATACGTCAAGCAGATTTTCTTTTCTATTGAAAAAATGAATATTGCTACCTGCTCTCTTAATTATAGTCGTATTTTTTTTAAATAAATTTAAAAACGTGTCAAAGTTGAAGTACACTTTATTTTTCTTTACGGAAAGTAAAGGTTGTTGTCTTTTGTAAAAAATACATAATTCTGGAATCTTGTTTGTGGTATTTGATTTAATAATAAAATTGTAATGTACTAGTAGTCTTTCGGAAAGAATTGAATTAAAAGGCAGAGTAATTGCGATATTGGCTTTGCCTAATGAGGAATTAATAGAGTTTATACCGCTGCTTAAATTATGCTGTGTACCCTCAAAATTCAGAGAAGGAGTGTGTAAATTGAGTGAAGAAATAATTTCATAATTATCCTTCAACAACAACAACGCCTTCAAAATCGAACTCTTCCCCGAGCTATTCGGTCCCGTCAGAATCGTGATCGGCGCGAAGTCAAACCACTGGTAATCAGCAAAAACACGAAAATTTTCGAGTCCGAGGCCGCGTAGGTGAGGTTGCATGGGGAAGAGGTTGAAAGTCAAAAGTAACGAAAGGATGTAAACGATGCTACTGCCAGCCCGCCGCCCAACTCAGGGCAGTGTTCCGCGCCCGCTCACGGCGGTGTACAGGTAGCGGTGGGCGTCGGCGCGGTGGTAAGGGTGAATGAGCACCTCGTCCCATTCGCCGCCCTGGGCTTTGTAGCCCGTGAGGCCGTAGGCCCAGCGCAGGCGGAAGGCCCCCAGGTAGGCATCGTCGCTGCGGCGCTTCGAGTCGCGGTAGGTGGAGTTGTGTTTCATCCGGTCCGCCACGAGCAGCTTGCGCAGTTCCCGGTCCACCTCGCCGTGCTCCGATTCCAGCGCGTCGAGCAAAACCTTGCCGCGCCGCAGGAAGGGTTCGCCGTCGGGGTCGGTAAATTCCAGTTCGGCCTCGGCGAAGCGCAGCCCGCACTGGTTTTCGGTGCGGTCGCTCACCGCCCGCACCACCGCCGTTTCGCCCTTCACCAGCATTCCGCCCTCGCGCAGCAGGTAACTTTCGTCGAGTACCACCAAGTCGCCCCGGCTCAGCAGGCTCCCGGCCAGTCCGAGGCCTTCGCGCACGGCGACGTTCCAGGTTTGCACCGTCTTGTTGGTGCTGCCAATCATGGTGATGGCTTCGGGGCGGGCCGCGTCGAAGCGGTCGAGGTAGTACCGCAGGGCCTCGCGGTACGAACCGAGCCGGGGCGGGGTGAGGCCCGCGAGGGAATGCCCCCCGTCGAGCCGGGCGCGGATTTGGTCGGCCAACCGTAGCACGGGCGAGTCGGCCCCCTGGCGCATCACCTGCCGGAGGTGGTCGGTCTGCACGGCGAGGCGGTGGGCCTTCCGCAGGTACTCCGCCTCCAGCGCGGGCGAAAACTCGCGCCCGGCGCAGCTCTCCGCCACGGGCGGCAACTGGTAGGCATCGCCCACAAAAATCACCTTGCTGGCGGGGTTGCCCTGCCGGAGGTAGTCAAGCAGGTCGTAGAGCAGAGAATTGGCCGCGTTGAAATCGCCGTCGGTTTGGCGGAGGTCGCTCAGCATCGAGGCCTCGTCCACCACGAACACCTTGCGGGCGGTACCCGGATTGGCCCGCCGCCGCAGGTGGATGCGGCCTTGGGCATCTTCCTCCGGGGTGTAAATGAGGTGGTGAATCGTGCTGGCGGGCACCCCGGTTTTCTGGCCCAGCACCTTCGCCGCCCGCCCCGTCGGGGCCAGCAGGTAGCAGGGCGTGTCCCGCTCGGCCAGGAAATCGACCACCGCCTTGAGCATCGACGTTTTGCCCGACCCGGCGCAACCCCGCAGAATGAAGCAGTCGTCGGTACAATCCTCGTCCAGAAAGGCTTCCAGGCCGTACAGCGCACGGGCCTGGTCGCGGGTGGCGGTGAAGGGCAGCAGGTCGAAAATCGAAGCGGTCGTCGTAGTGGTCATGGCAGAAAACTTTTTAGGGTCCGTGTGGCGCTTTATCAACTCAATCTGGAAAAGGTGAGTCGGGCGGCGTTGCACTTTCTGCCACAAACCTGAGGGGGTCAACTACGTAGTTTTTGCAGTTGAAGAGGTTATTTTGTGAAAAATTTCAGGAATTTTTGTGGTGGCCGTCACCCTGAGCGGAACGGTCCGCCGCTGCGGTCGAAGGGTGGTGCGGTGGGTACCGGAGTAGGCCTTCGCGCGCACCATTCAACCGTGCGGTAGTCCAGCGCTGGCCCACCGCACCACCCTTCGACTCCGCTCAGGGTGACGGCCCATAGAAACAAAATCTCCATGCCCAAAACCACCGGAGCCGTCGGCCAGAAGCGCCTCAGCCGGGTGCTGCGAATGCACCGCCTGCTTCGCACGGGACAAGCCTTTACGGGCGAACAACTGGCGGAAGCCTGCCGGGAAATCGACCGGGACGTAACCACCCGCACCGTGGCCGACGACCTCAAATTTTTGCGCGAGGTGCTCCAGGCTCCCCTGCCCGAACGGGCCAACAAGTGGAACAACTACCGCTACGAGCGCAGTTTCTCCATTTTCGAGGGCCTCGACGATTCCTTCGCCGGAACGCTCGGCGAGGTGCTGGCGCTGGTGCGGCAACTGGCCCGCAACCCGCAGTTTGCCGGATTGGAAGACCTCCTGCTGCGCCTCGAACAACGCGCCGATGCCCTGACCCAGCACGAACGCAACTCGGTGCTGCACTTCGAGCAGACCGAGTTGCGCGGCCAGGAACACCTCATTCCGCTGTACCAGCACCTCGTCAGCGGGCAAACCCTCACGCTCACCTACCAGCCCTACGACCGGCCCGTGGAAACGCACCTCGTCCGCCCCGCCCTGCTGAAAGAATTCAACGGTCGCTGGTTTTTGTTTGCCTGGGAAAAAGGCGGTTTCCGCCAAAAACCCTTCCCGCTCGACCGCATCGCCGGGTTTATCCCCTCGCCCGAAGCCATCCCGATAGCCGGTCTGGATTTGACCGGGCACTTCGCCCCACTCGTCGGCGTGACCGACCGCGATGCCGAGCCGGTGCTGGTGCAACTGCGCTTTTCGGCCAGCCGGGGCCATTACGTCCAAACCAAAAAACTCCACGCTTCCCAGCAAACCGAGCGCCTACCCGATGACCGTTGGAACGTCACGCTGCGGGTAAAACTCAACCTGGAACTGGAAGCAAAACTCCTGGAATTTGGCCCGGACGTGGAGGTGATGGAACCGCTGGACTTGCGGGAGCGGGTTACGGAATGCTTACGGGTAGCGTTGGGGCAGTATTCGTGAAAGGCCAAAAAAAAGTCCTACCGCATTTGCGGTGGGACTTTTTTTCGTACCCGGGACGGGACTCGAACCCGTACAGGCCTTACGGCCCAAAGGATTTTAAGTCCTTCGTGTCTACCATTCCACCACCCGGGCGGGCGCTTTCATTATGTCATTCCGAGGAACGAGGAATCTCGTTGGGGTACCGGGCACTTGGTTAGTAGCAAGCGGGAAGGCAGGCCAACAAGATTCCTCGTTCCTCGGAATGACAAAAAACAAATGCTTTCCCAACAAAAAAAGCTCCGAGCGTTTCGGAGCTTTTTCGAGCGAAAGACGGGGTTCGAACCCGCGACCTCGACCTTGGCAAGGTCGCGCTCTACCAGCTGAGCTACTTTCGCGTTTGGCCCATTCGTTTCCGTTTGGGTTGGCAAAGGTAACGGCCTGGGGCGTCGTTTGTCAAGGTCTATCCGAAAAATTTTCAAAAAAAGCGGTCGAGCGTCAGCAAGCCGAAGAAGGCGTTCAGGCAAAGCGACCCTAGGGCGTTGAGGTTCATCGTCGAGCGGAAGTTGGCCTGGCGGGCATCGCGGAAGGCGCGGAGTTGCCAGGTCAGGAAGTAAATGACCACCGGTCCGAGGCAGGCCAGGTACAGGAAAAACTGCGGAAGGCTGAGGGCGGTTTTTTCCCGCAGGAAAAAGAAAAACCCGAGCGTAACCAAGCCAAATACCGCGCCCGTAAACAGAAACGTGCCCCGGATGCCGAGCAGGCGGCTCATGGTCAAATCGCCGCGCCGGGCGTCTTCGTCGTGCTGGTAAATCTGGGACATGGGGTAAAAACCGAGCAGGTTGGCCGTGGCAAGTAGCGCCGGAAATCCGTGTTGCCAGCGGGTTAGTTCGGTCAACGTAAGGCCGTCTACCGCCTGTAAAACAGCGAGGTACGTAAATCCGCCCTGGAACAGACCGATGACGAGCCAACTCAGCACCGGGTATTTTTTCAGGCGAATTTTGTCGTTCGAATACGCTTTGGAAATGAGGCTGTACACGAGCATCGCCAGCGCGAAAGGCCACCCGACGAGCCACAGACTCAACACCAGCGCCAGGCCGTCGAGTGCCCAGGCGAGGCGGTGCAGGCGTTCGTCCACGGGCGGTGGGTTTTCGAGGCCGCCGATGGGGCCTTCGTCGCGGTCGAAGTACGAGTTGTAGGCGTTGGAGGCGGGATAAATCAGCAGGTGCAGAATCACAAATACGGCCACCGCCCGGCCCAGGTGGGGGTGCTGGCTCTGGCTGAGGGCAAACCAGTACACCGGCATCAAAAACAGCGAAAACGGAATTCGCAGGTGCAGCAGTAAATCGCGGGAGAGTGTCGGGGGCATGACCGAACTGGCAGGCTTTTTTGTGCAAGTTTGCGTAAATCTTACCACTTCCCCCGTTTTCCATGCCCGGCAGTTTTATCAATGCCCTCGGAACGGCCGTCCCCGAGCCTTGCTTTTCCCAAAACCAGATTGCCGAATTCATGGCCTCGGCGCTGCGTTTCGGCGAAACCGACCGCCGCCGACTGGGGGCGCTGTACCGCAGTACGAAAATCGATCAGCGCCATAGCGTGCTGCCCGACTACGGGCGGCAACCGGGCGAATTCACGTTTTACCCCAACACCCCCGACCTCGAACCCTTCCCGACCGTGACCCAGCGCATGGCCGTGTACCGGCGCGAGGCGCTGCCGCTGGCCTTGCGGGCGGTGGAAGCGTGCTTGGGGGTAGAAGTGATGGCGGGAGAATTGGAGGAAGAAGAATCGCTGACGGGATTTTCGACGGGAACTAACTCGCAGCTGGAACCGCTGACAGGGCTTGCAGCCGCTGTCAGGGTTCCGATTACCCACCTCATCACCGTTAGTTGCACGGGCATGTACGCGCCGGGGCTGGACATCGACCTGGTCAACGCCCTCGGCCTGCCCACCACGGTGCAGCGCACGGCCATCAATTTTATGGGTTGCTACGGAGCCTTCAACGGGCTGAAAGCCGCCGATGCCATCGTGCGGGCCTACCCCGAAGCGCGGGTGCTGGTGGTGGCGGTGGAATTGTGTACGATTCATTTTCAGAAAAAATCGGAGGATGATTTCCTACTCTCCAACGCCCTGTTCGCCGACGGAGCCGCCGCCGCGCTCGTCGAAAGCCGCCCCCGCCCGGACGGCCCCTCGCTGCAGATGCGGCAGTTTTTCTGCGACCTCTACCCCGACGGTGCCCCCGACATGGCCTGGCACGTGGCCGAATTTGGCTTTGAAATGACCCTGTCGAGCTACATCCCGAAACTGGTGAAGCGGGGCATCGGCCAGTTGGTCGAGCGGCTGCTGCATCAAGCGGGCCTCGACCGCGAAGCGGTGAGTTTGTACGCCATGCACCCCGGCGGCAAGGCCATCCTCGAAGCCATCGAACAAGCCCTGAACCTTACGCCCGCCGACAACCGCCACGCCTACGCCGTGCTGCGGGAGTACGGCAACATGTCGTCGGCGACGGTGCTTTTTGTGTTGGAAAAACTACTTTCCCAATTAACCCCCGCCGACACAGGTCGAAGCGTGCTGAGTTGCGCCTTCGGGCCGGGGTTGACGCTGGAGGCGGCGGTGCTGGAGGTTACTTAATGTGCGAATTTCTAATGTGCGAATTTCCAATAGAAACACGGTCAAAATCTGCATTTCTCATTGGAAATTACCACATTAGAAATTCGCACATTAAAAGTTATTCCCTCGCTATCGGGTCCGCCACGCCGTCCGGGTCGTTGCGGGCGATGCCTCGGGTGGGAAGGTTTTTGCCGCGAATCAGGAGCAGCCCGGCTACGTGCGGCGCGGCCATCGAGGTGCCCGACAGGATGGCGTAACGGCCGCCCCGGTACGTCGAGGCGATGTGCACGCCGTAGGCGGCCACGTCTACCACGTCGTTGCCGTAATTGGAAAAACTCGCGAAGGCATCCGTGCTGTCTACCGCCGAGACGGTAAACACGTTGGGGTGGTTGAAGCGGGCGGGCGAAAAGTCGCGGGCGGGTTTGCCTTCGTTGCCCGCCGCCACGGCGAACAAAATGCCCGCGTCGGCGGCGGCTTTGATTTGCCGTTCGAGACTCTGGGAAATGCCATCGCCGCCCAGGCTCAGGTTGACCACGTCGCCGGGCTGGCCGTTTTGCACGACGTGCGCCACGGCCTGAATTGTGGATGAAAGCCGCCCCTCGCCTTCCTGGTCGAGTACCTTCAGCGCCACCAGTTTCACCCCCGATGCGATTCCTAAAACCCCTTGTTTGTTGTTGAGCGCCCCGATCACGCCCGCCACGTGGCTTCCATGTCCGTTTTCGTCGTCCGCCGAGGTTTGACCGCTGACGAACGAGCGGCTGCGGGTCTGGTCCACGTTGAGGTCGGGATGGTCGAGGTCGATGCCAGTGTCGATGATCCAGGCGGTTTTTTCGGAGAAATTAAGCCCGTTGCCGTAGCCAGTTTTGCGCACGTCCCAAGTCAGGCTGCGGGGTTCGGCCACTTCTAGGCAACCGCACATCGACACGATGCGGTCTGGTTCGACCGATTGCACGCGGGAATCCTGCTGAAGTTGCGTGGCCTGTGCTTCGGTCAAGCGGGCCACCATTCCCGGCGCGGCTCCTTCAAACCGCGCCCCGACCGCCGAGACGGGTACCGCGTAGCGACTTAGCACAGTGCCCACCGGGTCGGCCAGCCGAGCCACAATTCCACCGGGCAATATTTCGGTTTTATGAAAACTAACAATGTATTCACCGGGGATAATTTCGCCGTTGCGGGTGGAAGCTTTGACCAGGCAATCCTCTGGCGTTTGGGCTTCCGTCGCGTCGCGGCGGCAGGATTCGGTACCCGTCAGGACGATTCCCAGCAGGAAGAAAAGAGGCAGAACACGCTTCATTTTGGTTTGTTTTTGGGGGAAACGTAGAAGCGTGTTTCAAGCCGGAAGGGGTTGGTTTTGGGGTGGTCGATGCGTGGAGGAGTAACGGGTTTGGGGAATGAAAAATTTCCTGAAATCCCGTTGCGTCGGCAAAAAAAGGGATTCCCCTCAGGGGAGTTGCAGCGGACACGGCGCGGTACGGGCGGCTTCTGTACCCTCCTGGCAGGCAGCAAGTACCCCGTCCAAAACGCGCTTCACTAGCGGCCAACCCAGGCGAACACCGGCCCGGCCTGGTAGCCACCTCCTCAAAGCGGGTTTCCCGGTTCATCCTACCAGGCTACCCCGCTTGGCCTGGTTTCCCTATTTTTGGCACGATGGGCCTGTTTCTCCTTTCCCCGCGTGCCCCCTTCCCGGTTTTTGTTTACTTTTACAGCCTGTTTTTTTCTGAAAAATCATGGCTAAAATTCCCGGCAACAAATACCAGATTCCGTACGGACAGAATCCTAACCCGACGCCTTCGACCGGCATCCGCACCAAGAAATACGCCCTCGAAACCAAAACCTACATCAGCCTGGCCATGCGGCAGTGGTTCCAGAAACAGTGGATGTGGGGCTTCGTGCCGCTCGGTTTGATTGTACTCAACGTGGTACTCAACCTCACCAACGCGTACCCCAACTGGTGGATTTACCTCGTGGTGGTGCTTGGCGCGGTGCTTTACGTGCTGTTTTGGGGGATTCAGTTTACAGGCGTGACCCAACTGGAACAGAACAAACCGCTTTTTCAACGGTACAGCTACGAAATCGACAGTCGGCAGATTTTGATGCGGATCAATGCCAAAGAAGGCGGCATCATCAAGTGGGACATGATTCAGAGCGTTCAGAAAAATAAGGAAGCCTACGTGCTGATGATGGGCAAGTACCAGTTCTTGTACCTGCCCTACTCTATTTTCAGTTCCGACAACGACCTGCGTTTCTTCGACAGCCTGCTGCGGCGGAAGGAGTTGCTAAAAGACAAGGTGTAACGAAATCCGGTCGGGGAGCGCTGACTGCGCATGGAGTTCCAGTTAGGGTATAGCCATTCATACGTGACCTTTTCTTAAAATTCACATGAAAAAATTACTCATTATCAGCGCCTTACTCGTCGGTAGTCTGACAGGTTTTGCGCAGCAGAAAATGGCGAAAGCGGCGGATACGCCCGCCCAGGCCCTAACCCCAAAAGCGCCCGAAGACACCGAGGACACGCTCTACCACCGCCGGGCGCAGGTGACTACTCAGGAATTTACGAAAGACGTAGAAACCCGCGTGGACCTGCCCAGCGGCTACACCTTCGTGCTGAAAGACGGTCAGAACTTGAAAATAACGGGAGGCGACTCGACGAAAATCCCCTATTTCCTCCTAGGCGACCAGCCCGCCACGCGCCAGCAACTCGAAGCCCTCAGCGCCGCCGACGTGACGAACGTGTCCATCTGGAAACGGCAGAAAGCCACCGTGGCCCACGGCGAAAAAGCCAGGCACGGCGTGGTGATTGTTCGAGTAAAGAGAAAAGAGTAGAGAGGATAGAGAAAAGCATCCGCCGCCGCAAACCGCGTGGCGTGTCTTTTCTCTATCCTCTCTACTCTTTTCTCTGACTAAATTATTCTTTCGTCGAATACGGAATAATCAGCTTTTCGCCCCGGTCGGTGCGGTTTTTGGTTTTGCCGTTGGCCGCCATCAGTTGCTCCACGGTGACACCGTACTTCTGAGCCACCACGCGCATAATATCGCCCGGCCCGACGGTGTGAATGGCCCGCACCGGGATTTTCAGTTTCGTCACTCCCACCTTGATTTTGCTGTCGTCCACGTCGGGATTCAGTTTCTTCAGGGTTTCCCATTTCACGTTGTAGCGACTGGCGATGCCGTAAAACGTCTGCCCGTTGTCGACGGTCAGGGTGACCGTCGTACCCCCGGCGGGAACTTTGGCGGACGTAGCCTCGGGCTTGGGTTCTTCGGCTTCGGAAGCGGCGGGAGTTGGCTCAGGCTTTTTCTCGACGGGGACGGGGGCCAGTTTAGGCTTTTCCACTACTTTCTTGGGTGCTTCCTCGTCTACCTCAGATTCTGAGTTGCGGGCCTCGTCGTCCGACACGTTGGCCGGGGGCACGTAAATGTCGCGCTTTTCGAGCTTAGCCGGGGCAGGTTCGACGGGCTGTTCTACGTCGTCCGTCGCTTTGGTGGTCATCGTCGGGTCCTGGTTGACGTTGGTCAACTCCTGGGTCGACGAACTGGTGTCGGAGGCGTACTCGTAGCCCACGTACAGCAGCGCCGCGATGACAAACACCAGCACGGCCAGGGCGACAACGGGCAGTTTCGAGCCTTCTTCGGGACGTTGGTTGCGTTCTTCCATTTGGTTATTGAGTTGTTTGGGTAGTGGTTATTGGCTACTGGTTTTGGGGTTTTACCACGAACCAATTAACCAATAACTGCTAACAAGTTCCCTCAGCGCAGCGACTGCCGCATGGTTTCTACTTTGGCTTCTAACGCCGTTTTATACGTCTGCAAGGTACGGGCGACCTCGGAATTTTCAATGCCGATCATCTGCGCGGCCAGAATGCCCGCGTTGCGGGCGCCGTTGAGGGCCACCGTCGCTACGGGCACTCCGGCGGGCATTTGCAGGATCGACAACACCGAATCCCAGCCATCGATGCTGTTGCTCGATTTCACCGGCACGCCAATCACCGGTAGCGTGGTGAGTGAGGCCACCATGCCCGGCAGGTGCGCCGCCCCACCCGCCCCGGCGATGATGACTTTCAGCCCGCGCTCGCGGGCCGTCTGGGCGTATTCGACCATTCGCAGGGGTGTCCGGTGGGCCGACACCACGTCGAGTTCGTAGGCCACGCCGAGTTCGGTGAGCGCATCGGCGGCTTCCTGCATGATGTTCAAATCGGAGCTACTGCCCATGATGATACCGACCATGTGTTATTTTTTTTATTGTCATCCTGAGCGCAGCGAAGGATCTCGTTAGCCATCCTCACACTCGGCTACGGGCTATCGTTGGATTATCGGCCCACTAGTCGGACGGTCAACGAGATCCTTCGCTGCGCTCAGGATGACAGAATGGGTGTATTTTTTTGGACTGAAACCACCTTCACCGCCTGCTGAACCAGCGCGACTTTTTCTTTCAAAGCCGTCAGGTTCTCCCCCACTATCGTCACGTGCCCCATTTTCCGAAACGGTTTCGTCGTCTGTTTTCCGTACAAAAACGGGTGGACGCCCAGCATGGCCAGCAGGGTTTCCATGCCTTCGTAGCGGGCTTCGCCTTCGTGGCCGGGTTCGCCGAGGAGGTTGACCATCGCGGCGGCGGCGTGGGCGCGGGTATCGCCGAGGGGTAAACCCAGAATGGCCCGCAGGTGCTGCTCAAACTGGCTCACGTCGTTGGCCCGCAGGGTGTGGTGCCCGCTGTTGTGCGGGCGCGGGGCTACTTCGTTGATCAGGATTTCCCCCGGTCCGTCGTCACGGTTTTTTGTCAAAAACAATTCCACCGCCAGCAGCCCCACGATGCCGAAGGCCTCCGCCGTGCGGGTGGCGATGGCCTGGGCCTGGGCGTCTAGTTCCGGCGAAATTTCCGCCGGGGCGAAGAGGTACTCCACCAAATTGGCTTCGGGGTGAAAGACCATCTCGACCGTCGGGAAGCAGCGCACTTCGCCGCTTTCGCTCCGGGCCACGATCACGGCCAGTTCTTTCTCAAAATCCACGGCCCGCTCGAGCACGCCCGGCGCGTCGAAGGCTTTGTCGAAATCAGCTTCCGAGGCGATGCGTTGCACGCCGCGCCCGTCGTAGCCGCCGGTGCCAAGCTTGTGGAAGGCGGGCAGAAAATGGGCGTACCGGCGCACGTCGGCGGCGGTTTCGGTCAAGACGAACTCGGAAGTGGGCAGGTTGTTTTCCCGAAAAAACTGCTTCTGGCGGCGTTTGTCTGCAATCAGTTCGACCACCTCCGGCTGGGGAAACACCTTCACGCCTTCGTCGCGGAGGCGCTTGAGGGCGTCGAGGTTTACACTTTCGATTTCGATACTGAGTACGTCCAGGCCGTGCCCAAATTGATAAACCGTTTCAAAATCCCGGAAGGACCCGAGCACGAACTGGGGCGCGATGGTCGCGCAGGGGGCGTCGGGGTCGGGGTCGAGCACACTTGGGCGGAGGTCGAAATCGATGGCGGCCTGGAGCAGCATCCGGCCCAACTGGCCGCCGCCGAGCAAACCCAGGCGGGTGGAAGGAGAAAACGCGGGCATGGGGCAAAGGTAGGCGGAGCACAGCGTGGGAAAACGGCCGGGACGCAATTTTTACGATCAGGCCCGGAGGAAAGGCGCCAACCGCCCGTGTAAAAACGACGCACCCGGTTTCGTCGGTTGCCTACCTTTTGTGCCTGATTCGCAGCGCCTTCGCGGGCCGGGCGATTCCCCACCACGCCAATCCCCTTTCCAAGCCATGTTCAGCCTTAAATCCAGGGTCGCCAAGTCGGCTAAACCCAAAAAATCCGCGCTGCGCGACTGGGCCGATTCCCTGCTGTTTGCGGTCATCGCCGCCACCCTCATCCGGTTTCTGACCTTCACGGCGTTTGCCATTCCCACGCCGTCGATGGAAAACAACCTGATGGTGGGCGATTACCTGTTCGTCAGCAAACTCCATTACGGTGCCCAAACCCCCCGGACGCCCCTGCAAATCCCGCTCACGCACCAGACCATCTGGGGTACGCACCTACCTGCGTACAGTTCGGCGATTCAACTGCCTTCGTTCCGCCTGCCGGGGTTTTCAGGCGTAAAAAACGGCGATGTGGTGGTATTCAACTACCCGCCCCGTAAGGCCGGTGAACCCGACCACCCCGCCGACCTCCGCACCAACTACATCAAGCGGTGCATCGGCATTCCGGGCGACGTGGTGCGCATCCGGCAGGGGGACGTTTTCGTCAACGAAAAACCCTTCCCCAAGTCCCCGCAGGCCCAGACGACGTATTTCGTCAAAACCACCAAGCCGCTCAACGACCGGTTTTTTCGGAAATACGGCATCATCAACGATTTCAATTCCGCCGAAGGGCCGTTTATCAACTGGCAGCCCGTCGAACCGATCAACCAAACTACCGGCGCGACGGAACGCATCGGCTACCAGGTCAACGCGACCGAGTCCGTCATTGCCACCTTCCGGGAGTTCGACTGGGTGCAGGGCGTCGAACCCATCATCGCCCCGCCCTCGGAGTCGGACGCGGGCATTTACGGCGGCGCGGCCTTTGCCTGGAACCGCGACCACTTCGGCCCGCTGACGGTACCCAAACGAGGCATGACCATCCCCATCGATCGCAGCACCCTCGCCCTCTACGGTTCCGTCATCGAGCGACACGAGGGCCACGAGGCCGTCACCCTGACGCCCGCCGCGCTGACCATCGGGGGCCGGGCCGTGACGAGCTACACCTTCCGGCAGGATTATTACTTCATGATGGGCGACAACCGCCACAACTCCGAAGATTCCCGCTTTTGGGGCTTCGTGCCCGAAGACCACCTCGTGGGCAAAGCCGTCTTCATCTGGATGAGTATCGACCCCACCGCCCCAAACCTATGGGAGACGGTTCGATGGAAGCATTTGCTTCGCGTGATTGAGTAGGTGGCCCCCGTTCTCAGTCGTTTCGCCCAACTCCGAAAGCGCCATTGTGCCATGCTCTGAGTTGGGCGATACCCCAATTTCTACCTCCTCACGGCTTCTCGCGCACGTCGGGCCGCCGCTGGTAGGTGCCCACTAGTTCGCCTTTGGCCAGCACGTGGCCTTTCATGGCGTCGAGCACGGCCTGGCGGTTAAACCCGACGGGCAACGTCAGCGTCTGGTCGAGGGCAAATACCTGAAAATGGTAGTGGTGCGGCTTGTCAGCGGCGGGCGGGTGCGGACCCCGGTAGCCGATGGCCCCGGTGAAATTTCCGCCCTGCACCGCGCCGTTGGGTAGTTGGTCGGTCTTGGGCAGGTTTTCGCTCAACTGCGTCACGGTGGCCGGGAGGTTGGCCAGCACCCAGTGGGTCACGGGTTTTACTGTCGCGTCCGGGTCTTCGAGCAGCACCACGAACGATTTGGCGGCGGCGGGCGCGCCCGTCCACGACAGGGCGGGCGATTGGTCCTGGAAGTACGACGAATGCGGGTTGGGAATCGGCGCACCTTCCCCAATCGTCGGAGATTTCACGGTGAGTTTGCCGGTTGCCCCGGCGCTTTCCGGCAGTTGCATCGAAAGCGGCTCCCGGCTCATGATCGAGGGCGTTGCCGACTGGCCGTGGGTGATGCGGTAAATGGTGTTGTTGGTGTCGTCGCTGAGGAGCAGCGCACCGTCTTTGGCCACGGCCACGCCCGCAATCCGGGCAAAGTGCGCGTCCTTGCCCTCCGGCGAGCCGCCTTTCACCAAAAACCCGGTCAGGAAGGGTTCAATCTTCGTGGCCGTTCCCTTCGCGTCGAACCGCACGCGGACCACCTCGTAGCCGCTGGGTGGGTTGCGGTTCCAGGAGCCGCGCAGGGCGATGAACGCGTCGTTTTTGTATTCCGCCGGAAACATTGCCCCCGTGTAAAAGGCCATCTGCATCCCCGCCGAGTGCGCCGTGTAGAGCAGCCCCGGTTCGCGACTTTGCTTGGCCCAGTCTTCGTTGGTCAGGCCCAGTTCGGGGAGCGGTTTTACGTGCGGGTGCGGTTCGCTTTTGCCGTACACGTAGGGCCAGCCGTACTTCTGACCCTGCACGATTTCGTTGAATTCTTCCTCCTGCTTGTTGTCGCCGAGCCAGTCGATGCCCTGGTCCCAGCCCCAGAGCCGCCGGGTGGTGGGGTGCCAGCCGAAGCCGATGGTGTTGCGCAGGCCGGTAGCGAAGAGTTCGCGTTGGCTACCGTCGAGGTTGGCCCGCAGCAGGGTCGCGCTTTCCTGGTCCGTTTCGTGGGCCACGTTGGTGGTGCTGCCCACGCTGATGTACAGCTTGTTGTCAGGGCCGACGGCCAGGGTGCGGTTGGGGTGCTGGCCGCCATCGGGCAGGTCGTTGGCGAGTTGCTTGAGTTCGCCCAGGGTGCCGTCGGGTTTGAGGTCGGCCACGAAGAGTTCCTTCACGGTGGCCATGTACAGCTTGCCGTCGTGGATGGTTACGCCGTGCATCTGCTTTTTCTCGGCCACGACCTTTTGCACGTCGGCCACCCCGTCGTTGTTGGTGTCTCTGAGCATCCGCACCGTGCCCAGGTCGCGTGAGGTGACGTACACGGTGCCGTCGGGACCCACGGCCATCATGCGGGGATTTTGAATTTCGGCAAACTTGGCGATTTGAAACCCGGCGGGCAATTTGAGGCTTTTGATTCGCGCCACGGTGGCGGGGATTTGCCCCACTTCGTAGTAGTTGCCGCTTACGGGCACCGTGGTGGTTTTTCCGGGTTGCGCCCCGGCGCTCAGGGTGGTCAGCAGGCTGATTCCGGCGATGCCCAGACAGGCTGTGGTACGGGTTGATTTCATTACGGACAGTTTTGTTGATGACGTGTAACACCCGCTGAAACCAGTCGAATCGGTGTCGGAGACGGCTTTGTCCACCAACACCGATTGAAAGGTTCAGCCGGGTTTTCCAACCGGGTCAGAGTCTCAACAAAAACTGTACCTTTTGAAGCGGTTTAGGGTTTCGTTTTTTGCGTGCGGCGGGTCACTCCTGGTCACCCGATCAAGTCCGTGTACGCCAATCCCACGGGTGCCCGCCGTCCGGATCCTGAAAAACCACGAAGTGATGGGGGTCATTCCTATCCCAACAGCCGGGCGCTGTCCAAATCCAGTTCTCTTTCAATTTTCCGCAGGATTTCATCGCTGACCGACCCGTCTTTGCGGAAAACCATCAGGCGTTCCCGCTCTACCTTGAGCAGGTTTCGTTGCAGTTCGCGAGCCTCTTCAAACAGCACGACTGGGTTTTCGCCGGCGGTGGTGGTACGAAAGCGGTTGGAGAGCTGGTTGATCCGTTCTTCGTAGCCGTTTTTGACGTAGTAGAGCACGGTTTCGGTCACCGAACCCAACGAATAATTGGCCTCCAGGTGCTCAATGACCGAGCGGGCCAGGTCCAGGCGAATTTTCCGTTCCGCGTTCCCATCGCCGGGTGGTTCCTGCACCCTCAGCAGCCGTACCAGCACCGGAAGCGTCAGTCCTTGTGCGACCAACGTACATAAAATCACGCCGAAGGTGATGAACAGAATCATGTTCCGGCCCGGAAACGGCTCCCCATTAGGCAGGGTATTGGGAATCGACAGTGCGGCGGCCAGGGATACCACCCCGCGCATACCCGCCCAGGAGACAACCGCTACACTTTGCCAACTAGGCCGGGGTTCGGTCTCGCGAATGTGTCGGTTCAGCAACCGGGGCAGGTACGTACCGGGATACACCCATACGATCCGAATGAGGATGACGGCCAGGCTAATGAGCAGGGTATATTTGATGGCCTGCGGCAACCAGTAATTACTCATCCCGGACACGATGGAGGGCAACTGCAAGCCGATTAGAATAAAAATCAGGCCGTTGAGCAGAAATGTCATCGTTTCCCAAACCGACACCGCCTGCAACCGGGTCGCGTGCGAAAACACCTCCGACGAACGCCACGACACAAACAACCCGGCGCTAACCACGGCCAGGACGCCCGATAGGTGAAACGCTTCGGCCAGCAAATAAGCCAGGTAGGGGGTTAGCAGGGTGACGGCCGTATTGACCAGGGCATCGGTGCGGATGAGCCGGTGCAGGAACAGCAAGCCCCAGCCTAAGCCCAACCCGATTCCGATGCTGCCCAGGGCCATCCAGACAAACTGGAATCCCGCCCGCCAGAGCACGAACTGCCCGGTAGTAATGGCCACCAGGGCGTACTGGAAAATGACGAGACTAGTGGCATCGTTAACCAGACTTTCACCCTCCAGGATGATCGTGACGCGCTTAGGAACGTTCAAGTCCTTCATCACCGAGGTGGCTGCCACGGCATCGGGGGGTGAAATGATACCCCCCAGCAAAAAGCCCATCGCTAGCGTAAACGTGGGGATGATTGCCGACGAGAGCCAGGCAATGATCGACGAGGTGAAAGCCACCAGCCCGATGGCCAGCAGCGTAACGGGACGCCGCGCTCGCCAAAGGTCCCGCCAGGAGAGGTTCCAGGCGGCGGCGTACAGGAGCGGCGGCAGGAAAATCAGAAAGACGGCGTCCGGGGTCAAGACCACCGTGGGTAGGCCCGGAATCCAGCCAACGGCCAGCCCAACCAGCACCAGCAGGATGGGATAGGGGATGTTGATTTTACGGGCAACGACGGTAAGCAGGGTAGTAACACCGAGCAACAGGGTAACAACTTCAATCGGATGCATGCGGGGAGTTCGAGTGGGAGCGGGAATCAAGTTTACGCAAAAACGGCATAAATTGGGCTGGGTTTGCCCGAAATCGAGCTAAATCTTCTACTTGGTCCGCCTCTTTTTACGCCGTATCATTCAGCCAGGATCGCTTCCCAACCCGCCGGAAATGCAACGCCGCTCCGGGTATCGCGTCCTTCTTTCACGACCACGACTCTTCTTCCCCCTGCGCATGGAAACTAGCCCCGCAAGAGCGGTTTGGATCGACTACTTACGTTCGTTCGTTACCGTGCTGGTCGTTGCACACCACGCCGCCCTGGCGTACGCCACCTTTGCCCACTTCAGTTCCAGCCGTTACATCACCTCGACCGCGCCCATCGTCGATGACCGCCGCTGGGCGGGGATGGATACGCTGATTGGGTTCAACGACCTGTTTTTTATGCCCCTGATGTTTTTACTCAGTGGGTTGTTTGTCTACCGGGGTCTTCGCAAAAAAGGAACGAAGGCCTACCTGGCCGATCGGTTCGTCCGGTTGGGTATCCCGTTTCTGGTGGCCGAAGTCCTGCTGATTCCGCTGGCCTACGCGCCTTCTTTTTACGAAGCTACGCACTCGACCCACCTGATTACCTTCGTCGAAGACTACCTGTCAAACCAAGAATGGCCGGTCGGCCCCCCCTGGTTTATCTGGCTGCTGCTGGCCTTCGATGGGGCGGCAGCGCTGCTTTTTAAGATCAACTCCTCCTTTTTCACTGGCGTGGGCACCGCGCTGGCCAACCTGAGCAAACGCCCTTTTCTTTTCGGCGCTGTCCTCTACGGCATCACAGCGCTTTCGCTGATTCCCTTGAGCCTTTGGGTGGGACAATACACCTGGGTGGGGCGCTGGGGGCCGTTCGATTTTCAACTCAACCGGCTTTTTTTTTACCTGCTGTTTTTCCTGCTGGGTGCCGGGTTGGGCAGTACCGATTGGCAACGCCACTTATTCAGGCAGGGCAAGTTGTTCGGGAAAGACTGGATCGTCTGGTTCCTGTTTAGCCTGGCCAGTTACGGGTTGGTGGTCTGGGTGTCGGGCCTCGGAACGGAGTGGGTTACGCAGGGTAGCCTCAGCCCGACGCAGGGATTCTTTCTCTACGACCTTGCCTTCGTCACCAGTTGCCTGGCTAGCATCGGGGCCTGCCTGAGTTTTTTCAAACAAAAAATAACCCGGCCCCTGCGAGGCTGGACCGGATTGTCTGCCAATGCCTACGGAATTTACGTGCTGCATTACGGGTTTGTCACCTGGCTTCAGTTTGCCTTGTTGCCAGTCGCGTGGCCGGTTCCCGTTAAGTTCGTTCTGGTGTTTGCCGTTGCGCTGAGTCTGAGCTGGACAAGCAGCAGCCTGGTCAGACGGAATTCCCTTGCCACGCGGGTTTTGTAAGTCGCTTGCAGGGTTTGTGACTCAGACCGTACTTCACTCGAAGCTATCCATTGATCGGAAAAAACGAGGAGCCGGGTGGCTTGGGTGCTACGGTCCGTGATCGGTAATGGTAGAGCACGAGCGTTGAAACAGCTCCACTCTTTCCTGGGGATTCGTGTGCTACCCTCGACACTGAATGGCGTTACCACCTCACAATGAGGTACCCGCGCCCAGCCCCTGTACGAATCCCACAACACAACGCCGCCAAAATCGACGCGGCCGGGAATTTGACGACTTCCCTCGTTTCGTGTCAGTACACTTCATCAATCGATAAACCATTCCCATGAAAGAGAACCAGCAACTAAGCCGACGCCAGGTCATTGGCGGGTTAGGAACCGGCTTAGCGACGGTCGTCGCGGCACCGGTGTTTGCCCTTCCGGGCGAGCCGCGTCTGGCGGCCCCGCCCCCCCTCGAAAACCCGACGACGAAGTACCCCAAGCCGCCGTTTCAAACGCCCATGCAGCCCTGGCCGGGCCTCGCCAGCAAAATGATCCCCCGCCCCGACCACGGCGAAACCAGTTACAAAGGCTCCGGTCGGTTGCAGGGGCGGAAGGCGCTGATCACGGGCGGCGATTCGGGCATGGGCCGGGCCGCCGCCATCGCCTACGCCCGCGAGGGGGCCGATGTCGCCATCAACTACCTCCCGGCGGAAGAATCCGACGCCCAGGAAGTGATTGCCCTGATTAAAAAAGAAGGCCGGAAGGCCATCGCCATCCCCGGCGATATTCGCGAGGAAGCGTTCTGCAAACGGCTGGTGGACGAAGCCGTGAAGGGATTGGGTGGCCTGGACATCGTGGTCAGCAATGCGGCCCGGCAGCAAACCCGGCCGTCCATTCTCGACGTGACGACCGAAGACTTTGACGCGACGATGAAGACCAACCTCTACGCGCCCTTCTGGATTATCAAAGCCGCCCTGCCGCACTTACCTGCCGGTTCGGCCATCATCGGCACCACCTCGGAGCAGGCCTACGACCCCTCGGCAGAACTGTACGATTACGCCCAGACGAAAGCGGCGACCACCAATTTTGTCAAGTCGCTGGCCAAGCAGCTCGGGCCGAAGGGCATCCGGGTCAATGGGGTGGCTCCGGGCCCCATCTGGACACCCCTGCAACCCAGCGGCGGTGCGACGGCCGAAAAGCTGAAAGAATTCGGGAAGGACACCGCCCTCGGTCGCCCCGGTCAGCCCGTCGAACTGGCCTCCATTTACGTGCAGTTGGCCGCCAACGACGGCAGTTATGCCACGGGGCAGGTGTACGGGTCCTCGGGAGGAGGCGGGCAACCGTAATCAATCGGGTTAGAAATCGGTTCTTACTCAGGAGGATAGCACACGAAGGAAGCCGATGGCTTCCTTCGTGTTTTTTACGGGGAGCGCCGTTGCCATAAACCCGATTTTGCCCGTTCACGGGGACGGTTCCGTACCCGAAAACCACTCCTGAGCGAGCGCTGAACGCGATTTAGCCCTACCTTTAGCGACTTTATCCGGTACCCATCCGCCGGGACAGGGTTATCGTCAAGTACGTACCTCCGGTAGTTACTATTAAAATTTGCCCGATGCGCCACGACGCCAACACGAAGTCAATCCTTGCCTTTAGTTTCGCTTGCCTCCTATTCCTTCCAACGGCGTATTCCCAAACCATCGGCACCTGGGCGTTGTCGACCAGGGGGTTGCCGGTTTACCAGTACACGGGTGCCCTGCCTTTTACGGCGGTTGACCAAAACGGACAGGATGCCAACCTGCCCAAAGACCCCTATTTTTTACTCGGCAATTACCGCATGGGCTTGCTTACCCACGCCAGCGGAACGTACCAGTTCCTGACGGCGGAACGGGCCTGGGCGAGGGTCAACGCCGCCACGCAAACCAACTACGGTTGCAACGAGGCAAGCATCGTGTTCAACGACCCCAAAAAGACCCGAAAAATACCCTTAACCGGCCTCAACTCCATCGCTGCGAATCCGGCGCTGGTGCAAAAGACATTCGGCGTAGGCTTTGCCCGGTACACGTATCAGGTGGAGAATCAGATCACCTGTACGCGGATTATTTCGGTCAAACCCTCTCCCAAAATCAACACCGGCAATCCCGCCTTTGTGGTTACGGTCGCGCTGAAAAATGGGGGAAGAAAGGCCCAAGACTTGGTTTACACCGAACAGATGCTGGCAAACTTTGTCCTGAACGGCACCCAATACACCGACCCGGCAAAACGCCCGCTTTCATACCACAACACCATCCACATCGACGAAAGCCAGCAGGTAGCCATCGCGAAGGTCTCGTACAAACCAACCGAATTTCTGGTGCTGCCCGCCCCGACGGAACGCTCCCCGTACGACGTGGATCCGCCATCGGTGTTTATGCAGGCGAAAGGAAGGAGTAACGACTACCGCCTGGCGATAACGGCGGCCAAAGACACGTTGATGGCGACCGCGAAGACCTCCCTGAAGCCCGGCCAAACGATCCGGTTCGACGTGGTGATTGGCTTGACAAAGGAGACGACGGGTACGGCAGTTCAGGCCCAGGTAGAGGATCTGTTTACGGATGCAACCCTGGGCGACGCTTCGGAGGGCTTATTCGCGCCCCAGTGGAAGGCCAAACTGCCCGACCTTTCCGCCGAAAAAAATGAAATTTTCAAGCGGGAAATGCTGTGGAATGCCCACATGATGGAGGCGTCCGCCAAGTACAGTGCGTACTACCAGGAGACGTTTATTCCCCAGGGAACGGTGTACAGTTACTATTTCGGCGACAACATTTCCAACCGGGATCACTTGCAGGCCGCGCTGCCTGCCTGCTACACCAATCCCGATCTGGCGAAGTCGATTATGCGGTACGTCCTCAAGCACACGGAAGCCGATGGGGAAATCAAGCGGGGAAATACTGGCGTTGGCTACTGGGCGGCTTCGATTTATAAAGAAAGCGACGAGCAGTTGTTTTTCTTCAACACCCTCGCGGAATACCTGTTGATCACCAAAGACTACGCCTTTTTAAACGAGCGGGTCGCGTACTACCCCGCCGAACTGGACAAGCAAGAAACGGTGCTGACCCTCATCCAGAAACAGTTTGTTTACCTGCGCGACGAAGTGGGCTTGGGGCCAAATGGCCTGGTCAAGATGCTGAATTCCGACTGGAGCGACAGTTTTTTCCACGACCATTCGCCGAATGTTTACGTAGGGACGGCCGAGTCGCATCTCAACTCCACCATCGTGTTGGCCGCCTTTCCCAAGCTGATCGAGGCCCTCGAAAAATCGGGTAACGCCGGGGCCACCGCCTTCATCACGGCGCTGAAGGGCTACCACGCCACGGTCGAGCGGCATTACCTGCGGGATTTGGGCGACCGGAAGTTTTCGGCCCGGGCGTACCTGAACCGCAACTTGAAGTTTGGCCTCGATAACGTCTGCCTCGAACCCCAGGGGTTTTTGTTACAAATTCCGGGCTTGCCCACCGAACGCAAAAAGGAAATCTACGCGTACGTAAAAAGCAAGGTGCTGACCCCGGAGAAGATCGGGATGCGTACGCGGGAGAAATCGCTCTGGGGGCGTAACCCCGACGGGGAAGACGGGGGCATCTGGTTTTCGTTGGAATACCCCGTGCTGCTGGGCGTCGCGACGTTTGATAAAGCGGAAGCCTGGTCGTTGTTGATGAAATTCTCCTTTCATACCTACGCCCAGCAGTACCCGACGTACTGGGTGGGCCACTGGACCGCCGCCGATGAGGTCAACTCCACCCTGTACCGCGAAGGGTTGTACGCCTTCTGGGTGCCATCCCAAGATCGAAAACGGGCCTTTCAGGGCTATTGCTCGCACCCGCATACCTGGCCCGTGTTCTGTTATTTTAAGTTGAAGGAGAACTGAACGGGCGGGCGTTTAGCCACACTGGTGAGAAAAAGAGAAGTAGGGCCAACCGATTCCGGGTGACCCGCCGACGGGAAAAGCAGGGATGAACCGCGGGCAGCGGAATAAAATCCTATCTTCGTTCAACTGAAACAGCCATGACCACGCTTCAACTTCCCGTTCCTGAAAGCGCAGCAGAACGGTTCACGCAACTTTCCGACGAACAGAAGACCCTACTGACTAACCTGCTCGTGGACAGTCTGAACGACCAGACCGCGTTACCAGAAATCATGGATTTTCTCAGTTTCAAGGTCAGCCAGCGGGGTTTGACCGACGAGGCGCTGGCTGACTTGCTGAAGGACGAATGAATGCGCCGGCCGTTGTATTCGATACCAATGTGCTTATCAGCGCCGCACTTCGCCGAAATTCTATTTCCCGGCAGGCGTTCGACCAGGCGTATCAATCCGCTCGCCTTCTAACCTCCGAAGCGTGTTTGCAGGAATTGGCTATGGTCTTGCAGCGGCCCAAATTTTCCCGGTATCTCACTCCTTTTGAAGCCTCTCTATTCCTGAACGCCTATGCGCTCCAGGCAGAATTGGTGCCGATTACCCACACCGTCACCGATTGCCGGGATTCCAAAGACAACAAGTTTCTGGAGTTGGCGCTGAGTGGCGAAGCCAGTTATCTGGTCAGTGGAGATGACGATTTACTGGTTTTACATCCGTTTCGAGGGATTCCTATTCTGGCTCCTGCTGACTTTATGCAGGCTTGGACTACCCGATGAAAGCCGCTTTTTTCCCTTTCTTACGTTAGATTTCTACCAGACTCCTGCTAGTCAGCCCCCGGGCCTGGCCACTTCACCGAACAGCCTCCCCACCTCACAATGAGGTACCCGCGCCCACTCCTGTACGAATCCCGCAACACAAGGCCGCTAAAATCGGCGCGGCCGGGAATTTGACGCCTTCCCCCGTTTCGGGTCAGCAAACTTCATCAACTTAGAAACCAGTACCATGAACGAGAACAACCAACTAAGCCGACGCCAGGCAATTGGCGGACTGGGAACCGGCCTGGCGACGGTGGTCGCCGCGCCGGTGTTTGCCCTGCCGGGCGGGCCGCAAACGGCAGCGGCCCCGGCCGCCCTCGAAAACCCGACGACGAAGTACCCCAAGCCGCCGTTTCAAACCCCCATGCAGCCCTGGCCGGGCTTGGCCAGTAAAATGAACCCCCGCCCCGACCACGGCGAAACCAGTTACAAAGGTTCCGGTCGGTTGCAGGGGCGGAAGGCCCTGATCACGGGCGGCGATTCGGGCATGGGCCGGGCGGCAGCTATTGCCTACGCCCGCGAGGGGGCCGACGTGGCCATCAACTACCTGCCCGCCGAAGAATCCGACGCCCAGGAAGTGATTGCGCTGATTAAGAAAGAAGGCCGGAAGGCCATCGCCATTCCCGGCGACATCCGGGAGGAAGCATTCTGCAAACGGCTGGTGGACGAAGCCGTTAAGGGCCTCGGTGGCCTGGATATCGTGGTCAGCAACGCGGCCCGGCAACAAACCCGGAAGTCCATCCTCGACGTGACTACCGAAGACTTTGACGCGACGATGAAGACCAACATCTACGCGCCCTTCTGGATCATCAAAGCCGCGTTGCCGCACCTGCCCGCCGGTTCGTCCATCATCGGCACCACCTCGGAGCAGGCCTACGACCCCTCGGCAGAACTCTACGATTACGCCCAGACGAAGGCGGCGACCACCAATTTTGTCAAGTCGCTGGCCAAGCAGCTCGGGCCGAAGGGCATCCGGGTCAATGGCGTGGCTCCGGGACCCATCTGGACGCCCCTGCAACCCAGCGGCGGCGCAACGGCCGAAAAGCTGAAAGAATTCGGGAAGGACACCGCCCTCGGTCGCCCCGGCCAGCCCGTCGAACTGGCCTCGATTTACGTGCAGTTGGCCGCCAACGACGGCAGTTATGCCACAGGGCAGGTGTACGGGTCTTCGGGGGGTGGGGGGCAACCCTAAACCGGGTTCCTACTAAACTTGAGGTGCGCACGAAGGAAGCCGGTGGCTTCCTTCGTGTTTTTTAGGATGAATCAAGCTCCGTACAAAACCCGTTTAGCCTGCTCGTTGGGTGGCTTGGTGCTCGCAACCCAGGCATAAGCGGATGCTGAATGCGATTTAGCCTTATCTTTATCTTTAGAAATCAATTGCTGAACTACTAATGGAAGCGACCAAGCTAAACCCGGCGCAGCAACACCTGCTAAAATTGTTTTCCCACTTGAAATCAGAGGAAGCCCTACAGGACTTAAAGAAGGTGCTTGTTGAGTACTACGCCCGGCGGGTAGATGAGGAATCAGAGCGGGTGTTTGAAGAGCGCGGCTACGACGAGCACACCATCGACGAATGGCTCAATACGCACATGCGCACCCCTTATCAGCGTTGAGCCATGCGCATTGTGCTTGCGTGGCGATATTGCACCCGTAGCCTCCCCTTTTTTCCTGCCTCGCTTTGATTTCTAATAGACTCTTGCGATACTTGAGCACGTAACCTCAACCTGCCGCCATGAAGAGACCATTTACTGCTTCTCGACCACCAACCTCCCTTTTCGTAAATCGACTGCCAGCCTACCTCTGCACGAGTAGACGGTTCTTGCCCGGTGGGGAAGTCTGAAGACTGGACTTTATGGCCCGTTCCAAGTCTCTTCGCACCGGCTTGGCTTTAGAATTAGAACAGTCTAATAAAAATCCTATCTGAGAAATAACAACAACTCGATTTATTTGAAGTTGTCCCTATTAAATAATAATTTTGCCAAGGGTAAGGCTGGCATATTTATCCTTCTCCTATGAAGTACTTGTGCTTTCTTATATTAAAGCAATTTTATAAAGAGGAGTACAAACCTTATGAGTCAGAAAAAGAACCGAATATTTAGAATAGTTCACTATCAGAACCTCCGCTTTATTCTGACAAATGGACTTCACTGCGCGCTGTGTCAAGTTAAAGATAGTGATTATATCTCTATTGGTCATCAGAGATTAATAAGTAGGAGAAATGAATGGCCTGTTCCGCTACACCCCGCTGGAACGCTTGGCGATTATATTCCCTTCTATTTTTGCCGTAAAAGTCCTATGCTATACAGCATATCGAAGGGCTGGGTTGAAGGATGCCCAAGCGATTATCAATACGATATTGTATACCTAGTTTCTAGTATTGAAAAAATTGCTACACTTAATCTGACATATCTATTTACGGATAGACATGCATGTTTGGCCATAACGACCTTTTTCGATAACTACGACGATTTGGGAAATTTATCATGGGACATTATTCGAGACGATAGCTGGTATATAAACTATTCTAAGTTAAAGAAAGAACTTAAGCAAGCAGAATTTTTAATACATAAACATATGCCGGTTAGAGCAATTGAAGGTATAATATGCTATAGCGACAAAGTTTATAATGATATCACTACTTTAGTAACTGAATTTGATTTGGAATTACCTGTAATTGTCCGACCAGATTATTACTACAACGTATGATTTCTTTCAAGAAAGACGACTTACTGAAAGCAAAGACTGAAGCCATTGTGAACACAGTTAATACTGTGGGAATTATGGGTAAAGGTATCGCTTTGCAGTTCAAAGAGCGTTTCCCAAAGAATTATAGTTTATACAAGAAGGCATCGGAAAATGGTGAAATAAAAATTGGTAAGATGTTCATTACTGAATTGGAAAGGAGAAGAGATCACCCATATTTTATTATAAATTTTCCTACCAAGCGGGATTGGCGAGAAAACTCTCGCCTATCATATATAAATGAGGGTTTAGATGATTTAATTGAAGTAATAAATGAATATAAAATATCATCTATTTCTATTCCTCCATTAGGGTGTGGAAATGGAGGTTTAGATTGGAACGACGTTAAACCTCTGATGGAAAAAAAGTTGTCGAGATTATCTGTTGGTATTGAAGTAAATATTTATGAGCCAGGCATTAATGTGTACACAAATACAGCTAAGGAAAAGATCCCTCAGCTTACAACATCTCGCGCATTAATTCTTTCATTAGTTGATAATTACCGAGTTTTGGGTTTTGACATTTCTCATTTGGAAATTCAAAAATTAGCCTATTTTTTACAGGCTTTCGGTCAAAGAGATTTAAAACTAAATTTCAAAGAGGGCTATTATGGCCCTTATGCGACCAATTTAAAGTATTTATTGATGCACTTGGAGGGTTCATATATAAAAGGGCAAATTGGCATCGCTGATTCAAAACCCTTGGATCCCCTCTTTCTAATGGAAGAGCAGTTACCTGCAGTTAATAATTTTCTAATATTATCTGTGACAATAGAAGAGAGAACTCGGTTAGAGATAGTATCGAATTTCATACGTGGATTTGAGTCACCATTCGGATTGGAACTACTTTCTACCGTCCATTGGTTGTACACTAAAGGATTAACTACGGTTGATAAAAGTATTAATGGCATACAAAAGTGGAATTCTCGGAAAGCTCAACTGATGCAACCGAGGCAAGTCCAAGTAGCCTTGACCCGAATCCAAGAATTTGTTGATTTTATGAGTAAAGATGGTTAGGGTTCTATCACCATTTGCTTAAGTATTTTTTAGTTCAGCTCTGTAACTTTATCTTTTCTAAGTTGAGCGTAGTCTTTGACTATATCCGAATGTTTGTAAATCTCTGATTTGCGCCGGTTAGAGACCTTACCTCATCCCATAACTTTTTCAATTTTGACGTATGCCCTCTGTTGAGCTGAAAATGCCGTTGTCCGCGGATTGATTTAAAAAAGGTAACTGTTTAGGTACGCAATTTGATCATCCTTTCGTATGGTAAAGACAATGGA
>CAXTIG010000040.1:0-68953 GCA_964244295.1 uncultured Cytophagales bacterium
TGCCTTCAACCTGTGCAATCTCGTTTTGCTAACCTTTTCCTGAACATCTATAATTATTTGGAAATCAAAAAAGCATGGAACCAATAAAACGCGTCCTCAGCACCCCCACCGCCGATGCCCTCATCGACCGCCTGCGCGAGGCCCACGGCGAGTTAATGTTTCACCAGAGCGGGGGCTGTTGCGACGGCTCCCAGCCGATGTGTTTCGAGAAAGGCGACTTCCGGGTCGGGGCCAGCGATGTGTGGGTGGGGCAAATCCACGGCTGCGATTTTTTCATGAACCGCGACCAGTTCCAGTACTGGCAATACACCCAACTCATCATCGACGTGACACCGGGGCGTGGGTCGAGTTTTTCGCTCGAAATCCCGTTGGGGCTGCGCTTCGTGGTGAAATCGCGGCTGTTTTCGATGGAAGAACTGGCCGCGCTGGAGCCGGTGCTCAATGGGGAAGAGTACCTGGAAAGTGGGGCGTAAGGGAATCATTGCGTTTCAAAAGAAGAAGCCTGCTATTGAACGGCGGGCTTCTTCTTTTTTAAAAACAGAGCGGCTCATTTGTTCACCTCACCCTCCACCAACTTTTTGATATCGACCAAAATCGGGTTCCAGCCTTCGCCGCCGTTGTATGACTCGGCGTAGCGCCGTTCGCCCTCGGCCACGGTGGCGTAGTCGCCCTGGGTGACGGTCAGGTGGGTTTGGCCTTCGGTTTCGGACAACGTGTAGGTGACGGTTAGGTAGTTTTCGGGGATGTCTTCCATCGTTGAGTTCGGGTCGAAGGCGGTGTACCCCAATCGCTGTTCCGGTTCGATGGCCACGACGGTGCCTTTCACGAACACCACCTCGGCCCCTTCCCATTCGCCTTGCCAAAGCAGCGGACTGCCCACCTGCCAATCGGAAACCGTTTCGCAACCGAACATGTATTTTTTGGTTTGTTCGGGCTTGGTCAGCGCGTCCCAAACGCAGGCGGCGGGGGCGGCGATGGCAATGCTGTTTTCGATGAAAAGTCCTTTTTCCATGTCGGTTGGTTTTGCTGGGTTTAATTTTTCCTCGTGGAGTTTACGCCCAAAGCAACGACCGGCGAGTGACAACGCTATGTCAGCAGGGAATGAAGAGAACGATTTAGTTCGCCGCTCAAAACTTACCGCGTAGACGCCGCCGACTCACTTTTCAGCGTTCGAAGTAGCGCCCCCGCTCAAGGTCGGCAAGCAGGCCGGGCTGTTTCGGCTGCCAACCCAACCGCTGCTGCGTAAGCGTGCTGGAGGCTGGCACGTCCATTCCGACGAAGCGCGCCATCCAGCCAAAATGGTCGGCGGCCTCCTCAGAAGATTTGGAAACGACCGGTAGGTTCAGGTGTCGGCCAATGACCGCCGCGATGTCGCCCGTCGGCACGCCCTCGTCGGCGACCCCGTGGTACTTAGCTCCTGCCATCCCATTCTCCAGCACCAGTCGGAAAAGATGGGCCGCATCGAGCCGGTGCACCGCAGGCCAGCGGTTGAGTCCCTCGTCCACGTACGCCGACACGCCCTTGTCGCGGGCAATGCCGATGAGAGTCGGTACGAAACCGTAGTCGCCGTCATCGTGTACCGAGGGCGACAGGCGGACGACCGACGCGCGCACCCCCTGCGCTGCCAGTTCCATCGCCGCAACTTCCGACAGGCGGAGCGACGGGGCGGGAGTATCTTCTTCGGTTGCGAGGCGGCCTAAAACAAAACCCGCCAGCCCGGCGGTGACGATGAGGGGACGGGCGGAGCCGGCAAGCGCCCCGCCGAGCGCTTCGATGGCGTGTCGGTCCGTCTCACCAGCGGCTGCATAGGCGGAGAAGTCGTGAACGAAGGCCGTGTGGATGACGCCATCCGAAGCCGCCGCACCGCGCCGCAGGCTGTCTAAATTGTCGAGTGCTCCCCGATGAACCTCGGCTCCGGCGGAGGCCAGTGCCTGGGCGGCTTCCTCCGAGCGGGCGAGGCCGAGCACCTGATGACCCGCGCCGAGTAATTCCTGAACGATGGCGGAGCCGATGAAGCCCGTAGCGCCGGTAACGAAGATACGCATGTGTTGATCCTTGGTAGCTGTGATTGCGAATTGCTCCACAAAGGTCGGTGGGCAGGCGGCGGCGGGGTTGCGCGGGTCAAACCGTTTATTGAACAATTCAAACAATCCTCCTAAACCCGGAAGGCACCGGGAACCAGCCCCGTCTGGCGCTTGAAGAAATGGCAGAAATGCGCCACGTCGGCAAAGCCCAGGCTATCGGAGATTTCCGAGATGGTCCAGTTCGTTTGCTTCAGCAACATCCTGGCTTCCTGCGCCACCCGGCCGCCAATCAGTTCAGTGGTCGTGTGGCCGGTTGTTTCCTTCAGTACCCGGTTGAGGTGGTTGATGTGTATGGCCAGTTGGTCGGCGTAGTCTCTGGCCGTGCGCAGGCGCACCTGTTGCTGCGGGGTTGCCAGTGGAAACTGTCGTTCCAGCAGGTCAGCAAACAGGGCCGTTACCCGGGCGGAAGCGCTGCGGGGGGGAGCCAGTACCGGGGTTGGCTGGAGCTTTTGCCCGACGTGAATTAACTCCCACAGGTAGGCCCGTAGCAGGTCGTATTTGTAGGCATAACCAGAGGTAATTTCCTGCGTCATTTTGTGAAAAATGGCCTCGATCGCTCCGTAGTCGGCACTGGTTACGGCCAACACGGGGCAAGTGCCCGGCTGAAAAATCGGTAGTTCATGCAGGGAAACCTCACGCTGGGCGGGCAGCAGAAATTCGTCGGTAAAAATGCAGAAGTAGCCAGTCTGCACCGGGTCATGCGGCAGCCAGCGGTAGGGCACCCGGGACGTGGCAAACCACAGGGCGTGCTGTTCAACGTCAACGACCTGGTCAGCGTACTCCACCCGGCTTCGCCCCCGAATCAGGCTGATTTTGTAGAAGGCCCGCCGGTCGAAGGTCATCGGCGGCTTGGTGTGGTAGCCGAGCATCAGATCGGCCACGTTGAAGACGTTAAAATGCCCGACTTCCCGGTTCATGCCCGGCGGCAGCAACGCGCCGGGTTCTGGGTCAGCCACGGGGGCTAATTTGGTGTAAAGTTCTTCGAGCGGGAGGGGCTTCATGACGGGCCGTTGTAAAAATCAAAGATAGGCTGTTTTTCCGCAGGGCGATTCTTCTGCTTCGATCCGCGACGGTGACGGCGGGTTGTACGTCCGTTTTCGGGAAGCGGGGTTTGGCAGGCACCGCATAATTTCGGGCCTCTGGTCAACGGCGGATTGAGCGAGTTTTGTCCCTTTGGGTCGGCGCAGGGGAAGACGCGCTACGTTTCCAGGATTTAAAAGCCGATGCCCTTCGTGGAGAGCCTACGGGTCAGGTGCCCTTTGAGTTTTTTCGGAAATAAAAGCCGGGGTGCGTATGGCAAACAAGTGCCGCGCGCAGGAGTTATCTCTGGCAAATAGAAAAATATGAACGATTCAACGCATCCCATTCTTTGCATCCCATTCTTTTGGCGTCGCTGCTCCTGCTCGCCGCTTGCACCCCCAAAGACACGACCCGCTCCCCCAATCAAGCTGCCACCCCCGACACCCTCTGCTTCCAACAAATCACCGGCCGCGACACCACGTCGCTGAATCTGGTGCTCGCCGACAGCCTCGTCACGGGCTTTCTCACCCTTCGCCCCTACGAAAAAGACCAGGCGCAGGGAAGTCTCATCGGCACTCGTAACGGCGAAACCCTTACCGCCGACTGGCAGCGGGCAGGCGAGGGCATCACCCAAACCCACGCCCTAACCCTGACGTTGAGCGGCGATACCGTGCGCTGGCGCGAAGGCGAACGCGTGGAACAGGATGGAAAGTGGGTGCTGAAAACGCCCGACGCGGGCTTTGAGTACGTCCTCACCAAAACGGACTGCGCCCGTCCCTCACCCTACTGCCACTCCACCAGCGAAACGCCGATGCCGATGGTGGTCTGGTTGTGGTTGTAATCAATCATCGTTTCGCCGTAGCCGTTCAGGATTTGCAGGTTCATCTTCAGGTTTCCGGTGATGCGGTAGGTGTAGTCGAACTGCACCTGCCCCCGGTTTCGCGCTCCGCCGCGCAGCGAATGGCTGCCGAGCAGCGAAACCAGACTCCGCCCGGCCTTGTAAATCACCACCGCATCGGCCCGCCCGACGTGGTCGGTGATGGCGGGGTTTTCGTCTTCCTCGTCGGGCAGGCGGTACCAGCCGCGCAGCAACACCGTCCACTGCTTGCGCTCGAATCCGGCCTGTGCGGTGAGGCGGTTCCAACTCCTTGAAAAATACGCGGAACGGCCATTGGACTGGTGGTTGAAGCCCAGGCCCAGCATTCGGGTTCGGAACCCAAGCAGCGGGAAATTGGCGGCAAAATTCAGAAGTACCTCCGGCTCGTAGTTGGTTTCGCGGAAGGGCCGCGAGTACAGGATGTTGTACAACTGCCAGTGCGATTTCTGGGTGTAGCCTACCCACAGGTCGCCGGTTTTACCGAAAATTCCCTGGAGTACTTTTACCTTCAGGCTGAGTTGAAACTTGGCTTCGTAATTCCCGTAATCCAGCACAACGGGCACGGTGTAATCCGGGTTTTCGCTGGTGGGTTGCTCGTTGGGGTTGTTCGACCAGCGCCCGGCGGTGAGGAAAATCGGTTTGTAGGGCGTAATCAGGAAGGTGCCCCGGCGGGTGGCGGAGTCGAGTTCCCAGCGTTCGGAGAGGCCGTGGTAGTAGGGCTTTTTCTCGAAAATCGGCTCGTCCTGGGCGGTGGCGGGGAACGCAGCGAGCAGCACGAAGACGAACCGGAGGGCGGATACTTGTGTAGTCATCGGGGTGGGTGAGGTGCCTGTAAAACTACGCCGAACGGCGAATGTTTACCGTGGAATCCACTTTCGCTGAGGCACTTCATCCCGCCTGGACTGCGCCGAATCGTCGTTTTCCGCCTACCTTTGCGCCCGAAAACAAACCCCATTTATCAACTCTATGGCTACCAACCGCACCTTCACGATGATTAAACCCGACGCCGTTGAGGCGGGTCACACCGGGGCAATCACGAAGATGATCGAAGAAGCAGGCTTTCGGATCGTTGCCCTCAGGAAAACCCAGCTCAGCGCCGAACGGGCCGGGGAGTTTTACGCCGTTCACCGCGAACGGGGCTTTTACAACGACCTCACCGCCTACATGTCGTCGGGGGCCATTGTGCCGATGATTCTGGAAAAAGACAACGCGGTGGCCGATTTCCGCACGCTCATCGGGGCCACCAACCCGACCCAGGCCGCCGAGGGAACGATTCGCAAACGCTTCGCCCAATCCCTCGAAGCCAACGCCATCCACGGCTCCGATTCCGACGAAAACGCCGCCATCGAAGGGTCGTTTTTCTTCGCGCAGACGGAACAGTTTTAAAAATTCCCCCTTTCAAGGGGGGTGCGTGCGGTGGTGCGGTAGGAGGGGGATGTCCTCGCACTTCCGGCCACATCCCCCTGCTCACGCACAAATGCCCCGCACCCCCCTTGAAAGGGGGAATTTTTAAAATCCGCCTCCGTAATCGTAAAAACTCCGGCGGCGGCTGAGTTTTAAATCTTTCAGCAGGGACGATTTTACGCGTAACTCGAAGGAGTAGTTGCTGGCGCGGGTGGCTTGCCCGGCGTAGGGCGTCCAGTTGAAACTCGCTTCCCAGCAGTGCAAATCGCGCAGGATGCTCACGTTGGTGAGCGAGGGCGACTTTGCCACGAAATCCCAACCCGACTGGATGTTGATTTTCCACTTTTCGGTTAGGCTCAAATCGCCGCTGAAGTTGGCCGTTTGCAGGGTTTGCGACCCCGCCAGGCCATTTTTCAGGTAGCTGAACTGGTAGTTGACCTGCAAAGTCCAGGGCACGTTCCAATCCACGTACAGGTCAGGATTGCGGTTGATAAACTGCAACTGCGCCTCGGTGTTAGGGTTGGGCGGCGGCTGGTTTTGCTGGACGGGCTGCTTCGTTTTAGGCTTGCCATCGGGTTTGAAACTCGTACTCACCGAAAGATTCAGGTTCTGCAAGCGGGCCAGTCCGCCGCCCGCGTTGAAGAGGTACTGGCTCGTGCGGCGGCCAATTTCGCCGTACCCCTGCTCTAGTTCATAGTTGTAAGGGTCAAAGTTGGAGGTGAAACTGACGTTGTATTTCTTCAGAATCTGCGTGTTAGCGTTAAACGAAATCGTGCTCAGGTTGAAGGAGTCGGCCACGAAGTTGTAGCTGCCGTTTAGCCCGAAATTGTCGAAAATCGAAACCTTCGTAAACTGTTCTTTGGCCGTATCGCTCTTGGCCCTCAGCTTCATTTCCAACTGGTTGGTCAGCGAAAAACTCGCCCCAAACACCCGCCCGATGCTCCCGCTGCTGTACCCCACAAAGCGCGAGAGGTAGCGTTCTTCGCGCCGGGTATTGATTCGCACATTCTGATACAGGTTTCCATCCTTTGCTAAGTCGGGCGTGTAATTGAGGCTGATGCTGGGCGCGAAGGTGTGCCGGATGGCCTCCACCCGGCCTTTACGCACGTAAAACGTGCCGTAAACCCGCGTGTTCATGCTCAGGGCAAAGGAGTAATTGTAGGCTGGAAACAAGCCCGAAGCCGTATCGATTTGTACCCCGTTGGAGTCAGCAATGTATTTGTACGTCAGACGTTTGGTGAGTAACGCACCCTGAAAACTCATACTGGGCGTCAGGTTGATGTATTTGGCAATTTTGAAGTTGGGCAGCGTGATGGGCACCGTAAAGGTGTTGATAATCTGGGCGTTGCGCAAAATCCGGTCAAGGTTCCCCGAAATGGGTACCCCCACCCGCTGATTTTGTCCCGAAAGCTGGGCATCTAGTAGCTGCTGCGGGGTGGGCTGGAGCGAATCGGGCCGGGTGCGGATGATTTGCGAGGTACCGTTGGGATTCACGATTTTTATTTCGGGCAAACTACTCCCGGCCAGTTGTGGCCGCGATAAATCGTTGGTCAAATCTACCGAACCGGTCAGGCTGGCCCCGATCCGAAACGACTCGTACCAGGCGGGCGTCACCGCGTTTTTCCGCAGGAAAGGCTGCAACTGGTTCACACCGACGTTGTAACCCGCTGACACCTGCACCACGTTGGTACGCACGTTTTGATTGAGGCGCAGGTTGATGCCGCTGGTGACGGCCTGCCCGAAATTGCGGGTGTATGCCACCGAAGAACCGAAGGCGTTTTGCAAATACCGCTGCGGGTTGTACTCGTTGTTTTGGTTGTAGTTCTGGCTGCTGAGGTCCACCGAGGCCGAAAAACTCTGCCCGCCCCGGCTCACGGGCGCATGGCTCCACTGAATGCGGAAGTCGTTGGAAATTGAGCGGCTGGGGCCAAATTCCTGCCCGGTGCGGTTGCGGTTGTATTGCAGGAAAAACGAGCCGTTGTAGCGGTAGCGCTTGGTATAATTGCCCTGACTACCCAGGCCCCAGCCGCCCCGCGAGTAAATCTGCCCCAGAAACCGCAGGCCGATGTACTCGCTCACGGCCCAGTAGTAGCCCCCGTCGCGGAGGTAAAAACCCCGGTTGTTGGGTTCTTCGCCGTACTGAGGCACAATCACGCCCGACTTGCGGCTGGCGGAAAATGGAAAAAAACCAAACGGCAAACCGAGCGGCAGCGGGATGTCGGCAATGACGAGGTTGAACGGCCCGGAAATTATTTGCTTGTTGTCGCCCTTGCCCTGCACCATCTTGATTTTCGGGGCAGAAATGCCGTAGTGCGGATGGGTCAGGTTGCAGGTGGTGTAAAACGCCCGGCGCAGGTAGAGGTTGTCGGAACTATCCTTTTTCACCGAGGTGCCCCGAATGTTGGCATCGCCCTGCTGGGTGACGATGCCCAGAATGGCCGCCCGTTTCGATTGAAAATTATACCGAATTTCCTTTGTGTTGAACGTCTCGGCTCCTTGTTTAAAAACCGGGTCACCCACCATTTTGCCCGTCAGCGAATCCTTGCGGCCCACGGCGTACACCGTGTTGGTTTCAAAATTGAGCCGGATGTAATCGGCGGTGAGGTTGATTTCGCCGTTTTCGACCTTCGCGTTTTTGAACAGTTCCACCTCCCGCCCGTCGGCGCTGTAAATAGTGGAGTCCTCGGCATCGTACTTCACGGTTTCGCGAAACGTGCTTCCCCGGCTGGTCATCGTATCGAGGCGGATGGAATCGCGCCGGGCGGCGGAGTCGACTACGGGCCGGATGGTATCGGCGACGGCACCCGGCCGGGCCACGCTTGGCCGGGTCGTGGCCCCGAAAGGCCGGACCTCGGCGTTTCGCCTAAACAAATTGAGGCCCGGCCTGGATTGGCCCTTGCGCGGGGTTTGGGTGGCTGGCCCAGTGGTTTGGGCGTAGCCGTTTACGCAGAGCGTCAGGAGGAAGAAGAGTCGGAAAAAATCCTTCAAAATAATGCGTACGGTTTGGCAGTTTTATCCAAAAAAGTACTTTTGTTCTTTTACAAAAGTAGGCTCTTGCGCTTCACTCACGCGTTCGCCGGGAAAAAATGCTGTTAAAACTTCTTAAATCGCTGCCCCTGCTCGCCGCCTGGATTTGGCTGATGCCCCTCACGCCACCGCGCCTGTCGCTCTCCGAAAACGTGGCCACCTCTACCCGAATCAAGCCCCCTGGCCGCGACGCCCTGCGGACGGTCGTCATTGACGCCGGGCACGGCGGCCACGATCCCGGAGCCATCGGCAAGGGCGGCACCCGCGAGAAAAACGTGGTGCTGGCCATCGCCCTCCAACTGGCCCGCAGCATCAAAGCCACGCACCCTGAAATGCGGGTAATTCTGACGCGCAAAACCGACGTGTTCGTCGAACTCTTCGAGCGCGGGGCCATTGCCAACCGCAACAAGGCCGACCTGTTTATCAGCATCCACGCCAACGCGCTCCGCCGCCGCGATTATTACGGTACCGAAACCTACACGATGGGGCTGCACAAATCGGAGCAGAACCTGGAAGTGGCCAAGCGCGAAAACGCGGTGATTTTGCAGGAGAAAGATTACGAGAAAAATTACCAGGGTTTCGACCCTAATTCGCCGCTGGCGCACATCATGCTGGCCAATTTTCAAAGTGCTTTCCTGGCCAGTAGCCTTAACTTCGCCTCGAAAGTCGAAAAGCAGTTTACCAATGCTGACCGCGTGAGCCGGGGCGTGAAACAAGCGGGCTTCATCGTGCTCTGGAATGCCTCGATGCCCTCGGTGCTCATCGAAACGGGCTACCTCAGCAACGCTTCCGAGGAGAAGTTTCTCCGCAGCGAAGAAGGCCAGGAAACGCTGGCGAAGGCGATTTTCAAGGCGTTCGAGCAATACAAAGACGAGCGCGACGCACAGCAGTAAACAAGCCGGGCCGGAGCGCAACCCGGACAGCGGGCGATAGCCCCTGTCAGCGGTTGCGGGCTGGTCGATAGCCCGGCTAACTTGGTTATCCGAGGAAGCGCAACCGCTGACAGGGGCTATCGCCCGCTGTCCGGGTTGCTTCATGGCAATCCAACCTGCCGCCACCGGCGGTACGCCTCCTCCGGCATCTGCACCAGCACCGGTTTTTGAGCGGCATCGAGCCGAAGCAGAAGTTTTCTGAAATTTCTTTCCGAAAACGCCGTACAGCCCGCCGTGCCCTTGGCCGGGCTTTCCCAGAGGTGAACAAAAATGCACGAACCCGCTCCCTGCACCGGCCTTTCCCAGTTGTATTCCACCACCAATCCCCGCTTGTAATCGTCCGTGGGCAACCGCATTCGCTCGGCGGAGGCCCAATCCTTCTGCACCGAATCGGCGCTGAACACCCGGTTGTAGTACCGCGAGGTCGGGTCATCCACGCACACTAGCGAGGGCGTAACTTGCAGGTAAGGCAGTTTTAGCCCCACCGGGGCGGTGCCGTAGCCAAAGCACGCCCCCAACCGAAACGCCCCGGCGGGCGACCGCCCATCGCCTTCGCGCTTGCGCGGGCCGCTTTCAGTACGCACATCGAGCAGGCCCGCGCCCCAGGCCAGGCCGTTTTTGCCCACCACCACCGGCCAGGGGCCGAGTACCCGTTGCCAGCGGTCGGTTTTCGGGTGACGTTCGTAGTAACTCAGGGTTCCCTTTTTTTCGTTGAAACCGTCGGTTTGGACCACGAGCAGTTGACGGGAATCAGGGAAAGCGGGTGGAGTGAAGAGCGAAATGGCCCAGAAAAGAAGGTGGGTGAAATGCATGGATGAGGAGTTTGGGATAAACTTAGCGGGATTAAACGTAGGGGCGGAGGCAAGCACTGCCCCTACACTTACCCTGGTCTTTCCCAAAACTGCCCCATTTTCCAAAACAACCGCCCCGGCCAGAAGCCCCAGGGAATCCGCAGCCCGTGCTTTTGCCAGGCCAGCACCACCTCCCGGTTGCCCCGCCACACGGCCTGCCAGTGTCGGTTGCTCAGGCCGCCCAGCCGCATCCGCACCAGCACGGCATCGAGGTAAACCGAAGAGCGGCGATGCACCCGCAGGCCCCGGAGCATGAGTTCGTAATCGGCGGCGAGCCGGAAGGCTTCGTCGAAGCCACCGAAGTGGTCGTAAAATTGTTTTCGGGCAAAAAACGTGGGATGGGGCGGTACGTGACCGTTTTCAAAGAAACCTTCCTGGTACGGCCCCGTCCGCCAAAACCGCCGCACCCGGTTCAGGTTGCCGGGCGAAACGTAGCACAAATTGCCAAACACCACATCGGCTTCGGGGCAGTGCTGGAAGGTTTTCACCACGTCGCGCAGTACTCGATCGTGTTCGTACACGTCGTCGGCGTTGAGCAGGCCGATGATCTCGCCGCTGGCCAGCGCCAGGCCCTTGTTCATGGCGGCGTACACGCCCGCATCGGGTTCACTGATGAAATGGGCAAAGCGCGAAACGTAGGGCCGCAGGCGTTCCAGTGTTCCGTCGGTCGAGCCACCGTCCACCACGATGTACTCCAGTTCCACGTCGCGTTGGCGCAGCACCGACTCCACCGCCTCGGCGATGAACGCGGACCCATTCCGCACCACGGTGATGATCGTCACGCGCATCAGGCGGGTTCGGCGGCCAGTTGCCGGAATTGGTGATGCCGGGCGAGGCGGGCCAGGTACGTCAGCGTTTCGTCGGCGCAGGTTTTCCAGGAAAATTCTTCCGCCCGTTGCCGGGCGCGGTGGGAGAGGGTGGCCCGCAGGGGCGCGTCGTCGGCCAGCCGCCGCAGGGCGGCAACGATGCTTTCCACCGAGTCCGGCTCGAAAAATAAGGCGGCATCATCCAGCACTTCGGGCAGCGCACTGCGCCGGGCCGCAACAATGGGCAGTCCGTAGCCCATCGCCTCGGGCAGCACCAGCCCGAAGGTTTCACAACCCGACGGAGCCACGAACGCGTCGGCGAGTTGGTACACGCTGCCGATGGTGGCGTGGGAAATTTCACGGTGCAGAAACAAACCGGAATCGGCTTGCCGGGCAACCCGCTCCAGCGCCCGGTACGTGGAAAAATCGAGCACCCGTCCGACGAGATTCAGCGTAAACCGGTAGCCTTCCCGCCGCAGTCGGACGACGGCCTCGGCCAGCGGCAACAGGTTTTTGTAGCGGTCGATGCCCCCCACGCAGATCAGCCGCCCGCCCCAGGGGACTGGGTTGGTGGAACGGGTCGGGCGTAAAAACCGGGAATTCAGCCCGTGGGGAATAACGATGGCGGCTTTGAATGGCTGACCCAGGGCCGTTTCCACGGTCTGCTTTGAGGTTTTCGATAAAAAAACGACCCCTTCCGCCCGTTGGAACGAGCGACTCAGCCAGAGCCGCAACACCTCTAACCGCCAACGGCTGCGGCTCGACCAGGGGTACCGTTTGCGCTCTTGGCAAAACGGGAGACCGTTCTGGCACATGCTCACCTGCGGGTGAAAATCGCTCAGATTACCGCCCGGCAAAAACAGCAGGTCGCAAGCCTCTTTCACGGCCCCGTCGAGGCGGAACAGCTTCCAAAACGTGCGCTGAAAAGCGGAACCATCGAGCAGGGGTTCGTGGCATTTTTCGAGCCAGTCGCGCTCCGGGAGGGCATCCAGCACCCGCCGACTGCCCCACACCCGCACCCATCCGAAGCCTTGGGCGGTGGGATCGGCGTGGGCGAGGAGTTCGGTGAGGTAAATCAAGGCCCCGCCGTCGAGGTTGGAGGCGTCGATGCCGAGGGTCATGGGTAGGGAGATTAATGGATTTTAAGAATCAGGTTGCATTTCATCAGCCTACGAATTCATTCGTGGGATTGGTTCGGGAGAAGGGCTATTTTTCAACCGTTTTAACGGTTTCAGTGCTGGCCCCCTCATGCCTCCTTCGGGCGGAAACCCGTCGCTCAACATCGTTTTCAAAACCGCCCACACGGCCTCGGGCCGAATGGCTTTCAGGCAGCGGAGGTCGGCACAGGTTTCGGCCAGGCAGCCCGCACACGGAACGTGTTCGGTGCGAAAAACGACGTGTCCGGTCGGCGGAAACCACAGGCCGGGGTAGTCGCGGGCACTGAACAGCGCCACCACGGGCGTCCCGACGGCGTAGGCCAGGTGCATCGGGCCGGTGTCGTTGGTCACGCACACCCGGCACTGCGCCAGCAGGGCGGCGCTTTCGCCTACCGTCCGGTCGCCGGTAAAATCGTGCAGCCGGTCGTGGCGGCGGAGTTGCGCGGCCAGGGGCGCGTCGCCGGGACCGCCCACCAGCAACACGTGGGAACCTTGTTCGGCCAACGCCTGACTCAGCGCGTCGAAATAAGCGAGGGGCCAGCGGTTGGTGGCCCGCTTGGCTCCAACCACCAGCGCCACGTTTCGACGGGGGTCGTCGCAACCGCGCTCGCGTAGCAAGTGGCCTACCCGGACCTCGTCAGCCGACGTGAGGTGCAGCGGAAACTGCGGTTCGGCGACGTGCAGGCCGTTTTCTGCCAGCATGGTCAACAGCCGCGTGCGTTCGTCGGTGAAAATCCGGTGCTGGGCCTGAACCCTTCGGAACAGCCGAGTGGCGGTAATTTCCCAACCAAATCCGCCCGGAATCCCCGCCAATTTTGCCCAAACCAAATGCTTTATTTGATCGTAGAGCCAAGTGTGGCTTTGGCTCAGTTCGATGACCAAGTCGTAGTGTCCGGCCCGCACCGTGGTCAGCACCTGCCCAAAGCCCAGGTTTTCGATGTTCAAAACCGCGTCCATCACGCCCGGTGCAAGAATTTCACTCAGTGACACCAGTCCCATCCCGCCCGTGCGGGTGAGCAAGGTGAGGTGCGCCTGGGGAAAATTGTCGCGGATGGTTTGCAGGGCGGGCAAGGCACAAATTCCATCGCCCAACGTTCCGACCCGGATAACGAGCACCCGCCGCACCAGTACCGGAGCGACGCGCCGGAATAGCAAGCGCGGCAACCACCGGAGCAGGCGATTTTTCAGGGCGTAGTCCCAGGCCAGAAGAAGTTGAATCATGGGCGGCGGCGTTTGATGAAATTGTAGAGCGGCGTTTTCACCCGTTGAAAAAGCCCCGTTGGCAGCAGCAGTCCCAGCACGGTAGCCGCCGCGTACCAACCCAACACGCCAGCGGAGTAGACCAGGCCGAGCCGGTACCGGCGCAGCAGTCTTGCCGGAAAAAGTCCTGCCGTGAGGCCGAGGGCGTTGACCCAGCCGCCGTGGCTGCGGTACTCCAGCAGCCAGTAGGGATAGGTTTGGCGGTAGTGTTTGCGAATCAGACCGTAGGTGCGGCAGGGGGTATAAAAACCCGCCTCGGAAAAGGCCCGCTGCACTACGGCGATGAGCTGCGGCAGGCCCCCGTCGAGCCGCCGAAAGCGCCGTAAGTCGCCGTGCAGGGCATCGCGCCAGGTGTTGGTGCGCTGTCCGTTCAGGCGTAAATCCTTACGGACCATCGCTTCTTCGAGGGTGAACAGACGGCCCCCCGCCAGGATAATCCGTAGGGCCAGGCCCACCTGAGTGAACACACTACCGTCGAAGGCATCGGTGTTGACGCGGGCCAGCGCCTCTCGCCGGAACACCAGCCCACCCACGAAGGCAAACGAGGCGTAGTACCGCCCGGCTACCTCCGGTCCCCGACCGGATACGCCGGTGGCGATGGCACGGCGTTGCACGGCGTTGGGATTTTCGTCGGAAACGAAGTTGGTGAAGCCGATATCCGGAAACTGATTTTTTTCGAGAAAAGCCGCCAGTCGGGTCAGGCAACCGGGGTCTTGAAGGGTGTCGTCGTTGCCCAGGGTGAAGCAATACTCGCCGGTGGCGAGGGCCAGCGCACGGCGCAGGGTGTAGTCGTAGCCACGATTGACGGGATTGCCCTCGAAGCGAATCGGGTACCGGGAATGGCGCTGAAAATCAGCGAGGCGGGCCAGCGTGTCGTCGGTCGAGGCGTCGTCCACCACGCAGATTTCCACGTCGGGGTGGGTTTGCCGGGAAATCTCCGCCAACGAGACCAGCAGGTACGCGATGCGGTTGTGCTGCGGAATGCAGACGGAGATTTTCATGTGGCCGAGGCGTTTTCGGAGGGACGTATTTTCAAAACTATACGTCCTGCCGGAGGGGCCGTTACCGTTTACTCAATAGCTGGGGTATGTGATAAAAAAATAACTTGGGTTAGGTGCCGAAAAACCCCAACTCCCTAAAGGGGGCTTTCCCTTAGGGAGTTGGAGGTTTTCGGATATTCACACAAAATTCACCTCCGGCGTCAGCCGGATTCCAAACTGAGCTTCGACCGAATCCTGGACTTTTTCGGCCAGATCTTTAATTTCCTGCCCCGTACCGCCGCCGTAGTTGACCAGCACCAGCGCCTGCCGTTCGTGTACGCCGACGGCCCCGAAGCGGCGGCCTTTCCAACCCGCCCGCTCGATGAGCCACCCGGCGGGTACTTTCACCGCCGTTTCGGAAGTCGGGTAGCCGGGCAGGTCAGGAAAGCGGGTTTTGAGTTCATCAAACTGGGCTTTCGGAATTTCCGGGTTTTTGAAGAAAGACCCCGCGTTGCCCACCTGAGCCGGGTCGGGAAGTTTGGAACGACGAATCCGAACGACCGCCTCGCTCACGGCCTGGATGCTCAGCGTCGTCACGCCCATCTCGGTCAGGGTTTTCTGAATGTCGCCGTAACTGACGTGAAACGTCGGCGTTTTGTCGAGACGAAACGTGACGCTCACGATGGCGTACTGCCCGCGAAGCTCGTGTTTAAACACGCTTTCGCGGTAACCAAAGCGGCAATCGGCGTGGTTGAACGTGCGCAATTCACCCGTTTCGAGGTGCAACGCTTCGAGTGAGTCGAACACGTCTTTGATTTCCACGCCGTAGGCTCCGATGTTCTGCATGGGCGAGGCCCCCACCGAGCCGGGAATGAGCGAGAGGTTTTCTAACCCGGCAAAATTGTGCGTCAGCGTGTACTCGACCAGGTTGTGCCAGGTTTCGCCCGCGCCTGCCTTGAGCCAGACGTGGGCCTCGGTTTGGCGGAGTACTTCGATGCCTGGAATAGAAATTTTAAGAACCAGCCCCTCGAAATCGCCCCGGAGCAGCACGTTGCTGCCGCCACCGAGCAGCAGCCGGGGCAACCGCCGAAGCGCGGAATTCTGAAGCACGGCCCGCAGGTCGTCCGGCGAACGGATTTCCACGAAAAGCCGGGCGGAAGCCTCGAAACCGAACGTGTTGTAAGGACGAAGAGAAACGTTTTCCTGAATTAAGACCATGCAAAGGCAAAAAGAAAGGGGTAAAAATACGCGCAAACGAGGGTGGCCTGATTGGTTTTCCCCGGAAATACCCAAAATTTGTGGAAGCCTCCTTTTTGTTCCATGAATCGAATTTCCAGCCTTGTCGCCCCCGCCGGACTGCTTTTTTTGCTGGCCTGTGCCCCAAAGGTGACCCGCCCCGCTACCACAGCCAGCCGGGAAGCAGGCGAAGATCTGAGCGCGTTCCGGCCCCGCTACAACCCGGCAACGGTCGCGCCGACTTCCGCCCCGTCCCCGAAAAAAGAGGTTCCCACTGAAAAACGCCCGGCATCACCCAGGGCCAGCGACCAGCCCCTGCACGTGAATCGCCGCCTCGATATGGTGCTCGATACGCTGGCTCAACGCAACCGTTACGTGAAGCACGTGCGCGGCTACCGGATTCAACTCTACGTGGGCACCAACCGCCAGGAAGCCGATGGGGTGAAGGTGTACGTGTACCAAAACTTCCCGGAACTCAACGTGTACCTGACCTACAGCGCTCCCACCTACCGGCTCCGCACGGGCGATTTTGTGGCCCGGCTGGACGTGGAACGGTACTTCGACTCGATGCAAGTTCAATACCCCAACGCCATGATTTTGACCGATAAAGTTGAAATCCGCAAGAGTCTGGCCATCAAGTAATCGGGCCGTAACGATTCTTCCCTGCCAATTCGTTTTTACTTTTGTGGGAAGTCAATCCCAGGCGGTGAACGCGCTGGGGTGTTGATTACCCGCCAATTTTTCAACCAATTCATGAAAAAAGCCCTCATTACCGGTATCACGGGTCAGGATGGTGCCTATCTGGCCGAACTGTTGCTTCAGAAAGGCTACGAAGTACACGGCATCAAACGCCGCTCGTCGCTTTTCAACACCGACCGCATCGACCACCTTTACCAGGATCCGCACGAGCAAGATGTGCATTTTCACCTGCACTACGGCGATTTGAGCGATTCGACCAACATCATCCGCATCATTCAGGAATTACAGCCCGATGAGATCTACAACCTCGGGGCCATGTCGCACGTGCAGGTGAGTTTTGAAGAACCCGAATACACCGCCCAAGTAGACGGCATCGGTACGCTACGCATTCTGGAAGCCGTGCGCCTGCTGGGTTTGACCCAAAAAACCCGGATTTACCAGGCCTCGACCTCCGAATTGTACGGACTAGTGCAGGCCGTGCCGCAGAGTGAAACCACGCCGTTTTACCCGCGCTCGCCTTACGCAGTGGCCAAGCTGTACGGCTACTGGATTACGGTCAATTACCGGGAAGCCTACGGGATGTTCGCGGTAAACGGCATTTTATTTAACCATGAATCACCCCTGCGGGGCGAGACCTTCGTGACGCGCAAAATCACACGGGGCGTGGCGCGGATTGCCCTCGGTTTGCAGGAAAAAATCTTCATGGGCAACCTCGATGCCCAACGCGATTGGGGCCACGCCAAAGATTACGTGGAGGCCATGTGGCGGATTCTTCAGCAGGAAAAGCCGGAGGATTACGTGATTGCTACCGGCGAAACCACCCGTGTGCGCGACTTCATTCGGATGGCCTTCGGCGAAGTGGGCATCGAAGTGGCTTTCAGCGGCGAAGGGGAAGCCGAATCGGGACACGTTGTGGCCTGTACCAATCCGGATTTTCAGGTACCCATTGGCCAGGAAGTGGTGGCGGTAGACAAGCGCTACTTCCGCCCTACCGAAGTAGAGTTGCTCCTGGGCGACCCGACCAAAGCCAAAACCCAACTCGGCTGGCAACCTCAGTACGACTTACCCGCCCTGGTGGCCGACATGATGCAGGCCGACGTGGCGCTTTTCAAGCGCGATCAACTCCTGGAGCAGAGCGGGCACCGGGTGATGAATTATTATGAGTAGGAAGGAAAAAAAACAAACAAGCTGTCATCCTGGAAGGACCTCGTTGGACTACCGTTCCCTTTTCGGGAAATTAAACGGTAGTCCAACGAGGTCCTTCCAGGATGACAGCTTGTTTAATGCTTCTGTCTGTACAAAAAAAGCCCCTCAGCAAGTCGCTGAGGGGCTTTTTGACGAATAACCGTTAACCAATAACGATTAGCAAACGCTTAGAAACTATACGAATACCGCGTTGTCGGGTCGTCGGGATAGACACCTTCGAGGCGAATGCCACTGCGCTTGCCAGCGACGGTTTTGGCAAAATCAGCCGCTGATTTCACGGGTTGGTTGTTCACCTTCGTGATGATGAACCCTTCGTTGATTTCGGTTTGCTGGGAGAGAATGCCGTTGCCCACCTGAGTCACTTTGGCCCCACCGGTCACGCGCAACTCGCTGCGCTCTTCGTCGCTGAGGTCGGCTACCCGCACGCCCAGCGTTTGAATCGAGACGCTGTTGCCCGTGCTTTCCGTCGCGGCTACTTCGTCGCCTTTCACGATGCTCGTGGTGCCGGTGATGTTTTTCAGGATCACGTTCAGGTCTTTCGTCTGGCCGTCGCGGTTCACGGTCACGACCACGTTGTCGCCGGGTTTCTTACGGCCTACACGTTCCACGAGGGCGCTGACGGTGTTGACATCGGCACCGTCCACTCGCGTGATCACGTCACCCACTTTCACCCCGGCGGCTTTGGCCGCGCTGAGGGCCGGGTTGGTACCGAAACTCCCCACGTAAATGCCCGAGGTGGCTTTCAGGTCGAGTTGTTCGGCCACGGTGTTGTTGACTTCCTGCATTTTGGCAACGCCCAGGAAAGCCCGCTGCACGGTACCGTACTTGAGCAAATCACCGGCTACTTTTTTCACAATCGTCACCGGCACGGCGAAGGCGTAGCCCACGTAGGTGCCCGTCTGGCTCCCGGCAATGGCCGTGTTGATGCCCACAAGTTCGCCCTTCAGGTTGACGAGCGCCCCGCCGGAGTTGCCGGGGTTCACGGCCGCATCGGTCTGGATAAACGATTCGATGGGGTTGCCGTTTTGGTAATCCAAAATTCCAATCCCCCGCCCTTTGGCGCTGATAATCCCGGCGGTCACGGTCGATTCGAGGTCGAAGGGATTCCCCACGGCCAGCACCCACTCGCCCACTTTCACGCCGTCGGAGTCACCGAATTGCAGGAAGGGAAGGCCCTTGTCTTCAATTTTAATCACCGCGATGTCGGTGTTGGGGTCACGGCCAATCAACTTGGCTTTGTACGAACGGCGGTCGTTCAGAATCACTTCCAACTCTTTGGAATCGGCCACCACGTGGTTGTTGGTGACGATGTACCCGTCGGCGCTGATAATCACACCCGAACCCGAAGCCTGGCCTTCCTGGCGTTGCGGGCCGCGCTGACGACCACCGCCGCCGCCGAAGAATTCTTCGAAGATGTCGGGCATCTGGCCCTGACGACTCACTTCACGCACCACCGTCGATTTGATGTGAACCACGGCGGGCGTGGTTTTCTCGGCGGCGTAGGTGAAGTCGCCGGGGTTGCCGGGGGCGCTTGGCGTATTGGCGGCAAGGCGGGTGAAGGCCGAAGGAACGGCCTCGTTCATGATAATTTCCTTCTTGTCCAGGCCGGTCAGTTTGTAAGCCGCCAGCGTGGTGGCGCTGCTCAGGATACCCACCAGCGCGAGGGTTTTCAGGTTGCTTTTCATCGTGTTTATCAAAAAAAAGAGCGTTAATTTCTTAGAGACGTAAGCGTAACGACGCAGCGTAGGCGAAGGTTGCGAAGATACGCGGCTTAACCTTTTTTAACAAAACCACTGGTACTTACGAAAATCCCCCCGTCACAGCGCAACGGGGGGATTCTTCAAAAAGCTGTGCCGGTGGGTAGTCGATAGTCATCAGTCGATAGTCGTTAGCAAAGGCATTTTTCTAACGACTGTCGACTGATGACTATCGACTATCAAGCAATTGCAATTTCGCGGGCGGGTTTCACTTTGGCTTCTTCCCGCTTAGGCAGGCTCACGTGCAGGATACCATCGGTGTAGGTGGCCTCCACGGCCTCGCCGTTGACCGACTGGGGCAGGGTAAACGTCCGCTGGAACGAGCGGTAGCTGAATTCGTGGCGGGTGTATTTTTCCTCCTGGTTGTCTTCGGCCGTTTCTTGTTGGTTCTGGGCCGAAATAGTCAGGCGATTGTGGTTCAGACTGAGTTTGAAATCTTCTTTTTTCAAACCCGGTGCGGCGACTTCGATTCGGAAGCCTTCTTTGTTTTCTACTACGTTGACGGCGGGCGTTTGGCCGAGGGCGTTGTTGCCGTAAAAACGGTCCGGGAAGAAGCTTTCAATTTCCCGATTGAAGAAGTTCTCGAAGGTCGAGGGGCGATACTTGACGAGTGTCATGGCTGTTTGCTGTTTTTTAGGTTGAACGTTGTTGCGTTTGACCTTCCTTTATCAACAGCTATTCCAAGGTAAGTCTAACTTGGATTTAATGACACATTGGCCGAAGTAAAAGATTTTGTGAAAATTTTTCGGACAAAATGGCTAAAAACCCTTAAGCCTGTCATCCAGAGTGCAGCGAAGGACCTTTCGCCCCTCCCTTCCGATTGGCCTGGAGGTTTAGCGCGAAAGATCCTTCGCTGCGCTCTGGATGACAGGCCTGAAGGTAAAAACTCAGCGCAACTCCAGCTTCTCACACGCTTTCTCCGCCGCCGACTGCTCCGCTTTTTTCTTGCTAAAGCCCGTGCCCACGGCAAACGACGCGTTGTCGACCAGCAGGTCGGCGATAAATTCTTTGTTGTGGGTGGTGCCTTGTTCGTTGACCTCGAAGCGGAGGTCGCGGCCTTCGCGCTGCGCCCATTCGATGATGAGGCTTTTGTAGTTGGCGTTGTTCTGTACCACGTCGTCGAGGTCGAAGTGGCCGGAAATCAGGCGTTTGAGGATGAACGTTTTCGTAAACGCAAAACCCTTGTCGAGGTACACCGCCCCCACGAAGGCTTCGAGGGCGTCGCCGTACATCGAGGTGCGCGTGAGGATGGTGCGGCGGTTGGCGTCGAATTCCACCAAGCGGTCAAGGCCCAGCTTGCGGGCCACCACGTTGAGCGATTCGCGGTTGACGATTCGGGAGCGGATTTCGGTCAGAAAGCCTTCGTCTTTGTAGGGAAATTTTTTGAACAGGTACTCCGCCACGACCATGCCCAGCACGGCATCGCCGAGGTATTCGAGCCGCTCGTTCGATTCGCGAAAGGCCCGACCCTTCACTTCCTTCCCCGCCGAGGTGTGCATAAACGCCAGGTGGTACACCATCAGGTTGCCGGGCCGGGAGCCAATGAGCGTGGCAACGGCTTTTTTCATCTTCTGATCCTTGTCGGAATCAGACCTGAAAAGCCGGGAAATGGGGCCGAAAACAGCGGAGAAAACGAAAAGCACTTAGTCGGTGATTTTACGGAAGGCCACGCAGGTGTTGTGCCCCCCAAACCCGAAGGTGTTGCTGATGGCGACATCGATGGGCCGGGCCTGGGCTTGGTTGAAAGTCAGGTTCAGGCGCGGGTCGATGTCGGGGTCGTCGGTAAAGTGGTTGATGGTGGGCGGCACGAGTTGGTGGCGAATCGCCAGCACGGAAGCCACGGCTTCCACGGCCCCGGCCCCGCCGAGCAGGTGCCCGGTCATGGATTTGGTCGAACTGATGTTCATGCCAAACGCCGCCTCGCCAAACAAGCGCTCGATGGCCTTCAACTCCTGCGGGTCGCCGATGGGCGTCGAGGTGCCGTGGGTGTTGATGTAGTCCACGTCGCCGGGCTGAAGGTCGGCGTCGTCGAGGGCATCTTTCATCGCCAGGTAAGCCCCGTAGCCTTCGGGGTGCGGGGCGGTGATGTGGTAGGCGTCCGACGACATCCCCGCGCCGATAAGTTCGCAGTAAATCGTGGCCCCGCGCGCTTTGGCGTGTTCGTATTCTTCGAGCACTAGACAGGCTGCGCCTTCACCGAGCACGAAACCGTCGCGGTCTTTGTCGTAGGGCCTGGAAGCGGTGGCCGGGTCGTCGTTGCGCTCGCTCATGGCGCGGTTGGCGTTGAAGCCGCCGATGCCCGCCTGGGTAATGGCCGCTTCGGAACCACCCGTGAGGCAAACCTTGATTTTACCCAACCGGATGTAGGTAAACGCGTCGATGACGGCGTTGTTAGTCGAGGCACAGGCCGAAACGGTCACGTAATTGGGGCCCCGGAACCCGTACTTGATGGAAATCTGCCCCGAGGCGCTGTCGGCAATCATTTTAGTAATGAAGAACGGGTTGAACCGGGGCGTTCCGTCGCCTTTGGCGTAGGCAATTACTTCATCCTCAAACGATTTCAGTCCCCCAATGCCCGAACCCCAGATGACCCCCACGCGATCGAGGTCGAGCGCCGAGAGGTCGAACTTCGCGTCCTGAATGGCTTGCTCCGCCACCACGATCGCGTACTGGGTAAAGGGGTCCATTTTGCGGGCGTCCTGCCGGGGGATAAACTGGGTCACGTCGAAGTTTTTGACTTCGCAGGCAAACCGGGTGCGAAACTTGCTAGCATCGAACCGGGTGATGGGCGCAGCCCCGCTCACTCCGGCCACCAGGTTTTGCCAGAATTCATCCACGGTATTGCCCAGGGGCGTCAGGGCACCCAGGCCAGTCACTACCACGCGCTTCAACTGCATAAGGTTGGGGTTATTGGGTTGGTGGGTAATTTGGTGATTGGGTAATTGGGTAAGTAGTTGAAAGCCTATTTTACCTATTTACCTCAATTACCCAGTTACTCACCAACCACTTCAAAATAAATGTGCTAATCTGAAAATGAGCGAAGTACGGTCATCTTCAGATTAGCACGGGAAAGTACCACTCTAAGGAATGCGACAAGAGGAAAACGGGGCAACGGGGTCGAACCCCGGACGGTACGCTTGTTTATCCACCAAAACCCACGTTTTGTTTGCCTGACTACTTCGCTTACTTGGCGTTCTCTTCGAGGTAAGTAATGGCCTGACCGACGGTCTGGATGTTCTCGGCCTGGTCGTCGGGAATGGATACGTTGAATTCTTTCTCGAATTCCATGATCAATTCTACCGTGTCCAGCGAGTCGGCACCGAGGTCGTTGGTGAAGCTGGCCTCCGGAGTGACCTCCGAGTCTTCCACGCCCAGTTTCTCAACGATGATGGCCTTTACTTTCGATGCAATGTCTGACATTGTGTGTAGTGTTTTGGTTAGAAAAACGGCACAAAGAAAGAGTTTTCGCCCCACATTGTCAAAAATTATTTCCCCACCTGCTTCGTTTAAAGGAACGCCGTCAGGATTCAAAAAATAATTGATTTTCAGGGAGTTGAAAAAGGTATTTTCGCCCTTAAAAATCATCACCGCCCGGGCGGTTCAGGGCTGAAGGCGGCTGAAATTCCAGGCTTCCCGGGGCGATCCGGGGGCAAAATCTTTCGGAGTCAAGGCATTTTTTCGTCGAACCAGGCCACGAACTGCGCGCTCAGTTGGGTTCTCGAAAACCGGGTTTCGGCCAGGTGCCGCGCCCGGATTCCCGCCGCCTCTAACGTCATTGGACAGGCGAGGAGCACTTCCATCCGGTTCCAGAACGCCTCGGGCTGGTCGGGCGGGACGTACCAGCCCGCGCCTTCAGCTTCGAGCAGGCCGGTGTGCCAGCCGCGCAGGTTCATCAACACGGGTTTACCCGCCGCCAGCGCGTCGAAAAGTTTGTTGGGGGAATTGGTTTGCAGCACGGGCAAGGGCAAAAACGAAATGTAGGCCAGGTCGGTAACGTGGAGCAACTCACGCAGTTTGGTTTTCCCAACGGGGTCGAGAAAGCGCAGGTTGGTCAGGCCGCAATCGGCGGCGAGACGCTGGAGGTAGGACCGCTCGGAGCCATCGCCGACGAGCAGAAAAAGCACCCGGTCGCTGCGGCTCTGGCAAAACCGGGCGGCATCAATCAGCGCCTCCAGCCCCACCACCCGACCCATTGCCCCGAAGTAGGTGACGACCAGTTTCCCGGTCGTGGCGTAGCGGCGTTCGAGTGTCGGCGTTTTGGGGCCAGGCCGGAAAAAATCGCAATCGGCCAGGTTAGGCAGGCAAACCGTTTTCCCCGCCCCACCCCGCGTTTCGATGGCCGCCTGAATGCCGGGCGAGAGCGCCACGATGCGCTCGGCCCGCCGGTACACGAGCCGCTCGAAGGCAAAGAGCGCTTTTTTCAGAAATCCGTTTTTAATCATTCCCATTTCGATGGGCGTCTGCGGCCACAAATCCCCCACTTCAAAAAAGTAGGGCACGCCGCGCAAGGTTTTCATGCCGAGGGCCGTCAGCCCCACCGTGAGCGGCACGGAGGCGGCATACACGCGCCCCACGTCCCGCTGCCGAAGCGCGAAGCCAAGGGCCAGCAAGGCGAAGCTGAGGTACGAAATTACCCGCCGCCCGAAGCCGTGGCGCTGGTCGTAGGCGACGGGCAGGTAGTGGACGGTCAGCCCGTCGATGCTTTTTTTCTCGTACTGTCCGGCGTTGTGCGAGGTGATGACGTCCACCCGGTGCCCGGCTTCGGCCAGGGCCGTAGCAAGGTAAAACGACCGCAAAATTCCGCCTTCGGTGGGCGTTCGGAAAAACTGGTAGACGTACAAAATCCGCATCGGACCGGGCGAGGGGTGGAGGCAGGCAAGCTACGGGGGTTGGGGCGAATGAGCGGTACCGGTTACGAAAAGTCTGTTTGAAAAAGCCCGCCCGTTGCCTACTTTTGTGGCTCAACATCGCTTCGCTCATGGCCCAGACGTACCGCAATCCAGCCAACCGCAGCCGGGGCACGGTGACGCTCAAACAAGCCATCGACCAGTTGCTGAATGCCTACCAGCTTCGGTCGAAATTCAACGAAACCTACCTTGTCACGTTCTGGGAAAAAGTAATGGGCAAGCCCATCGCCTCGCGCACGGGCAAGCTGTACGTCAAGGAAAAAAAGCTGTACGTGCAGATTCTTTCGGCTCCGCTCAAAAACGAGTTGCTGCTGGCCCGCTCGAAGGCCATCGAACTCATCAATCGGGAAATGGGCGAGAACGTCATTGAGGAAATTATTTTTATTTAGAAACAAGATTTTAGAAACAAGAGAAAAGAAACAGGAAACAAGACGGCTGTTCGTGCCAACTTCTTGTTTCCTGTTTCTTTTCTCTTGTTTCTGGCTCCGAAACCTTCCCGCCCGGCAACGGGTTTTGCCGACGTCTTCCCCTGCTCCGTTTCCGTTATGACTGCCCGCGCTACCCGCCCAAAACCCCACCGTGATTTGCTCGTTGAAAAAGAAGAAAAACGCCTCGATCTGGGTTTTGGCAAGCAAATCGTCGATGTGTCCACCCGGCTCGTCAATCCCGATGGCTCCTTCAACGTCCGGCGCACCAACCAGTCATTCCACGGCTGGCTCAACCTCTACCACCGGCTCATCACCACCTCGTGGATGCACTTCCTGGTGCTGGTCGGACTGGGGTTTTTGCTCACCAACCTGCTTTTCGCGGGCCTGTTCGTGGGGGTAGGGGTCGAACACCTGCAAGGGGCCGACCAAACCTCGGCCTGGACGCGTTTTTACGATGCCTATTTTTTCAGCGCCCAAACCCTGACCACCGTGGGCTACGGGCGCATCGCGCCGGTAGGGTTTGCGGCCAGTTTACTCGCCGCCATCGAATCGACGATGGGCCTGCTGGCGTTTGCCCTGGCGACCGGGCTGCTGTACGGGCGGTTTTCCCGACCCGAAGCCAAGATTTTGTTCAGCGGAAAAGCCGTGGTTGCGCCCTACCTCGACACCACGGCGCTGATGTTCCGGATTGTGAACGAACGGGCCAACCAGTTGATCGAGGTAAACGTGGACCTAGCCATGTCGATGCTCGAAACCCTGCCCGGCGGCAAACGCACCCGCAAGTACTACGCCCTGCCGCTGGAACGAAACAAGGTAAATTTTTTCCCGGTCAACTGGACGCTGGTTCACCCCATGACCGAGGACAGCCCGATTTTTGGCAAAACCGCCGAGGAACTCATCACCGCCGATGCCGAATTTCTGATTCTAATCCGGGCTACGGAAGACACTTTTTCTCAACTCGTGTACGCCCGCAGTTCGTACCACGCCCGCGAAATCGTGTGGGGAGCCAAATTCCGACCCATGTACGACAACACCGCTCAGGGAGTGACGACGCTCAACATCGCCACCTTGTCGGATTACGAGGTCGTTCCGTTGGCTACGGAATTGCTGAGTGACTTCCCGGAAGTTAAAACGGGAAGTTAACCCTTTCTTCGTGGCATGGTACAACCCCCCTTTTTGCACCCCGACGACCGCGTGAGCCTCGTGGCTCCCGCCAGTCGGGTGGACGCGACGCTGCTCCAACCGGCCTTCGACGTGCTCCAGTCCTGGGGATTAAAGCTGGAATTTGGCGAAACCCTGAACAGCCGCTTCCACCAGTTTTCGGCCCCCGACGACGCCCGCGCCGCCGATTTACAGCGCTTCCTCGACGACCCCAGCCTGCGGGCCATTTTCGCCGCCCGGGGTGGCTACGGCAGTTCGCGCCTGCTCGAACGGCTCGATTTTACAAAGTTTCTCCAAAACCCAAAATGGCTGGTGGGTTTCAGCGACATCACTGCCCTGCACAGCCACCTGAGCGTGCTCGGCGTGGAAAGCCTCCACGCGACCATGCCCAAAACCTTCGGCTTCGACCCCAGCGGCCGCTCGGTCGAAACGTTGCGGCAGGCGCTCTTCGGTGAAACGCTGCGCTACGACGTACCGCCGCACCTGTTCAACCGCCCCGGCTCGGCAACGGGCGCATTGACGGGAGGCAACCTCTGCCTGGTGTGCCATTTGCTGGGCAGCGCTTCGGCGGTGGAGTTGACCGGGAAAATTCTGTTTTTGGAAGAAGTGGACGAATATCGCCACGCCGTCGACCGCTACCTGGTGCAGTTGAAACGGGCCGGCGGCCTGGCCCGGCTGGCAGGATTGGTGGTGGGCGGTTTCAGCGATTTGAAAGACAACCCCGATCCGCCGTTTGGCTTCACGATCTACGACTGCGTGGCCGAACACGTGGCGGAATACGATTTTCCGGTGTGCTTTGATTTTCCCGTCGGGCACGGGGCCGACAATTGGGCGCTAGTGTGCGGGCGGACGGCGCGGTTGGTGGTGGGAACGCAGGGCGTGAGGTTGGAGCAACCCGGACAGCGGGCGTAGCCCCTGTCAGCGGTTGCGCCTCGCCGGATAACCGAACCTCGGCTACCGACCAGCCCGCAACCGCTGACAGGGGCTATGCCCGCTGTCCGGGTTGCTAGACCCAAGCCATCGTCAGCACGCCCAGCAGCATGACCACTTTGCAGTACTGACTCAGGAAGGCGAAATCGCGGCGGGTGTCGGCCCGCACGAGACGGTACACGAGGTAACCCATTGGCGGGGCCAGAAAGGCGAAGAGGTAAATCATCGACGGCGGTAGCACCCGCAGCGAACCGGCCAGAATCAGGAAAAAAGAAACGAGGATAATGTAAAGCAGCGTTTTCGTGCGGCGCATTCCCCACAAAATCGGGAGGGTCTGGCAGCCGAAGGTGGCATCGCCGCGCACGTCTTCCATGTCTTTGATGATTTCGCGCACCAGCGACAGGCAAAACGAAAACAGGGCGTAGAGGTACACTTCCTCCACGTGCCGCCGATACTGCACCGCCAGCACCACCAGCGCCAACGCCGTGAGCAACGACACCATCAGGTTGCCCCAAAACGGCTGCCGCTTGAGGTGGTTGGAATACAGCCAGAGAAAAAACACGGCGGCGGCGTTGAGCGCGGCCACCCGCAGGCTCACCGTCAGCCCCAGTAAAATACCCAGCCCGTTGAGGGCGAAGTTGATGCCCAGCGCCCAGCGCCGCTTGATGTACCGCCCAATCACCACCCGGCTGGGTTTGTTGATGAGGTCGATTTTGATGTCGTAATAATCGTTGATGATGTAGCCCGCCGCCGCGATGCAGGCCGTCGAAAGCGCGATGCGGAACAGGCTCCCTTCCAGCAAGCCCGTGGTCCAGGGCTCCTCCGGGCTGATGAGCGAGAGCCGCACCAGGTACTGCGTCAGGGCTAGCAGCAGCAGGTTAGGCCAGCGCACCAGCCGAAAAAAACCGGCGGCAATCTGGCTGAAACTGGGCTTGGGGCGGGGAGGACGGGGCATGATTGACTGGAAAACTTCCCGAAAGTTCTAAACTTTCGGGAAGTTCGCCACGTTGGGCCGGTAAATCCCTCGTCGGCACGTCAACTGGAACCATCGACTGAAGACTATCGACTAACGACTTACATGAAAATCGGAATCGTTTGTTACCCCACCTTCGGCGGCAGCGGCGTGGTGGCCACCGAGTTGGGCAAGGCCCTGGCCAAAGCCGGGCACCCGGTGCACTTCATCACCTACTCCCAGCCGCCTCGCCTCGATTTTTTCAATGAAAACCTGTTTTACCACGAGGTTTTCATTCCCAATTACCCGCTTTTTCAGTACCCGCCCTACGAACTGGCCCTGGCGAGCAAGATGGTCGAAGTGGTGAAAAACGCCCACCTCGACTTGCTCCACGTCCACTACGCCATTCCCCACGCTTCCTCGGCGTTCATGGCGAAACAGATTCTAGCCACGCAGGGTATTCACATCCCTTTCATCACTACGCTCCACGGCACCGACATCACGCTAGTGGGCAAAGACCCTTCCTTCGAGCCGGTCGTCACGTTCAGCATCAACGCCTCCGACGGCGTCACGGCGGTATCGGAAAGCCTTCGGCAGGACACCTACGCGCAGTTTGACGTGCGGCGGCCCATCGAAGTCATCCCCAATTTTATCGACCTCGAACGGTTCAAGAAACAAAAAAAGGAACACTTCAAACTAGCCATTTGCCCCAACGGCGAAAAGCTGCTCGTTCACATCTCCAACTTCCGGCGGGTGAAGCGCATCGACGATTTGCTGCGGTTTTTCCAGAAATTCCGAACGGTGCTGCCCGCCAAACTCCTTCTCGTCGGCGACGGGCCCGAGCGGCCCGGCCTCGAAAAATTGAGCCGCGAACTGGGCCTGACCACCGACGTGCGGTTTTTGGGAAAACTCGACGCCATCGAAGAAGTGCTCTCCGTGGCCGATTTGTTCGTGATGCCGTCGGAAAAAGAAAGCTTCGGTCTGGCCGCCCTGGAAGCAATGGCCTGCGAAGTACCCGTAATTTCCTCCGATGCCGGTGGCCTGCCTGAAGTGAACATCGACGGTGTAACCGGCTTCACCCTGCCCGTCGGCGATGTGGATGGGATGGTACAAAAAGCCCTCTTCGTGCTCGACGACGCTAACCTGCCCACCTTCAAAGCGGCTGCCCTCCGCCGGGCACAGGAATTTGACATTACCCGCATTTTGCCCCGCTACGAGGCGTTTTACGAATCAGTTTTGACCAAAGAACCCGTAAATACGCTGTCATCCTGAGCATCCCACCAGACTGTCATCCTGAGCGCAGCGAAGGACCTTGTTGGAGTACCGAGTAGCTGGCGTTGGGCTAAAGCTGGGTCACCGGCCAGCAATCCGACAAGGTCCTTCGCTGCGCTCAGGATGACAGGTAAGAGAAGATGACCGAATAATTTCAAACCCATGACCATCAACATTCCCGACACCACCAAACCCCGCGTCGTCATCGTCGGCATGGGCTTCGGCGGGCTGACGCTCGCCCGCGAACTGGCCCGCCGTGACGTGCAGTTGGTGTTGTTCGACAAAAACAACTACCACCAGTTTCAGCCCCTGTTTTACCAGGTCGCCACCGCCGGGCTGGAGCCGAGCAGCATCTCGTTTCCGCTGCGCAAGTCGTTTCAGACCTGCAAAAACGTGTACATCCGCATCGCTGAAGTGACGAAGGTATCGCCGCAAAACAATATCCTGACTACCAGCCTGGGCGAGTTGCGCTACGACCACCTCGTGGTGGCGATGGGGGCCGACACGAATTATTTCGGAAACCAGACTTTTAAAAACACCGCCTGGCCGATGAAATCGGTCGGCGAGGCGCTGGCGCTGCGAAATCATTTGCTGGAAAATTTCGAGAAAGCCCTCGTCGCCGAAGACCCCGACACCCGCCTCGGCCTGCTCAACATCGTGGTGGTGGGCGGCGGCCCGACGGGCGTGGAACTCTCCGGCACCCTGGCCGAAATGCGCGCCCACGTGCTGCCCCGCGACTACCCCGAACTCGATTTCACCGGCATGAAAGTTCACCTCGTCGAGTCGGGGGCGGAACTGCTCGGGCCGATGTCGCAAGAAGCCCAGGAAAAATCGAAGCAGTACCTGGAAGAATTGGGCGTGACCATTTTGCTCAACACCAAAGTAACCGACTACGACGGCAAAAGTGTGGTGCTTTCCGACGGCCGCAAGCTCCGCACCGACAACTTCGTGTGGGCGGCGGGCGTGAAGGCTAATTTCATAGACGGCCTCGTGCCGCCCGAAGGCTTGGCGCGGGGCGGGCGGCTCAAAGTGGACCGCTTCAACCGGGTCGAAGGTTTTCAGAACGTGTACGCCCTCGGCGACATGGCCGCGATGGTGGAGGGCGAAACCTTCCCCGGCGGCCACCCCCAACTGGCCCAACCCGCGTTGCAACAGGGTAAATTACTGGCAAAAAACCTGGTTCGGCAGTTTCGGGGGCAAGCCATGCAGGGATTCAAGTACAGCGATTTAGGTTCGATGGCGACCGTGGGCCGCAACCTGGCCGTGGTCGATTTGCCGTTCTGGAGTTTCGGGGGATTTTTCGCCTGGCTCACCTGGATGTTCGTCCACCTGTTCAGCATCGTGGGGGTGAAAAACCGGGTCTTGATTTTCATCAACTGGTTCTGGAACTACGTCACCTACGACCAGTCGCTGCGGCTCATCATCCGGGCCAAACCGCCCCGCGCCGAAATGCCCGCCGAACAGAAAAAAGCCCAGGAAGGGCAGGGAACGGCTTCGCCGGTGGTGCAAGCGCAGGCGGTGGCGACCGCATCCTGAACGAGTGACTTCCAGTACGTCACCAAAAAGCGCGACCAGTTTCCCCAAAATCGGGTGTATTTTTACGTTCGGTATTTTTATCGGTTCGTCATGACTACCTACCTGCTTACCCTCGATGAAGAAAGCCGTCAGGGCCGAGCGATTCGCCAATTGCTCGACTCGATGGACGAGCAAACCCTGCGCCTGACCCCGCTTGGGGAATCCGACGAGGCGGAAGAAACCGCGCTGGCCGTTGAAATCGGGAAAGCGTCCGGCTCTCCACTACTGGATTACGAGGCCTCCAAGCGCGAGTTTGCCCGGTTGCGCCAGGGCTTGAAGCGATGAACGTCAGAACCAGGAAGCGATTCTTTGCTGACTTGGGAAAAATCCGGGATTTAGACGTATTGGACGAAATTGAAGTGGCTTTCGATGAGGCTCACCGAGCCGGGTCAATGGAGGAAGTTCCCGGCTTCAAATTCTTGGTGCATCATCCGGGCCGGGGGGCGCATCCGCGTATAAGGCTACCGGATTGGCGTTGAGGTAAACACGGACACCGTGGTGTTTTGCTGCATATTGTCCCGCGATGAGATTTACAGCCGGTTTCCGTAAATCCTCACCCGCACAGAAATACTCGCTGAACAGAAAAAAGAAAGGCAGTTCGCCAGTGGTGGCAGGGTGAAACTTGGGTGCTGTTGTCAGGATGTTTGGCAGATGGACAACGGCTTAGCAAGTTTGTCTTTCGTAGGTCAAATTAGTGCAGAGATTCATTCTAAGTGGATTACCATGCGACTACTACTCATTTTCCTTTTAAATCTGACCGTCCAACCTGCGTTGGCTCAGACCGGAGCAGTTCCTTCAAACCGAATCAGTTTGAATGGAATGGTCACGATTCAAATTCAGCATGATTCCCTACCGACAAACGTACCGGTTCTTGCGCAGATTTATCACGTTTTTCCCGCTTCTGATTATGATCAGGTCGGTGATACGCTTCTCAGGCAAAAAGGCCAAACCCAACTAATGTGTCCGGTGAGAACGATTCAGGATGTATATGTATGGATTGGTTCGACCAGACTTAAATTACTGCTTATTCCCGGCGATACAGTGCGTATTCACGTGGCCCCTGCTGCTGACTCATCGGCTAATCTGGTTTATTCCTTTAGCGGTTCTACTGAAGGAATACAGCAGTACAACTATGAGAAAGTCAAGCAGTTTCCGATTGAATCGGGTCAGTTGGCGATGAATGCCGGCGGGTCCGCGCCAGACCTGATTGATTTTCAGCGCCAACTCGATAGTCTGACCCTCCACCAAACTCGCTTCTGGCAGCGCTACCAACAGACCCACGACTTGCCAGCGTGGTTCGTACGTCACGAATCCGACGCGATTCGCTACACCGATGCCATGCTGCGGCTGTACATGGTCTGGTACCAAATCGACTTTCAACACAAAACGCAGAAGCTACCAGCCGGTTACTTTGAGTTCCTCAAACGCGTTCCCATTCGAAACGACGCGGCGCGCTACGACTACGCATACCTGAATTTTATGCGGGAATACGCGCCGTGGAAGTACAGGTCGCTACACCCAACTGGTGGAATGAATTCGTCTATCTGGCGACAACTGGTACGCACCGAGTTAGGCGAACAAACGAGCACCTTTTTCGATATTTGGGAACACAGTGCCGGTGCCAAGGATAATCCAGAAGTGGCCCATCATTATTTTACGGAACAGAAGTTTCCCGGCGCTTATTCTTACCTGACTACGTACCTGCTCAATCGCTCGGCAGGGTGGCTGAAGCACCTCAAGCCGGGTGATCAAGCGCCTACTTTCTTCCTGACCGATACCCGTGATTCATTGATTTCATTGCGCGACTTCAAAGGCCAGGTCGTTTATTTGTGCTTCTGGTTTGCTACCTGCGGGGGGTGTTTCCATGAATTTCCGTACGAAAACAAGCTGGTCGATGAATTCTCTGGTAAGCCAGTACGAATCGTTAGCATCTGTACGAGTACGAAACCCGATAAATGGCGGGAGGCAATCAAAAAAGTGGGCTTGAAAACCGTCAATTTGTACGCGAACGCCGCTTGGCAAAAGATGTTGGAGCAGAAATACGCGGTAAACGTCTATCCGCATTACGTACTGATTGGGTCGGATGGAAAGGTAATCGAAAACTTTGCGACTCGTCCGAGCAACGGGGCAAAGTTGAAAATCCAGGCGACTCTGGCAGGAATAAAAAATTGACTCTCTTTCCAACCTGCCTGTTATTTTAAACCTGAAATGGGGCCTTCTACCCGCTCCGCTTTCCCCCCTCACTCCCCCATTCCCAGCACTCATCCCCCCATTTCCTTCGTTCATCCGCTTTTCGTTTCGGGCGCTCAGGTTGCCATTCACCTTTGTCGCAGTCAAAACGAAAACCCATGAAAACGCATCGTCTACTTCCCTTCATCACCCTGCTTGTCCTTAGCCTGCTTTCGCCTGCCTTCGCCCAGTTCCCCGGCGTGGGCGGCGCTGCCCAACCCAAAGCCTTGCCCGGCACGGCGGGCGACCAAACGCCGAAAGGCAATTCCAAAATCACCGGCTACGTCGTCGATTCGGCGCTGACCAAAGCCGTCGAATTCGCCAGCATTGCCTTGTACAGCAAAACCACCGGCAAGGCCGTGGACGGCGCTTCAGCCGATGAAAAGGGCAAATTCGTCCTCTTCCGACTGCTGCCCGGAGAGTACAAACTGCTGGTCACATTTATCGGTTTCCGCACCCAAACCCTCGACAACCTCAGCCTTGCCAAAGGCCAGGACCTCGACCTGGGCGTGATTAAACTCAGCCCCGTCGTGAAGATGCTCGACGAAGTGACCGTAACCGGCCAGGCTTCGCTCATCGAAGAAAAAGTGGACCGGCTCGTGTACAACGCCGAAAAAGACATTACCGCCAAAGGCGGCGACGCCACCGACGTACTCCGTAAAGTGCCCCTGCTCACGGTGGATTTAGACGGCAACGTCTCCCTGCGCGGCAGTCAGAACGTGCGGGTGCTCATCAACAACAAGCCCAGCACCATCGTCGCCAGCAGCATTGCCGACGCGCTCAAGCAGATTCCCGCCGACCAGATTAAGTCGGTGGAGGTCATCACCAGCCCTTCGGCCAAGTACGACGCCGAAGGCTCCGGCGGTATCATCAACATCATCACCAAAAAGAACAGCCTCCAGGGCCTCAACCTCAACGTGGACGGCGGCGTGGGCAACCGGGGTTCGAGCCTTTCGCTCAACGGGGGCTACCGCAAAAACAAGCTGGGCTTCACCCTCGGCGGTTTCGGGCGGTCGTGGTACAACACCATCACCAAAACCAGTCTCGACCAAACCAGCCGCGTGGCCGGCGACGAGTTCCTGACCCGCCAAACCGGCGACGGCCAAAGCCGGGGCTTGTTCGGGCAGTATAACCTGGGCATGGATTACGATTTGGCCAAAAATCAAAGTCTCACGGCGGGCGTCCGCTACGGCGTGCGCAACATGGTCAACCAGCAGGATTTGACGACGCAATTGTTCACCAACCGCATTGCGGGCCTGACCTCCAACCGGAACGTGGAGTCGAAAAACCTGTCGGGCACGGTCGACGTCAATATCGACTACCTCCACACCTACAAGCCCCAGCAGGAGTGGAGCATTTCGACGCTCTACAGCCGCAACGACCTCACCAACAACTTTGACGCCGACCTGCTCAACGCCAGCGGCACCCGAACCGGTCGCCAGCGGAACCTCAACGGAAACCTGAATCAAGAGTTCACGTTCCAGACCGACTACCAAACGCCGATTAAGAAAAACCAAATGCTGGAATTCGGTGCCAAAGGCATCCTGCGTCAGGTGGACAGCGATTACCAGTACCTGATGGCCGGGCCGACGGGCGATTTCACGAACGAAACCAACCGGCCCGCTGGGGCGCTGACCTACCACCAGAACATCGCCGCCGGGTACACCTCGTACACCTACACCACCAAAAAACGCTACACCCTCAAGGGCGGACTGCGCTACGAGCATACGTTCATCGACGCCAGCACCCGCGAGGGTGGGGCGGTGGGCGTGGCCAACTACGGTGTGCTGGTGCCGAGCATCAACGCCTCAAAGAGTTTCAAGGGCACCACGGTCAAACTGGCCTACAACCGCCGGATTCAGCGCCCCGGTCTCCAGCAGTTGAACCCCAACTTCAACGCCGCCAACCCGCAGAACATCACGGTCGGCAACCCGGCTCTGCGCCCCGAACTGACCGATAACTTTGAGATGACTTTGAGCAAAACCATCAAGAAAACATTCATCAACGCCTCGTTTTTCGGGCGCTTCACCGACAACGCCATTACCCAGGTGCGCCAGCCCTCGGATACGCTGGCGGGGGCCATCGTGAGCACCTACCAGAACATCGGCAGCCAGCACGCTTACGGCACCAACATTTTTGGCAACGTGGCCGTGACCTCAAAAATCAGCGTCGGGATTTTTCTCAACGTGTTTTACACCACCCTGCGTGGCCAAACCACGGGCCTGAACGGCCTCTCGGAAACGGTGACTAATTCGGGTTTCAACCCCAGCGGCGGGATGTTCGTGCAGGCGCAGTTTAAAAACGGCTGGGGTGCCCAGGGCTTCGGGTTCATGCAGGGTACGCAGGTGCAGTTGCAGGGCACGCAGGGCGGTTTTGCGTTCTACACGTTGGGCGTGAAAAAGGATTTCAACGCGAAGAAAACCAGCATTGGGCTGGCCGCCGAAAACTTCCTCACCCGCCGGTTCAACATCCACACCGAACTCGATTCGCCCCAGTTCAGTCAGGTCAACGACGTGTACCTCTACAACCGGGGCATCCGCCTGACGTTTACCCACAAAATCGGCAAAATGACGATGGACGCCCCGCGCAAAAAAGCGAAGTCTGTCAACAACGACGACGTGAAGAGCGAGGGTGGTGGTCAGCAAGGCGGCGGGCAGCAGGGCGGTGGTACGCCCGGCGGCGGGCGGCCCGGAGGACGCTAAAAGCGCTGCCAGCCGTGAAAGCCCGTGCGTGGAGCGGCTGGCAGCGCGGCGGTCTCTGCTTGACCCCAAGAACAAAAAATCCCCGACGCCAACGCGCCGGGGATTTTTTGTTCTTGAAAAGAAAAAGTCCGGTTTCAATCGTGCCCTTCAAGTTTGACAAGCTTGTTGTACAGCCCCAGCAGCAGAAACGGAGCCGGCCACTGACCCACGAACAGGGCCTTGTCATCTTTTCCCTGAATTTTATAGACCAGCGAAATGGCGATCGAGCCAAGTGCCGCCCATAGAAAAATGTCGGAAGGAATTTTAGCAGTTTGCTCCTCGATGGCCTCGGCTACGGGGCCTTCCTTGTGTTTTGGATTCGGATTGGTTGGCATGAGTTATAAAGTTTAACGATGTTGATGAATGACTCCGGGCACCGCTCAAAAAGCTATGCCAGTTGAAAAGTAAGCGGGTCTATGAAATTTTCTCCGCCCAACTTGTCTATACAAATTTTTATTTTCACTTTTGCCCAACCCAATGGAACGTCCCCGCTACCAGCAAATTTCCGAGCACCTACGAACGCAGATTCAGGGTGGAAAACACCCGTCGGGCAGTTTGCTGCCTTCAGAACACGAGTTGGCGGGTCAGTTTCAAACCACCCGCACCACCGTGCGGCAGGCGCTGGGCGAGTTGGTACGGCAGGGATTCATCGAGCGGCAGCAGGGCCGGGGCAGCGTGGTGCGCTCGGAGCGGCAAGCGCTCGGACTGCTCTCATTCCGGGGTTTTTCGGAGGTGGTCGGCAAAAGTAACCACGCCGTGCGGACGGAATTTTTGCAAAACCCAACCCGCCAAGCCTGGCCCGCCGATTTTTTCTACCCGCTCGGCCCCGACGAACGCGCCGCCGGGTGCATCGTCGTCGAACGCCTGCGCTACGCCGACGACAACCCCGTGATGCACGAAACCACCTTCGTCCCGGATTTTGCCGGGAATACCCTCAGCAGCGACGTATTCGTGGATGGCTCGCTGTTTAAAACCCTGAGCCTGCGCCACGGCATCGCCATCGAAAACCTGGAACAAACCCTCCGCGCCGTGCAAGCCGATACCGCGCAGGCGCGTGTGTTTGGCTGTCCAAAAAATAACCCGTTGCTCTACCTTGAACGCCGCTACGTCACCTCCCGAGAGGGTTTTTTTGTATACAGCCAACTGACCTGTTTCACCGAAAAATATGCCCTTGGTAACGGCTTCTGACCTGATTTCTAAATCGTACTTCGTAAATCGTAAATCAACATGAGCCAACAACTCATCCGTGCGATCGCCAAGATGATCGACCACTCGCTGCTCCACCCGACGATGACCGACGACGAACTCCGCGAAGGCTGCGAACTGGCCCGGAAGTACGACGTGGCCTCGGTGTGCATCAAACCCTACGCCGTGCCGGGTGCGGTGGCCCTGCTGGCGGGCAGTGACGTGCTCGTGGGCACGGTCATCGGCTTTCCGCACGGCAACAGCGCGATGCCCGTGAAGGTGGCCGAAACCCTCCAGGCCTGCCACGACGGAGCCGTGGAAATCGACATGGTCGTCAACATCGGCAAGGTGCTCAGCCACGATTGGGACTACGTGCGCGAAGAAATCCGGGCCGTTCACGAAACCTGCCGGGCCAACGGGGCGATTCTGAAAGTGATTTTTGAAAACGACTTTCTGCCCGACGATGCCGACAAAATCCGGCTCTGCGAAATTTGCACGGAAGTGGGCGTGGCGTTCGTCAAAACCTCGACGGGCTACGGCTTCGTGAAAGGCCCCGACGGAGCATACGGCTACGAAGGGGCCACCGAGCACGATTTAAAACTCATGCTGGCCCACGTCGGGCCGGGCGTGCAGGTGAAAGCCGCCGGGGGCATCCGCACCCTCGACGGACTTTTGAAAGTAAAAGAACTCGGCGTAACCCGCCTCGGGGCCAGCGCCACGGCCACCATCCTGGAAGACGCCTACCGGCGCTTCGGGGCCGTGGCGGCAGATGCGCCGGTGGAAGAAGTGAAGGAGGCGAAGGGATATTGAAATTGGTTTGAGGGTTTGACAGTTTGAGGGCGACCGTCGCGCGGTTTGAAAGTTTTGTCTCACCTTCAAATTTCAAATTTTCAAACCGCGCGACGGTCGCCCTCAAACTGTCAAACCCTCAAACCTTCAAACTTTAAACCATGCTCCAACTCGGCTTCGTCAGCGCCATTCTGCCCGATTTTCGCCTCGACCAGGTTTTTCGCTTCGCCGCCGAACACCGCTTCCGCTGCGTGGAAGTGATGTGCTGGCCCAGTGTTAATTCCGATTCGCGGCGCTACGCGGGCGTCACCCACCTCGACGTGGATCACTTCGACGCGGCCTACGTCCGTACCCTGGAGCGTGAAACCGGCGTGCGGATTTCGGCCCTGGGTTACTACCCCAACCCGCTCGACCCCGACCCGGAAAAGGCCGAATTTTACCGCGAACACCTCAAGAAAATCATCCGCGCCGCGCCCCAACTTGGGGTTTACACGGTCAACACGTTCATTGGCCGCAACCCGGCGCTCAACCTCGCCGACAACCTGAACTTGTACGCCCAGCACTGGCCCGCGCTGGTGAAACTGGCCGAGGAATGCAACGTGAAAATCGGCATCGAAAACTGCCCGATGTGGTTTACCGGCGACGAATGGCCCGGCGGGAAAAACCTCGCCACCACGCCCGCCGTGTGGGATCGGCTGTTTGAAATCATCCCTTCGCGGGCGTTGGGGCTGAACTACGACCCCAGCCACCTGATTTGGCAAATGATGGACGAAATCCGCCCGATTTACGACTACGCCGAGCGCCTGCACCACGTCCACCTCAAAGACGCCAAACTGTACCGCGACCGCCTCGACCGCGTGGGCATCATGGCGAACCCGCTGGAGTACCACGCGCCCAAACTCCCCGGCCTCGGCGACGTGCGCTGGCGGGATTTCTTCGCCGCCCTCACCGACGTGCGCTACCGGGGGCCGGTCTGCATCGAAGTGGAAGATAAAGCCTACGAACGCGACATCACCGACGTGCAAACGGCGATTCTGACGGCAAGGAATTACTTGGGGCAGTTTTTGGGAGGGTGAGGGCATCCACTCGGTAACAACAACAAAATCCCCAACGCACCGCGCCGGGGATTTTTCATTGTACCGAAAAACAACTTCAAGCCGGGATCATCCGATGCGGGTCGAGCACGAATTTCTTCGCCACCCCGCTGTCGAACTCGGCGTAGCCTTCGGGGGCGCGGTCGAGGGAAACGACTTCCACGTTGACGGCCTTCGCGATTTTCACTTTGTCGTAGAGAATCGCCATCATCAAAGCTCGGTTGTACTTGATGACGGGCGTCTGACCGGTGTGAAACGAGTGGCTTTTGGCCCAGCCCAACCCGAAGCGGATGGACAGGTTGCCGGTTTTGGCATCCTTGTCCACGCCGCCGGGGTCTTCGGTCACGTACAGGCCGGGGATGCCGATGCTGCCGCCTGCCCGCGAAATTTCCATGAGCGAGTTGAGCACCACCGCCGGGATTTCCTTGCCCACGTCGGCCCCGTGGCCCCGGGCCTCGAAACCCACGCAGTCCACGGCGCAGTCCACTTCGGGCACGCCCAGGATCTGGGCGATTTGCTCGGCTAGGGTATCGCTCTGGGTTAAATCCACCGTTTCGCAGCCGATAGAGCGGGCGTGGGCGAGGCGGGCTTTGTTCATGTCGCCCACGATCACCACCGCCGCGCCAAGCAACTGGGCCGAAGCCGCTGCCGCCATGCCCACCGGCCCCGCCCCGGCGATGTACACCGTGGTGCCCGGCCCCACGCCCGCGTTGACGCAGCCGTGGAAACCCGTCGGGAAGATGTCGCTGAGCATGGTCAGGTCGCGGATTTTTTCCATCGCCTGGGCTTTGTCGGGAAATTTCAGCAGGTTGAAATCGGCGTAGGGCACCATCACGTACTCGGCCTGTCCACCAATCCAGCCGCCCATGTCGACGTAGCCGTAGGCCCCACCCGCGCGGGAATCGTTGACGGTCAGGCAGATGCCCGTTTTTTGCTCCTTGCAGGTGCGGCAGCGCCCGCAGGCCACGTTGAAGGGCACCGACACGAGGTCGCCTTTTTTCAAAAACTCCACGCCCGTGCCCGCTTCGAGCACTTCGCCGGTGATTTCGTGGCCCAGCACCAGGCCGGAGGGGGCCGTGGTGCGGCCGCGCACCATGTGCTGGTCGCTGCCGCAGATGTTGGTCGAAACCACTTTCAGAATCACCCCGTGGTCAATTTTTTTGCCTTTGGGGTTGGCCAGTTCGGGAAAGTCGATGCCCTGCACCTCCACCTTGCCCGGCCCGGTGTACACCACGCCTCGGTTGCTTGCCATACGGTTCAAAAAGTTTTAGAGTGGAAATCGCCGGGCCGGGGGTTGGCTCGGTTTGCGGACTCAAGGAAAAAAGGTTTCCGGTATTTTTCAAGAAAAAAGCAGAATTCTACCAGAACCGGGTAAAATTCCGCTCGTCCGAGCCGTCAGGCCAGGGCATCCACACCCGCCTGGGCCACGGCGTGGTCGTTTTCGACGGTGCTGCCCGAAACGCCGATGGCCCCGATCACCTCGCCGTCGCTGCCTTTGATGGGGATGCCGCCGGGGAAGGTGATTAGGCCGCCGTTGGAGACTTCGATGTTGAACAACGGGCCACCGGGTTGGGAAAGACCGCCCAACGCGCCGGTGGGCATATCGAAAAATTTGGCCGTTTTGGCTTTTTTAATCGAGATGTCGATCGACCCTAGCCAGGCCCCGTCCATGTGGGCGAAGGCCACGAGGTTGACGCCTTCGTTGACCACCGCCACGTTCATTTTCAGGCCCAGTTCTTCCGACTTTTTTACGGCTGCTGCTACCGCTTTCTGCGCTTGTTCGAGGGTGATGTTCATGGTTTTGTGAAAAAGAATGGATAAAGCGCCCACTGGTTTCTATGCCCCTTCTCCGGGCAAGGGAAATGGCGGCGCAAGAATCCGAAAAAAGCCGGGGGCGGTCGTTGAACGATTCTCGCATTTTATTGAAGCATCCTCGCATTCCGCTGAGGTTGGAAGATTTGAGGTTTGAAAGTTTGAGGATGTTTCTACCTTCAAACCTCAAACCATTCAAACCTCAAACCCAAAATGCGCTTCGGCATCAACACGTTTCTGTTTTCCTCACCCTTCACCAACGACAGCACCCGCTGGTTTCCCACGTTTAAAAAATGGGGCTTCGATGCCGTGGAAATTGCCCTGGAAGACCCCGCCAACATCGACCCGGCCTTCATCCGCGAGGAACTCGACCAGAATCGCCTCCGCGCCGACGTACTCTGCGCCGCCATGGGGCCGGGCCGCGACCTGCGCGGCACGCCGGAGGAGCAGGCCGGAGCGCTCAATTACCTCACTACATTGCTGGGACTGATGCCCGCGTTGGGGAGTTCGTTGCTGGTAGGGCCACTGTATTCGACGGTGGGCCGGGCCGGTCAGAATTCGCCGGAGGAGCACGAGCGCCAGTGGAATCTAGTGGTGGGCCACCTGCGCACCCTCGCCGATCGCGCCGAAAGTCTCGACCTGCGCCTGGCCATCGAGCCGCTCAACCGGTTTGAAACGGATTTTATCAATACCGGTGAGCAGGCCCGGTACCTGGTGGAGGCCGTGGGTAGCCCGGCGCTGGGCCTGCACTTCGATACCTTTCACATGAACATCGAGGAGAAATCGCTGCCCGAGGCCATCCGGCGGGCGGGGGCACACCTGTGGCACCTGCACGCCTGCGGCAACGACCGGGGCACGCCCGGCAACGACCACACCGACTGGCCCGGCACTGCCGCCGCCCTGCGTGCGATCGACTACCGGGGCTACGCCACCATCGAGTCGTTTACGGTCGACGTGAAGGCCATGGCCAAAGCCGCCGCCATCTGGCGGCAAATCGAACCCTCGCGGGAAGAGATTGCGGTGAAGGGGCTGGCGTTTTTGAAAGGGGTGATGCCTGTCTGAATCAGAATTTACAGAATTGGAGAATTTTCAGAATTCAAAAATCAACTGTTCAGCAGCGAATTCTGAAAATTCTTCAATTCTGTAAATTCTGATTCAGACATCCTTCAGCGCCTTTCGCGCCTCCTCCACCGTCGCACGGTATTCAGACAACTTGAGGGCCTGACGGAAGTGTTCACGGGCTTTGGCCCGATCCCCGGCGCGTTGGGCGATGCGCCCTAAACCGAGCCAGGCCATGCCCACGTAGTCTTTCGTGAAGCGTTCGCCCGGTGGGGTTTTGAGGACTTTCTGGTAGAGTGCCGTGGCGGCTTTGTCATTTTTACGAAACTTTTCCTGAACGATTCCCGCCAGCACCGTACCCGCCAGGGAGGGCACTATCCCGCTGGTCTGCATCAATCGCTCGGCGACAGACTCGGCTTCGGCGTAACGGCCCGTGAGCACCAGGGCCTCCGCGTGGCGAGCGGTAAAGAGCGGATTACGGGGAAATTTTTCGTACAGGAGCGTCGAAAACGGCAAGGCGTGGGCGGGCTGGTTTTCGTGCTTGATGAGGTCGTAGGCGAGGTAGTACGCCGCTTCGTAGCGGGTGAAGTTTCCCTTTTTTACCGCCATTTCCAGTTGCTGCAAGCCCAGTTTTTTGTCACCGCTGGCAAAGAAAATCATCAGCGGTTTTACGATGCCGTGGTTTTCGGGGTACTGCACGCGATAGTAGTTGTAGAGGCCGGTCGAGAAATAAAATTCCGGGTTTTGGTCCATCCGGTTGAAGCCTTTTTTCAAATACGCATACGCCCGCCGCGCTTCGCCGACGGCCTTCATCGACTCGCCCGCGTCGGACTGCTGCATGGCCAGGAAACTGTGGGCGGTGAGCAGGAAAAAATGGGCTTCGTCGTCGTAGTTGCCGGTGGCGAGTAGCTTTTCGCCCAAGTCGATGGCTTGGTTGACCGTGGCAACGTACTGACGGGTAGCGGTCGGGTTTTTACTCAGGGGCAGGTATTGCCAGTACAGGTGCAGCGCTTGCAACACCGGCCCAACCGGGTGCTGTGGGTAGCGGCTACGGAGGCGGGTAAGTAGTGGCGGAACTTCGGTAAATTCGTAGTTATAAATTTTCTCGATGCTTTGCAACACCAGATCCTGCGCGGCGGAATCAGTTTGGAGTTGGGCGGGCGACGGGGAAAATGCAGAAAAGACGATTCCAAAAACCAGCAGTATTTTTTTCATGTAAAAAATTAGAATTCAAGGCTTTAATTCCTGTAGTCGCTCCGTAGCGTAGGGTTTAAACCCTACGCTACGGAGCGGGCTAATTCGGAAGCCCGTACCATCCACAACGAAACTTCCTATCAGAATCGGTAGTTTTGCCGGTAAAGAAAAAGCCCCAACCCCCAAAGGGGCTTTTTAATACGAATACGTAAAGCCCCCTTTGGGGGTTGGGGCTGCTGATTCATGATTCACTACGACCACTTCACCCTCGACAACGGCCTGCGCGTGTACGTTCACGAAGACCACACCACGCCGATGGCCGCCGTCAATTTGCTTTACAACGTCGGCTCCCGCGACGAAGACCCCGCCCGCACCGGCTTTGCGCACCTGTTTGAGCACCTGATGTTTGGCGGCTCGAGGAACATTCCGGCCTACGACGAACCCCTGCAAAAAGTGGGTGGCGAAAACAACGCCTTCACCAGCCCGGACCTCACCAACTACTACATCACCCTGCCCGCCGTCAACCTCGAAACGGCCTTCTGGCTCGAAAGCGACCGGATGATGGCGCTTTCCTTCGACCCGACCGTGCTGGAGGTGCAACAAAAAGTGGTGGTCGAGGAATTTAAACAACGCTACCTCAACCAGCCTTACGGCGACATCTGGCTTAAACTCCGTCCGCTGGCTTATCAGGTACACCCCTACCGCTGGGCCACCATCGGCAAGGAAATTTCGCACATCGAAGAAGCCAGCCTCGACGATGTGCGCGGTTTTTTCTACAAATACTACCTGCCCAACAACGCCATCCTCGTCGTGGCCGGGCACGTGACCGTCGAGCAGGTAAAAACCCTCTGCGCCCGTTGGTTCGCGCCGATTCCGGCGGGCGAGGCTTACGTGCGCCAACTGCCCCTGGAACCGCCGCAGACCGAGGCCCGGTTTGAAGAAACCAGCGCCAACGTGCCGCTCAATGCACTCTACAAAGCCTGGCACATGCCCGCCCGCTACGCCGCCGATTTCCAGGCCGCCGACCTGCTGGCCGACGTGCTCGGGCGGGGGAAATCGGCGCGGTTGTACCAAAAGTTGGTGAAGGAAAACCGGCTGTTCAACAACGTAAACGCCTACACGACCTCCTCACTCGACCCCGGTTTGCTGGTCATCCAGGGCAACCTCAACCCCGGCATTTCGCTCGAAGATGCCGACGCGGCCGTGACGGAACTGGTCGATGCCGTGGTAAAGGCCGGGGTCGAAGAGGCCGAACTGGCGAAGGTGAAAAACCAGGCCGAAGCCACGCTGGCTTTTTCGGAAGTTGAGCTACTCAACCGGGCCATGAACCTGGCCTTCGCCGCCAACGCGGGCGACGCCGAACTGGTGAACCGCGAGTCGGAAACCATCCAAGCCGTCACCACCGACGCCGTGCGCCAGGCCGCCCAAACCGTGTTCCGGCCCGAAAATGGCTCGACGTTGTACTACCGTTCCGTTCAAAATTAATCCCCGACGCTGTCATCCAGAGCGCAGCGAAGGATCTTCCGCCCCTACCTCTAAGCTGGTTGGAAGGTCACCGCGAAAGATCCTTCGCTGCGCTCTGGATAGCAAAGAAAACCATGAACTTCCGCATCGGCCAGGGCTACGACGTACACCAACTCGCCGAGGGGCGGCCCTTCTGGCTGGGCGGCATCGTGGTGCCGCACACCCACGGCGGGCTGGGCCACTCCGACGCCGACGTGCTCATCCACGTCATCTGCGACGCGCTGCTGGGCGCGGCCAATTTGCGCAACATCGGCTTTCATTTTTCCGACCAAGACCCGCAGTACAAAAACGTGGACAGTAAAATTTTGCTCCGAAAGGTGCTAGAAATGGTGCGGGAAAAAGGCTACGAAGTGGGCAACCTGGACGCCACCGTGGTGTTGCAGGCACCCAAACTCAACCCCCACATTCCCGCCATGAAAACCTGCCTGGCCGGGGTGATGGGGTTGGACGAAGAAGCCATTTCCATCAAAGCCACCACCTCCGAGCATTTGGGCTTCGTGGGCCGGAAAGAAGGCGTGGCCGCGTTTTGCGTGGCGCTGATTTTTAAGAACTGAAGTACCGAACGTCATGCCGAACTTGTTTCGGCATCTTCCCGTGTGCTAACCGAGTGGTTTGTCAATAACCAAGTAAGTAGTCAGCCGAGGGGAAGATGCCGAAACAAGTTCGGCATGACGATTTTGAAGTAATCTCAAAATCGTCATCATGCCCGAACTCACCGCCCCCCGGCGCGCGCCCCTCGTCACCATTTTCCTGACCGTCTTCATCGACCTCCTCGGCGTGGGCATCATCGTGCCCATCTCGGCCCCGCTGCTGTTTGAAAGCGGCGGTCTGCTCGCCGATTCGGTTCCCTACGCCGAGCGCACGAAACTGCTGGGCTACCTGCTGGGCATTTTCATGTTTTTCCAGTTTTTCAGCGGACCGCTGCTGGGGAGTTTGTCCGATAAATTCGGGCGGCGCAAGGTGCTTACCCTCAGTTTGCTGGCTACCATTGCGGGCTTTGCGCTGTTTGCGTTGGGGATTTACTGGAAAAACATCGCCGTCTTGTTCGTCTCGCGGGCCTTTCTGGGCACGGCCTCCGGCAACCTTTCGGTGGTGTACTCGGCCATTGCCGACGTGAGCGCCCCGGCCTCGAAGGCCAAAAATTTCGGCTTAGTCGGGGCGGCCTTCAGCCTCGGCTTCATCATCGGGCCGGTCATCGGGGGGCTGCTCTCCGACCCGACGCTGGTCTCCTGGTTCAGCCCGGCAACGCCCTTCCTCTTTTCGGCCCTGCTGGCGACGGTCAACCTCGTGCTGATTTACCTCAATTTTCCCGAAACCCTCGCCTCTCCCAACCGGCAGGCCGTTGTCAGTCCCTGGACGGGCCTCCGCAACCTTGCGAAGGGCTTCAACAATCCTACCCTCCGGCCCATCTTCACGGTGGGGTTTCTGTTCACGTTCGGGTTTGCGTTTTTCGTGCAGTTTTTTCAGGTGTACCTCATCAAAAAATTCGATTGGAACGCCCAGAACCTGAGTTACTACTTCGGCTACATCGGCATTTGGGGCGTGATTACGCAGGGCGGGATTTTACGGTTGCTCTCCAAACGGGTGCAACCCCGGCAGGTGCTGGTGGTCACGCTGCTCTGCAATTCGCTGGCCTACCTACTCCTTCACCTGCCCAACGTGCCCTGGCAGTTGTACCTCACGGTGCCGTTGCTGTCCATTCCGCAGGGGCTGAGTTTCCCCAATCTCTCCTCCCTAGTCTCCAATGCGTCCCCGCCCGAATTGCAGGGCGAAACGTTGGGCATTCAGCAATCGGTGCAGACCCTGGCGCAGTTTCTGGTCACGCCCCTGGGCGGCTACGCCATCGGGCATTTCGGTGAAGGCTCGGTGCTGTACTTCGCTTCGGCGTTTGTGGGGCTGGCTTGGGTGGTGTTTGTGGGGACGGTGTGGCGGCGACCAGTGGTGGCGGGGCCGGGGGAACCGGTGGTAAAAACAGCATGAAAACGAAAACACTTGCCGTCGATTCGGCCCGTTACCTCGACGGACTCCGCCTTGAAATCCAGTTTTCGGACGGCACCCAACGCGTGTTGGATTTTCGCCCATCCATCGAACGCCAACAAATTCCAGATTACCAAGCTTACCTGAACCCGGAGAAATTCAAGGAATTTAAAATCGAAGCGGGAAACGTAGGGTGGGGGGAAGACTGGGATTTGGTTTATCCGGTTTGGAAGTTGTACGAGGGAATGGTGTGAATCTCGGTTGCTTTGAGGAGTCATCGGCAGGCCAGTATCCCTGACCGTTCGCAAAAAAAAACGACCGTACTGTTTGGTTTTTAAGCGGTTCGTGGGCAGTTTTGTCGAAAGCCCTCCCCAGTACGTGCTCCCACGTACTGGGGAGGGCTTTCGACATTCAAACCCTTTCAAACCATGAAAAAGAATTTTTACCTTCCCTGCTTTCTGGTTTTTGCCCTGCTCGCCTGCGGCAAGAAAGACGATTCTCCCCAACCCGTAGATGACCCGGCCCAATGGACGGAATCCAAACGAAACGACGTGATTCGGGAAGTCTGGAGAAGAGATTCGGCATGATCTTGCAGAGTGTGCCACAGTTTATGCCGAATGGCGCTGATGATGGAAGTACGCCTCCTGACATAACCGACCACACTTGGTCTAATGAAGACGCAGCCCGGATGCGCGACGCAATCTACACTCAGGTTGAACGCAATGGAAAAAAATACGATAGTTGGCGCTCCCAGACCTTCCCGGCGACCCGAAAAGGAAAATCTTATGAACTGTACTATTATCAGGCAAAGGCCACTGCTCCCAATACATACTGGGCAGGTAAAGCGATTCAAGAGAAAGGGGAAACCGATGGCTCTAATTGGCCGGGCGCGATTCTATCGTATTCTGTGAAGTAAGGTTACAAATTTTATACAGCTTGAGTTTTAGCCAGAAAGGCCGTCTTGATTAATCAGGACGGCCTTTTTTCAAACCTTTACCAACTTCCACTTCCCCCGCCGAAATACCCACACCGCCATCGCCGCCAGCAGCGATTCGCTGATGGCGACCGACCAGAACACCCCCGGCGGCCCCCAGCCGAGCGAATTAGCCAGCACGTAGGCCAGCGGAATTTCGATGGCCCAGAAGCAAATCAAATTGATGAGCGTCGGGCTGCGGGTATCGCCCGCGCCGTTGAGGGCCTGGGTGATCACCATCCCGAAGGCAAAAGCCAGGTAGCCCAAACAGAAAATTTGCAGGCTCTGCACCGCCACCGCCACCACGGCGGGAGTCCGGTCGAAGATGCCCACAATCGGGACGGCCGCCAGGAAAAACACGATGCCCACGCCCACCAGAAAGCCCACGTTGCAGTACGCCGCCCGCCAGGCCGAAGTTTCGGCGCGTTCGGGTTGGCCCGCGCCCAGGTTCTGACCCACCAGCGTGGCGGCGGCATTCGCCATGCCCCAGGAGGGCAGAATGGTGAAAATGATGATGCGGATGGCAATCGTGTAACCCGCCACCACGTCGGGGCCGAAGGTGGAGAGGATGCGCATCAGAAACACCCAACTCGCCGAGCCAATCAGAAACTGACTCGTGCCCCCGGCGGCCACGCTGAGCAGGTTGCGGATGACGGTGAAATCAGGGCGTAAATCCGTCGCCATGACCCGTACCACCCCGTCGCGCTTGCGCAAAAACGCCGCCAGTTGGTACGCCACGCCGATGCTCCGGCCCGTGGTGGTCGCCACCGCCGAGCCGAGTACGCCGAGTTCGGGGAACGGCCCCCAGCCGAAGATCAGCACGGGGCAGAGTACGATGTTGACCCCGTTGGCGAGCCAAAGCGAGCGCATCGCGACCGAGGCCTCGCCCGCCCCACGCAGGGCACCGCTGAGCGTGTAAAGCAGCATGATGGCCGGGGAACTGGCGAAAATCATCCGGGTAAACGGCGCGCCGCTGGCAATCAGCCGCTTGCTGCCGCCCATGAGCCGGAGGATGTCTTCGCCGAATAAATACCCCGGCACGCCCGTCAACACCGCCACCACCAGCGAGAGCAGAATCACCTGCCCGACCACCGTACCCGCCTCGCGGGCACTGCCTTCGCCCACGCGCCGGGCCACGAGGGCGGTCGCCGCCGCGCTCAGGCCCATTGCCAGCGAGTACACCAGCGTGAGCACCGACTCGGTCAGGCCGACGGTAGCGACGGCTTCGGTGCTGATTTTAGCGACGAAAAAAACATCGATGATGAAGAACAAGGACTCCATCACCATCTCCAGAATCATGGGGATGGACAGCAGAAAAATGGCCCGGTTGATGCTCCCGGACGTGAAATTGGATTCCGAACCACGCAGCGCGGCCAGGAAAAGAGTGAAGAACTTTTTCAAGGATAAAAAGAGGGTTGAGGCTGTCGCGATGGCGGACAGCCTGGAAAACAAGCCTGGAAAAAACAGAAAACGGCCCCGCTAAAGCGGGACGGAAGGAAAGAGAAAAACCGCGTGGGTTTTTAAGCGAGCAGCTTCATGGGCCAAAAGCGTTGAGGCCGCAAAAGTAAGGGGAGTTTTTTAAAACGAAAACTTCCCCGATTAAAAAAACGGGGAGGTCGGCCATCAAACGTACCCGCCTTCGGCCAACTCCCGCTTTACCTGCCCCACCCGGTCGTTGAACGAAATGTGCTCGAAATCCACACCCGGCACGGTGACGGTACGGAGGTAGTCCATCAAATCGGGCTGGTGCGTGATGACCCGGCCCGTCGGGACGGAAATGTACTTGGAGGTGGTCCAAAGCAGGTTTTTCAGCGAACGCCCGGCTTCGTCGGCCATCGCGTACTCGACTACTTTGGTGGTGTCGTTGAAGTAAATCACGCTCGTGAACAGGCTCACCCACTCGCTCACGTTGGCGGGCCGGACGTAGGCAATCTGGTGGTTGTACACCACCCAACTGGCGTTGTATTCGGTAAACGTGTAGTCCGAACGCAGGCCGTAGAGCAGGGCCTGCTGGTCTTCACGGGCGTTGAAGTAGTAATCGAAATACTTGGCGTTGTTGAGGTGCCGCAACGGGTCGCAATCCTGGAAGCGAATCACCGAGCGGGAGAGGGTGCGTTTGGGGTAGGTTTTGGTGGGGTCGAGGAGGAACATCAGGTCAAACGATTAATCGAAAAAGCATTACAAAACTTGTCACCGTTCATGATTGATTAACTATCAGGCATTCCGCCATTTGCGAATTCTATCAATATCAATAATCCGATAAGAAAGGCGAGACTTCCTAAGGTGAGCACCAGAATAATTATGAAGCGATTGAATGACATTTTTCCGTTTAAAACAACCAAAGTACGTTTTTAATCTTGTAATTCTAATTTGAATCGAATGTCTGATTGTTTCAAACAAAGATTACCAAACCAGAAACCGAAGGTATGATAGCTTTTATTTTTTCCTTCGGCCACAACACAAAAGTATCTACTTCCACCGAGGGATTGACATTTTCTTGTGTTGGCATAAATCGATGCTGAATCTTTGGCTTCAATCCAGAGTTTGATCAAATCAATTTCAGGTAAAACTGGATGGTCGTTGACCTTTTCAGTTCCGTAAACCACTTTTCGAACCCTCTTTTCTTTTCCGTGAGGTTCCTTTTCATAAGTAGTGTAGGCTCTTACGTCTGTTGTCCTGGTCCAAATCCGTACTTCTTCAAATTGAAAAGGAAGGAAGTTGGGTTGACTAAAAACCACAAAAAGGGTGTCAGTTTCATCTAAATCTTACCCTGTTCTTTGCTTAAATTCTTCAAAAACAACCTCTAATCCCTTCCAAAAATCTTTGAATATATTCTGAGACTTAGTTTCTATTTTGATACAATTTCTAATTGCTTTTAAACTCTGACTTTGAGTTCTGACAGAGATAAAAAATAGAATGTAAATTATGTAAATAGTTTTAGAATTCATTTTTTGAATCGGATGAAATTGTTGAAAATGACTTATGAATTTTCCGAAAAAACTACATTTTCATACACCTCCGACAGCGCCAATTCAACCCCCAACGCCCGCAACAAAACCCGCGCCTCAAGCCCGCTGACCACGCTTTTCCGCCACAAACTTTCCTCTTCCCGAAACCAAGTTTCCACCTCCGGACGGGTCTGTTCGATGAGGACATATTCCCGAAACGAGGGCAATTGCTGGTACAGCAGAAACTTTCCCTGCCGGTCGTGGGAAGCCGTGCTGCGCGAAAGCACTTCCACGATGACGAGCGGATTGGTCAGTAAATCCTGCCGATTCTGATAGAAAACGGGTTCCTCGCAAATCACCAGCGCGTCGGGGTACACGCCCGTGTTGGCCGGTTCGATGTAAATTTTCTGGTCGCTGTTGAGCACCCGGTAGGTGCCGGGCAAACGACGAACAGCCTGCTTCAGGGCCGTCAGCGTGTTGCTGGCGATTTCGTTGTGGCGAAAGGTGCCTCCGGCCATTTTGCGAATGATTCCGTTGTAAAATTCGTGTTTGTCCTGCGCCTTTTCCTCGCGGGCCAAGTACTGACTCAGCGAGTAAAGCCGGGGTTTCGGAACACGTTCGCGGCTGAGGGTCTGGAGCATGGTTATTCCCGATTTTTCCAACGAATCTACGGATTTCAACAACTGAAAACTGCCAACTGGAAATTGAAAACTACCGGTCCACCTCCCCCATCACCAAATCCAGCGAGCCGACGATGGCGATGAGGTCGGCCACGAGCGCCCCCCGGCTGATTTCGTGGATGACCGAGAGGTTGTGAAAACAGCAGGAGCGGGCTTTCACGCGCTGCGGCACGTCGCTGCGGCCGTCGGTGCGGAAGTAAAAACCCAGTTCGCCCTTCGGCGTTTCGCCGCGCACGTAAAACTCCATCGCCTTCGGGCGGATTTTCTTGGGCACCAGCGCCTGCGGGTCGAAGTCGGGCGTGCGGCGGCAGTCGGTTTGCAGCCGGTCGAGGCATTGCTCGATGAGTTTCAGCGATTCCCAGCATTCGAGCACCCGCACGTGGTTGCGATCCCAGCAATCGCCGAGGGTGCCCATTTGGCCGGAACCGATGGGCACGTCGAAATTCAGTTCGGGATAGACCGAGTAGCCGTCCACCTTCCGTAAATCCCAGCGCAGGCCGGAGCCGCGCAGCACTGGCCCCGTGCAGCCATAGTTGACGGCCAGCGCCAGCGGCAGCACGCCCACGTTGGCGGTGCGGCTCACGAAAATCTGATTTTCGATGACCAACTGCTGCAACTCGACGAGCTTGGGTTTGAGGTACGTCACGAATTCCCGGCATTTCTCCTCGAAGCCCACCGGCAGGTCGTAAAATAGCCCGCCGATCCAGACGTAGTTGTAGAGCATCCGCGCCCCGCTCACCCATTCGAGCATTCGCTGGAGGTGTTCACGGTCGCGCATCATCCACAAAAACGCGGTGTAGGCTCCGATGTCGAGCGCGTAGGTGCCCACGGCCACGAAGTGCGAGGCGAGGCGGTTCAACTCAGCCACCAGCACCCGGATGTACTCGATGCGGCGGGGCAGTTCGGTGATGCCTAGCATCCGTTCCACGCCCAGCGCGTACACGTGTTCGGAATTCATCGCCGCCAGGTAATCCAGCCGGTCCACGTAGGGAATGACCTGGTTGAAGGGCATCGACTCGGCGTGTTTTTCAAAACAGCGGTGCAGGTAGCCCAGGTGCGGCACCACGTCGACGATGAGTTCGCCGTCGGTGACCACTTCCAGGCGCAGCACGCCGTGGGTGGAAGGGTGCTGCGGGCCGAAGGAAATCACCATCTCTTCCGAGCGCAGGTCGGCGAGCCGGTGCTTGTTGGGGTCCGAAATCCGGTGGTTGTCGGGATGGTACTGGTATTGAAGCGGTTTCACGGGGCGAAGTTCCTAAAACTTTGGATGAAGGGTTTGCCGCGTGGTGAAAACTTCTTACTTTTGCCTTCCATTTTCCGAAAATCCCCCGAAAAGGCTATACTGCAATGGCAAAGAAAGGCAACCGCATCCAGGTCATCCTGGAATGCACCGAGCAAAAAAACTCCGACATCCCCGGCATGTCGCGCTACGTGACGACCAAAAACCGCAAGAACACCACTGGCCGGATGGAGTTGAAGAAATTCAACCCCTTCATGCGGAAGGTGACGGTTCACAAGGAAATTAAGTAATTCAGTTAGTAAGTTATTGGTTAGTAGGCTACTCAGGCCAATAACTCAATAACCTGATAACCAACAACGACCAACCAACAATGGCAAAGAAAGTAGTTGCAACCCTGAAAAAAGAAGGCGGTAAAAACTACGCTAAAGTCATCCGGGCCGTGAAATCGCCCCTGACCGGCGCGTACACCTTCAAAGAAGAAATCGTCCCGCTTGACCAGGTGCAGGAATCGCTGAAAAGCTAAACCGCTCCGGTTATCCGCTCGTTCTCAGAAGTCTCCCAACGAATTGGGGGACTTTTTTTGTGTTAGTTTTGCCTCAGGCAGGCACTGTTTACTGCCTACTGATTACTGCCAATTGAAAAATGGGTCTATTCGATTTTTTTACCAAGAAAAAAGAGCAGGTCGTTCAGGAAGAAAAAGAATCGCTCGAAAAGGGCCTGGAGCGCTCGAAAGAAGGCTTTTTTGGCAAACTGAGCCGGGCCGTGGCGGGCAAGTCGAAGGTGGACGAGGAGGTGTTGGATGAGTTGGAAGAAATCCTGATTTCCTCCGACGTGGGCGTGGAAACGACCGTCAAGATTATCCGCCGCATCGAAGCCCGCGTGGAGCGCGACAAGTACCTCGGCACCGACGAACTCGACCAGATTCTGCGCGAGGAAGTAGCCGCCTTGCTTTCCGAAAACCGCTCCTATGATGTTGCTACCGATTTTGACACGCCGCTCGGCGTAAAACCCTACGTGATTATGGTCGTGGGCGTCAACGGCGTGGGCAAAACCACGACCATCGGCAAATTGGCCTCGCGGTATTTCAAAGCGGGCAAAAAAGTGGTGCTCGGCGCGGGCGATACCTTCCGGGCTGCCGCCGTGGAACAACTCCGGCTCTGGGGCGAGCGCACGGGCATTCCCGTGATTCACCACGGCATGAACACCGACCCGGCCTCGGTGGCCTACGACGCCCTGAAGCAGGCCACCGAGCAGGGAGCCGACGTGGTGATTATCGACACGGCGGGCCGCCTCCACACGAAGGTGAACCTGATGAATGAACTCACGAAAATCAAACGGGTGATGCAGAAACTACTGCCCGATGCCCCCCACGAGGTGCTGCTCGTCCTCGACGGTTCGACGGGTCAGAACGCCTTCATTCAGGCCCAGGAATTCACCAAAGCCACCGACGTGACCGCCCTGGCGATTACCAAACTCGACGGCACGGCCAAAGGTGGCGTGGTCATCGGCATTTCCGACCAGTTCAAAATTCCCGTGAAGTACATCGGCGTGGGCGAGAAAATCGAAGATTTGCAGGTGTTCAACAAGCGGGCGTTCGTGGAAAGTTTGTTTAAAAAGTAAGGAAAAAGGGAAAGAGAAAAGGATGTTGTCATCCCGACGAAGGAGGGATCTCGTCAGCCTGCCGTACCCTTTGACGGTTGTCAAGTGTTCAGTATCCCAACGAGATCCCTCCTACGTCGGGATGACAACCTAACCTTCCGCTTTTTGCACTATTTTTTTAAATCACTTTCAACCCTTCGGCTTTTTCCGGTGTCTTTGGCAATCGTAAACCCGTTTCACCCATGAAAAAACTCCTACCCCTCTTCGTTCTGGCCCTCAGCTTTTCGGCCTGTAAAAGGGAAAATCTCGACATCGTGCCCGACGAACTGGGCGGTACGTACCGCTCGGTGCCCAACCAGAGCGTGTTCAACCCGCTTTCCTGCGTGGCCTTTCCCGGTGGCAGTTCGAGCAGCGTAGCGCAACTTCGTATGGATGCCGCTTCGCCCACCAATGCTACATTGTCATACCAACCCAACGGCCTGGGCATTCTTTCCGAAAAAAGCCTGCCCCTTACCGCCGCCTACCGCGAGGGATTTATCGAACTTTCCTACCGGGGTCGCGTCATCGGCGATTACCGCGTGGGTAAGATTCAGGATGGCAAGCGGGAGCGGGACGCGAAGGTGCTCAGCCTGATGGTTGATTCACCCGAAGAGAAGGTATTCGTGATGTTTCGGGGGGTGAAGGAGTAATCCATCCGGCGGTCATCCTGAGCTTGCGAAGGACCTTTCGCCTCCAACCTCCAGATTAGTTGGGAGGCACCCGCGAAAGGTCCTTCGCAAGCTCAGGATGACCGCATCAGGAAGGTCAGTGCTTAAAATGCCGCACGCCCGTCATCACCATCGCGATGCCGTGGGCGTTGCAGTAGGCGATGGAATCCTGGTCCTTGATGGAGCCGCCCGGCTGCACCACCGCCGTGATGCCCGCCTGCCCGGCAATTTCGACGCAGTCGGGGAAGGGGAAAAAGGCGTCGGAGGCCATCACTGCCCCATTCAGGTCAAATCCGAAACTTTTCGCTTTCTCAATCGCCTGCCGCAGCGCGTCCACGCGCGAGGTTTGGCCCACGCCGCTGGCGAGTAGCTGGTCTTCTTTCGCCAATACAATCGTGTTCGACTTCGTGTGTTTGCAGACTTTGAGGGCAAACTCCAGCGCCTTCAACTCGCTTTCCGTCGGTGCTTTTTCAGTCACGGTGCGCATCTGGGCGGCGGTTTCGGTGGCGGTGTCCCGGTCTTGCTCCAGTATTCCGTTGAGTAGGGTTTTGAACATCCGCCCTGATTTGCTCAGGCGTTTCCTCCTCAGTAAGATCCGGTTTTTTTTCGATTTCAGCAACGCCAGCGCGTCCTCGTCGTAGTCGGGGGCGATGAGGATTTCCATGAACAGCTTGTTCAGTTCCTCCGCCGTTGCCAAATCCACCTTCGCATTCGTGACCAGCACCCCGCCGAAGGCCGATACCGGGTCGCAGCTCAGGGCGTGGAGGTAGGCTTCTTTCGCCGTCGGGGCCGTCGCGACGCCGCAGGCGTTGGTGTGTTTGATGATGACGAAGGTTATTTTGGAAAATGAAAATTCATTGATCAGATCCAGCGCCGCGTCTACGTCCACAAGGTTGTTGTAGGAAAGTTCCTTGCCATGGAGTTTGTCGAATAGCGCGTCGAGGTTGCCGTAAAACGTGGCCGGTTGGTGGGGATTTTCGCCGTAGCGAAGGGAATGTTCCGGTCCGGCATAAGCAATAAATGGAAGTGCTGGTTTATGCTCGGTGGGGTCTCTCCCCAAAAACCACCAGTTGATGGCCGAATCGTACTGGGAGGTGATCTCAAACGCTTCTCTGGCGAAAGCCAGTCGAGTTTTTAAATCCGTCGCACCACCGTTTTCGGCTAGGAGACGAACCACTTCCTCGTACTGGCCCCGGTGGCTAACGATGAGCACGTCGCTAAAATTTTTGGCTGCCGCCCGGATAAGCGAAATGCCGCCGATGTCGATTTTTTCGATGATGTCGTCCGCCGATGCGCCGGATTTTACGGTGTCCTCGAAGGGGTACAAATCCACCACCACGAGGTCGATGGCGGGAATGCCGTAGGCGTCGGCGGTTTGCACGTCGTCGTCGAGGTCGCGGCGGTAGAGGATGCCGCCGAAGACCTTCGGGTGCAGGGTCTTGACGCGCCCGCCGAAGATGGAGGGGTACGTAGTTAACTCCTCAACGGGCGTGACTGGGATGCCCATCTTTTCGATAAACGCCTGCGTTCCGCCCGTGGAATACAGCGTGACGCCTTGCCGATGAAGGGTTTCGACCAGCGGCGCGAGGCCGTCTTTGTGGTACACGGAAAGCAGGGCGGAGGTAATTTTGCGGGAATTCATCGGAGGGTTACAGGGTTTTGAAGCCGCAAAAGTAGGCATTTAGCCCGCTACCTTTGGTAACCCGACCAAACTTTGCCCCGTGCTCCGCGTCCTGCTCGTCGACAACTACGACTCCTTCACCTACAACCTCGTCCAACTCCTGGACGAAGCGGGCGCGGCGGTGACGGTCGTGAAAAACGACGCGCTGAATTTTGACAAAATTAGAAACTTCGACAAAATCCTGCTTTCACCGGGGCCAGGTCTGCCCGTCGAGGCGGGGCAATTATTGGCGCTGATTCAGGAATTTTCGGAAGAAAAACCGATTCTGGGCGTGTGCCTGGGCCACCAGGCCATTGCCGAGGTGTTCGGCGGAAGGCTCGTGAATCTGGAGACGGTGTACCACGGCATTCGCCAGGAAATCGAATTGGGCGAGGATGCGCTGTTTCGGAATGTACCGAAAAAAACCACCGTCGGCCTGTACCATTCCTGGGCCGTAGCCGAGCCGCTGCCGACGGACCTGGAAGTTACGGCCCGTTCGCCCGACGGCGTGGTGATGGCTTTACGGCACCGGCGCTTCGACGTGTGCGGGGTGCAGTTTCACCCGGAGTCGTACATGACGCCGGAAGGGGCGCGGATGATTGAGAATTGGCTATCTGATTGAACTGTTTAAGATTTCAAACTAATTTTTGCTGGAAGGGGTCACGCTGAGCGGAGTCGAAGCGCCGCGTGAACTTCGGAAATAGTTTCCATTTCCAACGCGGCGCTTCGACTCCGCTCAGCGTGACAGTCCGCACCCACGTCGTTGAAATTCAAACTCGGGCGAGGCAAAAATCATGGTTCAACTTTCCCAAAACTTCCTCCTCGCCGTCAAAACCGGCCAGCCCACCGAGGTCTTCCGCGCCGAACTTCGCCGCCTCGACTTCGATGAACTGGCCCGCCAACTGCCCGACGACGCGGCCCGGAAAGCCTTCTGGATGAATTTGTACAACGCCTTTTCGCAGGTGCTGCTGAACGAACACCTCGGTTTTTACCGAAAAAATCGGATGGGCTTTTTCGCCCAAAAATGGATTGAAATCGGAGGGAAAAACCTCAGCCTGAACGACCTCGAACACGGCCTGCTGCGGAGTTCGCAGTTCACTTACGGGTTCGGGTTTTTGCAAAATCCCTTCGCTTCGGCCTGGGAGCGGCGGTTTCGGTTGAAAGAGCGGGATTTCCGGATTCACTTCGCCCTCAACTGCGGCGCGGCGGCCTGCCCGCCCACCGCGGCCTACCGCCCCGAAGCGGTGGAGGCCCAACTCGATTTGGCGATGGCCTCGTTTCTGGAAAGCGATTGCCGCTACGACGCGGCGACAAACACCGTGGAGCTATCCCGGATTTTCCAATGGTTCAACGGGGATTTTGGGGGAAAAGCGGGAATTCGTCGCGTGCTCGAAAGCCAGGGAATCACTCCGGTTGGCTCGCGACCACATCTGGTTTTTCGGCGGTACGATTGGTCGCTGTCGTTGGGGAAATTTGCAGCGCCGGAATCCGGAGGGGCTGACTGATGGGCATCACGCCGGTTTTGCGGCACTCGTCCACGTCGATAATCTGGCAACTCAGGTCGGGGTTGTTTTCGTCTTCCAGCTTCTTTTTGAATTCGTCGTAGGTGGCGTTGGCGTCGTCGATGGCCGCGCTGAAGGCTTTCCACGAAGCGAGGTGACGCGGGTTATTGCCGAACCATTGCCCGTATACTTTGGCGAGTTTCCGGCTGGACGTGCCCTTCACGGGTTCGCCGAGCAGCGTGGTTTCGAGCACGTCGAAGGTTTTGTGGGCTTTGTCGAGGTAGAAACCCAGGAAGCAATGCCCCGGCACCAGAATCAAAAAGGGGTCGAGTTCGACCCGGCGTAGCACCGAGGCCATCAGCACGGTGCCGTCCACGCAGTTGGCTTGGCTCAGGCGCAGCGCCTGGCCCATCGGGCGAACGGTCTGGCTCAATACGTTTTGGTCGCCGCCGCTGGGCCGGGTGCCCGAACTGTAGCGCAGACCGCGCTGGTGCAGGGCCGTCCAGAGGGCAAACACCTGCTTGTACACGTCGTCGGGGTTGCCGGATTGGTAGCCGTCGATGGCGCTGACGAGCCCCGTGCCGAGGGCTTCGCCGAGGAGCACGTCCACGTCGGGGTGGTTTTCGTTGACGTAGCCCGCGAACATCCAGCTCACGTCTTCGTCTTCGCCGAACAGGTTGGTAAACGCGTAGGGGCAATCGGTGATGGCCCGCACCTGAAAAGTTTTGGCCTGCTGCCCCACGCGCTGCCCGTTGAGGTAAAGCGTAAACGTGGCCGTGGCGGGCCGTGGCTGGAGCAGTTGCGGGAGCAGGTCATAGTCGTAGTTGATGTGGGGAAACACGAAGTATTCCGTGCCCGCTTCGTCCAGAAAACCCTCGTACACGCTCAGGCCCTCGGTCAGGCGGGGCAGACTTACTTCCAGCCGTACGCGGGTGCGGGGAGCCGGGTTGGCGATTCGCACGCCAATCATGCCGTTCTGGTCGCCGAGCCAGTGCGGGTCTTCATCGCTGGGATCGTAGAGTTTGGCCGTGGCCGTGGCCAGCACGTAAGACGGAAACAACTGCCCGTCCATTTCCACGGCGGGCCGCCAGGAAACCGTGTCGAAATCGAAGGCCGGAGCCGCCACCGTGTGGACGTTTACCGCCCCGACGTGCGCGTCGAGCAGGCGCACCTGCGCTATTGCCGGAAGGGGTTCAGCCAGAAATACCGCGCCCAGAAACAGGCCGGTCAGAAAGGCACGCATGAAGTAAACGATTCAGAAGGTGGTTGCGGCCTTGAAATTAGGGGAGAAGGGGGAGAAAGAAAAGAGAGGGTGGGGGAATGGCGGCTTTTTTTAGTGCGGAGGTCACCCTGAGCGAAGTCGAAGGGTGAGCCGACGCTGACCAGCCGCACACCCTTCGACTTCGCTCAGGGTGACCTCCGCACATTTTACGAAAAAAAAAACCCTCCCGAGTACTCGGGAGGGGGGCTCAAAATCAATTATCGAAACGGCCTACTTCGCCGCCAGTTTCGCCTTCAGGTTGGTATCGATGGCTTCCAGGAAATCCTCCGTGTAGAGGTAGTGTTCCCCGGCTTTCAGCGCCCCGCTGTGGACCGAAATGGCGAGGTCTTTGGTCATTTTGCCGCTTTCCACCGTTTCCACGCAGACTTGCTCCAGCGCGTTGGCAAAGTCGATGAGGTCTTTGTTGCCGTCGAGCTTGCCCCGGAAGGCCAGGCCGCGCGTCCAGGCGTAAATCGAGGCGATGGGGTTGGTCGAGGTTTTGTTGCCTTTCTGGTGCTCGCGGTAGTGGCGGGTCACGGTGCCGTGGGCGGCTTCGGCTTCCATCGTCTGGCCGTCGGGCGTGACGAGCACGGACGTCATCAGGCCCAGCGAGCCGAAGCCCTGCGCCACGGTGTCGCTCTGCACGTCGCCGTCGTAGTTTTTGCAGGCCCACACGAAGTTGCCGTTCCACTTCAGGGCCGAGGCCACCATGTCGTCGATGAGGCGGTGTTCGTAGTGAACGCCTTTGGCCTTAAATTCTTCCTGGTAGATTTCCTCGAAAATGTCCTTGAACCGCCCGTCGTACTTTTTCAGAATCGTGTTTTTCGTCGAAAGGTAGAGCGGCCAGCCCTTCGCCAGGGCCATGTTGAAGCAGGATTGGGCGAAACCCCGGATGCTTTCCTCGACGTTGTACATGCCCATCGCCACGCCGGGGCCGTTGAACTTGTAAATTTCGTATTCCTGCACACTGCCGTCTTCGCCCTCAAATTTCATGGTCAGTTTGCCCTTGCCCGGCACCACGAAATCGGTGGCGCGGTACTGGTCGCCGAAGGCGTGACGCCCGACGATGATGGGGGCCGTCCAGTTGGTGACCAGGCGCGGCACGTTCTGCATCACAATCGGCTCGCGGAACACGGTGCCGTCCAGAATATTGCGGATGGTGCCGTTGGGCGACTTCCACATCTGCTTGAGGTTGAACTCCTTCACCCGTTCTTCGTCGGGCGTGATGGTGGCGCATTTGATGCCCACGCCGTACTGTTTGATGGCGTTGGCGGCGTCCACGGTTACCTGGTCGTTGGTCTGGTCGCGGTATTCGATGCCGAGGTCGTAGTACTTGAGGTCAACGTCGACGTAGGGAAGAATGAGTTTATCCTTGATAAATTTCCAGATAATCCGGGTCATTTCGTCGCCGTCGAGTTCAACGACGGGATTCGCCACTTTTATTTTTTCCATGCCGGGAAACAGAAAGTTAGGAGTTGAAAATCAGAAGCCGCAAAGGTAGGGAATGAAACGTTACGCCGCCCTGCGGGGCTTGGGCCAATTCGGGTGAAAGGTTTACTTTTAGAGGCACAAACCCTTAACCCTCCCCAACATGGCTGCCCTTGCCTGGTTTGAAATCCCCGTCACCGACGTCGCCCGCGCCGTCGGTTTCTACGGCCATCTCTTCCACTCCGCCCTGATGACGCTCGACCTGGGCGATTTGAAAATGGTTCTGCTGCCCGAAGGCCACGGCGCGCTGGTGCAGCACCGGGCCTACACGCCCTCGCACGAAGGCCCGCTCCTGTTTTTCGACGCGAGCGACGACCTGAGCGTCCTCCTCGCCCGCGTCGAACCGGCGGGCGGGAAAGTGCTGCGCCCCAAAACTCAAATCAGTCCGGAGCAGGGCTTTATGGCAATTTTTGAGGATACGGAAGGGAACCGGCTGGGGCTGCGGTCGAAGAATTAGGCGAAGAGGGCGGGCAAATCCAGCGTTAGTTCGGCGAAAAGCCGGGAGGTGATTTTCCCTTCTAGCGTCGTGGCGGCGCTGTGGAGGCGGTAGCGACCATCGCTGAGGGCGTACACCTCGATTTCCCGGTACTGCGGATCCACAATCCAGTACTCGGCCACGCCCACGCGCTCGTAAATTTCTTTTTTGGTTACCCGGTCGCGGACGATGGAGGTCGGCGAAATCACCTCGACCACCATCGTCGGCACGCCTTCGATGCCTTGTTCGGTCACAAAATGCGCGTCGGCGGTGGGAATGAAAAGCAGGTCGGGTTGGGGGGCGTTGAATTCGTCCAGAAAAACGGCAAGGGGCGCGAAGAACACTTCGCCGAGTTGGCGGGGAATCACGTAGGTTCGCAAGGCATCGTTGATCCGGGCCACGGTACGCTGATGCAGGGGTGAAGGGGCAGAAAGGTGTCGCACGAGTTCTCCGTTGAGTAGTTCGTGAAGATGGGTGTAGCGGTCATCGTCGTCGAATTCCATTTCCAGAAATTCGCGCACGGTCAGGCGGGCAAGGGCAACGTCCATGAATCGGGCGATTTACGTTTTTCCAAAACTAACCCAAACCCGGTCCATTTGCAACGGCTCCCGGCCCGATTACAGGGCTACCCGTTTCAGTTTGGGCGGAAAAGATGGTAATTTTGGGGCGATACAGCCGAAGACAAATCCCCGTCATTCATGGACTCACTCGTTGTCAACCCCCAAAATAAAGCCGAACTGAAGTTGCTGGCTGAGTTGCTCAAACGGCTGCAAATCCCGAATCGGGTACTGACCGAGGAGGAAAAGGAAGACCTCGGCCTGGCGCGGATGATGGCCGAAGCCGACCGTTCAGAGAAAGTCTCCCGCGAGCAGGTGATGGCTAAACTGCGGCGGAAATGAAGGTCGAATTTCTGGCCCGATTCGACAAAGATTTGGATTCTATACTCGACAAGCGGGTTTTGGAAGCCGTCGCCGAGGTTATCGAAACGATGGAAGCGGCGGCAAAACTCGGCGACGTGTCGAACGTTAAAAAGCTAACGGGCTTCAAAATGGCCTACCGCCTGCGGGTGGGACATTACCGCATCGGCTTTTTTCTGAACGGCCAGACCGTCGAATTCGCCCGAATTGCGCACCGGAAGGAGATTTACAAGTTGTTTCCCTGAACATGAGCGCCACCGACCTGCTCGAACGCCCCGACGTGTACCTGATTCTGAACCGAATCCAGGAAGCCCTCGACCGCGAAAAGGCCGAGCGGCAGCGGTTTTACGAAACCGTGGACGAAAACCGGAAAATGGAATTCATCAACGGGGAAATCGTGTTTCAGTCGCCGGTGAAGCGGGCGCATAACAACGCCGGTGGTCGAATTTATCGCTTGCTCTGCGCCTTTGTGGACGAGCACGATTTGGGTTGGGTAGGCATCGAAAAAATCCTCGTTTCGCTCACCCGCAACGACTACGAGCCGGACGTGTGTTTCTGGAAAACCGAAAAAGCCGTCACGTTCACCGATGCGCAAATGCAATTTCCAGCCCCTGATCTGGCCGTGGAAGTACTTTCCAAAAGCACCACCAAAACCGACCGCAAAACGAAGTACGACGATTACGAAGCCCACGGCGTGAGCGAGTACTGGATTGTAGATTCCGAAAAGCGCCTCGTGGAGCAGTACGTGCTGGAAGAAGGCCGCTACGAATTGCGGATGAAAAGCGGCGACGGCATCCTCACCTGCGAGTCCATCGTTGGGCTGACGTTTCCGGTCGAAGCTGTTTTTGACAAGAAACTGACCAACAAAATCATTAACCGAATTTTAGCCCAGAAGTAAAAACACCATGTTCGAAAACCTCCAGGACAAACTCGATAAAGCCATCCGCACCCTCAAAGGCTCCGGGCGGATTACCGACGTCAACGTCGCCAGCACGGTCAAGGAAATCCGCCGGGCGCTGATGGACGCCGACGTCAACTACAAAGTCGCCAAGGAAGTCACCGATGAGATTCGGGAAGAGGCGATGGGCCAGAAAATCATGATTGCCGTCGAGCCGGGGCAGATGCTGGTCAAAATCGTGCAGGACAAACTGACCGAACTCATGGGCGGGCAGGCCCAGGGCATCAACCTCAAGGGCGACCCGGCCATCGTGCTCATCGCGGGTTTACAGGGTTCGGGGAAAACCACGTTTTCGGGGAAACTCGCCAGTCTACTGAAGAAATCGGGCCGGGGCGTGTTGCTCGTGGCTTGCGACATTTACCGCCCCGCCGCCATCGAGCAATTAAAAGTGCTGGGCGAACAAGTCGGCGTGGAGGTGTACGCCGAGCCGGAGAACAAAAACGCGGTGGAAATCGCGCAGAACGCCCTGACCTACGCCAAAAAGAATGGCAAGAAAATCATCATCGTCGACACCGCCGGGCGTCTGGCCGTGGACGAGGTGATGATGCAGGAAGTCGAAAACCTGAAGAAGGCGCTCAACCCCAGCGAAACCCTCTTCGTGGTCGATTCGATGACCGGCCAGGACGCCGTCAACACGGCCAAAACCTTCAACGAGCGCCTCAATTTCGACGGCGTGGTGCTGACCAAACTCGACGGCGACGCACGCGGCGGGGCGGCGCTCAGCATCCGGCACGTGGTCGAAAAGCCCATCAAGTACATCAGCACGGGCGAGAAAATGGAGGCCCTCGACCAGTTTTACCCCGACCGCATGGCGAGCCGGATTCTGGGCATGGGCGACGTAGTGTCGCTGGTGGAACGCGCCCAGCAGGCCTTCGACGAAGACGAGGCCCGGCGCATCAACAAGCAGATTCGCCAGAACCAGTTCAACTTCGAAGACTTCCAATCGCAGTTGCAGCAAATCAAAAAAATGGGGAACGTCAAAGACTTGATGGGCATGATTCCGGGCATGGGCAACATGGTGAAGGACCTGGAAATCGACAACGATTCGTTCAAACCCATCGAGGCCATCATCGGCTCCATGACCCCCCACGAGCGCCAAAACCCCGATGTGCTCGACGCCAACCGCAAGCGCCGCCTCGCCGCCGGAGCGGGCCGGACGCTCCAGGAGGTCAACAACCTGATGAAGCAGTTTGACGACATGCGCAAAATGATGAAGCAGATGAACCGGATGCAGGCCAGCGGCGGCAAAATCCGGATGCCGGGGCTGCCGAGAAGGTAAAAAGTTTGAGGGTTTGAAAGGTTTGAGGGTTTGAAGGTGGAGAACGCTGGTTTTACCTTCAAACCCTCAAACCTTTCAAACCTTCAGACCTATGAAACCTTTCGCCCTCGACCACGTTGCCCTCTTCGTCGCCGACCTCGATCGGAGCATCGATTTTTACGAAAACGTACTCGGCTGGCCCCGCATGGCCCGGCCCGAATTCGATTTTCCCGGTGCCTGGTTCCACCTCGGCGGGGGGCAGCAACTGCACCTGCTCGGCGAGCGAACCGAACCGTTGGACGACGTATTTTTTGGTTCCCGCCGCAACCACTACGCCGTGCGCGTGGCAAGCGTGCCCGCCGTCGCGGAATTTTTGCGGGAAAAAAGCCTGACCTTTCGCGGCCCCAAACCCCGCCCCGACGGGGTGCCGCAGCTTTTCCTGCAAGACCCGGACGGGTACTGGATTGAATTCAATGAGTAGCGCTTCCCGCCGTTCTGCTTTACTTTGCGCTGGATAACCAAGCCCCATTTTATGGAAACGAATTCCCTCGACCGCCGGAGTTTTCTCCAGAAAACCGCGCTGATTGCGGCCTCCGCCGCCTTCTCGCCCCATGTCCTCCTCGCCGCCACCCGCCGCAAAAAAGACAACCTCGGCATCGCCCTCGTCGGGCTGGGTTACTACTCGACCGACGTGCTGGCGAAGTCGTTCGGGTTTACCAAAAACTGCCACCTCGAAGGCATCGTGACGGGCACCCCGGCCAAAGCCGAAGCCTGGAAGCAGAAGTACAACCTGGCCGACAAGAACATTTACAACTACCAGAGCTTCGACCAGATTGCCAACAACCCCGACATCGACATAGTTTACGTGGTGCTGCCGCCTTCGATGCACCGCGAGTACGTGGAGCGCGCCGCGAAAGCGGGCAAGCAGGTGTGGTGCGAAAAACCGATGGCCCCCAGCGTGGCCGAATGCGAGGCGATGATTGCCGCCTGCAAAAAAAATAAGGTCAACCTGGCCATCGGCTACCGCTGCCAGCACGACCCCAACGTGCAGGAATACATGCGCCTGGGCCGGAAGCGGGTATTTGGGAAAGTAAGAACCATCGAAAGTGCGGCGGCCTACACCGAAGGCCGCACCGACCATTGGAAGCAGAAAAAAGCAATGGGCGGCGGCGTGATGGGCGACATGGGCGTGTACGCCATTCAGGGCGCGCGGCTCATCACCGGCGAGGAACCCCTCACCGTGAGCGCCAAACTCTACACAAATCGCCCGCAGATTTACACCGAAGTGGAAGAAATCGCTGACTACACCCTTGAGTTTCCGAGCGGAGCCGTCGCCAGGTGCCACAGCAGCTACGGCGACAACGCCAATTATTTGCGCGCGGAGTGCGAAAAAGGCTGGATCAAGGTGGAACCCCAGTCAAGCTACGTGGGAATCAAGGGCGAAAGCCCGAACGGCAAGTGGAATTTCCCACTCCCCAACCAGCAGGCCAAGCAAATGGACGAAGACGCCCTGGCGATCATGACCTCCAAAAAGTTGATTGCCCCCGGCGAAGAAGGCCTCCGCGACATCCGCATCGTCGAAGCCGTGTACCGGTCGGGGAAAAGTGGGAAAACAGAGAAAATTTAGAGGAGAGTGGAAAGAGGAGAGAGGATAGCAAGCTGCAAAATGCATTTCGCTATCCTCTCTCCTCTTTCCACTCTCCTCTAATTTCAGTCGCGCCGCGTAATGTCCGCCCCGCCCGATTTGCGCTGGCCGTTTACTTTCGCCGGGCCGCCGTAGTACAAATCCGAGCCGCCGGAGGCTTCGAGCGAGATTTCTTTCGTGGCGTAAACGGATACGTCGGAGCCGCCGGTCGAGCGGGCATTGACGATTTCGGCGGTCAATCGCCCGGCTTTCAGGTCGGCCCCGCCGTTGCCGTCGGCGTTGAGGCGGCGGGCGCTGCCGGTTACTTCGGCGTCGGCCCCGCCGTTGGCTTGCACGTTGAGTTCATTGGCTTTCAGGTCAAGTTTCACGTCGGCCCCGCCGTTGGCCTGGAGGTTGAGGTCGTTGAAAACCAGTTTTCCCTCCGAAAAAATATCGGAGCCGCCGTTGGCCTGGATGTTCGAGAGTTGCTTAAATGTGAGGTAAACTTTCACGTAGCGGTTACGACCCCAGTTCATCCCCCAACTGCCCTTGCGGTCGATGTGTAGCATCAACACGCCGTTTTTCACTTCCGATTTCACTTCATTTTCTTCGATGCCCTTCACCTCCAACGTCAGCTTTTCGCTGTTGCCCTGGGTAAGGTACACGTCGATGCCGCTGTTGACCGACAGGCCCGACAGGCCCGACACGGGGCGGTCTTTTTTCCAGTCCTGAGCGAAGGCGCTGAGGCTCACCACCAGGAAAAGAGGAAGCAGGGTAATTTTCATGGCTATGGAGATTTGGGAATTTTTACCAAAGATGCAGGAACGAGAAGAAAATTGTGTTCCTTTTTCGACTCTTGCAATCCTTTTTTTTGCAAACGCCGTCCAATTCCTTCTTAAAGGCGAATCACGTGGGTTTCAGCAACATCAACCCTAAAATCAACAGCACCAACACACCGAGCACGATTCCTAAACCGGTTTGCCGCCGGTGAATGCGTTGGTATTCCGGCGAGTCGTACCCGTGCTGGTCGAGGGCGGCGATTTGCCGCCGCAGGCCGGGCGTGTACAGCCCGTAGCCCAGCACCACCACGGCGGCGAACAGGCCCAGCGCCCCGCTAATCCAGAGGTTCCGCCAGTCGTGACCGGCCAGCCACACCATCGTCAGCCCCGAAAGTAGCCCCAGCACGTAGGCGGGATTGGCGACGTAACTGTCCAGAAAATAAATACTCCGCAGCGTGAAAGGCAGGTATTCCGGCGAGCGCTGGGCGCGTTGCAACCAAACCGGGTAGGTCAGGTTGGAACCCAACGCGACGATGGCGAAGAACACGTGGGCGAGTTTGAGGTAGGGGTAGTAAGCCACGAGCGAGGATGGAAAATGCGTTGAAAACGGGTGTTTGAGTCTTCGGGGTTAATCCTGCCGTTCCCGCCAGCGGCGGTACTTAAAGAAACTCACCAGCCCGAAATTCAGGTAAAAATTGCTCGGTTTGTAGGCATCCACCCCGCTGACGCTGAGCCGGTCGGAAGTCCAGTGGCGGGTGTGGGCCAGCGGGAGGTGATAGCCGAGGCGGGCGTTGAGTTGCCAGCCGTCGTAGAGTTTGGGGAACAGCTTAAATTTCACGCCGCCCGTCACGGCCAGGTTGAGCGTCAAGGCTCCGCCGTGGAGTTTCACCGACTGAAAAGCCGATGGATTCGCTAACACGGTCTGAATCGGCACGGTCGCGGGGGCGGCGGCGTCGATGCGCAGGCGGTAGTACGAAAAGTCGTAACCCAGGCCCGGCCCCAGCATCCAGCGCCGCGAATCGACCAGCCGCCGGGTAAAAAGCAGGCCCGCCCCCAGCCCTTCGACCCGCGCCGTGCGGATATCCTGGTCGTTGCGCCCCGTGCTGAAGCCCCAAAACCGCCGCTCGGTATCCAGGCGGCGGCGGCGCTGGTAGGCCGAAAACCCGAGTGAGGCCAGGCGCTTTCCGTTCAGCGTGATGCCCAGGGGCGCGAGTTGCCCGGCCAGGTTTTCCAGCGAGCGGTTGTTGTTCAGCCCCTGATCCGTCCAGACGGCAAAGCCCAGGCGGGAGCGCCGCAGGCTATCGGGGACAGTTTGGGCGAAAAGCGGCGAGCCGAACAGGGCGAGGAGGAGCAGGGCGAGGGCGGTTTTCATGGAGGATTTTTTTTACAAGTGGTGATGCAGCCTCTCCCCGCGCGTCATTGCGAGCGGAGGTTTTGAAATGAGCGAAGCGGAATTTCAAAACCGGAGCGAAGCAATCCCCACACGGAGACCAAGATAGCGAAAACCGATACCGTTCTCCCCTAACGTTCACTTGTTCTCCGTGAGGGGATTGCTTCGCTCTGGCAGCCGAACATCGCTTCGCTCGTTCGTCCGCCTCCGCTCGCAATGACGTGCGGGAGAGACTCTACCATCCGTTACAACTCCATCACCGCCGCCACGGTTTCAATCCCCTCCCAGAGGTTTTGCAGGCGCACGTTTTCGTTTTCGCCGTGCTGGTTGTTGTCGTAGTTCACCGCCGGGACGGTCACGATGGCGTTGGTTTTCAGAATATCCTCGAACAAGTACAGCGGCAAACCCCGTCCACTGAACGAAAAACCCGTCGGTAGGAAATAGACAAGGCGATAAGACCTAATTCTGGGTCTTACCGCCTTGTGCGAAAGTATCATTGAAATTACTCTAAAAAGACGTGCAAGGCGTCGAGCGGCTTTTCTTTATCCTGAAGGCGGGAAATTATGAGGGTGTATCGGCCTCGGGGAAGATTGCTCACATCGAAAGTAATTTTTCGAGTGTTTTGCAAAGCTGTCGTCGCTGTCAATTCATTGGAGTATTCCGTCACAGCAACTGTTTTAAGGGACATCTCATCGATTAATTCGTATTTTTCAGGAAAGAGTTTCCCATCCGAATCAGACGCAAAAACAACACTAAGTTTGTCTTTAGCAGGGTTGGGCTGCACAGAGTAGCCGTAATATCCACAGTTGTTGACGTAAAACACGTAAAAACGGTCTATCGTACCACACGTGTTTGAAAGGGTGAGTTTGACAACAAAGGAACCCGACGAGTTCCCCGCGTAAACAGTGGCCGTGTTGGTGGTGCTGTTAGTAATGGAGGCCCCTGATGTATTGTTAATAATTTGCCAGGAACTACTGCCAAGCCCGGAAAGGTCGCCGTTCAAATTAAAGTAGCTACCCACACACACATTTCTAGGCGAGTAAGGTTGAATGGGAGTCCCATCCATCCTCATCTGAACAACTTCAGGAGCACCGACTAAAATATCACGCCTAACCCGAACCGTCCCGTCGCAACCTGAATTGAGCGCTGCTTCTACCCAACCTGCGCCTGTCGAATTGCTTGTAGCAGTGACGGTGGTTCCTGTTGTCGTGTTCAAATTTAAGTTTGAACTTGCTGTCCAGGTTACGTTTTCTACACACGCTGGTGCATTTACAGAAAAAATAACGGATGGACAGGTGTGTCCTGCTCCTGTTATAGTCAATAGACTTGTCTTTTAACTGTAAATCAACATTTTACAACCTCTGATTTT
>CAXTIG010000041.1:0-12311 GCA_964244295.1 uncultured Cytophagales bacterium
GGGCTGTGGAACTTCTATAAAGCGTTCTGAAAATCAGGACGCAACAACTCTAATAGATTGAGTAATTACCTGGAAATCATTCCCGATAACTTTGTTGCATTTAAAGAGACGTTATTATATACCAGAATTGAATTCTTCATATCAGCGTATAAAGTTGCCAGAATGTTTCGTGATGAAGAGGAGAAAGGTAACGCCTCACTTGGGCAGACTATGCGTTTTGCTTTTCAGAATTATATATTATTCTCGAAGGCGCACCCCAAATTTATTGAAGATATAGAAGGTCTTGGTGAGGAAATTTCTGAAAAAGACCTATCTACTTTAGACGCCTATATAGAGACAATTGAGCTTTTGAAGAACGAGTACATGAAAACACCAAAGAACAATCGTGAGGGCGTAGAAAACTCCGATGGAATATTATTTGAAATATACAATGAAGTGTTCGAGGATTTGTTTCCTAACGCTTCATACTATTCAAAATGTGTAATGACAGGATTCGTAATGGCCCAACTTGGTCTAATTGACAGCGAAGAAAAGTACTTGGATAAATCTAGAAATAAGATGCTTTACAGACGCTATTTGGGTAACTACGTTCAAAACAGGCTTGAGCACAGTAAGTACCACCAGCGATGAGTAAGCCCATACCAGTAGTATTTATTCTTTTAAAATACTACCGACTTTCAGAGTAGGCCCGACTAATCTTTGCCCTGCATTAAACACATACGGTCTAAAATGAACCAGTACACATCACACGGGAAAGGGATTGGCGGTAGTGCTGAAGTCCCTCAAAGCGAGCTTATTACGCTCATTATTGAACTTCGTGATCAAGTAAAGGAGCTAAAGGCCCAACTTACGGGGCAGTCGAATCTGGGTGGCTACATTCCCGAAGAAGAAGCGATGAATCGCTTTGGGAGGAAAAGAACATGGTTCTGGCGAATTCGCTCAGAGGGCAAGGTGGAATACTCGAAAGTGGGTAACCGGGTATTCTATCACGAAGAAAGCCTCATCAAACTCATTGACAAACACGCTTTTAAAACCCGAAAACGTATGCTATAAAAAACTAGTCCCCCTTTCCCTCCTAACAAAGTAGCCACTCCGCAAGGCGGAGTGGCTACCTAAAAACTACAATAATGACACAAACATCCGAATTTGCGGGGCTTCACGCAAGCCCTGCCGGGGAAAACTTTGTCCTTCCCCACACGAGAATCCATAACTCGTTCCTACGCCAGAACGCCAACATCCTGGTGGACGCCCACTTCCAGCGCGAAATTGAAAGGTTAGAGACCTACTTGACTGCGCTCCGGGCAAAGCGTGATGCCGTGCAACAAGTTGTTGATGATTATGCCGAGCATTGGCTGGATAGTGCTACTCCTGGAACAGAGCTTGACCCTGAGTTGGGCACCTATCGCTCGTTCTCAGAAATTCTTGAGGAAGCACTTAACCTGGGAGAAGGAACCCTTGGTTTATGTACCTGGATGGCTTGTCAATGTACATTTCGCCTGCAAATGGACATTGACCGCTATTTAGAACTCGATGTTCTACGAGGCGAAAATCAACGGCTAACTCGCTTGTTAGACCTGACGGACATGGCTCTCATCAACGTCGGGAAAACCAAGTTTGCTAAGTGAAACTTCCCCCGCTTTCTGCACTTCTGCCCACTGGCCAGGCCAGCGGAAGAACTCTCAAGTCGGACGGGCACGTGGCCGCTTCCTCAATTAGTGAACTCGAAGACGAACTTGCCCGCCGCCGGGTACGGCCTCCCTTTCCGCTCGACGTATTCCCACGAGCGTTCAAGCCGTTGATTGCTGACATGATTGAAAAATTGGAAGTCGATCGGGGCTTCGTCGGCGCGGCCATTCTGCAAGCAGCCGCTTCAGCCATTGGTGCAGGTCTGCGAGTGGTTACCGGCCCTTTCGAGGGACCGGTCAACCTGTGGACATGTACTGTTGGGCTAACATCCTCGGGCAAGTCGGTAGGGCAGAAGATTCTATACCGTCCCTTGCAAAAAATTCAGGCTGAACTTGACCAAGAATATATGGCCAAGTTGGGCGATGAGATGGATATGATTAGCGAAGGCCCCCGATCCATCCGTAAGGTTCGTTTCATTAAGGACATAACCTTTGAGAGCCTTACCAAAGACGTGTTTCCTCACAACTTCAACGGGGTGACTAAGTACGAAGACGAGTTGATCAAGTGGCTCGACGATATGGACCGTTACCGTTCGGGCAAAAGTGAGCAAGCCTTCTGGACAGCGGTGTATGATGCTTCAGATAATTACTCACTTCAAAGGGCCGGGGGCAAGGTCTTTATCATTGAACACAAGCATTTGGTGGGTAATGTTACAGGCACTACCCAGCGAAAGGTACTACACCGATTCTATGGCGACGGGCGTATCGATACGGGTTTCACGTTCCGTTTTTTGTTCGTACTAGCCCAGGAAGACCGTGTTACCGACCCAGATTTAGAGTACCGACTTCCGGAGGAATCACTTACACCTTATTCCCGGACTATCCACACGCTCTGTGAACAGTTTGAGTTACCCGACCGCATTGCTGAGCCGCGCCTTTGGATTGTGGACCCTGTTGGCCTTCGGCAACTCAAAGCCTGGCAGTCAATGCAATCCCGGAAGATCAATGAACTGGCTTACGGGCCTGAGAAGGAAGTTCGTAGCGGAATCTTCGGTAAAGTGAAGATTTACGTCTCACGTTTCGCGGCAATCCTGAAAGCCCTGCACATGGTCTCGGAGGGCCGGGACGTGTGGGAAGCTAATGCTATTGAATCTGATTTCGTTACGATGGCCCTTCAACTGGCTGATTACTTCATGGCAAGCAACTGGGAGGCTTATACGGTGGCCTACGGCAGCCGCACGGCCCCCGCCGAAATAATGGAATTTCTGGGGATGCTCAAAGCCTGCCACTACAACCAGAGCGATCTGGCTAAGCGCCTCAAGCAAAGTCGTCAAAACGTCAACAAGCGGTACAAGGAATACAGCCGCGACTATCCCGACTTGTTTAACGCCAGAAAATGAGTGTTGTAGTGGTTGACATGAAAATGAGGCGTTTTCTAAGGTATTGCCTTAAAAGCCAACAATTTACGTGTCAACCAACTGTCAACTTTTGTCAACTAACTCAGTCTCAAACAATATGCAAAATCCTGAAAAACAGAGCATTATGCTTGCGATTTGTCAACCCGATTTGGTTGACACGAGTTGACACGATGTCAACCAATGTCAACCAACATGGTTGACATTGTAGGTCACCTAACTGATTGTAAAACAGCAAATTAGAAAAGTAAAAAGTTCGTTCAGTTGACAGTAAGTTGACACGTAAAACATTGATAATGATGGGATTAAATGGGAAAAGCGCCCCTTTTTTGTCAACTGCTACCATCACGCTTTTTCCACTGTCTTTCTTTCCGAAATTATGAAAACAGAAAAAACATGCCCGCACTGCGGGAGCGTCTACGAGGGGCGCAGTAACCAACGGTATTGTTCGTCTCGGTGCAAAGGGGCGGCTTTTCGCGAAGGAACTGTCGTCACTACAGCGGAGAAGCGTGAATCAGACGAAAGCTTGGCGGTTCTTGTGCCGTACCGAAGTAAAGTTGACGAAACGAGCCTAAAACTTTTCGGCTTGCGGCTGGATAGCGCCGAAAGGATGAGGCAGATGGAATTGGAAGAGTTGGATCGCCAGCGTCGTTTTGAGGCCGAGCAACAGGAGAGGAACTTCCAGCGTGAGCAGGAACGGGAGTCCCGACAAGCTACTGCGCAGAAAGCCGAACTTCAACAGGAGCGAACGACATTGGAAGAGAAGTTACGAAGCTTTGAAGTGTTGTTAGCTAAGCCAACCCTTCAGCCTCATACAGAGGAGGAAGCTGATGAGGAAGAACCAGAAGCAGAATTGAGCGAAACCGGAATAAGTCCGTGGTGGTGGGTAGTGGGGGGCTTGGCGTTACTGGCGATGCTGAATAACAGTCAACCCAAGACTACCCCAGTACCACAAAAAAGGGACGAAGGTGGTTTTCCGCCGCCAAATAAACCGGGTGGAAACGGTTTGTAAACCGGTTTAGGAACGGTTCGTAAACCGATGATAATTCCAAGAAAACGGTTCATAAACGGTTTGCAAACCGTTTATGAACCGTTTTGCCATTCGAAGTTTCAATCCGTCTCACTTCACGGATTCCAGAGAAAGGGGGGGGCGGGAAGCTCAGCACGCTGATGGGGACGTTGTTTCAATCCGTCTCACTTCACGGATTCCAGAGAAAGCACCGTGCCCCACAGGGGACGGAGCAGGGCCAGGAAGTTTCAATCCGTCTCACTTCACGGATTCCAGAGAAAGAACCTGGAAACGCCCTGGCGCACGAGGCCATCAAGGTTTCAATCCGTCTCACTTCACGGATTCCAGAGAAAGATGACCTGGACACGAAGGGGAACGGTTTGCTGTCCAAGTTTCAATCCGTCTCACTTCACGGATTCCAGAGAAAGCCCATAATTTGGCGGGGACGTCGCCCGGGGGTGTGAGTTTCAATCCGTCTCACTTCACGGATTCCAGAGAAAGGGGCCAGTGCCGTATTCCGTTCGTGAATAGCGAGTTTGTTTCAATCCGTCTCACTTCACGGATTCCAGAGAAAGTTCGCCGGGCGGGAAAAGGAGGATGAAGAAGTCGGCGTTTCAATCCGTCTCACTTCACGGATTCCAGAGAAAGTCAGCCCTGGCTCGCCCCCGAAAGCGGCAGGCTGAGGTTTCAATCCGTCTCACTTCACGGATTCCAGAGAAAGGGTCGATGGCGGCGGGTGGCGCTCATCGCGGTAGGTTGCTGTTTCAATCCGTCTCACTTCACGGATTCCAGAGAAAGAGTTTCCGAACCGACGAAGGCGAAGTAATTCAGCCCGTTTCAATCCGTCTCACTTCACGGATTCCAGAGAAAGGAGGATAAAACCTCGCACACGACCAAAGAACAGAAGGTTTCAATCCGTCTCACTTCACGGATTCCAGAGAAAGAGAGGTAACACAAACCTCCGTTCCCCTCAAACTGGAGTTTCAATCCGTCTCACTTCACGGATTCCAGAGAAAGAACTAACCTACGATGAGGCCGGTATCCCCAATGGCAAGTTTCAATCCGTCTCACTTCACGGATTCCAGAGAAAGGTCTAAGCGATTTACCGGCAAATTTTACCTGTTCTTGTTTCAATCCGTCTCACTTCACGGATTCCAGAGAAAGCCAACGGTGGTGGCCCAGCGCCGACGCGAGTTTGAGAGTTTCAATCCGTCTCACTTCACGGATTCCAGAGAAAGTAACCTTTCAGGAATTGGGTGGCCGCTTTCCAGGCGTGTTTCAATCCGTCTCACTTCACGGATTCCAGAGAAAGTGAAAATCCAAATTTTATAGTTTTGTCTCGATAATTGTTTCAATCCGTCTCACTTCACGGATTCCAGAGAAAGTACTCCGCCATGACCAAGACCAGCCTCCTCGCCTGGTGGTTTCAATCCGTCTCACTTCACGGATTCCAGAGAAAGCTTTTTTATGTTCTGGTTTGTGGACATGGTGTTAATAGGTTTCAATCCGTCTCACTTCACGGATTCCAGAGAAAGAGTCGATTTGCTGCAATTCGGCCTTCAATTTTTCAAGTTTCAATCCGTCTCACTTCACGGATTCCAGAGAAAGAGCAAATGCTCCTGCAACGCCAGCTTAACCATTGGTGTTTCAATCCGTCTCACTTCACGGATTCCAGAGAAAGGGCTACGGCCCAGCTTTGGGCCGGGTCGAGGGTTTGGGTTTCAATCCGTCTCACTTCACGGATTCCAGAGAAAGAATTTCAGATCGTCGTTGATGCTGAGGCTAATGTCGGTTTCAATCCGTCTCACTTCACGGATTCCAGAGAAAGAACGGCACCACGCAGGCCACCGATTTGCAATGGGAGTTTCAATCCGTCTCACTTCACGGATTCCAGAGAAAGTTCGAAACGACTAAATCTTCTTCGGTTTCCACTCCGTTTCAATCCGTCTCACTTCACGGATTCCAGAGAAAGTTTCAACGTCGGAGTAAATCCGGCGACCTCCCCAGTTGGTTTCAATCCGTCTCACTTCACGGATTCCAGAGAAAGCCCACGACGTGAAACTGCACAAGCCCTATTTTGAGAGTTTCAATCCGTCTCACTTCACGGATTCCAGAGAAAGCCGTACCGCCCGACTGCATCCGGGTCGTGCCGGAGCGTTTCAATCCGTCTCACTTCACGGATTCCAGAGAAAGGGCCCACGACGTGAAACTGCACAAGCCCTATTTTGAGAGTTTCAATCCGTCTCACTTCACGGATTCCAGAGAAAGTTTCGGTGAAAATCTCGGTCAGGCGGGTGCCTTCGGGTTTCAATCCGTCTCACTTCACGGATTCCAGAGAAAGTGGCCGTGAAGCGCTTTTTTTGGAATCCCATTGGGTTTGTTTCAATCCGTCTCACTTCACGGATTCCAGAGAAAGCACCCCGCCCCCTCCCGGATGGGAGGGGGCTTTTCCGTTTCAATCCGTCTCACTTCACGGATTCCAGAGAAAGGGCCCCGACATCATCGGGGCCGTTTGCTTTGTTCACCGTTTCAATCCGTCTCACTTCACGGATTCCAGAGAAAGCACCCCGCCCCCTCCCGGATGGGAGGGGGCTTTTCCGTTTCAATCCGTCTCACTTCACGGATTCCAGAGAAAGCTGCTCTCGCCGTCCTCCGTGAATGGTCACCTATTCGGTTTCAATCCGTCTCACTTCACGGATTCCAGAGAAAGCAGCACCGAATCGCGCCGCCTCGACAGCACAGTCGAGTTTCAATCCGTCTCACTTCACGGATTCCAGAGAAAGTCGAACCGCCCGAACGATGGGCACCGATCGAAGGCGGTTTCAATCCGTCTCACTTCACGGATTCCAGAGAAAGTTTAAAACCACACAAAACCCCCCGATCTGATGGAAGCGTTTCAATCCGTCTCACTTCACGGATTCCAGAGAAAGCGAGGTCTCTCTCCAGTTCCAGATTGGCGGCGATTTCGTTTCAATCCGTCTCACTTCACGGATTCCAGAGAAAGGGGCAACTCAAGCGGCGAACCTCGCGCTACGTACAGGTTTCAATCCGTCTCACTTCACGGATTCCAGAGAAAGAACTGCTGGCGATGGGTTTCACCCAAACGGAAATCAGTTTCAATCCGTCTCACTTCACGGATTCCAGAGAAAGGTGGCTCGGATGCCCTCAACGTGGCGGCACTGAGCAAGTTTCAATCCGTCTCACTTCACGGATTCCAGAGAAAGCCATGCTGTTCTTTCCTGGCAGTGCCGGGGATGCGCGTTTCAATCCGTCTCACTTCACGGATTCCAGAGAAAGTCCGGCTGTTACCAGTACCAGCAGCCAGGACAGTAAGGTTTCAATCCGTCTCACTTCACGGATTCCAGAGAAAGGAGTTCGACGACGTGGTGCGGGCCAGCCAGAGTGCCTAGTTTCAATCCGTCTCACTTCACGGATTCCAGAGAAAGCGTTCCAGCCCGTGAAGTCGCAAGGCAAACCGTAGAGTTTCAATCCGTCTCACTTCACGGATTCCAGAGAAAGTCGTAGGTGAGGTCATCCATAAACCAGGGCCTTTGACGTTTCAATCCGTCTCACTTCACGGATTCCAGAGAAAGAATGTACTCATTTCTGGGATTGATTAGAGGTGGACAAGTTTCAATCCGTCTCACTTCACGGATTCCAGAGAAAGCGTACATGGTACCCGCGAGCAGCGTCGGATTGGCGTGTTTCAATCCGTCTCACTTCACGGATTCCAGAGAAAGTCAGTTTCTCCCCGATGGGCAGCGTGGCGGTTTCGTGTTTCAATCCGTCTCACTTCACGGATTCCAGAGAAAGCGATTGCCGCCCATTTGGGTCGCCCACACCACGCAGGTTTCAATCCGTCTCACTTCACGGATTCCAGAGAAAGTCTATACAAGTTGAAATCAGGGAATTTGGTGAGAAGGTTTCAATCCGTCTCACTTCACGGATTCCAGAGAAAGACCCATCACCTCCGATTTCGTGATCAACCGGAAGGGTTTCAATCCGTCTCACTTCACGGATTCCAGAGAAAGTAACGATGGAAGCCAAACTAAAGCAGCCAAAGTAGCTGTTTCAATCCGTCTCACTTCACGGATTCCAGAGAAAGACGTAAAGGCGTTAAATACCGCCGTCAGGAACTGGTGTTTCAATCCGTCTCACTTCACGGATTCCAGAGAAAGGTTCAGGCGTCAGCCGTACATTCGCATCGGATAGAAGTTTCAATCCGTCTCACTTCACGGATTCCAGAGAAAGTTTGTGACCCGCTTGTGCGCCTTCTAAAAAAATAATTATTTCACCGTTTCAATCCGTCTCACTTCACGGATTCCAGAGAAAGGAAAACTGTAAACCTGCTGAAAATGGATAAGTGCGGTTTCAATCCGTCTCACTTCACGGATTCCAGAGAAAGCAAAGTACACCCCACGGGGGGGGGCTGTTCTTGAATGTTTCAATCCGTCTCACTTCACGGATTCCAGAGAAAGAATGGCAATCAATCTCAGGAATTCGGCGTATTCTGGGTTTCAATCCGTCTCACTTCACGGATTCCAGAGAAAGAGTAGTGCTGTACCCCCATCGCCACGCCACTTGACTTGTTTCAATCCGTCTCACTTCACGGATTCCAGAGAAAGAAATTGGTTGTGGAGCAAATGAATGGCAACTGGCGGAGTTTCAATCCGTCTCACTTCACGGATTCCAGAGAAAGTGAACGGAGTTTAACGGAGGAATTCGAGAAAGGACGGTTTCAATCCGTCTCACTTCACGGATTCCAGAGAAAGGGAAGGTGGTTTTTCCGGTAACGCCGTCCTGGAAGAGTTTCAATCCGTCTCACTTCACGGATTCCAGAGAAAGTTCGCGTTGGAATGCTGCAAAGTGGCCTCGCTGAAAAGTTTCAATCCGTCTCACTTCACGGATTCCAGAGAAAGCGACTGTTTGCCTGGTGCCAACCGCGATCCGGATGAGTTTCAATCCGTCTCACTTCACGGATTCCAGAGAAAGGATGCGATTGGGCTTAGTGCCTTCATCTATGGAATGGCGTTTCAATCCGTCTCACTTCACGGATTCCAGAGAAAGCTGGATCAGCGCGACCGCGAAGGCAAGCCCCTCAAGTTTCAATCCGTCTCACTTCACGGATTCCAGAGAAAGGAGGATTTCGGGCGCTTCTTCGGCGATCAGCAGGGCGGTTTCAATCCGTCTCACTTCACGGATTCCAGAGAAAGTGTGGAGTTTGCCATCGGCCCGGAGGTAATTGGTCGGTTTCAATCCGTCTCACTTCACGGATTCCAGAGAAAGGCTTCAGGAAAAGTGGGTGAAAATTGCCGAGAACAGGTTTCAATCCGTCTCACTTCACGGATTCCAGAGAAAGATGACCTTGCCGTCGTACTCTCTGGTTTGGATGTCCAGTTTCAATCCGTCTCACTTCACGGATTCCAGAGAAAGCGCTACTACGATGCCACTTGAAGACGGTAGGTTTATGTTTCAATCCGTCTCACTTCACGGATTCCAGAGAAAGTTTCCCCGCCCCCTCCCGGATGGGAGGGGGCTTTTCCGTTTCAATCCGTCTCACTTCACGGATTCCAGAGAAAGGCGAGGTTCGCCGCTTGAGTTGCCCGTGCTGAGGCCGGTTTCAATCCGTCTCACTTCACGGATTCCAGAGAAAGAGTTTTGAGCAAAAACCGACGCGCTCATAAAGAGCAAGTTTCAATCCGTCTCACTTCACGGATTCCAGAGAAAGATTGCTCGGTACGTTTCTGCACGGCTGCGGCTTCGAGTTTCAATCCGTCTCACTTCACGGATTCCAGAGAAAGGCCGCGTGCTCAACACCGTGAAGGAATTCGGCTTCTAGTTTCAATCCGTCTCACTTCACGGATTCCAGAGAAAGCTTTTGTGGCGTTCGTCGCACGTGGCCGAGTTGATGTTTCAATCCGTCTCACTTCACGGATTCCAGAGAAAGGGCGCAGGCTCAACACCCGCAGGGGCTGCCCGGCATGTTTCAATCCGTCTCACTTCACGGATTCCAGAGAAAGATGAATTGGTAAGGAAAGCGGGCGCGAGCGGTATCAGTTTCAATCCGTCTCACTTCACGGATTCCAGAGAAAGTGTGAACTTGTGGCCCCGACGGTGATAAGGTCGGTGAGTTTCAATCCGTCTCACTTCACGGATTCCAGAGAAAGCCTCGTACTAAGTTCGGTACTTTGGGGGCACGAGTAAGTTTCAATCCGTCTCACTTCACGGATTCCAGAGAAAGCCGCAACTCCGCCTCCGCTTCCTTGATCCGTCGCATGTTTCAATCCGTCTCACTTCACGGATTCCAGAGAAAGCTACGAGGCCAACTTTGTCCGAAAAATTCAGTATTAGTTTCAATCCGTCTCACTTCACGGATTCCAGAGAAAGAAGCCGGGTACGGTAATCATGTACGATGGTTGGTTGAGTTGGTCATCAAAGTTTCAATCCGTCTCACTTCACGGATTCCAGAGAAAGAACCTGAATCAGGCGTTGACCGTAGCTGTTATACCCGTTTCAATCCGTCTCACTTCACGGATTCCAGAGAAAGGGCGGTTGGCATGGTTGGGGGTTTCCAGCGTACTCAGTTTCAATCCGTCTCACTTCACGGATTCCAGAGAAAGCGCGAGGGCAAGGAAAACTGCTTTCGCACCCGCTCCGGTTTCAATCCGTCTCACTTCACGGATTCCAGAGAAAGACGCAGTAAAGTCAATGGCGCAGAAAAAACTGTGGCTGGTTTCAATCCGTCTCACTTCACGGATTCCAGAGAAAGTTTTTAATTTACCGCCCCGGTGCCGGTGAACTGCTTGTTTCAATCCGTCTCACTTCACGGATTCCAGAGAAAGTGGAAAAATTCGGGCGATTGAATACGTTTGAAATGCGTTTCAATCCGTCTCACTTCACGGATTCCAGAGAAAGGAAGGCCTCGTCACGCCGTCGTTGTGCTGGTCGGCAAGTTTCAATCCGTCTCACTTCACGGATTCCAGAGAAAGGCTCATGCTTCCATTTCAAGTTTGAGGGTGTTGAGGGTTTCAATCCGTCTCACTTCACGGATTCCAGAGAAAGAAAGTAAGTATCTGATAATCAATTAAAAAGTTGTAGTGTTTCAATCCGTCTCACTTCACGGATTCCAGAGAAAGGCGGATGGTGGCCCGGCAGAAACTGACAACGGGGATGTTTCAATCCGTCTCACTTCACGGATTCCAGAGAAAGAAACCCGGTTCGGCGAACAGGAGCGAGCCGACATCACGTTTCAATCCGTCTCACTTCACGGATTCCAGAGAAAGCCCATTTTCAATACGGATGTTTTCGCGTTTCAACATGTTTCAATCCGTCTCACTTCACGGATTCCAGAGAAAGAGCGCCTTAAAAGCTGGGTGCGCTACCGGGGCTACGAGCGTTTCAATCCGTCTCACTTCACGGATTCCAGAGAAAGAAAAAAACCGGTTTGTAAACCGGTTATACACTTTTTGTTTCAATCCGTCTCACTTCACGGATTCCAGAGAAAGAACACGTCGACGGCGTTGGGCCGGATGAAGAATTCAAGTTTCAATCCGTCTCACTTCACGGATTCCAGAGAAAGTCGAAGAATGGCGCAACGCCAAACCGGACGAGTTCAGTTTCAATCCGTCTCACTTCACGGATTCCAGAGAAAGTAAAATATGGCATTAACGAAACTGAGTAATGGACCTGTTTCAATCCGTCTCACTTCACGGATTCCAGAGAAAGGAGCCGAGTGATGGCAGCATGACCAGCGAACAACTCAGTTTCAATCCGTCTCACTTCACGGATTCCAGAGAAAGCATCAGCGGCAACTCCATCCGGGGCATCCTGCGCGAGTTTCAATCCGTCTCACTTCACGGATTCCAGAGAAAGACCGAGGACAGCCAGCATGATGAAAATGACCGTTAAAGTTTCAATCCGTCTCACTTCACGGATTCCAGAGAAAGATCCGCAACCGGAAGTACCGCTGAGCGGAACTGGTTGGTTTCAATCCGTCTCACTTCACGGATTCCAGAGAAAGTCGCTTCAATAATTTGTGAACTTGGTTCACATTTTGGTTTCAATCCGTCTCACTTCACGGATTCCAGAGAAAGGATTGCCGCCCATTTGGGTCGCCCACACCACGCAGGTTTCAATCCGTCTCACTTCACGGATTCCAGAGAAAGCTTGTCGGGGTGACGATCTCACTGGTGCGCGGCCGGGCCGTTTCAATCCGTCTCACTTCACGGATTCCAGAGAAAGCCGCGAGGTGCCCAAGCCGGG
>CAXTIG010000041.1:12411-68567 GCA_964244295.1 uncultured Cytophagales bacterium
GGCCTTCTGATTTAACTTGTTTCAATCCGTCTCACTTCACGGATTCCAGAGAAAGAGGCCCCGATCCTGCGACACCTTCACATCCGCGACCTGTTTCAATCCGTCTCACTTCACGGATTCCAGAGAAAGGCGAGGTGCCCAAGCCGGGGGCCTTCTGATTTAACTTGTTTCAATCCGTCTCACTTCACGGATTCCAGAGAAAGCGAGCGTATGCTGGATCAGCGCGACCGCGAAGGCAAGGTTTCAATCCGTCTCACTTCACGGATTCCAGAGAAAGGCGTCGAACGGTTGCGTAACCTGCCCGATGTGTTCGAGTTTCAATCCGTCTCACTTCACGGATTCCAGAGAAAGTTTGTAACACTTCAAAAAACAGCAAGTGTTACGCCAGTTTCAATCCGTCTCACTTCACGGATTCCAGAGAAAGCCGCCTACACCGCCGAGCAATTCGAGCGGATGATTGCGTTTCAATCCGTCTCACTTCACGGATTCCAGAGAAAGAGGGGGTGTTTAAGTGAAACGCCCCGATTTACAAAGTTTCAATCCGTCTCACTTCACGGATTCCAGAGAAAGTTTTCCTCCTTGCTTCGCCGGTTGAACTGGTGTTGCAGTTTCAATCCGTCTCACTTCACGGATTCCAGAGAAAGACGTTCCGGCACCTGGATGCACCGGGTTCTGGCTCTGTTTCAATCCGTCTCACTTCACGGATTCCAGAGAAAGACTAATCCCTCACCCCCGGCTGACGCCCGCAGCCTGTTTCAATCCGTCTCACTTCACGGATTCCAGAGAAAGCTACCCGCAGTCGGCGGGCTGCGAAACCTCAGCCAAGTTTCAATCCGTCTCACTTCACGGATTCCAGAGAAAGCTACGGCCCAGCTTTGGGCCGGGTCGAGGGTTTGGGTTTCAATCCGTCTCACTTCACGGATTCCAGAGAAAGTGGCCTCGGAGAGGGCCGCACGTTTCTCTTCCGCTTGTTTCAATCCGTCTCACTTCACGGATTCCAGAGAAAGTCGTCTTGGCGCGTGACTGCCTGACTTTCAGTGGCATTACAGCGAATCTGTCATCGCTAAATTTACTAATCAATTGGTCAAAGAGCGTTTCGACGAGGCTTTTTTGAAGGCGTCTCCGGATTCGTAAAGCATTGTCAGTAACCATATTGACCGCTGTTTTCTGGCTTTCAAAAATAAATTACCACCCGGAACTTCTGCATCCGGCCCTTACCTAATGCAGAAGTTCCGGTAGGTGCAAGTTACACAGCGGTCTTTGTAGCGCGTGGCCTTCGGGTAAAAATTTCGCTCGATAATATCGTGTACGGCGGCAGCCACCCGCTTTACCTCCTCCACGTCGGTGGGAGCGATGGGCACTTCCACCACTTTATTGCGGCTCCGGGTGTACACCAGAAACCCCCGCGTCACCTTCGCCCCGAAGTTGTCTTCGATGAGCCACGCGTAACAAAAAAGCTGAGTTTGGTAGGTTTGGTAAATTGTGTCTTTCCATTCGGCAAACTTGTAATCGAGCGGAGCCATCGTGCCATCGGCCAGCCGCAGCACTTCGTCCACGCGGCCCCGGAGCACGTCGTTGGTCAGGTACTGGTCAAGGTGTTTTTCGACCACGCCCAGCCGCCGCCGCAGGTAGTCTTTGTTTTGCTCCAGTTTGTCGTCGTGCAAGTGCCGCCCGCGCATCACCTTGTAGTCTTTCTGCTCGTATTGGGGCACCCGCAACACGTACTCGAAGTAGGTGAAACGCGGACAAAACAGGTACTCGATCAGGTGCGAAGGGGTGAGGGTCATTTTGATGTACGAGCGGTCCGCCGCTGCGGTTACGATGTACGAGCGGTCCGCCGCTGCGGTTACGAATTGACCTCCATCGCGGCTTTTAGAAAAACAGGGCGCGGACTTCATCCGTGACTAATTCTTTGTCGAACGCCTGCCCCAGCAGCACCGTTTGCTGCAACTCACTTTTGTTCATCGGAAACAGGTACACTTTGTCGGTCTCGACGTTGATGAGGCTTTCCAGTTCGAGTTGGAGCGTGTCTTTCTGGTTGGCCGTGAGCGTGCCCAGAAAACACGAAAACTGCACCCGGTACAAGCCCGCCTGCTTACAGGCTTTGGCCGCTTTGGTACGGGCGCGGTCTTTTTCGATGTCGTACAAAACCCAGACGATCATGGTACTGAGTGATTGCGTGATTGAGTGAGGGAGTGACTGAGTGAGGAGGTGCCTGAAATGCTTTTCTTTTCACCGCAGCGGCGGTCCACTCAATCACTCCCTCACTCAATCACTATGTAGTTTTCCCAATTAGGGTATTGGCAAACTGGTGGGCATCGGACTGCAAGGCCACGCTGCGGAGCACGTTCCGGCCCCGTTGCCGGATGCTCTCGCCATCGAGGGTTTTGCCGAATGCTTCAACCAACAGTGCTTTGCCTTCGGCGTTGAGGGTCACACCATTCGTGAGTGGAGAGACGTGCGCTTTGTTCACTTTTTTGGCCGAGAAGAGCCGGAACACCGTTTCGTCGGCCCAGGCCCGGTAGGGTTCGATGAAGTCGAACACCATGCTGAGTTGGTTGTAGTCGTCGCGGTGCAGGAAACCCAGGTACGGATCCACGCCCGCCACGATGAGCGCCTTTTCGACCCGGCTGTAGAGAATGCCGTAGGCGTAATTCAAAAACGCGTTGAAAGCATCGCGGGCGGGCCGACTGCTGCGCCCGGCAAACTGCGCCTCGGCGGGCAGCACGTAGCTGAGCGTCTCGAAATACAGCCGCCCGGTGGTGCCTTCCAATCCGCGCAACGTTTCGGCAATGTCGGCCACGCGGGGCGCGTCGAGGGTTTGCACCGACACGGTCAGCGCTTCGATGCGGGCAATTTTGTCGTTGAGAAACACGGCGTGTTGGGGGCGGTGCTTTTTGAGGTCTTTGATAAAATCGAGTTGGTTGCCCATCTTGGTCAGCAGCCAGGCTTTCACCCACTTCAGCCCCTCGGCATTCAAACTGGCTTCCAACTGACATTTGCGGATTTTAGTAGTACTGCCCAGCTTGGCGTACCACACCCGCCCGATGGGTGAGCCGTCATGCTCGACAAAGAGCAAGTCCACGTTGTGCATCATGGCCAGCTTGATGGCATCGGTGCTGAGCGCCGAACCGGTACACATCACGATGCCCGTCACCTTGTGGGCGGCAAAGTGCTGGCGTTCCACGACGCCCTGCTCGTTTTTCTTCCGAATCTCAAACAACTCGTCTTTGACGTGAACGTAGGTACCGTAGGAATTGACGTGAATGTGCATCGGGTGGCGCCGACCTCCGGTCGGCGTGGTTAGGAATGGGAAGTGGCCGGAAGATAGCCGAAGTGGTCGCCCTCCAAAAAACCGTTTGCTCATAACCCCGCGAGCGTTCCAACCGCTCGCAGGAAATTTCGCTCAGTCCAGCCGCCGCACCGTGCCAAAGCCCCGCGCCACCGACTTGCCCAGGCCCACGCCGTCGGGCAACTGCACGTTGGCCACAAACTCGCCGGTAAAGCCCAGCATTGTCTGGTTCTTGAACTGGGTCGTGTTCTCTTCCCGCAGGTTGAGGTTGACCAGAATGCGCGGCATATCAAAGTAATGCGCCCCGGCTGCTTTCAGAAAGGCCAGCAGGTTGTTTTTCAAAATCCGCGTTAGTTGCTGGCGGCGACCGGCCTCGTCGAGGTGGGTGTATTCCCGGTAATTTTCCTGGTTGAGGGCCATCCAGAGCGTCTCGAAGCGGTAGCGGTGCAAGTCGTCGCTCAACCCCACGGGGGCCTGCTGGTAGCGAATATGCTTGGCCTGCACGTCGTAGCGGTAGCCGTCAATGTCCAATTCCCGGATTTTTAGGAACAGTTGCACGAGCAACTCGGCCCCTTCGCCCAGGCCCACCAGCGTCGGCACCCGGCCTAGCACCTTGTACTGCACGAGCGGGTATTTCTGCCGGAAGGTGCCGTCTTCGTAGTGGTTGTGCAACAGCGGCGAGTGTTCCCGGAAAAAATCGCCGAAGTAGCCGCGTAATTTGTGGGCGTCGCGGGTTCGGAGGGCGATTTCGGGGAGGGTGATGGTGGTGAGGGGGAGGTTAGAAGTGGTCATGTGCTGGCAGTTACGGGTCCTTTCTCCTTCAGTAAAACTCCTTTTTCGGAGGAATACGGTACGTCGCAATAAATGATTCCGGTTTCCCGTCCTCGCGAATCCGTCTCTTTTTTGTGGTATCGCCGTTTGAGTTGCCAGTTGCGGATGGGCACTTCGTACTTTGCCTTTTCGTGGGGGAGCTTGTCGAAACAATAGGCCTGGAAAATATCAGGGATAACATTGACCGCATCCAGCCCTTCGCGAGTGTACGGCTTTTCGTCAGCATCGTTGTCCATAACATACCGGTATTGGTGTTGCCACTCGCGATACGAAAATCTTCCCTCGAACGCCTCTCGAAAGGAACGGTCAGACTTCACGTCCCAACCCTCGTACACGTCGTTCACCAAATTCAGTAAATTCTGCTCCGAAAGCCGTTGACCAGTTTTTTCGGTCAAAAACTGAAACGTTTTTTCGAGCGTGCCGGAAGGGGAATCTTTGTAAACGTATTTCTCGGTAACGTCCTGATGCGGGAAAACCACGACCTCGGTATCCGGCTTCTCCCGTTTCCGGTTGATTCGGCCCGCCCGCTGAACGATGGCATCGATGGGTGCATTTTCGGTGAAAAGCACGTCGTAATCAATGTCGAGCGAGACTTCCACGACTTGCGTGGCAATCAAAAGGAATCCCTCGTCGGGCCGGTTTTTCTCATTGTCAAGAATCGTTTTCTCCTTTTCAAAACGGTCTTTGACGATGAATTTTGAGTGGTAGCAAAGTCGGTTGGATACGTGCCCGTAGGCTTCGTACAACCGGATTGCCTCGTTCACCGTGTTCACGACGAGCAACACTTTTTTGCCAGCCTTGAGGTAGTTTTCGATTTCTTCCTGGAGTTCGTCCACGCCTTTTTCGGTGGTGCGAAATATGTTGCGGCTTTCGTTCAACAGCGTAGTTTCGGCGATTTCGACCGTGCCGTCGCCCAGCGTTTCAAGGAGCAATTCTTTTAACTGGTCTGGCATGGTGGCCGTCATCACGTAAAACTGCGTTTGAAAATTTTTCCGCAGGTATTCGATGCTAGCGATGATGAGTCCGAGCGTGTAGGGTGCATAGGCGTGGATTTCATCGAGGATGACTTTGGCCCGGAACAGGTGAAACGTTTTCAATTCCCAGCGCCCCAGGTTAAATCCTTGCGTAAGCAACTGGTCAACTGTGCAGACCGTCACCGGTTTGAAAAACGACGATTCGCGGAGGTAATCAAATTTCTGATAAGCGTCGTCCAACTCCTGCCGAAACAACACCGCCGAAGAGTGAACCACGGCGGTGTTTTCCTGGCCAAAATAGCCGCAAAGTCGCAGGTACAAGGCGTTCGCCGTAACCCGCGTTGGGAGCAGGTACACGATTTTTTCAAAGCCTTCGCGCAGGGAGGACCAGAGCAGTGAACCCTCCGTTTTGCCGCTACCCGTCGGGGCTATCGCCAACACGTTTCGGTTTTGCAGGCTTTCCAACTGGAATTTCCGGAAAGTGTCCATCGGGTTTTTATGCTCAGCCAGCAATTTGGCATTCACTCGGTCTTTTAATTCTTTGGGCGAATACCTGAGAATGGCCTCCAGCGACCGGTGCCCGGAAGCTGTCCAATCCGACATATTCAGTATTGCTTTGTGTAGAATGTAAGTTTTGCGATACTCAGCGGGCAACCCTTTGAGTAAAAGAGGTTTCGCTCTGTGAAAAAATACATCGTACAGGTTTTTCCGGTAGGACCCTGTCTGAACGAGCGGAAGAGCTTTTTTCCAGCCCTCCCAAAACTCACTCGGAACCGTAAATTTTTCCTCCAATCGAATCCGGGCGTACTCCTCAAAAGCAACCAAATCTTCAGCTTTGATATTCCACTGCTTCAGCGGACTGCCATTTTCGTCATTGAAAAGGGTTTCGGTAAACGCCTTGTGGTGCGTGAAAACGGCAAGAATCGGAGCGGGATTTTTGAGCAAACCCGGATTGCGCTGCGCGGCGTGAAAAACCATGTACAAGCCCGAAACCAATTCATGCCGCAAATGAACGTTATCCCAATCTGGTTGACGTTTTTTCAACAACCGGTTCATATCGTCTTGGAAATTCCAGGTGGCTTTTCCCAAGTCATGAAACAGAGTGGCAACGAACGAATCAAACCAAAAAGATTCATCCATTCCTAAAATTTCCCCGTACCGTTCACGCACTTCCTGCCATGCTTTCAGCACCAAATCTGTGTGTTCGGCCAACGATTCGGTTTGTCCATCGCCTCGGTCTGTCTTGGCAATGAGATTTTGTAGGAGTTCACGCATGGCGGTCAGAGGTCAAAAAGAGGAATAAACGTGCCGTCTTCGGCGGTGACGCCCTCCAGCGCCAAACCGTCGAATTGCAAAACGGGGCCGATGAACGAAAACACCTTCCGCTTCACCACTCGGCGAATGCCGTAGTCGGATTCGTACTGAAACCGAACGGGTAGGGGGTAGGCCACCGGGTCGGCGGTGGAGAGATTAAGCGAAAAGCTGCCGCCCGTCGCGACTGCCTGGTCTAAAACATACTGAACCAAATCACCCTCGGCCAGGGCGTTTGCCGCCGAGGTGCGGGTTTGGGTCTGGTCGGTCTGTTGAATACGGGGGCTTTCAACGCAAACCAGCGAATCACTCGCACCGAGCGTGAGGGCATAACGGGGAACCATAAACGCCGCTCGGACTTGCTCGACCGCCGCGTCTTTTTCACTGCCAAAAACGACCCAAAGTCGATTCTGGAAATAGATTTCCCGTTTGATGATACTCCGCCCGCCGAAGGTGTCGTACTTCCAAAGGTCGGTGGTCATGCCCGCCGAGGTGCCGCAGACACCGGCCCGGAACGGCGTTTCATCGAAAAAATCCTGCGCGGCTTTCGGACTTAGCCCCAGTGCCGCCCCCGCCAGCCCAATGAGCGTGGTGGGCGGGGGCAAGGGAAACGACTTGTGGAAGTTCTGAAACTCCGGGTTGCGGTAGGAGGCCGTCACCGAATGCAACGGAATGAGGACGAAACGCATAGCGGTTAGTTTACACCGTAAAAGGTTTTCACCCACGATTCCATTTTGGCAAACCCTTCTTTCAGGTTCAGCACGCCGTCGGCTTTGGAAAAAACGCTTTCCTGTGCCGCAAACAGCGAATCTTCGATGAACGCTTCGTAGTCGGTCACGACCGTTTTCAGGGCTTCGACGTTGACCCGCCCTGATTTGTCAACCTGAACGGCTTCCAGGAAAATCGGATTTTTCGACTTCATGCACGCGGCGGCGACAAACTTGGGCGAAATGTCGGCCAGAAACCGCGACTGCCGCCCGGTGCTCCAAAGCATTTGAAACGCTTGCAGGAAACCGATAACCCGTTTCGCTTTTTCGTCGGAAGATAGTTCCGTTGCGAAACCCTCCCGTTCTCCCCGCCCAACCCGGTCCAATTCAATCAAGATTGTACCTCGATAAATCCCTGAGTGAATTTCTGTTTCAAAAATGTTGGGGTCTTTGTCGATTGCCTTGCCCATGTAGTTGGTGCCAAAATCCAGGTCTTCCTGGAATTTGGTTAAGGCCAGTAAGGCCTCTACTCTCACGGGCGAAGTTCGAGTTTTGGCTCCACCTTTGGCCCCATCGGCACCTTTTGCCGCATCCATAAATCCGAACAGGTCGTCGTCGATGTACTGGGTTGGGTCAAGGCTGGTTTTGGCGGCTCCCTTGTCTTCGCTGGCTTCCTTCACGGGCGAAAGCGACCAGCCCAGTTCGGCCAACTTGTCGCGGAGTGCCCGGCGCACCGCCTGGGAGGAAAGGTAGGGAAGCTGGTCGCCGTTGTCGAGGGTGACTTTCTTGATGGGGTTGATGTTGTCGACCTCCTTGTCGCCGCCGTTGAGGCTGGCGAAGGATACTTTCGAGAGGTACGTGAGGGTGAGGCTGTTGGTTTTCATGCGGGTACTTCGGATTTGGAGGATTTCGGACTGAGTTCGGGATTGATTTGATTGAGGGCGGAGATGATGATGAATTGCTTTATCCAGGCGTAATTCTCTTCATCAAGTCCTTCGAGGAGTTCGCGGCTAAAATTGAGCGTGAACCGGGATTGAATCCGGGAGAGTTCGCCCATGAATCGGTCGAACTGCCCGGCTTTTCGCAAACTGACAATGTACTTCCGCCCTTGCCGGGCGTTGGTTTTTCGGTCGTTCTCGCCGTAGCTCAGAATCCCCTGCCCGACTTGCGCACCGAGTTTGATGGCTCGCTCCTTGAGTTGCTGGTTTTCCATAATAATTGGGTTTATCGTTGATTCGTAAGCAAGTAGAAAAGCCATCAGTTGGTCATATCGCTTGAAACCAATGCCTTTGGTGGGGTCATTGAGCGCATCGAGCAGATAACCGTAGCAGTCGTTGAAAAAACTTTCCAGGTCGGGGAGGATGGATTTCGCATTCAGCACCTTCCCCAAAACTTCTTCCCGAAACTGGCGCTCAATGGCGTAGCGGTTCTGGTTTTTTGCCAGCGACGGCTTGATGAGTTTGAGGCTTTGCAGCACCCACAGGATATTCACGCCTTGTTCTTCAAGGTACCGGATGAGTTGGAGAGCGTATTTAAAATTGGTCAGCGTCTCAAATTGGCTGGGCCGCATGGTCGAAGCGAAGGCATCCGCCCGAATGGACACGAGGCTGATGGCTCCCTGTTTGCCGCCTAGCAGGTCGGCGAGATAGTCAAGTCCGGCGTTTTCACCTTCTTTCAACCCTTCGTCGAGTACGTGCTTGTACAGCGTGTACAGAATTAGTAACAGGTTTTCGTTACGCCCGATGTAATCGAAACTTTTACCAAGTACTTCATTCCGTGGGAAGTTGGCGAGGTATTCACTGGCACGGAGTTGGGTAGCGTCGCGGATGATTCCCTGGAAAAACTTATCGGTGAATAATTTGGAAAGGCGTTCCAAATTTTCGGCCTGAATCAGGTACACCATCAGACTTTCCCGGAGTTTATTGCCGTATACGTACAAGCATTGCGCCGCCGCGAAACGGCTGAGATAGAGGGCTTTCCAGCTAATCTTTTTATCGCCCAAGCTTAGCAGAGAATTGAAATTGGTCAGGCCCGAAAAGAAAGGCGAGATGTTTTGAGCATCCACCAATTTCTTGACCGATTCTCCCGTCAGGTAGCACGTCTGTTTACCCGGCTCGAAGTGCGCTTTTTGTGGAGGGTCGAGTCGGGTAATTTTAGTGTACCAATCGTTGAAGTAAATCTTGTTCAGCATTTTCACGCCTGTTTGCTCGAAAGCCGCCTTGATTTTTACCGCCAGTTCCGGCGTGTCTTTTTCAATGGCGGCAATCTTGCGGGTATCTTCTTCGCAAGGTGTGGTACCCTGGGCGTTGTTGGTGAGGAGCGCCGTTAACCCGTAGGTATTCATCTTTGGGAAGCGCTCCAACAGAGTACCGTCTTCCGCAAAACTGAGATTGCCCGCTTCCTCTTTCTGCTTGTCGGTGAAGGTGTCATAAACCTGCTCACCCATGACGTAGTACAAGTCTTCTAGTAACTCGTACAGTTGGTCGTGACCTATCCAGAGACTGTGGGACTCCAGCCGAAAATGGGTAACAACCTGCAAATCGTAGCTTTTCAATCTTGCCAGCCGGTCGTTGGAACGTGATTGCAACGAGCCACCAGCGAGCTGATTCAGGAATCGGTACACGCCGATGATTCCGTTGTCGAGGAAGACGTTTCGGGAATAGGTAAATGTGATTTCTGGCATAACGGGTCTCAATGTGTTTGATGGTTCAAATCTAAATCCACGTCCGTGACAACTACCGTCGCCGTCCCCTAAAATCCTATCTTTGTGCCGTGACCACCCCCCAATTCCCCCGTCCCCAATCCGCTGCCCGGCGTTTCCGAGATCTTTCGGCGCAGCATCGCTTTTAGCTCGATTTTCAGTTAATACAACCAGTCACCGAAAGGTGAGGGGATGACAAGAAATTTTTTCACATCCGAAGTCTCATCAGCCTGTGGACTGTGACAACTTTACTGAGCAGCCAAATTCGTTTGTGCTTATGAGACGACCTACCACGCGGAAAGCCACCGCTACATCTACCATCAAGTAAAACTGGCCGACGATGAAGCTATCAAAAGACTTTGGTGCGGTTAAAAACACCCTCACCGGCAAAAGCATCCGTGAGATGACTTGGGAGGAAATGTTGAGTCTTCCCACCGAAAGGCTCTCTTGGGAGGAGGCCGAGCGCCGAATGAACGAGGCCAGGTTAGGGCTGAGAGTAAAGAAGTAGTTTTTCATTCCTTCAATTCTTTTCATTTGTGGCTGCCTCCGTATTCACCATTATCGAAACCCCTGACGCTTTCATTGTCAACGGTATCACGGTGCGCAAGATGAAACAGGGTCAATTCAACACCTATGACCCGGCTGTCATCAAGGCCATTGGAGCGGAACTGTTCTTCGACTTGGTGGCCCCAAAAACGCCGCTTCCGATTCCAGACATAGGCTTCACCGAAGCTGAATGGGACGAAATGGAACAGCAACTCTGCAATAAACGATAAGTCTTGGTTCTATCACCACCCCGCCCTCCCCACCTTCTCCCTTAAAAACCCCCGAAACCCCTCCGACCCCAGCACCTGAATTTCGGTTGGCAATCCCATACAAAATCTTCCGACGCCCGCAAAATCCCGCACTAACCCCCGAAACCGGTACGGCCATTCTGGTAAAACGGGTTCGGGCAGCAGAAAGGCCCGGCTGCCGGGGTGTTCTTCCACCAGCAATCGGTAGCCCCGCGTCGTCAGGCGCAGTTCGACGGGCAACCAGTCCGAGCCTGCCATTCCGAAAACGTCGAGCACTTCCTCCGGTTTTTCCAGGCAACAGGGCGTTTCCAATACCTCCACGTCTTCGATACGCCGGGTTTTATACGTTCGGGTCTGGCCCGTTTCCACCTCCACAGCGTTAAGGGTAGCGTAGTCGGGCGAAAAGGTGATGGGTTCGATTTCCCGGTCGCGCACTGTGCCTGAATTGCCCGACTGGTAGCGCAGCAACCGCGCCCGGCGGTTGAGCCGCAAGGCCTCGGTGAGCCGCTGCACCACCCGCGCCTGGTGAACGTCGAGAAGTTCGTCGGCCAGGGGAATCAGGTCGGAGGTCAGGTAGAGTTTCCGCCGCAGGCTTTCCCGCAAGGGGCTATCGGCCTCGACCGTCGTGAGGGCCTGGCGCAGCAAGTCGGTTTCTTCCGCCGTGAAAAAGGCGCGTTGTTCCGGCTCGGCCTCGAAAATGAATTTCCGGCTCTGGGCGTCTTCGTCGAGGAAATACCCGATTTCTTCCAGCAGATTGAAATACCGGTACACCGTCCGCTTGTCGCAGTCGAATGTGCGGGCGAGTTGGTGAACGGTGTAACCGGGGCGCTGCTTGAGCAGGCGAATCAGAGAAAAGACTCGGAGGAGTTTGGCTTGTTCGGTCACACAAAGGCGGTTTGGAGGCGTAACATAGAAGTACCCCGTCGTACTTTCAAACCGTTCACGTACTATTTTTGTCAAAACACGTCTTTTGTCAAAACACGCTGACCATGCCCCTCACCGAAAAAGCCCTCCAGTACCTGGAAGAACAAATTCCTGAACTGGCGGAACACGCCACCCGGCAAGCCTACTGGCAAACCCTGGCCTCGGGCGATAGCGTGGTCATTGCCGAGGACGGCAAACTCATCGAGGTTTTTCCCGATGGAAGCCGGACGGTGTTGAAGGAAATTGTGAAGTCGAAACCGGTTCGTCAAACGCATTACACGCTGCCCAATCCATGACGGCCCGCCGCCTACGAATGTTTGCTGGGCCGAACGGGTCGGGTAAAAGCACCATTAAATCGGTTATTTCCTCCCATCTGCTGGGGCACTACCTGAATCCTGACGATATTGAAAAGGAAGTGAAACAGCAGGGGTACTACGACCTTCGCGGCCTTGACATCCGCACTGGGCGCGAGGAAGTAGTTACTTTTTTTGAAAAACACCCCCTCGCCGAACGCCTTGAAGAATTCGATTTCCTGTACGGAATCAAGTACATCGACAAAGGCTTCATTGATTTTGGCGACGTGGGATTCAACTCCTATCTGAGTGCCATCCTGACCGATTTTCTTCGTCATAAATTCCTCGAATCTGGCCAGTCGTTTACGTTTGAAACCGTGATGTCGTCGGCGGATAAAGTACAATTGCTCAGAAAAGCCCAGGAACTGGGGTACCGTACATACCTCTACTACGTGGCCACGGAAGACCCTATCATTAACCTTTCCCGAATCCGGCACCGGGTTCGCCAGGGAGGGCACCCAGTTCCCGACGAAAAAGTGGTGGAGCGATATTACCGTTCACTTCGATTACTGTCGGAAGCGATTCGGGCTACCAACCGGGCTTACCTGTTTGATAACTCGGGAGAAACGAAGGTTTGGGTGGCCGAAGTAACGGCGGGAACCCAGGTAGAAATTAAGACGGATCGCCTCCCGGAGTGGGTCAGGAAGTATGTGTTGGAGACAGGAGATACAGGTTAGAGTTTTTTTTGTCGATGGATGAAGTTCAAGTCCTGAAACTTAATTGTGTAACTCGTGTGGTACCATGACCAATTTCATATTCATAAGAATTTGATTCACAGAGAATTGCTTTAATAAGTTCAAGTCCTGTAGGGGGGCTCCAGCAAAAACCCTGTTTCTGACTCAGAAGCAGGGTTTTTTGTGTAATTGTCTGAAAATGTAACAACTGACGTGACAAAGTTGGGACAAAAAATAGCAGATTCCCCTGCGTTCGTACGCCCCCTGATGGTGGCGTCAACTTTTCGTACCTTACAAATCCATCTTCACGCCGTTTTGCTTCAACCAGCGTGCTGCGTCCCGATACGTTGGTAAAACCTTGTCAACTTCATTCCAAAATGCGTCGGAGTGGTTGGGGTAAAGGAGATGTACCAGCTCGTGAACAATCAAGTAATCCAGTACCGAAACGGGGGCCATCGCGACTTTCCAATGGAAATTCAGCCGTCCACCCGGTGAGCAGGAGGCCCAGCGGTGTTTGAGTTCCATCACCCGCACGTCAGTGACCTGGGTTTTGACTTTTGGGAGAAAGTCCGCCAGCCGGGTTTTAATTTTTTGTAGCCCTTTTTCTTTGTAGAAAGCGATAAAATGCTTGCGGGCGCTGGGCAAAGCGCTCCGGTGCAGCGTGAAGTAGTTGTCGCGAAAAATGAGCGGTTTATCCTGCTCGTCGCTGAAACGGAGGCGATAGTTGCGGCCCAAATACAGAAAGGCCTGCCCACTAACGAAGGGGCGCTGTATTCGGCCCGCGTTGAGTTCGGCCCATCGGGTTCGTTTGCTGTGCAGCAGGTATTCCTTCGACGACAGCAGTTTTAGAATGGTCTCGTCGTCGGTGCCCTCCGGGGCCAATACCGATACCGAACCATCGCGCTCAATAAAGATGCTGAGCGTTTTACTCCGGCCTGAGCGCCGGACTTCGATTTCGATGCCGCTGAACGTCATGAAGAAGCTGTTTAGGATTTCATTTTATGGGTAAACCTGCTGTCACGCTGAGCTTGTCGAAGCGCGGGGTGGAAATGGGAAATCGCTTCCGAGAGCCAACGGCGCTTCGACAAGCTCAGCGTGACAGCCGCATTCCCAACTTTTCTAAAACCCTAAACAGATTCGAAGTTTACGAGGATTTGGGCTTCTTCATCTTCAAAAACTCGCTTCGGAAAAATTCTGCCCGCTCGCTGATTCCTGGGACGCCCGAATAGTGCAACAGGTCGTCAAGGCGGCCTCCCAGTTTTTTCTCCTCGGACAATCTGGTCCAAAAATTGGGAAGGGCCAGCGCCTCCGCAATCAACTGGTGGCTGGCTTCGGCCAGTGGTTTCAGGGCTTCTTTGGTCTCATCGCTGACCGTTTCGCCGAGTTCCTTCAGGAAAAAATCGAAGAACGGGGCGGCTTCCACCGACACCCCCGGCTCGGTCTGGGTGCGGCCCTCGCTCATGTCCTGCCGAAGTTGCTCCAGTTCAATCCGCATTTGTTCCCAGTTCTCGCTCAGGGTTTTGATGATGCGTTCCAGGCGCTCGTTAAACCCCGAATACAGCGCCGGGTCGGATTCCAGCTTTACTTTGATGTGAAACCGAATGGCGTGTTCCATTTCGGAGGCGATGGCGCGGGAATTGGGCGCGATGCGCAGAACCGTCTGGGGAAAATCGTCCGAGAGGATGGAAACTTGTTCCACTTCCTGCGTGATGCCCATCGATTGAAGGTGCGTGTCAATCAGTTTTCGGACTTTCGCGCTGGCCCATTTCAGGTCCATCGTGGGGTCTTTGTAGCGGTTCTGGATGCGCCAGTGCAGGTAGCCTAGTCGTTGGGTGGGAATCCAGTACGGGGCTACTTCCTTCACGTTGAAAAGCAGTTCAAGCGTATCGAAATAGCTTTTCAGGTACGTGTCAAACTCCGCCCGCGCCTTCACGTCCTGGGCCAGTTCGATGCAGCGTTCGGCCAGGGCGAACTCCGCCTCTTTGTCGGTCATCCGCTGGTAAACGAAGTCCTCGATTTGGGCCACGCCCCGGTCGGCAAACACGTTGAGCACCCGCTTCAACCGGGTTTCGAGCAGGGGCAATTCCTTATTTAGATCCCTAAAAAATTCGGACAACTCCGCCAGGCTTTTTTCGTCTTTCGTCGTGTAAATGGACAGGGCTTCGCGCAAATGCTTGGTCACGCCGAAGTAATCGACCAGTAACCCGGCCGTTTTGCCCTTGCGGGTGCGGTTTACCCGCGCAATGGCCTGGAGCAGGTCGTGCTCGCGCAGGTTTTTATCCAGGTACATCACCTTTGCAATCGGCGCGTCGAACCCCGTCAGCAGGCGGTCGCACACGCAGAGCAGGCCGATGCCGGTTTCGGGTTTGTCGGGCGTAAAACTGCGTTTGAAATTGGCGACGGCGTCGCGGTCGCGAGCTTTGTTGCGGGCCTGGGTGATGTAGCCCAACTCGTTGTTTCCCTGACTCGATACCACCGCCACCACGTCGAGGATGCGCAGTTTTTCGAGCAGGTTGGCGTCGGGTTCGGTTTTCGCTTCTTCGTCGGCCAGCCGGGCTTTGATGCGCGTTTCGAGTTCGTAGCTGTACCGCACCGCCGCCACGATGGAACTCGCGACGACCATGCCCTTCAACCCGTCGGGCAGAATCTCGCGGACGTAGTGCTCCAACACGTCGGCAGCGATTTTCTTCACCCGCTCCGTCGATTCGAGGTACTGCTCCATGCCGCCGTAGCGCTTTTGAATCTCCTCCTTTTCTTTGGCCGACTGGTTTTTGAACAGGTCCTCAAACCGGGCATCGAACAACGCTTTGTCGTCGATGTGGTCGTGGGAGGTGCGCCCGATGTAAAACAGCGGTACCGTGGCCCGGTCGCGCACGGCTTTGTCAAACGCGTAGGTGTCCCAGAACGGCCCGAACCGCTCGTGAGTTTTGATGGTGTGGCGCTCGGTGAGCAGGGGCGTACCTGTAAAACCCAGCCGGGTGGCGTTGGGGAAGGCGGTAAACAGGTTGTCACCCATGCCGTCGCCCGTGCCTCCGCCCTGGCTGCGGTGGGCTTCGTCCACCATCAATAACACCTCATCGCCGTTGTTGACTACCTCGAAGGGCTTGAACTCCGGCACGACGCCCGCGTCGATGAGGCTCTGGGCGCTCACCTTGCCGTCTTCGGTGAACTTGTGAAGCATCACCAGGTTGAGGTTGTTCATGGTGCCTTTCAGCTTTCTCAATTCGGCGCGGCTTTCCACAATCGTGACGCCCTCGCCCGCCAGTACGGCGGTTTCCCGGAGTTGGGTTTCCAAATCGGCCCGGTCGACCACCAGGATGACTTTGTGGCCGCGTAGCTGCGTATCGGAGCGGAGTTTTTTGACCAGGAACACCATCGTCAGGCTTTTGCCCGAGCCTTGCGTGTGCCACACCACGCCGCCCTTCTGGCCCGCCCTCATGTTGTCGGTGACTTTTCGCACGGCCCGGTACTGCTGGTAGCGGCAGACGGTTTTGACCTCCTGGCCCCCGCTGACGGGCATGAACAGGGTGAAGTGCCGGAGCACGTCGAGCAGGATTTCGCGGTTGAGCAGGCCGTGAATCATCACTTCCTGGCGGCATTCGTCGGGGCTGACGGGCACCACCCGGTATTCTTCGGGGAAGATGTCGTTCCAGTTGAGGTAAAACTCGAAGTCGGCGCTGAGGGTGCCAAACCGGGCTTCCTTGCCGTGGGTGATGACGTTGAACAGGTTGGTGTAAAACAGCCGCTCGTCGCCTTCCTGCACGCTGTACATGTCCTCGCGCACGTTGGCGTAGCGGTTTATTTGCGTGAGGGCTTCGCTCAGGGGTTGCGCCACGTCCTCGTCCTTGCACTCGACCACCACCAGCGCCAGGCCGTTGACGAACAGCACGATGTCGGGGATGATGGCTTGGCGGGGGCCGTGGGGCGTGGGAATCAGAAACTGGTTGATGGCGATGAACGAGTTGGCCGCCCAATCGCCAAAATCGATGAGTCTGACCGGCTGGTTTTTTTTGCCCGTGCGCTCGTTATCGGCGGTGTGGCCCTTCGTGAGCAGGGTGAAGATTTTCTTGTTGACCTCGAACAAACCCAGACCGGGATGAATGGTTAGCTCGCGCACGAGGCCGTCGAGTTGCTTTTCGCTGAGCCAGGGCTTGCCGTCGAGTTGGTTGAGGGCCTGCACCGAGTCGCGGAAGGTTTTTTCCAGAATTACCTGCTTGAAATCGCTGCGCAGGCTCCGGGTGGGGTCGGAGGGAATGCCCTGGCCCTGGTCGATGACCTGCCAGTGGAGTTGGCGGAGTTTGTCGAGAAAGGGTTTTTCTACGCGGAGGTATTCAGCCATTGTTTTCCGTTGTGGTCAGCCTTGATGGGGTAAAATTTAAGTAGTTTGGCAGGCCATGAACCGACAGCCCCTATCGGGGCAAAAATCGGGGCACCCGAATTACATTCTATTGACCGCAAACCCCTCCGGGGTAAATTATAAACCGGGTGATTGCCCCAGAGGGGCACCCGGTCAATAGAACTATTGACCGCAAACCCCTCCGGGGTAAATTATAAACCGGGTGATTGCCCCAGAGGGGCACCCGGTCAATAGAACTATTGACCGCAAACCCCTCCGGGGTAAATCATGAACCGGGTGGTTGCCCCAGAGGGGCACCCGGTCAATAGAACGCTTCAAGCAACACCCCCGCTTTCTGCCCCGGAGGGGCTGACGTTCCATCAACGCCAGACGGCATCAACTTGCATTGGCTGCCCCGTTCGGGGCCAACGATTCTGGTTCATCGTAAAATTCAAACACGTAACGCGGGTCGTAGGGCACTTCAAACTTTTGTAAAAACGCCAGGTATTCTTCCCGAAACGTGTGCTTCCGGTGGTGTTCTTCCTGATTCAACACGTACCGAACCACGTCCTTCACCTGCGACTGGGCGTAGGTAAACGCCCCGTACCCTTCCTGCCAGCTAAACGAGGATGGGACAATCCCTTTTTCCTTCACCCAAATGGAAGTGGCCTGCTTTATGTCCCGAACCAAATCGGCGATGGTCAAGGTGGGGCCGAAACCGATAAAGACGTGGGCATGGTCGGGCATGCAATGCACCGCCAGTAGTTTTTGCCCCCGGTTTCGCACAATGCCCGTGATGTACTGGTGAAGTTCTTCCTTTCGGTTTTTAGGAATCAAGTGCCGCCGTCCTTGCACCGCAAAAACGAGTTGGGCGTAGAGTTGGGTGTAGGTATTGGCCATCGTGACGATTTATTCTTCGAAGTAAAGCGAATTTCTGGAGTACCCCGGAGGGTCAAGCGTTTAAATGCGAACCCGCTCTCCCGCCGAAGGTTCTGCCCCGTCTGGGGCGACCAGTCGATAGTTTGACCGGAGACGACCAGATCTGGCTCTGCCCCTCGGAGGCAATGATTTGATTGCATCCCGACAAAACCAGCCGTTTTCTGCCCCAGCGGGGCATCCGGTCAACAGCCTTGCCGAGACGAAATCGTCTTTCTGCCCCAGCGGGGCACCCGGTCAATAGCACCCCCGGCCACCTCCTCTAATTTTCCTGCCCCGGCGGGGCTACCGGTCAATAGCCTTGCCGGGGCAAAATCGTCATGTTCCGCCCCAGCGGGGCATCCGGTCGATAGCCCAAAATCAACAACCTGTCCATTCTTGCCCCAGCGGGGCTACCGATTCGTTGGCTGCGCCGGGCGGGGTGGTAAGCCCCTCCGGGGCAGGAAATTAAATCTGGTGGCCGGGTGTGCTATTGACCGGGTGCCCCGCTGGGGCAGAAAACGGGCGGTTATCATCCGGTGGGTACGTGCCCGAATCGTTAGCCGGAACATTTCGATGCGGCACCGCGTCTCTTCGTTAAGCGCTATCCACGTTGGGGTGCGTTAGCCGGGTGCATCCGGTTTTACTTCTACGCGCCCACTGAGCAAATCGGCCATCAGTCCCGACCGGATGCCCTGCAATTTGAGGAGGTAGGCTTGCTCGGTTTGGATGTTGGAATCTATTTTTCCGATACGTTCGGAGATACGGATTTGCTCTTTTAGTTGAGGTAAAGGAATCGATAGCGCGAGGACTGACGAACCACGAATATTTTTCTGAACTCCTCCTTCAGCAATATTTAATAGTTGTTTCTTCCCCCTTTCTTCCGTGAAATATTCTTTCAAATACCCAGAGTTGATACTGCTTCTGAAACGGAAGCGAATTAAGAAGGCACCGGGTAAAACGGGTATATTGAACTGGCTGAAAATGGATGCAATGCCTACCGTTCCACTTCTGGTAATTAACAGGTCATTTTCTTGAAGCAAATGCTTCTCAAACGTTTTGTAGTCCAATAATGCCAGTGGCATTCCTTTGTAATCAATCCTTCCTTCTTCATCAATATCTGTAGTGCGAAGCGTAGCAATGTTTCCTTTTTCAGAGTAGGCTTCTCCAGGAAAACGAGGCCCAAATGCACTTGATTCAACATGGTCTTTAATCTTCACCACCTCCCACTCCCTCGGAATCAGCCCCAGCGCCGATTCTTTGTACAAATCCGGCGCTTCCTGCGGGCTGGGGCGCAGGCGACCGGTGGCGTCGAGGCCGCGCGTAAACAAATCCTGCAACAGCCCGGCTTTGAGGGCCTTGTACTTGGCAATCACCGCCTCCGTGCGGGCAATTATGCCGTCGAGCGTACCGAGGATGCGGGCGATTTTTTGCTGGGTGGCGAGGGAGGGGAGATTGAACTCAAAACTTGCAAACTCCTGTGCGTTTGCGCCAGGTTGCGCTGAACCACCGACAATATTTTGTACGTGCGTATTCCATAGATTTGAGCGCAGAAGAAATTCGATGAAAAAAGGTATCGCTTTTTTTTGATTGATTCTGTATCGAATCAAGTAGGACGCGAATACAGAATCAACGGTATCTTTAATAATTGCTATTGAGCCAGTTGTTGCCCCTGTCCTTGCAATTACAATATCTCCAATTACCAGTTTGTACCGGTCTTTGATTTTGTCATCAATTTGACAAAACGGGACTGAATCCCATTTGATAGCCTCCCCTACAATATCCGTTATTCTAAGAAATTTTGGCCCAACGGGATTGTCGTTTGCACTTGCAGTGTAGCCGTAAGAAATCTCTGTGCAAACGTCTTTGAGTCTGCATTTTATCCATTCTTCACGCATACCCCAATTCCGTTAAAAAGTAATTCAATTGTTCGGTTTCTTCGGCGCGGGCGGCGAGCAGGTCGTCGAGCGGCGTTTCGTACTTGGTGTAGCCCGTTTCGAGCGCGGCGAGCAGGGTACGGGTGTGGGCCTGGAGGTAGCCGTCCACCGTGGCGTAGAGTGTGCGCTCCCAGCGGGCGGTGATGAGGGCCTGGGCTTCGGCTTCGTCGATTTTCTCGCGGGCCTGGGCCACCAGTTCGTCCTTGCGTTTGGTGATGTCGGTAATCACCTTTTTGCAGGTTTTCAGTTCTTCTTCGTAGGCGAGTTGTTTTTCGTGGCTGGTTTCGAGGTTAGTCAGGGAAGTTTCTAAGCCGGTTTCCTCGGTTTGGAGCGCGGTCAGTTCGGCGTCGAGGGCCTTGATTTCCCCCTCGCTGCTGAAGAGCGGGCCGGTTTTCTGCTGGTCTTTTTCGTAGGCTTTCCGGCGGCTGTGGGCGGTTTTGAGGGCCTTCCGGGTTTCTTTCAACTGCGCGGCGTAGGTTTTCATCCGGTTTTTCAGTTCGCGCAGTTCGGCGGGGGGCATCACCTCGTAGTCGTCGGGGTGGTAGCTGCCTTCGTCCAGGTCGGCCACCTCGCGGAAGAGCGCCTCGATTTCGTCGCGCCGGGCCTGGTTGCGGCTCAGTTCGGCCAGCACGTCGGGAAACTGGCTTTGCAGGATTTCGTCTTCCGGTATCAGTTCGGCGTTCCAGCCGCTGGCCGACACCGATTTAAAGTCCGCCAGCAGGCCGTCCCAGTAGGCGGCAAAAGCCCCCCGGGTTTGGTACAGATCGAGCACGGCTCCGGTCAGGCTCTGGGCAAAACTCCCGGCAAACTGGTGGTAGAGGTCGTACACGTTGCGGCTCTGGGGCAAGCCGCGTAAGGCGGGCAGCAGCGTGGCCCACCAGGTTTGCAGGGAAGTACGGTACTGTTGGTGCTACGCACCAACAGTACCGTACTTCCCTGCAAAAGGGGCATCCAAGCCTTGCAGCACGGCGGTTTTGAGGGCTTCCTTCGTGGGCAACCGGAAGCGCGTGTACGCACCCGTTGGTTCTTCCACGAGCGCATCCTGCAAACCGGGGTAGGCGTTGAGCAGCGGGGCGAGGTCGGCCAGTTCGGCCACGGGCAAGCCGCCGCGCAGGTGGGCGGTTACGTCGTGCCGGGGCGCGGGTGGGGCGTTGTCCACGTACCGCCGGATGTTGAGGTTGTACTGCTCGGCGGCAATCTTTTCGCGACTCACGAGGCAACTGTACTTCTCGATTTCGAGCCGGTGATGGACCACGTAAGCGATTTTTTCGAGGTCTTCGGGGCGGAGTTTGTTCTGGTTTTTGCCTTCCTTAAACTCCCGGTCGGCGTTGACAAACAACACGTTTTCGCGCTCGGCGGCTCCTTCCTTGTTGAGGAGCAGCACGGCGGCGTCGATGCCCGTGCCATAAAACAGCGCCCTGGGCAGGCCGATGACGGCTTCGAGGTAGCCCTTCGCCAGGAGCCAGCGGCGCACGTTGGCCTCGTCGCCCCCGCGAAACAGCACCCCGTGGGGCATAATCACGGCCATGCGCCCGTTGTTTTTGAGCACCGACACCATGTGCTGGAGAAACATGAAGTCGGCCTTGCCTTTCTTGGGCATCCAGTAGTGAAAGCGCTCTTTGAACCCCTCCGGGTCGGTGTAGTTCATCGAAAACGGCGGGTTAGCCAGCACGACATCGAAGAGCCGGAGTTCGGTACCGAAGTCGTCGCGGTGCTGGGGCGTGGCGAGGGTGTCGCCGCGCTCAATCTGGGCGTCCAGAATGCCGTGGAAAATCATGTTCATCTTGCACAGCGACCAGGTGGAGATGCTTTTCTCCTGCCCGTAAAAGGTCATTCGGTTGGCATCGCCGTAACGGGCCACCGCGTAATTTTTGCACTCAATGAGCATCCCACCGCTCCCCACCGTGGGGTCGTACACTTCGGCGTCGGCCCCCGGCTGGAGCAGGTTGACTAGCAGCCGAACTACTTCGTTGGGCGTGTAAAATTCCCCGCCTTTTTGCCCGGCGTTGGAGGCGAAGTACTTGATGAGGTACTCGTAGGCCGCGCCCATCAGGTCGGGAAATTCCAGGTTTTCATCCCGAAGCGAGTAGCGGGGTTGGTCGAAATGGTCGAGCAGGTCGATGAGGTCGGCATCGGAAACCTTTTTGTTATCGGCCTTGTCGCCTTTGGCCTTGCCCGCCGTTTTGTTGAAGTCGATGGCCGTCAGCACGCCCTCCAGTCCCACGTTGGCTTCTTCGATGGCGGCCAGGGCGACGTTGAGTTCGTTGCCGACGTTGGTCTTGGCTTTTTTGACGGTATCCCAGCGGGCGGCTTTAGGGACGAAAAACGAGTATTCGGGGGCGTTGGGTTTTTCGAGTTCGGCCTCCTCGACGGGTTTGCCGCCGTTGCGGGCCAGGATGTTTTTGCGCCGGGTTTCGCGCTCTTCGTCAAAATGGTCGTTGACGCGCTTGAAAAACAGGAGCGCGATGATGTATTCTTTGTACTCCGAGGCGTCCATGTTGCCGCGCAACTTTTCGCAGGCTTCTTCCAGGAAGGATTCTAAGGTCGAGAGGGTGAGTTTTTTTTGTTTAGCCATTCTTGACTTGGCGACTACGCAGGTCGGCCTGGGCTTGGTTAAAGAGCCAAATTAAGTCAATTTGTGGCATAAGAAACGGTCTTTTTGGAAAGAAAACCGGAAGTGGTAAGTCAGAGATGATGAGGCAGGCTTGTCAGTCTGAGCTTGTCGAAGCGCGGCGACTTGCCGACGTCTTTTTGTCGTGGGTGTCGCGCTGGGGCGGCTGTTTGCAGTCTGAGCTTGTCGAAGCGCGGCGACTTGCCGACGGTGGCGTAGCGCTTTGACAAGCTTAGCATGACATCTCCTCAACCCATTCTTTCCACTACCGAAGGGGTGTTTTTGAATCCGCTCTACCCCCGCGCCGCAATAATCAACCCCAACCCCAGCACGTAGCAAACCAGCATCAGGTTGAGCAGCGTAGCCGTTCCCTTCGGCGCATTCCGAAATTCTCTCCAGACAAAAATCCCCCAAATCGCCGCCACGACCGTAGCCCCCTGCCCCAGCCCGTAGCTGATGGCCGGCCCGGCCTGGCCCGAAGCGATGATGCTGAACGACATCCCCGTCATCCAGACCACCCCGCCGAAAATGCCCATCCCGTGGTCGCGCCCACTGCCCCGAAAATACGCCGCGAACGAGGTCGGAGCGCCCGCGAAGGGGCGGTACATCAGCGCGGTGTTGAAGATAAAATTGCTCAAAAAGATGCCCAGCGCGAACACGACCAGCGCCGTGTAGGGCGTCAGTTTCCCGGCTTCGGGTACCGCAAAATCAGCGACCATCGAATCGGCGACGTATTTGTAGAAAAAGCCCATTAGCACCCCCGCCACGACCGAGAGCAGGAGGCCCTTGGTCGAAACGCCGGTCGTGGCCCGGCTGAGTTGGCGGTAGGCGTTGGCATTGAGCAAAATCGCCACGGCCACCAGCGCGACGCCGCCGAAAAGCAGCGCGGCCACGCCTTCGGGCCGGTCGAGGTAATTGACCACCACGCCCAGAATCAGCGCGATGCCGATGCCGATGGGAAAGGCCACCGACATCCCGGCGATGGTGATGGCTGCCACGAGCAGGATGTTGGCCGCGTTGAAAAGGACCCCGCCCAGCAGCGCCGAACGCAGGTTTTCGCCCTCGGCCTGTTCCAGGTCGGCCAGAAAACCCCGCCCCTGTTCGCCCGTGCTACCCAGCGTGAAGGCAAACACGAGGGACAGCAGCAGAATGCCCAGCGTGTAATCCCAGTAGAAAAGCTGGGAAGGCCAGCCCGGCGAGGCCAGTTTCTGGGTGTTGGCCCAGGAACCCCAGCACAGCATCGTGACGACGCAGAACGCTACGGCCAGGGGGTAGGTTTGGATGAGGAACATGGGGTGGGGTTGGGGAGGTTTGAGGGTTTGAAAGGGTTTGAAGATTCTGTCATCCTTTCGCTGCGCTCAGGATGACAGAAAAAAGGGTCACTTCCCCGTCTTCCAGGCATTCTCCACCGGCTTCCCGGCGAACGGAATCACGTAGCTCAATTTCAGCGTATGGTCGGGGCTGGGGTTAAGCAGTTTCACCCGCACGGTGTGCGGGCCAGGAGCCAACTCGTACCGCCAGAACAGGTTGAACCGCCGCTCTTTAAAGGCCGTCGGCAAGTCCACGTCCTCCACTTTTTTGCCGTCCACGAACAATTCCGTTTTGAAAACGTACTCGGCACCTTGGTCCGAATGGCGGCTGGCGGTGCCGCCGACGATGAAGCCAACCCCATCGAAATCCCAGGTCCATTCCTCGCTCAGGTTGACGTCCACGTACCGCTTTTCGGTTGGAAAATGACCGGGAAACGACACCTCCAGCCGGGCCGGTTGGGGCGTTTGCAGGGCGATGGTCACGGTTTCACCTTCCACCTTCCCGCCGTTTCGCCCGACCACTTGTAGCGCGTGTTTGAAACTCGTGGCGTAGGTGTCGTTGAGCGACATGGTCGTGTACTTGAAATCCAGGTCTTCGGCTTCCTTCAGGCCCTGCTTCCAGTAGGCCGGAATGCCGTCGTAGCCGAGCATCGTCCCCAGAATCCCCCCCGCCGAGGCCGGGTTGCAGTCGCTGTCCTGCCCGCAGCGGGTGCTGATTTCCAGGGTTTTCGCGAAATCACCGCCCCCGTACAGCAGCCCCGTGATGACGTAGGCCGCGTTGATGCTGGCGTCGATGTTGAAGGTATTGAAAATCCCTTCGGGCACCGACACGTCGTTCGACCATTTTTTCTGCAACTCAAACCAGGTTTGTTTCCAGTCGGTCGGGTACTGGCGGTGCCAGGCGATGACGTCGGCCATACAGCGGTAAAAGTTCGACTTCTTCGGAATGGTTTTCAAGGCTTCATTCACGACAAAATTCACATCGGTCGAGGTGTAGGCCAGGGAATACATCGCGGCCATGTACACACCACCGTACCAGCCGTCGCCGTAGTTCATGATGTGCCCGATTTTATCGGAAATCTCCGTGGCGGTGTTGGGCATTCCGGGGGCCATCAGGCCCGCAAAATCGGCCTCGATCTGGAAGTCGATAGCGTCGGCCTGGGGGTTGTTTTTCCAGTGCCCCGACGCCGGCGGCAGGAGGCCGTGTAAAATGTTGTAGCGGCCCACCTGGTTGGCGTGCCAGAGAAAATAATCGGCGTTGGCGTAGGCTTTGGCGTGTTCGGCCACGGGCGCGTCGAGGCCCTTTTTCTCGAACACGTCGACGAAGGTCAGGTCCATGTACAAATCGTCGTACAGGCCGGGAATGTCGGTCATGGTTTTCTTGATGTACCCGTCGTACCAGGGAATGGGCTGGTAGTCCTGAATCATCGTGCCATTGAATTTAAATTCCGTCGGCCCGCCAAACGTGCAGCCAATCACCTGCCCGGCCCAGCCGCCTTTGAGTTTGTTGAGGAGTTGGGTTTTGGGGAGGGTGAGGGTTTTGGGTGGGGGTTCAACGGAAAAAACAAAACCTGCGGGCGGGAAAGCGCCGGGGGTCAGGAGTAAAAAAGGAGCGAGGAGGAGGGTTTTCATGCGGGGGTTGGAGGTGATTTTTTTGGAGACCAAATTGATTAAGTAGTTGATCAAATCTAAACCGGCAGTTTTTAGGAGTCTTGTCATCCCGACGTAGGAGGGATGACAAGACCCCTAAAAACTGCCGGTCCACTTTCGATTGGATACTTAACTGATTAGCATTTCGCTGCGCTCAGGATGACAACGTGGGGTTGAGTTTTCGAGAGACTTTTTCACCCCATCACCAACGCCACCTCGTCCACCTCCCGCCGCTGGGGCAGCGAAGCCTGCGCCCCCATGCGCGTCACCGAAATGGAGGCCGCTTTGCAGGCGAAAGCGACTGCCTCGGCCAGGGGTTGGTCTTCCGAAAGCGCCACGGCCAGCGCCCCGTTGAAGCAATCCCCGGCGGCGGTGGTGTCGGTGGCCGTCACGGGCGGGGCCGGAATGAGCCGCGCCTCGGCATCGGTGCGGAGGTACGCGCCTTTCGCACCGAGGGTGATCACGACGTTGGGCACGCCCCTATCGCGCAGGCGCCGGGCCGCTGCTTCGGCGGTGTCGGGGTCGGTCACGCGGATGCCGGTGAGTAATTCAGCTTCCGTTTCGTTGGGCGTAATCAGGAACAAGTGCCGGAGCAACCCGGCGGGAAGCGGCTGCGCGGGGGCGGGGTTGAGAATCACCCGCAGCCCTTTTTCCTGACTCAGGCGCACGGCGGCTTCCACCGAGGCCAGCGGAATTTCGAGTTGCAGCAGCACCAGCGTCGGAGCGGCCAGGGTCGAGAGGGCGGTGGCAACCTGCCGCTCGTCGAGCTGGGCGTTGGAGCCGGGGGCCACCACGATGCTGTTTTCGCCCTGGGCGTCCACGCCGATGAGCGCCACGCCGGAGGGGTGCTCCGCATCCGTCACCACAAACTCGCTGCGGATGCCTTCGCGCTGAAACTGCCCCAGGGCTTGTTTCCCGAAAATATCATTGCCCACCCGAGCCACGAAGGTGACCACCCCGCCGAGCCGGGCGGCGGCCACGGCCTGGTTGGCTCCCTTGCCGCCGGGATTCATCAGAAACGTGCCACCGATGACCGTCTCGCCGGGGGCGGGCAGCCGGGCGGTTTTCACCACCATGTCGGTGTTGGAAGAGCCAATGACGCAAATCGGAATGGGCATGGGGCGAAGAGGTATCGATGAGACGGCACAAATCTATCTTGACAAAATCGTAAACCCTTCGCCAACTTTGGAGCGAGTCAGCTAATCCCAACTTTTGATTTTGGGATTTTTATTTTCGTCTGAAACGAATTGGTTTTCCCGCAGATAGCGCAGATTTTCGCAGAAGATCAATTTTCTGCGAAAATCTGCGCTATCTGCGGGACATTTTCGTTCATCGAATCTTTGAATTTTCCGCAATCCCATGCTCTCCATCGATTCTCTATTTTTACTGGTTCGTTCGCTGACCAAGGTCGAGAAGCGGTATTTCCGGCTCCAGGCCGGATTTCAGCGGGGCGAGAAAAGTTACCTCCAGTTGTTCGACTGCCTCGACGGGGCCACGGCTTTCGACGAAACGCTCCGGGCCGAACTGGCGCACCGCTTTCCGGGCACCACGCTCGAACCCGCCCGCAAGCAACTCGCGCAAGTTTTGCTGAGGGCGTTGAGACAATTTGAAAGCCGCAAAAGCGTGGAAGCCCGCTGGCTGGAAGCCATAGAAAACAGCCGGATTCTGCACGTCCGTGGGCTGGTCGAGGCGGCTTTCGGTCAACTCGGAAAAGCCAAAAGCCTGGCCCTGAACGCCGAACAGTTTTCACTCTACGTGCTGGCCGCCCGGCGCGAACTTTCCTACCGCGCCCAAGCACAGTTTCCGGGGTTGAGCGAAGCCGACCTGGTGGAGCAACACGAAAAGCTCCGCGACTTGCTCGACCACGAAGCCTCGGCCTTCCGCCACGCGGCCCTCTACGACGTGCTTTTGCTGCGCTACTGGCGCACGGGCCTGGTTCGTGGTGAGCGCAACACGGCCCGCCTCAACGACCTGCTGCTCGAAGAACACCGCGCCCTGACGGCGCAGCGCATCCGCTCCTTTGCCGCCGCGCAGCGGCACCTGCAATTTCAGTCGGTGTATTTTCTGATGACGGGCAACCCGGCGGGAAGCCTGGCGGTGTTCCGCGAACTGGACGCGCTGTTTCAACGCCATCCCGCCCTGTGGGCCACTGATCCCTTGCACTACGTCCAACTCCTCGACGGCATTCTGCACGATTTGCGCGTGATGGCCCGGCCCGAGGAAATGCCGTTTTTTCTGGACCGATTACGGGCGGTTCCCTCGCCGTCGGAAAGCTTCGCGGCGATGAATACCGCGCTGGTGACCGAGTACGAACTACTCCGGGCAGTGGATACGGCCCAGGCCGAACTAGCCCGCCACGGCCTGCGTGATCTGGCCGGGATACCTGACCGCACCCTGAATTTACTGCCCTACCCGGCGCAGGCCCGCCTGCGAATAGCCGCCGCCCGGGCTTGGCTATTGCTGGGCGAACCGGCCTCGGCGCTACCGCTGCTCAACGCCGTGCTCAACCAACCCGCCCGGCTGTTGAGCCTTCACCTCCGCACGGTGGCGGTTCTGCTGAGTCTGCAAACTCACGCCGCCCTGGGCAATACCGACTACCTGACCTACGCTCTGCGGGCCGCCGAGCGAAACCTCCGCACCGACGGGAGAACGGGTGGGTTGGAAGGCTTCGTAATCAAGCAGTTAAGGTTCTGGATGCAAAATCGGCCACGCGGGGTAGGGCGTGAAATTCCGCCCCAGTTACTGGAAAACCCCTACGATCGCCTGTTGGCGTGCGAAATACGCCTGACGGAATGGTTGGCCGAGTTGGCAGCGAAGCGCCCGGCGTTGATCAGATAAACAGAACAAGGCAAGGCGTAAAAAGGCGTTCGATTAAGGCGGGTTTCATCGCCCCAGTATTACCTTTTTCACAACGCTTCCACCCCCGTCGTTCGGGGTTACCCGCACGAAGTACAACCCCGGCGCGAGGCCCGCGAGATCGATGGGGGTTTCTTCTTCTGCCCGCAACAGCAGCGTCCGTAACGACTGCCCGGCCAGCGTAATGATCTCCACCCTGGCCGGACCGGGTACCCGCACGTACACCACGCGGTCGGTTGGGTTGGGAAACACCCGCACGGCCGCCGAAAGGCCGGATTCGGTGCCGGTTACGGTTTGGGCCGAGAAGTTGCGCAACAGCCGCAGGCCCCCGGCCAGGGTGCCCACCAGCAGGTCGGGGCGACCGTCGGCGTCGAGGTCGGCCAGGGCGAGGTGGTTGACTCCCCGCAGCGGACGGGTCACGGGCGTACCGATGCCGTTTTCAAACCGGAGCGTATCGGCCACGAGCGCCGCGCCGAGGCCGTTGGCGAGGCTGCGAAACAACTTGCCCGTGCCCGCCTCGTTCAGCGTGAGCAGGTCGGGTTTCCCATCGCCGTCGAAATCCGCCACGAGGGGCGTTTGTCCGCGCTGGCTAAAATCTTCCCGCGAGCCGCCGAAGGCTTCGGTCACTGGGCTGAAGGCCGGGGTGCCGCCACCGGTGTTGCGGTAATACTCCAGGTTTTGATAATATTTCCCCACCAGCAAATCCACCTTGCCATCGCCGTCCACATCGGCAAACAAGGGCGAATCGGCGGCGGTGAGGCCAAGAGGGGTACTCAGCAAGACCGCCATCGCGGCATTGTGGGTAAAGGCCCCGCCCCGGCTACCCCGGTTGGGCAGAAAACGCACCTCGACACCCTTGAACGAGTTGGCCGCGAAGCCCAGATCGGGCACGCCGTCGGCGTTGAGGTCGGCCAGAAAGGGGCGCACGTCGGTCATCAGGAATTGCTGCGCCAGGCCGAGGTAATCGTCGGTTTGCCACTCGAACACGGGTTTGCCCGGCGTGCCCACGTTGCGGTACTGCGCCAGACCACCCCGGTAACCGGTTTCGCCGCGCACCCCACCGTAGCCCACGAGCAAGTCCTGATCACCGTCGCCGTCGAGGTCTACGAGCAGCGGGGCGGCATTTTCACCCAAATCGAGGGTGGTGTTTTGCAAAAAATCGGTCTGTCGTAGCGCGAAACTGGCCACCGGACCGGTCGATACGTTTTGGTAAAACCAGGCGGAATGCCGGTAGTCGACCAGGTCGCCTTCGTTCACATTCGAGTTGGGGGCGGCGATGAGGTCAGGTTTTCCGTCAAAATCCAGGTCTTCCTGAAATAGTGCCGGGAAGCCGTTGAACAAAATGGGCTGGCTGGTTGGAAATTCGTAGTTCACGTTCTGAAACAGCGCCACTTGGGGCGTGCCGGAGTTGGGCAGGAAAGCAATGTTCTGGCAGGTGATGTGCCCAAACAGTAGATCCTTGCGCCCGTCGCCGGTGAGATCGGTCACGAGCATGGAATTGCCCGCGTGTAAAATCCCTTCTCCCCGGAGTGGGTCCGCCGGGCCGGAGCGAGGGAGTTCAACCTCGCTGGCCATCCGCCCGTTGGCGAACGTCCCGGTTTTGCAGTCGATGTCGAAGCGGAAATCCTTGCAGTGTTCTTTCCAGAAATTCCCCCAGCACACGTCGATTTTCCGGAAAAGCAAGCCGCGTTTGCCGGTGGTTTCCATGCTTTCGTTGCGGTGAAATTCGGTGGAATTGCCACTGATATCGAAGGCAATAATGTCTACGTCCCCATCCCCGTCGAGGTCGGTTACGGCAGGAATGTCGGTTGGGGCAATGTACAGGTTGCTGTTCCCCGAAAGCCCTTCGGTATACACGGGATCGGCCACCAGTTCCCAGCGCAGCGGTCCGCCTTCGGTGCCCGCATTGCGAAAGACCCGCAGGCCGAGCGTGGCGCGGGTGAACAAATCGCGCCGCCCGTCGCCGTCGAAATCCACCAGCAGCATCCAGTCGCTGAGGTCGGCGGGAAACTGGCTTTCGTACTGCGGGGCGTGCCGCCAGGCGTAGCCGCTGCCTTGTTTCACCGCCAGGAAGGTGCTTAGTTTGTGGCCGGCCCGGTCGAACACCACCAGGTCGGCGGTGGTGTCGGCATCGAGGCGCAGGCGGCTGAATTGCGGGGCGTTGAAACCGCCCGCCCAGGCGTTGGGCAAGGCCCGGCCCGCTACCGTGACCTTCGCCAGCGTATCGGCCCGGAACACGAGCCGCTGCTGGGCCAGCGCCGAAAACGAGAGCAGAAGCAGGTAAAGAATTTTTTTCATGGAAAATCTGAAAATCAGATTGGTACGCTGTCCGGCGTTATCGCGGGTTGTTATCCCGACGAGTTGTCATCCCGACGATAGGAGGGATCTCGTTGGCCCTCCGGGAAGATTGCCGGTAGCCAATGGGCTTGAAATCGTAACGAGATCCCTCCTATCGTCGGGATAACAACCCGCCATCGCCTCGACCCAATCGTGCAAACGCTATTTTTGCCAACTGGGTTTAAAGTCAACAAACCAGTTGCTCTAAAAAACGAATCCCCCTTCGCCAACGGTACCCGCATCCCATGATTATTTACACCGAGGAACTCTACCGACGTTTTCTCACTTGCGACGGCGTTTCAACCGACACCCGGAAGATTGAGCCGAACGCGTTGTTTTTCGCCCTGAAAGGGCCGAATTTCAACGCCAACGCCCTAGCCGCCGAAGCGCTGGAACGCGGAGCCGTCTACGCCGTCATCGACGACCCGGCCTACGAGTCGGGCGAACGGACGCTGCTCGTCGAAGACGCATTGACCGCCTTGCAAGACCTGGCCCGGCATCACCGGAATCAGTTGAAAATCCCCGTGTTTGGCCTGACCGGTTCGAACGGGAAAACCACGACGAAGGAATTGCTCAACGCGGTATTGAGCCAAAAATTCGTGACCCACGCCACCCAGGGCAACCTCAACAACCACATCGGCGTGCCGCTCACGGTGCTGGCCATCGGCGAGGAAACGGAATTGGCTATCCTCGAAATGGGGGCCAATCACCAGGGCGAAATCCGCGACCTCTGCGCCATTTGCCAACCCACGCACGGCTTGATTACCAACGTCGGTAAGGCCCACCTCGAAGGCTTCGGGGGCGTGGCCGGGGTGCGCCGGGGGAAAGGCGAATTATTTGATTTTCTGGAAAAAACGGGAGCGACGGTGTTCGTCAACGCCCTCGAACCGACCCTACCCGGCATGGTGGCGGAGCGAAGTTTCCGGGAGGTGGTGGAGTATCTGTCGCCCGACGACCGCTACGCCCCCGAACTGCTCACCGAATCACCGAACGTGGTGTTTCGCGACACCCAGGGCGTGAGCTGGGAAACGCACCTGACGGGTCGCTACAATTTCGAGAACATGGCCGGGGCGCTGGCCGTGGGCCGGTATTTCGGTGTGGAAGAAGAAAAAGCCTTGCGCGCCCTGAGCGAATACGTGGCCGACAACAACCGTTCGCAGGTGCTGCGGCGGGGCAGCAACACGATTTGGCTCGACGCCTACAACGCCAACCCCAGCTCGATGGCAGCGGCAATTCGGAATTTTGAAGCCCTGAAAGCCGAGCGGAAACTAGTCATCCTCGGCGATATGTACGAACTCGGCGAGGAGGCCCTCGCCGAACACGCCGCGCTGGGAAAACTACTGGCCGAATGCCACTTCGACCGCGTGTTGCTGGCCGGGGAACTGATGCAGGCCGCCCTGCCGGCAGTGCCGAAGGCGTATTATTTCCCCGACAAATTCGGCCTTCACACCTGGCTGCAAGACCACCCCATCCGAGATACCCACGTTTTGGTGAAAGGCTCGCGGGGGATGAAACTGGAGACGGTCGTGCCGTTTTTGGAGGGAGAAGATACCGAAACAAAAAAACTGTCATCCCGAACGCAGTGAGGGAACTCGTCGGACTACTGGATACTCAGCTATAACCTGCCACTAGGTTATGGCCAACTATCCGGTAGCCCGACGAGTTTCCTCACTGCGTTCGGGATGACAGCCCCGTCCTTTTCGAGCGTCAGCTACCTCAATTCTTATCCGACAAATCGCGCTCCACTTTGTTGTACTTGCGCTCCACGTCGGTTTTAAATTGTTTCCACTCGCGTTTGGTATCGTTACCAAATTCCTTTAAATCCGCGTTCAGTTCGCTGCGTTCGCCTTCGAGAGCAACTTTGCGTTTGCGCCAGCGGGCTTTTTCGTTGGCCGAAGCCGTCTCGATTTTCCCGTCAATTCGCTCGATTTCGTTGTTCAAAGCCACCCGCTGCTTTTCAAGTTTGGCCTTCATTTCGGCTTTTTCTTCCTTGAAATCTTCGCGCACTTCGGCCACTTTTTCATTGGCATCGGCGCGGGCTTCCGTGATTTTATCGACGGCCTTGTCGTTGGCTTCTTTCAAATCGGAGGCCACTTCGTCGGTGTTTTCTTTCGCGTCGGCCTGGGCTGATTCCACCGTTTGGTCGGCGTTTTCTTTGGTCTTCTCGCTGCACGAGGCAAAAAATAGAGTACCCGACAGCAGGGCAGCGCCCAGAAAAAAAGTTTTCTTGTTCATGGTTTTGGGTGTTAACGAGGAGTTGGGTGTGAATGCTAAACCGGGTCTTGCGACAAAACAACCGTGCCGTAAGCGGACACGCTCACGCGGGCAACGGCAGGATTTTGATCGGCATTGGCCTCGGTGTCGAAACTGGGGGCGTTGGTAAATTCGTCGTCGTATCCTTCCCAATCGCTGTTGAAACGCACCCGCCACATCCCCGCGTGGGGCACCGGCAGGTCGTACTCTTCGATGGCGTTGTTCGAGAAATTCATCACCACCAGCGTACTGTCGGCGGGACCACCGGCCTCCCAGCGGTGGAAGGCGATGAGCTTACGCTCGTTGTCCACGGCGAGCAAGCCGGTGTTGTGACCCGTCAACCCAGCGGTAAGGCCCTGGCGGTTGAGGCGCAGGTCAATCAGGTCGCGGTGGAGTTTCACGAGGCCCTTAAATTCCTTGAACCGGTTCCAGTCGATGGGGTCGGTATCCGAAAACCAGCGACCCTCGAGCAGTTCGTGACCCTGAAAAATCATCGGCACCCCCGGCGCGGTGAGCACCAGGGCAATGCCCAGGGTAGAGCGTTTCTTGGAAAAATAGTTGTTCACGTCGCCGTCGGCGATTTCTTCGGCCACCCGCGCCTTGCCGTTGGATACTTCATCGTGCGATTCAGTGTAAATGACCCGCTGGAAGGCGTTGCCGTTGTAGTTGGCGAGCAGCGCCGTGGCAACGGTATCCATGTTCCGGTCGTCGTCGCTCTGGGCGATGAGCGTTTCGCGGATGGGGTGGACAAAATCGGCATCCCACTGGCTGGAGTACCCCAGGCCGCCGTCTTCAACCGGGGCGGTGATGAAATCGAGGCTGTGGAGGTCTTCGGCCACCGTAAATTTCCAGGGATACCGCTCCCGGATTTCCCGGTTGATACGCTGGATGAGGTGAACGCCTTCCGCCAAGTTGTTGTCGGGGTTTTCATCGGCGTGAACGTTGCGGATGTACGGAATCATGTCCATCCGCAGGCCGTCGAGGTGGTATTCGTCGAGCCACATCAGGGCGTTGTCGCGGATGTACTGCTGCACCTCCGGTCGGGCGTAGTCGGGGCGGGTGTCGCCCCAGGGCGTGGTGCTGCGCCAGTCGTTGTAAAAATAAATCCCACCCTTGTCGTTTTCGCTCCAGCCGTCGAACTGCCAGAGGTCGAGGTCGCCGGGGCCGAAGTGGTTGTACACCACGTCGAGAATCACCGAAATGCCCCGCTCGTGGGCGGCTTTTACGAAACTTTTAAAGCCCTTGACCCCACCGTAGCGGGTTTCCACCGCGAAGGGGTGGGCGGGGTTGTAGCCCCAGGAAAAATCGCCGGGAAACTCGGCGATGGGCATGACTTCGATGGCATTGATGCCGAGTTTTTGCAAATAATCCAGCTTTTCGATGGCACTGAAAAAATCGCCTGGTTGGTCTTTTTCTTTGGCGTTGAACGTGCCGATGTGCAGTTCGTACACCACGAGCTTATTCCAGGTCGGCATCCGGTACTCGCCATCCTTTTCCCAGTCAAAATCCGAAGGGTCGATGATGAGCGAGTGGCCCACCGAGTTGCTCAGTTCGCGGGCGTAGGGGTCGTTGCGGTCAAACTCGCCGAAGGGTGTTTTCAGGTGGTACTTGTAACCCTGACCGGCTTTGGCTTCGGGTACGTTGCCGCCCCAGTAGCCGGTGTCTTCGGGCTGGAGGGGATTAGCTTCCGGCGACCAGTCGTTGAAGTCGCCCGTGACGAACACCTCGTCGGCGTGGGGTGCCCAAACGCGAAAAAAGGTGCCTTCCTCGTGCAGGAGGGCACCCATACCCGTCACCTGAACCGCAGGGGCGGTTTCTGTCTGTACAGATTTCATGAAAAGTGTGGAGGAGTAAATTAGAATTCACGGGAAAAAGAAAAGAGGCCGCCGGGTTGGTTACCTGACCTTAGACGGGTACGTTTTCCCCAAAAAAACGGGTGCCAGCGGGTAGAATTGGCACTAGCGAGGCTTCGTGCCAAAATGTGTAGAAATAAATACCCGCAGCGGTGCGGTCGCTGGAATTGCCGGAATTCTACGCAGTTTAGCTTACTTTTGCGTTCTTATTTTTTGACAAAACCCCCGCATGGAAGCCACCCAAACGTACCTCCCCTACAAAGTAAAAGACATCACGCTGGCCGAATGGGGCCGGAAGGAAATCCGCTTGGCCGAAGCCGAAATGCCCGGTTTGATGGCGATTCGCCGCGAGTACGGTCCGCAGCAGCCCCTGGCCGGGGCGCGCATCGCCGGGTGTTTGCACATGACCATCCAGACCGCCGTGCTCATCGAAACGCTCACGGCCCTGGGCGCGGAAGTGACCTGGTCGTCCTGCAATATTTTCTCGACCCAAGACCACGCCGCCGCCGCCATTGCCGCCGCCGGTACGCCGGTGTACGCCTGGAAGGGGATGAACGAAGAAGAATTCAACTGGTGCATCGAGCAGACGCTCTTTTTCGGGGAAGACCGCCAGCCGCTGAACCTGATTCTCGATGATGGTGGCGATTTGACCAACATGGTTTTCGACGAATACCCCGAACTCATCGCGGGCATCCGGGGTCTGTCGGAAGAAACCACGACGGGCGTTCACCGGCTCTACGAACGCCTGAAAGCCGGGACGCTGCACCTGCCTTCGATCAACGTGAACGACTCGGTGACGAAGTCGAAATTCGACAACAAATACGGCTGCCGGGAGTCGCTGGTGGACGCCATCCGGCGCGGAACCGACCTCATGCTGGCCGGGAAAGTGGCCGTCGTGGCGGGTTACGGCGACGTGGGCAAAGGCTCCGCCGAATCGCTGCGCGGGGCGGGCTGCCGGGTGCTGGTGACGGAAATCGACCCGATTTGCGCCCTGCAAGCGGCGATGGACGGCTTCGAGGTGGTGACGATGGACGAGGCCGCCCCCCGCGCCAACATTTTCGTAACCGCCACGGGCAACGTGAAAATCATCCGCGACCGCCACTTCCGCGCCATGCGCGACAAAGCCGTGGTGTGCAACATCGGCCACTTCGACAACGAAATCGACATGGCCTGGCTGAACCAGACCTATGGCTCCGGCAAGCAGCAAATCAAACCCCAGGTGGATTTGTACGACCTCGACGGCAAGGAAATCATCGTGCTCGCCGAAGGGCGGCTCGTGAACCTGGGCGTGGCGATGGGCCACCCCTCGTTTGTGATGTCCTGCTCGTTTTCCAACCAAACCCTGGCGCAACTCGAACTCTGGACCCACGCCGACCGCTACGAAAAGAGAGTGTACGTGCTGCCCAAGCACCTCGACGAAAAAGTAGCCGCCCTGCACCTCGACCACGTGGGGGCCAAACTCGAAAAACTCGAAACCGAGCAGGCCGAGTACATCGGCGTGACGGTGGAAGGGCCGTTTAAGTCGGAGATGTATCGGTATTAGTCGATAGTCAGCAGTCGATAGTCTTTAGTGAAAACGCCCGCCCTGCATCGATGGGGGCGGGCGTTTTGGGTTGCTGGATTGGGGCAAACCGACGTTGGAGTGGGTTTTTAATTTATATTTACCAAAAAACAACTCCAGCTATGAGTACCCTGGACATCGAAATTACCACCTATGAAACGCTGAAAGCGAAGTTGGGGGAAAAAGAGGCAAAGGCGCTTTTGGAATACATCGACCTGAAAAGCGGCATCACCGAAGACCGGGCCGACAAGCGGTATTCCACCGACGACAAGGTGAAGTTTTACATTTCAGAAGCCAAGACCGAAATCGTTCGCTGGATGTTTGTGTTTTGGGTGGGTCAACTGGCCGCGATGATTGGCGTTGTGCTGTTGGTTTTGAAAAAATGAATTTAGGTTCTAAGCAAGAAAAATCCGTCCGGTCTCAGCAGGGCGGGTTTTTCTTGCTTAGGTCGTTTCGGGCAGGGGCGGTTTTTTGAAAACTTCGCTGACCGACAACTCAAAGTCGGGTAGGGCCGGGGCGGCTGAACAGCGGTCGTCGCCCCGGTAAACGGCCATGGTTAGGCCGTGGTAAACGTGGACTTCTTTGAATTCGGGAAAAATTTGCCAAATCACTTCAACCCCTGCCTCGCGGTAGTTGATGAGTTTCTGAGTGACTCGGTTGACGGCATCCGTGCCGGAGGTGATTTCAATGACAAAAGATGGAACCTGGTTCGTGCCATGTGCCATTCGAGCCAGTTGCTCTGGAGCAAAATATGCGACATCCGGCCTGCGGTGAATGGTTTCTAAAAAAAAGGTGTCGATTTCCTGTTCGAGTGCTCCGTCTACTTTCCCGGTTTGGCGGAGACTGTCAAAATGCCGGCGCAGGTTCAGCAGAATAAATAACTGGTACTGATTCATGGATTGACGCGTTTTTACCACCTCGCCATTCACCCACTCGTATTTGAATCCGTCTTCCCGGCTCAGGTATTTTCGCTGAAAGGCGGGCCAACTCAGCCACACTGCCTCACGGGTTCGGTGGGTAGTTGTTCTCCGAGGACGCGGTCGCACGGTTGTTGTTTCCATCTTTGAAGTCGATTTCGGGTAAAGTAAACGGTTCCTCCCCAAAAGCACAACTCAAAAAAAACGGTTGAGGTTGTTGCGTTGACCCCATCCGAACTCATCCGCGCCCGATTTTTGTTGGCTTGATTCAAAGAGAAATTTTACCCTCCCGATTGTTTTGAACAGCACCGAAAAACACACCGAAACCGCCGTGCTCGTGGCCCTCACCACGCCCCACCAGCTGGAAGAAAAAACCGCCGAATACCTCGACGAGCTTCAGTTTCTGGCCGAAACCTCCGGCCTGCGCACCGTCCGGCGCTTTACCCAGCGCCTCGAACGGCCCGACCTCAACACCTATTTTGGCAAAGGCCGCTTCGAGGACCTCGTGGCTTTCGTCATCGACCAGGCCGTCGACTTGATTATTTGCGACGACGAACTCTCGCCCCGGCAAATCCGGAACATGGAATCGGCCTTCGAGGAGCGGGCGAAGGACGTGAAAATCATTGACCGCAGTTTGCTGATTCTGAATATTTTCGCCCAGCGGGCGCAAACCGTGCAGGCCAAAACCCAGGTGGAACTGGCTCAACAGCAGTATATTCTGCCCCGCCTCACGCGGATGTGGACGCACTTGAGCCGGCAGCGGGGCGGCGTGGGGATGCGCGGACCGGGGGAAAAAGAATTGGAAACCGACCGCCGGATTGCCAACGACCGCATCGCCTTGCTCAAGGAAAAACTCGAACGCATCGACCGCCAGGCCGTCACCCAGCGGAAAAATAGGGACCGGATGGTGCGCGTGGCGCTGGTGGGCTACACCAACGTGGGCAAAAGCACGCTGATGCGGCGGCTGGCGAAAGCCGAGGTTTTTGCCGAAAACAAACTCTTCGCGACGGTCGATTCGACGGTGCGGAAAGTGAGCATCGAACAAATCCCGTTTTTGCTCACCGACACGGTCGGATTCATCCGCAAATTGCCCACGATGCTCATCGAGTCGTTTAAATCGACGCTCGACGAAGTGCGCGAGGCGGATATTTTGCTGCACGTCGTGGACGTATCGCACCCCTCGTTCGAGGAGCAAATCGACGTGGTGAATGCGACCCTGGCCGACATCGGGGCCGGGGACAAACCCACCATCCTGGTTTTCAACAAAATCGACGCCTACCGCCCCAGCGACGCCGAGGCGTTTGAAGCTGAAAACGAGGGCGTTTCGACGATTGAATTTCTGAAACGCAGTTTTCTCGACAGCAAAAAACCGAAGTCGGTTTTCATCTCCGCCGAATTGAAGCAAAACCTGGACGAACTCCGCGCCGAACTCGTGGGCCTGGTGAAGGAAAAACACTTCCAGATTTTCCCGAACTGGGTGAACGAACCGCTGTATGGGGCTGAGTACGGCGCTGCCGGCGAGTCGGTTGGCGGGGAAGTGGAGTCGGAGCGGGTGTCGAAAAATTGATTTGAGATAAGAAAAAGGGTCACGCTGAGCGGAGTCGAAGCGCAACGTTGTCACGCTGAGCGGAGTCGAAGCGCAACGTTGTCGTCCTTCGACTTCGCTCAGGATGACAACGTTGCGCTTCGACTCCGCTCAGCGTGACCCCTGTTTTATGTCTCCGTGCCCGGTTTTTTGGGTTGCTTCGGCGAGCGGTTGGCCTTCTTCAACGCCTCGCTCAACAGAAATTCAATCTGCCCGTTTACGCTCCGAAACTCGTCCTCCGCCCAGCGTTCCACCGCCGCCATCAAGTCAGCGTTGACGCGGAGAACGAAGGTTTTTTTCGGACTTTTCTCTTTCGCCATACTCAGTGGTGCAACGTGCCGGCATTGACAACGGGACTGACGGCGCGGTCGGAGCAGAGCACCACCAGCAAATTGCTGACCATCGCGGCCTTGCGCTCTTCGTCGAGTTCGACCACCTGATTTTCGGCCAACCGGTGGAGGGCCATTTCGACCATGCCCACGGCCCCTTCCACAATTTTGGCGCGGGCCGCCACCACGGCGGTGGCCTGTTGGCGTTGGAGCATCGCGTGAGCGATTTCTTCGGCGTACACCAGGTGCGTGATGCGGGCTTCGATCACCTCGACGCCCGCCCTCGCCAGGCGGTCCCGGAGTTCGGTTTCCAACTCGCCCCGGATGATTTCACCGCCGCCGCGCAGGGTCACTTCCTGCTCGTCGTCGAAGTGGTCGTAGGAATAACTGCCCGCCAGGTGACGGATGGCCGTGTCGCTCTGGAGTTTGACGAACTGTTCGTAGTTGTCGACCTCGAACCGGGCTTTGGCGGTATCGGCCACGCGCCACATTACCACGGCACCGATCACGATCGGGTTGCCGAGCCGGTCGTTGACCTTGATTTTGTCCGTTTCAAAATTCCGGGCTTTCAGCGAAATTTTGGTTTTGGTGTAAAACGGGTTTGACCAGTAAAACCCGGATTCCGTGACCGTGCCGACGTAATCGCCGAACAGCACCAGCACCTTGCCCTCATTGGGATTAACGATGTAGACCCCGCCAATAGCTGCCATCAGGAGCAGGCCGACGACAACCCCAACCCCAGGAATACTCACCGAAATTAGGGCACCGACAAGCGCCAAAAGCAGACCTGCGATCAGGGCCATGTACCCGGAAGCGGGTTTGATGATAATTTCTTTCATGGGATTTTTTGATAGTAATTTGATATCGTAAATGTATCGCAAACTAAATTGGTTTTCCAAGAAGTGCGGGTCAAATTTTAGTCGGTTCGGGAGGAAATGGCGTTTCAGGAGATTACTGAGCTTGTTTGGGATTTCAGTGATTAGCAAAACTCGGGTTGTCATCCCGACGAAGGAGGGATCTCGTTGGCCCCCCGATCCCTTTGCCGATAGCCAAACGACTTGGAAATGCGACGAGATCCCTCCTTCGTCGGGATGACAATTTCGTTTTCGTAGTCCAAAATGGCTTCGTTGGCGAGTAGCGTAACTGCTTAGAAGTTTCTTTTTCAAAAAAGCAGCCCCTTTCCCGATCGGGTCGGAGAAGGGGCTGCTTTTTTGAAACCCAAACCAACGCTCGAAATGAGACTAAACCCTGCGCTTACTCGTCGTCATCCCCCTTCGTCACTCGCACAAACGCGCTCCGACGCGGGGCGGGCAATTCAGCGCTTTCGCCCCGCAGCCCCTTCCAGAGAATTTCGTTGAACAGCTTGTCATCGATGCGGTCCACGTCGGCGAAGTCCAGTCCTTCCGATTTTTTGGCACTGGGCGTGTGGGCGGTGTTCAGGGTTTCGAGGTCGATGTTGCTCGGCAACGCGCGGTACGGCGCGGCATTGGGCGTGGCGGTGAAACTGCGGAACATCGGCGTGGCCCCGGCGTCGTACTGGCTCATGGGCGGCAGGCCCAGAATCAGTTCCATCGTGCGGAGCATCCCGGAGGTGGAGTACAGCGTGTGATCGACAAACTTCCGCCTGGTGTAAGGGCTGACGACCAGGGCGTTCGAGCGGTGCGCGTCCACGTGGTCGGGGCCGTTCTGGGCGTCGTCTTCCAGAATGAAAATTGCCGACTGGTTCCAGATTTTGCTCCGGCTGATGTGTTCCACCAGCATCCCCACCGCCAAATCGTTGTCGGCCACGCAGGCGTAGGGCGTCATTTGCCCCACGGCCAGCCCGTGGGTGTGGTCGTTGCCGAGGCGGATGGAGTTGAATTGCGGCACGGCGTCGGCCACGAGCAGAGAGTCGAAATCCCGTTTCCATTGGCCCACCCGCGTGGTGTCTTTGGTTTTGTTGACGTAAAACGTCGTGAAGTTTTTGCAGACGTGGGCGGCGTCGAGGGCCGGAATGTTGCCTTTGTCTTTGTCCACGAACACGCCGTAGCTGCGGTAGCTGACGCCTTTTCGTTTGCAAAAATCCCAGATAAATCCGTCTTTGTCGTTAGCGATTTGGCGGCGGCCCATACCCTCGGTCACGCCCCCGCGACGGCTGTAGCCCGCCACCCAGGTTTTTTCGAGGTAGTCGTTGGCGTGGGCACCCAGGCTCCAGTTGTGGCCATCGGCGCTCACTTCGGCATCGACGTAAAAGTTGTCGAGCAGCACGAACTCGCGGGCCAGCGCGTGCTGGTTGGGCGTGTATTTTTCACCGAAAAGACAAAGCGTGGAATCGCCGTTGCCCTCCTTCATGTCGCCAAACACCTGGTCGTAGGTGCGGTTTTCTTTCAACACGTAAAACACGTATTTTATCGGCGAAGGGTCGCCAACTTTCATCGGAATCGGGTTTCCCGGTTCGCCGTCGGCGGCCAATTCCTTCGTTTTCTGGTACGGCGTGTTGGTAAAAACCTTCTTGGCGTACAGCGCCAGCACGGCCTCGGTTGGCTCGTCGATGATGCTCATCGTGCCTTTCATCAGCGCCCCAATGTATTGCAGGCGGCTAGTGGGCCGCGCTTCTTCGCCCACGTGGGTTTCGGAACGCACGGTGCGGCTGACCGGCTGCGGCCCCAGCGGGTTGGCAAACGAGGTAAAGCCCTTGCCGTTGGCGACGAACACCCGTTTCCCCACCACCCGCACGTTAGTCGGGTACCAGCCCACGGGAATGAACCCTTTCGAGACGCTCCGGCCCGGTTCGGCCACGTCGAACACGGCCAGGCAGTTGTTGTCGGCGTTGGCGATGTACAGCGTTTTTTCGTCCCCTGAAAGCGCCAGCCCGTTCGTGACCGAACCCACCGGCGAGGCCGGGTACAGCGCCGCGTCGAGCACTTCGATGACCTTCCGGGCCTTCACGTCGATGACCGACACGCTGTTGTCGCCCGCGTTGGCGACGAAAATCAGGCTGCCTTTTTTGTTCAAAATCAATTCGTTCGGGTTGAACGACACCGGAATCGTGGCGGTCACTTTCCGGGTGTCGGTGTCGAAAATCGCCACCGATTTTCCACCCCAAACCGAAACGTACAGTTCCCGGCGGTTGGGCGAGAGCACGGCGGTGTAGGCTTCGTGACCCAGCTTTTCCTGGTGAACAATGGCTTTGGTCGTCAAATCGAGCACGTAGAGCGAGTTGCTTTCCTTCGTCACGACGTAGAGCAGGTTGCGGGCGTCGTCCAACTCGATGCCGACGGGGGAAATTTTCTCCGGCCATTTTTTTCCGAGAATCAAACTGTCGCTCAGCGTGAGCTTGCCGTTGGCAATGGCGTACTTCAAAATCTGATTGTCGTTCCCCGCCGAGGCGTAGAGCGATTTTTCGTCGCGGCTGAATTTCAGCCCGTAAAACGAACGCGGAATTTCGACGCTGTGCAGCACGGTTTCCCGCTTCGGGTCGATGAGTTGGATGCTCTGCGTACCCTGCCCGTTGTTGGTCACGGCCAGCAGTGCGCCCGATGGGGAGACGGCGATGTTCAACGGCAAGTCGCCCAGTTCGAGCGAGCGCCCGGCGGGGGTGAGGCTCCAGCCGTTGGGCAGCATCACGCGGCGGGCTTCGAGGGCCGCGTCGAGTTTTTGGAGGGCGGGGGCTTTTTGCGCCATTGCCACCGTTGGCAGCAGGAGCAAGCAGAGGAATTTTTTCATTCGGTAACTGCTGACTTTTAGTTCGTAGATGAATTTGTTTTTGACGGTATTCTCCACCGAACCCCTTCCTCCATTCGGTTCACCGAATGGAGGAAGGGGGAACAACCTCACGGGCCGGTGCGCGCAGGCAGTTTGAGCCGTTCCCGGCGATTTCTACGAACTAAAGTTCGTAGCTACCTTACTTCGCCGTGCGATTCACCCGCGCCGAGTTCACGTACCGGTACCGGCCCAGTGTGGTCTGCTCCAGCATCAGCGTGTACGTGCCGCCGGGGTACGCGGCGGTGGTTTCGACGGTCTCGGTTTTCGGCTGAGGCTGGGCTTCTTCCGGCGAGGGTTTTCCCGAAATCAGCAGTTCGGTCAGTATCCGCCCGTCCATCGTGGCCGGAACGGGCAGGCGGTGCAGGTGCAGCACCGTTGGAATCATGTCGATGATGGACGTGGGCAGATTGCTCCGGTGGCTTTTCTTAAACCCCGGCCCGCTCGCGATGAGGGCGATGTGGACCTCGTAGGGGCTGATGCTTCCGTGCCCGGCGATACCCCGTGAGAAACTCGTCCCGGCGTAGCCCGCGCTGTTTTTGTCGTCGTTCCAGGCTTCGTCCACCAGAATATCGGCGCTGCGTTCGGCGTGGTTCCAGTGGATGCTCTCGAACGAAAGCGTACCCGGTACGCTGCCTTTCAGGTCGCCGGGTTGGGCGGCTTTCGTGAAAATCGCCCCCACCCAGGGCTGGGCTTGCAGGGCGGTGACGAGGCGCTGAATATGGACCGGATCGTGGTTTTTGACGTAAAGCGCTCCTTCGGCCACCACCACGTCGTCGCTTTCGTGGCCCGCTTTCAGGCCCTGTTCAACTAGAAATTCACTCAGTCCGGTTTTCCCGACGTTCGTGACAAACCCGTGGTCGGCGGTGACGAGGATGTTGTAGTTGGGCAGCAGGTTCCGGGACTGGAGCGAATCCAGGATTCGGCCAAACTGCTCGTCCACGAGTTTGATGGCCTGCATCGTCACCGGCGTGCCGACGCCCTCGGCGTGGGCGGTGCCGTCGGGGTCGGAAAACCAGATGGAACTCACCAGCGGGCCGTCGGGCACCAAGCCGTAGCGCAGCAGGGCGTCGGTAATCCAGCGGTGCTGGGCGAGGTTGGGCTTGCCGTGGGCGGGCAGCGGGCCGATTTCCCGGATTACTTTTTCTTTCCACTCTTCCGGTAAAATCATCCCCGGGTTGATGACCGCCCCGCCGCTCACCTTGCGGTTTTGGAGCAGGGCCTGGCCCGTCGAACCCGAACTGAATACCATCATCCGCTCGCCCGCCGCCTGGAGCAGTTCGCCCAGCGAGGGCGTGGTGAGCAACTGCCCGCCGCTGGCCTCGTTGGCCTTGAGCAGTTCCTTGAAATTGCCGGTGTTCAAGCCTTTGACGGGGTTCACCGTCGGAAAAAACACGGTATTTCCCATCAAGCCGTGGGTTTTGGGGTAACTGCCCGTCGAGTACGAGGAGGTGTTCACTCGCGTGACGGTCGGGAACACGCTGTGGTGTTCGGAGGCGTGGCTGCCCGCCTCGCGGAAAGCGTAGAGCCGGGGCATGGTTTCGGGTCGGATGTAGTCGGGACGGAGGCCGTCGAACACCACGACGAGCGTGCGCAACCGGCCCGCCGGGGCCTGCGCCGACAGCGCGCCGGAAAGCAGGAGGGCGAGGCTGAGTTGGGTGAGGAAACGGGTTGGATTCATGGGAAAATTGGGGATGGTTGAATGGAGGTTGTTTTTTTAGGTTTCTCACTTCTCCCACCAAACCTTCCCATCCTGGCTGTCCCCACCCATCGACGCCACCGCAGCGGCGAGGGCTTCGGGGTTGAGCGACTGGAGATAGGTCGGGTACGGCACCCGGCTCGGAAACTTGTTTTCGGCGGGGATGCCCGCTCCACGTGGCAGCACGGGGTAACCGGTCCGGCGTTTCTCGAACCAGGCCTGGTAATCCACAAAAAAGTACGCGTAGTATTTCTGACCCATGATTTGTTCCAACTGCTGTTCGGGCGTCGCGTCGGCTTTGTACACCACGCCCGGCTGCGTAAGAAAATTGGCCGGTACCGTTGCGCCCCACTGCACGATGGAAGCCGTGGTGCCCGCCTCGTAGTGCGCTTTGGGCGTTTTTCCGGTGGCAAATCCTTTCAGTGCCAGTTCGGCTTTGATGAATTCCACCTCGGCGTAGGGCAGCATCACGCCCAACTGGGGCAGGGTTTTCAGCGCGTCGGTGTAGCTGGAGTTTTTGCCCACGGCGTATTCGAGCGTGGTCGGGTAGCCGCTCTGGATGCCCTGAAACACCGACGCCCCGCCCACCGTAACCGGAATGGCCCAGATGGCGCGCCGGGGGTCGTTGTCCGCGTTGAGTTTGTTGAGGAAAAACTCGGTGTAGTACGTGCCGTCGCGCCAGTCGAGGGTGCGGGCGTTGTAGTTGGGGTTGAAGTAAGGGAAGGTGCCGGGGTAGCGGAAAATGGCGTCGTCGGCGTTGGCGGTCATCACCGGAAACTTCGCCGGGTCGGCCAGAATCGCGGTAATCTGCTCCCGCGCATTCACTTCGCCGTCGCGCTTCAGCACCCGCAGCAGCAGGCGCAGACGCAGCGAGTTGGCGAATTTTTTCCACTTCAAAATGCCCGCGTTTTTACCGCCCGTCAGCGCATTGGCGTTGAAGACCAAATCCCCGGCGTAGGTCAGCGCTTTGGTTTCGTCGAACAACCCGTTGGCCGTTTCGAGGTCTTTTAAAATCTGGAGGTAAATGTCCTTTTGCTTGTCGAAACCGGGCTTCACGATGCCTTCGGTGGCGCGGTTGGCCTGCGAGTAGGGCACGTCGCCGTAGAGGTCGGTCAGGATGGAGTACGCCCAGCTTTTGTACACCAGCGCGATGGCTTTGTAATTGGGTTCCTTCAACCGGTCAGCGATGGTGTAAATGTCCTGGATGTCGGTGAGGTAGCCGTAAAAGTTGCTCCACACCCCCGCGCCGGGATTGACCACGTAGCGGTGCAGCCCGCCGCCGCTCGCGCTGCCGCGCGGGGCGTCCACCTGCATCAGTTCGTGGGTAAACGAGCGGGCCGCGCCCGTCGAAGAGTTCACGATGCGGTACTGCAACTGCCCCAGCATCACGCCGGGGGTGATTTCCTGCGGGCGGTTGGGGTCGGTGTTGATTTCCTCGAAGTTTTTGGTGCAGGAGAAGCCCCCTAACCCCCAAAGGGGGAACAGGAGTAGGAAGTATTTGAGTGTTTTTTTCATGGAAAAAGTCGTTTGAAATGGGTTTGAAATGGGTTGGGAGTTTTCCAGGCGAGTTTTCCTTGTCCGACGTTACGCAAATCAGCGCTTCGCTACCACGTCATTGCGAGCGGAGGTAATCAGGACGAGCGAAGCGAGAACTGATTGCCGGAGCGAAGCGGTCCGCCGCTGCGGCAATCCCCTGCCGAAGACCGAAATAGCTTTTGGGGAGAACGGTTGGATGCGAGCGGTACTTGGTTTGGCTCTCTCGGTCTCCGAAGGGGGGATTGCCGCAGCGGCGGACCGCTTCGCTTCGTGTTCAAAGCCTCCGCTTCGCATCGGTTTTGAACACTCCGCTCGCAATGACGTGCCGGGTAGATTTCGTAACATCAGTTCCTAAAACTTCAGCGTCAAATTCGCCCCCATCGTCCGGGTGGACGGAAACTGGGTTAGCTCCACGCCGGGGGTGAGGGTGCCGCTGTTGAGGTTGCCGCCTTCGGGGTCGAAGCCGGGGAAGCGGGTGAAGTTGACCAAATCGCGCCCGAACAGGGCCAGGCTCGTTTGCCGCACGCCAATCCGGCCCAGCAAGGAAGCGGCCGGGCCGACGTTCGGCAGGTTGAACTCGACCCGCGCCTCCCGGATTTTCAGGAACGAAGCGTCGAAAATGTTGACCTCGGCGTTGCTGATTTGGTAGTAGTTGTCGTAGTACGACGAGGCGGGCACTTTCACGGCGTTCGGCTTGAAACTGCCGTCGCCCTGCGCCACCACGCCCTCGCCGATGAGTCCGCCGTCGCGGCCGGGCAGGGTCACTTTGGTTTTACCGAGCGTGTTGTTTTTGTGGTTGGTCTGCGAGTACATGCTGCCGCCGTACTGTCCGTCGAGCAAAATGCTGATGCGCAGGCCGCGTACCGTAAACTCGTTCAACAAACTGCCTTTCCAATCGGCGAAGGCGTTGCCCCAGACTTTCGTCACCGGGTCGAGCGGGGCGGGCAGGCCCACCGACGAGTAGATGATTTGTCCGTCGGGCGAACGCTGGAAACCCCGCCCGTACATATCCCCCATCCGGCCACCGACGCGGGCTTCGATGGTGACGTTGCCGCCGTGGCTGTAAATCGTCTGGTTGGTGATGCCGGCGGCCAGTTCGCGGACGTAGCTGCGGTTGCGCGACCAGATGAAGGTGGTGTTCCAGGTAAAATTCGGGCGGCTGATTGGTTTACCCGTCAGTTTCACCTCGATGCCCTGGCTTTGGATGAGGCCCGCGTTGATGAGCGCGTTGGAGTAGCCCGACACCGGGTCGAGCGGGATGGCGAGAATCTGGTTGCGGCTGCGGTTGTTGTAGTAGGCCAAATCCAGCCCCAGTCGGCTTTTGAACAGCCGCACATCCAGCCCGAACTCGTAGCTCGCCGTGATTTCGGGTTTCAACTCGGCGTTGAAGAGCGTCGAGGTGTTGGTGAAACTGTTGCCGTAAATCCGGTCGTAGTAGCGGGCGGTCTGGTAGGGCCGGGTGTCGTTGCCGACCTGCGCCCAGGAGGCCCGAAACTTGGCGAACGACACCGCCTGCGGCAGCGCGAAGAGTTCGTTCAACAAAAAGCTGCTGCTCACCGAGGGGTAAAAAAACGAGTTGTTGGCGAAGGGCAGCGTACTGCTCCAGTCGTTGCGACCCGTGACGTCGAGGAAGATTTTTTCGTCGAACGAAACCTGCCCCGCCCCGTACACGCTGTTGATGGCCTTGCGGGTTTTCTGCGGGTCGGCCACGGCCTGGTCGAGGCTGTTGGAAATCTGGTAAATGCCCGGCTGCGCCAACTGGTCGGCGTACAGCCCCGCGAAGTCATAGGTCTGCCGCATGGCGTTGCCCCCGACCGAGGCGCTGAAGGCGATGCGCGAGCTGATGGCGTCTTTGTAGGTCAGTAAAAAATCGGAGTTCGATTCGTAGCTGAACACGTTCTGCTCGCGGTACATCCCACGCGGAAACTTGGTCATGCTGAAGGGCCGCTGTTGGGAGCGGAACTCGAAGGCCATGTCCACGCCCGTGCGGAGCAGCAACTCGAGTTTGGGCGTGAGCTGGTAGTTGGCCGTGACGTTGCCGATGACCCCGTGCTTGTTCATCTTGTTGAGCATCTCGTACATATCGAGGTACGGGTTGTCGGGGCCGGGGTTGAAGGGGTTTTTCTGTTGTACGCCTTCCAGACCCGGCTGCCAGTAGGGTTTGTACCATTCCGGCTTGACGTTGGGCGAGGGGCCGATAATCACGAAGTACATCAGCGACTGGTTGTTGTACCCGGCGGCAGGCAGGTTGTCGCTCCGCTTGTTGGTGTAGTTGACCTTGCCGCTGAGTTTCAATTTCTCCGAAACCCGCTGGTTCACCGACAGCGCCGCGTTGATGCGCTCGAAGCCCGTGTTGGGCACAATCCAGGAATTTTTCAGGTGGGTCAGCGATAGCCGGGCCGAACCTTTGTCGCTGCCGCCTTCGATGGACACGCTGTTGGAATACGTCACGCCGGTTTGGAAATAGCCGGAGATGTAGTTTTTGTAGGGCACCCAGGGCGTGCGCTCGGTGGGCTTGCCGGTCGGGTCGTTGGGGTTGTACTGGAAGTAGGACTGACCCATGAACTTCGGCCCCCAGGCCCGACCCGCCGCCACGTTGGTACTGGTGTTGGGGCCGTCGGGGCTGTCGAGGTACGAGTAGTACAGGTCGGTGCGGCCTTCGCCGTACTCGAACTGGTAGTCGGGCCAGCGGTTCACCTGGTCGATGCTGACGTTGGAATTGATGGTCACGCCCAGGCCCCGGTCTTGTCGCGCCCCCGATTTGGTGGTGATGATGAGCGCCCCGCCCGCCGCCCGGCTGCCGTAGAGGGCCGTCGCGCCGGGGCCTTTCAGCACCGTCACTTTTTCGATGTCGTCGGGGTTGAGGTCCGACACGCTGGAGCCGTAATCGACGGGGCTGTCGGCGGAAAGGTGCGAGGTGTAGCCCGTGCCGGTGATGCGGCTGCTGACGGGCACGCCGTCGACGACGATGAGCGCCTGGTTGTTGTCGAGGTTGAGCGAGGACTCGCCCCGGAGCGTAATCCTGGACGACCCCATCGGCCCCGCGCCGGTGCCCTGGATGTTGAGGCCCGCCACTTTGCCCGAAAGCGTATTCACCCAGTTGTTCGATTTGGCGTCTTTCACCGCGTTTTCACTGATGGTCGTGGCCGCGTAACCCAGCGTTTTTTCCTCGCGTCGAATCCCCAGCGCCGTCACGACGACTTCGTTGAGGCTGAGGTTGGCCGTTTTGAGCTGAAACCGGAACGTTCGCTGGTTGCCGATAGGAAGTTCGGCGTTTTGGAACCCGATGAACCGGGCCACGAGCGTGTCGGTCGGGCTGAGCGGCCGGGTTGTGCTGAGGTTGAAAATCCCTTTCGCGTCGCTCAGGGTGCCAATCGTCGTGCCTTTCAGAATGACGCTCACGCCCGGTAGGGGCTGGTTCTGGTCGTCGCTGACGCTGCCCCGCAGGGTGGTTTGCCCGTAGGCAGTGGGCGAGAGCAGGCCGAGAAAAAGCAGGCAGAACAGGGGGGGAAAGGGGCGGTTCCGAAAACGTAGAAGTTTCAGGGACATCAGGCGTTAGGGTTGGTTTGTTTCCCCCAAACCTATCCAATTGCCGTCGCCGGGTCGTTCGGGCCGAACGGATGGGTTCGCGCCGAACGGCGTGAACTGCCGTTTTTCCACAACTGTTTGTTTTTCAAAAACTTAAGCTGGGTTATTTTTTTGTTAAGCGTGGGTGGATGGGATTCATGCAGGGTTCATACGTCTGCCCGGTGTCCGTCAGCTAAAGCAAACGGCAATTGGGGAAAGCCCCTTCGGGGCTGCGAATCAGTTGTCTTTTAGCCCCGAAGGGGCTTTCCCCATTTGCCGTTTGCTTTAGCTGACGGACACCGGGCGGGTCTTTGCGAGTACATCACTTCACAATTTCTTAACCCAACCTCCAAGCCCGAAGCGGCCCCAACCGGCTAATTTTACCAAAACTTGTCTTCCTGCCCATGGTCTTCTTCGTTACGACGGTTGCGTTTGTGCAGACGCTGGTTGTGCTCTACCTTTTGCCCCTGCGGGGAAACCAGAGCCGGTCCTACCCCTACATTCGGGCCTTACTGGGGGCACTGATTCTACACCTCGGCATCAAATTGTACCTGCTGGGCGTGCTGCACGACGAATTTTTGTTCGGTCGGCTCAACAGTTTCACCTCGTTCAGCTACGGCCCGCTGCTGCTGTTTCAGTTCCGGCAATCCATCGGCAAACCGCTGCACCGCTCCACCCAACTCCTGCACCTGATTCCGTTTCTGACGGCCTTCGGGCTGTATTTGTACTGCGTCGTCACGCTGCTGCCCGCGCAGAATCTCGTGCTGTTCCAGACCATTTTTTCGGTGTACAAAAACTCGGTGATGGCCTCCTGGGTGTTGTATTTCGGCTACCTGCTTTGGGCCATTTGGCGGGAAAATCGTCAGGAAGTCAGTCGATTAGCTGAAGTTGACCGTTGGTTGCTGCTACGGGTGAGCGGCCTGTTTCTGATTGCCCTGGGCGGGTCGCAGGTGTTTAAGGCCGGGGCTGGATGGCTGGGGGTTGCTTATGAAAGCCACACGTTTCCCTACCTCATTTTTGGGCTGATTTCTTTTTTGTGCCTGCGGTTTTTCTTTACCCAAAACCCGGTCGCGGCGTTGCCGGTCGTGGTACAACCCGCCGAAGCGTCGCCGGTCGCGCCGGAAAAGGAAGCCGTTTCCTACGAAAAATCGGGGCTGACCGAGGGTCAACTGGCCGAAGGCTGGCAGTTGCTGGAGCAGGTGATGCAGCGCGACAAACTCTACATCAACCCGGAACTCTCGCTCGACGACCTCTCGGCGCGGGTAAAACTCCCCCGGCAGCACGTTTCCCAAATTCTGAATCAAAAAGCCGAACGCAATTTTTTCACCTACGTCAACGAATACCGGGTGGGGGAGATGCAGCGGCTGATGAAGGCCAAACCCAACGGGCGCATCCTCGAACTGGCCTTTCGGGTGGGTTTTCAGTCAAAAACGACGCTGAACACCTACTTCAAAAAAGTCACCGGCTACTCACCCACGCAGTACCAGCAGTTTTTAATGGCGCAAAAGCCGGAGAGGTTGCGGTCGTGATACCCCGAAAAACCCCCAACCCCCTAAAGGGGGCTTTTCCTGCCTGGATTTTCGAGCTACGAAAAGCCCCCTTTAGGGGGTTGGGGGTTTTTCGGACAAACCGGAATTTAAATCCTTAACAATCTCTTAAAACTGGCAATCTCTTAAAAATCAAACCACTAAAACAACTCATCGGCCCAGCCGAACGGCGCGAACCCCGCCGTTCGGCTGGGCCGAATTCGTGCGGGGCCATGCCGAGGTTTGCCCCGACTTCAACCAGAACCACCCGAAAGCAATGATACAACGACTACTTTTCTTCCTGAGCGGGCTGCTCCTCACCCTCGCTGCCGAAGCGCAAACCCCGGAGCGCGGCACGCTCGTGGGCCACGTCAGCGACCGGAGCGGCTATTTGCCCGGTGCCACCGTGCAGGTGAAGGGCACCCACCTCGGTGCGGCCACCGACCTCAACGGGGCCTTTCACCTGAGCAACGTCCCCACCGGCGAGGCCACGCTGCTGGTGCGGTACATTGGCTACCAAACCACCGAAATTCCCGTGTCGGTGAAACCCGGTCTGAATGAGATTTCTTCCGTGAAACTGTCCGCCGAAGAAGGCACCAAACTCGCCGACGTGGTGGTACGGGGCACGATGGCCGGGTCGCAAATCAAGGCCATAAGCATCAAGCGCAATGCGTTGGCGATGATGGACGTGCTGGCCTCCGACGCCATCGGCAAACTCCCCGACCGCAACGCCGCCGAAGCCGTCCAGCGGATGCCGGGCGTGGCCGTGGCCCGCTACCACGGCGAGGCCGACCAGGCCACCGTGCGCGGAACGCCCTTCGCCTGGACCTCCACGCTCTTCAACGGCACCCGGATGCCGAGCGCCAACGTGGGCGGTTCGCGCAATGCCGTACTCGACGCCGTGCCTTCGGAAATGATTCAGTACGCCCAGGTGGTGAAAGCCCTCACGCCCGACATGGAAGGCGACGCCATCGGCGGTTCCATCAACTTCGTGACGCGGGTAGCTCCCGAAACCCGGACGCTCAACGTGAGCGCGGCGGGCGGTTTCAACAACCTCTCGAAAGACGGCACCTACAACGCCTCGGTCGTGTACGGCGACCGGTTTTTCGGCAAAAAACTGGGGGTGATGCTCGCCGCCGCCATCTGGGACCGCAACTGGGGCACCGACCAGTACACGGTGGCCTACAACACCGGGGCCACGGACCCGCAGCAACAAGTGGCCGTGAACAGTTTGCTGATGAAACGCTACATGGGCAAACGCCAGACCTACGGCTTCAACGCCGGGCTGGAATACCGCTTCAACGCGGGCAACCGGATTTATGCGCGCGGGCTTTTCGATAGGTTCAACGACATCCGGCCCGTGTACGAATCGTACTTCGCCTTCAACACCAGCGAGTACCAGTTGAATTTTCGCTACTCGTTTTACCAAACCAAAATCGGTGGGCTGGAACTCGGCGGCGAACACCAACTCGGCAAAAAACTAAAACTCGACTACCTGCTTTCGGATTACACGACCGAGTACTACCTCAACAAAACGCCCAACACCACCAGCGCCGACCTGCGCGGCCTGCCCATCGCCACCTTCCGCCAGAAACTCAGCAAAGGCTTCGGCGGGCTGGCGGCGGACGGGCGAAAATACCTGGCCTTCGACTCGCCCGACGGCACCGGCGACGACGCGCTCGGCATCCGCCCCTACCTCATCGACCCCGTGGCCGACGCCATCGATCCGGCCAAACTGACCCTCCGCCAGTTGGTGTTGCTGCAATTCGGCGCGAAAGAGCGCGACCAGGTGGGGCAGGTGAATCTGAAATTCGAGGCTTCGCCGAAATTTTCGCTGAAAGTCGGCACGAAGTTTCGCCACAAAGACCGCAGCGGGCGCAGCACCAGCGGCAACCGGGTGTACGTGCCCACCACCGCCAACCTGATCCCGCTCAGCACGCTGGAACGCGAACCGTTCCCCCTGCGCGGCGGCTTTTTCAACGACCTGGGCAATCCCTACGACGCCTACGCCCTCGACAACCTCACCGAGCAGCAACTTTACGACCTGTACTCGCCGGAGGCGCTGAAGGCCAATAACTTCCGCGACGCCACGCCCGCTTCCTTCCCCACGACGTACTCCGACGGGCGCGAAGATGTCATTGCCGGGTACGTGATGGGCGAATGGAGCGCCACGCCCAAACTGAAAATCTTCGGTGGCCTGCGTGACGAATACACGATGCTGACCGCCAACGGCTCGCAGTATAAACGCGAGACCGTGCCAGTGGACGGCAAGCCGACGGTGCAGGAAAGCATCACGCCCGTGACGGTGAAAAACAACTACCACGCGCTGTTGCCGATGATTCACGCTAAATACGCACTGAGCGAGAACGCGAACCTGCGGGCGGCCTTCACCCGCACCTTCATCCGGCCCCTGTTCACCGACCTGACACCCACCGAAAGCATCAACACGACGACCAACCCCATCAGCGTGACGAAAGGCAACGCCGAACTTCGACCCACCTTTGCCAACAATTTCGACCTGATGGGCGAGTATTATTTCGACAACATCGGGATGTTTACGGTCGGGGCATTTTACAAAAACATCACCGACGTGGTGTTTTCCGACCGCTCCGTCGCCCTCAGCGGCGGCGTGACGACGGTGACGACCCAGCCCCAAAACCTGCGCAATGCCACGCTGAGGGGCTTCGAGGTGGGGTTGACGCGGCGGTTCACTTTCCTACCGGGCATCCTAAGCGGCTTCGGGGTGGAGGCCAACTACACCCGCATCGAGTCGGCGGTGGAGGTGCCCCGCCCAGTGGGTAGCGACGTGGTGATGGACAAAACGCCCCTGCCCAACCAGTCGAAGCACCTCTTCAACGCCATTCTTTTTTACGAACGCAAGGGCCTGACGGCGCGGCTGGCGGGGAATTACCGGGGCAAGTCGGTGGAAGTCATCAGCCAGCAACTCGGCCCCCGGCTCTACACCTGGGCCAACACCAACTTCACGGTGGACTTTTCGGCTTCGTACACGATTACGCCCCGCATCCGGGCCTTCGTCGAAATCAACAACCTCACCAATGCGCCCGTGCAAACCTTCCTCGGCGACGAGCGCCGCATCTCCGACTCCGAATGGTACAGCCAGCGCGGGCAGGCGGGGGTGCGGTGGGATATTTTTTGAGAAACCGAGCTGAAAACCTGCTTAAGCGAGCCTTCCCGCCCCCGTCATTGCGAGCGGAGGCCACCTGTACGAGCGAAGCGAGGACGGGTGGCCGGAGCCGAAGCAATCCCCCAACGGAGACCAAGAGAGCTAAACCAAGTGCCATTCTATTCCAAACGTACTCCCTGAAAGGTATCTCGGCTACCGGCAGGGGGATTGCTTCGCTCCGGTGAAAAAACCTCCGCTGCGCGTCGTTTTTTTCATCTCCGCTCGCAATGACGCGAGGTGAGGCAGTGCTTTGACCGTCACCCATTTTTCCAACCTCTTCAATTTTTCAAAAAAATGAAACCCTTCCTCCTTCCCTTTTTCCTCCTCGCCTTCACCGTCGCCCAGGCCACCGACCGCGATACGCTGGTGTACAATTCCCGCCGCGCCCTGAAACTCGAAGGCGGCAGCAACTTCCGCGACCTCGGCGGCTACCCCGCCGCCGGGGGCAAAACCGTGGCCTGGGGCCGCATTTACCGCTCCGCCGACATCAGCAAACTCACCGAGGCCGACCTGAACACCCTCGCCGACCGCCACCTCGCCACCGTCTGCGACCTGCGTGGTCCCGACGAAGTGAAAAATAACCCCGACCGCCTGCCCGCCGGGGCACGCTGGGTCAACCTGCCCGCTGGCAGCGAAAACATTCGCCTTTCGCAGATGAGTCAGATGATGAACAACTCCACCCGACGCGATTCGCTGATGACCAGCAGCTACGGCAATACGACGCACTTCAAGGCTAAGTACCAACCGATGTTCGAGGAATTGCTGGCCCTCGACGGGGGCAAGGCCCTGCTGTTTCACTGCACGGCGGGCAAAGACCGCACCGGCATCGGGGCCGCCCTGGTGCTGTCGGCGCTGGGGGTCAGCAAGGAATTGGTGCTGAAAGACTACGCCGCCACCAACGAATACTGGACGGGCCGTGAGCAGATGATGAAGACGCTCATCGGGCAGGGGATGGACTCCACCCGCGTGCGGGGCATGATGGCCGCCGACCCGGCGTACTTGGGAAAAACCTTCGCCGCCATCGACCGGCAGTACGGCTCGATGAATGCCTTTTTGGTGAAAGAAATGGAATTGACGCCGGAAAAATTGGGTGCCTTGCGGGCGAAGTATTTACACTAAGTGACGATAAATGGAAATCGGGGATTGGGTGATTAGATACCCAATCACCCAATCCCCGATTTCCATTTACCAGAAGGTGGTGTTTTGGTTTTTTGCCTTTTCGACCAAGCACGCCACTCCCAACAGCTTGCTGTTTGGGAATCATACGCGTTGGAGCAGTGGTCAAAATCTTCTTTTTCTGGCGATTAGGTGGTTTTTATTAGTTCCAGTACCTACTTTTATCTGGAATCCACCGCCAAACCCCCCGCCAAGCCCCCCCGCCAAACACCCACTTCTTACTGCCACCGTCTTCGGGAGCGTTGACGGATCCCCCGCTGCTTTACCCTGAGCGGCATTTCCTGTACTTCTTCCGTTTTTTTCATTCGTTTCGGACCCGATTCCTGGGGCGTTTCACGCCTTCCAGGGTTTTCGGTTTACCCGTAACGCTAACCCCGGTTTTCCGTTGGACCACAACCCAAGTTGACCACGCCACCTCCAGGCGAACGATCGGCCGGTTTAGGCCGGGTCGATGGCCTGTCGGCGCGAACTGACTTTTTTGTTGAGCAGTACCGGCACACCCGGTTCATCCAACGGCGCCTGGAAGTACCACCCACCTTCCTGAATTTTTGAAATGAGCAACGTTAAAAAAACGCAGCGCCGTTCTGCAACGGCGCTTTTTTGCTATGGCCTGATTCAACTGTTTCTTTTCGCCGATCCATCGACGGGTTTTGGCCAACGCACCTACTACGTCTCCAACGGGGGCAGCGATGCCAACGACGGGCGTTCGGAAGGAA
>CAXTIG010000042.1:0-64011 GCA_964244295.1 uncultured Cytophagales bacterium
TCTTTACCATACGAAAGGATGATCAAATTGCGTACCTAAACAGTTACCAAAAAAGAGAGAAATTCTTTATTTAAGCCGTTCGTATCCAGGCAAAGTGCAGGATTACAGCTTACTAAAAAAAGAGTTTCCTGCCAGCATCAACTGGTTTGGAAAAATCAAGTTACGCGTGGATTTAGGATTTCAAGGAATTGTAGACGACTATGTGTGCAAAAAAGTAACGATTCCATATAAAAGAAAACGACCGAAGAAAGGAGAAACTTCGGAATTAACGGTTGAGCAAAAAAAGTACAACAAGCAGGCAGGAAAAGAGCGAATTGCTGTCGAACATAGCATTGGGGGTATGAAACGATACCATCAAGTAGTAAACCGGAATCGACTAAAAAAAACGCTAATAGTGGACACTGTTTTGGGAATCTGTGCAGCACTTTGGAGTTTTTCTATAAGCTAACTCCCTGACCATCAAAGCACAACAAGTCTACTACTTTATTGGAACTAATGACATATGCTGAGGAAGTTGGTCTTGCTAATGCACAGCACGAGTATATGGCAAATCATTTGAATGACTTAGTTAGGGGACTGAAAGAGTTTGTAGCTAAAAATTATCCACAAACACACAGTAGTATACTTAATAATGGTTACTTAGACGAACCATATATCGCACTATGTTTAGGAGGTCTAGAAGGCACAAAATTTTATTCGAGGTACTTACAAAGCAAAAATATTTCAGAACAAAACTTAGCAATTTTAAGAAATGAATTCGTTACTGGTGAAAATCCTAACTGCTACGATAATGAGTAGGTTAAATTTTGCCTTTTTTTTAATTTTGTGGCTACCTGCTGCGTATCACAATAGCTATGCACAGAATTTTAGCCGCGATTCATTACGTGAATCGAAGAAATTGCTTTATATATTGTTTGATGGATCTGAGAAATTTTATTCAAAAGATTCAACAGAAATTACTTATAAACCGAAATTAACTCTGCCAGATGGAAGAAAAGCATCTGTTATCTTTCAAGCTCATCTGACCGATACAGTATCCATATCTTTAAGTCATTTTAGTTTGATAAGTGTTAAAAAAGTGTGGGATTTACTGTATTTGGAAAAACGTCAATTCGATAAAAAATACGTTCCAGTTATCATCGAAATCAATCGAAGTAAAGGAGAAATATTCATAGTGAAGTCAAAATTAATATGTAGCTTTTGTATTCCAGAGGATTAGAAGGTTTTAAAAGTATCTTCATATGAGAGAAGATTATAACGCATTTGCTCTGGCCGGATTGCCCGATACTCCAGATAAACAGTATGAGCAATGCGGCATACGGTTTAACTGTCGGCCAATCAAGATACAGGGCCGATGGATTTAAATTAGGAACATCCGGTACAAAGCTATGTTTACTAGACTAAATTTATTTAAATACCGCGCTGTGGGAATAGTCTTTCTAGTCTACTCCTACAGCGCGCTTTGTCAAGGGATAGAAGTTATAGAGGAAAAAGAATCGAAAAACTTATTAACTATGCCGCAGCATTTTGAAGCAAGCTTTTGGAAATATTTTTCTACTGATACCGCTGTTTTTTTTCCTCAAAGGAGAGCTGGGGTAATAATTATTTCAATTGAAGACACTACTGTAAAAAACGTGGAAATTGATAAAGGCACCTCAAATAAAATGAAGCAGTTGTTTTATAAGGTAACTAACGAGTGGAAAGCGAATAAAATTTGGGAGTATTGGATAAATCAAAAGGAAATTCCTGATAATAAACAAATTATTATTCCCTTTTTTCTGTTTATACATGAGCGATTCGCTCGAGATGAATCGTCTATGTCTTTTTCATTTTCCTATAATGATGTCCTCGAATTAATAAAAGAGAATACAAGAAAAAATTCTAATTTTCATATCACTGAGCCAATAATTTTAGATACAGATTGTAAACACCAGTTTACGAATTGATAGAATAGTTTTTAGATGGCCTTTGACGTAGCCGCGAAGCGGGAAAAGCTGTAGGTTTGGCCCATGCCTGATTCGCTGCCCAAAACTTCTAAATCATCTCCCCTTCCTACCCTCGACTGGTTTGTGTTTGGCCTCGTCGGCGTGGTCGGGCTGGCGTACCTGGCCCCCGGCTTCGGCAGTAAAGCCGGGCCGTTGCCCCTCGACGCGGTGGCCCGGTACGGGGTATCGGCCATTTTCTTTTTCTACGGTCTGCGGCTGAGTCTGGAGAAACTCCGGGCGGGGCTGCGCAATGGCTGGCTGCACGTCGTCGTGCAAGTCACCACGTTCGGGCTGTTTCCGCTGCTGGCGCTGGCCGTTCGCGGTGGGTTCAGCGGCACTACCCAGGCCCCACTTTGGACGGGGATTTTCTTCCTGGCTGCGCTGCCTTCCACGGTTTCCTCGTCGGTGGTGATGGTTTCGCTGGCGCGGGGCAATTTGCCCGCCGCCATCTTCAACGCCAGTATTTCGAGCCTGGTTGGGATTGTGATTACGCCGCTCTGGGTCAGCGCCATCCTGGGAACGCTGGGCAGCGGAGCATCCGGCGGCTCCCCACTCTGGGGCATGATGGGCGATTTGGCCTTGCGGGTGGCATTGCCCGTTGCCCTCGGCATGGCGCTCAACCCACGTTTGGGGGCCTGGGCGGGGCGGCATTCAGCGGCCTTGCGCAGTTTCGACCAGGGCATCATCCTGCTCACGATTTACACCTCGTTCTGCGAATCCTTCGCCGGGGGGCAGTTTCGGGCCTTCGGCTTGGGGACGATTCTCGCGCTGGGGGCGGGGATGCTGGTGCTGTTTTGGGCCGTGTATGGCCTCGTCAGCCTCGCGTGCCGACTACTTCATTTTTCGGCGGAAGACCGGATTACGGCCTTGTTTTGCGGCTCCAAAAAATCACTGGTTCACGGGACGGTGTTTTCGCAGGTACTCTTCGGCGGGAGCGCCTCGCTGGGCGTGTTGCTGCTGCCGCTGATGCTGTACCACGCGCTGCAAATTCTGGTGGGAAGTGTGCTGGCAAAGCGCTGGGGGCGGCGGGGGGAGGACCGGGTTTTTCATTGAAATAACCTCAACTACTCCTCAAACACAAAAAGTCGATTCCGCCGAAAGCCTGTCGTTTCCTTACGATTCTGGCGATCTTTTTCCAAACCAGGCGACAGGTTTTCGGTCGGCACCCGGTCAGCATCATGGCGTTTCAAGGTAGCACTCCGGTTCGCACCCGGCTGTACCGCATCGCCATCACCCAGTCGCTGGCCGACGTACAGGATGAATTTTACGTCGAGGGACTGTCGGAAGAGGCTGACGGGGAACCCTTTCGGGCTAATCGGCCTTGCGTGGCTTTCTCGGTCCGCTTGCTTAATCCAAGCCAATTGCCTAAACTCGAACCATGAAAACAACCGCCGACAAGCCCCGCGTAGCCCCCAGGCCGAAGCCCGTCCCCAAAACCTACGCATCGGTGGAGGAAGCGTTGCGGGCCAAACACGAAGCGGCAAAGGCTTTTTTTGAAAAGTACGTCCTGCCAGATTGAATCGTTGTGAACCTACCGAAGCCGTGCTCAGGGAAGGGAGCGCGGCTTTTTTGTTTGATTTGTTGCTCAACCCCATGACCCGACTCTCCGTCAACATCAACAAAATCGCCACGCTGCGTAACGCGCGCGGGGGCAACAACCCCGACGTGGTGAAGGTAGCCCTCGACTGCGAACGCTTCGGGGCCGAGGGCATCACCGTCCACCCCCGCCCCGACGAGCGGCACATTCGCTACCAGGACGTGCTCGATTTGCGGGAAGTCGTCACGACCGAATTCAACATCGAAGGCAACCCAACGGAAGCGAAATTCGTGAAACTGGTGCTGCGCACGAAACCCGCTCAGGTCACGCTCGTGCCCGACGCGCTCGGGGCGCTCACCTCCAACGCGGGTTGGGATACGGTCAAAAACCGCGAGCGGCTTATCGACCTGATTCAAACCTTCAAGGCCGAGGGCATCCGAACCTCGATTTTCGTGGATGCCGACCTGAGGATGGTGGAAGGGGCCGCCGAAACCGGCACCGACCGCATCGAACTCTACACCGAACCCTACGCCGAGCATTTTTTCAAGAACCGGGAAGCCGCCGTCGCGCCCTTCGCCGAAGCCGCCCAACGGGCGGGCGAACTCGGCCTGGGCCTTAACGCAGGCCACGATTTGAGCCTCGACAACCTGCGGTTTTTTCAGCAACGCGTACCCGGTTTGCTCGAAGTGTCCATCGGCCACGCGCTGATTTGTGATGCGCTGTACCTGGGGCTGGAGAACACGATTCAGTTGTACCTTCGGGAAACGAAAGCCTTACCCCCCACCCCCTAAGGGGGGCTTTTTCACTGCTGGAATTTTCAGGCCGGAAAAGCCCCCCAGAATGAAATTCTTTTAGGGGGTGGGGGTAATACACTATGCCCCAAATTCTCCCCCCCGCCGACTTCCTCGCCCTTGCCGCTACCCGGTCCGTGCTCGACGTGCGCTCGCCGGGGGAGTTTGCCCACGCCCACATTCCCGGCGCGGTGTCGATGCCGCTGTTCGACAACGGGGAACGGGCCGAAATCGGGACGATTTACAAGCAAACCGGAAAAGACGAGGCTGTGCTGCGCGGGCTGGAGCTAGTCGGGCCGAAGCTGGCCGGGTTCGTGCGAACGGCCCGCGAACTGGCTTCCGACGGCGGCGAGGTGCTGGTGCATTGCTGGCGGGGCGGAATGCGCAGCGGCTCAGTGGCCTGGCTGCTGGAAACCGCCGGTTTCCGCGTCTTCACGCTGGCGGGCGGGTACAAAACGTACCGGCAGGCGGTGCTGGAGGCGTTTGAAAAGCCGCTGAATTTGCTCGTGTTGGGTGGAAAAACGGGCAGTGGCAAAACCGACGTTTTGCACGAACTGGCCCGGCGCGGCGAACAGGTGCTGGATTTGGAAGGACTGGCCCACCACCGAGGCTCCTCCTACGGCATGATTGGTCAGCCACCGCAGTCTTCGACCGAACAGTTTGAGAATTTGTTGGCCTCCGTGCTTCGTGGCTTTGACCCGGCGAGGCGGATTTGGGTGGAAGACGAAAGCCGGAAGGTGGGAAGCTGCCTGATTCCTGCGAGTTTTTGGCGGCAGTTTCTAACTGCCCCCGTGCTGGCACTCGACGTGCCGCTGGAAGCGCGAGTGGCATACTTGGTTGAAGAATACGGCCGATTTGCGCGGGAAGACCTGCGAGCCGCTACCGATCGCATCCGCAAACGCCTCGGCAACGACCGCCACAAACTGGCCCTGGACGCGCTGGAACGCGGCGACTACGCCGAAGTCGTGCGCATCACGCTGGTGTACTACGACAAAACCTACCAGTACGGCCTTGAGCAGCGCGGGGTTTCACAGGTACAAAAAATAGACGTGCCGGGCGTGGACCCGGCGGGAAATGCGGAAATCTTACTTTCCACGCGGTCATCCTGAGCGCAGCGAAAGGACCTTGTTGGACTGCCTAATTACCGGCGGTCAACTGCCACTGGGTCACCGGCCAACTGCTCGGTAGTCCAACAAGGTCCTTTCGCTACGCTCAGGATGACAGCCCCTGTGGAACAGCGGCGGGGTGTGAAAATCAATCCCGGTCCACCAAACTACCCAAAACGGCGTTGAGAATCGAAATCAGGAAGCTGAAAATCAGCGCCGTCAGAAACCCACTAACCGAAAACCCGCTGACGAAGTAATCGGCGATGTAAATGATGATGACGTTGATAACCAGGTAAAACAGGCCTAGCGTCAGAATCGTGATGGGCAGCGTCAGAATCACCAGAATCGGCTTGACGATCAGGTTGAGCAGACCCAGCACCAACGCCACGATAATCGCTGTGGTGAACCCATCAACCCGCACGCCGGGAATGAGGTAGGCTCCAATGACCACGGCCACCGCCGTGAGAAGCAAACGAAGTAAAAATCCCATGTTTTTTGGAAAAAGTGGTTTGAGGAATTGAAACGGCTTGGGAAAATTGAGTGATTGAGTGAGGGAGTGATTGAGTGAGAGGAAATACACCTGCCTTTTTTCTCACTCAATCACTCCCTCACTCAATTACTCAATTTCCCATGCCGCTGGCGAAGGACGGCGATTATTTCGTCAAAATCAATGCCCCGGTCTTCAAGCAGCACGAGGTAGTGAAAAAGCAGGTCGGCGGCTTCCTCCCGGAACAGGTCGTCCCGGTTCCGCATCGCCTCGATGACTAGTTCCACGGCCTCCTCGCCCACCTTCTGCGCCACTTTGTGGGTGCCTTTGGCGAAGAGTTTGGCCGTGTACGAACTTTCGGGGGCTTGCTGCTTCCGGTCACGGATGACGGCCTTCAGGTGATTCAACCACCCGGCCTGGCCCTTATTTTCTTCCTCAAAACACGTATCCGCCCCCGTGTGGCACACCGGCCCGACGGGGCGGACTTTGATGAGCAGCGTATCGCCGTCGCAATCGGCGCGGATTTCTTCGACGTGGAGAAAATTCCCCGACGTTTCGCCCTTCGTCCAGAGGCGTTGTTTCGAGCGACTGAAAAACGTGACTACGTTCTCGGCCTCCGTTTTAGCCAGGCTTTCGGCATTCATAAATCCCAGCATCAGCACCACACCGGTGGTGGCATCCTGAACGATGGCGGGCAGCAGGCCGTCGGGGGATTTTTGGAAGTTCAGAATCAATTCGTTTGCGTTAGTTGGCATTCAAAACCTGCTTTTTAACCTCCTCCAGTGAATACCAGGTTGTGGTCTGCGCCTTTACTTCGAGGGCGTGTACGTAATCCAGGAAGTCTTCGAGGCTGTCGAAGGCTTCCAATTCTTTAGAAAACCGTTCGCTGTACGGAAGCACGGCGAATCGAGGGGCCCCGTTTTCTTCAATGAGTTGTGCTTTCATTCGTAAACTTCTTTGCGGTGGCCTACGTCGATGATTTCAATGATTCGGAGCCGGTCTTCCCGGTCAAAAAGTACGCGGTAAGTTCCGACTCGTAATCGGTAAACGGCGAGGGGATGATTGTGTAACTTTTTCACGTTGCTCTTCTCTGCCGGATTTTTTGCCAATTCTTCGATTTCTTCCAACACCCGCCCAGCTTCCCGTTTGGGGATTGCCTTGAGGTTTTTGAGCGATTTTTCCGAAAAAATGACTTCGTACATGGCCACAAAAGTAGCGCCTTTGCTCCGACATCCCGACTCACATCCGCATCGCCAGTCCCGCCTCGCTTAGGTAGGTTTTCAACTCCAAAATCCCGATTTCCCGAAAGTGAAAAATGCTCGCCGCCAGCCCGGCGTCGGCTTTTCCGGCGGTGAATACCTCCTGGAAATGCTCCATCGTACCCGCCCCGCCCGAAGCGATGACCGGGATGGAAACGGCCTCCGAAACTTCCGCCGTGAGGCTCAGCGCGAAGCCCGCTTTGGTGCCGTCGGTGTCCATCGAAGTGAGCAAAATTTCGCCCGCCCCGCGTCGCTCTACTTCCTTCGCCCAGGCGAGGGTGCGAAGTTCGGTGGGTGTGCGGCCGCCGTGCGTGTGGACGAGGTCCTCGCCGTCGATTCTTCTGGTGTCGATGGCCACGACGATGCACTGGGAGCCGAAGTTGAGCGCCAGTTCGTCCACTAAATCGGGGTTGCGTACCGCCGCCGAGTTGATGGACACCTTGTCGGCCCCGGCGTTGAGTAGCGCCGACACGTCGGCCACCGAGCCGATGCCCCCGCCGACGGTGAAGGGAATATTGACCACCCGCGCCACGTTGCGCACCAGTTCCACGAGCGTTTTGCGGGCTTCGACCGTGGCGGTGATGTCGAGAAAAACCAGTTCGTCGGCTCCCTGCGCGGCGTAGAGCGCCCCGAGTTCGACTGGGTCGCCCGCGTCGCGGAGGTTGACGAAGTTGGTGCCTTTTACCGTGCGCCCGTCTTTGATGTCGAGGCAGGGGATGATGCGTTTGGTTAACATTTCTAGCATCTCGCTGTCATCCTGAGCGCAGCGAAGGACCTCGTTGGACTACCGGGTAGCTTTTCGTTAGCCCAATGGTAGCTCCCCGCTGGCTCTCCGGCAGTCCGACAAGATCCTTCGCTGCGCTCAGGATGACAGGGCTTGTGAAAAGGTTGATAATTCCTTCAACGTGACTTGCCCCTCGTAAATCGCCTTGCCCACAATCACGCCGAACAGTTGCATTTCGGCCAGTTTTTCGATGTCGGCCATCGAGCTGACGCCGCCGGATGCGATGACGTGCAGGGCGGGGGCGCGTTCCTGCAAATTTTTGTACAGGTCGAACGAAGGGCCTTGCAGTAGGCCGTCTTTGGCGACATCGGTCGAGACGGCGTAGCGGATGCCTTTTCCCACCCACGTTTCCACGAAATCATACACCCAAAGGTCGGTGCCTTCTTCCCAGCCGCTGACGGCGATTTTCTCGCCCTTCGCGTCGGCACCGAGGATGAGTTTTTCACCGCCGTGCTGGGCCAGCCAACTTTCAAACAAGGCCGGATTCTTGACGGCTACGCTCCCGCCCGTTACCTGCCGCGCCCCGCATTCGAAGGCAATCCGCAGGTCGTCGTCGGATTGCACGCCCCCGCCGAAATCGACGTGGAGGCGGGTGTGGGCGGCAATGGCTTCGAGCACCCGGTGGTTGACGATGCGTTTGGCTTTCGCCCCGTCCAAATCCACGAGGTGCAGGCGGGTCAGGCCCGCGTCTTCAAACTGTTTGGCGACATCGAGGGGCTGGGCGTTGTACACGGTTTTCCGCGAATAATCGCCCTGGGTGAGCCGGACGGCCTTGCCTTCGATGAGGTCGATGGCGGGGATGATGTGCATAAAGGTGGCTCCGACCTCTGGTCGGAGTAGGGTTGAGTTTCGAGTAGGCGGACTGGATGGAAAATTTCGGCCTGCGGACTACAGGTTCGCGTTCGAACTCCGACCAGAGGTCGGAGCCACCTTTAAAAAATTCTCCAGAATCCTCGCCCCCACGTCCCCGCTGATTTCGGCGTGGAATTGGGCGGCGTAAAAATTGGCGCGGTGCAGCATCGCCGAAAACGGCACGACGTACTCGCAGGTCGCCACCGTCCACTCACACACCGGCGCGCAGTAGCTGTGGACGAAGTACACGAACGGACTTTCGGGCAAGCCTTCGGCCAACGGCGTGCGCAGGTCGGTCAGGTTGTTCCAACCCACGTGGGGCACTTTCAGCGTGCCGTCCGGAAAGCGTTGCACGTCCACGTCGAAGATGCCCAGGCCCGTCGTATCGTTTTCTTCCGAGTGCCGACACATCAGTTGCATCCCGATGCAGGTGCCGAGTACAGGTTGTTTCAGGTTGGGAATCACCCGGTCAAGGCCCGTTTGGCGGAGGTGGTTCATGGCCGTGCTGGCCTCGCCCACGCCCGGAAAAATCACCCGGTCGGCGCTGCGGATTTCGGCCTCGTCGTCGGTCCAGAGGTAGCTGGCTCCGAGGCGTTCGAGGGCGTACATTACGCTCTGGACGTTGCCCGCGTTGTATTTGAGGAGGACGGTTTTCATGGGAAAAAAGGCAGCCCCGTGCGGCGTCCGCCCTAACCCTCGAAGGGGGATTACGTTGTCGCTACGCTAAAATTTCCCCTTTGGGGGTTAGGGCGGACGCCGCACGGGGCTGGACTAAAAAAGCCTGACTCGATCGGAATCAGGCTTTTGGGAATGCGTTCAAACTAATTTTTTTTGAACCTCAGCAAACACCCATTAGCCCTACCGAACGGCGGAAACGTGATGGAGGTGGTATTTTTGCGGCTGGTTCACGGGGCAAAAGTAAGTCATTTAGAGATGAGAGTAGAGAGGTGAGAGTAGAGAGTTTTCAATTTTTCTACTCTCACCTCTCTACTCTCATCTCTAAAAAAGACTGGTTTGCACCACTTTCGGTAAAAACTTCGGCTCGGCCCGGTTCAGCCCGCAGAAGGCGTTGAGTTGGCGAATCCAGTAGGCCGCTAGTTCGGGGGCTACATCGTTGTCCCCGCCGCTGTGGATGAAGAGGTAGAGCGTTTCCAGCCCGGCGTCCATCCAGGTTTTGAGGCGGCGTATCCAGTCGTCGGCGCGGGCGTGGTCGCTGGGGTGGCCTTCGTTGGCGATGAAGCGAATGAAGGCCGTCGGGATGCTCAGGCTCTGGTGTAACACGTCGCGCCGCCCCGACACGTCGGCAATGACCGTGGCCGTGTCGTGGGTGCGGAGCAAGTCGAGCGTTTTTTGCCAAACCTCCGGGCGGAACCAATCGGGGTGGCGGAATTCGACGGCCAGGGGCAGGCCTTCAGGCAACGTTTCCAACCACTTTTCCAACGCGCTCACCTGCCGGGGAGCGAAGTACGGGCTAAGTTGCAAGAAACTCATACCGAGGTGGTTATCAAGGGCCAGAATCTGGTCGCAGAATTCGTGCGTCAACTCCTCGGCGTTCAGCAACTGCTTTTCGTGGCTGATGACTTGCGGAAACTTCGGGCAGTACCGAAACCCTGGCGTGGCCTCGGCTTTCCAGTGGCGGATGGTGGCCTCGTCGGGGGTGCGGTAGTGGGTGGTGTTTAGTTCGATGGTGTTGAACTGCCGGGTGTAGTAGTGCAGAAATTCCTTGTCGCGGGCGGTGCCGGGGTAAATTTTCCCGGCCCACTCCTTGTTCGCCCAAATCGGCAGGCCCACGTACACCCGCAACGACTTGTTTCGGCTTTCGGCCAGGGTGATGGCCGTTTGGGGGTGGTCGGGCGGGAGGGTGAAATCGATCAAATCCGGGTTGTCAACTTTGCCAAAATCCATGTTCAGTTTTCAGTTTTGAGTTTTGAGTTTTCAGTTGGGAAGCTGCAAAAACTTATGCCCGGTGCTTGCCCATTTATCCCGTTGATTTTCCAGTTTTAAGAAAAAAAACAACGGGCATGAACCCTGAATCTGCTACCCTCCTGCTCTGCTGCCTCGGTGCCGTGGCTTTTTTATACGCCTCCGTCGGGCACGGCGGGGCGAGTGGCTACCTGGCCGTGCTGGCGCTGTTCGGGGCCGCGCCGGAGTTGATGAAATCCTCGGCGCTGATGCTCAACCTGGTGGTGTCGATGGTGTCATTTCTGAATTTTTACCGGGGCGGGCATTTTGTCTGGCGAAAATTCTGGCCCTTCGCCCTGGCGAGCGTGCCGATGGCCTTCGTGGGGGCGGGTATTCCGCTGAGCGCGGGGCTGTACAAGCAGTTGCTGGGCGTATGCCTGCTGCTGGCCATTGCCCGGATGCTCTGGCGACCCCGCGCCACCGAAGACGAACTCCGGCCCGTTCCGCTACCCGCTGCCCTGCTGACGGGTGCCCTCATCGGCCTGCTTTCGGGAATGCTGGGCATCGGCGGTGGCATTCTGCTCAGCCCGGTGCTGCTGCTGATGCACTGGGCGCGGCTGAAGGAAACGGCGGCGATTTCGGCCTTGTTTATTTTCGTCAATTCCCTTTCGGGACTTTCCAAACTCTTGCTGAAAGGGTACACCCCCGACTCGCAAACGCTCACCTGGCTGGCCGTGGCGCTGGCGGGCGGGCTGCTGGGTGGCTACGTGGGTGCGCGGCGGTTCAACGTACCGACGCTCCGATACGCACTAGCGACGGGCTTGTTTATCGCGACATTGAAGCTGATGCTGACGTGATTTCAACTTCCCGGAATTGCTCCCCAACGGGTTTAAAACTTCCGGGAAGTTGAAATCACGTTAATGCTTCAACTCAACCGATTGAGTGGCCGGGTTGAAACGAACCCGGTAAAATCCGCCCCACTCGACCTGAAATCTTCGCGCCGGGGTCGTTCGGATTTCAAGGCGGGCGTTTGAACTGGGAAACGTATAAACGAAAGACTATTTTTTAAGGGTAAAGTCCGCCCACTTGCCCGGCTCGACGCTCAGTTTGATCGGCACGGGCGAACCGGTGTCGTTCACAATGGGGACGCCCGTGTCGGGTAACCACTCGCTCAGTTCACGGGTCAGAAACGGAGGTTGGACCTTTGGGACCGCGTGGACGTAGTTGATGTTTCCTGTTTTCAACGAATCCTTTTCCGGCAACACCTCCGTGATTTCAGGCACGACGGCCCGGACACCGCGCGTGCTCGTCAGCGGCTCCTCGGGCAGGGTCAGCAGGCTCCGCAGCATTCGGATTTGTTCGCGCAACACGCTGAAATCCTGTTGCTGGAGCAACTCGCCGTCGTCCTGGGCAATCACCAGCAGCGGGTCTTTGGGCCGGGCAATGTGCCGGTACCGCAGCCCACTTTCCGGGGGTCGGAGTGGAAATTGTAGAGGTCGAACACGGCGTTGTCGCTCTTGAGGTACACGTCGCGGTCAATGAGCAGGGGCGACAGGTTGAGGAACCCGGCGGGTGCTCCGGCGGTGGGCGTACCCGCGCGCTGGGTTTTGACGAGTAAAACCGACTGACTTTCCCAGAGTTCGCCTAAATCGACTTCCTGAAAATACGTTTCGTCGAGGCGGTAACTCTGGCTGGTGCGCAGCACCACACGCTCGTGTCTGTAGGCGGGCGGGCGGTGGAAAAAGGAGACGAAGCGGATGTTTTTGTACGACTCCAACTGGTAGTTGGCCCAGAAACCGAGCCGGTCGCTCAGTTCGACGAGGTGGTCTTCGCCCACCTGGCAGAGCGAGGGGATGTTGCCCACCCCCGCTGGGTCGGCGAGCCGACGGCGGAGGTCATCAAAAAACACGATGCTTTCGTAAAACGAGGTTTTTCCGTCAAACTGCCCGGCCAGTTCCTGCATTTCGGTGACGAACAGGGCGGTCTGGCTATCGGCCAGAAACCGGCTCAGGTGCTTCAGCGCCCGCACCAGGGCCGGGGGCGAAAGTTCCGACCAGCCTTCCGTCAGCAGGGCTTGCACCTGGGTGGTTTCCTCCAGGTCGGGGTTAAGCACTGTACCTTCCTTGTGCGCCCGAATGAGCCGGTCGACCACCTGCGCCAGCAGCGCGACCACCAGGAAATCCACGCTCGATTCAAACAGCGAAACGTAGTGGTCGAGCCGCTCGTGGGTGCAGCCGACGGGCAGAAGTTTGCCTTCGGGCGAGAGGGCAGGGCAGAACAGCTTGCGCAGCGGCTCCGAAATCGGGTAGGGCAGGCGGCGCATCACTTCTTCGTGGAGCCAGTTTTTCAGCGCCTCCGGCGCGCGTTTGCTTGGCCTTAAACTGCTCCGTCAGACTGGCATCGTAGGCCCGCAGCGCGTTGAAAAATGCCTTGCGCAGCGCGGCGTTGGGCTTGTACTCCTGAAGCACCGCATCCACACCGGTGGGGAGTTCCCGGCGGGTCACTTCTTCGTCGGGTGCGTAGAAATACCACTGGTTGCGGCTCAGTTCGGCCCGAACGAAAACGGCGGAGGCAAGGTAAACAATCGCCGGGATTTCCACCAAACGCACCCTTAAGTAAGTAGGAATTAGGGATTGAGCAACTCAGGTAAGCGGGTACTGATTCCAAAGCTATTCTTTACCTGATAACCCAATTACCCAATCCCTAATTACCTCTGCACGGCCATCACCCCCCAATCGTCGTCATCGATTCATGAACGGCATCCGGGCGGAGGCGTTCGGCCTCGAAGCCGTCGCGGGGGCGGGTTTGAAACGCATTCAAAAACAGGTCGGCCAGGGCTTCGTCGGAAAGTCCTTCGCGCATCCGGTCGCGGAGTTGCAGGCCACCCGACTGGTAGAGACAGGTTTTCAATTCGCCCTGGGCGGTGAGCCGGATGCGGTTGCAGGTACCGCAGAACGTCCGGCTGAAGGCGGCGATGATGCCCAGGTTGCCCCGGTAGCCGGGCACCTGGTAGGTGGCGGCGGTGGAAAAATCGGGGTCGGGGCGTTTTTGCAAATCGGGGTAAACTCCGCGCAGTTGCTCCAGAATCCGGCGGTGGTTCCAGTGCAGCACGGGGTAGTGACTGCCTTCACCGTTGAAGGGCATTTCCTCGATAAACCGCACCGCCAACGGGTGCTCGCGGGTGAGTTCGGCCAGGGGGTGGAGGTCGTCGGTGTTCTGGCCTTCCATCACGACGGCGTTGATTTTTACGTCGAAGTCCTGCGCCAGCAGCGCGTCGAGCGTGGCGCGGACGCGGTCGAATTCGTCGCGGCGGGTGATTTGAAAAAACCGCTGACGATCGAGGGTGTCGAGGCTGAGGTTGATGCTGGTCACGCCCAGCGCCTTCAGTTCGGGCAGGTGGGGGGCGGTGAGAACGCCGTTGGTGGTTAGGCCGATCTCCTCCAGATTCGGGATGCCCCGCAGTTTTCGCAGGAACGCCATCAACTCCTGCCGCACGAATGGTTCGCCGCCGGTGATGCGCACCTTGCGAATGCCCAGGCCGGTCAGAATCCGCACGAGCCGCTCCATTTCCTCGAAACTTAGCACTTGCTTTTTCGGCAAATACCGCACGCCTTCCTCTGGCATGCAGTAAAAGCAGCGCAGGTTGCAGCGGTCGGTCACGGCCAGGCGCAGGTAACTCAGGGGCCGGCCGTGGTTGTCGAAGAGGAGGCTCACGCGGAAAATGCTGGTTGTAAAAGCCCCCTAACCCCCAAAGGGGGGATTTTCAACGATGGCGAAATTCCCCCTTCGGGGGTTAGGGGGCTTTTAATCTCAATCAAGTTGCCCGAAAGGTACGCTGAAAAGCGCTTTGCGGGCTACTTTTGTGCTATGGCTCAAACCCTCACCATCGCTCTGTTCGGCGTGGCCCGCGACATCGTCGGGGCTTCGACGCTCACGCTGCCCGCCCAAAAACAGTTGACGGTCGGGCAGTTGCTCGAACGCCTGCGGGCGGAATACCCCCGGTTTACCGAACTGCGCTCGCTGCTGGTGGCCGTCAACCAGGAGTACGCCGAAACGCCCCAACTCATCCGGGCGGGCGACGAAATCGCGCTGATTCCGCCCGTGGCGGGCGGGTAGCTACGGACTTTAGTCCGTAGACTGCTTCCTGTTTTCAGCCTGTCACCCCGTCTCACTAGTTCGACGGACTAAAGTCCGTCGCTACCACATTGATCCTCCTCACCGAGACTCCCATCGATCTTGCCGCCGCGCTGGCGCACGTTCAGACCGGCAGCGCCGGGGCGGTGGACGTGTTTATCGGCACCGTGCGCAACCAGACCGCCCAAAAACGTGTCGTGCGGCTCGAATACGAAGCCTACGCACCGATGGCGTTGAAAAAAATGGAAGAACTCGCCGCCGCCGCCCGCCGCCGCTGGCCGGTGGAGCGCCTGGCGTTGATCCACCGCGTGGGGGTACTCGAAATCGGCGAAGCCGCCGTGGTGATTGCCGTGTCTACGCCGCACCGGGCCGAAGCCTTCGAAGCCTGCCGCTGGCTCATCGACACGCTGAAGGACGTGGTGCCAATTTGGAAAAAAGAAGTCTTCGAGGATGGCGACGTGTGGGTGGCGGCTCATGCTTGAAATTCCTGCACGTCGACGGACTAAAGTCCGTCGCTACCGTTTTTCAGTACATACTCCGCCGAAATGGGGTTGTGGTCGGAAAAACGTACTTCGGAGTGCGTGGTAAACCGCTGCACGGTAAGCTTTTTTCCGGCCTCCTTTTTTCCTTCCCCGAAAAACTGATTGTCGATTCGGATGAATTTGGGCTGACGGTTGTACGTAAACCCGAAGCCCCGGCCGGCTTCTTCAAAGGCATTGCGCAGGTGGCGGCGCAGGATTCCGTAGGCCAGGCCGTAGGGTGTTTCGTTTAAATCGCCGCAGAGAATGACCGGGTGCGGGCTGGTTTGAATCAGCCGTTCCAACTCCGCAATCTGCGTGATTCGCTTTTGAAAGCCTTTTTTCAATTGCCGCGCCACGCCCCGCGTTTCGGCCTCGGCGCCTTCCAGACTGCGCTGCCGCAGCACTTTCCCCACCCGAATTCCCATCGAGAAAAACTGGACGTTGATCAGCCGGAGGGTATCCCGGCCCCGCAGCAGATCGGCCACGAGGTAGCCGTTGCCATTGGCCGAAAACACTTTTTCAACGCGGGAAATAAGCGGGTACCGCGAAAAAATCGCCAGCCCCACAAAATCCTGTCCCCTTCGCGAACTGGACGGCGGTTTCAACACAATCGAGTGCTGGTATCCGGCCTCCTCCAACCGGTGCTTCGTACGGAACACCGCCGGAAAATCGGGGTCGTCGCGGTTGTAGAATTCCTGAAAGCACTTCACGTCGGCATCGAAACGCGTTACCCAGTCCACCATCCGGGGAGCCAAGTCGGTTTGATCTTGCTCGGTGTAGGCTTCCACGTCGAAATAGCGCAGGTTGTAGCTCATCACCCGTAGGGAAGTCTGACCCTTGAGCGACTCATGGGACGCGTGCCAGGCCAGCGTCCGTTGCCAGAACGGCCAACCCAGCACCAGCACCCCCATTGGAAACCAGGCCCGCGCGGGCCATACGACGAGCCAATACACGAAGGCCAACACCAGCCCCGCCATCGCCACGGGCAGAGAGAGCATCAGAAAACCCGCCAGCCAATGCTTCACCCAAAGCGTGTAACTCAGCGCGTAAACGCCCAAGGTGTACAAGCCGAGCAGGAGGGTCAGAACGGAAAGCAGGGAAGTAAGCCTCCCCCGTTGCCGGGGCCGAGGTTTCATAGGCAATTGACGATTCACGGTGGGTGGGTCACGGGCCAGGTTGAGGCATTCAGTCGGGTACTACGAAAAAGCCCTCCACAGGTTTCGGTTTCCGGCAGACTACCGACTGTAACCGTAACAACCGTTGCCTTTTCAGGAAAATACACTTACTTTTGTGCGGTTTTTCTGAATGCTGAAAAGAGGGGCACTGCACTCCTCTTTTTTGTTTAACGTACTGAATGGAATCACAGGCACCGGGTTTACGAGCAAAGATAGAGGAACTTCTTCAGCCGCTGCTGGAGGGCGACACCTATTTCGTGGCGGATCTACAGGTGAGCGATTCGCGGCTAAAAACCAAAATTACTGTGCTGCTCGACAGCAATACGGGCATTTTGATTGAGGAATGCGCCCGAATCAGCCGCCAGTTGGCGAGTCGGCTGGAGGAACTTAACGTGATCGAAAACGCTTACACATTGGAAGTTTCTTCCCCCGGCGTCGACTTTCCGCTTACCCTCTCCCGCCAGTACCCGCGCCACGTTGGTCGCACGCTTGTGGTTTCCCTCCGCGACGGTTCTACCCTGACCGGACGGCTCGAAGCAGTGCAGGACGACGGATTGTTGATTCTCGAAGAACATACGAAAAGCAGCGGCTCGCCCGGTAAGACGACCCCCGGCAAACCGATGCCAGCCCCGAAAAAGGTGCTGGCTACGGAGCCAACCAGCGTACCATTCGAGGGCATTGCCCAAAGCCGGGTGCTGGTTTCGTTTCACTGAAGGAACCAGCTTTTTTTAAAAGAAACCTCCAAGCGCCCTCTCGCGCTTTTTTATAAAACTCAGTTGATTCCATTACGGACATGAACAGTGCCGAATTGATTAACTCCTTCGCCGATTTTGCGAAGGACAAGAACATTGATCGTCCAACGATGATCAAGATTCTGGAAGACGTGTTCCGGACCATGATTCGGAAAAAATACGGGGCCGATGAAAACTTCGACGTGATCATCAACCCCGACAACGGTGACCTCGAAATGTGGCGCACCCGCGAAATCGTGGACGACGATTCGGAAGACATCTGGGATTTCGATAAAATTCCCCTGGCGGAAGCCCGGAAAATCGAGCCGGATTTCGAGGTGGGCGAAGAAGTAGCCGAATCGGTAAAACTCGACGATTTCGGTCGGCGGGTGGTGCAGACGGCCCGGCAGACGCTCATTCAAAAAATCAAAGATTTAGAAAAAGAAATCCTGTACGAAAAATACAAGGATTTGGTGGGCGACCTCGTCACCGCCGAAGTGTACCAGATTCTAGGCCGGGAAATTATCTGCGTCGACAGCCAGGGCAACGAACTCAGCCTGCCCAGGGGCGAGCAGATTCCGAAGGATCGCTTCCGGAAAGGCGAAAGCCTGAAGGCGGTGATCCACAAGGTGGAGATGGTGAATGGTACGCCGAAAATTATTCTTTCGCGCACCTCGCCGGTGTTTCTGGAGCGCTTGTTTGAACAGGAAATTCCGGAGGTGTCCGACCAACTCATCACCATTCGCAAGATTGTTCGTGAACCCGGCGAACGCGCCAAAGTAGCCGTGGAATCGTACGACGACCGCATCGACCCCGTCGGGGCCTGCGTGGGGATGAAGGGAAGCCGGATTCACAGCATCGTGCGCGAACTGGAGAACGAGAACATCGACGTGATTAATTACACCGAAAACCTCGACCTCTACATCGCCCGTGCCCTCAGCCCGGCCAAACTGACCTCGATCAACATCAACCGCGACGCCAAACGCGTATCGGTGTTTTTGAAACCCGATCAGGTGTCGCTGGCCATCGGCAAAGGCGGGCAAAATATCAAACTGGCTGGTCGCTTGGTCGGCATGGAAATCGATGTGTTCCGCGATGTGGAGGGGGTCGTGGACGATGAAGACGTAGATCTGTCGGAATTCACCGATGAAATCGAAGATTGGATCATCGCCGAATTCCGCCGCGTGGGCCTCGACACCGCCAAGCAGGTGTTGGCCCTTTCGCAGGAAGACCTCGTGCGCCGCACCGAATTAGAAGAAGAAACCGTCGGCGACGTGCTCGACATTCTGCGGCAGGAGTTTGACTAAGTTCGTTGCGGGTCGTTAGGGTTTCGTGGTAAATTGGCACCAACGGAACCGCTGAGGACTACCGGCAACCAGCCTCCGAATCGCGGCCTGAGGCCGCAGCCAATGACCAGAAAATACCCATTAACAACCAATCTAAACGCATTTGAGCGAACGCGATTCTCAAACCCAACACATGGCAGAAGAACAAACAATGCGATTGAAACCGGCGGCAGAGAAACTCAATGTGGGTACGGCAACCATTGTTAAGTTTCTGTCCGACAACGGATTCAAATTCGACGGCAACCCCAACGCAAAGCTGAACGCTCAACAGTTGCAGTTGCTGTCGAAGCATTACAACCGACCCGACCTGCTCGCCCAGGAAGCCCGCCGACCCGCGCCCGAACCGGTAGTCACGAGGCCCGTCGACGACGACCTGCCGCTGTACCGACGGCCCGAACCCCCGCGCTCGACGGCACCCGTGCCGACTCCCGCGCCCGAACTACCCAAACCCGTTGCCGCAATCCCGGCACCCGCCCCGGTGGTGGCCGCGCCTGCGCCGGTTGAGCCGAAACCCGTACCCGCCCCGGCACCCGCTGCGCGCGAACCCGAACCAACCGAAGCCCGCCTGCCGGGTTTGACCGTGTTGGGTAAAATCGATCTGAATCCGGCCCGGCCCGCTCCAGCCCCGCAACCGGCGAAGGCTCCCGAAGCCCCGGCCCCGATCGTGGCCCAACCCGCCGAAGCTAAAACACCGGCACCCGCTCCGGTTCCCCAGCCGAGTGCGCAACCCGTTGCGGTCCAACCGAGCGCGGTCCGACCTGAAGCGCCCAAGCCCAAGCCGATGGCACCACCCGTTCCGGCACCACAACCCGTAGAAGCGAAAACGCCGGTAGTTCCTCAACCGAGTGCGGCTCCGTCGAGTCCAGTCCAAGCGACTGCGGCCCAACCGAACGCGGCCCGACCGAACGCGGCCCGACCGAGTGCGGCCCAACCGAGTGCGGCCCAACCGAGTGCGGCCCAACCCGAAGTACCCAAACCGACACCCCAACCCACTCCGGCACCGCGACCCATCGAAACGAAAACGCCGACAACACCCCCACCGGCGGCCCAGCCTCCGGTTGCTCTGCAGCCAGAGAAGGATCCGGAGCCAGAACTTATTGAAGCCAAAGCGGACCGCCTGCAAGGGCTGAAGGTGATTGGCAAAATCGAACTGCCCGTCAACAACGGGCGGGGCAATGGCCGCAACCCGAATCCGGTGGCTTCGTCGGACAACCGCGATAAGAAAAAACGCAAACGCATTCACAAGCCCGAAGCCACCAGTGGACAGGGCGCTAGCAACCAGGCTCGTCCGGGTGGAAACGCCGGGCCGGGCAATACTGGCAATGCTCCGCAAGGTGGCGGCAATCGTCCGCCGCAGGGGGGCAACCGCCCCGCCGGTCAGTCCGGAGGAAATCGTCCCGGCCAGCCGGGCGGGAATCGTCCGGGTCCGGGCGCGACGGGCAACCGTCCCGCCGGTCCGGGCGTGCGTCGTGAAGAGCCTTCCGATAAGCAGATTCAGGATCAAATCAAGGCCACCATGGCCCGGTTGAGCGGGAATACCAACCGCCCCAACTTCGGAGCCGACCGCCGCCGCGACCGTCGCCGGACCCGCGCCGGAGAACGGGAAGCCCAGGAACTCCAGGCGCAGGAAGAGTCTAAAAACCTGAAAGTGACCGAGTTTATCTCGGCCAACGACCTGGCTTCGTTCATGGACGTGTCGGTCAACGAGGTCATCTCGGTGTGCATGAGCCTGGGGATGTTCGTTTCCATCAACCAGCGACTCGACGCCGAAGCCATCACCATCATCGCCGACGAATTCGGCTTTGCCGTGCAGTTTGTCTCGGCGGAAGAAGAAATCGAAGCGGCGCTGATCGAGGTGGAAGACACCCCGGCCGATCTCCTGCCCCGCGCGCCCATCGTGACCATCATGGGCCACGTCGACCACGGAAAAACCTCGCTGCTCGACTACATCCGCCGCGCCAAAGTGGCAGCGGGCGAAGCCGGGGGGATTACCCAGCACATCGGGGCCTACGACGTGGAAACCGATTCGGGCAAGCGCATCACCTTCCTCGACACGCCGGGTCACGAAGCCTTTACGGCCATGCGTGCCCGGGGTGCGCAGGTGACTGACGTGGTCATCATCGTGATTGCCGCCGACGACAGCGTGATGCCCCAAACCCGCGAGGCCATCAACCACGCCCAGAACGCCAACGTGCCCATCGTGTTCGCCTTCAGCAAGGTGGACAAGGCGGGAGCCGATACGGAGAAAATCCGCCAGGAACTCGCCCAGATGAACCTGCTCGTGGAAGAATGGGGCGGGAAGTACCAGACCCAGGAAATCTCTTCGAAGTCGGGACTCGGCGTATCGGATTTGCTCGAAAAAGTGCTGCTCGAAGCGGAACTCCTCGAACTGACCGCCAATCCTAACAAACGCGCCAACGGGGCCGTCATCGAAGCCTCACTCGACAAAGGCCGGGGTTACGTAACCACCGTGCTGGTGCAAACCGGTACGCTCAACGTGGGCGACGTGATTCTGGCGGGCGACAACTTTGGCCGCGTCAAGGCCATGTTCGACCACCTCGGGCATAAAGTCAAGGCGGCGGGGCCTTCCTCGCCGGTGCTGGTGCTGGGCCTCAACGGTGCTCCGCAGGCGGGCGACAAGCTCAACGCGGTGGAGTCGGAACGCGAAGCCCGCGAAATTGCCAACAAGCGCGAGCAGATTTTGCGCGAGCAAAACCTACGAACCCGCAAGCACATCACCCTCGAAGAAATCGGACGGCGCAAGGCCATCGGGACCTTCCGGGAACTGAACGTGATTGTGAAAGGCGACGTGGACGGGTCGGTCGAAGCCCTCAGCGATTCGCTGCTCAAGCTCTCGACCGAGGAAGTCCAGGTGCGCATCATCCACAAGGGCGTGGGGCAGGTGTCGGAATCCGACGTGCTGCTGGCTTCCACCTCCGACGCCGTCGTGGTGGCCTTCCAGGTGCGGCCTTCGGCCAACGCCCGGCGCATTGCCGAGCAGGAGCAGATTGAAATTCGCAACTACTCCATCATTTACGACGCCATCAACGACGTTCGCGACGCGATGGAAGGCTTGCTCGCTCCGAGCGTGGAAGAAAACATCACCGCCACCATCGAGGTGCGGGAGGTATTCAAAATATCGAAAATCGGGACCGTGGCCGGTTGCTACGTAACCGATGGCACCGTGAAGCGCAACCATAAAATCCGGGTGCTCCGCGATTTCGTGGTGGTTCACGAAGGCGAAATTTCCGCCCTCAAGCGCTTCAAGGACGACGTGGGCGAAGTACGCTCCGGCTACGAATGCGGCGTGAGCATCCGAAACTTCAACGACATCGAACTCGGGGATACCTTCGAGTGCTACGAGTTGAAGGAAGTGAAGCGGACGCTGTAAAGCCCCGTCTGAACTTGTTTGAATTTTGTGAAACCCTCCGCGAAGAACCGTGGAGGGTTTTTCGTTAGTTTTGGAAACGCTGAACCCTGCGCCTCTGGCAGTGGACCTGTTTTATCCTCGATGCAATTCCTCTTCCCCCCCTTCCTCTGGGCGCTCACTGCCGCCGCCATTCCGGTTCTGATTCACCTGTTCAACTTCCGGCGCACCCGGCGGGTGTTGTTTACCAACGTGGCTTTTCTCAAGCAGGTCAACACCACCACGAGCAGTTTCCGGCGCTTGAAACAGTACCTGATTCTGGCCGCCCGCGTGTTGTTCGTCATCTGCCTCGTGCTGGCCTTCGCCCAGCCGTTTTTGCCCAGCAAAAGCGGAGCGGGGTTCAACGGGCGCGGCGTGACGAGTGTGTACCTCGACAATTCGCTGAGTCTGCAAAACGACCTCGACAACAAACGCGCCCTCGACGTGGCCGCCAGCCGGGCCGAAGACCTGCTCACGGCCTTTCCCAACGCCACCAACCTCCAACTCCTCACCAACGACTTCGGCAGCGACGAACACGCCCTGATCACCACCGGGCAAGTGCGCGAACGCCTCGCCGGGGTCGATTTCACCCACACGCCCCGCAGTCTTCCCAGCGTGTACCAACGGCAGCAGGCCCTAGCCGCGCCGCATTCGTCGGGGTTGAATCAGTTGTTCTGGATTTCTGATTTTCAGAAAAGCACCGCCGGGGCGCTCGACCGTCTTCAAATCGATTCGAGCGCCCGGCTGTTTCTGGTGCCGGTGCAGGGCAAAACCACGCAAAACGTGCTGGTCGATTCGGTTTGGCTCAGCACTCCCTTCGTGCGCGAAATGCAGCCCAACCGGCTCAACGTAACGCTGCGCAATACGGGCGGCGAAGCGGTGGAGAATTTATCGGTGAAACTCCTCATCGACGAAGCGCAGGTGGCGGCGCAGCCGGTCACGGTTCCGGCGCGGGGCACGGTCAGCACGGTGTTTAACTTCACGGTGCGCGGCAAGGGCTACAAGCGGGGCCGGGTCACGTTTGACGATTCGCCGATTACGTTTGACAACGATTCGTACTTCGTGCTCAACGCCGCGCCCACCATTCCGGTGTTGCATTTGTATGGGCAAAAATCGGCGGCGGGTTTCGTGGAGGCCGTTTTTGCCAACGACAGTTTGTTCCGCCTCCGCAGCCTGCCCGCCTCCAACGCCGACCCCGGCCTGGTGCGCACGGTCAACGTGGTGGTGCTGGAGGGCGTCGAACGGGTGGAGGGCACCCTGCGCAGCAGCCTGGAAACCTTCGTGCGCAACGGCGGCAGCGTGCTGGTGATTCCCCCAGCCCAACCCGACGCCACGGCTTACGGGGCGTTCCTCGCCGCGCTGGGCATTCGGGCCTCCGTGCCGCTGCCGGGCAGTTCCACCGAGTCGCAAGCCCTGGCCGAACTGACGAAGCAAAGCCCGTTTTACGCTGATTTATTCGAAAACACCACCCAACGCGACCCGCTGGCGATGCCCTCCGCCCGCTCGGTGCTGACCTGGCAGGTTCCCGGTGAAACCCTCCTCGCCTTCCGCGATGGTCGTCCGTACCTGAGCCAGTCGCGGAGCGGACAAGGCACGGTGTATTTGCTCGGCGGACCGCTCGACCCGGCCTTCGGCGACTTTGCCCGCAACGCGCTCTTCGTGCCGGTGCTGTACAAGCTGGCCGCGCTGAGTGTGCGGCAGGAGCCACTGGCGTATTCGTTTCGGGAAAATATTCTTGGTCTGGACGTGCCGGGGGCCACGCCCAACGCCGTGTTCCGGCTGCGGCGGGGCAAACTCGACCTGATTCCGGTGCAGCGCCTGAACGGCAACCGGCTGATTCTGGAATTGCCGAAGAGCAACCAACTCAACGAGGGCCAAACCCTCGAAGCGGGCTACTACGAACTCACCCTCGACAACCGCCCCGAACGCCTGCTGGCCTTCAACCACGACGACGAGGAATCGAAACTGGAGTTTTATACTCCCCAGGAACTGCGGAGCCGTTTCGCCAATCAGAAAAACGTGCAGGTGTTCGACAACGCCACCGATGCCGATTTCGTGAAAACCTTCCGCGAACAAAACCTCGGCCTCAGCCTTTGGAAATACTTCCTGCTGGCCGCACTGGGGTTTTTACTGGCAGAAATTCTGCTGGTCAGGTTTCTGAAAGGGTGAGGAGTTTAGGGTTTTAGAGTTTAGGGTTTTCAGTTCCTGCGGTTTCATCAACTGAAAACCCTAAACTCTAAAACCCTAAACTCCTCACTCCCCCTCCCCCCACTTCACCAACACCGAGCAGTCGAGTTCTTCGCGCCAGGTGTCGTCGAGGGTAAAAAACAGGTGGGAATCGTTGCCTTTGCCCAGGCTGCCCAGCCCTTTCACCAACGCTTTTTGCTCCTTCAAACTCGGCGCGCAGTGCCGACTGAAGCCCATGCGCAGGAGCACTTCCGGGCGGGCCGGGGTGAGTACCTGGGCCTCACTCCACACCATCGAATCAACGGCCCGGCGCACGGCGCGTTTGGCCCGATGCGGCCCCCGACCCCGGCCAAATCCAAAAAAAAGTTGACCGGCTCCACTCAGAAACCGCAGCAATTCTTCCTGTTTGCCACTCCGCAGCGGTTCGAGCAGGGTCAGCACGGACTGGATGATGCGCTCGTCGGCCATCGGGTATGCTTCGCTCATCAGCAGGTCGTCGTCAAGCCGGGCCAGGTCGTCGAGTTCGTGGACCAGCACGGCGTCGCAGCCTTCCAGCAGGGCCAGCAGTCCGTAGCGGGCGTGGGTGTTGATGTCGATGCCCTCGAATTCGTAGGGTAACGTCACCACCGCGACGGTGGGAATGCCCAGCTCGCGGGCCAGGTGCGCCAGCACGGGGGCAGCTCCGGTGCCCGTCGTTCCGCCCAATCCAAGCACCAGTACCAGTAGTTCGGTCGAGGCCGACAATACCTGCCGCAGTTGAGGCGCCGAGGCCACCGCCGCTTCGTGGCCCCGCCCCGCCGTTTCGTTGACGTGCCCCAGCAGAAATTTATGGGGAGCTTTGCTGCCGTGCAGCGAGCGGGCATCGGCGGTGCAGGCCAGCACGTCGGTTTCGCCCAAGCGGTGTTCGGCCAGTTGACCGGCTAGCCGCGAACCCGCCGCGCCCAAGCCAATCAGCTTGACCGGCGAACGGAGCGCCGTGGAATCGTTGTGGTAAAAATTCATGCATATCGGTAGGTTAAGAATCTACCGAAAGAAAAGCACGAAACCGAAGATTCCCTTGAATAAGCGTTTGGTTTTCGAAAAAAAGTTGGTAAATGCGGCTGAATGCCGTTGATTCAATTTCACTGAAACGCGAAGGAGGTGCAAAAAAAAACGTAGCAGGCGGGCTACTACGTTACCAGGAAAATAGGTTTACGCGAGGTTTAGCGGATAGGACTCGAAAGGTAGGTACTGCTGTTCAGGGGTGCAAAATTTTTCGGGAAAATTTCTATTCTGCTCTACAGGTTACTTCGTTCCAACTCCACAAATTCAAACGCGTGGGCGTGGCGCTCGTCGGGTTGGTATGGGCGGCGACTGAGTTCGTTCCAATCCATCAAATTGAGCGTCGGGAAAAAGGCATCACCTTCGGGACTGGCCTTTACTTCGGTCAGGTATAGCGTGTTAGCCAGCGGCAGGGCCTGGGCGTAGAGTTCGGCTCCGCCAATGACAAAGAGTTGATGGGTTGAGGGTTGAGACGGTCCGCCGCGCGGTTTGAGACGGTCCGCCGCGCGGGCTGAGGTTGCCTGAGCAATGGCCTCCTCCAGCGAATTCACCACGATGCAGCCCTCGGCCCAGTAATCCGGCTGCCGGGTCACGACGACGTTGGTGCGGTTGGGCAGCGGTTTGCCAATGGACTCGTAGGTTTTTCGGCCCATTACCACAGTATGGCCGGTGGTCAGACGTTTGAAATGCTGCAAATCAGCGGGCAGGTGCCAGAGCAATTGGTTGTCTTTGCCGATGGCTCCGTTTTCGGCCACGGCGGCGATGAGGGCGAGTTTCATTCTAGTCGTTAGTAAGGAGTCGATAGTTGGCAACGGTCCGCCGCGCAGGCGATAGTCGTTAGCAGAACCTGCCTTTTCTAACGACTATCGCCCGCGCGGCGGACCGTTGCCAACTATCGGCTCATACTTTCATTCCCCGTAAAAATTCCCCGACTCCCATCCGTTTTTTTCCTTCGAGTTGCAACTCTTCCACGGATAGCCAACCGTCGGCGCAGCGGAAATTCAGGTACGTGCGGTTGTCGGTTTGGTAGCTTCCCGGCTCGGCGGCGGGATGTTCGTCGAGTGGGGTGATTTGCCCGGTGAAAATTTTCAACGTCTTCCCACCGAGCATTGTCCAGGCCGCCGGGTACGGTGAAAGGCCGCGCACGAAATTACGAATCGTTTCGGCGGGCTGCTTCCAGTCGATTTCGCCCGTTTCCCGGAAAATTTTAGGGGCCTTTTTCGAATCCATGGCTTCGGCCTGCGGCAGGTCGGGGTATTCGCCTGCTTCGATGGCCCGCACCGTTTTCAGCACCAGCGCCGCGCCACGCTGCATGAGCCGGTCATGGAGGGTTCCGGCGGTGTCGTCGGGGTGGATGGGTTCGGTTTCCTGAAATAGCAAGGGGCCGGTGTCGATTTCCTGCCGGATGAAAAACGTCGTTACGCCGGTTTGGGTCTCGCCGTGGATAATGGCCCAGTTGATGGGCGCGGCCCCCCGGTACTGCGGCAAGAGCGAAGCGTGCAGGTTGAAGGTGCCCAACGGCGGCATGGCCCAGACCACTTCGGGCAGCATCCGGAAGGCCACCACTACCTGCAAGTCGGCCCGGTAGCCGCGCAATTCTTCCAGAAACTCCGCGTTCTTGAGTTTCTCCGGTTGCAACACGGGCAGGCCCACCGAGGCGGCGTACTGCTTCACCGCCGATTGCTGGAGGTGATTGCCCCGCCCGGCGGGTTTATCGGGGGCGGTGATGACGGCTACCACCTGGCAACCCGCCTCGACCAGGCGGCGCAGGCTCGCCACGGCAAAGTCGGGCGTACCCATGAAAATCAGACGTAAGTTGTCGGGCATTCGTAGTTCGTTGTCAGTCTTTCGCTTTCGGGGGCAAAAATGGGCTTTCCTGACGACTATTCACCAAGGAGTATCGACCGAACCCGTTTGTACGATGCGGCAAATTATGTTATTTTTGACGGCTCGATTTAACGCATGAAGCAAGAACGCCCGTCCATCGCCCGTCCGTCCGGACACCACCGGAACTATTCCGACTGAACTTCTGCCCCTTACGGTTTTACGTAGCAGAACGGTCTGGATGCCGTTCTTTTTTGTTTTTTAGAACCGACGTACCCACGTCATTTTTTGGAGTAACGAACATGGGAAAAGTTGCCTATTACACCGAAGAGGGCCTCAGCAAACTGAGAACCGAATTAAACGACCTGAAAGGAAAAGGCCGCAGCGACATCGCTCACCAGATTGCCGAAGCCCGCGATAAGGGCGATTTGAGCGAGAACGCCGAGTATGACGCCGCCAAAGATGCCCAGGGCCTGCTGGAATTGAAAATCTCGAAACTCGAAGAAGTCATCTCCAACGCCCGCCTCGTCGACGAATCGACCATCGACACCTCGAAGGTGTCCGTCCTCTCGAAAGTGCGCCTCAAAAACAAGCGCAGCGGCAGCACGATGGAATACACCCTGGTGTCGGAAGAAGAGGCCGATTTGAAGCAAAACAAAATCTCGGTGCAGTCGCCGATTGGCAAGGGATTGCTCGGTAAAAAAGCGGGTGAAATCGCCGAAATCACCATCCCCGCCGGGAAGATTGAGTTTGAAGTGCTGGAAATCTCAAGGTAGAGTGAAGAGAAGAGAGTAGAGAGGATAGATAAAGATTCTCTACTCTCTTCTCTTTACTCTCTACTCATAAACTATGCCTTCCCTCTTCTCCCGCATCGTCAACGGCGAAATTCCGGCGCACAAGGTAGCCGAGAACGACCGTTTTCTGGCCTTCCTCGACATCGCCCCGCTGGCCGAAGGCCACACGTTGGTGGTTCCGAAAAAAGAAGTGGATTACCTCTTCGACCTCGACGACGAGACCTACGATGGCCTTTGGCAGTTTGCCAAATCGCTGGCCGGACCACTGAAACAGGCCGTGCCCTGCCGCCGGGTCTGCGTGGTGGTCATCGGCGACGAAGTGCCGCACGCGCACGTCCACCTGATCCCGATGAACCGCCTCGGCGATGTCAGTTTTACCTCGCCCAAACTAAAAAGAAGCCAGGACGAACTGGCGGCAACGGCGGCGCGGATTCGGGAAAAAATGGTTTGAAGGGTTGAGGGTTTGAAGAGTTCCTTCAAACCCTCAACCCTTCAAACTTTTCAAACCTATAAAATGCAATTCCTCCTCCGCGCCCACGATTTTACCGATGAGCAGGCCCTCGAACGCCGGATGGCGGCCCGCCCGTTTCATTTTGAAACCGCCCGCCAACTGAAAGCCAATGGCCATTTCGTGCTGGGCGGGGCCGTGCTCGATGCCGCCGGGCAGATGATTGGCTCGATGATGGTCGTGGATTTTCCCGACGAAACCGCCCTGCAAGCCTGGTTACAGGCCGACCCTTACGTGACACAGGGTGTCTGGAACCCGAATTCCATCGAAATCAAGCCCTTTCGCGTAGCCGACGTATAACCTGGTTGGGAAAGCGTCGGGGCGTGCTTACCTTGCCCTTCCATTCGACCTATTCTGAACCATGAACCGCAGAAACCTGCTCAAAACCACGGCCTCCGCCGCCGCGCTCACCATGACCGGTCCGCTCGCCTCCCTCGCCGAATCGGCTTCCGCCCCCGCCCTGAAAGGCAACCTCAAGCACTCCGTTTCGCGCTGGTGCTACGGCTCGATTCCGCTCGATGAACTCTGCCAGGCCGCCAAAGACATGGGTATTACGTCCATCGAACTAACCGGCCCGAAGGACTGGGAAGTGCTCAAAAAATACGGCCTCACTTCGGCCATGGGCCAGGCTGATTCCTGGTCGGATGGGATTGGACTGCCGAATTTTTTCAACAACCCGAAAAACCACGACAAACTCTTCGCCGGGTTTGAACAACTCATCCCCCAGGCCAAAGCAGCGGGCGTGACCAACCTGATTTGTTTTTCGGGCAATCGCAACGGGTTATCCGACTACCAGGGCCTGCTCAATTGCCAGAAAGGCCTGAAACGCGTGATGCCCACCGCCGAGAAAAATGGGGTGACCATTACGATGGAACTACTCAGCTCCCGCGATAGCCACCCCGATTACCAGTGCGATACCGTGGAGTGGGGCGCGGTGCTTTGCGAGATGGTGGGGTCGCCCAACTTCAAATTGCTTTACGACATTTTCCACATGCAGAGCATGACCGGCGACCACATCCGCAACATCCGGCGCTATGGGCAGTACATCAGCCACTACCACACGGGCGGAATGCCGGGTCGCCACGAGATTGACGAAACCCAGGAAATTTACTACCCGGCTATCGCGCGGGCCATCGTTGAAACGGGCTACCGGGGTTACATCGGGCAGGAATTCATTCCCACGGCTAAAGACAAAGCCGGGATGCTCGAATCGCTGCGGAAGTCGATTTTGATTTGCGACGTGTAGGACTGTTTTTGCTGTAAATACCCAACCCTGTAATCTGTGTTTTCCGATTTTATCGACGGGTTGACCTTGGAGCGCTGGTAATTGCGCCACCGGCGAGCGTCCCTGAGGACGAACCGTTCGCTACTCTTGACGGTTTACCGTTCACTACTCAGCGTCTTTACGCCTTCGCGTAAAATTCATTTTTCACGCGAAGGCGCTACCAAAACAGAGCCATGCTACTCGATTTTGATCAACAACCCGACCACGCCCGCATCTGGATTTATCAGGCCAACCGCCCCCTGACCGACGCCGAGGTCACGCTTGTGCAACTGTTTCTGGAAAATCAAACCGCGCAATGGGCCGCCCATGGCCACCCATTGGCTGGTTCGGTGCGGGTGCTTCACCACCGCTTTGTGGTAGTAGCGGTGGACGAAACCCAGGCCCTTCCCAGCGGCTGCTCCATCGACGCCTCGACGCGCTGGTTAAAGGAACTGGGCGCGGAAATAAACCTTGACTTCTTCGACCGCTCGGTGGCGTTTTTGCAAAATGAGGCGGTGCAAACTCTGCCCGTTGCTCAAGTAAAAAAGGCGGTGACCGGAGGCATTTTGACGCCCGAAACGCTGATTTTCAACAACCTTGTGCCCAGGATAGGGGATTTTCGGAAAAGCTGGCGGGTGCCTGCTGCCGATAGTTGGCTTGGGCGGTTTTTTAAAAATCAACTTGCCTGACGGATGGCCGAAACCCTCCTTCTCCCCACCACCACCTCCCGCCGGGAAATCTACGCCAGTCTGATTCCTCAACTCGAGGCCCTCACTAGCGGTGAGCCAGATTTGATTGCCAACCTCGCCAACCTAAGCGCGGCGCTGAAACAAGCCTTCGGGTTTTTCTGGGTCGGATTTTACCTCGTGAAAGACGGCCAACTCGTGCTCGGCCCGTTTCAGGGTCCGATTGCCTGCACCCGGATTTCGTTCGACAAAGGCGTTTGCGGCCACTGCTACCGCACGAAAGCGGTCGTCATCGTGCCCGACGTAGAAGCTTTTCCCGGCCACATCGCGTGTAGTTTGGCCTCGAAATCGGAAATCGTGCTGCCGGCATTTAACCAGCAAGGCCAGGTCGCGCTCGTGCTTGACGTGGACAGCGACCAACTGGACGACTTCAACGAAACCGACCGTGAGGGGCTGCTGGGCGTGATGCGATTGGTGGAGAAACTTCTTTAAAAACTTCACCAGGCTTGTCATTCCGAGCGCAACGAGGAATCTCGTTGGATTACCGAATTATTGGTCGGTAATCCACCACTGGGCTAGCGATGAACGACCCTGACAGGCCAACGAGATTCCTCGCGGCGCTCGCAATGCCAGTCAGCGGAAGGTAGTCATTTTTTCAACCGATTCTTCAAAAATACCCACTCCGCAAATCCTTTATCGGGCGCATTCAGCGACCCCATGCCGGGGCGGCGGTACGAACCCAGCACGACGTCGTCGTCGCCATCGCCGTCGGCATCGGCGCAGGCCATCGTGAGCCAGCGGCCCTCTTCGGCCCCGGCGAAGGTGTGGGCATTGAAGGTGAGCGGGCTGATTTGCATTAAAAGCACAAAGCCTTCGCGCTGCTTAGTTGGGGCTGGGAAAAAGCCAATGGCGGCGATGTCCAGATCGCCGTCGCCGTCAAAGTCGCGGGCCTCGGCCTGCTGGGCACCGTGGAGGGGGAAAAACCAGGCTTGTTTGAAGTGATTTTTCCCATCATTCAAAAACAACCGCACGCCGTGGTAAGGCTTCTGGCGGTAGGAGTAATCAGCGTTGTCGCCGTTGGTGTAGAGCAAATCCAGGTCGCCATCGCGGTCAAAATCCACGGCGCTCACGTAGCTGGAGCCATACACCGGCGAAAAACTCAATAGCACCTCTTCCCGGAATTCTCCGCCGCCTTCGTTGACGAACAGCGAAATTCCCTCCAGCCCCTGCGCGAAGAGTGCCAGCACGTCGGGCTTGCCGTCGCCGGTAAAATCGGCGACGGTGGTGCAGCGGGCACCGGGCCGTTCGGCCAGCAGGTGCTCGACCGGCTCCCGGTTTTGGGGAAACTCAAACCAACTCAGCCGTCCCAGTGTATTGCCGTAGCTACACACGACGGCGTCGGGTAGCCCATCGGCGTTCAAATCAGCCTGACTCAGGTGAACCGGGCGGCGCAGGCTGTCGAGCAGGCGACGGGGCGGCTGACCGGGCGCGAATTCGTACAGCCCGCCCTGGGCAAGATCGTTGGGCGACATGATGCCCATCGTGAGGGCGAGGTAGTTGCCGTTGGCTTGGGGCAATACTTCCGACACCGCCGTGGGCGCGCGCAGGCTGTCCAGGAGCCGGAAAGCTTGGTCGAAAATCCGCACCCGGCCCAGTTGGTCGCTGAAGTAAGTGTGGCGGCGGGCGGGGTCGATTTTTACCTGGGTGAGAATGGGCAACCGGTTTTGGGCGACGCGGTGGATGGTCACGTCAAACCCCGGCAGGCCCGTTAGCACGGGCGGCTTGGCGGGTTGGGGCGGCAACGCGGCGGGGGCGTGGCGGAGGTAGTACGCCTCGATTTTGCGCATATCCGCCTCGGCCAGTTGGGGTTGCATCGGGTACGCGTCGGTTTTAGCAACCTCCGCCATGTCGTCGGGCGACATTCCCGAAAACATCGACTCCTGACTTAGCCCGAGCCGCTTGCGCATGTTGGGCAGCACCCCCCAGCGCCAGGTGGCCGTATCGAGCAGGGCGGGTTCGGGGAATAGGTGGCAGCTTTGGCAGTGCTGGTGAGCTAGGGCTTCGCCGCTCAGGGTGGTTTCGAGTGGGTTGCCGCTGGCGTCGGTTTTCGGACTGGGCGAGCAGGCGGTGAGGAGGAAAAAGACGAAACCTAGCAAAAAAAATGTCATCCTGGAAGGACCTTGTTCGTGCACTGGAGCGATTCCCGAAGCCCCAGACTTAACCAACAAGGTCCTTTCAGGATGACAGGCTCTTTCAATTTTTAGAATCATGTACCCGGTTTAGATGGTTTTTTACCGCAAAGCACCTTCCAGTTTATAAGCCCAAGCGTGTTGGCAAGGCACCGTAGCGGGCGTCACGACCGGGGCCGTCAGGGTGAGCTTGCCGCCCTTTCCCGCCGATTTTACCGGACCGTTGAAACCCAGCATCGTCACTTTCGTGGGCGTTCCAACCCCTTCCACCGCTATCATAGGCATCCATTCGCGGGAAATCACGTAGAGGTCGCTGCCTTTTTTGGTGAAATAGACTTTCGTCTTGCTGTCCACCTTCGGGGCTTTTTCCCAGGCGCGGGTGCCGTAAATGGCCTCGCCGTTGACGGCCAGCCAGTCGCCCACGTCTTTCAGGCGCTGCTGCATGATGACCGGGATGCGCCCGTCGGCGGTGGGGCCAATGTTGAGGAGCAGGTTGCCACCCCGCGCCACTTTGTCGATGAGGATGTCCACCACTTCTTTCGAGGTCGAATAATCGGCCAGATTCTCGTTGCGGTTGTAACCAAACGAGCCGCCGATGCCCCGGCATTCTTCCCAGGGCCGGGCGAATTGGGTGCCTTCGGCGTTGCCTTCGTGAACCAAATCGTACTCGGTCGTGTAAATGCCGCCGTGCTTCGAGCGGGTCTCCTTGCCCCAGCGGTCGTTGACAACCACCGTGTTTTTTACGGCTGAATCATTGAAAAGCCAGGCCAGAAACTCGGTGCTTTTCCAGGTTTCGCTGGGGTGGTCCCACTCGCCGTCGGTCCAAACCACGTCGGGCTGGTAGCGGGTCACCAAATCCTTCATCTGCGGAATCATGTGCTCGTCCACGTAGCGGCCCACGTTTTCGCGGTAGAGTGGGTTGTACCACTCGTAGAGCGAGTAGTAAAAGCCCATGCGCAGGCCCTTGTCTTTCACGGCCTTCGTCAAATCGCCCGCCAGGTCGCGGTGCGGGCCGACGTCCACGGCGTTCCAGTTCCAGGACTGGGCGCTGGGCCAGAGCGGGAAGCCTTCGTGGTGCTTGCTCGTCAGCACGATGTACCGAGCGCCCGACTGTTTGAAGACCTCGGCCCACTCGTCGGGCTTGAAGAGTTCGGCTTTAAACTGGTTGGCAAAATCCTGGTACTTGAAGTCCTTGCCAAAATTCTTCTCGTGAAAGTCTTTGAAAAACTGATTGGTTTTGTTTCCCGGCTCCTGCCAGCGCCGCCAGTACCACTCGGCGTAGCGCTCGTACACGCCCACGCCATCGCGGGCGGTGGGGCTGTAGGCGGGCACCGAAAACAGGCCCCAGTGGATGAAAATGCCGAATTTGGCATCCTCGAACCAGGCGGGTACGGGGCGGGAGTCGATGGAGGGCCAGGTGGGTTGGTAGCGGGTAGTCGTACTGCGGTCCGTCTGGGCGGAGACTATTCCGAAACTGAGAAAGAGCGCAAGTAGCAAGGGGATTTTCATAAAATCGAAATGCGGTTAAAGGCACACGGGTCGCCAAGTTAGGGCCAGCGGCGGACAAAGAAAAAGCCGCCCTGGTTTTACCGGGCGGCTTTTTCGTAAATCAAGAATTTTCAGGGTTGATACTTCGGTCGGAACCGCCTCAGCTTTCGGTCTTCTCGCCGTCGTCTTGCACAAAATAACTGGTTCTCAGATCTTCGCCCCGGCTGATGCTGGCGCTGTACCGCTGACGGCTCCGGCGGTCGCGGGCAAACATTTCCCGGGTGCCCGCTTCGTCGGCTTCAAAAACGAGCGTGTTGGTGATGGACAGCGAAAAAGCCGCCTTCTCCACGTCGTGATTGGCACCGATGTAGGTGAAGGTCCAGGCTTGGTCTTTCAACTCGTCAATCAGTGCTTTGACCTGTTTTCCCGAAAATTCCTTCGAGGCATTTTCTTCCCCGTCGGTCAGAATCGTGACGAGTACGTGGTGATTTTCGACGCCGTAGAGTGTGCTTTTCAGTTTGTTGATGCTGAAGCCAATCGCGTCGTAGAGCGGCGTGGAGGCATCGGGCTGGTACATCCTTGCGTCGAGTTCACGGAGGATTTCGGCGGGTTCGTTGAACAACTTGGTTTTCACCCCCAGGCCGTTGAAGGTAATGAGCGAAACGAAATGCTGCTGGTCGGGAAATTGCTTCTGCACGCCCCGGATGGTTTGCACCACTTCGTTGAAACCCTGGATGGTGGGTTGCTTGATGCTTTCCATCGACCCGCTTTCGTCGAGGATAATCAGGTTGTAAACGCGCTGTTTTGAAGGGGTTTCCATGAAAAAAGAGGGTAAAGTCGTGCTGCGAAATGCCCCTGAAAGTACGCATTTTTTGGCAGTACTCCACCCTCTTTTTTGGATAAAAAGGAGCGCTTTTCCGAGCCGTTTCAGGGCCGGAGGCTACTGGTTTTTTTACCGGAAGGGCCCCCGCCTCCCGTGCTTTTCCCGTTGACGGCGCTGGGCGCTTTGGGCGTGCGAACGTCGGGTTCGACTGGGGCAAACCGGGGCGTCACGCTGAGGTTGTGCAGGATAAACGAATACACGTCGGCGGTTTGCTCGATGGCTTTTTGCAGGTTGCTGCCCCCGTGCCCGGCGGCGGTTTCGATGCGAATCAGCGTGGGGTTGGGGCCGGTTTGGGCGGCTTGCAGGGCGGCGGCGTACTTAAAACTGTGCGCCGGAACCACCCGGTCGTCGTGGTCGGCGGTGGTGACGAGCGTGGCGGGGTAGGCCGTGCCGGGCTTGAGGTTGTGCAGCGGCGAGTAGGCGCGGAGCACCTTAAATTCCTCGGCGTTGTCGGCCGATCCGTAGTCGGCAATCCAGTTCCAGCCGATGGTGAATTTCTGGAAGCGCAGCATATCCATCACGCCCACGGCGGGAATGGCGACTTTAAACAGGTCGGGCCGCTGGTTCATCACCGCGCCCACGAGCAGGCCGCCGTTGGAGCCGCCCTGGAGGGCGAGTTTTTGCGGGGAGGTATATTTCTTCGAAATCAAAAACTCGGCGGCGGCGATGAAGTCGTCGAACACGTTTTGCTTTTTCAACTTCATCCCCTGCTGGTGCCAACTTTCGCCGTACTCGCCACCGCCGCGCAGGTTCGCCACCGCGTACACGCCACCCTGCTCCAGCCAGCCCACGTTGAGCGCACTGAAGCTGGGATTGAGGCTCACGTTGAACCCCCCGTAGCCGTACAGAATCGTGGGGTTGGAGCCGTCGAGGGCCGTGCCTTTTTTGTAGGTGATGAACATCGGGATTTTCGTCCCGTCTTTGCTGGGGTAAAACACCTGCTTCGTTTCGTAGCCCGCCGGGTCGAATTTTACCTCCGGCTGGCGGAACACGGTGGACTTTTTCGTCGCCAAATCATATCGGAAAATGGTGGGCGGGTAGGTGTAGGAGGTGAAGGTGTAAAACACGAATTGGTCTTCTTTCTCGCCGCCGAAGCCGCCCACCGTGCCGGGGCCGGGCAGGAGCACTTCGTTTTCGAGTTTGCCCGTCAAATCATGCACGTAGGCGCGGTTCACCACGTCTTTCTGATACAGCGCAAACAACTTGCCCCCCGCCGTACCGACGCCGTCGAGGTTCTCGGGTTTTTCGGGAATCACCGTTGTCCACTTTTTCGAGGTTACGTCGTAGGCCAGCACCTTGCTGTTGGGGGCCACGGCGTTGGTCTGGATGAGCAGACGGTCGCCGTCGTTGTCGATGACGCCGTACTGAAAATCGGTGATGTCACTCACGACGGGCACGAAGGCCGTCTGGCCCCGGTCGAGAATTGAAATCGCGTTGCCGTCCTTGCCCTTGCCCCGGTCGCTGATGTTCAGCACCACGAAGCGTTCGTCGTCGGTCGTCTGGGCGCTGTGAAATCGTTGCCCGTTGGCGGGGTCTTCGTACACGAGCCGGTCGGCGCTCTGGGGCGTGCCGACGACGTGGAAAAACACCTGGTGGTTTTCGTTCTTGGCGACCAACGCGCTGCCTTCGGGTTTGGGGTAGCGGCTGTAGTAAAATCCGGCCCCCTGCCAGGCCGCGCCCGAAAACTTCACCCAGTCGAGCTGGTCGTCGAGCACTTTTTTCGTCGAAAGCTCCATCACGTGGTACTCCACCCAGTCGCTGCCCGCTTTAGAGAGGCCGTAGGCGGCGTGCTTTCCGTCTTTCGAGACTGAAAACCCGGCCAGGCGCGTGGTGCCGTCGGCGGAGAGTTTGTTTGGGTCGATGACCAGTTCGGGTGTGCCGTCGAGGCCCTTTTGTCGGTACAGCACCGACTGATTTTGCAGTCCGTCGTTTTTCGAGAAATAAAACCACTCGTTGCGCCGAAACGGGGCCGAGTAGCGCGGGTAGTTGACCAGTTGCTCCAATCGGGCCTTGAGTGCCGGGCGGAAGGGAATTTTGTCGAGGTAGCCAAATGTCACCTCGTTCTGGGCCTTCACCCAGGCGGCGGTTTCGGCGGAGCGGTCGTCTTCGAGCCAGCGGTAGGGGTCGGCCACGCGGGTGCCGTGGTAGTCGTCGGTCTGGTCGGTTTTTTTGGTGTCGGGGTACTTGAGTTGGGCAGCGGCGGCGAAGGGAAGGGCGGCCATGAGGAGGAGTTGGGGGAGTTTGTTCATGAAAAGTAGAGCGGGTTTAGAAGAAAAAACCTCCGGACGGGGAGGTTTTCGGGTGAAACGATTGAGGACCGTAAGTTACGCAGTTGGACTATGTTGCGCAATTGATTCATGCGTTGCCGACAGGCTGGGAAAACTCACGCCAACTCCGCAATCACCGTTTCCCCCCCCACGGTTTTCTGATTCAGATTCACCAATATCTTCGCGTCGAGCGGCAGGAATAAATCCACCCGCGAGCCGAATTTGATGAAGCCCATTTCGCCGCCCTGGTGGACGTCCTGGCCTTCTTTCACGTACCAGCGGATGCGCCGGGCCACCGCGCCCGCGATTTGCCGGTACAGCACTTCCACGCCCGAGGGCGTGGCAATCACGACGGTCGTGCGCTCGTTGGCCGTGCTCGACTTGGGGTGCCAGGCCACGAGGTACTTGCCGGGATGATACCGAAAAAACTTGATTACCCCCGAAACCGGGTGGCGGTTGACGTGGACGTTGACGGGCGACATAAAAATAGAAACCTGACGGCGCGGGCCTTTGAAGTACTCGCCCTCCACCGTTTCTTCGATCACGACCACCTTCCCGTCGGCGGGGGCGATGATGGTTTTTTCGTCGATGGGCGTGGAGCGGCGGGGGTTGCGGAAAAATTGCAGCACCAGCAAATACACTGCGAGGCTCAGCACCACCAGCACCTGCCGGAGGAGGATTTGTTCCGGCGCAAAATAGTACAAGCCGCTGTTGAGCAGCACCAACACGAGCAGGGTGGCGAGCAGAATGGAAATGCCTTCGCGGTGAATCGTCATCCGTCAGTTTACAGTTTTTAGTTCCCAGTTTTCAATTCAAGTCAACGTTGAACCACGACCCGGAACCCGGTTTTGAGAAAAATAAAATTGCCAGCGCTTAGCCAAACGCTGGCAAAATTGGTGAAAATCGTTCAAGGTGCGGCTACCGAAATTTTCAGTGGGTCTAAAACTGCCAACTGCAACTGCCAACTACCCACTTTTCAGTACCCTCCCCGGTACTTGTACGTCTCGGCCACTTTCTTGATGGCGACGATGTAAGCGGCAATCCGCAGCGAGACTTTGTACTGCCGGGAGGCGTTGTACACCTTGTCGAAGGCGTCTTTCATGGCGCGGTCGGCGCGGCGGTTGATTCGGTCGAGGGTCCAGCCGTAACCGATGCGGTTTTGTACCCACTCAAAGTAACTCACCGTCACGCCCCCGGCGTTGGCGAGGATGTCGGGCACGACTACGATGCCCTTCGCGTTGATGATTTCGTCGGCGGAGGCGGAGGTCGGGCCGTTGGCCCCTTCCACGATGAGTTTGGCCTGAATACTCCCGGCGTTTTCGTCGGTAATCACGTCTTCCTTCGCGGCGGGCACGAGCACGTCCACGGCCAGCGAGAGCAGTTCTTCGTTCGATATTTTCTCCGCACCGGTAAAGCCTTCCAGCGTGCCTTTGTTGGCGTCGCGATACTTCATCGCGGCGATGATGTCAATGCCCTTGTCGTTGTGGTAGCCGCCGCTCACGTCGCTGATGGCCGTCACGGTCACGCCGCGCTCGTGCAACAGCGAGGCCGCAAACGAGCCGACGTTGCCGAATCCCTGCACCGCCGCCGTGGCGCGGTAGGGGTTGATGCGCATTTTGTCCATCGCCGCCAGCGCCGCCACGGTCACGCCGCGCCCGGTGGCTTCGGTGCGGCCCAGTGAGCCACCGAGCACGAGCGGTTTGCCGGTTACCACGGCGTTGACGGTCATGCCTTTGGCCTTCGAGTATTCGTCCATCAGCCAGGCCATTTCGCGGGGACCGGTGCCCATGTCGGGGGCCGGAATGTCGCGGTCAGGGCCGAAGACGTCGAGCATCGACACGGTGTAGGCCCGCATCAACCGCTCGATTTCACCCGCCGACATTTCGCGGGGGTTGCAGGCCACGCCGCCTTTGGCGCCGCCGTAGGGAATATCCACCACGGCGCACTTCCAGGTCATCCAGGCGGCCAGGGCGCGCACCTCGTCGAGGTTCACCGCCGGGTCGAAGCGAATGCCGCCTTTGGAGGGGCCGAGGATGTTGGAGTGAATGACGCGGTAGCCTTCAAACACGCGCAGCGAACCGTTGTCCATCGTCACGGGCAAGCCCACGATGACCTGCTGGCGCGGCACTTTCAAAATATAGTACATTTCCTCGCTGATGCCGAGCAGACTGACCGCCTGGTCGAAGCGCTGCATCATGCTTTCGAGCGGGTTTTCTTTATCCTTAATCGGAGCTGGTTCGAGGTAGCTCATGGTTGCAATATTTTGGTAGAAAATAGTTCTTTGGAAAGAACGTTTAAGGAATGGGCGCAAACTTAGCCCCGTTAGAACGAGAAAACCAAGCCGAAAGTAGGCTTGGTAAACCACTCATTTTCAGACCCGAATTTTGCTTGAAAATGTGTTTAACAAAAACGCCTCCGGGGTATTTGGCGAAATTGCATTTTTGCCGAATTTATTTCGCTCAACGGGCATTGCGAGCGCGTTATATTTTTTTACCCTGATTTGGTTTCCGGGGTGTCCAACCTAACTTTGTAGCTACTGCAACCGGACCACTTCTGTTCATACCCGTTTTTTTACCAGTAAATCGACCACCACGATGAACCAAACAGAAGAGCGTACCCGCTACTCCGAAGAGGAGTTGCGGGAATTTGAATTGCTTATTTCGAAAAAACTGGAGGATGCCCGCAGCGAACTGAAGTACATCCGTGAAACCCTGAACAAGAAAAACGATTCGGGTACCGACAACACCTCTGGGAACACCAAACTGCTCGAAGACGGGGCCGACACCAGCGAACGCGAAAACAACAGCCAGTTGGCCGCCCGCCTCCAGAAGTACTCCACCCAATTAGAAAACGCCCTCGTTCGCATCAAAAACGGCACCTACGGCGTCTGCGTCGACACCGGGCGGCTGATTCCCAAAGAGCGCCTGCGGCTGGTGCCCCACACCCAGCAAACCATCGAAGCTAAGTTACGGCGGCAACCGTAAAAAAAAGCCAGGCCCCCAATCCCCCGGAGGGGGCTTTTCTTTTGCACTTAAAACTCCCCCTTCGGGGGTTGGGGGGCCTTCTCATGCGTCTTTTTTACTCTCTTTTGAAAAAAGCCACTTCGCTGGCTTTTTTTGTTGGGACCGGCCTCAGCGCCCAGGTGCCGCTGAGTTACTACCTGCCCGGCGGCGTGAGTTACAACGCCCAAATTCCCACCCCGCAGCAGTTTTTGGGTTACCAGGTCGGCGAATGGCACGTCACCCACGACCAGGAAGTGGCGTACATGCGCCGCCTCGCCGAACTGAGCGACCGCATCGAAATGGAAGAGTACGGCCGCACGAACGAACACCGCCCGCTGGTGCTGCTCACGATTTCTTCGCCAAAAAACATCCAGAACCGGGAAACGCTCAAGGCCCAGCACCGCCAACTCTCCGACCCCGCCGTTTCGGCTTCGCTCAACGTGAGCGCCATGCCCGCCGTGCTGTGGCTGGGCTACACCGTTCACGGCAACGAGCCGAGCGGTAACAACGCCGCGTTGCTCACGGCCTACCACCTCGCCGCCGCGCAGGGTCCGGCCATCGACTCGCTGCTCGACGAAACCATTTTTCTCCTCGACCCGACCATCAACCCCGACGGCTCCAACCGCTTCACGAGTTGGGTCAATACCCACCGCAGCCAGCACCTCGTGACCGACCCGCTCAGCCGGGAGTTCAACGAACCCTGGCCGGGGGGGCGCACCAACCACTACTGGTTCGACCTCAACCGCGATTACCTCTACCAGCAGCACCCGGAGAGCCAGGCGCGGATGAAGAAATTTCACGAATGGAAACCCAACGTGCTCACCGACCACCACGAAATGGGCACCGGGGCGACGTTCTTTTTCCAGCCCGGCATCCTGAGCCGCGTACACCCGCTCACGCCGAAGCGCAACGTGGAACTGACCGCCCAAATCGGCAACTACCACGCCGCCGCCCTCGACCAAATCGGTTCGCTGTACTACACCCAGGAGAGCTTCGACGATTTTTACTACGGCAAAGGCTCGACCTACCCCGACGTGAACGGCTGCATCGGCATTCTCTTCGAACAAGCCAGTTCGCGGGGCCACGCCCAGGACGGCCCCAACGGGGTGGTGACGTTTCCCTTCACGATTCGCAACCAGTTCACCGTGTCGCTTTCAACGATGAAGGCCGTGAAGGCGATGCGCCGCGAATTGCTGGAGTTTCAGCGGAATTTTTACCGGGAAACTTCGACTGACCCGGTGAAGACTTACGTCATCGGCGGCAGCCTCGACAAGGCCCGGCAGTGGGAAATGTTGAACATCCTGCGCCGCAACGAAATTGACGCCTACCAACTCAGTGCCGACTTGACCCTCGACGGCAAGTCGTTTAAAAAAGGCGAAGCCTACGCCGTACCGATGACCCAGCCCCAGCACCGGCTCATTCGGAGTATGTTCGAGAAACGGACGACATTTGACGACAGCCTGTTTTACGACATTTCGTCGTGGGCGATGCCGCTCTGCTTCAACCTGCCCTACGCCGAAAGCCGCGCCGCCCTGGCGCTGGGCGAGAAGGTGACGGACGCCCAATTTCCGAAAGGAAAAGTGGTGGGCAAAAGTACCGTAGCCTACGCCTTCGACTGGGACGGGTATTTCGCCCCGCGCTCGGCTTACGAACTGATGCGGCGCGGGTACAAACTCAAAGTAGCCACCGAACCCTTCACCGGCGTCCTCGCCGATGGCAGTCAGCGGCAATTTTCGTACGGAGCGGTGGAAGTTTCGCTGGGTATCAACGCCAGTGGCGGGCTGGAAGCCCTGCTCCAAACCCTCGCCGACGCGGACGGGACTGATTTTTACGCCTTGAAAACTGGCCTGACACCCAGCGGCATCGACCTCGGTTCCAACCAGTTTGCCGGGTTGCGCCAGCCGCGCCCGCTGTTGCTGGCCGGCCCCGGCGTGGAAGCCAGCGACGCGGGCGAAATCTGGCACCTGCTCGATACCCGCGTGTCGCTGCCCATCCCGATGACTGACATCCAGACGGTCAACACCGCGTCCATCGACAAGTACAACCTGCTCATCCTCCCCGCCGGGCGCTACGACCAGCTCAACGAAGACAAAATCAAACGCTGGGTGCAGGCCGGCGGCACGCTCGTGGCCCTGGGCAGCGCCCTCAACTGGGTGAGCGAAAAAGGGCTGACGGCGGCGAAAATCAAGCGCATTCCGGCGGACACCGCCAGCAGCAAACCCTACGTGCTGGCCGAGCGATACCGGGGCGCCCAGCAAATCGGCGGGGCCATCTTCCAGGCCACGCTCGACGTCACCCACCCGCTCGGCTACGGCTACCGCGAGGCCGCGCTGCCCGTGTTTCGCGACAACACGGTGTTTCTCGAAAAACTGAAGGACCCCTACGCCGCGCCGCTGCGCTACACCGAGCGCCCGCTGCTGAGCGGCTACATTTCCGCCCGCAACGAAAAATTATTGCGCGGTACCCCCGCCGCCGTGGTGACGCGCTTCGGGGGCGGCAACGTGATTGGCTTCACCGACAACCCCAACTTTCGCGCTTTCTGGTACGGGACGAACAAGTTGTTTTTGAATGCGCTGTTTTTTGGGAATCTGATTAACCCGAATCGGGCGTTGGGGGAATAAGTAGGTTGAAGGTTTGACGAAGTTTGATGGTTTGAAAGAGGTGGTACTAAACCCGTCAAACTCTCAAACTTCATCAAACCTTTTCAACCCCTCAAACCCCTCAAACCCTCAAACTCCTTCCCACCTTTCCGTTTCGTTTTGTACTTTTGACGGGCAAAGCCGGGCTTCCCGCTGAAAAACGGCCCTGAACTTGTTTTTTACCGCATGAGTACCCCTCCGCTTGGTTCCGGGTTCAGTCGGCACCCGGAGACCGACGAATCCGCAACGACCCCGAACGACGATGTTGCCCGGTTGGGCAAAACGGCCCTCGTGGTGGGTGCGACGGTGCTGGTGGCCTACGGGCTGTTCCGGCTCCTGACGCCCGCCTCGGCTGGGGGCAACCCTGAAAACAGTACCCCGGCTCCCCAGGAGCCAACGGACCCGCCCACCGAGGCGGAGGAACTGGCACCATCACCGCTTTTAACCGCCATTAAAGGAGCGATGGTATCGTTTTTGCTGGCCGCCGCCCGCGAGAAACTCCCCGATCTCATCGCCCAGTTCAACCAGCGTATCCATGCCCACTCCCGTACTTGACCGGCTGCTCGTCCACCGAAGCAGCGGGCGAAAGGCCTTCGCGGTTCTACTCGACCCCGACAAAATCAGTTTCGACACCTTCCCCACCCTGCTTGATCAGGCCGTCAGCCACGGCGTGGATTTCTTCTTCGTGGGCGGTAGCCTCATCACCAACTACGCCCTGGCGGAGGTGATTGCCGTCATCAAACGGCACACGGACATCCCCGTGATTCTCTTCCCCGGCAGCAACCTGCACATCGAGCCAACGGCGGACGCGATTTTATTTCTCTCCCTGATTTCGGGTCGAAACCCGGAATTTCTGATCGGGCAACACGTCGTGGCCGCGCCCATCGTGCGCCGCAGCGGCCTGGAAGTGCTGCCCACGGGTTACCTGCTGGTGGACGCGGGTGTGCAAACCACGGTGTCGTACATCTCGAACACCACGCCCCTGCCCGCCGACAAACCCGGCGTGGCCGCCTGCACGGCGATGGCGGGCGAAATGCTCGGCCTGCGGCTGATGTACCTCGACGCGGGCAGCGGTGCCCCGCGCCCCGTGCCGCTCAGCCTAATTGCCGCCGTGCGGCAGTCGGTCGAAGCGCCGATTATCGTCGGCGGGGGCATCAACTCGGCCCGCAAAGCCAGCGACGCCCTCGAAGCGGGCGCGGACGTAATTGTGGTGGGCAATGGAATCGAAAACAACCCGGACTTGCTGCCGGAGATTGCGGAGGTGGTGAAGGGTTTTGCGCGGGTGAGCCGTTAATTTTTTTTCCTGAAACCCAAAGCCTCCGGTAAAACGGGGGCTTTTTTTGTTGTCAAACGAGACGTAATTTTCGTTGAAAACAAGCAAACTATGGAAACCTCCGTGTTGGTGAAAGAAATCAATAAACTGCCCCTGAACGAGCGAATCAGCGTTATCGAGCAGGTTTTGGATACGTTGAAAAGTCCGGGAGTGCCGCCGGTGTCGCTGGCGGAAGCCGCCCGGCTGATGGAAAATGAGTACCGCACGAACCGGGAATTGACGGCATTTACGGCCCTGGATACCGACGGGTTTACGGCAACCTCAACGCCAGTTTGAGTCGCCGGTCGGCTTCGGCCATGATTCGGGGAGAAGCGGTTCCCAGAATACCAGTAAAAATGCTGGAGTGAAGCGTAGCCAGTTTATCGAATTTGATGACGGAAGGTTTTCTAAATCCAGTCTGCGCAAAATCCGGGTCGGAGGGCAGCACCACAAAGTCGGTGGGGGCGGGAGAAAGCGGCAAAACCGAAGAGACGAACGCAACGATGACATCGCCACTGGCCGATGCTTGCGCAGAAATGACCAAAGCCGGGCGACGTTTGGACGATTGCAAATCCGTGAACGGGAAAAGCGTCAGAACGAGAGTGCCGCGTTGCATCTCAAAATTTTTCTTTCAAATCAGCATCCGTGTACACTTCTTCGGCTTCGTCGTGCAGGAAAGCAAACCCTCCACCATGCTGAGCCAGTTGGTGCAGTTCGTTAGCCGAAAACTCACCTTCGGGCGCGGCCCCGGGAGTTTCCAGAAACGTGACGATGACTTGTTGAGGGCCTTGAAGGGGCACCTCTTCCAGTAATTTCAGAGTTTGGCCGTCGTAGATGGCGCGGACACTGAGCATAGCAACCTGAGTTTTTTACAAAAGTAAAAGTACCTTATCCCCGCGAGAGTTTTAGAACTCTCGCGGGGTTTGGTTTTTGTTTGAACGCCCTCCGAACCAATGGCCCCAACGCACCGTTTTTGCCCTAAATTTGTACTTTCTTTTCCGAAACACTTCGCGCCAGACTTCATGCAAGCAGCCCTTCGCTACCAGGAGAAATTTGAAGAACGCCACACCAATTCCGATGAAACCGACCGCCAGGCCATGCTGAAGGCCATTGGCGTGGATTCCGTGGAAACGTTGATTGCCCAAACCGTCCCGGCGGCCATTCGACGGCCGGGGCCGCTGAACCTGCCCGCCGCTCAATCGGAGGCGCAGTTTTTGGAAAATTTCAAGAAGCTGGCCAGGCAAAACAAGGTCTTCAAAAGCTACCTCGGCACGGGCTACTACGACACCCACACGCCGACGGTAATTCTGCGTAACATCCTTGAAAACCCCGGATGGTACACGGCCTACACGCCCTACCAGGCCGAAATCGCGCAGGGGCGGCTGGAAATGCTGCTCAATTTTCAGACGGTCGTGGTAGAGTTGACCGGCATGGAAATCGCCAACGCCTCGCTGCTCGACGAAGCCACCGCTGCTGCCGAGGCGCTCCACTTGTTTCATGCCCTGAAAAAAGGGGCGAAGGCTACCGCCCACACCTTTTTCGTTTCCGCGCTCTGCCACCCCCAAACCATCGACGTGCTCCGCACCCGCGCGACCCCGCTGGGCGTGGAGGTGCGCGTGGGCGACCACCGCACGGTGGATTTGACCGATGAGAATCTCTTTGGGGCCTTGCTCCAGTACCCCGCTACCGACGGCAGCGTGTTCGAGTACTCGGACTGGATTTCGACGGCCCACGAACTGGGCCTGAAAGTGGTGGTTGCCGCCGATTTGCTGGCGCTGACGCTGCTCAAGCCCCCCGGCGAAATGGGGGCCGACGTGGTGGTCGGGTCGGCGCAGCGCTTCGGCGTGCCGATGGGTTTTGGCGGGCCGCACGCGGCATTTTTTGCCACGAAAGACGAATTCAAGCGGCAGTTGCCGGGTCGCCTCATCGGCGTCTCAATCGACCAGCAGGGGAACCGGGCCTTGCGGATGGCCCTCCAGACGCGGGAACAGCACATTCGCCGGGAAAAAGCCACCTCCAACATTTGCACCGCGCAGGTGTTGCTGGCCGTGATGGCCGCCGCCTATGCCGTGTACCACGGGCCGGAAGGCATCCGCCGCATCGCCGAACGCACCCACGCGCTGACGAGCCTGACAGCGAAGGCGCTCCAAGAACTGGGCTATGAGGTGCTGACGGAATCGTTTTTCGACACCATTCGGGTGAAGATACCCAACGAAGCGGCGTTGCTCCAGGCGGCGGAAGCGGCGGGAATCAACCTGCGGCACTTCAGCCGCACGGGCCACGGCGACCCCGAACACGGCTTTGCCGCCACCGTGGGAATCTCGTTCGACGAAGTCAAAACCTACGACGATGCGGTGCAACTCATCCAGATTTTCGCCGACCTGGCTGGTAAAACCGTAGACGTGGCCGCGCTCGAAAGCGGATTGACCCCCAATTTTCCGGAAAACTTAACCCGCCAATCCGCCTACCTCACCCACCCCGTTTTCAACACCCACCACAGCGAACACGAAATGCTGCGGTATTTGAAATCGCTGGAAAACAAAGACCTCTCGCTGGTGCATTCGATGATTGCCCTGGGCAGTTGCACGATGAAACTCAACGCCACCACCGAGATGATTCCCGTCACCTGGCCGGAGTTTGGTAAGATGCACCCCTTCGCCCCGGTGGCACAAACGGCGGGCTACCGACAGCTTTTTGAAGAACTGAACGCCTCGCTCTGCGAAATTACCGGCTTTGCCGCCATGAGCCTGCAACCCAACTCCGGGGCGCAGGGCGAGTACGCCGGGCTGATGGTGATTCGGGCCTACCACCAAAGCCGGGGCGACCGCCACCGCAACGTGGCCCTGATTCCGGCCTCGGCCCACGGCACCAACCCCGCCTCGGCGGTGATGGCGGGCATGAAAGTGGTCGTCACGAAAACCGACGAGCGCGGCAACATCGACGTAACCGACCTCCGCGCCAAAGCCGAGCAGTTCAGCGAAAACCTCGCCTGCCTGATGGTCACGTACCCCTCGACGCACGGGGTTTTTGAAGAATCGATTATCGAAATCTGCGACCTCATCCACCAGCACGGCGGGCAGGTGTACATGGACGGGGCCAACATGAACGCCCAGGTCGGCCTGACTAGCCCGGCCACCATTGGGGCCGACGTGTGTCACCTCAACCTGCACAAAACCTTCTGCATCCCCCACGGCGGCGGCGGGCCGGGCATGGGCCCGATTGGCGTGGCGGCGCACCTCGCGCCGTTCCTTCCGGGTCATGCCGTCGTTGAAAACGCGGGGGGCACCGAGGCAATTTCCGCCATTTCCGCCGCGCCTTACGGCTCGGCGAGCATCCTTACCATTTCCCATGCCTACATCGCGCTGATGGGCGGCGACGGGCTGACCCGCGCCACCGAAACGGCCATTCTGAACGCCAACTACCTCAAGGCGCGGTTGGAAAATCATTACCCGGTGCTCTACGCCGGAGCCGAAGGCCGCTGCGCCCACGAGATGATTCTGGACTGCCGCCCCTTCAAGCAAAGCGCGGGCGTGGAGGCCGAAGACATTGCCAAGCGCTTGATGGACTACGGTTTCCACGCTCCCACGCTTTCGTTTCCCGTAGCCGGAACGCTGATGGTCGAACCGACCGAAAGCGAATCGAAAGCCGAACTCGACCGCTTTTGCGAGGCGATGATTGGCATTCGGAATGAGATTCGGGAGATCGAAGAAAGCCGCGCCGACCGGGCCGACAACGTGTTGAAAAACGCCCCGCACACCCAGGCCGTGGCGCTGGCCGAAGACTGGAAACACGCCTACAGCCGCGAAAAAGCCGTCTTCCCACTGCCCTACGTGAAGGCGGCGAAGTTCTGGCCCACCGTCAGCCGCATCGATTCGGCCTACGGCGACCGGAACCTGGTGTGCGCCTGTTTGCCGATTGAGGAGTACGCGCAGATGGAGGCGTTTGCGGAGTAATTTTTGAAGAAGACGAGACGGTGGGCAACGGCTCAATCCCGAATTGAGCCGTTGCCCACCGTTTTTTTTGGTTGTATTTTTCCGAAAAAAGAAGCGCATGGCTACGCCCGTCGACACCTACGTCTCGGTCGAGGATTACCTCGAAATGGAGTACCATTCCCCCCGCATGGTGCGGCATGAATACCGGGACGGGGGGCTTCGGATGATGGGCTACGCTTCGGAAGCCCATGAATTGTTGATTGCCAACCTGGTTGCCCTGCTGCACAACTGCCTGGCAGGAACCGACTGCCGGGTCTATCCCAGCAACCGGCTGTTGCACGTACCCGATTGTGGGAAAGGCTTTTTCTACGCCGACGCGCTCGTCGTATGCGGCCCGACGGAGTTTTTCGATTACAAGAAAAAAATGCAGGCCACGCTCAACCCCTCGGTTATCATCGAAGTGCAGTCGGATTCGACGGAAGAGTACGACCGGACGAAAAAATGGGAGTGCTACCAGCAAATCGCCTCGTTACGGCAGTACGTGCTGGTTTCGCAGGACGAAATTCACCTGGAAACCTACCGCCGCGAGGCCGAAACGGCTCCCTGGATTTATTCGAGCGGCAACGGAAACGGGCAACCGGTACGGGTACACGACTGCGAACTACTGATAGAGAAGGTGTACCAAAACGTGCCGTTGGGCGGGTGATTTTTGACGAAAAAAACCTTACTCCAACACCACCGCATACCCGACCCGGCCCCCGCGCCGGGTCGCGCTGTTTTTACGCCAGCGCGGGCCTGCGCCCAGCAGCCGGATGGCTTCGGCGTTCAGGGCCGGATTGGTGCTTTTCTGGACCCGAATCCGGTCCGGTCGCCCGTCTTTGCCGAGTTGGAACGACAGCAGCACAGTGCCTTTCCCCGCCACCCGACGGGTTTTTTCGATGAAACTTTTCAGGGAATCGAACCCGCCTTCCGGCGTGTAGTCGGGGGTTTTGCCATAACCCACCACCACGACTTCCGACAGCGCGCTTTCATCGGGTTTGAGGACGATGGTGCCCACGGCCGTGTCGCGCACGGCGATTTCGCGGGCTTCGTAGCCAATGGCCGCGATGCGCAGGCGGGCAGCGGTGGGTTGAAAATCGGGCAGGATGAAGCGGCCCAGCGCATCGGTCTTAGTGCCTTTTTTCGATGGCGACAAAATCACGCTGGCCCCCGGCACCGGCTCGCCTTCCACACCCACGACGCGCCCCACGTACCGGGGGCCGGTGATGGGAGCCGGGGCCGCAGCGGGCGGGGCGGAACCGGCCGGTTGCGTGGCCGGGGCGGACATAGCGCGTTTGGCCTGCGCACCGTAGCCCTGCACTGCAACCTCGTCGGAGCGGCGTTCCGTCATGAACGAATCAGGTCGGGGAATCTGCGCTAACGGCGGCGGGGCGGCGGGCGAGGGCGAAGGGGAGTCGGCGAAAACTGCCAGTTCCTCGGCGGCGGGTTGCGGCGGGGCGGTGGCTTTCCTCGATTCCGTCTTTGCCAGCGCGGGAGGTTCAGCGGCGGGAACCGCCGGGGCCGGGCTTGGCGACGCCTTCGGCAAAACCGGGGCGGGGGGCGACGGGGCCACCGCCGTTTCGGCAACCGTCGGCATCGGCGGCGTATCGTGCGAGGCCCACCAACCCAGGCCCGCCACCAACAGCAACGTGACTGCGGCGGCGGCGTAGCGGGTGAAATTGACCGGTAAGGCCAGCACCTGGCCCCGGCGTTGGCGCGGCTGCACCCGGTTTTGCAGGCGTTGCCGCAGGTCGAGCTGGGCCGGGGCGGGGTCGATGCCGTCTTCCCGCAGCCGCGTCAGGCCCTCGACGGCCTCGGCGGCGAGCGGGTCGCTGAGCAGCAGGCGCTCCACGGCGTGCTGCTCGGCGGGCGTGAGGGTGCCCGCCGCGTAGCGCTGGAGGAGGTCGGGGGTGAGACGGGTGATTTTCAAGGCAGTTTTGAAATAGAGTAGAGAGGATAGAGTAGAGAGTAGAAACGCAGTCGTTAAAAAGCCGCTATCCTCTCTCTGCTCTCTGCTCTTTCCTCTCTTCTCTTTCCAGGCATTTCTTCAAATTTCGTTTGCCGTTTTGCAAATAACTTTTCACGTCGTTGAGGCCGTAGCCGGTCAGGTCGCTGATTTCGCGGTAACTTTTTTCTTCGTAAAAAAATAAGGTCACGCTGGTTTTTTGCTCCGTCGTCAGGATTTCCAGACACGGCCCGAGGCGGTCGAGGTGGACATCGAGGGGGCCGGAGTCCTCGTTGGGTGGATGCGCGAGGGCGGCCAATTCCACACCGTTTTCCGAAAAAACGTCGACGTGTCCCGCCGTCGTGCGGCGTTGGCGGAGGCGCATCAGGCATTCGTTGCGGGCCACGCTGTGCAGCCAGCTTCGGAAGTTGGCGACTTCGTGCCGCCGCAATTCCAGCACCAGTTTTTCAAACACCTGCATCACCGCGTCTTTGGCCTCGTCTTCGTCGCGCAGGTGTTGGTAACACACGGCAAACACCAAATCGAGGTAGGGTTCGTACAGCGTTCCAAGCACGCTCAACTCGCCCGTTTGCCGGTACTGCCGGAGCAAGGCGGCTTCGTCGAGCGGGGTATCGGGGCGGCGAAAGCGTTTGAGGAACAAAAGCGCGAACGTTTTCTCTGCGTCTCCGCGCCTCTGCGTGACCCCGCGCGGTATCCGCTTCGACAAGCTCAGGGTGACAGTTACGCAGAGGCGCGGAGACGCAGAAGAGTTGGACGGCGAAAAACTACGAATTTTTTCTGGCGAACCGTGTGGAATGTTGAACCACTCCGCATCCAGCGGTTGAACTCTTCAATTTTCAACCGCATGAAACCCCTCCGCATTGTCCTCCCACTGGCCCTGCTGACCGCGCTGGTCGCTGCCTCCGTACCCCAACCCGCCCGCGTCGTGACGGGCCGCGTCACCGATGAAACGGGCCAGAGCCTGCCCGGCGTCAGCGTCTGGGTCAAGGGCCACCGCAATCACACGGCCACTGACGCGCGCGGCTGGTACCGCCTCGCCGTGCCGTTCCCGCACAAAACCCTGATTTTCTCGCTCGTCGGTTTTCAACGAATTGAAAAAGCAGTGCCCGCTTCGCCCGCCGATTCGGTGCTGAACGTCAGTTTGAAACCGGACGTAACGAGCCTCGATGAAGTGGTCGTGAAGGGCTACCGAACGCAGCAAAAACGCGACCTCACCGGTTCGGTTGCCGTGCTGCGGGAGGGAACCGCGCCTACTGCCGCGCCGATGCCCGCCCGCTACGCCCCGATTAACGAAAGCGAAGACTACGACCACCGGGCCGAAAATGGGTTTCTGGAAACGAGCCGCCAGTCCCTGACCACGTTTTCCATCGACGTCGACCGGGCGTCGTACAGCAACGTGCGGCGGTTTTTGAACGCCGGGCAACTGCCCCCGCCCGACGCCGTGCGGGTCGAGGAACTGGTCAACTACTTCGACTACGCTTACTCGCAACCCAGCGGCGACGCGCCCGTTAGCCTGAACACCGAACTGACCGATTCGCCCTGGAATCCGGGTTTGAAACTCCTCCACGTCGGCTTGCAGGCCCGGCGCGTGGCGACCGATGCGTTGCCCGCCTGCAACCTGGTGTTTCTGGTCGACGTGTCGGGGTCAATGATGGATGCCAACAAATTGCCGCTGGTGAAAGCCGCGTTGCTGCTCCTCACCGACCAACTCCGCCCGCAGGACCGCGTGGCGCTGGTGGCCTACGCCGGGGCCGCCGGGCTGGTGCTGCCTTCGACGCCCGGCAACGAGAAAAGCAAAATCAAAGACGCCATCGAACGCCTCGACGCGGGCGGCTCCACGGCCGGGGCGGCGGGCATTCGCCAAGCCTACGACGTGGCGCAGGAACATTTTCTGAAAGGCGGCAGCAACCGCGTGATTCTGGCGACCGACGGCGACTTCAATGTGGGCACCTCCAGCGATGGCGAGTTGCAGCGGCTCATCGAAGAAAAGCGCAAAACGGGCGTGTTTCTGAGCGTACTGGGCTTTGGGATGGGCAATTTGAAAGACAAGAAAATGGAGTTGCTCGCCGACAAAGGCAACGGCAACTACGCCTATGTGGACAGTTATCCCGAAGCCCGGAAGGTATTCGTGAGCGAGTTTGGCGGGACGCTGTTTACGGTAGCGAAAGACGTGAAGGTGCAAATCGAGTTCAACCCGGCGCGGGTGCGGGCCTACCGGCTCATCGGCTACGAAAACCGGATGCTCGCCAACGAAGACTTCCACGACGACCAAAAAGACGCGGGCGAAATGGGGTCGGGCCACGTGGTCACGGCGTTGTACGAATTGGTTCCGGTGGGGGTGGAAAGTGGGTACTTGAAAAAAGTGGATTCGTTGAAATACCAAACCGTGCAGCCCGCGCCCGCCGGTTTGGGCGAGGAATGGCTGACGTTCAAACTCCGCTACAAACGCCCGGATGCCGACGCGAGCCAGTTGCTCACCTGGCCGCTGAAACTGACCGCGAAACCGTTTGCGGCCACATCGGAAAATCTCCGGTTGGCGGCTTCGGTGGCTGAGTTTGGTTTGCTGCTGCGCGGCTCGGAATTCAAGGGAACTGCCAGCTACGACCACGTCGTGAAAACGGCTAAAACGGCGCTGGGGGCCGACGAGGAGGGGTTGCGGAGTGAGTTTGTGAAACTGGCGAAAACGGCGGCGACGCTTCAGAGTGGGAGGGCAATGGCGAAGGAATAATTCCGTCCGGCTATTCACCGGGGCTGTCATTCAGCGCGCAGCACCCCCAAAAGGGGCTTTTTCACTGCTGAAAAATTTCAGGCAGGAAGCCCCTTTTAGGGGGTTGGGGGTGCTGCGTTCTCGATGACGTCTTCTTTTTGAAATAAAAATCCCAACCCTTTTCCCTAAACTCGTGTCTCTGCGGAAAAACTAACTCTAAGCCCGATGAATCGCCTCGTTTACGCGCTGCTACTGCTGGTTTTTGTTTCCTGTAAGAAAAACGAACCCATCGTTTACCCGGACGGCCAGATTCGCCTGCAACGAATTAAGGACAAGGATGATCACGTTTCCTCTGTGTTCGAGTACACGCCGGATGGGAACGTTCTTTCGATGAAAAACTACCGGCCAGGTCGGAAAACTCCCGATGAAACCACGTATTTCTACGACCGACAAAAGCGTTTGGAGCGGGTTGAAACATCCACGTTGGGATTGCTAAGTTGCTACCTCTGCGAAGGTCCGGCCACGAAGTTTACTCAAACATTCGATTACGATGCCAGCGGGCGGGTAGTGAGCAGCAAGAATCTGAAAGAAGACGGCTGGGTGGCCAGTCAATGGGCCTACGAGTACAACGCCAACGGACGGCTCGTTCGTCAGTATTCGACCACCTCAACGGGCGCGAAGGGCAATTACAACACGTTCACCTACGACTCGCGAGGCAACATCATCCAAACCGAAACCTTCAATGCCAGCGGTATCCTCACCAACCGCAGCACCTACGAGTACGACGACCGCCCCAATCCCTTCCGCCCGGTGTACCTCGGCGTTCAGGCCGCGCTTTTTCGCAGCCCCAACAACGTCGTTCGTATGAAAAACGAATTTTTAGGGACGCCCGCCAGCCCCCCGTCGCCGCCCAGCGATTGGTTCGAACTTCGCTACACCTACGACCCGTCCACCGGCTATCCCCTGCGGCAGGAAGAAAGCAACGGGGTCGTGTCGGTGTTTGAGTATCAGTAAACTTACTTCAGGGTAGCCAATAGCCCCGCCAACTTCGCCGGGGTCGCCTCCAGGTTCACCACTTTCCCCACCACCCGCCGGTGGTCGTACACAAAAACCGTGTTCTGCGAGCGCGGGTTGATGCCGTACAGAAAACTGCTCGGCTTTTCGTCGGGCGAGGAAACGTGCATCACGGCAACCTCCTTCAAGCCGTTTTTTTCCGCAAAATCCCTCAATAATTTTTCCACCTCGGCCTTCGGCTGGTGCTTCGGATTCGTGTAAATCAGGAAGGCTTTGAAGCCTTTCGCGCCGCGTTGCTGAATTTGTTTTTCCAGAAAAACCGCCAGTTGGGCGGCGTTGGCCCAGTTGTCGTCGCCGAGCCAAGCCATTACGCCGCTGGTGCGGTGGCCGTACTTGCACATCGGGCAGGCGCGGGTGCCCCGGTCGGGCCCCCACGCGTGCGTCGGGTCGAAGGCCGGGCAGTCGGTGCCCACCGGCAGGCCGGAATGCTGATGGTTCAGGTCGAAGGCTGGGTGCAGGACGATGTCGCGGGTTCCTTCCAAAATGCCGTTTGCTCCCGGCTTCAAGGCTACGCCTTCGTAGCGGAGTTGGCCGGAACTGAGTTCGGTGCGGTACCAGTAGGTGTCGGTCACGAGCGGGTCGTCCTGAAAGACGAAGTCGTTGATGGGCTGTCCGCCGGTCGTGCCAGGGGCTTTCACCGTGGCGTGAATGTGGGCAGGGGCATCACGACTTGGGTAGGTTGCGGGGCGAATCGTGTTGATTTCGTAACGCCCGCGCTCATCGGTTTTGAGCCAGCCGCGCAGGTAGCCGTGCCACCAGGCGTAGCTGCGGCGGTCTTCGGTGCCGATTTTGGCGTAGCGGCCCGTGGCGTTGGTTTGGTAGCAGTAAAGGACCGCCCCCGCCGCCGGGGTTTTGCCGTCGGCCTGAAAGATGGTGCCGGCAATGCGGATGCGCTGCCCGCGCACCGTGTCGCTGGGAATGGTCACGTGCCAACTGACGGTTTTGGGGGTTTCGTCAAACTCGCAGTCGGGGCAGGAGGGCGGTTCGTTGGTTTGGCAACGGACGGCGGAGGCAGTGATCGAAAGCGAGAACATCGCCAGGAGTGGGTAGTTTTTCATAGTCGCTTAAAAAACGCGTGATTTTCCAGCCGGGTCGATGCGTCGGAGCCGGGCTTCGTTGGTGGTCGAATACTCCAAAATCCACAAGACCCCGTCGCGGGCGCGGAGCATCGAACTGGGTGCCCAGGGGGATTCGGTTCGGGCGACGAGCGTAACCCGGCCATTGGTTTCTACCCGGTTTACGGTTCGGGTGGCAAAATTGGCCGTGTACACGCTGCCGTCCGGGGCGGGCCAAATGCCCATCAGCGAATGCCGGTTCGTGCTTTCGTGGTGAAGAAGCGAGGAGACCGCGCCGTCGGGGGAAATCCGGTACAGGCCGTTGCCGGTGGTGACGTACAGCACCGAGCCGTCCGCCGAAACGGCGAGCCAGGTCAGGCGGGGGAAAGGTGTTTTGGGGTGAATCGTCGTGACCGTTCCTTCCAGGCTTCGTTTGCGAATCAGCGGGGTTTTTCCCTCGTATTGAAGCCAGTACTGCGTTCCCCGGCGGTCGCGGGCGAAGCCGTAGTCCTCCCGAAATCCGCTTCGCTGCCCGAACAAATCCGTCACCTTCCCGTCGGGAGCGCATTTCCAAATCCGGTGGTGCCAGCGATTCAGCGCTTCGCCTTCGTAAACCTGATCTTCCCCGTACAAATTATCCTGCGCATCGAGGGCCAACTCGTGGGTGTGTACGTTCCGCACGGCGATGGTTTTCCGACCCTCCGGGCTGATTTTCCAAACGTGAACCAGGTCGGTGTAAAAGATATTTCCCCGTGAATCTTCCATCAGGCCCACGCCGGGATGGGCCGTTGCAGAGGGCAACACGAGGAGGTGGCTTAGGGCCAACGCGAGGACTAAAGCTGGCATTTTTTTCATCTTGGTTGCTTGTTTCTCGAACAAACAACGCCCTCTATTCCGGCACTCGCAAACGCATTCGACTAACGACTCGAAAAGTCGACCAATGGCGCAACATTGGTCGGAGCGGACCTTGTGTTTAGGTGGAAAAGCTCGCTGAAGGCGATGGAATGTGGCCTGCCCGGCGGGCGAATCCGGCAGTTTCCAGCCGTGAAGGGTCGTGCGAGGAGCGGCTGGAAACGGTTTCGGTAGCCTAACTAAGCCAGAAGCGACGCGGTGAAAGTTAGAGTTTTCCGGCAGGGGCCGTTTCCAGCCGCTCTACGCACGGCCTTTTCACGGCTGGATGAGGGTGCGGAGTTTACCAGTTAATCCCCCCATCGCCCAGTCCCAACCCCATTTTTTTCGTCAGTTTCGACGAAATCGTCGAGCGGCTGGTGATGTAGCGCAGGCTCACGCCGAGGTACGGGCCGACGGCGGGCGTGTCAGTACTCAGGTTTTCCTGGGCGGAGTTGAAGGTGCGAAGCCTCCGAAAACCCGCCGCGCCCGCTTCGACCGACACGTTGAGCACCGTGAACAGGTGCGCGTTGGCGGCCAGACTTACTTTGACGTGCTGGTAATTCTGGCGGCGGAGCAATTTTTCGGTGCTCGACGAACTGATTTGTTGAAACCCACCGCTGAACCCGCCGTAAGCCCCGATGAGGTCGAGGTTGAACCAGGGCGACACGCGGTAGTTCAAATCGGCCTGGAAGGGCAGCAGCGCCGTAATCCGCCAGTCTTTGGCGAAACGTTTGTTGATGCCAAACACCGGAATGATGCGGAATTTCTGGTTGTAAACCACCGCCGTACCGTACACAATCTGCGTTTGCAAGCCCAGTACGTGCAGCCGCGCCGCGCCGCCGAAGAGGTGGGGCTGGGGTGTGAAAAACGTCTCGTTCGATTCGGTAATTCCCCCGCCCACGGCGTACACCCAGAGCCGGTCGCGCAGGCTGGCCTGCATCCGAATCACGCCCAGCGTGGCCGATTTGTAGCCGCTGGCAGGCTGAAGTTTTTCGTCGAACGTAGGGTTAATCTGGGAATACTGCGCCAGGAGGACGGTATGGCGAATCTTGACGTCGAACTTCAGCCGCTGGTTGAGGCTGGCCCCGACCTCGCTTTGAATCGGAACCAGGCCGAAACCCCGGCTGCGCTGGAGGCCGAACGAACCGCCGTCTTTGAGGCTCGCCGTGGGCAGGTAGTCGGCGCTGATGGTGAAGTTGGGGTAAAACAGGCGGCTCAGCGAAAGCTGTTGGGCCGAAACCCGCGCCGACCCGGCCAGCAGGGCCAGCGACGCGAACAAACAAAAGCGGAGGGTTGGCATTCAGGCAGGGAACGTTCGGCCAATAAACGCAAAAAATTGCGCGGCTGGTATGAACGTACTGCCCCGGAAGGCGGGCTTTTTTCGTTGTTTTGCCGAAAAAAAATCACCCATGCCTCTACGCCCCTGGCACCTGTTGCTGCTCGTGCTGACCGTGACCGACGCCTTCCTCGTCTCGCACCCCAACCTGATTGGCCGCTTCGGCGTCTGGTTTTACAAATACGCTTCCTTCAAAAATTTCCCCAACGCCCTGCTCACCGTGGGCCTGACGGTGGGCCTTTGTTTTGGCCTGACCGAAGTGGTGAAGCGCAAACTGCCCGCACGCGGGGCAGTGCTTGTGCTGGCCCTGCTGCTGGTGGTGGCCGTGGTGCTGCTGCTGAGCGTGTACCTCAAGTTTTCGGGCGGCACGTACCGGCTCACGGGCAAGTCGTTTATTTACGGGATGCACCTGCTACCCAGCCTGCTGATTCTCATTTTTGCGCAGGGGTTGTACGAGGTGTTTCGGACGGGGAAACTGAACGAACCGCGTTGAAGTCGAAGGTTCTGGGTTTAAAAACTTATTTTTGGAAAAACGCAGTTCCACCCCATGCGCGAAGACTACCTCAAAGGCGGCAGCGAAACGCTCTCCGCCACCGAAAAAGAAGTGGAGCGCGCCCTGCGCCCACTCTCGTTCGATGATTTTACCGGCCAGGAAAAAATACTCGACAACCTCAAGGTCTTCGTGACCGCCGCCCGGCAGCGCGAAGAAGCCCTCGACCACGTACTGCTCCACGGCCCGCCGGGCCTGGGCAAAACCACACTCAGCAACATCATCGCTAACGAACTCGGGGCCAGCATCAAAACCACCTCCGGCCCGGTGCTCGACAAACCCAGCGATTTGGCCGGGCTGCTGACCAATCTCCAGCCCTACGACGTGTTGTTCATCGACGAAATCCACCGGCTCAATCCGGTGGTGGAGGAGTACCTCTACTCGGCGATGGAGGACTACAAAATCGACATCCTCCTCGACAGTGGCCCCAACGCCCGATCGGTACAAATCGGCCTGAATCCCTTCACGCTCGTCGGAGCTACCACGCGGGCCGGGTTGCTCACTTCGCCGCTGCGGGCGCGTTTCGGCATTAACGCCCGGCTCGAATACTACGACGCCCAACTCCTCACCGGCATTGTGAAACGTTCGGCGGCCATTTTAACCACGCCCATCGACGACGTCGCCGCCTACGAAATTGCCCGCCGGAGCCGGGGTACGCCCCGGATTTCCAACAACCTGTTGCGCCGCACCCGCGACTTTGCCCAAGTGAAAGGCAGCGGACGCATCACCATCGCCATCGCCGAAATGGCCTTGGCCGCGCTGGAAGTGGACAGCAATGGGTTGGACGAAATGGACAATCGAATTCTGACGACCATCATCGAAAAATTTAAGGGCGGGCCAGTGGGCCTGAGCACCATCGCCACGGCCTGCGGCGAAGAAGCAGAAACCATCGAGGAAGTGTACGAGCCGTTTTTAATTCAGGAAGGATTTCTGAAACGCACCGCCCGTGGGCGCGAAGCGACCGAGAAGGCGTACCGGCACCTCGGCATCGTGCCAACCTACCGCAGTGGCGAGCTTTTCTGATTCCGCTTTCGATTCACCCCAAAAACCCGGTTGTGCGTCTGCAATCGGGTTTTTAAGGTTTAATGCGATTTATCTGGCTGATAATCGGAGCGTTATACGCAAAAAAGGGATAAAAAAATTTCTTCAAAAAAGCGGAAAGTAAATCGGGATTTGCTTTATAACTTTGTTCCACATTCCACCGTTTATCATTTAAGTAACAAAAAATAGGATTGGTGTGGAGACGCTACGCAAAAATTGGCACAGTCCTTGTTCTGCGCTCATCACAGCGAGTTTATCACCTCGTCCGGTTGCCCTTTTTAACCACCTATCACCCTCAATACCATGTCAACCAACCCTAAAGTTTACCGCATTTTGCAGTGGGTGATGTTTGCCCCGCTGCTGGTACCGCTTTGCTTGGTCGTGGGAGCCGTTGAAGGCATTCAAAAAATGGCAGGCACTGTGCTTCAGCAAATCAACGCTGAGTCGCGGTTTTCCTGAAAACAGCCCCCGCCAACGTCCAACCTACCTTTCTGCAAAACTTTTGAACGGGGTGAAAGCCCCGTTCAGAAAAACCCCGGCTTACTGGCCGGTTTTTTTTTGTGACCAATCCGCCCAACATTTAGTAGCCTGTAGCTAGCGGGCACGTTCTAAGTTGCCAAAAAACAAGGAAGTCGGCGCGCTGGGTGTGTTCAATCCCGATTACCCCAAAACCTACGCGGCGCAATTGAAGGCTCCGTTTCAGGGCGACCTCGACAAGCGACCGCTCCAAAAAACCGGGCAGCCCCTGCGGGCCGAATAAGAACTTGTCCGTATTTTTGCTTTTGTGAGTACTCAGTGATGGGCAGGAAAAGGTCTCAGAAACTGAATTTTATGCCTCACCGTGCGGCGGACCGCTTTCCCTACTTTTACCGCCCATCTTCCCATGAGTCGAGCCTTTCACGTCGTTTTTGAAGACAATCACCTGCTCATCGTCAGCAAAGCCGCCGGAATTTTGGTGCAGGGCGATGAAACCGGCGACGTGACGCTGGCCGACCTGCTCAAGGAATACATCGCCAAAAAATACGACAAGCCCGGTGCCGTGTTTCTGGGCACGGTTCACCGCCTCGACCGCCCCGTGAGTGGACTCGTCGTGTTCGCCCGCACCTCGAAGGCCCTGGAACGGATGAACGAACTGTTCCGCCGCCGTCAGGTGCAGAAAACGTACTGGGCCGTGGTGGCCCGCCGCCCCGCCGAGCCGAAGGGCAGGCTGGTTCACTGGCTGCTGAAAGACGAGGCCCGCAACGTGACCACCGCTTACGAGTACGAGGTGCCCGGCTCGCAGAAAGCCGAACTGAGTTACCAACTGGTGGGCGAAGTGAATAAACATTACCTGATTGAAGTCGAACCCCTCACGGGCCGCCCGCACCAGATTCGGGTGCAACTGGCCTCGATGGGCTGCCCCATTCGCGGCGACGTGAAGTACGGATTTCCCAGACCCAACCCCGACGGCAACATCAACCTCCACGCCCGGCGGCTGTATTTCGTGCATCCGGTGAAAAAAGAGCCGATGATTTGCAAAGCCGCCGTGCCGCCGCAGGCGTTCTGGGAAGAATTCCTGGCTCTCGACCGCGAAGAAATCAAAGACGAACACCTGGGAATTTTGTATGAATAAACTTTACGCCCTACCCCGTTGAACATTCTCGATACCATCGTAACCCACAAGCGCCGACAGGTGGCGCAAGACAAGGCCAACGTTTCCATTCGGGAATTGAGCCGGTACCCGGCCTTCGAGCGCCCCACGCTTTCCCTGCGCCAACGGCTACTGGCCGAGGAATCCACCGGCATCATCGCTGAATTCAAGCGAAAATCTCCTTCCAAAGGCATCATCAACGACAAAGTGCGCGTCACCGACGTGACGCGGGGCTACGCCGAGGCGGGCGCCGCCGGGCTGTCGGTGCTAACGGACGAGGAGTTCTTTTTCGGGCGACCCGATGATTTGCGACAGGCGCGTTCCGTGAATGCCAACACGCCGATTCTGCGCAAGGAATTCGTCATTGACGAGTACCAACTCTACGAAGCCCGTGCTCTGGGAGCCGACGTGGTGTTGCTGATTGCTGCCTGTCTTTCGCCCACCGAAGTGACCCGCCTGGCCCGCAAAGCCCGCGAACTGAGCCTCGAAGTGTTGCTGGAAGTGCATGATTTGGAAGAATTGCAACGCAGCCTGACCCCCGACGTAGATTTGGTGGGCGTCAACAACCGTAACCTGAAAACCTTTCAAATCGGCATCGACCCCTCGCTCGAACTGGCTGGGCAGATTCCCGATGAGTTCGTCAAAGTTTCGGAAAGCGGATTGGGCGAAGCGGATCTCATTCACCGCTTGCGGGCCGTGGGGTTCCGGGGTTTTTTAATCGGAGAATCGTTTATGAAAACGCCCCAACCCGCCCTCGCTCTGGCCAAGTTGGTGGAGGCGCTGCGCGGCGTGAAGGCACCCGTGGCGTGACAAGAAAAAAACACATTTGCTTAACTTTTTACGACGTCAACCCGTTAGCCACCCATGAGAATTAAGGTATGCGGAATGCGGGAACCCGAAAACCTGCGGCAGTTGCTGGAACTTCAACCAGACTACGTTGGATTTATTTTTCACGAAGCATCACCCCGGTTTGTGGGCGAAACGCTCGACCCGGAGGTGCTGAAGGAAATTCCGCGTTCGGTGAAAAAGGTGGGGGTTTTTGTCAATGCCAGCATCGACCAAATCGGGAAAACGGTGCGGCGATACGGCCTGGATTATGCGCAACTCCACGGCGAAGAATCGCCGGATTTTTGCCGGAATCTTCAGTTCAAGGGCGTCAACATCATCAAAGCCTTTCCGATTGACGATGCTTTTAACTTTACGAAACTCAATAATTTTAAACCCCACTGCGACTTTTTCCTGTTCGATGCCAAAGGCGTACAGCGGGGCGGCAACGGGGAAGTATTCGATTGGACCTTGCTGAATCGGTACGACAACGAAAAGCCGTTTTTCCTGGCGGGCGGCATTAGCCTCGACAACGTGGAAGAACTGACCGCCCTGGCCGGGTTACGACTCCACGCCATCGACATCAACAGTAAATTTGAAACCGCGCCGGGCTTGAAGGACATTGAAAAAATCCGCCTGCTGGTGGAAAAAGTGAAGCCGGTGGAGGAGGAAGTTTAAGGAAAGTTAATCGGTTACAGCACCATGACAGCGGAAACCATTCAGTACCAGGTCAGCGAGAAAGGCTACTACGGCCAGTTTGGGGGGGCGTTCGTGCCCGAAATGCTTTACCCAAACGTGGAAGAACTGCGGGAAAAGTACCTGAGCATCATCGCGGAACCATCGTTTCAGGAGGAATTTCAGGACTTGCTCCGCGATTACGTCGGGCGGCCCACGCCGCTGTTTTTCGCCAACCGGCTTTCTGAAAAATACAATACCCGGATTTACCTCAAGCGCGAAGACCTCTGCCACACGGGTGCCCACAAAGTCAACAACACGATTGGACAGATTCTGGTCGCCAAACGACTGGGCAAACGGCGCATCGTGGCCGAAACCGGGGCCGGGCAGCACGGCGTGGCGACGGCCACCGTCTGCGCCCTGATGGGCCTGGAGTGCATCGTGTACATGGGCGCCCTCGACATCCAGCGGCAAGCCCCCAATGTGGCCCGGATGAAAATGCTGGGGGCCGAAGTGCGGGCCGCCACCTGCGGCTCACAAACCCTCAAGGATGCCACCAATGAAGCCATGCGGCACTGGATCAGCAATCCGGTCGATACGCACTACATCATCGGTAGCGTGGTGGGACCGCATCCGTACCCCGACATGGTGGGGCGGTTTCAGTCGGTTATTTCTGAAGAAATCCGCTGGCAATTACTGGAGAAAACGGGCCGCGAAAACCCCGACTACGTGCTGGCCTGTGTGGGCGGTGGTTCCAACGCCGCCGGGGCTTTTTATCATTTTCTGGACGAATCGTCCGTCCGTTTGATTGCACTCGAAGCCGCCGGCCACGGCCTCACGTCGGGCCACTCCGCCGCGACCACCGCGCTGGGTAAGCCGGGGGTGCTCCACGGCAGCCGGACGATTCTGATGCAAACGGAGGATGGGCAGGTAGTCGAGCCGTACTCGCTCTCGGCGGGTTTGGATTATCCGGGAATCGGGCCGCTTCACGCGCACCTGTTTGCCAGTGGCCGAGCCGAGTTCGCCTCCGCCACCGACGAGGAAGCCTTGCAGGCGGCGCGGGAATTAGCCCGTTTGGAAGGCATCATTCCGGCCCTCGAAACGGCGCACGCCCTTGCTTACCTGTCGCGTTTGAAGGCACGACCCGATGAAGTCGTCGTCGTCAACCTATCGGGTCGGGGCGACAAAGACCTCGACACGTACATGAAATTTTTATAGTCGAAATCTACACAGCACTCAGCCCTCCAGCCAACCGGTCGGGGGGTCTTTTTTTACCATGAATCGCATCAAGCAACTGTTTCAAACGAAGCCCGATGGGATACTCAGCATCTATTTTACGGCGGGTTACCCGGCCCTGAACGACACCATGCCCATTCTGAGGGCCTTGCAGGAAAGCGGCGTGGATTTGGTCGAGATCGGAATTCCGTTTTCTGACCCCGTTGCCGACGGAGAAACCATCCAGCGAAGCAGCCAGCAAGCCCTCGATAACGGCATGACCCTGAAACTACTTTTTGAGCAACTGGAGACAATGCGCGAAAGCATCACGATTCCGGTGCTGCTGATGGGATACCTCAATCCGGTGCTGCAATTTGGGGTAGAGGCTTTTTGTGAGAAATGCCAGGCAATCGGCATCGATGGCCTCATCCTGCCCGATATGCCACTGGACGTATTCGAGGAAGAATACAAGTCTACCTTTGAACATTACGGACTAATCAACGTCTTTCTCATCACGCCCCAGACGACAGAGGCTCGCATTCGTCAGATTGACCAGCAGTCCGAGGGATTCATTTACATGGTATCATCGGCCAGCGTTACCGGGGCGAAGACCGGCATATCCGACGAGCAGGAGGATTACTTTCAGCGAATTGCCGGGATGGAGCTAAGAAATCACCGACTGATCGGCTTCGGTATCTCAACGCACGACACGTTTCAAAAGGCCAATCGACAAGCGAGTGGGGCTATCATTGGTAGTGCTTTCGTGAAAGCAGTAGCAGATACCGACGATATAGCCTCTGCTATTTCGGATTTCGTACGTGGAATCCGAAAAGAGTAAATTTTTTTCACCTCTAACTGCTTGGTTGTTAGGAGGAGCATCCGTTTTACGAAACAGCCTTCAGTTTTTTTTCAATTGACCCCTTGACAGGGGGTCAATAATTCTATTACCTTTGCACTCCCAAACGACGGGAACGG
>CAXTIG010000043.1:0-63443 GCA_964244295.1 uncultured Cytophagales bacterium
GTCCATTGTCTTTACCATACGAAAGGATGATCAAATTGCGTACCTAAACAGTTACAAAAATTCAATCACTGGTTGTAGTTGCAAATTTTTATGACGTATGTGTGCGTCATATTTTTTTACAAACCCAAATGTTCGCTAAAACCGAAGCCTTCGAAGACACCCAGCGGGAGGTGGCCCGGCTAGCCAAGCTGCTTGCTCACCCGGCGCGGGTGGCGATTTTACAGCATTTGGCCAAAACTAAAACCTGCATTTCGGGTGACATCGCCCTCGAACTTCCCCTGAGCCGCACCACGGTAAGCCAGCACTTGCAGGAATTGAAAAACGGCGGGCTGATTCAAGGCAATGTCGAGGGGCTGAACGTCTGCTACTGCATCGACCCGGCGGCATTTGCGGCGGCGAAAGAATTGTTCGACGGTTTTTTCGTGACCACCGATCGGGCAATGAAATACTGCTGATTCAGGAATTGACCCCCACCTACGCGCCCGACGTGCTGCGCATCTACGCCGAAGGCATGGCGACCGGCATCGCTACGCTCGAAACCAACCCGCCGACCTGGGAGGTTTGGCACGCCGATCACTTGACTCAGGGCCGTTTCGTGGCAATCGCAAACGACGAAGTCGCGGGTTGGGTCGCGCTTTCGCCGGTGTCGGGGCGCTGCGTGTACGGGGGCGTGGCCGAGTTGAGCGTGTACGTGGGCGGGGCGTTTCGGGGGAGGGGCGTGGGGCTGGCGTTGCTCGAAAAACTGATTTCCGAATCGGAAAAGAGGGGCATCTGGACGCTGCAAGCGAGCATCGATACGCTCAATCCGGCCAGCATTCGCTTGCACGAGCGGGCCGGGTTTCGCCTCGTGGGCACCCGCGAACGGCTAGGGCAGCGCCTCGGTCAGTGGCGCGACATCGTGCTGATGGAACGGCGGAGTGACCGGGTAGGGAATTAACCCTTTTTTGAACCAAATGACGTATGTGTACGAAATACTTTACCTCTTTTTTAATCGCTGAAACCAATGGAAACGGCTGAAGAAAACATCAAAACCCTCGTCCGCGAGTCCTACACGCGGGTAGCCGAGCAAGGCTACGACCAAAACGCCGCCTCCTGCTGCGGCTCCGGCCCTTCGCTCTCCACTCGCCCACATCCAACCCGGCGACGTGGTCATCGACCTCGGTTCGGGCGCGGGCAATGACGCCTTCGTGGCCCGCCACGAAACCGGCCCCACGGGCAAAGTCATCGGCGTGGATTTCACGCCCGCCATGCTCGAAAAAGCCCGCCGTAACGCGGAGGTTCGGGGCTTCAACAACGTCGAATTTCGGCTCGGCGACATCGATTCGATGCCCGTCAGCAATGCCGTGGCCGACGTGGTGGTGAGCAACTGCGTCCTCAACCTCGTGCCCGACAAGCCCGCCGTGTTCCGCGAAATGCACCGGGTGCTCAAACCCGGCGGGCATTTCAGTGTGTCGGACATCGTGCTGGTGGGCGAACTGCCCGAAGGCATCAAAAGCGCCGCCTAACTCTACACAGGTTGCGTGAGCGGAGCCATCCACCAGGCGGAATACCTCGACGGACTGCGCGAGGCGGGGTTTCAGAACCTGACTTTGCAGAAAGCGAAACCGATTTTTCTGCCCGACGAAATTCTTTCAACGTTCCTGGCGGAACCCGAGATCGCCGCCTTTCGGGCCTCCGGTGCGGGCGTAGTGAGCATCACGGTGTACGGCGAAAAGTCGGGTGAGAAGCGCCCCAACCTGAACAAAGCCGAAGCGAAAGCGGCCTGTTGCGGCCCAGATTCAAGCTGCTGTTGAGCGTGAAAAAGACCCTGCTCGCCGAAACCCTCGGCACATTTCTCCTCGTTTTCGCCGGAACCGGAGCCATCCTCGCCAGCCAGACTTTCGGTCAGCCCGGCCACGCGGGCGTGGCGGCCACCTTCGGGCTGGTGGTGATGGTGCTCATTTTTGGGTTTGGGGAAATTTCGGGCGCGCATTTCAACCCCGCCGTCACGCTGGGTTTTGCTCTGGCGGGGCGTCTGCCCTGGGGCCGGGTCGCGCCGTACCTGCTGGCCCAAACCGCCGGGGCGCTCGCGGCGAGCGGGCTGCTACGCCTGCTTTTTCCCGAAAATCAATTCCTCGGCGGCACCTTTCCCGCTGGCTCCCCGGCGCAATCGTTCGTTTTTGAACTCATGCTGACGGCATTTCTGATGCTGGTCATTCTCAACGTCACGACGGGGGCGAAGGAAAAAGGCATCACCGCCGCCATTGCCATCGGCGCGACGGTCGGGCTGGAGGCGCTGTTTGCCGGGCCGGTCTGCGGGGCTTCGATGAACCCCGCCCGCTCGCTGGCCCCGGCGCTGGTGTCGGGTCGTCTCGAATTTCTCTGGATTTACCTCACGGCCCCGCCGCTGGGTGCCTTTGCCGCCGGGGGCCTTCACCGGATTTTTTATCCGAAAACATCCCCGACATCCCCCAACCCATGAAAATCGCCCTTTTCTCCGACATTCACGCCAACCTGCCCGCCCTCGAAGCGGTGCTGGCCGACCTCGATGCCCGCAAACCCGACGCCGTGTACTGCCTCGGCGATTTGGTGGGGTACAACGTCTGGCCCAACGAAGTCATCGCCGAAATCCGCCGTCGCGGCATCCCGACCATCACCGGAAACTACGACTTCGGTATCGGCCGCGCCTCCGACGACTGCGGCTGTGCCTACCGGGAAGAGCAAGAGAAAGCGAATGGGAAAGTGTCGATTGCCTACACGAACGAAATTATTGGAGCCGACGAGCGGGCATACCTACGCACCCTGCCTGCGCACATCCGACTGGAATTTGATTTAAGCAACAACCCTGAGAGGCTCTGGGCCGGGCAGGAATTCCTGAACCTGCTACTCGTTCACGGCAGTCCGCGCCGCATCAACGAGTACCTTTTTGAAGACCGTGAAGACAAAAGCCTGTTGTATTTGCTCCAAAAATTCAGCGCCGATGTGCTCTGTTTCGGCCACACTCACAAACCCTACCACCGAGTTTTGACCGAAGAAACCGAAACCGGCCCGCGTTACCGCCACGCCATCAACATCGGCTCGGTGGGCAAACCCAAAGACGGCGACCCCCGCGCCGGGTATGTACTCCTCACGCTGGGCGAAACCAACCCCGCCGAACAACCCGAAACCCTCGGCGTGGAATTCGTGCAGGTGGAATACGACGTGGAACGGGCGGCGCGAGCGGTGGAGGAAAGTCCTTTGCCCGATGCGTATGCGGAGGCGCTGCGAGTGGCGCGGTGAGTATTTGGCTGTTTGCTGAAGTAGTGTAGAATTTTGAAAAAGGGCTTGTCATCCCGACGTAGGAGGGGTCTCGTTCGAGTATCGAACCGCTGGCTACCGGCAATCGTCTCAGAGAGCTAACCAGATTCCTCCTACGTCGGGATGACAACTTTTGTTTTTTTGAAAACTGAAAGGCTAAACAGTTCGTTGAAAAACAACCAAACTCAAAAACCGCTGAACAACCACCCCACCTTCGCCCCGGCCAGCACCGAGGGCACCATCACTTCGGTGGGCGCTCGCCAGGTGTTGATCCGGAAATTGTTCGACAGGGGCGGGCGGGCATCGGCGGGGAGGTCGCGGTAGAAGAGGTAAATCTGCCGGAAGCCCACGCCCACGTACAAATCAAAATTCCAGTGGTCGGAGGCCAGTTGCCAGCCCCACTTGCCGTGCAGGGCGTACACGTCTTTGGCGTTGCGGTAGCGCACGGTCTGAAAATACGCGCAGTCGCCGTTGGCGCATTCGCGCCCCACCGACCCCTGCTGGGTGACGTGGACGCGCTTGAAGAGTCCCTCCACGGCGTAGTACATGTTGTTGGTGCGCCGGGGGGTGTACCCGCTCCGGATGTACCGCCGCCATTCGGTGCGCAGCCGCCACACGGCTTGCCAGTTCTGGTCGTCGTAGGGGCGGTAAAACGGCAGGATGGTGGAATTGCCGTAGCCAAAACTCTGCTGGATGCTCCACTTGGGCCGGGGCATAAATTCCAGCGCCCCCTCGACCGTCCCGTCGGGGTCAACCAGCGCGAGCGGGGCGATTTTCAGAATCACGCGGTTGCGCACCGAGTCGGTGTAGTACACGCGCTGGGCCGTGCCGACGAGCGCCAGGCTCCAGCACAGGCCGAAAAAAAGCAAGACTTTCACGGTTCGATGGGAAGCTGGCTGAGCAGTTGAAGGCGGCTGCGGTCACTGTAATCGTACTGGCGAAGGCCGTCCTTGCCGGTCACCATCAGCACGTTGTTGAGCGGAATTACGTCGAACGAGCGCACGTCGCTGAAAAACTGGGTTTGTTTGGGCGCTTTCGGGTCGGTCAGGTCGAACACCTTCAGGCCCGCGTCGCCTTCGCTCACGAACAGATTCAGGCCGTCCACGCCCAGCCCGTGCGGATTTTGCATCGGAAACTGCCCCACCAGTCGCGGACTTTGCAGGTTGCTCACGTCCACCACGTCGAGGCGGTTGGCGCCCCGGTTGCAGGCCGTGCCGTTGCGCAGGGTCACGTAGGCGTAATTTCCCTGCACGACCACCGGGTCGCAACTGGTCACGTGCGAAAACGTGGAGAGGTACGCGGGCTTGGCCGGGTTGGTGGCGCTGTAAATCTGCATCCCGGTTTGGGTGCCGATGAAGAGGTTGCCCTGGTAGGGGAAAATTGTTTCGATGCCGAAGCCCAGCGCCAGTTTTTGTCCCTCGGTGGGGTTGGTGGCGGTGCTCACATCGAACACCCGTAGCGATTGGTTATCGACCGTGTAGAGTTTATCGCCTAGCAGGGCAAAACGGGCCATCGAGCCGCCCACGCCGTTGGTGCCGCCGGGGTTGACCGACGAGGAATCGCCTGCCGAACAAGCCAGCAGCCCCAGCAGGGCCGCTATCGGCAACAGAGTTCTGAGTTTTTTGAAGAAGAACATGGCGATGGAAAAAGCGGTTAAGAATTCGATTGTCCAGTTTTTTTAAGAAGGGGTCACGTTGAGCGGAGTCGAAGCGCGTGCGGCTGGTCAGCCTCTGCGCACCACGCTTCGACTCCGCTCAACGTGACCCGTGGTTTTAATGGCAACTAGAAAACCTTAGCGCGAGCACTCGAAGCCCGACGCGGCGGCGGGATTGACGCGCTCCCAACCCGTCACGACCCCCTTCGAAGGGTCGACGCACTCGAACGACACGTTGCGGAAGGGTGGGTAGTTGACCTGCGGAAACACCCCGGCCACGCGCTTCAGGAGCCGGGCCTGGGTAGGGTCGCTGATGTCGAAGGCCACCAGATCGCCGAGGTTGTCGGCGTAGAGTACGTTGCCTTTGGCGGCGATATCGACGTTGCCCACGATGCGCAGGAAACTCAACTTGCGGGGGCTGCGCGGGTTGGCATTGTCCACCACGTGAACGCCCTGACCCGGTTCGTTGATGAACAGGTATGTACCCCGCACGTAAATTTTACCCGGATTGCGGAGCGGTTGCGGGCCGGTCACCTGCACGGCTTCCGCCGCTTCGCGGGTGCTGTAAATCGGGCGGTAGGCATCGCGGCTGGAGTTTTGGGGTGACGGTTCACCGAGGCGGGGGTCACAACCCGGTAGCAGCGCGAGCAGTCCGGCAGCGGCCAGGAAACGGAGGCAGGTAGCGGTTGGCACGGGAAAAAGGGTTTGTTGGAAGGAATTCAAAGATTGCGACAAAGACCCGCTTTTTTGCAACAGGGTTGAGCGGAGGAGGAAGTTTTTTTTCGAGAACAAAAAGCATCGAGAGGCGCGTCATGCTGAAACAAGTTCAGCATGACGCGGCCCTCTAACCGCCGCCCGGCGGCTTTTTTTCGTAGGTTTGGGAAAAACTTTAACCCGTTTTCTTCCCGCATGGAAACCTACTACAACCCCGCCGACCTCCAGAAATTCGGAAACATCGGCGAGTGGAACAAAGGCCTGGCCGACAAATTCTTCGCCTATTACGCCGACGTATTCAAGGAAGGCGAACTGACTGCCCGTGAGAAGTCGTTGATTGCCTTAGCCGTGGCCCACACCGTGCAGTGCCCCTACTGCATCGACGCCTACTCGACCGATTCGTTCGAGAAAGGGGCTACCGAGGGCATGATGATGGAGGCCATCCACGTAGCCGCCGCCATCCGGGGCGGTTCGAGCCTCGTCCACGGGGTGCAGATGATGAACAAGGTGAAAGAAATCAGCATGTAAAAAATAGTAGTGAGGAGGTAGGAGCGAGGAGTGAGTAGAAATGCAAAACCAATTTCCTACTCACTCCTCGCTCCTGACTCCTCACTCCTTTCCTATGAAATCCCTCCACGCCAGCCACCACGCCTTAGCGGATTCACAGCAGCAACTCGACGTACTCGAACGGCCCGGCTTGCCGCTTTTTGAGGACAAACTGGCGACTTACGGCATGGCCCCGCTGCGGCCTTCGGGCGTGCAGATTCTCCAGGTCAACGTCGGGAAAATGTGCAACCAGACCTGCGCCCACTGTCACGTGGATGCCGGACCGGACCGCAAGGAAATTATGACCCGCCAAACCATGCAGGAATGCCTCGACGCGCTGGCCGCGACGGATATTCCCACCGTGGACCTCACCGGCGGCGCGCCCGAAATGAACCCCGATTTCCGCTGGTTTGTCGAGGAAATCAAGGCGCTCGGTCGGCACGTGATGGTGCGCTGCAACCTGACCATCGTAGTCGCCAACCCGAAGTACCGCGACTTGCCCCAGTTTTATGCCCGCCACGGGGTGGAGGTGGTGTCGTCGTTGCCGTTTTACGAGGCCAGCCGCACCGACCGCCAACGCGGCAACGGCGTGTTCAGCGACAGCATCGAAGCTCTCCGACTGCTCAACGCGGTCGGGTACGGAAAGGAAGGCAGTGGCTTGATTCTCAACTTGGTTTACAACCCCGCCGGGGCCTTCATGCCCCCGCCGCAGGAAGCACTTGAGCGGGATTTCAAGGAAAGTTTAGGGAAAAAGTACGGCGTGGTGTTCAACAATTTGTTCGCCATCACGAATATGCCCATCAGCCGTTTTCTGGATTACCTGCTCCGCAGCGGCAACTACGAAAAGTACCTCGAAAAACTCGTGAACGCCTTCAACCCCGCCGCCGCCCAGGCCGTGATGTGCCGCAACACGATTTCGGTGGGCTGGGACGGCGACCTCTACGATTGCGACTTCAACCAGATGCTCGACCTGCCCCTGCGGGACGCCCCCGCCCACATCCGCGATTTCAACCTCGACACCCTCAACGCCCGGCGCATCGTGCTCAACCAGCATTGCTACGGCTGCACCGCCGGAGCCGGGAGCAGTTGTGGGGGGGAAGTGGTGGGGTGATTTAGATCGGAAAAGTAACGATTCCCCTCCTTGATAAAGGAGGGGAATCGTTGAATCCTCATCACCCCACCTATGCCCCCCCCTCAATCTCTCCACCAGGCGCTCTTAATTTTTGCCAAAAACCCCCGCCTGGGTCACGTAAAAACCCGCCTCGCCCGCGAATTAGGTGACGAAGCGGCCCTAACTATCTACCGGCACCTCCTCGCCCTGACCCGCGACGCCACGCAGTTTTTACCCGTCCGAAAAATCGTGTGCTACTCCGATTTTGTGGATGAAACCGACGAATGGGACCAGCAGCGATTCGAAAAACGGGTGCAGCAGGGCAGCGACCTCGGCGAACGGATGAGCAACGCCTTCCGGGAAGTTTTCGCCGACGAAACCATCAACCAGGCCGTCATCATCGGCACCGACTGCCCCGACCTCCGCTCCGACCTGCTCACAAACGCGTTCACCGCCCTCGAAACCCACGATTTCGTACTCGGCCCGGCGCTGGACGGGGGCTATTATTTACTGGGAATGAAGACGTTGGAAGAATCCGTTTTCCGAAACAAAACCTGGAGTACCGACACCGTGCTGCGCGCCACCCTCGAAAACATTCGGGCACTCGGCAAGTCATTTTTTCTCCTGCCGACCCTCCGCGACGTGGATACGCCCGCCGATTTACCAGCCGAGTTGCTCGACCAAATCACCGGCCACTAGCGTTGAAAAACCCCGCTTCGCCACGGCCCGGTCACCGGCCAGGCCGTGCTGAAAGACCCCGAATTTTGCCGCTTCGACGGCCCCGTAGCCCTGCGCCCGGAGCGCGGTGAGCACGCCCGTGAGTACGTCGCCGGTGCCGCCGGTGGCCATGCCGGGGTTGCCGGTGGTGTTGAAATGCACTTCTTTTTTTGGAGTACCCACGGCGGTAAACGCGCCTTTCAGCGTAACCACGCAGCGGTGTTTCTGACAAAAATCCCGGAGCAGGTTCAGTTTTTCGTAGTCGTTCGACCACTGGCCCGCCAGGCGATCGAATTCCTTCGGGTGGGGCGTGAGCAGGCTAGCGGGGGGAAGTTTTTCCAATAGATTTTTGTCTTCCGAAAGCAGGTTCAGCGCGTCGGCGTCCAGCACGAGGGGGATGTTGGCCTGGCCCGCTTTTTCAAAGAGTTCTTCCAAAAACGCCTTCGTCTTTTCGTCTTTTCCCAGCCCCGGCCCGACGCCGATGGCCCCGTAGGGAGCCAGGTCGGGTACGGTCGTGTGCGCCCGTTCGTCGGGGTCCACGAGGCACATGGCTTCGGGGACGGCGGTTTGCAGGATGCCGTAGCCGCAGCCCGGCACCTGCACGGTGAGCAGGCCCACGCCGCTGCGCAAACAGGCCCGCGCCGCGAGCAGCGCCGCGCCGATTTTGCCAAAACTCCCCGCCAGCAACAGCGCGTGGCCGAAACTGCCTTTGTGCGAAAACCGGCTCCGGGGCTGTTGAATCCGCCGGATTTCGGCTTCGTCGGTCAGGAAAAACGGCGTACTCGTTTTTTGGTCAAACGCCTCCGAAAGTCCGATGTCGAGTACCCGCCAGTCGCCGACGAATTCGGCTAGTTTGGGTTGGAGAAAAGCCAGTTTCGGGCGCTGAAAACTGACCGTGAAATCGGGCCGGACGATGGGGTCGTCGGGAGCGTTGGGTGCCTCGGCGAAGAGGCCGGAGGCAATGTCCACGGCCACGACGGTGGCGGTGGATTGATTGATTTTTTTAATCGTTTCGGCCAGAATCCCGCTCGCCGGGCGGCTTAGGCCGGTGCCGAGCAAGGCGTCCAGCACGAGTGAATGGGCGGGAATTTGGGGGAAATGCGCTTCGCCTTCCACCCAATGCACCGCTCCCAACGCCTCGAACCGGTCGAGGTTCGCCTTAAAATCAGCGGAAGCTTTTTCCGAGTGCCGGACCACAATCACCTCCACCGGCCAGCCCGCCTGGTGCAGAAGCCGGGCCACCACCAGGCCGTCGCCGCCGTTGTTGCCCATCCCGCAGAAAATAAGGTGGCTCCGACCTCTGGTCGGAGCGGGAGCAGGGGTAGCCAACAACCAATCGGTGAGCGCCGACGCGGCGCGTTCCATCAAATCGAGCGAGGAAATCGGCTCGTGTTGAATCGTAAACGCGTCCCAGTCGCGGATTTGGGGGGTGGTAAAAAGTTTCATGATAAAGGTTTGAGGGTTTGAATAGGTTTGAGGGTTTGAAAACGAAAAAGATTTGAGGGTTTGAAAAGGTTTGAGAGCGGTCCGCCGCGCGGTTTGAAGGAAAAAATACCCTCAAACCTTTTCAAACCACTTCAAACCCTCAAACCTTTTTCAAACCTGTTTCTACTGCCCCCCGCCTTCGTTCCGCTCCACGCTGCTGCCGCCCGACGTCGATTTATCGACCTGGGCCTCGCCTTTGTAGCCGATGTGGCTCGCGCCGGTGGCGGTGGCGGCCAGCTTTTGCAGGGCGTACACCTCGGCGTTGCTGGCTCCCGAAGCTTCCACGTCGGCGTTCACGGCTTTGAGGTTCATCGCTTTAAGTTTGGAAGCGCCCGACACATCAGCTTTTAGGTCGCGGGTGCTGCCCAGCAAGGTGAGTCGGGCCGCGCCCGACACGCTGGCGTCGATGGTCTGGGTGTTGAGCGAAGTGAAGGTGGCCCCGGAGGCCCCCGTCACTTCGATGTCGAGGGCGGTGCTTTGGCTGAAGCCCTTCACTTCGGCGTTGGTAGCCCCCGAAAAGTCCACACCGGTCAGGGTCGGCATGGTGATGCGCACGTTGACGGCCTTGCGGCGGCGAAACACCTGGAAGCCATTTTCGTAGCCAATTTCGAGCGTATTTCCATTGCGGCGCACCCGCACGTCGGTCACGTCGCGGCGACGGCCATCGAGTTCTACCCCAAACTCGGTACCTTGTTTTACTTCCACGTAAAAGCCCCCGGCGATGTCGAGTTTCTCGAAGTCTCGCACGGCTTCTTTCCGCGAAAACTCACCCCGGCCCATTTGAAAGCCGTCGTTGTTCTCGTCGCCGTCGTTGAATTCGTTCGATTCCTCGTCCCCCGGTTCGGCGGGAGCCGAGCAGTTGAGGCAAATGATGCCGTCTTTTTCAAACTTGAAAACGCCGCTTTCGAATTCGTTTTTGTCGAAAAGCTCGCGGCTGAACACGTTCGTCACGTAGGAGGCGAAGTCTTCGCTCATTCGAAACGGCTTGCCGTAGGGAATTTTTAGCGTCATCTGTACCTGCTGGTCCCGGTAGGGCCGACCCGGCGCGAGTTCGGCGCGTTCGTCGAACACCAGCGTCGAGTCTCTCCGCCCGATGGCATAGGTTAGCGCCGTGGCGTTGGCTTGTGCATCGGCGCGGGTGCGGCCCCGACCCCCGAAGGTCTGCACCAGTTGTACGTCAGGACCATCGTGGCCTTCGAGGGTCAGGACGGTGCGGTTCCAACTCTCGTCGTCGTTGTCCCGCACATCGAAGCGGGCCACGCTGGCGGCAGGAAAGGTCTGGGTTTTTTCTACCTCAGCCCAGCGCTGGAAGTTGGCGGCGTAGGTACCGCCCATGGCCGCCGTGCCCACGGCCCCGAAAATCCAGAGCGCAATCAGGGGCAGGCTCAGGCGGGCGGTCATTAAATTGCGTTTCACCAGCAGCGAAGCCCCGCCGATGGCCACGGCCAGCATCGGCACGCCGACGGCCAGAAACCCGAACACCCAGAGCCAGGGCGAGGCATCATTGAGCAGGCGCAGGGGCGTGTCGTCGAACACCACGTTGTCCATGCCTGCCGCCCCGAGCAGCGCCATCAGCGCCACGAACAAGCCGACGAGCGCCGAGGCCCCGATGGCGATGAGCATCAACCCGGCCAGCACGCGGGCTGCCGACAGCAGGAACTGGAAGAACGGCCCGATGGCCGCAAACACCGCCGCCAGCGCCCGGAAGGGCAGGAGGAGCAGGCGCGTCAAGCCACTTTCGGGCTGATTTTCGACGTTGAGACCCCTCTTCACGTTGGTCTCGATGTTTTCGAGCGTGATGGGTTCGCCGGTCATCTGCATTTTGTCGGTCAGGGTTTTGGCCACCGGGGTGATGCCCCAGAGAATCAGGTACAGCACGATGCCCGTGCCGAAAAACAGGATGCTGATGACGAACAAAAACCGCAGCAGGCCCAAATCCCAGCCGGTGTACTTGGCCACGCCCGCCACCACGCCACCCACTACTTTCTGGTCGGGGTCGCGGTAGAGTTTCTTGATGCGTTCGTCTTCTTCCAGGTTCGGGTTGGCGGGCAGCGATACCCACAAGGCGGCGTAAATCAGGAAGGTAAACCCACTCGCCGGCCCGAAGAAATCCATGCTGTCGTTGTCGAACGGCCCGTCGAACCAGCCCGGCACGGCCAGGGCCAGCACGAGCAGGATGAGTCGAACCCAGAGCGGGTCGGAGTTGAAGTAGTGGGCAATCCCGGCGGCCACGCCTCCGAGTAGTTTACGCTTGGTGTCGCGGTAGAGGCGGCGCGGCGCGGTGCTGGTCGTTGAAACCGGCGGCACGGTCGTCGTGGTGGCTCCGGCGGTTTGCTGGGCCTGCCGACGGGCGTGAAGACTTTGCAAATCTTCCTCTTCTTCGAGGGCCTCGAAGTCGCTGACGGTGCCCATCGAGCGGATGAGTACATCCACGTCTTGCGCCGTGAGGGATTGGGTGGCTTCTTTCTGGAGCGTATCGGTAAATTTCTCGGCGATGCGCCCTTCGATGTCGGCAATGATTTCGTCGCTGCCTTCGTAGGCGGCGAAGTAATTCTGCACGCTGGTGAGGTAGCTCCGCAGGCGTTCGTAGCCGTCTTCCTCGATGTGGAAAACCACGCCCGCGATGGTGATGGAGAAGGTCTTTTTCATGACTGTCAGTGAGATGTCAGAAGTGAGGTGTGAGATGTTCTGCGAAATCAGTTTGGTTTAGGGTGAGAGACTCAGGCGGCGAACCGCTTGGTCCATCTCACTTCTCACAAATCACTTTTCACTCGTTGGGTGATTTTATTGACGGAAACCGAGAGTTCCTCCCAGGTTTGCTGGAGTTGTTCGAGAAACTCGCGGCCCGTGTCGGTCAGCACGTAGTACTTGCGGGGTGGCCCGGAGGTGGATTCGACCCATTTGTAGTCGAGGAGGCCGGAGTTTTTCAGCCGGGTGAGCAGGGGGTAGAGCGTGCCTTCGACGACCATGATGTTCGAGGAGGTCAACTCCTCCAGCATGTCCGAAGCGTACACCTCGCCCCGCGCGATGATGTGCAGGATGCAGAATTCCAGGATTCCTTTCCGCATTTGCACCTGGGCGTTTTCGAGGTTCATGACGAGAACAGTTTACGGTTTACGGTTTCTGGTTTAAGATTTAGTGGGTTCGGCGTCTGGGGTTTAACCAAAAACTGAAAACCAACAACCGTAAACGCCTTTCCGAATGAGTGTGACAAAAGTAATAGCAGGTACTTTGTGATGCAAGGTACTCGGTAGAATTTTTTGAAAAATTCGGGCTGAGTGGTTGGAAAAATAGGATGAGCGTGCAGCAAAGCAACTTTACCCATGCGGTTCCACCACGATCGTCATCCTGGAAGGACCTTGTTGGACGACCGTTCCCTTTTCAGGAAAGCTTTCGGTCATCCAACAAGGTCCTTCCAGGATGACAGCCGGATGATTTTAATTTAGGGTTGCTGCCCATTTATCCAACGGTACCCCGTCTGAAAACCAACCCCTTATTTTCGCCAAAAACAACCCCATGCGCCCGCTCACTACGGTCTTGCTGCTGCTCATCGGGCAACCCCTCGCCGCCCAACGACCGGCTGACGCCTGGATTAACCCCGCCCAGACCTACCTGAAAATCCCGACCGTGCAGGCGGGCATTTACCGGATTCCCTTCGCCGACCTGCGAAAAACGGGTCTGCCCGCCACGACCCATCCAGAGGTGCTGCAACTTTTCCACCGGGGTGAAGAAGTGGCGATTCACGTCGAAACCGACTTCGTTGAGTTTTACGGAACCGGCAACGATGGCACCCTCGACTCGGCGCTCTACCAACCCCGCGCCGCCCAGCCGCACCGGTTTTACAACCTGTATTCCGACACGACGGCTTACTTCCTGACCTGGCGACTCGACGGGGGCCGGGGCCTGCGGATGGAAGGGTACGAAGAAATTCCGTCGGACGGAACCCCGCCCGAACCTTTCCTCTGGCTCACCACCCGGCAGGTGTACACCGCCGACTACGCCCCCGGCACGTTTTACCCGCTCGGCGCGCGCAGCTTCACCGCCGCTTTTTTCAGCCACGCCGACGGCGGCGAAACCTACACCGACCGCGCCTACCAGCCGGGCGAAACGGCCCGGTACAGCTTCGACCTCACGTTTTTCAAAAAAACATCCGCCGCCGCGCCCCGACTCGAAGTCCAGGTGCTGGGCCGCAACCCCGACGCCCACGCCCTGGAACTCCGCGCCGGACCCAAACGCGGCGACGAACGTCCGTTGGGCCAGGCTAATTTTTCGGAGTTCTGTGCCCACACCTTCCGCGCCAACCTCGATTCCGGCGACGTTTCGCCCAGGGCCACTGTCCGGATTACGCTTCTCGACCGGGCCGCCCCGCCGCCCAACGCCGGGGGCCTGCCCTGGTCGTTCGCGCCGACGTATTTGCAAGTTCGTTACCCGGCGCAGCCGATTCAGTTTCAGCCCGCGCTCGATTTTGAGTTGCCCGCCAACCCCGCCAACCGCTCCCTGCTCGAAATCCGCAACGTGCCCGAAAGCAGCGCGCTCTACGACCTGAGCGACGAGCGCCGCCCGATTCGCATTCTTTTTTCGGTAAAAAATGGCATCCTCCGGGCCGTGGTGCGCGGCACCGCCCAACCCCGGCGGATGTTGCTCATCAACCGGTTTTTGTCCGTGCTGGCGCTACGACCGCGCCAATTCCGCGTTTTTCCGCGAAAAGCCGACTACCTCCTCATTACCCACGAGGGCCTGCTCGCCGGGGCACGGCGCTACGCCGCCTACCGCGCCTCGGCGGCGGGCGGCGGGCACGACACGCTCGTGGTCACGATGCACGAACTCGCCGACCGCTTCCACTACGGCGAATGGAGTCCGCTGGCGATGCGGGCTTTTGCCGAAACCGCCCGGCAGCGGTTGGGAGCCGACTTCCTATTTTTAATCGGGCAAGGCCGTTGGTCTCAACTCATGCGCCGCCGCGCTGACCGCTACGCCCTCGACCCGGTGCCCCCGGCGGGTTGGCCCGCCGCCGATTTGCCGCTGGTAATGGGCCTCGGCGGTGACGCGCCCTTTGTACCCGGTTTAGCCGTCGGTCGGCTCAACGCCGCCACGCCGGAGCAGGTGGCGGCGTACCTGAAAAAGGTGCAGGAACACGAAGCCGCGCCCCCGTCGCTGGGGCAAAAACGGGTACTGCACCTGAGCGGGGGCCGCTCGGCGGGACAACTGACGCAGTTCCGCAATTTTCTGGACGAGTTTCGGACAATCGCCGATTTAGGCGCGGTAGGCGTGCGGGTACAAACCCTCGCCAAGCAAAGCGACGACCCGGTGGAAACCCTGAACGTGACGAGGGAACTAAACGAAGGCGTTGGACTGGTCACGTTTTTCGGGCACTCCGGCGGGACCAGCCCCGACCTCGACATCGGGTTGTGCAGCGACGAAACGCGGGGCTACCGCAACCGGGGCCGCTACCCGCTGCTGCTCGTCAACGGCTGCGACGCGGGCGACCTTTTTTTCGACGGCGGCCAAAGCACCTTCGCCAGCAACTGGGTCAACACCCCCGACCGGGGGGCCATCGCCGTGCTGGCCCACGCCTCGTCGGGCTACGCGTACCCGCTCCGCGCGTATTCCAACCAACTTTACGACGTGCTTTTTCGGGAAAACGCCTTTGCCGGAAAACCCATCGGCCTGGTGCAGCGGGAGGCCATCCGGCGACTGATCAGCACACCGGGGGCGGGGGTGTTCGACCAAACCCACGCCCAGCAATTCACGCTGCAAGGCGATCCTGCCGTGGTGATTTTTCCGGCTCAAAAACCGGATTACGCGTTGGAAAAAACGGCTTTGCGAATCGAAAACGCCCCGCCCGATTCGCTCCGGCTGACGGTCGTATTGAGCAACCTGGGCCGGAAACCCGCAGAGACGGTCGTTTTTTTGGTGAAACTCACGCCGTCCGAAGGCCGCGCCACGGAATACCGGCTGCCGTTGCCGCCGCTGGCATTTCAGGACACGCTGCGGCTCGCGCTGCCCCGCCCGGCGGGCCTGAGCCGAATCGATTTGCGAATCGACCCGGAGACCCGCCTCAACGAGTCGCGCCGCGACAATAACGCCGCCTCGCTGAACTTCGACCCCAACGCAACCTTGCCCGATTTCAGCGCTCCCGACCGCAGTAACCCCGTCCTCGACGTGACCTTCGACGGGCGGCACCTCGCCGACGGTGATTTGGTTTCGGCTCGCCCGCGCATCGAAATTTTGTTGAAAGACGAAAACCCGGCCCTACTCCAAACCGACACCACCGCCCTCGAACTGGCCTGGCAGCGCCCCGGCTCGACCGGCTGGGAGCGCATCGGTTTTCAAAATCCGGCCCTGACCTGGGAAGCCCGGCTCGGCAACGCATTCCAGGCGTACTTCCGACCGCCAACTTTGGCCGAAGGCCGGTACGCCTTTCGGGCGCAAGGGTACGATGCCAGCGGAAACGCGGCGGGGGCTTTGCCCTACCTGATTTATTTTTTGGTGAAAAAAGCGGAAACGCTGGCGCTCGACGTGCATCCCAATCCGTTCCTCTTTTTTACCACGTTTCGGCTCACGCGGGGAGGGGAGGGAGTACCCGTTTTTCGGGTAAGGCTGTTCAGCCCGGCGGGGTTGCCGGTGCGCGCCCTGACCGCCGCCGCGCCCAGGGCGGGCCTGAACGAACTGGTTTGGGACGGCACCGATGAAAACGGGGCGGCGCTTCCCGAAGGGCTGTATTTCTACCGGGTTTCGGTGGGGGAGGGCCGGGCCGAATTGGCTGGGAAACTACTGCTGAGGCGATGAAAGGCGAAGCACCCCACCGCTATAAAATTTTGGAAAAAAAGGGTTGTCATTCCGACGTAGGAGGGATCTCGTTGGGGTACCAAACCGCTCGGCTACCGTCAACAAGTCTGGGAGGGCCAACGAGATCCCTCCTACGTCGGGATGACAGTTCCCTTTTTTACTGAAAACGGAAAGGCTAAACAGGTTCCAGGTTCCTTATTTTGCCGCTTTCGCTTCCAGCAGCGCCAGGTACTCCGGCATTTCGAGGTGCGCGCCGATTTTGGTGAGAATGTTGCCGACGTTGTAGTAATCGACCACGCCGACGACCGCCCCGCAGCGGTCGCACTGGATGAAGGTAAACTTGAAGCGGGAGCCTTTGGGGCTGTTTTCGGCGATTTCAAAACTCGTGTTTTCGCACTTGGGACAGGTAGATTGGGCCATGATGACGTGGAAATAGTTGGTTGGAACGCCAAAAGTAGTCCGCCGCCCCGAAAGGTCAACTTCCCGGAAGATTTAAACCCGGCGTGGAACGCTTCCGGGAAGTTTTACCCGGAGAGATTTCCGGCATCAATCGGCGTACAGCACGCCCCGGTCGAGGTGGGCGGGCAGTGGCCCCGCCGCCCGGAGTTTGCGCGCCGCCAGCCGGGCACCCGCTTCGGCGCAGGCCGGGAACGGGTGCCCGTCGAGCCAGGCGCTGAGGAAGCCCGCCCAGTAGGCATCGCCCGCGCCGGTGGCGTCGATGACTTCGGGCACGGGTTTCACCGGCACCAGTTGGCGTTTGGTGCCGCCCTCCCAACTCAGCAAACTGCCCCCGGCCCCTTTCGTGAGGCAAACCAGCCTGGCCCCGAGTTGGTGGAAATCGGCCAGCACCCGCTCGTCGGGCACGGGCTGGTTGTAGAGTCGTTCGGCGTCGTCGTCGCTTAGTTTGACGAAGGCCCCGTGGCCGACGTACTCGCCGAGGATGCGCCAGGCTTCGGCCCGGTCGGGCCAGAGGCTGGGGGCGTAGTTGGCATCGACCGACACCTGGCACCCGGCGGCGGCGGCCCGGCGGGCGGCATCCACCAGCGTGGCCTGCGCCGGGGCCTGGCTGAGTGCAAAGCAGGTGGTGTGAAACACCGCCGATCGGGCCAGCAAGTCATCCGGCAGGTGGGCGGGGTGTAGCATTCGGTCGGCGGTGCGGTAGGCGATGAAATCGGGCGTGCCAGTCGTGCGGCTCACCACCACGAGGCTGGTGGGTTGGAGCGGATCTTCGACCACGAACTGCACGTCCACGCCCGCCTCGGTCACGCGGGTACGGAGGTATTTCCCCAAATTATCCGCCCCCACGCAGGCCACCAGCGCCACGCGACCGCCGAGCCGGGCCACGTTGGCGGCGAGGTTGGCCGGGCTACCGCCCTGGTAGCGGTGAAAATCGCGGCTTTCGCTGAGGTCCGTGACGCGCTCGTGGCCGATGAAATCGACGAGGAGTTCACCGGCGGCGAGCAGGGCGTAGGGGCGGGGTGTTGGGTTCACTGACGTGATGGATCAAGGGTTAAAGGGGAGTGAGTTCATTTTCAAACTCAAAAAACCTCCTGGTTACGTTTGAAACGCGTAGCGACGGGCGAAACGGATCGACGATTCCTCACACCGATTTTCTCATCACCAGCCGAAACGGATTTTCCCGGTGTTCGGTCGAATTGTCGAGCACCATTTGCGCTGCCGTGCGGCCCAGGGCCTCGAAGTCGGTCGAGATCACGCTGAGGCCGTCGAGGATGATTTCCTTCAGCGGGGTATCGTTGTAGGAAAGAATGCCTAAGTCGTAGCCCACCCGCAGCCCGGCGTCTTTCACCCGCTTCAGGAGCGTGACGAGGTCGTCTTCCATCACGTTGATGTACAACTCGCCGGGGGCCAGCGGCTCGGTGGCCACGTCGGAGATGATTTTGTAGGCAAAGCCGTACTCGGTACAGAATTTCTGAAACCCAATCATGATTTCCTGGGCCGTGTAGCTGTACACGGGGAAAATCAGCTTCAGCGTTTGGTACTTGCGCAGCACTTCTTCGGCCTGCACGAGGGCACCGAAAAGGTCTTTCTCAAAGTTTTCGTACACGGCGGCATACTCGCCCGTCACGCCCGGCACGAGCTTGTCGAGGATGATGAGTTTTTCCTTGGGCAACTGGTTGATCACTTCGGCGGCTCGCTCGCCGCCTTCCAGAAAGTGCGCGATGATGACGTAGTGCGTGTAGGAGCCGTCCTGGTTTTCGATGAGGTCGCGGAAGAGGCGGAAGTTGTTGTTGTACACGTAAAAATCAATGGCCGCTTCGTCGCCCAGCGTTTCGGCGAAGGCGTCGTAGATGATTTTTTTATGGGTACTGAGTTTGTTGAAGAGCAGGAAAATGCGCCGTTTTTGCCGGTGGTGCGTGCTTTTGATGTAAAACCCTTTGCCGGGTACCGAGTCGAGAATGCCCAGGGTTTTGAGGTGGCGGTAGGCTTTCTCGGCGGTATCGCGCGAGATGTCGAAGAGCATCGAGAGGTCGTTGATCGAGGGCATCACCTCGTTGAGTTTCACGGTGCCCCGCTCGATGCCCGTCAGCACCGAATTAACGATCTGCTTGTACTTGGGCGTGGTCGAGTATTCGTCAATCTTGATTTTATCGAGAATCTGCCGGACGGTGGGGCGCATTTTTCGGAGGAGTGAGGAGAAAGGCAAAACTGATACAATTCAGGGAATTTGTCGACAAGTCCAAGCTCAATTGGAATTTTGAGTGAGCAGCAGCGGGTCGAATTAAGCCCGACAGTGTACGTCGCAGGAAGGGCAGTTGCTTTCAACACCAACCCGCTTTTCAAGGATCAGCCCAACCTTCCCGAACGTTTTTTAACCCGTTACGGCGTAATTTCGGGAAATTTCTAGCCCGACCCCATGCCCCACAACCTCCGCGCCAGCGCCCAACCCACCGAAACGTCGAACCGCTACGACGCCATCGTCATCGGCTCGGGCATCAGCGGCGGCTGGGCGGCGAAAGAACTCTGCGAAAAGGGCCTGAAAACCCTCGTGCTCGAACGGGGCCGCGACGTGAAACACGTCACCGATTACCCCACGGCGATGAAACACCCCTGGGAATTCGAGCACCGCCTCCGAATGCCCGGCGCGTTCGACCAGGAAAACCCGATTGCCACGAAATGCTACGCCCTGGACGAAGCCACGCAGCAGTTTTTCGTGAAAGACGCCGAACATCCCTACGTCCAGGAAAAGCCCTTCGACTGGATTCGGGGCTACCAGGTGGGGGGCAAGTCGCTGATTTGGGCGCGGCAAACCCAGCGCTGGAGCCGCTACGAATTCGAGGCCCCGGCGCGCGACGGTTTCGCGGTGCCCTGGCCGATTTCGTACGACGACCTTGCGCCCTGGTACAGCCACGTCGAGAAATTCGTGGGGATTTCGGGAAATAAAGACGGCATCGACAGCCTGCCCGACGGGGAGTTTCTGTCGCCCTTCGAGTTGAACTGCGCCGAAAAACACCTACAAACCAGCATTCACCAAAATTACCCCGACCGCCGGGTCATCATCGGGCGCTGCGCTCACCTGACCCAGCCGAAGGCCGTGCATTTGCAGCAAGGCCGGGGGCAGTGCCAGGCGCGGCATTTGTGCTACCGGGGTTGTCCGTTCGGCGGGTATTTTTCGTCCAACTCGGCCACGCTGCCCTGGGCGGCCCAAACGGGTAACCTCACCCTACGGCCCGATTCAGTGGTTCACAGTATTGTTTTCGATGAAGCGAAAGGCGGGGCCGCCTCCGGCAAAGCCAGCGGGGTGCGGGTGGTCGATGCGCACACGAAGGAAGTGACGGAGTTTTTTGCCAAAATCATCTTCGTCAACGCCGCCTGCCTCAATTCCAACCTGATTCTGCTCAACTCCACCAGCCGCCGTTTTCCCAACGGCCTGGGTAATGACAGCGGTTTGCTCGGAAAATACATCGCTTTTCACAACTACCGGGGGTCGGGCGGGGCGATTTACGAAGGCCACCCCGACCGCTACTACTTCGGGCGGCGACCCACGACCGCCTTCATGCCTTCGTTTCGGAACGTGAAAAAGCAGGAGACCGATTTCCAGCGCGGGTACATGGTGGCCTTCGCCGCCTCGCGGTTGAATGGCACGGGTCAGCCCGGGTTTGGGGCGGAATTTAAGGAGGCTGCGGCCAAGCTCGGCCCCTGGAACATTTTCATCATGATGCAGGGCGAAACGGTGCCGCGTGAAGAAAACCACGTCCGCCTGCACCCTGAGTTGAAAGATGCCTGGGGCGTGCCGCAACTCGTCACCTCGGTGGGCTACCACGCCAACGACGAGTTGGTGCTGAAAGACTTCCAGGTGCAAGCCGCCGAAATGCTCGACAAAGCGGGTTGCAAATCCATTCACATGGGCGATTCGGGGCAAAACCCCGGTCTCGACATTCACGAAATGGGCGGGGTGCGGATGGGCCGCGACCCGAAAACCTCGCTGCTCAACGGCTTCAACCAACTCCACGCCTGCAAAAACGTGTTCGTCACCGACGGTGCCTGCATGACTTCGGTGGGTAACCAAAACCCCTCGCTGACGTTTATGGCACTCACGGCGCGGGCGGTGAGCCACGCCGTGAGTGAGTTGAAGAAGCGGAATTTGTAAGGCCCCCGCCAGCCGCCCGACGGGGGCGGAGTCCTTCCGGTGCCGCCTTCAACCGACGGCTTCCAACTCGGCCCCGACCGTTTCAACCGATTTTCTCGCCGGTTTCTCGCCCTCCCGTTTTGTCCGCTGCGCATCAAGTTTTTCCAATTCCTGCGTCAGCCCTTTGTAAATGCCGGGATTGAACGGGGCCATGAATTCTTTAATCGGGTTGCGGGTGCGGCGGGTGTTCAGGCCCATATCGCGCATTAGTTCGTCGGCGTGGTGGAAGGAAAACGGAATGATGCAGGTGCCCGATGAATGGCCTTTGGGCACGCGTTGCCGGAGCCAGTCCTGGTGGCGGGCGATTTCCGCTTTCATCGCCCCGGCATCCGGCAACTCCAGTTGCCCCTTGAAGTGCTGCGCCGTGTAGTGGGCGGCCAGTTCCGACGTAAACGGCGTGAACAGCGAGGGATTGTAGCCCACAAACGCCAGGTTGGGTACGTCGGCAGGCAGCACGTTGCGGTACAACTGAAACCAACCCGCCTCGTTGCGAAGCTGATTCACCACGTCCTGGTCAAAAAACGGCACGGTTTGGCGGAAGCCCGTCGCGAAAACCACCAGGTCGGCGACCACTTTTTTGCCGTTGTCGAGCACGACGCCGTCTTTTTCAAATCGCGCAATCTCCCCTTGTTCGAGGTCGAGTTGGCCGTTGGCGGCACGTTCGTAGAACCCGTCGGAAGTCAGTCCAATTGAGCAGTTGGCGATGCTGTCAAATCCCTGGGCGGGCAGCAGGCCGCTTTTCTTTAGGTTCAATTGCTTGGAAACCAGGTTCCCCAAAGTTTTTACCAGAAAATCCGTAACCGGCTTACCCAGCGGGCCGTGCAGGAATTTATGGATGCCGAACAGGGTGCGGTACGGAAACAGGGATTCGCCGAAGCGGTGCAACAGCAGGTATTTGAAATTGAGTCCCCAGAAAATACGCGGCATTTTCCACTTGGCCTGGCGGTAAATGCACACCGGTTTTTGGGCGGCCACGTGGCTCACCTGCGCGAGGATGTCGTGCGCCGATTTGGCAAAACCCACCACCGCTACCTTCTTGGTTTTGGTCGCTTCGAGGTGTTCGTCCCGAAACTCCGTGCTGTGCAGCACGTGTCCGGCGAATTCTTCCTGGCCCGGAAGCTGGGGCCGGTTCGGTTCGTTGAACACGCCGTTGCACACCACCAGAAAATCCACCGTCAAGCGGTAAGCAATTCCGTTTCGGTTGATGTGGACCGTCCAGCCGCTTTCGCCGTCTTCCCGCGCTTCGACGTGCTCGACGGTGGTGCCGAAGCGAATCCGGGACAGGAGGTCGAAGTGGCGGGCGTAGTTGGTCAGGTACTCCTGGATTTGCGCCCCCGACGGCCATTCCGGGTAGTGGGCGGGCATCGGAAAATCCGAAAACGCGTAGGTGTCGCGGGTGTTTTGCGTGGTCACGTTCGGGTACCGGCGGGAGGAGGTCCAGACGCCGCCCAGTTCGGCTTCTTTTTCAAAAATCACGACCTCGAATCCGTGTTCGCGCAGGGTTTTGGCCGTGACCAGGCCACTAACGCCCGCCCCGATGATGCCGACTTTTTTGGAGGTTTTCATACTGCTGAGGTTTTTCTGCGTTCGATTGTGAATCAAACGTAGTTTTCCTTCAGCGACGCGGCCCGGCCCGATTGACGGTCGAGGGGTTTGAGTTGACGAAATCGGACGGCGGTTTAACGGCACTACCCGGACCCGTTCCGGTTTCGGGTAGTGCCCGCTGTTTTCCACTACTTCGGAAAAGGGAGTTTGCCTCCATCGGTCTTAGTTCCCGCCCGCTAATGCCTGAATGGCAATGGGTACGTCGGGTTCGCCTTTAAAAAAATTGCCCTTCTTTCCCTGGGTCAACGCCCAGCGGTGGAGCCAGGAAATGCCGCCCGTTCCGACGTAGGCATCGGGTGAGCGGTAGGCGGGATCGCGCAGGGCCTGGTCTAACGAAACGAAGGCATAGCCTTCGGCTTCTAACCGGCCCAGCAATGTTCCCAAAAAAACGGAGTTGATGGTGTTAGCATGAGTCAACAAAACGTGGGGAATGGGGCGTTTGAAAAGCGAGTCGGCCTGGGCTTCGTAATAATGCACGCAAGCCAGCATGTAGTCTACGTACTGGTTGCCCACCGTTGCAGCCAGGGCGGAGTCGTGGCGCAACACGGCCCGATCGTAGGCTGCCGAGAACAGGTAGTCGGCGTTGTCGATGGAGACCGGAGCCTCCCGGTAACCCTGCTTGGTCAGGAAGCGAGCCAGCGAATCCCGCTTGCCGACCGTGTTGCCACGTTGCAGATACGGATGCCGAAAGTAGCGCAAAGCCTGGCCCTGCCGATGGAGCAGCGGTTGAATCGCCGATTCCCCAGCCACCACATCCCGCTGGTATTCCGCCGCTGAAATGGCGTTGAAGCCTTTGTGCGCAAACGTGTGGTTACCCAGTTCCATCCCGGCGTTTAACCAGTTTTGCAACAACTTGAGCTGATTGGCATCCACCCGGGAGGCGCTCCGCAATTTTCCCCCCACCACAAATCCAATCGCGGGGACCCGGTGCCGGGTCAGGTGAGTGAGCAAGCGCCGGGTCAGGGAATCCCGCCCGCTGGCGGTTTGATAAACCAGGGAAACCGTGGGTAAATCATCGATGGTGACGCACAGGTGTTTCTGGGCGCTGGTGGGTAACGCAAACCGGATGACTAGAGCCAGGAAAAAAAGGAATCGGCGCATCGGTAAATCAGGTACAACTTCAGCTTAAAGAAGGAAAATGGGCTGGAAAAATAAACTAGAAATGGGGCGGCTAATTTCGTAACGGCGGCTGGCCCTTCACCTCTAGCCGGAACACGTCGGGCCGGGCGTAGTGGCCTACGGGGTCGAAGTCGAGTTTGCTTTTCACCAGCGTAGCAAAATCCAACTCCGCCGTGAGTAGCCCCTCCTGGTCGTAAAGCGGGCCAGCCAGGATTTCCCCGAAGGGCGAAAGAATCACGCTGCCGCCCCGGCTCATCACCTCCGGTTCGTCCACCAATTCAGCCTGGTAGCGGGCGGGGTAATCCGCTTTGCGGACGAACTGGTTGCTGGCCAGCACGAAACAGCGGCCTTCCAACGCCACGTGTTGCATCGTGGCTTGCCAGGAATCGCGGGCATCGGCCGTGGGGGCGAGGTACATTTCAACGCCCTGCTGGTAGAGCGCGGTGCGGGCCAGGGGCATGTAATTTTCCCAGCAAATCAAGCCACCAATTTTGCCCAGATCCGTGTCGAAACTGAGCAAGCCGTTTCCGTCGCCTTCGCCCCAGACGTATCGTTCCAGGCCCGTGGGTTTCAATTTCCGGTGTTGACCCAGAAAGCGCCCGTCGGGGCCGAAGTAAAACAGCGAGCAGTACAACGTGCCCCCGCGCGGGTCGCGTTCGGTTACGCCCAGGGCCAGAAACACGCCCGCTTTCCGGGCCGCCTCGCCGATGCGCGCCGTGTGGGGCGAGTCGGCTTCGAGGCTGTTGGCCCAGTAATCGAGCCAGGTTTCCCGGCCCCGCTCGGTGCGCCGCCCCACGACGGCGTCGAAGGTCAGGCCACGGGGGTAGCCAGGGATGAACGATTCGGGAAACAGCACCAGTTGACAACCCTGCCGGGCGGCCCGGTCAAGCCAGTCGACGACGAGGTCCACGCTCCGTTCGAGGTCGAACAGGACGGGGGTGGCTTGCACGACGCCGACTTTTACTTTTTTGAAAGTCATGGAAAGGCAAAGAAAACGGAAATGCCGGATGTATCCACGGGGCGCTCCGTCCACTTCACGCCGGCCTGTCCTCCGTCGGCACTCAACTCTCCTTCGTCCATAGTCATCCCTTTGCGGGCCTGGCGCCGAGTCGAAGACAACTTGAAATGCCGCCGCCAATAGGAATTGGAAACCGTTGGTGTTTTGGACGCGGAGTTAGTCACGAAGGCGAATGGTCCGGGAAAAAATGGGGCGGGCTTTGGGGGGGAGAAGGATGGGGGATGAAGGTTTCTGTTCATCGCAACAACTCTAATAGTGGCCACCACGGAGTTCGTCGACGTTTCAATGACCGACACGTTGTCAGAACCAGAATTGGTAACGTATCCCCGGCTGCCATCCGCACTCACGGTAAGGCCCGCTGGATTGGTGCCAACTACCAGGGTGGCGATGACGGTGTTGTTGGAAGTTTGAATAACGGACACTTTGTTGTCATCGAAACTGGCGCCGTACACCCGGCTACCATCCGCGCTGACGGCCACGCCAGACGGAACCTTAGGCCGGCACGGTGGCCGTTACGACGTGGCCGGAGAGGCGAACGACGGATACCGTGTAGTCGTAGGAGTTGGCGACGTACGCGTACTGCGCCTGCGTGAAAGTGGCCGGGAACACCAGCAGCGTTATGAAAAGCAGGCTAACCAACCGCCCACCCCAGCGATTTTTTCGTAAAAAAGATTGGGTTCATAAAAGAGTATGAGAGAAAAGAAAAAAGAAATAGCCCTCTTCCGAGCGATACAGGAACCACTGAACTACCGATCACAAAAACAGGAGAGGGCAGAAAAAAGAACTAATCAGGACAGCAAAAAGTAGTGAACCGGGTAAGACGTGGGCTTAGGGAACCGCCGGTAAAGCGGGAACAGGGAGGAGCAGTTGGGCAGCGGCGGTGGTCGGGAGGTGAGGAAACAAAACTATCCTTTTCCGAAAAACCAGCCGAGTGAGAACCAATACCGGGTGGATTTGGGGGAATAACCGGAGAGTCTTTGGAAATAACGTCCAGCCCGCTCGTCCGGCTTTTAGCAAAAAAACGGCCCCGAGACGGGGCCGAAGGCAGGACAGAAAATACGATTCTCAGTGCAGCACCTTAACGGTTCTGCTTTGTTTCTCCCCACTCACGCGCAAAAGGTAGAGGCCCTGGGGCTGGCGGGTGATGTCCCAGCACTTCTTCTTCCGAAGACTGCCCGACGGCCTGCTCCCACACTGGTTGGCCCATTTCGATAAACAAGGCCACCTTCAAGGTTTGTTCGCCTCGGCGGTACTGATTCTCAAACGTCCGTCGGTACGCACTTGTTGGCGGGTGGCGTACCGACGGCACGCTAAAAACCGCCTCCGAACCCCTTTCTACTACCAGTAGGCCCCGATGGGCCGGGACAATCCCATTATTCGCGTTAACAAGACCAACTCACTTCCGAATCGGAATCTGCACCTCCTGCGTATCCCAGTGCAGGTGCAGGTCTGCTCCGCCGGGCTGGGACACGAAGTCGATGGTGAAGAGTTGGGTAGTATCGGGCAAAATCCCCACCGGCACGGTGGCCCGGAAGCGATCGCGGCTGGGATCGTACTCGGTGCCCCACTGCCCGGTTTCGTTGTTGATGACCACCTGCCAGGACTCTTTGCCGGGAATCGTCCAGAGCGTGTAGCGCCCGGCGGGCAGGGGTTTCCCGGCCAGCGTCACGTCGGGTTCGATGGTGAGCAGGGTAGCCTCGTTGGCCCCCGTGCGCCACACCTGGCCGTAGGGTACCAGCGCCCGGCTGTTGATTTGTCCGAAAATTTGTCGGCCTTTTTTGGCGGGTTGGCAGTAGTCCACTTTCACGTGCAGGCCGTTCTGGTCGAACTCGGCGGTGGCTTCGGGGCTGAACCGTTTGGTGTACTGAAGCTGGAAGTACTCGTAGGCGAAATATCCAGCCACGGCCAGCACCGCGAGGATCAGAATCAGGCGAATCGGTTTTTTCATCGGCCGCAAAATAACGGATTTACGAGGTACACACCGCTTCGCCCGGTAAGAAAGGTTGCCATCCAGAGCGAAGCGAAGGATCTCGTTAGCCTTCCGGCTACCTGGCCGGAGACTATCGGTAGCCAAGAGTTGGCTGCTCGGAGGGCCAACGAGATCCTTCGCTTTGCTCTGGATGACAGACTTAAGGGTTTCGTCAATCAAAATGCCACCCGGCATCGCTCCCCGGCCAGCAGGGCCAGGTTTTCGTCGACTTCCAGGCTGGTTTTGGCGTTTTGGAGTTCGGCGCGGTAGGCGGCTTTCAGTTCGCGGCGCTTGATGGCTTCCAGAAAACGCCGGGCATCGTCGCGGGTTTCCAGGATCAATTCGGGTACGGGTGTGGGCTGGCCGTTGGCATCTTTAGCCACCATCGTGAAGTAACTCGTGTTGGTGTGGCGCAGGGTACCCGTCGTCACGGTTTCGGCCACCACCCGGATGCCCACCACGAGCGAAGTTCGCCCGACGTAATTCACCGAAGCATGGAGCGACACCAAATCGCCCACGTCCACGGGTTCCAGAAAATCCACTCCTTCCACCGATACCGTCACGCAGTAATTGCCCGCGTGCCGCGCGGCGCAGGCGTACGCCACCTTGTCCATCAGCGAAAGCAGGATGCCGCCGTGGATTTTTCCGCCAAAATTGGCGTAACTCGGAATCATCAACTCGGTGAGCGTGGTGCGGGAGTGACGGACGGGGAGGGAATTCATAACTTGTGAAGGGTGAGTGGTGAATTGTGAAGGAAAGGCAAAAATCACCAATTCACAATTCACCACTCACCCTTCACAAGTTAGCGCAACGCCTCCGTCGGCACGGCGTCCATGTCGGTGAAGGTGTAGTTTTCGCCCGCCATCGCCCACACAAACGCGTAGTTGCTGGTGCCGCAGCCGGAATGAATCGACCAGGGCGGCGAAAAAATGGCCTGGTTGTTGGCCACCACCAGGTGCCGGGTGTGGGCGGGTTCGCCCATGAAGTGCATCACCCGCTGGCCAGCGGGCAGGTCGAAGTAGAGGTAGGCTTCCATCCGCCGGTCGTGCAGGTGCGGGGGCATGGTGTTCCACACGCTGCCGGGCTGGAGTACCGTCAGGCCCATCACCAACTGGCAACTCGCCAGCCCTTCGGCGTGGATGTACTTGTAAATCGTGCGTTGGTTGGCCGTTTCGACCGCGCCCAGGGCGACCGGTGTGGCTTCGGCGGCGGTCAAACGCTGGTTGGGGTGGGTGGTGTGGGCGGGAGCCGAAGACAGAAAAAACCGGGCGGGGTCGTCGGGATTTTTACTGACGAAGGCCACCGATTGGGTACCTTTTCCCAGGTAAAGCCCATCAAGTTTTTCGAGCGAAAATTCCTCGCCGTCGGCCAGTACGGCACCGGGGCCTCCGCCGACGTGGATCACGCCCACCTCGCGGCGTTCGAGAAAATACGCCGCTTTCAGGATGTCGGGGTACGCTTCCAGTTCCAGGGGCGCGTCCACCGGCACGGCCCCGCCCACGATGAAACGGTCGTAGTGGGCGTAGGTGGCGTGGATTCGGTAAGGTTCGAGGATGGTTTCAACCAAAAAAGCGTCGCGCAGGCGCTGGGTGTCGTATTGCCGGGCGTCGAGAGGATGGCAGGCGTGGAGAACGTTCATTGCGAAAAAAGATCGGGCTTGTCGTCGGACAAAGACCCGGCGGACTGAATTCTACCTTTTGAAGTGAGTCTATCAACGAAAAAACGCCCCGCTTCGGAAGAATGAGGGCGTTTTGAATAAAAAAGAGGGGGCATCAGCGCAGAAGTTGGTTTTCAGTGCCTTTGCCACGCAGGCAAAAAAAATTCGGGGAGGGCATTCGACGAATTCCCACCGGTCGGACGGCTCTGAGCCGTCCGACCGGTATCAAAATAACCGACTCCACGCCACCCGAATCAGCACGAGCAGTGCCACGAAACCCACCAAAATGTACGCGAAAGGCACGTAGGTAATCGCCACCAACCGCAGCCGATCCACCAACCAGAGCACACCGATCACGGCGGCGATGAGGGTAAGAAAGTTGCCGATTTTGCCAAAACCCGGCACGTAACTGAAGGGGATTTTCCGGCGGATGAGCAGCAGCGTGCCCGCCATTGTCAGCACGGGCAGCACCTGCGTGACGAGGTTCATCGTCCAGACGCTCTGGCGTTCGAACAAAAACAGGTAAACGTTGAGCGTCAGCGCAAACACGCCCGGAAGGCAGGCCGCGTACACCAGACCGGCGTACACGAAGCGCCAACGCCAGATTTCCTCGGCGGTCCGTCCCGACCAGGCATTCACCACCACCGTCAGCGCCGGAATCAGCAGCAAAAAAAAGACGTAGCCCGAAGGATTCCGGGCTACGGCGTCGAAGAGGTCGCGGAGGGACATGGGAGGGAGTTTTCGGTCTATAGTTTTCAGTTCAAAGTCAACTGAAAACTATAGACCGAAAACTAACTATTTCGGCAAATTCAGCAAAAAACCAATCGTAAAATTCGCGTCCCAGTCGAAGACGAATTGCTGGGTGCCGGTGCCGTCGGCGATGGCTTTGTAGATGTTCAGCCCGGCTTTCGACTTGGCGTTGTCGAGTTTGTAGGCCGAGGGCGCGTCGAGCACGGTGTAGCGCTCTTTGCCCTTGCGCACGGCTTTGGCCAACTCGAAGGGTACCCCGCCGATGATGAAACACACGCTCCGGTTGGCGGTCGGAATCTGCTTGGATTTGGCTTTCACTTCCTCGTACACGGTGGCATCCTGGACGTTGGCTTGGTAGTATTTAGACCCAGAGGCTTCGATGGCCTCCGTGCGGTTGCCGTCTTTCCACGAAATCTTGGTATTGCCCGAACCGATGTCAGTCACGAAGGCTCGCTCTTCGTAGTCTTTCGGCAGCACCGAGCGCAGGCCGAGGCGGCCTTCTTCTTCGGGCGTTACCGTGTTGACAAAGTAGTTGAGCGACTTCAGCACGCGGGTAATTTTGGTGGTCACGTCGGCTTTGGCCGCGCCCGAACTCACCACGAAGTGGATGTCGCGCCCACCGACGCCGAAGTCAAGCATTCCGCCGATGTACTTCTTCAATCCGGCGCGGATGTCGTCGTCGGAGGCCATGTTTTCGATGACGAGGCTGTTACCAAATTCCGCCTTTTCCAGCTTCCAGTTTTTCTGGGCGTCGATGTTGACGATAAACGAGTTGAAACCGCTGGCACCCAGTTCGACCACGCCCTTGAGCTTACCGGCCGTCGGGGCGGGTGGGGTGTAGGAAAAGGCGGCTCGGCTGGGGGCCGGGTCGGAAGCTTCCGACGAAGCGCTTTTGCCCTCGTCGGCAGGAGCGGCGTTTTCTTCGGCGGGAACGCCGGAGGGAATCGTGGGGGAATCGGTGCTGCTTTGCTCCGTTTTTTCCGGCGAGAGTTTTTTGAGCAGATCGACTCCGCCGATGTATTTGAATCCGAAGAAAATGGCCGCGATAATCAGGGCCGTGATGAGGAGCCGTCCGGCTACGGTGAGGCGTTGCATTTTTGTTTTTGGTTTGAAAGGTTGAGGGTTTGACTGGGTTTGAGGGTTTGACTGGGTTTGAGGGTTTGACTGGGTTTGAGGGTTTGATCGTGCATTTCCTTCAAACCCGGTCGAACCCTCAAACCTCGTCAAACCCTCAAACCTATTCCAACAGACTCCGATACCCTTCGTCCTTCGGCGGGTTGATTTGCCGGTTGGTCGGGACTTTGTCGGGGGCTTCGAGTTGGATGGTTTTGAAATCGCCTTTGTTGTAGGCTTCGAGCAGGGCCTGGCCTTTGTCGGAGAGGATGCCGTTCTGGATGTCCACACCGTTGATGAAATCCATCGACAGGTCCATGGCCCGCTTCATTTCGCCGAGTTTCATGCTCATGTCGTCCTGGATGTACTCCATGCTTTCGTCGAAGTAAAACTTCTTGTCGGGGTTGCCTTTGAAAATGCTCACCGCCGTGCGCAGCGCGCTGGAGCTTTCCTTCACGATCTGGTACTCAGCCTCCTTCAGCTTGACCTTGATTTCGGTTTCCTTGATGATGTAGTCGGCGCTGGTGTTTACTTTTTCCATGAAAGCCAGTACCGTTTGCATGTTGCGTTGGAGGGGCAGCAGTTTTTCGTTCATTTCCTGCAACCCCGCCCCTTCGATGGTCGCCAGCGAAGCGGCCTGTTTCATGCCGGCTTTGTCGCCCATCGAGTTGGCTTTGTTGGCCTCGGCAAATTTCTGCTTGATGGCCTCGTTGTTCTCGCCGATTTTCCGGTTCAGCTTCACCAGTTGCCCGGCCAGGCGGTCGATTTGGCCCTGCATTTCCTGGCGTTTTTCTTTCAGGTCGTTGATGTAAATTTTCATGATGCCAATCGGGTTGAGTTGAATGACCGTGCCCGCGATTTTACGCATCAGTGTTTTGTAGAGAAAAAATACGGCGGTGCGGATGTCCTTGCTCGTAAACAGGAAAATCAGAAAGCCCAGCGCCGCCAGCAGCAGGCCGAGGTAGAGCGTGTTTTCGGCCACGCGGATGAGAAATTCCAGTATGCGGTTGAAATACACCAGCCCCAGCCCGGCGATGCCCGCCAGGACAATCAGCCCAAGCACGCCTTCGGGGCGGCTCCAGAACGAGCGTTTCTCGGCATCTGGGTTGCCACCGAGTTGGGAAAAATCAGGAGTAGCCATGGTTCAGTTTTCAGTTTAGGGTTTTCAGTTTTCAGTTCCGGGTTTCCCGAATTCGGTTGTTGATTTCAACTGAAAACTGAAAACCCTAAACTGAAAACTTATTTCAAGTAGCTTCCAATCTTGCTCACGTCGCCTTTGATTTGGTCGGTGAAATGGGCGTGGGTGGCTTCGTAGGAGGCTTTGTTTTGGGCAAGTTTACCGCTTTGCTGCTCAATTTCCCCGCCGATTTTCGACAACCGGTCGCCGTTGGCCCGGATGCGGTTCTCTAGCTCCGTAATTTGTTTGCTGAGGCTGTCGTTTTCGGCTTGCAGGGTTTTTTGTTCCTGTTGCAAGCCGCCTACTTTTTCGGCTAACGCCGCGTCCACGCTTTTCAAAAACGCCTCCCGGTCGGCGCTCAGGGCGCTGAGGTACTGGCTGGCGGTGTTGGTCAGCACGGCGACTTCGCTCACGCCGCCGAGGGCTTTGAAACTGGCCCAGGCGGCCTGAAAGCGCTTTTCTTCGTCAAGGCCGAGGGATGACAAGCTGCGCAGGGTTTCCCGAAATTCAAAATAATCCGGGCCTTTCAGGTTGGTTTTCCCCAACACCTCGGCGAAGTGATCGGCAAATTTGGTGTCCACGCTGCCCGTGGCCGCTACGGTAGCAGGCGGTGGCGAGGCGGGCGAAGGGCCGGGGCGGGATACCGCCGGGGTAGCCGTCGCCGGTTCGGACGGGGTATCCTGGACGAAGAAACCGAGGATTTTTTGACTGAAGCTTTTTTCGGAATCGGGCATGGCTGGGGCTGTTTTAACGCGTTGACGAAGCGAAAGGACAGGATTCGGCCCGAAACTTAGTGAAAAAAAGGACGGAAGGCCGTCGTGCCGGGTCAGTTGGTCGCTACGTCGGCCACTTGCTGGCGGGCTTTTTCGAGGCGGGCGTAGGCGTGGTCGAAGGCCTCGCCGTGGCGCAGGGCCAGCATCAGTTCGTGCAGGCCCGGCCGCCCCACCACCGAAAGCCACCGCGACACCTCCAGGCCCGACGTGAGGTAGGCGCGGGTGATGTGGTGCCGGTCGCCGCCGAAGAAGCCCTTCACGGTGCGGATGTCGGTCAGTTCGAGGGCATCACTGCCGTGGTGGGTGCTGAGCATCCACTCGTCGAGGTAGTCGAGGTGGCGGCGGCTAGAGTCGGGGTTGGTAAAGCGGTAATCGACCATCAGCGCCAGGCCTTCATCGAACCACTGCGGCACCGAGTTCTTGGTTTTAAACCAGCCCAGGCGCGTAAATAATTCGTCGTGACACATTTCGTGGGCGATCACGTCGTCGTTTAGCCCCGCCGGGTTGATTACGATCCAGGAACCGGTCGGGGTGCCGAGGCTGGTACCGGCTCCTTCGTCGAGCATGGCAAACTCGGCGTAGCGGGCTTTGTCGTGGCAAAAAATAATGCTGCTGTCGCCGAGTTGATGGCCCCAGAATTGGCGAATCCGCTGACGCGAGCGCTCGATGACCCGCAGCAACGTGGTGCGCTCGGTGGCGGTGGCATCGTTGCTGACGTACACCCCACCGGGGTAACCGGTGAAGGAGGCGAACCGCACCGTCTGGCAGTGCCAAATGGCCGGAAACCAGAAATAGTACGCGGCCAGCAAAAAGGCGGTCACCAGCGACAGGTTGACCAAAAACATCTTTTTCGAACGCATGAACTTTCAGAAGAGGGGCTGAACAACCCGGTGCCGGGCCGGGTTTTGCTTCAAAAGTAGCCAATTTTTTACCACCAAAACCGGACGGTGATTCATGGAACAAAAATCGTGCGTGATTGTGGGCGCGGGCCTGAGCGGGCTGACCGCCGCCCATTTTCTGACCAAAGCAGGCTGGCAAGTCACCCTACTCGACAAAGGCCGTGGCCCCGGCGGACGCCTCGCCAGCCGGAGTTTCGGCGGCGGCCGCTTCGACCACGGGGCGCAGTATTTTTCGGTGAAAACGCCTGATTTTGAAGAGATTATTGCCCCTCTCCGCCAGCGCGGGTTGGTGGTGGAATGGAACATCCGGCCCGACGGGCACCCGCGCTACGCCGTGCGGGGTGGCCTGAGTGGCCTGGCCAAAGCCTTGGCCGAGGGCCTCGACGTGCGCAGGGGTGTACGCGTTGTCAGCCTGACATCGGGCGACTCTGGCCATATCCTGAAGAGCGAAACGGGCGCAACGTTTACCGCCTCACAGTTCCTGATCACGCTCCCGGTACCGCAGGCGCTGGCTCTATTCGACGTGAGCAAGCTCCCGCTGACTGCATCCGATCAGGCAACCCTCGCCACGATCGACTACGATCCCTGCTGGGCGGTGATGGCGACACTCAACGCGCCTTCGCGGATACCCGCACCGGGCGGGCTGACGCTCGCCGGTGGCCCAGTGGCCTGGCTGGCCGACAACCAGCAAAAAGGCATTTCCGACCTACCCGCCGTGACCCTCCACGCCAGCGCCGCCTGGAGCCGCGAACACCTCGAAGACGACCCCGAAACCGTGCAACGTCACTTGCTCGAAGCCGTCCGCGACTGGGTACCGGCGGAAACAGTGGAAACCGTTCAGACCCACCGCTGGCGGTACAGCCACGCGGTCAGGCGGTTGGAAGAACCGTTTTTAAAACTGAATTTACCCCTGCCTCTCCTGCTCGGCGGCGATGCCTTCGGGCCGGGAAATGTGGAAGGCGCGTTTTTATCAGGGAAAGCGATGGCCGCTGTGGTAGCTACGGACTTTAGTCCGTAGCTACCACAGCCACGTCAGCGTACTCCGTTGCAGGTTTTTAAACCCCAGCGATTCGTACAGCTTTTTTGCCCGTTCGTTGTACTGCTCGGTTTGGAGGTGAATCGCCACCAAGCCCAGGTCGGGGACGCGGCGTTGGAGTTCAGTGAGCGCCCAACCGCCCAGGCCAAGGTTGCGGTGGGTTTCGGTCACGAACAGTTCGTCCACCCAGGCATCGCGCCCGCCAAACTCGAAGGTGTAGCTGTAGGGCAGGGCCACGTAGCCCACGGGGATTTCGTCAATCTCAATCAGCCAGATCGAACCCAGGTGCGGGTCGTCCAGAAAGCGGGTCACGATCCGCTCGTGGTTGGCTCGTTCGAAGACATACTGAAAATGGCCGTAAAACTGCTCCATTAGCGGGAGCAGCGTCGGCAAATCGGCCAGGTTAGCCAGGCGGAGGGAAGAATTCACCGGGCAATCAGTTCGGCCACCTCGCGGCCCGTTTGCATGGCCGCGTTGAGGGAAGGGTACGCGGTCTGGTCGCCGCACTGGTAGAGGCGTTCGCCCAGTTTGAGCGAGCGGATGCCCGCGTGCGGGCCGAAGTGCGGCAGGGCTTCTGGCAGGTGGTAGCTGCGCAGGTGCCGCCAGCTCGCCACGTCCGGGCCAAACCAGCCGCTGAGTTCGCGCTTGATTTTCTCGGCGAGGGCTTTTTCATCCACCGATTCAAGGCCCTGGGTTGAAACCGAAATCAGCGCCTGCCCCGTGGTGGAGTACGCCGGGGCAATGTCGGTGGGCACGCAGAGGTTGTGGACTACCGAGGTGCGGTCGGGGTTGATGACGATTAGTTTCCGGTCGAGGGGCGAGCGTTCAGCGGCGAAGTAGGTGCAGGTGGTACGCTGAAAACTACGCTTCTCGGTCAGGCCGAGCAGGGCGTCGGCGGCGCGGGCGTCGGTGGCCAGCACCACGCTGTCGGCCTGAAGGCTCTGGCCGTTGGCCAGGTACACGGTGCTGCCTTCCACGCGGGCCACGCGGCTGCCGGTCTGCACGGTACCCGCCGGGAGCATGGCCTGGATCTGCGCTGGGATTTCGGCGATGCCTTCGGCGGGCAGCACCACGTCGCCCGCGTAGAAGTTTTTGAAAACAAATCGGAAGAAATTGGAAGACGTGGCGAGGTCGTTTTCCAGGAAAACGCCGCCGAAAAAAGGCCGGAAAAACAAATCAATCATTTTTTCCGAAAAACCGTAGTCCCGCAAAAACGTGAGCGTGTCAGTGCCCGCGTAGTGGAACACCTCCCGGTCGTCGAGGTCGTCGCATTCGAGCGAGAGCCGCAGGGTGCGCAGTTTGTCGGCCAGCGAACCCACGGGCGCGGTCAGGGCGGGCAGCAGGGCGGCGGGGTTCTTGAAGGGGTCGGGCAAGACGGTAAATCCGTCGGGCCGCCGAATCACCGCCCCCGACTCGAAGGGCCGCAGGTGCAAGCGTTCGTAGTCGAGCAAGCGTTGGGCTTCGGGATAGGCCGTGAGCAGAATCTGGAAGCCCCGGTCGAGCCGAAACCCCTCGACGGTATCGGTGCGCACCCGCCCGCCGATGCCGTCGGAGGCTTCCAGCACCAGGCTGGAGATGCCCCGGTCGCGGAGGTATTTCGCGCAGGTCAGGCCCGCCACGCCCGCGCCGATGATGATGACGTTTTGCATCCTGCAAACTTCCCGAAATTATTCCATAATGGGTTTAATTTTCGGGAAGGTGCCTTCGGGAAGTTTACACAGAGTCGGTTTAAGAATTAGCAAAAAGAGGCTTGTCATCCCGACGCAGGAGGGATCTCGTCGAGATAGCGATCACTTGGCTACCGGGAAGTAATTTGATAAGTCAACGAGATCCCTCCTGCGTCGGGATGACAATCCCCTTTTTGCTAATTCTAAACAACTTCACAAAATTCCACCCTTCCGTTGCTCAGTTTTGCAACCACACCTGCTGGGTAAAAGCCCCGTTGACGGCGGCATCCCAGACTTCCAGCCGCACCCAGGTTCGGCCTTTCAGGTTGACGTTGAACGTAAACGTCTGCTTGCCGAAGGGCCGCGTTTTGGTCAGGTCGATGCGGTCGCGGAACACCTGCTTGCCGTCGCCGGAGATGATTTCGGCGAAGGTCAGCGGGAAGGTCCAGTCCACGTTAGCCACCACGCTGGCCTTGCCGTCGGCGGGGAGCGCAAGGGTTTCGCCCGCGCCCTTGCCGTTGACGCTGAACTGGGGCAGCAGAATTTCACCCGTCGAGACGAAAAATTTCCCCTGCTTCATCACGTCGAGCACCGGTTGCCAGCCCTGGCTGTACGCGGGCAGGTTGTCGAGTTGCAGGTAGTTGACGTTGAGGTGAGCGTAGGTTTCGTTTTGGGGTTCCATCGTAAAAATGTCGGCCTCGGCGATGGCGTGTTTTTTCAGCCCCCAGTTCGACATGTCGTCCATCAAATCGAGCACGCGGCGGCTCAGGCGGGGTTCCGACAGGTCGGCGGGGATGTTTTTCCAGGCCGCCCCGAAAAAATAGTCGGATTTGAAAAAATCCTCGTCCTTGTATTTGTCGGGGTAGCCGGTCGAGCCTTTGGTGCGGGCGTGGGCGGTCCAGGCCAGGCCGTTTTCGGCTTTCAGCAGGTTGAGCATGTCGGTTTTATCCGCAATCCGGTACACTTTTCCGTAGCGAGGGTCGTCGGTCACGAAGGGCATTTCGGGCTTGCGCGACATGATCCAGTACACCGGTTTCGGAAAAAATTCCAGCCAGTGACCGCCGAAAAAATTGTTCGGCTCCTCGCCGGGCAGCAGCAGAAATCCCTGGTCGGACAGGCGCTTGCATTCACTGAACAAGGTTTTTAGTTCCAAAAGCCGCAGGCTGTCTGGCCCTTTCGGGTGGCCGGGACCATGGAATTCGGCCAGGTGGACGATGTTGACGCCGTGGTCTTTGAAGACCGTCACGAAGTTGGGCACTTCTGGCACCGGCTTGCCCGCCAGCACCGTTTTCATGGTGTGCTCGTTGTGAAAGTGGCTCGACATGGTTTTGTAACCGGGCACCGCCGGGTACTTGTCGTCGTGGGTGAATTTCTTCACCTCAGCCAGCGTTTTTTCGGGCGTTTCGGTATTCAGCAAAAAGAAAAAATTCATCCTCTGCCGGGTTTTAGGCGGGGCGTTGACCCAGGGTACCCAGCGCCGGTCGCCCATCAAATCCTGCCGGATGCCTAGTCCAAACTGCGGGACGAGGCTCCGGTATCCGGTGCCGTACCAGGTAAAATCGAGGTTGTAGGCTTCGTCGAGCGGGTAGAAATACTGGTGCGGGGCCGGGAACACCGCCAGGCTGCCCTTCGGGTTGGTGCCGATGATGGTGCGGTATTTCACGGCCTGGGCCTTGTTGGGCTGGGTCAGGTCGAGCGGAATGCGCTGCATCCGGTTGGCGGTATCCGCCCAGGCGAGCGTAGTCCAGACCGGTTGGGTGGTAACGAGGCCCGCGTCGTAGAGGTACGCGGTCGAGTCCACCTCGGTGGCCATCACCGCCGCCACGTTGACCAGGGGCGTGCCGCTGTACACCGTGATTTCTAAGTCCCCACTGAACCGGTCGGCCTGCACCCCCGCCAGGCTGACGACGGTGCGGCTACCGATGGTTTTGACGCTGGCCGCGCGTTTGGTCAGCGTCGTGGCGTAGGCCTTGCTGGGCAGTTTGTTGGTTTTGTCGAAGAAAATGTTCCAGCCGTTTTGCGAAACCAAATCGCGCTTGCCGATGGTGACGACAAACGCTGGGTCAAGGGCGCGGGCGATTTCCCGGAACGTGCCCCCCTGGGTGAGTTGCAAACTGCGAAACAGTGGCTGGCCGGGGTCCAGGTCGAGCACCAGTTTGCCTTTTTCGTTGGCGGTGGTGGGCCAGGTCACTTCCAGTTCGTTGCCCCGGCTGACGACGCTGGTGCCGCTGCTTTTCTGGTACGCGGCGGTGTTGACCTTGATTTGGGTCTGGGCGAGGAGCGGGGCGGTGAGGGCGAGGAGGAGGAAGGTTTTAAGTCTCATGCTAGCGAGGTAGGTAGATGAAATTGGCGGTGGATGCTACGAAAAAAAAAGCTTCCCAACCTCGTCATTGCGAGCGGAGGCGGAAAAATAGAGTGAAACGATATTTTTCCGCCGGAGCGAAGCAATCCCCTCCCGGAGACCAAAATAGCGTTTGGGGGGAAAGCTGGAAATGGTGGGTACTCGGCTTGTGCTCCCGTGCGATGGACCGGAGGAGCGCCTCCCGCTTGGTCTCCGGGAGGGGATTGCCGCGCTCCGGCAACCAGTTCTCGCTTCGCTCGTCCTGTTTGCCTGCGCTCGCAATGACGCTGAAGGAGAGGCTTTTACACCCGCTCCGCCACATGATTCTGCATTTTCAAATCGCCCGACAACCCGGTTTTACCCTGATCAAAGAGGTTTTTGTAAAACGCCAGCCCTTCACTGGCCAATTCGTCGGGGCTGCCCGCCAGCGGACGCCAAATGCTGGCGGCGCGGGCGAGTTCTTCCGAGGGGGCACCGAAGGTTTCGATGGTGATCGCGCCCTCGTAGCCGATGTCGGTCAGGGCATCGCGGATGCCGGGCCAGTCCAGGTTGCCGGTGCCGGGGGTGCCCCGGTCGCTTTCGTTGGCCTGCACGTGGCAGAGCAGGTCGCGGCCCACGGCGCGAATGGCGGCGGCGATGTTTTTCTCCTCGATGTTGTTGTGAAACGTGTCCAGCGACACCTGCACGCAGGGGTGGGCAATTTCACGCACCAGCGAAAGCGCCTGCCCGGCGGTGTTAATCATGTCGGTTTCAAATCGGTTGAGCGGCTCCACGCCCAGCACCACGCCGCAGTCGTCGCCAATTTTTCCGGCCCGGCGCAGGGCTTCGACGCACCAGGCGCGTTCCTGCGCTTTTTGCGCGGGCGTCACGTAGCGGGTTTTGCCCACGGCTGAATACAGCGGCCCGGTAAACACGGGGCTGCCCACCTGGCTGGCCAGTTGGATGCAGTCCACAATGTAATCGAGGCCATTTTTCCGGATGGCCGGGTTGTCGCTCGATACGTCGCGGTCGGCCCCGAAGGCCCCGCTCACGAACAAGCGCAAGCCGAGGTCGTCGGCCCGGCGTTTCAACTCGATCCAATCGATGCGATTGCGGTCTTCCACCGCCACTTCGAGGATATCATAGCCCATCGCGGCCACCTTTGGCAGCAGTCCGAAATCGGCCGTGGAAAAAGGCGAAACCCAGAGGAAGGTGCTGGCACCGAAGTGAATCATGAGATAGGGTTGGAGTGATTTATCTGTTTTCGAGTGCGGCGGTCACCCTGAGCGGAGTCGAAGGGTGTGCGGCTGGCACCGCGTCGGCCCACGCACCACCCTTCGACTCTGCTCAGGGTGACCGCCGCACGTTTTAGCAATGTTTTGATACGCTCCAAACGTCTACTTCAGAACCGCCTCTTCCAGTTCAAACACAGGAATCCGAATCCGCTTGCCACCGTTCATGGCCGACTCGTGGGCGCAGATGCCTGCGCAGGTGTAGTTGGCGGCCAAATCAGCGTCCACCGCCGATTTGCGGCCTTCCACGATGGCCGCTACGAATTCCTGCACGAGGTGCGGGTGCGAACCGCCGTGCCCGGCGCCCTGCAAAAAAGAAACGTGGTTAGGGTCGTCGATTTTCTCGCGTTTGGTGAAATGGCTGATCTCGTCGATGAGCAGCGCGTCGGTATCGGGCACGTTGATGCGCCGGGCGTTTTCGCCCCCGTCGAACACGATGTGCTCCTCATCCTGGAGTTGCTCCCACTCGAACGACATTTTGGTGCCGTACACGTCGTAGCTCTCGCGATACTGCCGCACCACGTCGAACAGCGAGCGCGTGGCCTCGGCCACCACGTCAGAGTCTTTCAGGGTAAACGTGGCCGTTTCCACCGCAAACGGCGAGCCGTAGCGGCTGACCAGGTCGTCGCTGAGGCGACCCGAGCCGTGGCAGACCACCGTTTCGGCGGTCGTGTTGTTTATGCGCAGCAGGGGCGAAATGGCGTGGGTGCCGTTGAGCATGGGCGGGTAGCCTTTCCAGTATTCGGCCCAGCCGTCCATGCTCATGTCCTGGATGTGGGAGCCGCGCACGAACTGAATTTTGCCCAACTGTCCGCTCTCGGCCAGATGCAGGCCGTACAGAAACTCGCGGGTGTAGAGGGCGGTTTCCATCATCATGTACACCTTGCCCGATTTTTTGCGGGCCTCCACGATGGCTTCGCAGTCGGCCACGGTCATGGCCATGGGGATGGTGCAGGCCGTGTGTTTGCCCGCGTTGAGCGAGGCCAGCGTCATGCGGGCGTGTTCGGGCACGGGTGTCACCACGTGGATGGCGTCCACGTCGGCGCGGCCGGGTACGTCTTCAAAATGCTCGAAACACAGGTCGGGGTCGAGGTTGAAGCGGGCGGCCAGCTCGTCGAGCGTTTGCCGGTTGCGGGTGCAAATGCCCACCGCCTTGATGTTGGGGTGACTTTGGTAAATGGGAATGAATTCTTTCCCGAAACCCATTCCGACGATGACGACGGTGATTTTTTGCTGGCTCATGGCTGGGTACTGATTTATTTGTAAAGCGACTGGGGTAGTTTCATTTTTTACTCGCTGCTCCAACCGGTGGCACATTGGCCGAGATTCGGAAGGAGCCGTTTTTGATTTGGCAGCGGGTCACCCTGAGCGGAGTCGAAAGGTGTACGCGGGCCTGCTCCGGTACCAGCCGCACACCCTTCGACTCCGCTCAGGGTGACCCGCTGCCATCTGTTCAAAATCACCGCCGCGCCGCCCACTTCACCGAATTCCGCAGCAGATTCTGGTAACTCGGCAAATCGTGCGACCCGGCGTCGTGGCCCAAGGCGATGCCTACAATGCGGGCGCTGGGGTGTTTGACCAAAAAAACCGACGGCAAATTGACCTGCGACGTGTCCGTGCGCGAGGTCGCCAACACTTCGATGCCCGGCCCGGCGGGGTCGGCGATGTGGTGGTAGCGTTCGTCTTTCAACGAAAATTTTGGTTCCACGCCCTGCATGACCGGGTGCCGGGGCGCGTTGACGTTCACCTCGAAGGTGCCGTAGCGGTCGTGGCGGCGGGTGCCGCCGCTCACCAGCGTGCGGTTGTATTCGGGCCAGTCTTTCCAGTTGTACCAGGTGGCGGCGTGGGCCAGAATCAGGCCCTTGCCCGCGTTGGCAAAGGCAACGATGGCCTGCCGGACTTTCGGGTCGGGAATGGCCTGGTTGTTACTCAGGTACAGCACGTCGGCCTGGGGCAGGTAGAGCAGCACCGAGTCGGGGTCGCCCACGTAGTTGACCGTGGCGAGGCCGTCGCGGCTGAGGGTCTGGCCGTCGCGGTTTTTGTACCACATCCCGAAGTTGTGCGAACTGCCCCCGCCCAGCATCACCACCCGGATGGGCGCGGCGCTCTGGCTGTTGCCCGACCTGGCGGTTTTGCACTGGGTCAGCAGCAGGCCACCGAGCAGTAGGCCAATCGGCACCAGCCAGCGGGGAAAAAACGGGATGGAAGCGGTCACCTTGAGCGGAGTCGAAGGGTATGCGGTGGGCTGACGCTGACCAGCCGCACGCGCTTCGACTCCGCTCAGCGTGACCCCTGTTCTTCCAAAAAACTCCTGTAAACAAGCTTTAAACGGCTTCATAAAAATCAACGATTAGCGGGTAGGAACGGCGGCGGCTTTTTCAACCCGTAACACGCCATTCATGATGCTCCAGTGGCCGGGGAAGGTGCAGAAAAACGGGTAGTCGCCGGGCTGGGTGGGGGCGGTAAATTCGAGCACGGCCTTCTCGCCGGGGTTGACCAGTTTGGTGGCAAACAGCACCTCGGGAATGGACGGCACGTAGTTTTTCTCGGTGCCCTTGGGGTCGCGGGCCATGGCGTCGGCGGCTTTGCCCAGTTTGTCATTCGAGCCAGGTTTGCAGATGACCAGGTTGTGCTGCATGATGTCGGGGTTTTCGAGCGTGAGCACCACCGGCTGACCCGCTTTCACGCTGAGGCGTTTTTTGTCGAACAGCATCTGGTTTTCCACTACCCGCAGGGTTAGTTCCGCCGCGCCCGCCGGGATGGTACGGATGGCCCCCGGCTCGGGTTTTTTCAGTTCGAGGGTGGCGTTTTCCAGGTTTCCGGCGAATTCAAACGCGTTGGTGTACGCCCCGGCGTAGGCCCCGATGCTGTTTTCGTCGCCCAAATCGCGCTGTACCCGCAGCGGCCCGGTAAGCGGTTTGGCAAACAACGCGGGGGCCTTGCCCCGCCCGGCTTCCTGCCCGTCGACGCTCAACACGAGGTCGCCGTTGGCGAGGAGGCGGGCCTCCAGGTCGAATTTCTCCGGCAGGGGCCGGGTGGTGGTGGCGGTGTAGGTTTTTCCGGCTTGCCGGAGGGCCATCGTGAGTTTGCCGCCGTTCACGTAAACCCCGTACCCGGCCTCCGCCCCACCCTGGCCCGCGATGAAGCCTTCGAGGTCGCGCCGCCCTTTCGTCACCCGGCCTTTCAGGATGATTTCCTTGCCCGTCACGTCGGGGGCCTGCACCATCGTGGCGCGGCGTTGCAGGGCGTAGATTTCCTGACTGAGGCCCTTCAACAGTTGCTCGCCCAGGCTACCCGCCGCCGGGGCCGGAGCCTTCGCGGCGGCGGCCAGGAAGCCCTCGCGGTGCGTGGCAGCGGCGGCAAACAAGGCCCGCGCCAGCCATTCGTCGCCTTTGGCATCGGGGTTAAGCGAGGCCTGGAACAGCGCCGCGCCGAGGGCCTCCGAGGCCGGGAGCGCGGCGGTGGCCACCATCGCGGTGAGGCGCACGTTGGGGTTGGGGTCTTGAAACAGACCGACTTTCTGAAACAGTTCGCCGGTTTGGGCCGAAGGCGGCAGCACCTCGATGGCGGCTTTCCGCACGCCCGCCGCCGGATGGGCGAGAGCTTTCGCCGCCGCCGCCAGCGCTTCGGGGTTGGTTTCGGTCAACACCCCCAGGCCGTGGAGGGTCCAGAGCGCGTGAACGGCGGGGTTGTTGAGGCCGACGGCGTCCACCGCCGGGTTGGCGATGAGCTTGAACAACTCGGGCGCGACGGCCTTGTTTTTGGATTCAACGAGCAGGCGCTGGGCGGTCATGCGCCAGAACAGGTTGTCGTTCTGGAGCGCCGCCAGCAGGGCCGGGGCCTCGGCGCGGCTGAGGTTGAGCGGCGCGTAGGGTTTGGCCTTTTTGTACACGATGCGGTACACCCGGCCAAAATTCTGGTCGCGCAGGGGGCTGTCGAAGGCGTTGCCCTGACCACGCGGTTGTTCTTCAAACGGCAGCACCGTGCGCGAGGGGGCCTGGCGCTCGACGAACACGTTGTGCTGGATGATGAAGTTGTACCAGTCGGCCACCCACACGGCCCCGTCGGGACCGACTTCGGCGTGAACCGGCCCCACCCACTCGTCCGAACTGGCGAGGAGATTCCAGCCGTCTTTTTCGGTGAAACCGGCCCCTTTCGGTTCAATCACCGCGTTGTGGATGAGCCGCATGGTGGGTTCGCAGACGAAGGCGATGCGGTTCCAGTATTCTTTTGGGAAACTCCGGGCGGTGTAAAAGTGGTGCCCGGCGGCGGCGGTGAAGCCCCCCACCACGTCGACCTGCCGGAGGTTGGGGGTCATGGCGTGGGCGTCGTAGTGCCCGTCGATTTTCTGCACCGGCAGCACCGACGACCCCGGCAGGGCACGCTGCATCAGGCGGGCGGGCATCGAGTAGTAGGCGCTGTGGGTGTTGTTGGCCGTGGAAATAAACGTGTGGTTGTCTTCGGTGATGCCCAGTCCCCAGGTGTTGTTGGAGGTGTTGGCCAGAAATTCCACGCCGGTGCCGTCGGGGTTGAGGTGGTACACGCCGGTGCGGAAATTCATCGCCTTGCCGTCGCGGGTGGTGCCCACGAAACCCGAGCCGACTACGCCCCAGATGCGGTTGTTGAACCCGTAGAGCAGGTTTGAGGGACCGAAGTGGGTATCGGTTTTTTCCCAGCCCGACATGATGTTTTCCCGGAAATCGGCCTTGTCGTCGCCGTTGGTGTCTTTTAGGAAAACGAAATGCGGGGCCATCGACACCACCACGCCGCCGTTGGCGAAAACCATGCTCGTGGGGATGTTGAGCTTGTCAGCGAAGACGGTGAATTTATCCGCCCGGCCGTCGCCGTTGGTGTCTTCGCAAATCTTGATGCGGTCGTTGGCCGCGCCGTCGGTTTCCAGAAACGTATTCGGGTAATCGACCGATTCGACCACCCAGAGCCGCCCGCGCTCGTCCCAGGCCATCGCGATGGGGTTGGTGATGTCCGGTTCGGCGGCGAAAAGCTGGATGTCGAAATCGACCGGCACCTGCATCAGTTTTTTCGAGTCGTCGGGCTTGAGGGCCACCTGCATTTTCGGCACGAGGTGGCGTTTGGTGTAGTCGCTGATTTGGATGTTGGACGAGGCGTAAATGTCCACGTCGGGGGCCGCGAGCCGGGCGATTTGTCGCTGCACCGGTTCGCCCAGCGTCCAGCGAATGCCGTTGACGAGGAGTTTTTGAAAACCGGGGTTGGTCCAGGTGCTGTCGTTGTGGCCGTAGGCGGTGTAAAAAACCCGGCCTTTTCCCTGGGAACGCACCCAGGTGTACGGCTCGGCGCGACCGCCTTCCTGCCGGGTCATCAGCACGGTCCTGTCGGGGTTAAGGCGCTGATGGACGTAGGTTTCATCCCAGGACGTGGTGAATTCGGCAAGCCCCTGCATGACCGGGTGTTTCGGATTCACGATTTTCGTGGAAAACGACCCCGTGCCGTGTGACTTGAACTGCCCGCCCACGGTGTTGATGTACCAATCGGAATTTTTGAAACAACCCGAGGCGGAATGCAGTGGAATCAAGCCCTTGCCGCCCTCGACAAAACTCTTCATCGCGGCTTCCTGGCTGGGCGAGAGGCTGTCGTGGTTGGCGTAAATCATCAGCGCGTCGTAGCGGCTGAGGTTCTCGGAATTCAAATCATTCAGGTCGACGGTGTAGGTCAGGTTGATGCCCGCCTTGAAGAGCATGATGGCCGCCCAGGGACCGTAGCGGCCCGAATCGTGGTGTTTGCTGGTGTTGCCCAGCAGGAGCACTTCGCCCCGGCGGGCTTCGGGTTGGGCGGATGCGCTCTGTTTCGAGTCACCCGTGGCGGTGGCGAGGCGGTTGGTGCAGCCGTGGGCTAGCGGGAGAAGGAACAGGAAGAAGAACTTAAATCGTCTCATGGTTTGATGTTAATGGCGGAGAACCCCACCCAACCCTCCCCTGCTGGGAGGGCTTAAACTGCCGGAAAAAGCCCTCCCAGCAGGGGAGGGTTGGGTGGGGTTCTTCAGGGCATTACTGCAACGTAACCTTCTGCACCGGCGTGTAAAGCATGTCTTCCACCCCGGCGATTTTTAGACCCACCCGCACGAAAAAATAGTTCTGGGAGGGGACGGTGGCTGCAATGTCGCCGCTGGTGAGGCTGACGCTGTTGAGGTTGGTGATAGCGGCACCGGCCAGGTTGGTGACGTTCACGCTGTTGCCGGCATCGACAAACTGGGTTTTGTTGACATACAGCGACACGCGCTCGACGGCCTTGCCGTTCACGGCGTCGGTAATGATTTTTTCGAGCCGCACGCTGCCCGACACCTTCCGGCCCGACACCGTAAACTGCGGGCTGCGAATCATGTAGTACGGCATCACCTCGATGTCCATCGTCTGGCTGCCGCGTACCGTGACGTCGAGGCTGTCGGGGGTGTTGGCGGCGGTGCGTTTCCACAAAAACGGCCCTTGCCCGTTGGGTACGGTCAATTTATAATCGCCGTCGAAAAGCAGGGCGGAAAACGTGCCGTCCTGTTCGATGGGGACGCGGATCGAGCTGCGGTTGTTGTAGGCCCGTTGCCAGAGTTCGAGGAACACCGGGAAATCGGAGTTATTGCCGGGGGCCACGTTGGCGCTTTGCACCAGCAGCGGTTCGCCGTTGTACACGATCCGGCCTTCAAACGCGGATTTTGGGGGGTCGAAGTTGTCTTTGGCGCAGGAAGCAAGCCCCAGCAGGAGCACCGCCAAAACAGCGTGTAATTTCATGGTGAAAGGGTTTTGAGTGAGTTTTGGGGCTACTGATTGGGTTGGCGAACGATGAGCGGGTTGTTGTTGACAATCGCGTCGCTGATGCGGGAGTAGTAATTTCCCAACCGGAACACGTGGCTCTGCGTGACCCGGCCCGACAGTACTTTCCGAAACACCCACTTGTTGTGGTTGGCCGTGCCGGGGCTGTAAATTTTGTAGGGCCACAGGCTGTACACGCGGGTGCTGGGTTCGGTGGCTTTGCCGGGGTTGGTGGTCAGGTCGGAGTTGCTGCCGTCCCACTTGACGTGGGCCAGGCGCCAGCGCTTCATGTCCCAGAGCAGGTGATTTTCAAACGCCAATTCGACTTTGCGCTCGTGAACGAACCGGTCGAAGGTGAGGTCGGCGGCCGTAAGGGGAATAACCAACCCCGCCCGTGCCCGCACGGCGTTGAGGTACCCGGCGGCCACGCCGGTTTGCCCCAACTCAAAGGCTGCTTCGGAGGCGTTGAGCAGCACTTCAGCGTAGCGGTAGCGCACGTTCCAGACTTCGCTTTGCGTGCCGATCTGCCCCGACCCCGTGACGGGGTCGTTGTATTTCCGCATGTAAAATCCGCCCTGCGCCGAGCCGTCGTACCCTTCGATGGGTCCCGACAAGCCCACCGCCTGCACCGACACGCCATCGACCGCCTTGAGTTGACCTAACTGGTCGCCGGAGAGGATGCTGCCGTTGCCGAGGATCAGCCCGGCGAAGATGTCGATGGGACGGTTTTTGAAGATGTCCCCCGGCACCAGCACCGTTCCCCGGAGCCGGGCATCGCGTCCGGCAAACAGGTCTTCGGGCTTGTCGTAGTAAACGTAGTTGGTGGGCGAGCCGGTGTTGATGGCCAGGGGGGCAAAGGTGTTGTCCAACTTCTCGAACGACTGCACGAGGTTCAGCGAGGGATTCAACCGGCCTCCCCGTTCACCCTCTTCCGTGATGGCGCGGGGCTGGTTGTCGAGGGCAAAGCCGTGAATTTTGCCACTGGCCAGCTTGTAATCTTCCACGAAAATGACTTCCGGGTTGTTGGCTTTGTCGAGAAAAATATTGGCAAAATTGGTGGACAAATCCGGTGCTTTCTGGTAGAGCGAGTACTGCCCGGCGTTGATTAATTCCTGCGCTGCCGCCAGGGCGGTCTGGTAATAGCCGCTGGCTTTGCTGGCCGGAATTCCGATCTCCCCGTTAGACAACGATACCGAAGGCGTGTTGACGCCGTACTTGGCAATCGACCCGGCGTAGAGCGCGGCCCTGGTTTTGGATGCCAGGGCCAGGCCGTAGGTGGCGCGTGATTTTTCGTTGGGCGTTTTGGGCAGAATCGACTTGATCGCCTCGAATTCGCTGATCACGTAATCGTAAATTTCCGATTCTTTCGCCCGTGGTTTGCGCAGGTAGGCCGCGTCGCCGCTGTAATCGTAGTTGAGCGACTCGGTGATGAGTGGTACCCCGCCCATGCGTTTGACCAATTCAAAATAGGCATTGGCGCGCAGAAACCGGCCTTCGGCGGCAAACCGGATTTTGTCGGCGGGGGTCAGGGACTTAGCCGCTTCGACCCGCTCAATGAACAGGTTGATCTCGCGGATGTAGCCGTAGTCCCAGTAATTCCAGTCGTCGTAGCTGTATTCGCGGTTCTGGTGCCGACCGTAATCGCCCGAGGCAAAGGCTTCATCAAAACTGGCGTAGAGGCCGAAGTTGCCGGGTTCCACCAGGTCGGGAATGCGGTTGTACAACTCGGTGGCTGCCGACAGCACGAGCCGGGGATCGTTGTAGACTTCGTCGACCAGCAGAATATTCGTCGATTTTACGTCCAGAAACTCCGCGTCGTTTTTGCAGCCTACGGTCAGGAAAAAGACCGATAGGGTAGAAAGAATGTATTTTTTCATGTCGGGGTCGGTTTAAAGGCTCAGGTTCAATCCGAAGTTCAGCAGCTTGGTCTGGGGGTATTGCAAGCCATTTTCGTCGGTCACTTCGGGGTCGATGCCGTAGGGCCGGGCGTTGTCGATCGAGAACAGGTTGTACGTGTTGACAAAGACCCGCATTTTCTGGATTTTCACCCGGCTCGTCAGGGCGGTGGGGAGGGTGTAGCCCAGTTCCATCGTGCGGTTGCGCAGGTACTTGATGTTGAGTAGCCACCAGGTCGAGTTTTTGTTCAGGTTGCTGTGCCCGCCGTCGTTGTAGCGGAGGGGAATCTCCGTGCCCGGTATCCATTCGCTGTCGGGGTTGAACGGATCGGCTTGATGCCATCGCTTGTCGAACAGCAAACGCGGCAGGTTGCCGGTGTTCTGGTAGGCATTGCGTTGCTCAAACTGCCGGTTGATGGCCATCATCGATCCCGCCGAAAAGTCGGCGGCGAAGTCGAAGCCTTTGTAGGCCACCGTGAAGTTGAGACCCCCCGACAGGATGGGCGTGCTGCCCGTTCCGTAGCCGATGGGCCGTTCGTCGCGGCTGTTGATGATGCCGTCGCCGTTGACGTCCCGGTAAATCAAATCGCCGGGGATCATCGTCCGGTTGCCCTGCCCGTCGACGTTGACCGGGTAATTATTGATTTCTTCCCGCGACTGAAACTGCCCCACCACCTCGTAACCCCAGAAGATGTTGCTCCAGCGGTCTTCGAGCGATTCGCGGTATTGCAGTAGCGAGTTGCCGTACCGGGGATTGTAGGGTTTGATAAACCGGCTGCGGGCGTAAGAAATATTGCCCCCAATGGTAAAGCGGACCCCCTGGATGGTACCGTTGTACACCAACGACCCTTCGCCACCCACCACCGCGTCGCGCTCCAGGTTTTCCTGCGGTAGGGAATAGCCCAGTTCGCTCGGTACAAACACGTCGCTTTTCACGGTGGGCAGGCCGTCGCGGGTGCGCCGGAAATAATCGAGCGTACCGGTGATTTTGTTGTTGAGCAGCCCAAAATCCAGCCCGATGTCCGTCACGTTGGCGGTCAGCCACGACACCCGGTCGTTGGCAATGCCCCGGTCGCGGGCGGCCACCGTGGTCACGCCCGACATGATCCCGACCCCGGTGTTGTAGGAGTAGCCCGGATTGTAGGCAAACGGATCGAGGTCGGCGTTGTTGGGCCGCACGTTGTCGTCGCCCAACTGCCCGTAGGAAGCCCGGAGTTTAAGGTCGTTCAACACCCGGCCATCGCCCGTGAACGTTTTGAAGAAAGGTTCTTCGGAAATGCGCCAGGCCGCCGAAACCGAGGGGAAGGTGCCCCAGCGGCGGGTGGGCGAGAATTTCCAGGACGCATCGCGCCGGGCGGCCACTTCCAGGAAATACTTGTCGGCGTAGCCATAGTTGATCCGGCCCACGTAGCCCACCCGTGCCTGCGTAAAATCGCCGTCGGCGTAGGCCACGATGTCGGCAAACTGCATGATGGGCAGGGTGTTGGTTTTAGGTACGGTGCGGGCCTCCACGTTGCGTTCCCGCCGTAGGAGCCGCTCCGTCAGGGCCAGGGCCGTGATGGTGTGCTTGCCAAAGGTGTTGGTGTAATTAAGCTGCAACTGCCCGATGTTCTCGTCGATTTTGTTGACCACCCGCTGCCGGTACGGGTTCTGGCTCCCGCCCGTTTTGTTGTACTGCTGCGTCGTCGGGTTGTAGGTGTAGGTGTCGTAGGTGTACTCAAACACCTCGCGTTGCGAATCGCGGAACATGTAGGAATACAACCCTTTCAGCACCAATCCCTTGAGGGGCGTTTGGTACTCACCCGTAAACTGGGGCGTGACCGAACTGTACACCTCCGTGAGGTAACCCGACCGCTGGTAGTTGAGGTACCCCCAGTTGGAGGCCGGGTTGCTGATGGTGTTGATGTAGTCGGGGTTGTCGTTGGCGTAAGGCCGCTCGCTGGGCCGGTTGCGCAGAATCGCAAACTTGGGCGCTACGTAGTCATCCCCGCCCGGTACGCCGGGGTTTTTGCGGGTTTCCTGCCGGGCCGCGATGGTCAGACCGACTTTGATCCGGTCCGAAATCCGCGCGTCGATGTTCGACTGGATGTTGGAGCGGTTGAAGATGAACTGCCGCCCCATCACCGAATTCTGATCCAGCCGGGTGGCCGAGATGTAGTAATTGATCCGGTCCGAGCCACCGCTGGCGCTCAGGTTGATGTTCGATTGGGGCGAATTGTTCTTGACGATGAAATCGTACCAGTCGAAATTCTGGTAGCCGTATTCGGTTCCGGCTTTGTACTTGTCGAGTTCGGCTTGGGTGAGGGCCGTCGTGCCGGTCCGGTTGACGTCCGCTTCGGCCTTGCCCAGGTTCCACTCGTAGGCATTGACGACGCGGGGGAAGCGCGTCCAGTTCTGAAACCCGTAATAGGCATCCAGGTTGATGGTGCTTTGCTGACCAACGGCTCCGCGCTTGGTGGTCACGATGATCACGCCGTTAGCCGCGCGTGATCCGTAGATCGAGGCCGACGCGTCTTTCAGCACTGTGATGGTTTCCACGTCGTTCGGGGCCAGGTTGTCGAACTGCGATTTGTCTTTCGGTACGCCGTCGATGATGAACAGCGGATTGCCCCCCATGTTGCGGATTTGAATATTGGCCGCCGCCCCCGGTCGTCCGTCGGGCTGGCGAAACTGCACGCCGGGGATCTTACCCGCCAGCGTACCCGTTACGGTGGCCGCGTGAACCCGCCCGATGTCCCGGGCCGTTACGGCGGAAATGGCCCCGGTCAGGGATTCTTTTTTCTGGGTGCCGTACCCCACCACGATGACCTCGGCCAGACCCTTGCTGTCTTCGATTAGCGTCAGGTTGATCGTCGTTCGGTCGCCCACGGTGACTTCCTGATTCAGGTAGCCCACCGACGAGAACACCAGCACCGAATTCCGGTCCACGACCGCGATCGTGTACGTTCCGTTGGGGGCCGTGGTGGTGCCGCGCTGGGTATCCTTGACTAACACGTTTACGCCGGGCAGGGAGCCGCCTTTCTCGTCCGTTACGGTTCCGCTCACGGAAATATCAACCGGCCTGAGCGTTGTTTTCCCGCCTGGACTGGCGAGTGGATTCGTTTGGCGGGCGGATGCCATCCGTTGGGCGTAGCCAACGCCGGATGAGCCGCCCAGCAGCATCACCAGGAAGAGGAGTTGTACCGGTTTTTTCATTGGTAATCGGAGGGTTTAGAGTTCTTCCAAAGACAAAGCGTTGCCACGCTGTTACGTCGGTAACACCAATTCGAATCGAAACGAATGCCTCGCGGCACCGCTTCTGAACACGTCGGGAAAGGAATCAGGGAAGTCGAACGCTCCGGAGATAGCGGATCCGAATTGAACCAACGTCGGGTAAAAGCGCGCTTTTTTCACCCAGCCGAAAGTTGCCCGGAGGTAGGGCGTTCGCCCTGAACAGATGGGTTGACCCCTGTTTAGTACTAGTTTTTTGGCTTATTTTACAAAACAAATGTAGCGGGTCTACTGAGGCTCAACTCTGCCTATTTCGGCGAAATCCAACACAATTTTGACATAACTCGCTATGTTTGGGAAATATTCTGACAAACGATAGCTATGAAAAGTGCTCTGCGGAAAGATTTGGAGGATATCAATGGCTCTTACGCCGTGCGCGAACTGGTCGAACCGTATTTCGATCCCAATTGGCATTTCCACCCGCATTACCAGATAAGTTTTGTCGAAGAAGGCACGGGTACGCGTTTCGTGGGCGACTCGATTCAGTCGTTCTCCGACGGCGACCTCGTGCTGCTGGGCCCCAACGTGCCGCACCTCTGGCGGAGCGACCAGCGCTACCATGAGGAAAAATCCAGCCTGACGACCAAAGTGATTGTGGTGTATTTCGCCGAGGACTTTTTGGGGGAAGCGTTTTTTGCGCGTCCGGAGATGGTTTACCTGAGTCAACTCCTGAAAACCTCGATCCGGGGGCTGCATTGGTTCGGAGAAACGCACCAGTTTATGGCCGACACGATGCAGACGATGGTCAGGGAGCGACCCACCTTCCGCCGTCTGCTCCGGTTCCTGGATTTGCTCGACCACCTCTCGCATTCAACGGAATACAAACCCCTCACCAGCCCCGAGTACAGCAATACGATGAAACCCTCCGAAACGCAGCGGATGCAGGTGGTTCACCATTTTGTGATGGAAAATTTCCGGGAAACGATTTCCCTCAACGAGGTAGCCGACCGGGTTGGCATGAGTCCGTCGGCCTTCAGCCGCTATTTCAAGCTGCACGCCAATAAGACTTTTTCCGAATTCATTACCGAAATCCGGGTGGGGCAAGCCTGTAAGTTGTTGATGGAAGACAACCTGAACGTGACGCAGATTAGCTACGACTGCGGCTTTCAGACCCAGTCCAATTTCAACCGGCAGTTTAAACAAGTAACCACCCTGACGCCTTCAGAGTACAAAAAGTCCTACCGCCTGGTGTAATTCCTGCGAAGCTTAACGGTGAAGTTGTTTAGGGTTTTGGGAAATCTCCTAAACCGTACGGCGGGTCACCCTGAGCGGAGTCGAAGGGCGTGCGGTGGGCAACCCTGGCGGCCTGCGCACGCCCTTCGACTCCGCTCAGGGTGACCCGCCGTTCTAAAAAATAGAAATCCTAAACAGCTTCGGTAATTGATTTTCCAGCAACGTTAACTCGTTGGGAAAATAGAGTCAGACTTCCTCCTCCAGCAACCCGTGCCGCAGGGCGTACTGCACCAGGCCCACGCCGTTTCTTACCCCCAGTTTACGGAGCAGGTGCTTCCGATGGCTTTTCACGGTGTGTTCGCTGATGAAAAGCCGCTCGGCGATCTGGCTGCCCGAAAGTTGTCGGGCTATCAACCCGAGTACTTCGCGTTCGCGTTCGGTGAGCAGGTCGTGGCCGGTGGGGGGCGGACTGATTTCGTCCAGATCGGCGAGGGTCGTGGCGAGGGAGCGACTCAGAAAGCGCCGCCCTGCCGCGACCGTGCGCAGCGCCAGGGGAAACTCATCGAAGTCGTCCGTTTTGCTGATGAACCCTAAAGCACCCGCCCCGAGGGCTTGCCGAACGATGGCGCTGCTTTCTTCCATCGACAGCATCAGCACCCGCACCGGAAGCCGGTGCTGGCGGAGTTCGTGCAACACCCCAAGGCCGTCGAGCAGGGGCATTCGCCAATCGCACACGAGCACGTCGATGGGTTGGGTCGTCAGCAAGCCGATGGCCTGCCGACCGTTGCGGACGAGGGCAACGACGTTCATGTCGCCGTACGAGTCGATCATGTGCCGCAGGCTCTCACTGAAAATGGGGTGGTCATCGGCCAGGACAATGCGGAGGGGCGTATTCATGGGTATTGCATGGTTACCCCGGTGGCGGGCCGGTTGAAAGAAATCAGACCGAGTTTGAAAAACAGGAAAAAAACATTCGTTGGGAGCGTATCAGGTGTGTCGTGTAAAAGTAAAATTAGGTAACGTAGCAACCGCGCCTGCGGAGGCAATTTCGGAGTGAACCGCACAAAAATTGAGCGAACGGCAAAAAAAACACCGGGAGTGCCCGCAGGCCCTCTCCCGGTGTTCAGGATAGTCGGCAGTCGATATCCCGAGTAAAAAAACTGTTTTTACCTAATGGCTATCGACTCCAATCAAGGCTTTTCCTGGACCACCGCCACCGTTGAGTTGGCGGCGGGAGGCGTGGGAAGGAGCGGGCTGGTGCCTTCCAGTTTGGTCACTAGCCGGTCGGTATTCGAGCTGATCTGGAACGTCTGCGAGTAGCGTTGGCGTCCGTTGCGTACCACGAAGGTGTATTTGCCGTCGGCCAGGGACGTAAGGTTGTACAGCCGCCCGTACTTGAGTTCGCGGCGGACGGTTTCTTCGTACTTCACTTCCCCGGCTTCGTTGCGCACGAAGACATCGAAGGTTTTGCCTTCGGGGTTACTGACCGCCACGATAAACTTGGGCGAGTGGGCCATCGAGCGAACGTGGACGTCGAAGGTCGGGGCCGGATTCCACTGGATGGGTTGTTCGGCAGCCGAGGCCTGCTGGGCTTGGGCAATGGGAGCGTTCAGCAGCGCCAGCAGAAGGGTACCCGTGCTGAAAAACGGGTACAACGCGGAATTTAGGTACTTTTTCATGCGATCTAAGGTGTTTGGAAGTAAGAGAGAAAATTGGTTTTTGATTGGGTCAAAGGTCAGGGGAGGGCGCTTCACGGAAAATCCCCCCACGGGGTGCTTTCGCATCACCCCGTGGGGGGATTTATTAGGAGGAAACCTGCGGGGAACTCCGGCCCGACCGGGTTGGTTGGTGACTTCACCCGGCCTTTTCCAAAACCGGGCGATTGTTTTTCGAGTCCGGTGGCTTATGGAATTGGTTGGGTTGAAAAAAGTTCTTATTTTTTGTCGGCGATCGGCAATCCGCCGTTCCCTTTTTTGGATAGAATTAGGAGAATTGCGCTTATTTTGCGCAAATTCTTGCATAAAACCGAGGTTATGACCTACCGCATTCACGAAGAAAACGGCTTTAAATACATTGACGAAGGGCAAGGTGAAACCCTGTTGCTGCTCCACGGCCTGTTTGGGATGTTGAGCAACTGGGAGGGGGTGATCGAAGGCTTCCGCCAGCGCTTCCGGGTGGTGATTCCGCTCATGCCCATTTACGATATGCCCGCCCGGCAGGCCGGACTGGAAGGGCTGCTTCAGTTTATCGAAGGATTTGTGGCCTTTAAAAATCTTCGTGAACTTACTCTGCTGGGTAACTCCCTCGGCGGGCACATTGCCCTGCTTTACGCCATCAAGAACGGGGAAAACGTAAAGCGGCTCGTGCTAACGGGCAGTTCGGGGCTGTTCGAGAATTCGATGGGCGGCAGCTACCCCAAGCGGGGGAGTTATGAATACATTCGGGAGCGGGTGGCCTACACGTTTTATGACCCCAACGTGGCAACGAAAGAACTGATCGACGAGGTGTTCGAGATTACCAACAGCATTCCAAAGTGCATGAACATCGTACAAATTGCCAAGTCGGCTCAACGCAACAACGTGGCCAAAGACCTGCCCGGTATCCGGGTCCCCACCCTGCTGGTATGGGGGCTGAACGATACCATTACGCCGCCCTCAGTGGGGCACGAATTCAACCGGCTCATTCCTGATTCTGACTTGCGCTTCATCGATCAGTGCGGCCACGCGCCGATGATGGAACATCCCCAGCGGTTTAATTCGGTTTTGGAACGTTTTTTGGCAAAAGAAACCGTTGAAAGGGCAGTGGTGGTTTGAAGGGAGAGGCAGGAGACGAAAAAAGAGATTAGGAAACGAGAAACAAGAAACAAAAGAAAGGCAAGCCGTTCCCCGTTTTCCTAGTCTGTGGCACACAGACCGGAACGGTTCGTGAAACGCTGGTCTGTGTGCCACAGACCAAGGGCAGGAAACAAAACCGTGGAAGCAGATTTTTTTGAATAAATCCGATTCCTATGATCGCCTACGAACTACTGAATCCCCTTCTGCCGACGTTGAAACCCGCCGATTCGGCCGGGCAGGCCCTCGACTGGATGGAAGAATTTCGCACCAGCCAGTTGGCCGTGGTGGAGGGAGGCCAGTACCAGGGGCTGATCAACGAGGAAACGTTGCAGGAAACCGACGATTCGACGCCCGTCGAGGAAATTCAGCCCCAGCACCCGACGGTGTTCGCCAGCGAAACCCAGCACTTGTTCGAGGTTTTGCAACTGGCTCAGCGTTACCAACTCGACGTAATTCCGGTGCTCGACGAAGATCGCCGCTTTACGGGCACCATCAGCCGGACGGAACTGCTCTCGAAATTTGCCGACCAACTCGGTACCCAGGAAGTGGGGGCGGTGCTCGTGATTTCGTTGAGCGAGCGTGATTATTCGCTATCCGAAATCAGCCGGCTGGTGGAGTCGAACGACGTGAAAATAATCAGCAGCTATTTCGGTACCAACGCGGGCGAATCGGGCGAGGAAGAAACCGGCAACCACCTGACACTGAAACTCAACCGCCGCGACGTAAACGCTGTCGTGGCCACCCTCGAACGCTTCGGGTACGCCGTCGAGGCGGCCTTCGCCAGCGAACCCCTCGAAAGCGCCGACCGGGGCCGGTTGGATGCCTTGTTTCGGTATCTTGACATTTGAGTGAAAAGTGAAAAGTGAAAAGTTAGGTACGCCTGACCATCACTTTTCACTTTTCACTTTTCACTACTTCCCATGAACCTCGCCATTCACGGTCGCCCGTTTACTGATTCGGCCCGGCACGCTATTCAAAGTTTCTTCGATGAACTCGTCTTCCGCCAGTACCCCGTGCAGGTATCGGCTTCGTTTCAGGAGGTGTTGCGGCAGGCAGGAATCGCCCACCCGTTTGGCGAACGAAGTTTTCAGAGCAAAGAGGAATTGACTGAGGCCGATTTCCTCGTCAGCCTCGGCGGCGACGGCACCCTGCTGGAATCCATTACCTACGTCGGCGAGCGGCAGATTCCCATCGTGGGTGTCAACTTCGGGCGGCTGGGTTTTCTGGCCACCATCGCCCCCGGCAAGTTGCAGGAAGCCCTCAACGCCCTCGAAGCCGACCAGTTTTTGCTCGACGACCGCACGCTGGTTCACGTCGATTCGGAAAAAGACGTGTTCGAAGGCATCCGCTTCGGGCTAAACGATTTTACCGTTTCCAAAACCGAAAGCTCGTCGATGATCGTCGTCCACGCCTACCTCGACGGCAAATTCCTCAATTCGTACTGGGCCGACGGGCTGGTCATTTCCACGCCTACCGGCTCGACGGGCTACTGCCTCAGCGTGGGCGGGCCGGTGGTGATGCCCTACTCCGGCAATTTCATCATCGCACCGATGTGCCCTCATAACCTCAACGTCCGTCCGCTGGTGGTCAACGACTCCGGCGTGATTTCAGTCACGGTGGAAAGCCGCAGCAAAAACTTCCTGGCCGCCCTCGATACCCGCTCGCGGATTGTGGACGAAAGCGTGCGGTTTACCGTGAAAAAAGAAGCCTTCGTGGCCCGCCTCGTGAAAATGCAGGGCGACAATTTCCTCGACACCCTTCGAAGCAAACTCAACTGGGGGATGGACGCGAGGAATTGAAATGCGAAGGGTGAGTTGCGGTCTTTTAGTTAATTCAGAATTCACAACTCACCCTTCACCCATTCAATTCCGGCATGATTTCTGACCGCTGCCAACCAACCCTGTCCTAAAATTTACCCCTCGCGATAAAATAACAAAACCGGCGGGGAAGCGTTAGAAGCAGGATAAGCACCTACAACCAAGCGAAAAAACGCCCCCAATGAATACCCGTAACCCGTTGATACTCGTGGTCTTGCTGCTGGGCCTGGTACCTGCTTCGCAGGCCCAGTTTAAGTCGATGTTCAGTAGAAATAAGCCGGGCCGCAGCCAGTTTCAGCCGTATTCGAGCGTGGGCTTCGGCATTGGCACCTCGCATTATTACGGCGATCTTTCCCCCTACGTGAGGGTATTGAGTTCGACCGCTAACTCGTTGCGCTGGAACGTCACGGGCAATTACATCCGGCATTTTACGCCCCGCCTCAGCGCCCGCATCGGCCTGACCATCGCCCGCCTCGGAGCCGATGACATCAAATTTGAAAAAAACCGGGATTACCAGAGCCAGTTTATCCGCAACCTGCACTTTCGCAACGACGTGAAAGAACTCTCGGTGGTGGGAATGTACAACTTCGTGCCCACCGACCGCAACTATTCCCGCCGCCCCCAATTGCAGCCCTACGCCTTCACGGGTCTGGTGCTTTTTGCGCACAACCCCAAGGCCAAAACGCCTGATTTTGGCGAAGGACAGGATTGGGTTGCCCTTCAGCCCATCGGCACCGAAGGGCAGGGCCAACCCGGCTATGCGCAACCGTACTCGCTGGTGCAGGTGGGCATCCCGTTGGGGCTGGGGATACGGTATAAAATCAACCAGCGCTGGGATGTGTCGGCGGAAGCCGGTTTGCGCGTGACCTTCACCAAATACCTCGACGACGTGGGGGGTACCTACGCCGATCCCAACGATCTCTCGCCGGAGGCGCAGATTCTGGGCAATCGCACCCTCGAACCCATCGCCGCCCGCACGGGCCGCGATCGCACGGAAGGCGTCCGCCAGTTTCTGATTGAACAGCGCGGTTTTCCGAATGATCCCACGCTCGATCCCTTCGGCCAGCCCATCGATGGGTTTTATCAAAAAGGCGACCCTCGTACCACCAGCAGTTACCCCGACAGTTACCTGCTCACCAATTTCACGGTGCATTACATCCTGCCCGGCAACATCAAATGTCCGCCGCTGAAGTAGGGGTGAAGAAAGCGATGAACCGGCCTATTCAACTCGTCATTGCGAGGAGGGAGCGTAGCGACTGACGAAGCAATCCCCTCCCGGAGACCAAGATAGCAAAAGCCAATCATTCGCCCTAAGCTATTGCGGTCTTCGGGAGGAGATTGCTTCGTCACTCACTTCGTTCGTTCCTCGCAATGACGCGAGTTTTTATTTTTCGTGAAAAAACGCTTCCTCTTTCTCCTCGCAATCCCCCTCCTCCCCCTCGCCCTGCACGCCCAAAAAATAGAACTGGGTGCTGGGTTGGGGGTTTTGCACTACAAAGGCGAATTCTCGCCCGCGTTTCATCCGGCCTTTGCCCGGCCCGGCGGGAGTTTGTTTTTCCGGTACAACCACAGCCAGGCGCTGTCCTTCCGGGCCAACCTGATGGGGGGGAGCATTTTTGCCGATGAAAGCAAGGTGAAAGACCCCTTCAACCAAGCCCGGGGTGCCACGTTTCGCACCCGGATTCTCGAAGTCAGCGCCGATGTGGAGTATAATTTTCTGAATTATAATTCCCAGAATCTCCGCACGGCGGGCAACTGGTCGCCCTACGTGTTTGGCGGAATCGGGCTGATGAGTTTCAAACCCAACGTGCCGCCCACGGCCGAGTACCGCACCAACGGCCTCGTGCTGCCCTTCGGGGTGGGCGTGAAGTGGCAACTCCGCAGCCCCTGGAGCCTGGCCGTGGAGGTGGGCACCCGGAAAACCTTTACCGACTACCTCGACAACTTCGGCGATAGCCTCGACCCGATCACGCCCTACGCCCAGGCCGATCCGGGCCACAAGGATTTTTACTACTACACGTCCGTGTCGTTGAGTTACACGTTTTACCGGATTGTGTGCCCGTAACGGGTAGCTACCGCAATACTTCAATCCAGCCTTTCAATTCCCGCTTCAACTGGCCGTTGGTCAGCGAATAGTAGTACGTACCTGATGGATGCCCTTCGGCTTGCCAGTCATTTTGGTAGTTTTCGGTTTGAAACACCGTCGTTCCCCAGCGATTATAAATGCGGAGTTTCCACGGCAGCAGTTCAACGTTTTCAATAACAAACGCGTCGTTTTTGCCGTCGCCGTTGGGGGTAATGACGTTGGGCACTACACCGGGGCAATCCAAAAAACTGACTCGTACCGTATCCACTACCACGCAGGAGCGGGTGGGGATCTGCACGGTGTAGGTGCCGGTCTCGGTTATGGCCAGCGTGGAGTCCTGCGAGCCGTCATTCCACCGATAGCGACCGGAGGGGTGGCGGGCGGTGAGGGTGAGCGTTTCGCCCCGGCAAAGGACGGTGTCGGGGGGTAGCTTAACGGATACTTCGGCCCGTACTCGCAGGGTATCGGTGCGGCTGCAACGGCCCGCCGAAGCGGTGACCATGTAAACGCCTCCTTTTCGGATGGTGTAGGTTGGCGAAACGGTACCATCCTGCCACCGGTACCGAACGCCTGTCGAGTCGGGAAAAACTAGCGAGAGCCGTCGGTCAGCACAAAGGATGGTATCGGCATTAAACGCTGGTATCGGAGGCAATCGGGAGGTTCCGGCTTCGCCGACGTACACGTCGTCAATCACGTAGTATGCCCCCGTGCCCGTACCCGGAGCAGTTGGCCCCTTGAAGATGGTTTGTTGGTCGCCCAAAAAATTGCCGATGGTCAGGTATTGGTAAGGTTGCGTGGCGACGAAGCAACCCGAAACGTGCTGCCAGCCCGGTTTATCCAGTACGTTGGCTGCGTTCACCTGGGGCTGGTGGGCGAGCAGATTACCAGTATTGGGGAACTCTTCCGGTAGGTAGGTGGAATCAGTCGAAAAATAAAGCCCTAGGTTGTTGGAGGTTTGGGTGCGTCCGGGATACACCAGTGCGTAGAGTTCGGTGTAATACACTTTGCCAGGCACCAGAGGCTGGCTTAGTCTTACCCGTGCGTATTCTCGGGAAGGACGAGGTTTAAAGTGTAATCCGTAGGTGAACAGACCGATGCAATACAGGCCACTACGAGGCCGAAAATTATACGTAAATGTGTTGACGCGGGGGCAACTTTCGCGAGCCGAGGAGTCTCCTGACCAGACGTCGGCAGTTCCCAGTGTAGGCGTTCGCCAGCCGACCAGGTAGTCACTAAGGTTTTCGTCAACCTGAATGGCCCGACATGGTTCCTTTACCATTTCTTCAAAGCTGGGGTTGGGCACCAGGTTCTGGCAGGCGGCCCAATGGTGCGCAGTTAGCAGCAGGAAGGCCATCACCATCTGCTTTCCAACCCAAACCGTGTATCGCTTATTGTACGTCGATGACACGTTCGTAGGGTTCGCTCTGATAAACTTTTTTGGTGAATTGTTCCGTGAGCCGAACCACGAATCGGTACTGACCAGTGGGCAAATCGGCGGGGATGCGCAACGTGGCCTCTACCCAACGGTAAGCAGAGGGTTCTTGGTAAGACTGGGCCAACACCAACGGCACCTCGAAGCTCACCGGTGGATTGCCGACCGTAACCAGGTTCCCTACCAGTTGCAAGGTGCCCGTGTGAGACGGGTAAGCGCTGAACGTAACCACGGGAGCCGTTGCCGCGCCGCGTTGAAGCGTCAGGGGCGTGGATTGGGGGCAAAACTCGCGGGCGTTGACCAGGATGGAATTTACTTTTTGATTGATGCCCAGAATGATGGGTTGCTTTATATTCTCCGTAACGCTGAACCGGTAGCAGTCAACGGCTACCTGGCCCGCCTTTACCAGCCGCAGGGTGTAATAACCGGGTTTAAGGGTAGAACTGGTTTTGAACGTCAAGTCCCGGCCAAACGGACTGACTGCGGAGGGATTGAACCGGTAGCCGGTGCCGGTCGGGTCGGTCAACAGGATTTCCAGGTTGTCATCGGCGAAAAGGTTGTTGCCGGTCAGCATTGCCTCGCCGCCCACCGTTGCCCGTTGCACCAACGTGAGGTAGTCCAGGCGCGTACGGCCTTTCCTGACCACAAACGGTTGGTCGGCCCGCGCCACGCGGCCGTTGGCCTTACGCAATTCCAGTTGGTAACTGCCGGGTTTTACAGGTTTTTCTGGATCAGGCCAAACTCGTAGCAGATTAGTCTGGCCCGGACATTCGGTTCGCTCGTAGCCACAGCCGCCGCGAAGGCTGTGGGTTTCGGAGGGATTGGTTGGGTTTTTCAACACCACGTCTGTCAGCGAGCCGTCGTAGTAGTTGCTGACGGAAAGGTCGATGCTTTTGGTATCATCTAAAAAATACTCAAAAGCGCCTGGATTGTCAGGTTTAACCGTTAAGGCTCCTTCCGAGATTAGATTAACCATGTAGTCCGTGGTCGCGGCTGGTGAACCAGCAGTAGGATTTCGTTCGGCAACCGTGATGCGGAGCGCTTCAGGTGAACAGGCACATAGATTGAGACCTTTGAAATCCACCAAGCCAATGCTTCCGTCTTTAACAGCAACCCAGGCGTTAGGGGTTAACTCAAACGTGGGCATTAGAGTCGCCGGATTTTGAGGCGCAAAATTCGCAGGAAGCCGAAGCGTAATTTGGTTTTGGTGTTGATCAATCTGAACGGCCTCGTCGGACAGTCCCGCCAGGCTTAAGTTGACGATGCGGGGCTTGTCGTCGGGCAGGTCGGGGCCTTTGTCGGGCTTGCAGGCAGAAACTAAAGATAGGAATGCCCAAGCCCTTATCCAGTATGGGGGCATTCTCAACATACCAAAAGAGAAATAAGACTTCATGCGCTTGGTAGAAAAGACGATTCCAGGGAGCAATATAAACGCTAAACACCCGTCAGGACTTTGGCATACAATGCATTCAAATCCACGACGGGTACTGAGTACTTGGAAGCCTGGAAACGAACCAACTCGTTGAACAAACCAACGTGGCCGAGTAAGTTTTGTTCGTGAGCCGACAACACATCCCGGCTGGAAAGCGGAGCTTGGGCCGACAAACCTTTTTTAGCGTTGGTGCCGACCACCAGGACATCGACGTCCGGCGTAGGCAGCAGGATGTCGCGATCCGCGATCTCCTGGACGTACTGGGTCCCTCCGCCCGGTAGATCGTAGCGGTCGTCCACCACGGCGTAAAGTTTGGCACCGCCGTTTTGCTGCCGTGCTTTTGCTACCGAGTAAAACTTGAAGTACGGAAAGGACAGCACGTCGGGTACGGTTGCTATGGCTCCTTTCATTTTGTTGAGCTGGAGGTGATTGAGCAGGGCAATGATGGGGCTACCTTCGCCCAGGTCCAGTTGGGTCATCACACTCGCCAGCCGGTAAGCACCCGATGAGGCGTACCAGATGGCATCGTCCAGCCCTAATTCAATTGTGCAGAAATCGGCTTTCTGTTGGGTTACGTAAGGCACGAACCGAGTCAACCACTGCTGATTGTCGTTAGGCAACAAACGACGGAAATAGGACCGAAACGCGGGTTCGTAGGGAAGCCCCGGCCCGACCAGCGAATTGAAGCGCCATTCTTCGTCGCTCCAGGCATGGTGGATGCCTAAAGTACGGAAAACTTAGATTATCGACCGTTCCTTGAACAGGTGCAAACGTTAGCGGCTCCGTACTCGTGATGGCTACACTATTCGCAACCCGGTTAAAGCGGGGCACGGGGTCGCTCGTAGTCAGCCGTAGATACCCTGAACCGTTGCCTTGAGCGCTTTCAAACAAGGGTTGCCGGAAGTTTTTAAGGCCCATTTGCCGGGCAATCAGGTTTGGGTACGAAGTCAGTTGGGCTTCGCGGTACAGTCCGCCATTGCGAATACCCGCTGTCAGCGAACCACCCACGGCCAAGTAGCGCGGTTCGGTACCTGTTCCGGGAAATAAGGGAACGAGGTCGGTCAGTGAGCCGCCGGGTAGTTCGGCGAGTAGGGATTCAACAGGGCGTACGTCGGCATCTGTACTTCCCTGACTGAGTAATGGCGGCCGTTGCGACAGTAGCTGAGGTAACGGATCAGACTGGGCGGACGAGCAGACTGGGTTTACAAAAAGTAAGGCACCAACCTGAAGTAGAAGCGTGGTGAATAGCCTGACGAGTTGGGGACAGTGGATTCGGCAGGACGTAGTACGAATTTCCAACCGGAAACCGGGCGGTAAAAAAATAGAGGTTTTCATACTCTAAGTAGTTGCTGTAAATTAGTTTAGGTTATTGTATTTTCGTCTCATGGGACGA
>CAXTIG010000044.1:0-58534 GCA_964244295.1 uncultured Cytophagales bacterium
CCAGTTGTATCGTTTCGGCTGTAGAGCCGCTTAATCCTTGACGAACCATTGAAAATTAAAAGGAATTAAATATAAATACTTTCTTTGGTTTGGATAAAGGCGTACTAACTCTAAATCTGTTTGATACGTTTCAGGATTCATACTTCCAATCAGGATACTATTTCCAACCGGTGCTTTTTCTTCCAAGTAGTCTGTATTCAAAACAGAAATTTCCAAATCATGAAGTGTATGTGTGCCTTCATGAATCAAGGATACGACTATGCCTTTCTGAGTTAATGAGTATCTCATATCAATATAACAATAACTTTCACCTCCTGTAAAATTTTTTGAAATCTCTTTATTTAGTTGGGATAGTTCTTTCTGAGATTCAGCTAATTCTTTATTTAATTGCGCAATTTCTTCACTCTTTTTAGTTTGACTATCCGCAATAGCAACTAATATTTTTTGTTTCTCAATTATCTGAAAATCTCTTTCACTTTGAGATACAGCTAATTCCTTACCTAATTTTGCAATTTCTTCGCTTTGCTCAATTTGCTTACTTGCGATATCTATTAGAAACTTTTGCTTAGCAATTATATCTGCATCTCTGCTCATTTGCAGTTTTGCATTTTCTTTGGTCATTGCAGATATTTCATCACTTTTGGCCGCAAGTTTTTTGTTGAGTTCGCTATTTTTATTACTTTTTTTTGTTTGCTCATTTGACAATAAAAAATGCAGCAATGGCACTAACGGCTGTGCCAATCAAAGCCAAGTAGATTGCAAAATTCATAAGCCTCAATCTGAATTTCATTCGAAAATAAAGGCTGTCAGGTACAAAAGTATATTTAAAATATAAACTATTTTTCAAACTTTCAAAAGCGCTTCAATTTCTTGTGAATACGGTAGAAATCCTCAGCGACCGCTCACTTTCAGTTCACTCCGTTCCATCAGTAAGGAAACCAACCGGGGTAAACAACTACAACTCCCTAATTCTAAATTCCTTCCACCGCACCTTAATCCCCTGCCATCGTGAATTTGCAGGACGATAAACCCTTCGCCCTTGCCGATTTCAGTCTGCTTTTTCGGCTTAACTTTCGATTAGACTTGGTTTCGGACCTACTTTCGCCAGCCGAAGCTTAAAATCTATCATCGATCGCCGTGCGGATTCCAGATACTTTTCACGATCAGCTAGGTACTTCTGTGAACGTTTCTCCCGAATCTGGCGCATGGATTCAACCGCATAAATCCGGCTTTGTGCTGCACGTCTGAAAGGAATTCCTGCCCGTCGTTGGCAAAGTTTTCGACCGCGCGGCGCTCCGCTTCTTAGAAGTCTTCGCAGTCAGCCATCAAGCCGCACGAGACCCTCGTCAAAATGTCCGTCAGCCGGTGCAGACAACGGCCTGGTACCCGGAACTCCTCGACCGTGCCACGTCCGCGTCTTCTAAAATTGGCTCCCATTTCATTCCTCAAGACTACTTCACTTTTTCTTAATCTCCTAATTTTAGTGCGTTGACCTAGTTTAGAATTGTAGAATGTTGACTTATTGATGGTCAGCCAATTCGGGGTGAAGGGGAGGCCCTCACGGCAAAGAGCGGCGGGTTTGCTTCAGGCGGAAGTTGGCAAAGGCCCGTACTTTTGCAAGACTCGACATTCGAAAATCAACAATTCAACAAGTCCTCATGCTTTGCACACTCGTCAAAATCTCGAACGTGACCAACCTCAGCGATGCCCGCTACTGCGCCGGGATGGGCGTGGAATGGCTCGGCTTTTCGATGGATTCGCTGCCGGTCGAGAAGTTTCAGGAGTTGCGCGGCTGGGTGTCGGGGGTACAAATCGTGGGCGAAACCGAAAGCGACGACGTGGCCCGGATTGCCGAATTGGTGCAGCAATACCAGCCGGAAGCGCTTCAGGTGACGGTGCCCGAACTGCTGCCGTCGCTCTCGCTGCTCGGCTTGCCGGTGCTGTTGCGGGTAGACGTGGCGGGGCAATCGCCCGACGGGTTGGCGGCGATGATGGCCCACCATCGGGCAGCGGTCGATTATTTTTTGGTGGAAAGCTCCGACGACTTCGCCCGGCTCGACGACGAAACCCGCCGTACGCTGGACGCGCTGGCCTTTCGTTTCCCGCTTTTACTGGGCTTTGGCCTGACGGAATTTAACGTGCTGGAGGTGTTGGAAGAAATCCCGAATTTGAAAGGTATCGCCCTCAGCGGCGGGGATGAACTCCGACCGGGGTACAAGGATTTTGGGGAGATGATGGAGGTGCTGGAGCGGTTGGAGGAGGATTGAAGCGAACGCCTGAAGTCTTAAAAAACGAAACCCCGCTGATATGAATCGCGGGGTTCGTTTCGTGATCGTAGAATCGACTCGGCAAGTTTCCTCCACCGGATTTTGCTACGTCACAGGTTTGCGCACGCGGCGCAAAATCTTAAGCATCGTTAGCGTACCCGGTAGCGGTTGTCGCGTTCGGGACGAATCATAAAGGGCAGGCTTACTCCCAAACCTAACAGGGCCAGTGCAAAAAGCGGAGCGACAGACAGCATAACGAGTTTGGTTTTCTTGAGTGAGTGATTCGAGTGGACAAAGAGGGATACAAAAGTGATGCCCGCAGCGACGAGGCTTTAGCGTAGAAACCCCTGATTTTGCGTTCCCGTAGATTTACGGGATTCGGGGGTCATCCGGTTTTTGGGCCGCTTGAAAGGGTACCGCGTCCGCACGGCCCCAAACGGCTTGCCGACCTCGCCGGAATCCCCCCATTTTTCGTCCAGAATCAAGGTTTCAACTCCAATTTCTTTGCCATGAACCGCTTGTATCGCATTCCGTCGGGGGCCGTAATTGGTGGCGTGTCCGCTGGTTTAGCCCGGTATTTTCGCATCGACGTCACCATCGTCCGGCTGCTTTTCGTGCTGGGATTTTTCCTGACCCACGGCCCGTTTGGAATCGTTTACCTCATTTTGTGGATTGCCCTCCCCACCGGTCCCCAATTTGATGAGGCCGAGGTGATTACCCCCGGTTCGCCCGCCCCCTTCGAGGTGCCCCGCGCCAACCCGAAACTCTGGGGCGCCGTGCTCGTTGGGCTGGGTGTGTTGTTCCTGCTCGACGAATTCGTGTGGTGGTTTAGTTGGGGCAAACTCTGGCCGCTGGCGTTGGTGGGCCTGGGCATTTACTTCATCGTCCGCGACCGGCTTCCGCAAAACCTGACCGATAACCAACCCCCGCAAAACCCGTTATGAAAAATTCCAACCTGATTGGTGGCTCCGTCCTGATCGTCCTCGGCGTCATTTTCCTCGGCAACGAACTCGACTGGTTCCACATCCGCTTCCGCGACGTATTCCGGTTCTGGCCAGTAGTCCTGATCGCCTACGGCATTTACTACCTCGTGCGCGGCACCCAACCGCCGCCGCAAAACCCTCAAAACCCGTATCAACCATGACTTCCCGCAACCTCTTCACGGGCGTGTTCCTGCTGGGCCTGGGCCTGCTTTTTCTCGGTCAAAACTTCGGTTGGTTCAATCTCGAATGGCACGAACTGGCTCGTTTCTGGCCCGTGCTCGTGATTCTGCTTGGCGTGAACCTGCTGCTGGGGCGGCGCAGCCGGACGGCCTCCGTCGTGACGGTGTTGCTGCTGGCCGTGGCCGTCCCGCTGGCGATCGTTTCGCGGCACCACGACCGCTGGGAACAGCGTGGTTTTTACGACCACAACGACGATGACAACGACGACGATCATTCCCACTACGATGAAAACGACGAGGACGCAGAATCGGAGTCCGACACGACCCGGACGGAAACGACCCGGATCGGCGGCACCCAATCATTCTCCGAACCGATGGACAGTTCGCTGCAAGCGGCCTCGTTTCACCTCGAAGGCGGCGCGGCCCACTTCGACCTCGGCGGCACGAGCAGCCAACTCGCCGAAGCCCGGACTACCCTCGATTTTGGGAGTTTTAGTTTGCAAAAAACCCTGAACAGCGACGGAAAAAACGCCAGCCTGAATTTTTCGATGAAAGGCAATAAGAAAATGGAGTGGAAAAACGGGGACTGGGACGGCGACTTGAAAAACCGGGTGAACATCAGCCTCAACCCCGCCGTACTCTGGGACATCAGCGCCGAAATCGGGGCCGGTGAGGCTGATTTCGATCTGAGTGGCTACCGCGTGAATCACCTCAAACTCGAAACCGGCGTGACCAGCACCGACGTAAAACTCGGCGACCTAACCGACCTCACCACCGTGGACATTGACGCGGGCGTGGCGGGAATCACGTTGAACGTTCCGAAAACCTCCGGCTGCCGCGTAAAAAAAGACGGCCTCAGCCTGACGGAACTCGACGGTTTCGATAAAGTCGGTGAGTACTACCAGACTCCCGGCTATGAAGGAGCCGCCAAGAAAATCAACATTGACTTCGACGGCGGGATTGTGAAGTTGGAGGTGAAAAGGTACTGAAATGTGGCTCCGACCTCCGGTCGGAGTTCAACCGCAGGTTGAAATGTGACGATAATGTGAGTTTTGAAAAGCCCACTTCTCCTACCTTCAACCTGCGGACTGCGCGTCTGCGGTTGAACTCCGACCGGAGGTCGGAGCCACCTTATTTCGTAAACGCAATCGCCTTCACCGGCTGAATCCGGGTGATAACGAGGGTGGGAATGAGCAGCACCGCCGAGACCAGCGCCAGCGTGGCTCCGTTGAGCAGGGCCACCACGGGCCAGTTCCAGGCGATGGGCACGGTGCTCATGTAATACGCTTCGGGGTCGAGGGGAATCAGCTTGAATTGGTCCTGAATCCAGCAAAGTCCTAGTCCCAGGATATTTCCCCAGAGCAATCCCCTCGAAATCAGCGCGATACCCTGGTAAATGAAAATCAGCCTGATTTGCCAGTCGGTGCTACCCAGGGCTTTCATCAAGCCGATCATCGGGGTGCGTTCCATCATCATCACGAGCAGGATGCTCGCCATGTTAAAACTGCACACGACCAGAATCAGGGCCAGAAAAATGACCATGTTCCGGTCGAGGAGCGTGAGCCAGTCGAAGAGGGGTCGGTAGCGGTCGGTGACGCTTTCGATGTCCTGTTCAGGCGTGAGCAGGCGGGTCACGTCGTTGGCGGCCCAGTCGAGGCGGGTCACGTCGTCGACGTACAGTTCGTACGAACCCACCACGTCGGATTTCCAGCCGTTGAGTTTTTGCACCAGCCGCAAATCTCCAAAAATCAGTTGGCTGTCGAATTCAGCGTCGAGGCGGGTTTCGTAGATGCCCACCACCTGAAGTTTGCGCACGCGGGGTGGATCCTGCAAAAAATACATCACCACGCCGCCGCCAGGTTTCAGGTTGAGCAGGGTCGCCAACCGCTGGCTGATCACCACTTCCTTCGAGTCGGCCGAATCTTTCGTAAAATCGGGCAAACGTCCGGCCACCAGATTCGGTCGGAACGTGTCCCAGTCGTAATCCCGTCCCACGCCTTTGAGTAAGGCACCCTGCAACTCGTCGGGGGTTTTCAGAATGCCGCCTTTGTGCGCTACGGCCTGAATGTGCCGCACGCCGGGGACTTTCCGGATGGAGTCGTACACGGGCGAGTGCAGCGGCATGGGCGTTTCTTCAAACGAGCGGTTGAGCGAAAACTGCGTCACCCGCAGGTGCGCCGCCAGGCTGAACACCTTCTGCTCTACGGCCCGTTGAAAGCCGAACAACACCGCGAAGGCGATGATCATCACGGCCAATCCCAGGGCAATGCTCGCCACGCCGATGCGCGACACGGTGGCCGAAAACCCGCGCCGTCCGTCGGCCCGGAGGGGCTTGCGCCGGAGGCGGGTGGAAACGAAACGGGGGAAATTCATCGAAGCAAAGTACGGGAAAATCCCCGCTTGCTGCCAAACAGCACGCGGCCCGGCGGCTCCCATCTACTTTCCGCTCAAACCGCTTCGGGGCCGTCCGGCGGATGGCGTGAGCAACTCAGTCGTGATTCCAGCCGAGCCGTTCGCATTTCCCAATTTTTCCCCGACATTTGCGAATGGTTTCCCTTTCCCGCGTCCTTTCCCTTCTTTCGCTGCTAGGTCTGCTCGTCGCCTGCGGACGTTCCTCACCCGCGCAGTCTTCGTCCTCCCTCCAGACCGCTGCCAAAAAACCAGTGCTGGGCATCGAGCAAACCGAAAAGTACCTGCCGGATTTGGCCGGTAAAACCGTCGCCCTCGTCGTCAACCACACCTCGATTTTTCCGAACAAAACCCACCTGGCCGACTCGCTGCTGAGTCGGGGCATAAAAATCAAAACCATTTTCGCCCCCGAACACGGCTTTCGCGGCACCGCCACCGACGGCGAAGAAATCGCCGACGGCGTGGACAAGCGCACGGGCATCCCCATCACGTCGCTCTACGGGGCCAACCGCAAACCTTCGGCGGCGCAACTCAGCGGCGTGGACGTAGTTATTTTCGACATCCAGGACGTGGGTACCCGGTTTTATACCTACACCTCTACGATGCACTACGTGCTGGAAGCCTGCGCCGAACTGGGCAAGCGTTGCCTGATCTTCGACCGTCCCAATCCCAACGGGCACTTCGTGGACGGGCCGGTGATGGAGCCAAAATTCACCTCGTTCGTAGGGCTGAACCCGGTGCCCATCGCGCACGGCTGCACGGTGGGCGAATTGGCGAACATGATCGTAGGCGAGGGCTGGATTGCCACCGGAAAAGCCCTGGAACGCCCCAAGAAAGCCGCCAGTGTCGGCGAAACGGTGGGTGGCCCGCAACCCGACCCGATGCCCGATACGCAAGGATTTCTGACCGTCATCCCCTGCCTGGACTACACGCACCAGACATCCTACACCCTTCCGGTAGCGCCCTCGCCCAATTTGCCCAACCAGCAAAGCATCCTGCTGTACCCCTCGATTTGCCTTTTCGAGCCGACCATCGTGAGCGTCGGGCGCGGCACCGACACCCAGTTTCAGGTCATCGGCGGGCCGGATCCGGCGCTGGGTAGCTACACGTTTACGCCCGAAGACAAACCCGGCGCGGTGAACCCGCCCCAGGAAGGCAAAAAATGCTACGGCCTCGATTTGCGCGGGGTGGATGCCCACCATTTGCGGCTTTCACTGAAGTACCTCATCGACCTTTACGGCAAAGCCAGCGATAAATCGAAGTTTTTCACCAGCACCTCGTACTTCGACAAACTCGCCGGCACCGACGCGTTGCGCCTGGCCCTCGTGGCCGGAAAGTCGGAAGCCGAGATGCGGAAAAGCTGGCAGCCGGGGCTGGAGGCGTATAAAAAAATCAGAACGAAGTATTTGCTGTATCCGTAAAGGTGGCGCCGACCTCTGGTCGGTGCAGGTTGTCAACTAACCGGTTCCCGTTTCGCGCTTTCTTACCACTCTTGCCCCGCACCGACCAGAGGTCGGTGCCACCGTTTATGACCGAAAAAATCCTCATCCTCGACTTTGGCTCGCAGTTCACCCAACTCATCGCCCGGCGGGTGCGCGAGCTGAACGTGTACTGCGAAATCCACCCCTTCAACCACTATCCGCCCCTCGACGAATCGGTGAAAGGCGTTATCCTGTCGGGCAGTCCCTGCTCGGTGCGCGACCAAAACGCCCCCAGCGTGGAGTTGGGGCAGTTTCGCGGCAAACTTCCTTTGCTGGGCGTTTGCTACGGTGCCCAGTTGCTGGCCCAGCAGGCGGGCGGCGAAGTGACCCCCTCGACCACCCGCGAGTACGGCCGGGCCACGCTCGACACGACCGACGACCACGATTTGCTCCAGGGTCTCCAACCCACCACGCAGGTCTGGATGTCGCACGGCGACACGATCGTCAGCGTGCCGCCCGATTTTCAGTTGATCGGTTCGACGGGCACCGTGCGGGTGGCCGCGTTTCGCATCGCGGGCGAACCCACGTTCGGCATTCAGTTTCACCCCGAAGTCACGCACACGAGTGAAGGGAAAACGGTGTTGAAAAACTTCGTCGTCGGCCTCTGCGGCTGTGCCCAGGACTGGACGGCGGAGAATTTCGTGGATGAAACCGTGGCGGCGCTGAAAGCCAAACTCGGCGACGACCGCGTGGTGCTGGGTCTGTCGGGTGGGGTGGATTCCTCGGTGGCGGCGGTGCTGATTCACCGGGCCATCGGGCCGAATCTGTACTGCATTTTCGTGGACAACGGCCTGCTTCGCAAAGACGAATTCGAGGGCGTTTTGGAATCGTACCACACCCTCGGCCTGAACGTGAAGGGCGTGGACGCAAAAGAACAATTTTACGCCGCCCTCACCGGCCTGACCGAACCCGAGGCCAAGCGCAAGGCCATCGGCAAAACCTTCATCGACGTATTCGATGCCGAAGCCCACCGCATCGAAGGCGTGAAGTGGCTCGGCCAGGGCACGATTTACCCCGACGTGATCGAGTCGGTGTCGGTGAAAGGCCCCTCGGCCACCATCAAATCGCACCACAACGTGGGTGGTTTACCCGAAAAAATGCACCTGAAGGTGGTGGAACCGTTGAACGCCTTGTTCAAAGACGAAGTCCGGGCGGTGGGGCGCTCGCTGGGCATTCCGCAGGCCATTCTGGGCCGTCACCCCTTTCCTGGCCCCGGCCTGGCAATTCGGATTCTGGGCGACATCACGGCGGAAAAAGTGCAGATTTTGCAGGAAGTGGACGCGCTCTTCATCGACGGGCTGAAATCCTACGGCCTCTACGACCAGGTCTGGCAGGCGGGGGCGATGCTGCTGCCCATCCAATCGGTGGGCGTGATGGGCGACGAGCGCACCTACGAACGGGTCGTGGCCCTGCGCGCCGTGACCAGCGTGGACGGCATGACCGCCGACTGGGCGCACCTGCCCTACACCTTTCTGGGTGATATTTCCAACGCCATCATCAACCGGGTGAAGGGTGTCAACCGGGTCGTGTACGATATTTCCTCGAAACCACCCGCGACGATTGAGTGGGAGTAATTGCTTCAGGATTTTCTTCAAACAATTTAAGAGGCAAAACCCCTTGCGGGATACGTCCCCTACCGATGGTTGGGATGGTGCCTTCAGGGACATTTTTTTGCTCCGTTGAATCAACCCTATGCCCGGTCTTTCCCTGCGGTTCTTTCAAAAAGGATTCGTCTGGTGGCCTTCCCTGCTCACCGCCGCCATCGTGGGGATCCACCATTTCGGTCGGCAGTGCAAGGAGGGGCAGTTTATCGACGGCTTGTTTTACGCGTCCATTGCCCGTAATCAGGCGCTGGGTCAGGGGAGTTTCTGGAAGCCTTATTTTTCGGAAAGCTTCTGGCTTCCCTATGCCAATGGCCGCGTCTTTTACGATAACCCGCCCCTGGTTTTTGGCCTGGAGGCTCTCGGTTTTCGGCTCCTGGGCGACCACTGGTGGGTTGAGCGGCTGTTTGGAACGCTGGCGTTGCTGATTCTTTTTCTCCTCTTGGCGAAAACCCTGCGGCTGCTTTTTCCCGGGTCCTCTTTTCGCCACCATGCTTGGCTGCCTATTTTACTCACCTACTGTTTTTATCAGATCCGCTGGGGCTACGCGAACAACGTGCTCGAAATGTACCTGGTTTTATTCGATTGGGGGGCTGTTCTGTGCCTGTTCCACCCGTTGGCCGGTCGGTATCGCCCCGCCCAACGAGCGGGAGCCGCCCTTTGCCTGGTGCTGGCTTTTCTGACCAAAGGCCCGGCTGGTTTGTTTCCCTTCGTCACGCCCGTGTTGCTGGGAATTTTCTGGCCCGAAAAACTCCCCTTGAAGCGCGCTTTGATCGAGACGGCCTGGCTCGTGGGGCTTTGGGGTGGTGGCATGGGCGGACTGTTGTTATTTGAAGCACCCCGGCGCTACCTGGACCACTTCTGGGTGCATCAGGTACTCGATGCCGTGGCCGGACACCGCGAAGGCGTCATGGGCACGCTGACGCAGCAACGGGGATTGATTTTAGGCTGGCTACTCACCGAAATTTACCGCCCACTTTTGCTCACCGCAGTGGTGGGATTCCTCGGATACCGTTTCAACCGGGTGGCTTTTCAGCGGCTTGGGGTGCCGCGTACCGGTCTGTTTTTCTTCGCCCTGGGCCTTTCGGCCTCCGTGCCGCTGGCCATCAGCGCCAAGCAAGGGTATCATTACTTACTGCCTTGCCTGCCCTTTTTCGGGTTGGGAATGGCCGTATTTTTTGCCCCGCTGCTGCTGGTACTCGCCCCTAATCGGCTACCTGGTCGTGGGAGGGTGCTGGGGGTGCTTGTTTTTTTTACCGGGTTGTGCCTGCTCCTCAGCGCCCGTACCCTGGTGGATTACTGGCGCACCCAACCCAAGCCTTACCTCAGTGATTTTGTGTACGACATGCACCAACTGAGTCGCCACGTACCGGCGGGGTCTTACCTGACGGCCCCCGAATCGACCATCCGCGACGGGGAATTGCTGTGCTACCTGCAACGCTACCGACGCATTTCGTTGGTACGGAGCACGACACCCGCCGTGTTGATCAGCACCGCCGACTCGGCCCAGGCCCGTCGCTGGATGGTGCTGGGCTACCGACCCATTGAGGCGGGATTGCGAACGTGCGTGCTGTTGCAAAAGCGCTGAATAGAATGCCTCAAGAAAAACGGATGACATCCGTGTCCGGCGGGGTGTAGCCCAACGCTCGGCTCATCGAAAGCACCTGCCCTTTGTGGTGGAATTCGTGGGGGATTACGTGCGTTAGGATGGCCAACGGAGTCGTCTTGACTTCCTGGTCGCGACCGGGAATTGCGCAGACGAGCGGCACTTCCCGGTTGAAACCGCCTTAGGAAAGTATCCACTCGTTGGTCGGTTCGCTCGAAAAGTACACGAAGTTTTCCGACCGTCGTGATGGCTTCGGACTTGTCAAACGGCGCGGTCTGCTCCAAAGCAATTGTTTCCAGCTAAAACTGGTACACGTTGACGACGTGAACCAGCACATCCCGAATGCCCCGCCCACCAAACCCAGCCAGGTCAGCCTGGAAATCAGCGGATGAAATCATCTCGCAATACGCCAGCAATACGCTACGGCTATCCTGAAGCAGGCGGTATTGTTCTTGAAAAATTTTCATGGGGCTGATGTGAAAATCTCAGCGCGTGAGCACTCCCGGAAGCCCAAAATTCTTCCCCGCGTCGTCCAGCACCAGCACCCAATCCTGCCCTTGCCCCTGGCTGGGCGGTACGAAACTCTGGATGCCCCGGTTGTCGAAACTGCCCGCTACCGTGGCCTTGCCGTCGCGGGGGTTGTACCAGTGGGCGGTTAGTTTTTCACCGGAAATTTTACCCAAACTCAGCGTGACCGGCAGGCCCGTCGCGGTGTAGGCGAAGAGGTAGTCCTTGCCCCGCGTGGCCTGGATGTGCTCGGCCACGGCGCTGCGGGCGTCCACGAGCAGGGTTTGGTCGGGCACCCGGTCGAGGAAGGGCCGCGATTCCACCAGGCGGCGCAGGTGCTGCATTTGCCCGGCTCCGTTCAGCGTCAGTGATTCGTTCCAGGGTTTAAGGGGGAGGTTGATGGGTTCGCGGCTTTTGTCCCACATCTGCCAGACCGCGTGGCAGCCGTAGGTGTGCCCGAAGGCCCCGGCGAACACGTCGAAGTACGCGTATTTGCGCACGTCGTAGGCGTTGGAATGGCCGAGTTCCTTGGGGTTGAAACACACGGGGTGGTCTTCGTAAATCGGCTCGCCGTCGAGCACGGGTTTCACCGGCGTGAGGGCGTACACCTCGGCCATTTTGTCGTACACCCGCTGGTCGCGGCAGTGGCCGTTTTGCATCATGTTGAAATCGAGCCAGGTATCGGCGTGAAACCAGTTCGACGACGAGCCGTGATCCACCGGCTGAGGGTGATACGTCATCAGCGCGTTGTCCGCCCCACCGACGCCTTCCTCGATGCCCGCCGCCATGCTGCGCCAGGTTTCCACGTCTTGCGAGCCGGGGCGCGGGTTGCGGTCGCCGCCGAGAATCCAGATCAGGTTCGTGCGCGATTGGTAACGGGTGCCGATCCACTTACCGTAGGCGCGGGCGTTGGTGGGGTTGAAAATTTCCGGGCCTTTGCCCCAAGCATTTTTATTCAATTTATCGCCCCAGGTGGGCAAAAATCCGATGTACAGGCCGTTTTTCGCCGCCAGATCGATTACCTCATCCACGTGTTTCCAGTAGGCTTCGTTGGGTTTGGCGGGGTCGTCGTTCTGGAGCGGCGTGTGGCCGTTGGCGTTGGGGCCGCGCAGTCCGTCGAGTTCGGCCAGGGCCACGGCCTGAATGACGGTGAAACCCTGCTCGGCACGTTTTTTCAGGTAGGTTTCGGCTTGTTCGCGATTCAGGCGGTGAAACAGTTCCCAGGCCGTGTCGGCGAGCCAGAAAAACGGGCGTCCGTCCTGCGTGACGAGGAATCGTTTGTTGTCGGAAACGTTTAGCGCAGGGAGTTGGGCGGGCAACTCAGACGCAAGAAATAAAAAACGGGAGGTAAGAAGGGCAGAAAGCAGGTTTCGCATGGGTTTGGAGGTTTGGTGGCGAAATATACATTCCCAAGCCCCTGACTTTTCCCCAAAAAACGAGTTTACTTGAAAACGGCCCAGCCGATGCCCGGCCTGGGCCACCCAATAAAAAAAGTACCCTTCTTTACTTCATGGATTTACGTTCCACCGAACCCTTCTGGCTGTTGAAAAACGGCCTCCTCACCCCTTACCCTTCCCTGAAATCTGATCGTTCCTGCGAAATCCTCGTCGTGGGCGGGGGCATCACCGGGGCGCTGGTGGCCTACACCCTCACCAATGCGGGCTTCGACGTGGTCGTGGTCGACAAGCGCGACGTGGGCACGGGCAGCACCGCCGCCAGCACGGCCATGCTCCAGTACGAAATCGACGTGCCGCTGCACCAACTTATCAAACAGGTGGGAGAATCCGCCGCCGTGGGCAGTTACCGGGGCTGCGTGGAGGCCATCAACGTGCTCGAAGGTTTGTCAAAAAGCACCAGCACCGGGCACGGATTCAAGCGCAAGCAAAGCCTGTATTTTGCCCACCGCTCCGCCAAAGTCGAGATGCTCCGAACCGAGTTTGAAACCCGGCAACGGCACGGCTTCCGGGTGGAATGGCTCGACGCGGCGGCCCTGCGGCAGCGTTTCGACCTGGAAGCACCGGGCGCGATTCTCTCCGCCGATGCCGCCGAGGTGGACGCCTTCCAACTCGCCCACGGCCTCTACCGGGTGGCCGTCAGCCGGGGCCTGCGGGTGTTCGACCGCACCGAAATCACCGAAACCCGCTACACCGACGCGGGCGTCGAACTCCGCACCGGCACCGACCACATCCTCCGGGCGAAGCACGTGATTTATTGCACTGGCTACGAATCGCAGACGCAGTTGCCCGAAAAAGTAGTGGACCTCCTCAGCACCTACGCCGTCGCCAGCGAACCCTTCGCGTACCTGCCCCCTTACCTCGCCGAAACGCTGCTCTGGAACACCCAGGATCCGTACCTGTACCTGCGCACCACCAACGACAACCGCATCCTCATCGGCGGTTTCGATGAGTCGTTCCGCGACCCGGCCCGGCGCGATGCCTTGCTTCCGAAAAAGGAAAAAACGCTGGTGAAAGCGTTTCAAGAACTCTACCCCAATCTCAAGTTCATCCCCGACCGCAGTTGGGCGGGTACCTTCGGCGAAACCGGCGACGGCCTGCCCTACATCGGCGCGCACCCCAAATTTCCAAACAGCTATTTCGCGCTCGGCTTCGGTGGCAACGGCATCACGTTCAGCGTCACGGCGGCGCGGGTTCTCTGCGAAACCCTGCGCGGCGGCCAGCCGGAGGAGTTGGAGTGGTACCGGTTTGGGCGGTAAAACCATTGAGAGATTGAGTAAGGGAGTGATTGAGGAAAAATGCATTTCAATTCTCACTCACTCAATCACTCCCTCACTCAATCTCTCCCCCCAACACGTGCTGCTGCCCCCAATCGCGCAGGGCCAGGATAACCGGCTGGAGGCTCTCGCCGCGCTCGGTCACGCTGTACTCTACTTTCGGCGGTACCACTGGAAAAACTTTACGGTGTACCAGCCCGTCGTCTTCCAATTCGCGGAGTTGTTGGGTTAGCATTTTCTTCGTGATCCCCGGAATGGCCCGCTGCAAGGCCCCGAAGCGGTTGATGCCCCCGCCGATGGCCCAGAGGATGATGGTTTTCCACTTGCCACCGAGCACCTGCATCGAGGCCGTGACGGGGCAGCGGTTGGGGTTGGCCTTCGCACGCTCGAAGGCGCTCAGGGGAAATAAGTTTTCCGTTTCCATGAAAATTTTACGAGAAATCCGATAGTCACTTTTTGGGTACTACTTGACCAGACCGGAACTATGCCCTAATCTTGCCCCGTCAAAACTAAAGAAATTGTTTAGGATTTTTAGAAAAGGAGGGATGACAGCCTCCTTTTCTAAAAATCCTAAACAGCTTCAAAGTCAACTGTTAAATTCAACCAACATGACTGATAAAATTTTAGTGTTAGCCGCCACCGGCGCGGTAGGAACCGAAGTGGTGAAAGCACTGCAAGCCAAAGGCGCTGACGTGGTAGTCGGGGCGCGTAACCTCGAAAAAGCCGCCGGGAAATTTGGCCCCGGTGTGCCAGTGTTGCCGTTCGATTTTGAAAAACCCGACACCTACCAGGCGGCATTCGCGGGGGTAGAACGGCTGTTCCTGACGGGTGAAGGCTTCAATCCTACTGCCCACGAGGTGATTGCCCCGGTCATCGCCTACGCCGCGACGCAGGGCCTGAAGCACCTCGTGTATTCGTCGGTGATCGGCGCGGAGGCGAGCGAAGAAAACGGCCACCGGAAATCGGAGCGGGCCATCGAGCGCACGGGGGTGCCGTACACGTTTCTGCGGCCCAATTTCTTCAACCAGAATTTCACCAACTACGACCGCGACAGCGTCTTGCAAGGCAGGATTTACTTTCCCTCCGGCGACGGCAAAACCTCGTACATCGACGCGCGCGACATCGGTGCCGTAGCCGCCGAAGCCCTCAGCACCGACGACCATTTCAACTGGGCCTACACCCTGACCGGTCCCGAAGCCCTCAGTTTCTACGACATCGCCGAGCAACTCAGCGCCGCGCTGGGCCGGAAGGTGGAATACCTGAACCCGAGCGCCGAGGAGTTTTCGGCCACGATGAAGTCCTACCACGTGCCCGACGTGGTGCTCGACCAAATGCTCGCGCTCTACGGCGTGTACATCAAAGAGGGCTACGTAGCCACCGTCACGCCCGACGTGCAGACCGTGCTGGGCCGCGAGCCGATTCGCTTCGCGCAGTACGCCCAGGAGGCGTTCGGGCGGTAACCGCTTCGTAATGAAGGGGTTTAAAAGTCCTCTTTCTTTGAGCGGGAGGTCACCCTGAGCGGAGTCGAAGGGTGGTGCGGCTGGTCAGCGTTGGCCCACCGCACGCCCCGCGCGGCGTCCGCTTCGACTCCGCTCAGGGTGACCTCCCGCACGTTTGTCCGCTATTTTTTGAAGTCCTAAACAGTTTAACCCAAAAAGAAAACCCGCCCCCGATTCGAGGGTGGGTTTTCTTTTTGAGTCGATTTCGGTTTATTTGAGGAACGGATTGCCCCGTTTTCCAATCCGCTCCCACCTTCCATGCCGCTTCGTTTCCTTCGCTTCTTTTTCCTGACCCTGGCGCTGGTTCAGCCCGCTTTCGCGCAGAAAAAGACCACCGGCAAAACTGCTTCACCGCTGCCCTACTTTCCACCCGCCCAGACCTGGGAACGGAAGTCGCCGGCGGCGCTCGGACTCGATGCGGGCAAGTTGCAGGCGGCCATCCAGTTTGCGAAGGCCAACGAGGCGAAGACGCCGCGTAACCTGGAGCTTTCGCACTACCAATCCTTCGGCAAAGAACCTTACGGCTACGGGGTGGGGCCGTTCGCCGAACGCGGCGAACCCACGGGCCTGATCGTGTACCGGGGCTACCTCGTGGCGGAATGGGGCGAACCCCTCCGAACCGACATGACCCACAGCGTCACGAAAAGTTTTCTGTCCACCCTGGTCGGGCTGGCGGTGGAGCAGGGCCTGATTCGGAGCGTTCACGACACGGTGGCGCCCTACGTGCCGCCCATCGAAATATACGGGCAGCCGACGCTGCGCACGGCGGAAGAATTGGGACAACCCCAACTGCTCCAGCCCTTCGCCAGCGCCCACAACCGCACCATCACCTGGGATCACCTGCTCCGCCAGACGAGCGACTGGGAGGGTACCCTCTGGGGCAAGCCCGACTGGGCCGACCGCCCCAGCGCCCAAGCCGCCGAGTGGCTCGACCGCCCGCGCCACCGCCCCGGCAGCGTGTACGAGTACAATGACGTGCGCGTCAATGCCCTGGCGCTGGCGGCCACCAGCGTGTGGCGTCAGCCGCTCCCGCAGGTGCTGAAAACCCACCTCATGGACCCCATCGGTGCCTCGAATACCTGGCGCTGGGCGGGTTACCGCAATTCCTGGATCGTGCTCGACGGGCAAGCGGTGCAGTCGGTCAGCGGGGGCGGGCACTGGGGCGGTGGGATGTTCATCAGTGCCTTCGACCTGGCCCGGTTTGGGTTGCTCAGCCTGCACCGGGGGCGTTGGAACGGCAAGCAGTTGATTCCCGAAAGCTGGGTCGCGCAGGCCCTTACCCCCACCCCGGCCCAACCCACCTACGGGTTTATGAACTGGTTTCTCAACACCGACCACCAGTACCTGCCCAGCGCCCCGCTCAGGGCCTTCGTCCACGTAGGCAACGGCACCAACGCCGTGTACGTCGATCCCGACCACGAGTTGGTGATGGTGGTTCGCTGGATCGACAACAAAGCCCTTGATGGGATGGTTAAAACGGTGCTGGAGGCGTTTCCAAAACCGTGACGCTGGGGTTAGAAAAGCGGCGGTCAAGCTGAGTGGAGCGGTCCGTCGCACGGTCGAAGCGCGTGCGGTGGGCCAGCGCTGACCAGCCGCACGCCCTTCGACTTCGCTCAGGGTGACACCCACTTTTCTACCTCATCACCCTTCGTTTTTCCACACAATTTTTGGTTTCTTTGATGCTTTACCTCACAACCTCCATGAAAACCCGATTCCTGCTCCTCGCCTGCCTGTTGCTCGCCCTCCCCACCTGGGCGCAACGCGCCAAGTCGCTGTTCAACGGCAAAGACCTCAAAGGCTGGACCATCCACGGCACCGAAAAATGGTACGTTGAAAACGGCGAGTTGGTCTGCGAAAGCGGCCCCGACAAGCAATACGGCTACCTTTCGACCGACAAGAATTACAAAAACTTCGAGCTAACGCTCCAATTCAAGCAGGAAGCCAACGGCAACAGCGGCGTGTTCATCCGCTCGGGCATCGAAGGCGTGAAAATCAGCGGCTGGCAGGTGGAAGTGGCCCCGCTGAACGGCCACACCGGCGGCATTTACGAATCTTACGGGCGCGGCTGGATCATCCAACCCAACCCCGCCCACGAAGCCGCCCTGAAAGTGGGCGAGTGGAACACCCTGAAAATCCGCGCCGACGGCGACGTGGTCACGACCTGGCTCAACGACAAAATGATGGTGGAATTGAAAGACGAAAAAATCGGGAAGGGCGAAGGATTTATCGCCCTGCAAATTCACGACGGCGGGGGGATTAAGGTGCGGTGGAAGGAGTTCAGGATTAGGGAGTTGTAGCGTGTAATTACTGGCGACCGATGTACAACCACCTCGTCTGTAGTCAAAAAGCCACTGCTGCTACGCCGCCTACTCTCCCCGCGTACAAGGCTGTATCCTCACTGGCGACTTGGTTTGAAAGTGATGTGCTTGTGCTGAACGGTCATCTCCACCAGATTGGCACTGACTTTCACCTTTTTTTTGCAGGATAAAGTCGTTCAGTCAACCCGAATTGGGGTACGATTTCTTCACCCCCTCGTTGGTGGTGCCGCAGTCCGAGGCAAGCAGGTTTTGTCCCGGGTAAATGTAAAAATATACGTGCGATCCACGGTGATCCGAATGGCCAGCGGGAGGGGGCCATCCGGTCATGCTTTCCGGCCCAGGGTGACCTTTAGGGAGGATGCCATAACTTTGCGGGTGAATTGCGGAATGGATTTGACTGAAAAAGGGTTGGAAAATACCTCCGAGCATCCGTCAATTAAACCAACTAGTAAGCACTCAGTTACAAAAAAATCCGGGTTTACTTAATTTTTTGATTCGCTAATTTTCGTAAACTTCTGATTGTGAGCATCTATCAAGCTAGTTAACTTCCTAAAATCGCAGGGCTTTGAACCCTGGCCTGATTCCATGAGCAAACACGGACGCATTCTCGTCGCCATGAGCGGCGGCATCGACTCTTCGCTGGCGGCGGTTCTGCTGCACGAACAAGGTTACGAAGTCGTGGGCATGACGATGAAAACCTGGGACTACGCCAGCAGCGGCGGCTCCAAAAAAGAAACCGGCTGTTGCAGCCTCGACTCCATCAACGACGCCCGCCACGTGGCCGTCCAACTCGGTTTCCCCCACTTCATCCTCGACATCCGCGAAGAATTCGGCGACGCCGTTATCGACTACTTCACCGGCGAATACCTCGAAGGCCGCACGCCCAACCCCTGCGTGATGTGCAACACGCACATCAAGTGGGACGCCCTGCTGCGCCGCGCCGACAAACTCGACTGCGAACACATCGCCACCGGCCACTACGCCAACATTCGGGAAGAGGGCGGCCGGCACATCATTTCCAAAGGCGTGGACGCCTGGAAAGACCAGAGCTACGTGCTCTGGGGCGTGTCGCAGGAAAGCCTGGCCCGCACCAAATTGCCGCTGGGCCACCTCACCAAAGCCGAAATCCGGGCCGACGCCACCCAACGCGGGTTTATGGATTTGGTGAACAAATCGGAGAGTTACGAAATTTGCTTCGTGCCCGACAACGACTACCGGGGCTTCCTGAAACGCCGCATCCCCACGCTCGAAGCCGAAGTGGCGGGCGGAAATTTTGTGGACGAAACGGGTCGGGTGCTGGGAAAACACGAAGGCTACCCGTTTTACACCATCGGCCAGCGCAAGGGCCTCGGCCTCGCCTTCGGCTACCCGGCCTTCGTGACCGAAATCCGCAAGGACACCAACGAAGTCGTCCTGGGCCGCGACCGCGACCTCGAACGCGACGGCATGGTGGTGAGCCGCCTCAACCTGAGCAAGTACGAACGCCTGAGCGCCCCGCTGGAAACCAGCACGAAAGTGCGCTACAAACACGACGGCACCCCCGCCACCGTGGAGCAAGTGGCCGACGACCGCGTCGAAGTGCGCTTCCACGAACCCGTCTCCGGCATCGCCCCCGGCCAGGCCGCCGTCTTTTACGAAGGCGACGACGTGGTGGGGGGCGGGTGGATTATGAAAAGTTTTCGACAGGAGAAACAAAAATAACGACTTTCTCCCTAACGCGTCATTGCGAGGAAGGAGCGAAGCGACTGACGAAGCAATCCCCTACCGGAGACCGAGAGAGCTTTTGAGCAAGTTCGGTCTTAGCTCTCTCGGTCTCCGGTAGGGGATTGCCACGCTCCGGCGTAAAAACCTCGCTGCGCTTCGTTTTTTACGCCTCCGCTCGCAATGACGGGTTAGGCAAAACTCCTTACCATGCCCACCTCCAAATTCATCGAAAAAGCCACCGCCGCCATCGGCGATAAAAACCGCCTGGCGATTCTGAACGAACTTTCGCAGAAGGGCGAAATTTGTTGCCAGGATGCCCAGGCGCTGACGGGCCTCTCGCAGGCTTGCGCCTCGCACCACCTCAAGCAACTCACCGAAAGCGAGTTGGTCAGCGTACGGAAAGAAGGCAAGCACCACTTCTTCTCCCTGAACAAAGAAAAATTCGCCCAACTTTCTCAATTTTTTAACGGGCTGGCCTGAACCTTTCGGCAATACCCGCGTTAACCCATTGATATTTTTCGATGCGTAGCGCCTCTTTTTTTGCGAAAACGAATCGAAAAAATTCGATATAAAAACCTAAACTTTACTCTTTCCATGAGCGACCTGAAGCTATTCCAACCCGCCCGCCTGGGCCACATCGATCTCGCCAATCACCTCGTGATGGCCCCCATGACCCGCAACCGCGCCACCCCCGGCCACGATGTGACCGACCTCATGCCCACCTACTACGCCCAGCGCGCCACGGCGGGCCTCATCCTGACCGAAGGCATTGGCCCCTCGAAAAACGGCACCGGCTACGCCCGGATTCCGGGCTTGTACACCCCGGCGCAGGTACAAGGCTGGCAAAAAGTAACCGAAGCCGTCCACGCCGAAGGCGGGAAAATCTTCGCCCAACTGATGAACACGGGCCGCGTGGCGCACGCGGTTCACATGGACGAAGGCGCGGAAGTGCTGGCCCCCTCGGCGCTCGCGGCGAGCGGGCAGATTTACACCGACACGCTCGGCATGCAGGACCACCCCACGCCCCGCGAATTCACGACGGAGGAAGTGAAAGCCACGATTCAGGAATTCGTGCAGGCGGCGAAGAATGCCATCGAGGCCGGTTTCGACGGCGTGGAACTGCACGGGGCCAACGGCTACCTCATCGAGCAATTCCTCCGCCCGACTTCCAACCAACGGACGGACGAGTACGGCGGCAGCGTGGAGAACCGCGCCCGCTTTGCCCTGGAAACCGCCGAAGCGGTGGCCGCCGCGATTGGCGCGGAAAAAACGGGTATCCGGCTTTCGCCCTACGGCGTCTTCAACGACATGCCCTACGACCCGACCTACGACGAAGCCTACGCCTACCTGGCCGAACACCTCAACGGCAAGGTGGCGTACATCCACCTCGTGGACCACACTTCGATGGGGGCGCCCGCCGTGGACCCGAAAATTACGGAGGTGATCCGTGAGGGCTTCAATGGCACGCTGATTCTAAGCGGCGGCTACGACAAGGCCCGCGCCGAAGCAGCCCTGCAAAGCGGCAAGGCCGACCTGATTGCCATCGGCCGCCCCTTCCTCGCCAACCCCGACCTGGTGGAGCGCCTGAAAACCGACGCCCCCCTCAACGACCCCGACTTCGCGACGTTCTACACGCCGGGGGAGAAGGGGTACACGGATTACCCGGTGCTGGCGGAGGTGGAGGCGTAATTTTTAGTCTTTGGAATAATTTTGCAGCCCTGCGGTTTGGAACCGTGGGGCTGTTTGGTTAGGTTTGTATAAGTCATACCCAACCCCTCAGACCATGATTTTGCTTATCATTTTTGCAGGATTTATTGGCCTATTATTCTTGAAAATAAAGTATGATGATTACACTCAGAATCAGAGGGAAGAAGTTGTAAAGAAAATTTCATTCAATAACTCCAAAAAGGCCGAGTTTTTCAGAGAACTTGGAGTTTCTGATTTTCGCTCTGGAGATATTATTATTGAAAGAGAGAAAAATAATTTCGATCGATGGGGGAATTACAAATGGAAAAAAATTCGTGTTGTAAAATATACCTATGAAAAAGAAATTAGGGGAATAATTGTTGATGTTCATAAGAATGCTTCACAATTTGAAAATAGCTCATTGAACACAGAGATAATTATAGATTTGATGCAACTTTCCAATAATCACACTTATATTTCTGAAAATAAACATAATAAAGATTTATTCAAAAGCAAATTATTAGAACAAGAACCTATTTTGGAACAAAAAATAAAAACTATTGAGGTCAAGAAACACGCATACGCCAAAAAGATTATGCTTTGGAAAGCCTACTATAATTCATTTCCTGTAGAAATGGTAGGTGGGATGAGTGGGAACGATTTTGAAAAATTTGTTTTTAATCTTCTAAATGAAATAGGCTACAAATGTAAAATGACGAAGACATCTGGGGATCAAGGAGTTGATATCGTTATTGAAGATGAATCTGGAAATAAAATAGCAGTTCAGACGAAGTGCTATTCCAGTAAGGTGGGAAATTTTGCTATTCAAGTCAAGAAGTCTCAGCAGGAAAAAAGTACTACAAATGCTCTGAAGCTTGGGTAATTACTAATTCATTTTTCACAGATTCTGCAATGGAATTGGCTAAAGTAAACAGAGTTAAGCTAATTGATTTTGTCGAACTGTCAAGACTCTGTTCCCAATATTTGATTTTTGAAACGAAGATTCCGCCATTTGATGAAAACGAATTTCAAAGAATTAGAATACACGCTGAACGGCTTATTGATAAGAAATTAGAATGGAAATGGAAACAAGTTTCTATACCTTTTGACAGAGAATATTATGATTTACAATCAGAGTTGCATATATTAAAAAATCAAGGTAAATATATTTAAATTCAGACCAAAACCCCATTTTTCTTAATTTAAAATTATAAAAAACGGCATAAAAATTGTCAACTATTTGCGAATCCAGACGGTAAATACCAGTAGTTTTCAATTGCACTTCCGTCGGTTTCGCGTACCCTCACCGCATGAATCCCCTCTTCCCCGACGGCCAGCGGTTCATTCCCCTCATCTCCGATTACGGCTTCAAGGCCACCTTCGGCAACGAAGCCAACAGCCTGTTTTTGCGCCGGGCCTTGCAGGCGCTGATTCAAACCGAAACGCCCATTGAACAGGTTACTTTCCTACCCAACGAACTCAGCCGCCTCACCCGTGACAGTCGAGGCGGCATCTACGATTTGGCTTGCACGGACGCGGCAGGCAACTTTTTCATCGTCGAAATGCAGTTGAGCCAGTACCCGGAGTTTATCCAACGGATGAAATTTTACTCGCTGTATCGCTTCAACACGCTGGTCAAAAAAGGCGATTACACATTTGAAGGGCTGCCGCGAATTTACTGCATCGGCATTCTGGCGGCCAACATCTTCCCGGCCATCGCTGCCTACCACAACATGGCCGTTCTCCGCAACCAGCACGGCGAACTGATTGACGAACAGACGACGTTCGTAACCGTAGAATTGGCTAAATTTACCAAGTCGCTGAGCGAAGTCATTTCTGACTTGGACAAACTCTTGTACACCATGAAAACCCTCCACACCGTCACGGACCCCAGCCAGTACCCAAAATTCTGGAACGAAGACTGGTTGAAACTGGCTATCAGCGAGTTGGATAAACGCGCCATGTCGCCCGAAGAGTTGCTGGATTACGAAATGACGCTTTCGGCGAATGCGCTGGCGGTGAAGAATGAGAAGAGAAAGATGGAAGAAGCGGAGGAACGGGGCAAACTTCTGGCTAAGGAAGAGGCAGTTAAAAAGGCACTGTTCCGGCGAAAACTCTCCGTCGAGGAAATCGCTGAAGACAACGAAGTAGCGGTTGACTTCGTCCTTGCCATTCAAAAGCACCTCGACGAAAAGTAGCGCATCCGTGACTGCCGATGTGGTTTGTCGTAGTCCCACGTCGAGCAAAACCCCCACCTCATCGCGAAATCCCCGCCCCTCGCACCCGCGAAGGGCCCTTCCGCCTATCTTGCGGAACATAACGCGCCCGGCCTGCCGGTGCGCCTCCACATCAAAATCTTCATGAAAAAACAACTCCTGCTGCTCAGTTCGCTGGGCTTGCTATCCCTTGCCGCGCTGGGGCAAGGCGACAAACCGGACGCGGCGATGGTCCAGAAAATCCGCGACGAGGGCCTGAACCGCTCGAAGGTCATGGAAACGGCTTTTTACCTCACCGACGTCAACGGCCCGCGCCTGCAAGGGCCGGGGTTTATGAAAGCCGCCAACTGGTCCAAAAACAAACTGACCGAGTGGGGCTTGCAAAAAGCCACCCTCGAACCCTGGGGCGAGTGGGGCAAGGGCTGGGAGGTGGAGCGCAGCTACATCGCCATCACGGCCCCGTACTACAAGCCGCTGATTGCGGTGCCCAAAGCCTGGAGCGGCGGCACCGACGGACTGAAAGCGGGCGAGATTTTCTACATCGCCGAAACCGACACGAACACGGTGGAATCGTACCGCGACAAGTTGCGCGGCAAAATCATCCTCATCGACCAACCGGCCAACCTCAAGCCCTCGTTCGAGGCGGACGCCGACCGGTTTAGTGACGAAGCGTTGGCAAAAATGGCCGAAAAAAATACGCAGCCGCGCGATTCGAGTTTCCGGCGGACGATTCAGGCCAATCGGCTGGCGTTCGTGTTTAACCAAAAAATGCGCAAACTCGCCAAGCAGGCCGGGGCGTTGGCGGTGCTCACCATGAGCCGGGGCAAGGACGGCACGCTCTTCGTGGGCGGTGATTTTGCGAATGCCTCGGCCTCCTCCACCCAGGATTTCCTGACCGACATCGTGATTGCACCCGAAGATTACCTCACGCTCTGCCGCCTGATGAAGGCCAACGTGCCGGTGAAAATGGAGGTGGACGTGAAAACAAAATTCCACGTCGCCGACACGAAGGGCTACAACGTCGTCGCGGAAATTCCGGGTACCGACCCGGCTTTGAAAGCGGAAGTGGTGATGCTGGGTGCCCACCTCGATTCTTGGCACGCGGCCACCGGCGCGACCGACAACGCGGCGGGCTGCGCCGTGATGATGGAAGCCGTGCGGATTTTGAAAACGCTGGGCGTGAAACCCCGCCGTACCGTGCGGATTGTGCTCTGGAGCGGGGAGGAGCAGGGGTTGTTTGGTTCCCGGTTTTACGTCAACAACCACTTCGTGGACCCGGCTACCAAGAAACCCAACGCGGAAAGCGAGAACCTCTCGGCCTATTTCAACGTGGACAACGGCACGGGGAAAATTCGCGGAATTTACTCGCAGGACAACGACGAGGTCGGCCCGATTTTCACGGCCTGGCTCGAACCCTTCAAAGACCTCGGCGCCACGACCTTCGCCCGGCGGAGCAGCGGCGGCACCGACCACGTGTCGTTTTCGCGGGTGGGCCTGCCGGGTTTCGGCTTCATCCAGGACCGCATCGAGTACGACACCCGCACTCACCACACCAACATGGACACCTACGACCACCTCCAGCCCGACGACCTGAAACAGGCCGCTACCATCGTGGCCTCGTTCGTGTACAACGCCGCCATGCGCGACCAGAAACTGCCGAGGAAGAAGCAGTTGTAGTTGCTTCCCGAACGTTGTGCACGGGTCACCCCGCACAGTGGCCGCTTCGTTGCGCTCTGGATGACAGCCTGAAAACTGTCGGCTTCGTTGTGAGTGACTACTTGAAAGAAAGTTTCACTTCACCGAAACCACCCCACTCAACCCCGACACCCCCGCTTCGTTGAACGCCTCGATGGCAAACGAGTAGCCCACGCCCACGTTGAGCGCCCGGAGTTCGAGCGCGTTGGGGGCATCGCCCCAGATCTGGTAGGTTTGGTACAATTTGTCGGGGGCGATGCCCCAGCGGATGTTGTAGCCCACGGCTCCGGGAACTTTCTCCCAAAAAATAAAGGCATCGCGCTCGTCGGGCTGTCGTTTCACCGAAAAACCACCCGGTGTGGCGGGTAGCGGGCCGGGGCCTTTGCCAAAAACCCGCACGTCGCTGATGGCCAGGTTTGGCCCGGCGGTGTAGCCGTGTTCGTAGCGCAGGTAGCGGGTGGTGATGGGCGCTTCGAGTTCCACGTAAGCGTTGGCGTGGTCGCGGCGCTCGCGGCTCAGGTCGGCCAGCAGGCTCCAGGTTTTTCCGTCGGGCGAGTGCAGGAGCCGGAACTGCGTGTACACCGTCGAATCCGAGTCGAAGACCGTGTTTTTGTAATCGGTGTAATTCACCTGCACGGCCCGCACCTCGCGGCCTTGTCCCAAATCCAGCGTCAGCGTTTCGCCCGGCTTGTTTTGCCCCGCCACCCAGTAGGTGCGCGGGTTTTCGTCGGTCACTTTCGCCGCCCGCAGCGTGTCGTGCTTCACCGAAGAAGCCACCACCGGTTTTTGGTAGGAAAGCAGCATCCACCCCGCGAACAACTCGTCGCGGTCGTTCCATTTTTTGGTGGGTAGTTTTTGCGGAAAATCCCCGAAACGGGTGTTGGAAAACAACTGTCCATCACCGTCGAAGCCCGCCGGGAACATCGAAATCCGGCGCTCAAAATTCCAGTTGACCGCCACCCAGGGCGTACCCGTGTTCCAGTAATTTCCGTGGATATCCTGAAATGTATTCCCGTGCCCAGCCCCGACCATAAATCCGCCGGGCCGGTACGAAACGGGGTTGTAGGGCGCGTACTCGAAGGGGCCGAGCGGGTCGTTGCCCACGTAAGTGCCGTTGGCGTACACGTTGTACTCGGTGCCGGGTGCGCCGTACTGGAGGTAGTATTTTCCGCTGTGCTTGGTCATCCAGGCCCCTTCCATAAACGGTTTGATGGGCGAAGTGTGATTCGGCCCGAAGCGCTCCCAACCGTGGATTTCGGGGTGGAGGAGGATAAAATCCCGGAAGTCGTTGGTGCCCTTGTAGGCCAGCCGCCGCTTGGGGTCGAGTTCCGCGCCAAAAATGGGGAACACGTTCGACGAACCCCAGTACATAAACCAGCGGTCGGTGTCCTCATCGTGGAAAATGGCCGGGTCCCAGGGGCCGATGAGCGGCGGCAGGCGCGGAAGCCAGCGGTTGTAAAACTTTAGTTTGCCCTTTTCCGGCTCAGTGGAGTAAAAAATGGGGCGTTGCTCAAACGTGCTTTGAAACAAAAACAGCGTATCGCGCACCGAGAGGGCCGCCGGAGCGCACATATCCTCCATCGGCCATTTGTCGGGCACGACGAAATTCCAGTTCACCAAATCCTTCGAGTGCCACCAGCCGCCCGAAATCGTGGCGAAAAGGTAGTAGTCATTTTTATGGTTGACGATCACCGGGTCGGCGGCGGAGCGGTACGAAATCCGCTCGTTCAACTGCTCGTAGTTGTAGCGGTAGCCGATGTCGACGGGGTTGCAGTAGGTTTGCTGGCCGGGGCGCTGGGCGAGGGCCGGTGAGGCGAATAGGGCGAGGAAAAGCCAAAAAAAACGAAAATGGCGCGGCATGGCTAGGTTGGATTCAAATGTCCAATTGAAAGTCTACTAGTAGTTGTCATCCCGACGTAGGAGGGATCCGGGCGGCGTTCCGCTCATCGGAGTACGAGCTACTTGGCCGGTAGCCAATGTCCTTGTATTTCAACGAGATCCCTCCTTCGTCGGGATGACAACTACCAGGGTTAGATTGGATCAACTACTTAAAGACGAAAGTAAGCGCTGGAGCCGTGCAATGGGCCACCTCGAAACCTCATTTTCTCAAAAACCAGGGTAGCCCGAAAAACAGGCACCAAACTTGCGGAATGACCCCTGGACTCTCTGTTCCTCCGATGTTTCGTCTGCTCCTGTGTTTCGCCTTTCTCCTCGCCGGGCTTGCTCAAAGCCTTGCCCAGCGGCCGCTTCTTACCCGCCTCACCATCCGGGCCATCGACAACCAGACCGGTCAGGAACTCGCCGCCCGCTACGAAGTGCAGGCCCTCGGGGCCAAGCTCAAACGGACCGGCGCAGGCACCCAGCAAACGCCCTTCGCGATCGACCTCACCCAGACCGATACGCTGGTGGTCGTCACGGAGGCGAAGGGCTACGCGCCCATCGAACAAACGATGCTGATTTCCTGCGACACCTGCGCGGTGTACGAACACACCGCCCACCTGAAACGGGAGGACAGCGTGTTTACCAACCTGGTTGTCAACGAATCCATCCGGCTCGACCACGTGTACTTCGACCAGAGCAGCCCCGTGCTCCGCTCCGAATCGGCGGAACAACTCGACAAACTCGCCCGAACTCTCCGGGTTAATCCGAAGTTACGCATCGCCATCACCGGACATACCGACAACGTGGGGGATGCCCGCTTAAAACAACTCCTCTCGGAAGACCGCGCCGGGGCCGTCCGCCGGTATCTCCTCCGCCACGCCATCGAACCCCGCCGCCTGCGGGCCTTCGGCTACGGCGATGCCCGCCCCACGGCTCCCAACGACAGCGAAGAAAACAAGCGGAAAAACCGACGGGTGGAGTTTGTGGTGCTGGAGAAATGAACTGAGAGGACCGAAGATGAATAGAATTTTGAAAAAAGGGGTTGTCATCCCGACGCAGGAGGGATCTCGTTGGCCTGCCGGACTCTTTGCAGATTGTCAAGTGTTCGTTATTTCAACGAGATCCCTCCTGCGTCGGGATGACAAACCCTGTTTTGCTGAAAACTGAAAGGATAAACAGGTTTATTAACTCATTTTTTCTGCCCAAACAACCACGGCAGCAGCTTCGGCTCGGCGAAGGCGTTGTTCCAACTATCGTGGCCCACGCCGGGGTATTCGGTGTACTGCACGTTGGCCCCTAATTCCTTCAGTTTCGCCACCATTTCCCGCGAATACTTCACCTCCACCACGTTGTCGGCGTCGCCGTGGAAAACCCAGAGCGGCAGGCGTTTGGCGTATTTCCTGGCTAAATCCGGGTCGCCGCCCCCGCAAATGGGCGTGGCCGCCGCGAAGAGTTTGGGGTAGCGGGAGAGAGTCTCGAACGTTCCCATTCCGCCCATCGACAGGCCCATCAGGTAAACTTTTTTTTTGTCGACGCTTTCGGTTTTGAGCAGACTTTTTACCAAGTCCACCGCCGCCTGGGTGGGCCAGTTGAGCTGGTCGGCGTAGCTGAAATCCAACGACATGGGCCGCTTTTCCCGGTCAATTTTTACCGACGACCAGTAGCTCTCCGGCGGGCACTGCGGAAATACCACGATGGCCGGGAAATCAGCCCGATTCTTCTCTTCCAAAAACAGCTTCGCGCCGTGGGTGAGTTGCTTCTCGTTGTCGGTGCCGCGTTCGCCCGCGCCGTGCAGCAACAGCACGAGCGGGTATTTCTGGGTACGGTCGTAGTTTTTGGGAAACAAAATCTGGTAGGGCAGCACGTTGCCCGCTTCGTCCTGGTAGGCGCTTTTGGTGAACCCCGCCGGAACCGGGCCGGTTTGTGCGAGGGAAACCCGCCCAATGAGCGCGAGGAAGAAGTAAAGGCGACGAAAACGCATGGCGTGGAAGGGGGGAGTGGCGGGTAAAAGTACGAAGCGAAAAGCGGAATGGCACGGGCCGGTTTTTCGACAAAAACCCCGTACTTTTCGCCCCACCTTTTCCTCCTAACCATGTCCGAATCCTCGCTCACCCGCCGCCAGACCCTCCGCACCCTCAGCGCCGGCCTCGGCGCGGCGGTGTTGCCCAGCACCAAGCCCGTGGCCAAATCGCCCTTCACGCTCTGCCTCAACCTGAGTACCATCCGGGGCCAGAAACTGGGGTTTGTGAAAGAACTCGAAGTGGCTTCCAAAGCCGGGTTTGGTTCCGTGGAAATCTGGGTTCAAACGCTGGAAACCTACCTCAAAGAGGGCGGCACGGTACCGGAGGCCCGTAAACGCCTGAGCGATTTGGGCCTGCGCATTGAAAACGCCATCGGCTTTGCGCCCTGGATTGTGGACGACACGGTGCAACGCGCCCAGGCCCTCGACCAACTCCGCCGCGAGATGGATATGCTCGCCTCGGTGGACTGCCGCCGCATTGCCTCCCCGCCCGCCGGGGCCACCAACACGCCCGGCCTGGACCTCGCCAAAGCGGGCGAACGCTACCGGGCTATTCTCGAACTGGGCGACAAAACCGGCGTGGTGCCGCACCTGGAACTGTGGGGATTCTCGAAAAACCTGAGCCGCCTCAGCGAAGTGCTGTACGTGGCGGCGGAAAGCGGCCACCCCTCGGCCCGGCTGCTGCTCGACGTGTACCACCTCTACAAAGGCGGCACCGCGCCCGCCGCCCTCGATTTGGTGAGCCACTCGGCGCTGGAAGTCTTCCACATCAACGACTACCCCGCCAACCCACCCCGCGAAACCATCGGCGACGCCGACCGCATCTACCCCGGCGACGGCATCGCCCCCCTCGCCGACGTGCTGAAACGGGTGAAAAACCCCAACCGACCCCTGGTGCTTTCGCTGGAATTGTTCAACAAAACCTACTTCGCGCAGGATGCGCTGCTGGTGGCGAAGACGGGATTGGCGAAGGTGAAGGCAGTGGTGGCGAAAGTTTAATCAGAGTAGAGAGTAGAGAGGATAGAGTAGAGCGGCTTTTTTCTCTCCGCTCTCTTCTAATTCAGCTTTTTCTTAAAAAACGCCAGCGTCCGTTCCCAGGCCAGTTTAGCCGCCGCCTCGTTGTAGCGCGTGGGGGCGGTGTCGTTGTGAAAGGCGTGTTGCGCGCCTTCGTACACGTACACTTCGTAGGGCACGTTGGCGGCTTTCAGGGCCGCTTCGTAGGCCGGAATGCCCGCGTTGACGCGCTCGTCCAGCCCGCCGTAGTGGAGTTGTACGGCACTTTTAATCTTAGGCACGTCTGCCGCCTCCGGCTGGCGCCCGTAAAACGCCACCGCCGCTTTCAGGTCGGGAGAATGAACCGCGAGTTGGTTGCTCATTGCCCCGCCCCAGCAAAAACCCACGCAGCCGACCTTACCCGTGCTGTCGGGGCGGGTTTTTAGAAATTCCACTGCTTTCACGAAGTTATTTCGGGTGCGGATGGCGTCGAGTTGCCCGAATTTGGCGCGCATCTCGGTTTCATCGGTGGGCGTGCCGCCGCTGGCCGAGAGTGCGTCGGGAGCCAGGGCGAGGTACCCGGCCAGGGCCAGGCGGCGGGTGACATCTTCGATGTGGGGATTGAGACCCCGGTTTTCGTGAATCACCACCACGGCGGGGTATTTCCCGCTCGCTTTAGGCCGGGCGAGGTAGCCTTTCATCGTGTCTTCGCCGGGGTAGGTGATGCGCTCGATGAGCAGGCGTTCGTCCTGCTGCGCCACCGTCGCGGCCTGGGCGTAGTTGACTTCGAGCAGGGGCAAGGTCGCCAGCGCCGCCGCGAAGCTGCCGGTCAGTTTGGCGAGGCGTTTCAGGAATTCCTCACGGGGGAGGGGGCGGTGGGTGTATTCGTCGAAGAGGTCGATGATGCGCTGATCCATGCGGGGAAAGAGGTTTAGGTGAAGTATGGGTAAAAGTAGGCGATGGGAGGCGGGTTTGAAAGCCTCTGACGCAGAGCGATGGTAGCCATGTTAATTTAATGTTAAGTTCCACGTCAGCCATTGACGGGCATTAAACAATGACTTAGGTTTGATGCACTTTCCTGCATTAACTGATTCATTCGCCGCCATGAATGCTTTTACTTCGCTCCGCCTGCCCTGGCTCACTGTTGCTTCGTTAATTGTCGCTCTGCTCGTTGTTGGCTCCTGTAATCGTAAAGAAAGCCTTGATCCTGAGAATACGCCTCAGAGTACCATTACTGTTTCGGAAGCAAAGATTTATGTGGAAGAAGTCATCAGGCAGGGAGCGGCTTTTTCTCAGCCTTACGCTACTCATAAATTTTTATGGAACCAGGCAATTGTAAGAAATAATAACGGTGCCTTCTATGTTCAAGTTCCTATCGAGGAGGCGAATCAAGTCAGGCACATACTGTACAACCCCATCAGTAAAAAGTACTTGTCGGCACCAAAAATTCAGGTTCTGGTTTATAAAGACTCAAAAGATGCTTATAAGATAGCAGTTATGGAGTTAGTACCGACCGGAGACTATGCCGAGTCCCATGCTGGGTACACGGCTAATGAGGATTTCTCTGGAACTCAATTTCTTCGATTATGGGATGGAACACCTCTGACGAGTTATACATTTCAGCAAGGCAAAATTATTGAACGCCTAAATCCGGTAACTGGCGGTAATAAAGCTGCCCGATCAAAAGGTTGTTCAATTTGGTACCGGCAGTATATATTCGTCGGTTGTTCGGGCCCACAAGGGCAGGCAATAGTAGTGGGTTCGACTGCGTATTACCCGGCTACTTCGGGCATCACTTTCCCACCCACTCCCAATTTTACCGATCCGTTTAGTTACCCGAGTTGCGAGGGTTTTTGGCAAACAAACGGCTTTCCATCGGAGTACGAAATTTGTACGAACGATCCATACGATCCATTTAACCCAATTAATCCTTCCAATCCTTCTGATCTTTTTCAACCAGACGCAAGCTCAGGGCTAACTCCGCTGTTAGAATTACGGAATAATAAGCTGGGATTATTTGGCCCCTGCCCTGGTCTAACGGATAATTGGCGAAATCTTATCACTTTTAAGGCCCCTCCTTCTATTTACAACAAGTTATATCGATTGACTCGGAATGCTCAATTTCAGCAGAATATTCCGGTCATGCAAGACTATTTCCTTCCTACGGATTGGTACGTCCAAACCATTCGCAATGCCTCTGGCGTTGCGATTAATTTAGATAACTTCTCGGTTTTTATGAATGATTTACCAACGGTCAATGGAAATCGTCTTTCACTCGAAGAATTTGTAACCTACGTTCGCTTAAATTTAAATTCATTTGTTGATACTAACCTAGCTAGTTTTAGCCCCCATGGTTACACAGGAGAAAATGAAACAGGTATATGGCAGAGTGGAAACCCTTTGGGAGCCGTTATAGACCTTGATATTCTTGGTCCAGACAATGGTTCTGTTATTGTGAGTGAGGTAAATCTTGGTGGTTACGGATCAGCGGGTTGGGCTTTCACAACAATTCACGACCCTTGGAATGGTGATCATCCAGTTAGCGGAACTCGAATCTTTGGTTGTTATGAAAGTGGTGATGGATATGTGTTTTATATTCAAGGAGCGGATCGATTATCTAACTGGTTGCACGATGTTGTTGGAGTTTTTTCTAAAGCTGCTCAAGGCCAAGCATTCCAATTTACTCAAGCAGACGGTTTGTGGATGAGTTTTCAAACAAAACTGGCAGCTTTCTTGAATTCTCATGGAAGTCAGGCTCAAATTCGTACGCCTGTGGCGAATCGTCCTAATTGGTCAAAAGTAAAAGAAGCTTTAGATAACAATCGTTCATTAAGCACTGTACCTTGTCCCTAAATCTAATGAAAAAGATTTTTTTCAGAATAATAGTCTCTACATTGCTGTGTTCCGTTTTAAATGCGATTATTTTAGGGGTTTCTTCTAAAGCATTCCAAGTTAATATAGTATCAGAGGACCAATTTGAAGTATACTGGAAAGCTATTTTTGTGGCTTTTACTATTATATTTTTTTCTGGCTGGTGGGTTTTTTATATTCCATTTTTTGCTCTTTTTCCCTCAGTTGTCAACAATACTAAGTTTAATTCTTATATATTTTACGTTTTAACAGGTGCGGTACTGGGTAGCGTTTATTCCGCAGTTATAATATTGTTGTTTCTAATCGATCAAACTTACGTTGCGTGGTATTCTTTTCCTACGACAAAAGAATGGATTACAGTACCGGAATACGCAGTAATAGGCGCGGTGTATGGTGTTATTTATCGAAAGTGGTTCGATAAAAAATAAAAACCGCAATTCAACACTTTAACAAACCTTTCCTGTTTATGAAATCTTTTTATAAGTTATGCACTGTCTGTATCCTATTCTTTCTGAGTGGAATCTCTGCCGGTGCTACTATTGTAATTGACATCGGCTATAATCAAGCCCCTTATCAAAACGGCCAAGTTGCGAATATAGACTGTAGTCAAACTAAAGTTGATGTTGGAGTACGAGAGGAAGGAACCCACTTACCTAGGGTAACCTGGAGCGTGTCCTCGAATTTTTCTTATACGAGCTGGTTTGGTAGGGGGGATGTGATCGTACTTACTTTAGATCCAAACCGTAACAATGGATATGTTACTGCAAATTTCAACGGTACCATAATCACCGTTTATATTGTCCAAAAAACAACACCTACTCTCACAATAACCCCAACACTGTGTACTTCCGGCCAAACTGGTAATTTCGCAGGTACATTAAATTATTATGGCCCAAACTCCGCCAATTTCGTGTGGGAAACGTCAGGTGGTATTACGGTGAACGGAAGTAATTATTACCGGGTAATTGACAATACAATCAGTAGCGCAACTATCCAGCACAATTACTCTGGCTTTGTAACGGTTTACGGGGAAATTCCTGGCTGCAATAACATCAGGACGCATCCGATTAAGTTTTTTATTGGTAAACCTCAAGTTAACTTTTTTACGGTAAATGGTCAAACTGGTTTTACGACCATGTGCTTGGGAAATAGCCAGGATATTCAAACTAACGCATTTGGTTCGCCCTCTTCCTATCATTGGTACGTGAGCAGCGGAAATGGAGGAGACGCGTATTTGACGGATTATGGAGGGGGCAGGGCATACTTTAACACGTACATTCCTGGGTGCTACGGGCTGACTTTAGAAATGACGAATGAATGCGGTACTTCTACCGATGGCCTCACGATTTGTGCACAGGATTGTTTCTCGCCGTATCGGATTACGCCAAACCCAGGAAAAGATAAAGTCAGCATCGTATTTGAAGATGTTCAGAAAAAAGAAGCTTTGCCGGATTACCTGGAGTTAGTCAGCGAAAAATCAATGAATACCGTTAGGCGAATAAATGTGAATGAAGTATTTGAGGCTAAGGCTTTCAAGAATGATACAATTGAGTTCGATGTTCAGGAGTTACCCCGTGGTGTATATTACTTACGGGTGGCAAATTCTCGGCAAATCAAAGAAAAACAAGTGGAGATGATTCGCTTGCTTTTTGAGTAATCAGATCTAAAAATCTGCTTTAATACAGCCCAAGTTTCTCATGGCGAGATGCATTCTGATTACGTTCCTGTTCTTGGGCAATTGGTGCTTCAATGTATTTGGGCAGGATGCTGCTGGTTTTCGTTTGGGGGTAAGAGGCGGTTTAAACCTCTCGCGGTTTAGTCATACCGTTACCAATAATGTATTCCTGCGTTCTTATGCGCTGGGGGTTGCTTTAGAGTATCCAGTAGTCAGACGGCTGTCAATCGTCAGTGAATTGATCTATTCAAGACAGGGGAATGATTTGCGGGTTAATAATCCTTCCCCTATGATCACGAAAATAGTCACGAAATACGATTACATCCTGCTGCCTTTTCTGATTCGGTATCAGCCTCCCAAGACGGCCCTGTTGCTCTGTGCCGGACTACAAGTAGGCTATTTGGTGCGCAATGAAACGATTTTCTTGCCCGTCAGGGGATACACCAACCAAGCCGATCCCTTGCTTCGGCGCTGGGATAGTGGCATTTTACTGGGAGTCGGAAGCCGTTTGGGGAAACAATTTTTGCTGGATGCCCGGTACTTTGAAAGTTTTTCTACGGTGTACCGGCCTTACGCGGGTCCCGATCCCACTACCGGTAAATTGATAAACCTACCCGCAGTCCAGCAGTTCAATCAGGTGATTTCCCTGAACTTGAGCTTTTACTTTAACAAATGAGGTTCTCCTACTCCGATAAAATGTAACACGGAATATCGCTCTGAAGTCATGAGGTCGATGATGCGCTGATCCATGCGGGGAAGTGGTTGAGGTTCGGCTTAAAAGTAGGAAAAAGAAAGACATTTCGCCCAAAAGAACGGCGTCGGGGGGTAAATCGGCGACACCTGCTATTTTTGATGAAAATCCTCCCGCATGAAATCCACGCCTCTATTCCTCCTGTTGCTGATTCTTTGCTGCGCCAGCGTTTCCCGAAAATTCCCGAACGACGCCCCGCCACCGCTGGTCAGTAAAAAACTGCGAATCGTGCAGGACGAAAAAGCCCAGACCCTCGCCGTGTACCGGGCCGGGGGCAAAACGCCGATTCTGACCCAAAACGCGAAGGCCGATTTCCGTCCCTACCTGCACCCCATCCAGTCCCCCGACGGCCAGGGCGTGCTGACCGAGTACAGCCCCGGCCACCACAAGCACCAGACCGGCCTGTACTGGGGCTACACCCGCGTGAACGGGCGCGACTATTTCCACCACCCCCAGGGCGATTACTGGCGGCGGGTTTCGGCGAAAATCATTACCGCCGCCGGGCCGGAAGTGAAGTGGCAAACCGTGTACGACCTGCTCGATTCGACGGGAAACGCGTTGTTGACCGAAACCCAAACCTGGGCCATGCGCGAGCAGGGCGGGAAATTCCTCCTCGACCTGGAATGGAACGGCGAAGCCAAAACCGACGTGACCATCGGCAAGTACGACTACGGTGGCTTGTTCCTGCGGATGCCCTGGAAACCGGGCATTCCCGGCGAGGTCGTCAACGCCGCCCGGCAGCGCAACGAGAAAGCCGAAGGCCAGCGGGCGATGTGGGTGGACGTGGGAATGCAGGTGGAGGGCCGCCGCGACCTGGCCCACATTGCCATTTTCGACCACCCCGAAAACAAAGGCTACCCCCAGCCCTGGCGGGTGGACGGCCAACTCGGCATCGGCCCCGCCCGCGCTCGCAATGGCGATTGGCACATCAAGCGGGGCGAAACCGAAACCATTCGCCACGAGGTAGTCGTGTACACCGGCACGCTCGACGACGTGGCGCTCACCAAAACCTGGAGCGAGTTCAGCGGCGTAAATTCCACGGGGGCGCTCTGGGGCATCGCCCAGCAGGAAGGCCGGGAAGCGAAGTTTCTGACGCCCGAAGAGGCCGTTAAAAGCATGACGATGCTGCCCGGTTTTAAGGCCAACGTCTGGGCCTCCGAGCCAATGATGACCCAGCCGATGGCCTTTTGCTGGGACGACCGGGGGCGGCTCTGGGTAGCCGAAAATAAGGACTACGAATCGCGGGGTTACGGCTTTTCCAAAGCGGGCAACAGCCGGATTCTGATTCTGGAAGATACCGACCACGACGGCGTGGCCGACTCCCGGAAGGTGTTTCTGGAAGGCATTGCCTTTCCCTCGGCGATGGCCGTGGGCTTCGACGGGCTGTTCCTCGGTGCCCCGCCCAACCTGCTCTTCGTACCCGACAAAAACGGCGACGACCAGGCCGACGAAGCCGACATCGAAGTGCGGCTCACCGGCTGGGGCATCCGCGACCGGCACGAAACGCTGAACAGTTTTCACTGGGGGCCGGACGGCTGGCTGTACGGTTTGCAGGGCTTCGCCACGCCCTCGAAGGTGCGCAAACCCGTGCGGTCCGACGGGTCGGGTAAGGGAAAAATTTACAAACACAACGACCCCTTCCCCGAAGAAGAAATTCTGAAGGGCGAAGGCACGGACATCAACGGGGGCGTCTGGCGTTACCACCCGACCAAAGACCGCTTCGAGGTGGTGGCCCACGGCTTCAGCAATCCCTGGGGCATCGACTACGACGCCAAAGGCCAGTTGCTCATCACGGCCTGCGTGATTCCGCACCTCTGGCACGTGGTGCCGGGCGGCATTTACCACCGGCAGGGGGGGCAGCACTTCAACCCCTACGTGTACAGCGACATCAAAACCATCGCCGACCACAGCCACCGCTCGGCCCACGGCGGGGCGCGGGTGTACCTCTCGGATGCATTTCCAAAGGCCCAACAAGGCCGGATTTTCATGGCGAACATCCACGAACACGCCGTGCTGTCGGACGTGTTGGAGCGGAAAGGCTCCGGTTTCGTGGGGCACCACGGCGACGAGTTGTTGCAGGCCAACAACGCCCAATGGGTGGGATTCAGCATGGAACTCGGCCCCGAAGGCGCGCTCTACGTGCTCGACTGGCACGACGCCGACATTTGCGGGAAAGAAGTGCTCAACGGCGAAACGGGCCGGATTTTCCGAATCACCCCCACGAACTCGGCGGCGAAGGACTTCCCCAACCGCTACGCCGATTTAGCCAAACTGACCGACGCGCAACTGGTGGAGTTACAAACCGTCGAAAGCGACTGGCACGCCCGCCGGGCGCGGGGGATTTTGCAAAACCGGGCGGTGAAGCACAAGCTGAGTGCGGAAACCCACGCAGGGTTGCGCAAAATTTTTGAAACCAATGCAAACCCCGACTGGCGGCTGCGCGCGATGTGGGCCTTGCACCTGACCGGGGGTTTTGACGAAAAATCCTTGTTGAAAACCCTCGGCGACCCGGACGCCTACGTCCGGGCCTGGGGCGTTCAATTCCTCTGCGAAGACCGCGCTCCTTCCGCCGAAGCGCAGTCGGCGTTCGTGCGGATGGCCCGCGAAGATCCCTCGCCGGTGCTGCGGCTCTACCTGGCCTCGGCCCTGCAACGCCTCGGCGGCGAAACCCGCTGGAGACTCGCCGACGGATTGATGGCCCACGCCGAAGACCGCGACGACCATAATTTGCCAAAAGTGCTTTGGTACGGCGTGGAGCCACTCGTGAAAGAGGCTCCGACGAGGGCGCTCGACCTCGCCGGACGTTCTCAACTGCCGATGCTGGCCCAATTCATCGCCCGCCGCGCCGTGGATGCCGACGCGCTCGCCAGCGTCGTGGCCGCGATTGGCAAAGCGCCAAAGGCGCAGGTTTCGATGCTCGAAGGGCTGCGGGACGGACTGGAAGGACGCTCGGATGTGAAGGCGCCGGCCAATTGGGCGGCGGTGCAGACCAAACTGAAAGGGGCCGGTCCCCAGGCCGCGAAACTGGGCACTGAAATCGCCCAACTCTTCGGCGATACCGAAGCGGCGCAGAAAGCGCTGGTCGTGTTGGGCGATAAAAAAGCCCCGCTCGAAGCCCGCCGCCAGGCGCTGCGCACCGTCACGATCCAGCAACGCCCCGAACTGCCCGCCCAACTGCCGGGTCTGCTCGATGAGCCGGGCCTGCGTACCGACGCCATCCGGGCCGTGGCGGGCTACGACCGCGACGACTTAGGAAAACTGCTGCTCGCCCGGTACCCGGGTTTTAGTTCGGCGGAAAAACTCCAGGTCGTGCAAACGATGTCGTCCCGCCCGAAATACGGCTGGCTGCTGACGCAGGCCTTGAAAACTGAAACGATTCCCAAACGCGACGTGCCCAGCTACGCCGCCCGGCAATTGTTGCGGGTAGTGGGTAGCGGCTTCGTGGAAGTCTGGGGACCCATCGAGCGCGACGGCACGGACGAAAAAACCTACGCCCGTTATCACCGGCTCCTCAGCGGCAAAGCCAGTGGCACTGCCAGCGTGGCGAAGGGCGGGGCCTTATTCCAGCGCACCTGCGGCCCCTGCCACAAATTGTACGGTCAGGGCGGGAACCTCGGCCCCGACCTGACCGGCTCCAACCGGGGCAACCTCGATTACCTGCTCAGTAACATTCTCAACCCCAGCGGCGAGATTCAGGACGATTACAAAATGGTGGTGGTCACCACCCGCGACGGGCGCACCTACACCGGCAACGTGGTCAGCGAAAATGAGCGCCAACTCCGCCTGCGCGTGGTGGGGCAGGAAGCGGGCGTGGTGCTGAACAAATCCGACGTGCAGTCGCGGGAAGAAACGCCCGTGTCGATGATGCCCACCGGCCTGCTCGACCCGCTGACGGAAGGCGAAGTGATTGATTTGGTGGCGTATTTGCGGACGATGGAGCCAGGGAAAACGGCGAAGGGGGAAGTGGGGAAGCGGAAGGCATCGCGGTGAGGGAGCACGATAGAAGCCGCTACAGGCTTCATTTCCAACCGCGAAGCCGGTTGGCATCCCGAACGAACTTGATGTTTGGGCGGTCGTTTATCGCAGGAGGAAGGTGGAGAGTGGGCCGCAGGCCGTTCAGGAATAAATCCACTCCTCCGTCGATGCCATCGTTTTTGAGTTTGTGCAAAGCGGAGTCGTTAACCAGAATCTGGTAGTTTTCGTTGAACGTCACCAAACCCCGGTCGTAGGCTCGGTGGTAAAGCGGCGAAAGGGCAATTCCATTGCTGGTGTCGTCGGTAGAACCCAATGATTTGACCGGAACGATGTGGGCGGCATCAACTAAATTTAACTGCATTCCGCTGAAAGCGCAGGTATTCCCGTCCCGTAGGCAGTGAGAATCCGTCTGGTGAAATTATGCTCGCGTCGCTTTCGACTCACCGTTTCCAGCACAACCCGACGCGGTGCGCTCAGCTCTGAAATGGTTTGGTCATTGATGACCAGATTCCCTTCGGCGACTTTCTCAAAGATCGCTAAATCCTGAGGCACCGTACCCACGTCGTGCAGTTCATGCAAAAAGCGCACGTATTCAACGAAGAAGTCGGGACTAAACGCGATGGCCGTTTCGCCATTACCCCGATCGCAAGCTGAAAATTCGTTGAGCAGGGCTTTACGCAGATTTTCTTCGCGAATTTGAATCGACGGCGAAGCACCCAAAAAGCCGGTGTGTTTTCGGAAATCAAAACCAGCGAACACGCCAACCGGATCCCACCATCCTAAAATCAGGGTCTTTTCACCCGGTAATTGCCCGAAGCGCGGCACTCCGGTGATTTGAATTCGGTACTCGTTTTGCGGCCGGGCAGTACCGCCACCGTGCGTGAGATTCCAGATGTAAATGCGGAGTAAGTAGCTTCCCTGGTCGTTGAAGACCCGAATTAAAAAAGGGTGATCAGCGGGATCGGCTTCGTAAATAACGTTCCAGCCAGTGGAGTTCACCGCTTGAACGATGTTTTCGAGTAAGCCAAATTTCCGATGCTTAGCCATTGACAATCAAGGATTCAGGCTCGAATAAATTGGGGGCGGTTTCAAACCTGATTTTGCTTCCCGCCAGGTAAGGTTCGTGAAGCTCGAAACCAAGCCATTGCCGGTTAAGCAGTTCGGCGGCGTAACCCGTGGTGTTTGAACCGGCGAACGGATCCAACACTACGTCATCTTCGTGAGTCGTAAATCGAATAAAAAAGTCGGCAAATTCTTTTGGGAAGCGGGCCGGGTGCGGTTTGATGTCCAGTTCCTTACAGCGACGCATGTACTGACTGTTGCTTTCTGTATTAGCCAGTTCCAGCAGATTAGGCGGAATGGCACCCCCGTTGTCGGTGCCGAATTTGTCGGAAATATCGTGTCCGCTGGGGCGGAGTTGGGCTTTGTAGCCATTTTTTAGCAATGCCTTCATGCTGTCGCTGTACGGTTTCAACACCTGGCGATTGTCCGATTTGGGGTTCTCGGTCTTCGACAGCCACCAAACGACGTTAACCGAATCTTTGACCCGTACCCGACGAACCGTGACCCATTCCGCCGGAGTCGGTAACCGGGCTGGATTGTAGTGAAAAAATTCCTGAGCGAGGAAAAACCGTAGTTCGCGACACAACCGGACCAGCAATTCGTACTGATAAATACTTCGGACCGGGTGACCCGGCAAATAAGCGCCGCCCAGATCGATGACGATCGACCCGTCAGGGCGCAGAATGCGATAAAATTCTTTCGCGAATTGAAGAAACCAATCGATATACTCTTCCTCTGCTTTGTTGCCGTACTCTTTCTGACGGGTTAACGCAAAAGGAGGAGAGGTAAGAATCAGGTTGATGGAATCGTCTGGCAGGTGGCTCATCAGTTGCAGGCTATCGCCCAAATAAGCTGCCCCCCGTTTGCTGTGGTAGTAGGACTTTGAGTCAGCACTCAGTTCGTGTAAAATCATGAATCAAAGATAGAGTTTCGTTCAAACGATTCTGACCCGGTGATCACTTAAAAACAGAAAACCCTTCGACCTTGCGTCGAAGGGTTTTGGGCAAATCTGCTTTTTTTTGCGAGCCGCAAAGGGTCACTTCTCCACCATCACGCTGCTCAGCGCGTTGGCCTCGAAGGTATTGGCCGTCGCGGCATCGGCATTGACCGAGGCCCCGTAGCCCACGTAGATGCCGTGGCCGCCGCTGCCGCTGATGCGGCTACTTTTCACCGACATTTTGGCGTTGCCACCGTACACGGCCAGGGCCGCTTTCTTGCCCGACACAATCACGGCGCTGCCCGCGTTGCTGAGTTCGGCGTACTCGATCACGTTGCGGTCGTTGGTCGAGTAGCTGATGATGCCTTTCCAGTACGAAGCCTGGTTTTGGGTGCCGGTGAAACTGATTTTCTGGGTGGCCGTGCCTTTGGCCGTCAGGTAGCCCGTGTTGTTGACCCGGATGATGGCGTCGCGGACCAGTTCCACGGTCACGCCGGGGGCCAGGACGAAGCCCGTGTTCACGGTCAGTTCGTAGCCCACCACGCGGTAGGGAGTTTTATCGGCAAAACCAGCCCAGGTGATTTCGTTGGTTCCGCCGAGGGCCGAGGTCATGATTTCCACCGCGTTGCGGCCATTGCCGCCCGTGAAGGTCGAGGCGGCGTCGAGTTTGGCCACGTTATCGGCGTCGAGCAAGATGCCCGCTTCGGTGTTCTGGGTAAAGGCATTGGCCGAGAATTCACGGAGAATACTGCCGTCCAGGGCGTAAAGGCCGTAGCCGTCGTTTTGCGAGAACAGGCAATTTTTCAGCGCAACCTGGGCTTTCGAGCTGCCAACGACCATCGCCGCTTTGGTGGTGCTGTAAATCGTCCGGCTCCCGGTGTGGAGGAATTCGACGTGCTCGAAGACGTTGGCGTTGCTGCCCGAATACACTGACATTCCCACCCAGAAACCCTTCGTTTTTTCGGCCCCGATGAAGCGGATTTTCTTGTCGGCGGTGCCTTTGGCGATGATGATCCCGCCGTTGTCGTTGAGGTCGAGCCGCACGTCGCGCTCGAAGGCAATCACCACGCCGGGGTTGATGGTCAGTTCCGAGGTGACGTAAATCGTTTTCGACACGATGTAGTCGGGCAATTCCGGGTTGGCGATGCGGTCGTTGAGGATGGTTTTCACGGTGATGTTCTGGTTGATCGTCACCGGCTGGGCCACCGAGGCCGTCAGCAACATCTTGTCTTTGCTCTGGCCGTTGGCGTTGGCGATGGTCAGTTCGATTTCGTACTCGCCCACTTCGTCGGGCGTGAAGGTCGGCTTGGCCGTGGCGGGCGATAGCAGGTTGACCGTGCTTTTGGCGGGCTTGCGGACGATGGCCCACTGGTAGCTGAAGGGCTTGTTTTCGCTGTCTTTGGAAGCGCTGCCGTCGAGGCTGACGCTCTGGCCCACCTGGGTTTCCTGGTCGATGCCGGCGGCGGCGGTCAGGGTGTTGGAGGGCTGATTGGGCGTGGGATCCGGGTCTTTTTTACAGGCGGAAAACACGAAGGTGACGGCGAAAAGCAGGGCGAATAACCGAGTACTGAAGTTGGAGAGAGAGGAGAGTTTGGCGTACATGACAGCGTTGTTTTGAGTTGACGGCTCAAAAGTGAGTCGTCGGCTCGGTCAGGCCGGGGCTTTGTTTCCTGAATTGGGAAAAAAGGGCGGTGAAGTGGCAGGAAGGGGGATTGAGTGGGGAGGAAAAGAAAAAGCGCCCCAATGCGCGGCATGGCGAGCGCAGCGAGGAGTATTCGACTCCGCTCGAAATAACGGGAAAAAGGGGCGTTGCCTACGCCTACCTTCCATCCTCACCATTCCCCACCACAAAAAAAAACCGGCCCCGGCGGCAAAGCCACCGGCACCGGCAATCGACACACCTATCCATCGGTTTTTTTCTGAGAAATTCGGTTTAGTGCAAGACCTTCAGGGTTTTGGCTTCGGTCGCGCCGCTGACACGGAGCAGGTACAGGCCCTGGGGCTGGCGGCTGATGTCCCAATCCAACGTTTCGGTTTCCCCGGCCCGCTCCACCGTCTGCTGGCGAATGGGCTGGCCCAATCCGTTGAACAGGTCCACCCGCAGCGGCTGGCCTTCGGCCCCCGTCACGGCAATCCGCAAGCGACCTTCCGGGGCGGGATTGGGGCTGACGAGAACCTGGAATCCCTCGGCTTCCGGCGCAATTTCCCGGCCGTTGCAGGCCTTTACCTTGAAATTGGCGCTGGCGGCGCTGGTCACCGCCGGATTGCTGCTGAGTACCCGGATTTTGTAGCCGGTTCCGGCGAGCGTAGCGGCCGGAATCAGGACGTTGTTGAGCGCGCCGGGTGTCACATTTCCCAGGTTGACCGGGCTGGCAAACGAGCCGACCTTATCCGAAAGCTGGGCCGTGAAGGTGTTCCCCGAAAAAAACGTACAGCCCACCGCAAAACTCAGCCGGACTGCCTCGCCCGCGCAACGGTTGTCGAGGCTCACCGTGGGCGTGCTCGTAAACGCGGGCACGTTGATGGTAAACGCCGCGCTCGGCGAGGAAGTACGGTCTGGGGCCGTGGCCCGAATCCGAATCCGGTAGCCGCCACCGGCGGGCGTGTTTTCGGGAATCGTCACGTTGTTCAGGCCCGGCCTGACCGCCCCCAGGGTTACGGCATTGCTAAAAATACCGCTGGCATTGCTCAATTCGGCACGGAAGACGTTGCCCGGCAGAAACGAGCAATTTCCCTGCACCGTAAAACTCACCTTCGCGACGTTGCCCACGCAGACCGCCGTCAAACTGACGGTGGGCGTGGAATTGAAGTCGAGCGCGTTGATGCGAAAAGCCTCGCTGGGCTGGGTAGTGATTGCCGGATTGCTGCTCTTGATTCGGATGCGGTAGTTCGTGCCGCTGGCGGTTTGGCTGGGAATCTGGAGGCTGAGGGTCCCCGTACCCGAAACGGTATCGAGGTCGGTGCCGGGGAAATCGCCGTTGGGTTTGGAAAGCTCGACGGTGAAGACGGTGCCCGGCCCGAAACAGCCGTTGAAGGTGAAGGGGAGAGCCTGGTTAGCGCACACAACCGTGTTGGCGGCCACTTTGGGGGCTTCAACAACGCCCGGCCCGACTACGCTGACCTGTTTTGGCGGGGCCGCGCAGCCAAACTGATCGGTGTAGGTAATCGAATATGGCCCGCCCACGCCCGCCGCCGAAGGCGAGAAGACGTTGCCCGTTACGCCCGGCCCACCGAAATCAGTCCCAGAATTGGCTGGGAGGGCCGTCAGGGTAACGGGGTCGTCGAATTGGCAGTAGCTGCTGGCGAGGCCCGTGATGACGGGGTCATTGATGGTGTACTGCACCTCGATCGGCACGCCGAGGCAATCGGTGCCTTCGTCGTAATCCCCGTCATTGTTGGCGTCGAAATAGGGGGTGAATACCTGCGTAAGGGTGCCCTGGTTACCGCTGCTCAGGGTGTAGGGGCCGTAGGCGGCGGCGAAATACGCCGAAACGTCGGCGGGTTTGATGTCGGTCTGGGCGCGGGGCACGGACACGGGGTTGCCGTTGAACCGCACATTGACCGTACCCGCCCGGATTTTTTCGAGAAACCCGATTCGATTGCTGGAACGGCTGAAGTCCGAAAACGTAACGCTGCCCCCGGCGCAGAGGTTGGCCTGGAGGGTGACGAGGCCTTCGCTGTTGCTGCCGATCGAGCTGCTCCGGGCACCGCTGGATTTAAAGCCAAACGTGAGTTGCGGGCAGTTGGAAAACAGAAAGACCACGCCGGAACCCCGGTTTACCGAGCCAATCGTCCCGTTGAAGGGACTGCCCCGCACGACGGTATTTCCCGAAATCGCCAGGTTGTTGCGATCATCGCTGTTCAGTTCCGGGTCCTCCCACACGACCTTCTGCGTTTGCGCCCAACTGCTCATTCCCTTGTCGTACACATACAGCCCCCCGGCCAAGCGTTGGGGTTGGAGGGGTACTCCTGCCGCATCGTTGGAATTTCGGGCACCGCTCACGACGATCCGGTTGCCCTCGACGGCCACGGCAGAACCGAAATAGGTGTAGTTCCCCTGGGTAGCCCGGTCGAAAGGCACTAATTTCTGAGTTTGGGTCCAGGCCATTGCGCCCCGCTCGAATACGTAGGCGGCTCCTTTGCCGCCGAAGTCCCCGTTGGCACCAATCACGAGCGTGCTGCCTTGCAGGGCCAGCGCCCCGCCGAAGCTCTGGGAGATCGTCCGATCCGCCGCGACCAGTTTCTGCACCTGCGCCCAGGTCGTGCCGGTTTTTTCAAACACGATCACCGACCCGGCTTGGTCGAGCGGATTGGCCTCGTTGACATCGGTATTGTTCAGGTTTCGAACCGCCAGGTAGTTACCCGCCAGCGCCAGCGAAACGCCCAGGTAGGTGTTTCCTCCGGTGGCCTGGAGTTTTTGGCTATACACCCAGGACGTACCGATTTTGTCGAACATAAAAACCGCTCCCCGCAGGTTGTCGTGGCTGGGGGCGCTCACCGCCAGGGTGGAACCCGACAGGGCCAGGGCCGAGCCAAAAACGTCGTACTCGATCCGGGTGGGGGCCACCAGCTTCTGCGTCTGCACCCAGGTACTGCCACTTTTTTCAAACACGTACGCGGCACCGGCGTATTGCAGCGGATTTTGCAGGTTTTCGTCAAGCGCGTTGCCCCTGGCCCCCACGATGATGGTGGTACCGGAGATGGCTACCGCACTGCCGAATTCATTAAAATCTTCCCGGTCGCCGGTGCCCGGTTCGAGCAGGGCCACCTGGCTCCAGGTCGTGCCCGTGCGCTGGTACACGTACGCGGCGTTTTCGAAACGCGTCCCGGCCACCATCAGGTTGCCGTCGATCGCCACCGAGTAGCCCACGGTGCGTTCAACGAAGGGAATAGGCTTTAGTTCTTGCAGCAGGGAAACCTGCGCCAGGGCGGGGCGGGCCAGCAGCAGCAGGAGAAAAAAGGGCCGGGCGGAAGGGATTTTTGTTAAAAAAAGATTCATAAATCAGAGGGTTGTTTTTACTGCTGCAAAGCAAAAACAACCCGCCCGCCCGCCGAAACCGAATATCAGGCCAAACCCGCCACCCGTGAAGTCAGAGGCGCAGGGGGGGGGTCAGGGTCAAACCAACTTAATCGGGCATCCGCCTGGAAGTACCCCCCACCCCCTAAAGGGGGCTTTTTCGTAGCGGAAACTTCCAGGCAGGAAAAGCCCCCTTTAGGGGGTGGGGGGTACTTCCAGGCGGATGCCTTTCCCAATACAAAAAACCCTACTTCCCCATCCACCGCTTAAACTCCGTGGCCCGTTCGCGGCTCACGATGACCTCCTCGTCGGGGGCGGGTTTGGTGGTGATTTTAAGTTTGTTATTGAAGTACGGGTGAATCTGCTGGACGGTGTTGATGTGAAGGATAAACTGCCGGTTGGCCCGGAAAAACTGCGCCGGGTCGAGCATTTTATCCAGTTCGTCGAGGGTGTAGTCGAGCGAGAATTTCTGGTTGCTGAACGTTTTGAACAGGCTGACGCCTTCTTCGGAGTAAAAAAAGGCGATGTCGCTCACTTCCACCGGCACCCACTGCTGGCGGTGTTTGACCAGAAACCGGCGGCGAAAATCGGTGGGCTGAATTTGCTGGCGGAGTTGCTGCACGAGCGCGTCGATGTCCATCTTGCCCACTTCGGGGGCTTTGGCTTCGGTTGCCTCTTCGCCGTTGGCGGTTTGGAGCCGCCGGTATTTGGCCAGACTGGCTTCGAGTTCGTGGCGCTTGATGGGTTTGAGCAGGTAGTCGATGCTGTTGACCTTGAAAGCTTTGAGGGCGTATTCGTCGTAGGAGGTCGTGAAAATGACCGGGGCGGCCACGGTGGTTTGCTCGAAAATCTCGAAACTCTGCCCGTCGGCCAGTTCGATGTCCATCAAAATCAGATCGGGCGTGGGGTTGCTTTGCAGCCAGGCCACCGAGGCACGTACACTGGCCGCCGTGCCCACGATTTTAATGTGTTCGTCCACGTCCAGCAGCAGTTTCGACAACTTGCGGACGGCCAGTTCTTCGTCTTCAATCAGGAATACATTCATGGGTTTGATTTTGGTTGAGGGTCGGTGATTCGGCCTTTTTTCGTCAAAAAAAACACCAGCGGGTCAGCAGACCAGCGGCGGGTTGGTTGAAGCGTCGGAAACGGTTGGTGAACTGACATGTTCGGGGATTGTAAGAGGTAATTGCAAACCAGCCAGCCTGTCATCCTGAGCTTGCGAAGGACCTCGTCGGACAACCGGACCGTTGGCCGGTGACCCAGCGATAGCTTACCGCTGACTGTCTGGCAGTCCAACGAGATCCTTCGCAAGCTCAGGATGACAGCCACTGTGGAACAGCCACTGTGGAACAGCCGCTGTGGAACGGCCACTGCGCTCAGGATGACAACGCGGCAGTTTCCCCCACCTTACCCCGAATCAGCGGCAGCGCCACCGAAAACCAGCCGCCGCGTTCGTCGATAATCGGCTCGGGCTGGCCCAGCAGGCGGTAGCGCACGCCCATGTTGGTCAGCCCCTCGCGGTCGGGGTCCACCCGGAGAATCTTGCGTTGCAGCGAATTTTCCACCCACAATCGGTCAATGGGCAGCTCGCGGTCGGGCTGGACGCGAATGCGAATGTGCAGGGGTTCTTCGGGCAGAATCCGGTTGTACTTCAGGGCGTTTTCAACCAGCAATTGCAGCGCCAGGGGCAGAATCAGCGCCCCCTGGGTTTCGTCGGGCACCTCGACCGTCAGGCTGATTCCGGCTCCGTAACGGGTTTTGAGGAGGTGAAAATACGAACGGATGAACTCCAACTCGGTGCGCAGCGGGGTGAGTTCGCCTTCGTTGCTGCGCAGCAGGTAGCGGTACACGCTGGCGAGTTCGTCCACAAAATCACTCGCCAGCCGGGGGCTTTCGTCGATGAGCGACGAAATCGTGTTGAGGCTGTTGAACAAAAAATGCGGGTTGACCTGGGCCTTGAGCGAGTCGAAGCGGGTTTGCCACTGAATTTTTACGAGGGCTTCTTTTTCCTGGTAGGTTTGCCGCCACTGCCGCAGCACGTACAGGCCCTCGTACAGGCCGAAGTAAATGCAGTGATAAAACACCTGAATGCCGGTGGTAGTGGCGTAGTCGACCAAATCGGGCATCACCAAGCCGAGGCTATGCCGCAGGGCGTGGACTTCGATTCGAAGAAACACGGCGAAATTGACCAGCATCGGAAACGTCAGTGCGTAAAACAAGAGGCGTTTTTGTACCTGCGGTAAGCCGGGATACCGGCGCTGAATGGCCAGGATGGTCCAACGGCTGAGGTTCCAGCACAGGTACCCGGCGGCCAGCGCCACGACGTTGAACAGGAACAACTCCATCCCCGACACGTTGAAGTAGATGTCGAGCCGGAAGAAGAACGTGCCGAAAAACATCAGCACGATCGGGCCGACTAGTTGCAGGCGGGTGTCGTTGACTGAGTTCATACGGGAATTTTTCCGGAATTGACCTCGGACTGAATCAGAGGCAGGTATACGCTGAAGGTCAGCCCGTCATCGGCAATGAACGGGGCGGGTTGGCGCAGCAGGGCGTACTTGTTGAGAATGTTGGCCAGACCGACCTGATTGGAAAGCGCCCGCTGCTCCCGGCGCTGGAGGGAGTTGCGCACCAGCAACTGGCCCTCGTCGGTGGTTTTCAGTTCAATCGTCAGGGGTTCTTCGGGCAGGATGCGGTTGTGTTTCACGGCGTTTTCGACCAGCAATTGCAGCGTCAGCGGCGGAATCAGGGTCTGTTGGGCTGCTTCGGAAACCTCGATGAAGAGGGAAATACCCGTCCCGTGGCGGGTTTTCAGGAGGTGAAAATACGACTGAATAAACGATAGTTCGGCGCGGAGCGGCAGCAGTTCGGCCTGATTACTCCGAAGCAGGTAGCGGTACACGCTGCTCATTTCATCGACAAACGCCGACGCCAGGCGGGGGTTTTCGTCTACTAGCGCCGAGAGGGTGTTGAGGCTGTTGAACAAAAAATGCGGATTGACCTGGGCCTTGAGCGAGTCGAAGCGGGTTTGCCAGTGGATTTTCACCAAGTCTTCTTTCTCCTGGTAGGTTTGCCGCCACTGCCGCAACAGGTACCCGCCTTCGTAAATGCCTACGTACACCCCGTAGTAAAACAACTGAATCCCCGCCGAGGTGACGTAATCGACGAGGCCGAGCCACAGTGTTTCGCGCGAACCTAGCAAAATATGCAGGCTGAACCGAAAAAAAACGGCTCCGTTCACCGCCACCAGGGCGAACAGCAGCATCCACAGCAAGCGAGTCTGGGTGCGTTCTAGTCCCGGAAAACGGCGTTGCACCCGCTGAATCACCCAGCGGGCCAGGTTCCAGAATAAATACCCCGCCGACAAGCCAACCAGCAACGAATGGACCATCGCACGCGGCGAGGCCTCCAGCCAGAACGTGAGCCGGAAAAACGCGCTGCCAAACAGGAACAGGCCCAGCGGTCCGAGCCAGCGCAGGCGGGTGTTGTGGAGAGGCGTCATACCAAAACCCCACCGGGGCTAAATTGGGGGTGAATGAGCGGCAGTTGCACGCAGAACGTGTGCCCGTTGTCGGCAATGACCGGGGCGGGTTGGCGCAGCAGGGCGTACTTGTTGAGAATGTTGGCCAGACCGACCTGATTGGAAAGCGCCCGCTGCTCCCGGCGCTGGAGGGAGTTGCGCACCAGCAACTGGCCCTCGTCGGTGGTTTTCAGTTCAATCGTCAGGGGTTCTTCGGGCAGGATGCGGTTGTGTTTCACGGCGTTTTCGACCAGCAATTGCAGCGTCAGCGGCGGAATCTGGTAGGCCAGGTAGGTTTCGCTCACGGCCTGCTCGAAGCGGATGCCCGCGCCGTAGCGGATGCCGAGGAGGTAAAAATACGAATTGACGAAGGCCAGTTCATCGGCCAGCGGGGTGAGTTCGCTTTCGTTGCTGCGGAGCAGGTAGCGGTACACGCTGCTGAGTTCGTCGAGAAACAGTTCGGCCTGCCGGGGGTCTTCTTCGATGAGCGAAGAAAGCGAGTTGAGGCTGTTGAACAAAAAATGCGGATTCACCTGCTGCTGGAGGCTCTCGAACTGGCTTTGCAGGTTGGCTTTTTTTAGCTTTTCGGTTTCGGTCAAAAGACGTTGCCATTGCTCGAAGGCCGTGATGCTTTCAAAAGCACTCGTGACCCCCACCACTACGATCAGCGTCGTTACCTCGGCCCATTTCAGGCCCGGTGGCAGGGGATCGTACCCGCCCCATTCGGCCCAGTCGTAAAACCAGTACACCAGCAGCACCGTCAGGGCGCAGCGGGGGATGAGCAGGGCCAGGCTAACGAGGAGACGCCGGAGGGTTTGCTGGTACTGCGGATAGCGGCGGTGCAAGCCAATAGCGGTGTGGTTGTTGGCGAGCCATTGCCCGTAAAACACCAAAAAACCCAGGAGCGTGGTGGGCAGGAACACGCGCCACTCCCGCCAGTAGGCGTTGCCGAGCAGCATCCAGTTGATCACGCCCACGTACCCCGGCAACACCAGGCCGCGAAGCAAGGTATCCTGGCGGGTGTACGTAAAACGGCTCATGCGAACTAAAACTGGGTTGTCCTGGCTAGTTGATGTGGCGAAAAAAACCTTCCCGCGCTCGTTTCCCCTTTTTCCTACGTTTTCCGCTTCTTCTTCTTCGCCGACGGAAACAGCACGTTGTTCAAAATCAGCCGGTAGCCGGGCGAGTGGGGGTGCATATTCAGGTCGGTGGGCATTCGGTGAAAACCCCGGATGCCTTCGGGGTCGTGGCCACCGTAAAAAGTAAATTGCCCCCGCGCCAGTTCGCCGTAAATGTAGCGGTGCGAGGCCCGGCTTTCGCCCATCACGAGAACGCTCGATTTCACGGTACTTTTCTTGAAGGCGCTGGTCTGACCCATAAATTCGCGGATGGTGCTCTCGTGGTTTTGGGTCAACATGGTCGGGATGATGTCCGATTTGGCCGAAAAATCGAAGAGCGAAAAAAAGGTGTTGTCTTCGCCGTAGCCCCAGCCGCCCCCGGCGTTGATGTCGGAAAAAGAATTCATCCCGTAGCCGTTGTCGCCATCGAGTTCAAGGGTGAATTTTTGAAAAGCCAGCGTTTTGTCGAAATCCAGCTTGCTCTGGGCGGAGGCATCCACGCCGTCGCCATCGAACTGACTGGGCACGATGTCGAGGCCCTCGGCGGCCAGGGCCACGTCGAAGCTTTCGGCCCCCGAACACATCGCAAACAAATACCCGCCCCCGGCGCAGAAGCCCTTGATGGCTTTCGCCACGGCGAGTTTGGCCTGGGAGACTTTCGCAAAGCCGAACTTCCGGGCAATGGCCTCCTGCGCCTCGCGGTCGCGCACCGACAGCCGCCGCAGGTTTTTGCCAAATTGCCCCGTAAAATCTTCGTGGTGGAGGTGGAGCCAGTCGTACTTGGCCAGGTCGCCGCGCAGAATTTCTTCGTCGTACACCACCTCGAAGGGAATCTCGGCGTAGCGCAGCACGAGCAGCACGGCGTCGGTGTCTTCAAATTCGGCGGGGCTGACCTTGATGGGGCTGTACACGGCGATTTTGGCGGCTTTGAAAAGCTTCACCGCGTTTTGATTCACGTCGGGGTCGGCGATTTGCCGCTGAATCGCGGCCGCTTCGGCGTCGGAAATCACCTCGCAGAATACCCCCCGCACCCGGCATTCGGTTTCGAGGGCCGAGGTGTGGGTAAACAGAAAACTGCCGCCCCGGTAGTTGAGCAGCCAGTCGCCTTCGTGATCTTTTTTCAACTCCTGGTAGGCAATGCCGTAGGCTTTGAGGTGGTTACTCTGGCGCTCGTCCATCGGGATGAGCAGCGACTTGGCAGCGGCGACAAAAGTCGTCGCAAAAACCAGTAAAACGGGAAGAATTCGGGCGAGGAGGCGCATAACCAGCGTAGAAAAGAAGTGAAACTGAAACCGGGTACTCGATTCAGGGGGTGGGGCGCTGGTAATTTTTTCGGCAAACCAGTGGAAGGCGGCTGTCACGCGGAGCGGAGTCGAAGCGCTACGCCACCGCGCTTCGACTCCGCTCCGCGTGACAGCCGCCTTCCGCGCTATCCTTCCTCGTTTTCGGAAAAGATAAAAATAGTCGTTCCCACGGGAAAATCCGAACGCCGGGGCCTGGTAAAATTCGTTTCCGCCCCGGTCAGGCCGTAAATTTGGTTTTTGTTTCGACGAACATTCCTGCATGGAAACCCTCAGCGACTTTTTTCAGCACCTCGACTGGAACCAAACCCAGCGGTTTTTTCTGAAAAACGGCTGGCTGCTCCTGGCCGGGGCGGTGCTGGCGGGCTTGCTGGTGTGTTTGGTCACGACCTGGGCCGTTAGTTTTGTGCTGCGCCGTCGCCCCAATGAGTTGCTGGGGCTGCTGCGGCGGTACGTAAAGCGGGCATTTTACGCCTTCGTGCCCGCGCTGTTTTTTCTGATGGCCACCAACGTGCAGTCGGCGCGGTTTCTGCGACGGCATCCCAACGTCGATAAAGCCTCCGAACTGCTGTTCCTGCTGGCCTGCCTTTGGATGGCCCTGCGCTTGCTGAAAGTCGGCGAGTTGTACCTCATCCGCCACACCGACCTCAACGACGACGGCAACCTACCCCAGCGAAAATTCGTCACCCAGGTAAAATTCGTCCGGCGCATCATCGGCACGGTCGTGGTGCTGGTTGGTGTGGCGTTGTTGCTCACCTCGTTTCAGGGCAGCCGCAAGGTGGGCCTGAGCCTGCTCACCTCGGCGGGCATTGTGAGCGTGCTGGTGGGTTTTGCGGCCCAGAAAACACTCGCCAATTTTCTGGCTGGGGTGCAGATTGCCTTTACTCAGCAAATCCGGGTTGGCGACGCCGTGGTGGCCGAAAACGAGTGGGGCCGCATCGAAGAAATCAACCTCACCACCGTGGTGGTGCGGGTCTGGGACCGGCGGCGGATTATTTTCCCCATTACCTATTTTGTCGAAAACCCCTACCAGAACTGGACGCACCACGACGCCTCCCTCACCGGGGCGGTATTGCTCTACCTCGACTACGCCGTGCCGGTGGAAAAGCTCCGGGAAAAAGCCCGACACGTGGTCGAAGCCGACCCGCTCTGGAACGGCGAGACCTTTGCCGTGCAGGTAACCGACACCCAGCCCACCTGCCTGGTGCTGCGGATTCTGGCTTCGGCCCCCGACGCAGGCACGGCCTTCGACCTGCGCTGCCACGTCCGCGAAGCGTTGATTCAGTTTTTACGCGATGAATACCCCGAAAGTTTGCCCCAAACGCGGGTAATTTTGCCCGTAATCCCGGTGCCGGGGGTTGCCAAAACAAGGTAAGTCGGTTGTCATCCCGATGAAGCGAAGGCTGTCATCCCGACGAAGGAGGGATCTCGTTGGGATGCCGAGTAGCTGGCTGTTTGGCCATCGTTGGGTTACCAACCCAGTAGGCGGCATTCCAACGAGATCCCTCCTTCGTCGGGATGAAAACCTTCTTGGTCGGGATGACAGCCTTCGTTGGGATGGCAATTAGTCAATACCTTTACGAGTACGATTCACCCCTGATTCCCACCATGAAAAAAAACGTCTTCCTGCTGCTGCTGTGTAGTGCCACCCACCTGCTTTCGGCCCAAACCTCCGCCCCGCCGATGGCCACCGAGCCACTGGGTTTTGAAGAATACGACCCCATTTCGACGCTCAAGGTGGCCGAGCATAAACCCACCCGTTCGAGATTCCCCTTCATCGACGTACACAACCACCAGTTCGATATGCCCAAACGGGAATTGGGTGGCCTGTTGAACGAAATGGATGCGCTCAACATGGCCGTGATGGTCAACCTCAGCGGGCGCGGCGGAACCAGTGACATCGACGAAAGCACCACGTTTCTCACCGCCGGATTGACCAACGTTGGCAAAAACGCACCCAATCGCTTTGCCATTTTCACCAACATTGTGTTTGAGGGAATCGGGAAACCCGGCTGGACCGAAGGGGCCGTAAAACTCCTGGAGGAAGACGTAAAGCGAGGGGCGAAAGGACTAAAAATTTACAAAAGCCTGGGTTTCAGCGTGAAAGACAACGCGGGCAAGCTCGTGCCGGTGGACGACCCCCGCCTCGACCCGATTTGGGCAAAAGCGGGACAACTGGGCGTACCCGTGCTCATCCACACCGCCGATCCGCGCCCGTTCTGGGACCCGCTCGATCGCTACAACGAGCGCTGGCTCGAACTCAAAATTCACAAAGGCCGCAAGCGCGGCAGCAAAGACGAGTTTACCTGGGAACAACTCATTGCCCAGCAGCACCACGCCTTTCGGAAAAACCCGAAAACGAAGTTCATCGCCGCCCACATGGGCTGGTACCCCAACGACTTGGCCAAACTCGACAGCATCCTGACGACCCTCCCCAACGTGAGCGTGGAAATCGGGGCGGTGATTGCCGAACTGGGGCGGCAGCCGCGCACGGGGCGGAAGTTTTTCGAGAAATACCAGGACCGGATTCTGTTCGGCAAAGACTCCTGGGTGCCGAGCGAGTACGCCACGTACTTCCGGGTGCTCGAAACCGAAGACGAGTATTTTCCGTACCACAAAAAATACCACGCCTTCTGGCGGATGTACGGCCTGGGCCTGCCCGACGCGATTCTGAAGAAAGTGTACTACAAAAACGCCCTCCGGCTGATTCCGGGGCTGGATGCCTCGCAGTTTCCGCAGTAACAAGACGCGGCTCCTGGTTCATACGGTTCACCGGAACGATTCTTTTCCCTTCGTTTCAAAATCAGGTTGAACCATGAGCCGCGCTTTCCTCAAATCCGACGTCATCGACGACCCCGTCGTCATTCCCGCCCGCGCACCCCTGCCGCCGGGTACGCCCAACTACGTAACGCCCAGGGGCCTGGCCCAACTGAAAACCGAATTGAGTGAACTCGAAGCCGAGCGCACCCGCACCCAGGCCGACACCAGCGACGAGAGCGAGCGCACCCGGCAACTGACCATTCTCAACGGCCGCATCGCCAACCTGAACAGCCGCCTCGCCAGCGCGAAAGTGCTGGAACTACCCGACCCCGCGCCCGACGAAGTACGCTTCGGGGCCACGGTGACGCTACGTCCCCGTTCCGGGAAAAAAGGAACGCCGGAGCGGCGGTTTACCATCGTCGGGGTCGATGAAGCATCGGTGGCGGAGGGGCGGGTGGCGTTTACCGCGCCCATTGCCCAGGCCGTGCAGGGGCGGCGGGTGGGCGAGACGGTTTCTCTGCGCACGGCGCGGGGGGAAGAGGGGCTGGAGGTGGTGGGGATATTTTACGAAAACTGAACCGCTCCGTTCGGTGTCCTCACCGAACGGAACAAGTTGGGCATTTTCTCAAAAAAGCGGCGGGCTTCGGGTTTAACACCCCGAAGCCCGCCGCTTTTTTGAGAAAATGCTCAGTGGGCCACGACGACGCGTTGCGTGAGGGGACGACCACCGCCATCGTCCAACCGCAGGATGTACACTCCATCGGGCAAATCCTGGACGTTGAAAGAAAGTTTACCATCCGCACCCGTGCCTCTGCGCACGAGCCGACCCACCGGGTTGAACAACCGCGCTTCGTAGGCACCACCTGGTTCGATGACCACGGCGCGGGCGCTGCCCTCGCGGCCCCCTTCCCGGCCACCGATGATGTCGAGTTGGCCGGAGGCGGGATTGGGAAAGACCTCGGCGGCCAGGCGGCCAAAGCAACTCACGGACGTGTAGCGGGTTGCCGGACTACCCCCGCTGCCCCCGCAGGCACTCACCTGCACACTGACGATCCCCCCAGAACCCGACCCGCCCGTTTTCAGGGCCAGGTACTGAGTGCCCTGACCGGAGACGTAGCTCCAACTGCTCGGCCATGACCACTGGTAGTTAGTGGCACCCGGCAATAAGTTGGTGTTGTAATACACGAATTGGTTGCAACCGGCGGAGGAAGGGCCGGAGATGGGGTAGTTGGAACTGCTGTAGTCGCCGATGTGGAAATTGACCGAATATGGCACACCGTTGTCACACCCAATCCGGAACGTGATGGTGGCATCGGCGTTGCTGACCCGACTGATGTTAGCAGTTGATCCGGTTCCCGACGAGGGAGAGACCGCCCAGGAAGGGCTGACCGACCAGGATACATTGGCTCCAGCAGGCGCGTTGGTGAGGCTGTACGTGGCGCTAGTGCAGAAAAAGTTAGGGCCGGAAGCAGAAGGCAATGCCGTAATTTCGTTTGTGGTCGTTGCTCCCGTACCGCTGGGATCCAACCAGTCGCTGAGGCGGGTGGCGGCGGTGCCTCCGCCCGTCCAGGAAACGTGGAAGGCTCCGCCAAATTTGGTGTTGTTGTTACAGACAGAGGCACCGGCTGTATGTTGACCAAAAACTCTGCCATTTGGATCAAAATAAGCTGCGCCTGAAGATCCTCCTTCTAACGCTCCACTATTTAGGGTCAATTCCCATAAACTGTTTGCTGGGTAGTTTACTGTTCTGGTGTCACCACAAATATTAATTCCTAGAGCGTTGTCGCGCAGTACGGAACTGTTTGCTAAAGAAACTTTCATAACGTCCCCCATGGGATGGTGTAAAACGCCAGCACTACTGGGTGCATTCGTGCTGCGGTTCCATCCAGCGTAGTGAATACCAGTGCCTGGATTAGGTGCGTTCGTCATTTCGAGTAGCGCAAAATCGGAGGCCGCATTACCCGCCCGGAAGGTAGCTCCAGAGTATGAGTAGGTTACTGAAGGTTCGCTGGTAGGACTACAATTCGGACTTTTGTATTGAAAGCGAAATGTCCAACTTTGCGCACTGTTTATTTCGGTCTGGGATACAGCACCATTTTGATAATCGATATCGCACGGTTCACTACCCGTATCTAAGCAGTGAAATGCGGTCAGCATATATGGTCGGAAGTTTTGGCAGGCGGTAGTCAGCAGTGTACTTGTGCAGATTCTTTCTTGACCCAGAAGAACGAGGGCAACCGAGTTAGTTTGAGCGTGGTAGGCACTACCCGTGAAACACAAGGCATTGACCTCGCAGTTCAACGATTGTCCGTAACCGCCTACATTGAACATATTTTGATACCCATGCACCACTTTTGAGATGTGAAAATTACTGTGTTCGACCACGTTGCCAGGTTCAAAAAGTTCGATAATTACCGAATTACCTTTGATCAAATCGGTAGATAACAACTTGAACTCATTGTTGTGTTCGGCCGTGATCGGCCCCATCTGCATCGTCCGTTCGGCGTTGTATAGCGTCAGCTCGGCACCCTTGACCAACTCGAATTTGTCGAAGAGGAAGTTGAGCGAAAATGCGTTGGGCGAAGAAATTTGTAATTGCCACACCCTTCCCTTTCCCTCCGAAAGCTCCGTCCACGTTCCATCAGACAGGCTTAGGTCGGTCTTGAACCCTTTTCCAAACCGGAACGGGAAACCACCCAGTTTTTGCTCGACAGAATCTTGCTTCTGCAAAGATTGAACTTCAGCCTCGTTCACTCGAAATTCTTTAACTGGCAAGGTAGGCTTAGCGCCAAACGGAAGCCGACTTTGAATACGTTCGTTCTCGATTTGTCGGGTGACGATCTGGGAAAAAGAAGGGGCCGTCAACAGGAACAAACCCATTGATACAGCAGTGTAAAGGAATCGCATGGCGGTCGATGGTTTGAAGTTACACCGTATTAAACCAAGCAAATGGGAAGCTGGGCAACTACTTTACTTCAAAGGGAACGATAAACATGGGCGTGACAGATTGTCCGTCGTACTCACCCCCGTTACCTGTAAATTCTTCGGTGAAACCAGCCCGGTATTCTCCTTTCTTCAAAGGCTGGTTGTTGGCCTGACAGCCAGGTCTTGCATCCAGCCACTTCATGGAAAGCTTGTAGGTTGAGTTAGGACCAATGGCAATTCGACCGTCGTTGTACGTAATCGCCGGAAAACAAGCCCTTCCTAAGCGAACCCAAGTCTCACTGGTGCTATTCTCTTTGAGAATTTTCTGATCAATCCAGAAAGTTTCGCTAGTGGGCGTGCCGAAAATGGAGTAAAAGTTGTACAAACTTACCCGCTGACTGGTAGAGTTAGTGACGGACAGCTGCAGGGCAATGTCTTCGCCCTCAGCAAACGTCGTGGAAACGTCACCCTTGTCGTTGAGCAATTCAAACTTAAAAACCAGCGGTAAGGCAGGAGTGGTGTCCTGGTTGGAACACGTAGAGGCCGTAGAAAAGAGGACGGCAAGCAAGAGGCTGAGGTTAAGTAGGGTTTTCATGACAGATGAAATTGGACGGTTTACTGGCAAAGACACACCCCAACCCGAAAGGGTTGGAATCACCCAAAAATTTCTTTCTGAATTAAAACTGGAGAAGGCGGCGGTAAGGAAGAGCGAGGGTTAAGGTAAATGAAGCGTCGAATCAATGTCAAGCGAAAAGCGCATTATTTTTTGAAATAATTCAATTTTTTCTGGTTGGGAATGTTCAACGAAGTGTGTCATTGATTAAACCTTCAGGTGCGGCCTAACGC